>NZ_JACAAX010000054.1 GCF_013377085.1 Rhodoplanes sp. | reverse complement strand
TCCATTGGTGGTCAGACATCATAAATCCGAGCTGATCACCCGGAAACCGTATGATCCCGGCTTTTTCGCTTCACCACTGGTCATGGCCGGGTTTGTCCCGATTGTTCCTGAGATAGGACCCGGGGCACAGCCTATCGATCGTCATCGTCCGCGGAGGCGGACGATCCAGTAACCACGGCCGTAGAGTGTTTCATTTGAAACGCTGCGGAGTACTGGGTGCTCCGCCTTCGCGGAGCACGACGGGGTTGCCATGAGCACGAGGCATGCAGAGGCGGTGTGAGGGTCGCGCCCGGCTCACTCCGGGGCGCGCAGCCGGTAGCCGATGCCGGTCTCGGTGAGGATCCACCGCGGCCGCTCCGGATCGGCCTCGATCTTCTGCCGGAGCTGGCGGACATAGACGCGCAGATACTGCGCGTCCGTGTAGTCGTCCCACAGCCGGCCGAGCAGGAACTTGTGGGTCAGCACCTTGCCGGCGTGCTGCACCAGCAGGCGCAGCAGCTCGTACTCCTTGGGCGACAGCTTCACGTCGCGGTCGCCGACCCTGACGATCCGGCGGACGAGGTCGACCGAGAGCTCGTCGAGCCGGAACACCGGCCGCGCGCCCTGGACCTGGAGCTGGTGGCGCAGCGCCGCGCGCATGCGCGCCAACAGCTCCTCCATGCCGAACGGCTTGGTCACGTAGTCGTCGGCGCCGAGGTCGAGCGCCTGGACCTTGCCGGCCTCGTCGTCGCGGCTCGACAGCACCACCACGGGCACGTTCGGGTCCTGGGCCCGGATGCTGCGCAGCAGGTCGAGCCCGGCGATATCGGGCAGGCCGAGGTCGAGGATGATCAGGCCTGGCTTTTCGGCGAGGCGCGCCAGCGCCGACTTGCCGTCCTTCGCCTCGATCACGTCGTAGCCCTGGGTCTCGAGTCCCATGCGCAAAAGCTTGCGGATCGGCGGCTCGTCGTCGATCACCAGCACGGTCAGGGGCGTGGTCATGCGGCGGTGTCCAGGCGGGTCGACGCGGGGGGCACCGGCAGCGTGATGGCGAGCACGGCGCCCGACCGGTCGGTACGGTTGCCGGCCGTGATGGTGCCGTTCATGGCTTCGACGAAGCCGCGCGCGATGGCCAGCCCGAGGCCGGTACCGGCCCGCACGTGGTCGCCCTTCTGGGCACGGAAGAACTTGTCGAACACATGCTCGACATCGGCGGGCGGAATGCCGGGCCCCTCGTCGACGATTTCGATGCGCACCTGGTCGTTCTGGCGCGCCGCGATGATGTGCACCGTGGTGTCCTCGGGGGCGTATTTGGCGGCATTGTCGAGCAGGTTGAACAGCGCCTGCTCGAACAGCACGGCGTCGAGCGCCAGCATCGGCAGGTCGGGGGCCAGCATCACCTCGACCTTGTGCCTGACGAGGATCTTCGCGGCACGGCGCAACGCGCTACCGACGATCTCGCCGAGATCGTGCAGCGCCGTGTTGGGGGCGACTGCGCCGGATTCGAGCCGCGTCATGTCGAGCAGGTTGACGATGAACCGGTTGAGGCGCTCCGACTCGTCGATCACGGTGGCGATGAGCTCGGTCTTCTGCCGCGCATCGAGCGCGCCGGAGAGGTCGCGCAGCGTGCTGGCGGCGCCCAGCACGGCGGCGAGCGGCGTCTTGAGATCGTGCGAGATCGAGGTGAGCAGGGCGGCCCGCAGCCGGTCTGTCTCCAGGCTGCGTTTGGCCTGGTCGATGTCCTCGACCAGATGGACGCGCTCGATCGCCAGCGCCCCCTGGTCGATCAGCGCGTCGAGCAGCCGCCGCTCGTCCGGGGTCAGCAGCGGTCCGGGCTTGTCGCTGTCGATGCCGATCATGCCGACGGCGCCGCGCCCGGTGCGCATCGGCAGGAACAGCCGCGTCGCGCCGGGCAGCGTGTCGGAGCCGCGCCCGGCCGGCCGGTCGTTCTCCCACGCCCAGCTCGCCGCGGCGAGATCCTTGTCGTCGAGCCGGTCCTCGGGCGGATAGCCGGCCCTGACCGTGACCGTGCCGTCCTCGGGCAGCAGCACGACGACCCGCACCTTCAGCATCAGGGCGATCTGATAGGCGGTCGCCCACAGCACGTCGTCGAGCGCGCCGACGCCGGCGAGCTTGCGGCTGAAGCTGTAGAGCTGGCCGGTTTCTCGCGCGCGATCCATGGCGGCGACCGCCTGGGTGCGCACGCGCGCCGCGACGTTGGACACCAGAATCGCCAGCACGGTGAAGAAGAAGAACGCCGCGACATTGGTCGGGTCGGCGATCGTGAAGGTGTAGATCGGCGGTAGGAAGAAGAAATTGTAGCACAGCGACGCGGCGACGCTGGCGACCAGCGACGGCAGCAGTCCGTAGCGGACCGCGACACCGACCACGGCGGTGAGAAAGACGAGGTCGACGTTCTCGATCCCTAAATAGGGATGGATCAGCATGCCGACCGCGAGCGCCAGAGCGACTGCGCCAAGCGCGACGCCACAGGCCGCGAGATCGAGGTCGGTGCTGCGGGCCGCGGCCTTCACGGTCTTCTTGGGCACCGGTTCGCCGACGAGGTCGTCGCCGGCGATGACATGGACGCTGATGGTACCGGCGCGGCGGATCAGGTCGTGCACGACCGAGCCGTGCAGCATCTCGGCCCAACGCGACCGCGTCGACTTGCCGACGACGATCTGGGTGATGTTGTTCGCCTGAGCGAAGCGCACGATGTCGTCGGCCGCACGCTTGTCGCCGGGCGGAATCGTGATCGTCTCGGCGCCGAGCGTGCCGGCGAGCCGCAGCGTGTCGGCGATGCGGTCGCGTTTCTCGTCGTCGAGCCGGCGGACGCGGCGGCTCTCGACATGCAGCGCCGTGAACGGTGCGTGCAGCCGGTCGGACAGGCGCCTCGCATAGCGCACCAGGGCGGCGCCGCGCGGATCCGTGCCGACGCAGACCAGCACACGTTCGCCTGCCGCCCAGGGACCCGAGATGGCGCGCGCCTGCATCTGGGTGAGAAGCTGCTCGTCGACCCGCTCGGCGGTGCGGCGCAGCGCCAGCTCGCGCAGCGCCGTCAGCTTGGCGGGCGCGAAAAAATTCTCCAACGCGCGCTCCGCCTGGCGGGGGACATAGACCTTGCCCTCCTTCAGGCGCTGGATCAGGTCGTCCGGCGTGAGATCGACCAGCTCGATCGCGTCGGCGCGGTCGAACACGGCGTCCGGCACGGTCTCGCGGACTCTTATGCCGGTGATCTGGGCGACGACGTCGACCAGGCTCTCGATGTGCTGGATGTTGACCGTGGTGTAGACGTCGATGCCGTTGTCGATCAGCTCGGCGACGTCGAGATGGCGCTTGGGATGGCGGCTGCCGGGCGCATTGGTGTGGGCGAGCTCGTCGACCAGCACCAGCGCCGGCCGGCGCGTCAGCACGGCGTCGAGATCCATCTCGGCGAGGTCGTGGCCGCGGTAGGAGACGACCCGGCGCGGTACCACGGGCAGGCCGGCGAGGAGCGCCTCGGTCTCGGCGCGGCCGTGGGTCTCGACGACGCCGACCACCACGTCGACGCCGTCGCGCAGCTTGGCGCGGGCCGCCTCCAGCATGGCGTAGGTCTTGCCGACGCCGGGCGCGGCGCCGACGAAGATCTTCAGCCGGCCGGCGCGCGCCTCCTCCTGCCGGGCGGCCTCGAGCAGGGCCTCCGGCGACGGACGCGGCGGGTCGCGGCTCAGGTCGCTCATGCCCTCATCATACCAGCCCGGATCGGGCCGGTCACCGCGCGGCGGCGCGGGCGCCGGCCCGGTCCAGCGCCAGGTTGAGGGCGAGCACGTTCACGCGCGGCTCGCCGATCAGGCCGAGCTGGGGCGGCTCGACCTGCGCCTCGACCAGCCGGCGGACCTGGTCCTCCGGCAGGCCGCGGGCCTGGGCGATCCGGGGCACCTGGAACAGGGCGGCGTCGGGGCTGATCTCGGGGTCGAGGCCGCTGCCCGAGGTCGTCACCAGGTCGACCGGCACGCGCGCTGCGGGATTCTCCTTGCGCAGGGCCGCGAAGTCGTCGCCGAGGCGGTCGGCCAGCGCCTTGCTGGTCGGGCCGAGATTCGAGCCCATCGAGTTCGACGCATTGTACGGCGCCGGCACCGTCTTGGTCGCGTCGGCCGGGTCGGCCGCCGTGGTGGCCGAGAGCCGCCCGTGAAAGTAGCGCTCGCCCGTGAAGCTCTGGCCGATCAGGCTGGAGCCGACCACGTTGCCGTCGACGACGACGAGGCTGCCGGCCGCCTGGCTGGGGAACAGCACGCCGGCGAGGCCCGTCATGGCCAGCGGATAGGCGAGGCCGGTGAGGACCGTGAGCGTCACGGTCATCACCAGAGCGGGGCGAAGTTCTCTCAGCATGGTCAGTCGTCCTCGGAATGGATTCTGTTGTTTTGGTCATTCCGGGGCGCACCGAAGGTGCGAACCCGGAATCCAGACCCGAACTCCGAGTCTGCCGCTGGATTCCGGGTCCGACGCTTCGCGTCGTCCCGGAATGACGGAGTGCTGGGCATTCGATAGTCTCCTCAGACCAGGTGCAGGGCGGCGACGACCATGTCGATCGCCTTGATGCCGATGAAGGGCGTGACGACGCCGCCGACGCCGTAGATCAACAGGTTCCGGCGCAACAGCGGCCCGGCGCCGATCGGGCGGTAGCGCACGCCCTTGAGCGCCAGCGGGATCAGCGCGACGATGATCAGTGCGTTGAACACGATGGCCGACAGGATGGCGCTCTGTGGGCTCGACAGGCCCATCACGTTGAGCACGCCGAGCTGCGGATACACGGCCAGGAAGATCGCCGGCAGGATGGCGAAATACTTGGCCACGTCGTTGGCGATCGAGAACGTCGTCAGCGCGCCGCGCGTCATCAGGAGCTGCTTGCCGATCTCCACCACCTCGATCAGCTTGGTCGGGTTGGAGTCGAGGTCGACCATGTTGCCGGCCTCGCGGGCCGCCTGGGTGCCGGTGTTCATGGCGACGCCGACATCGGCCTGGGCGAGCGCCGGGGCGTCGTTGGTGCCGTCGCCGCACATCGCGACCAGCTTGCCCTTGGCCTGCTCCTCGCGGATCAGCCGCAGCTTGTCCTCCGGGGTCGCCTGGGCCAAGAAGTCGTCGACCCCGGCCTCGGCCGCGATGGCAGCCGCCGTCATGGCGTTGTCGCCCGTGATCATAACGGTGCGGATGCCCATGCGGCGCAGCTCGGCGAAGCGCTCGCGGATGCCGCCCTTGACGATGTCCTTGAGCTGGATGACGCCAAGCAGCCGGCCGTCCTTGGCGACGGCGAGCGGCGTGCCGCCGGCCTTGGCGATCTCCTCGGCGATCGCCGTCACCTCGCGCACGGCCTCCGGGCTGACGGTGGGCCGTAGCGCCGGGGCGACGGCGCCGGCTGCCGCCGCGGCGGCAGCCGGCGGTGCGCTGAGATAGGCCAGCACCGACTCGACGGCGCCCTTGCGAACCCAGGAGCCGCCGACCTCCATGCCGCTCATCCGGCTGTTCGCCGTGAACGGGATCGAGCGGCCGTGCAGCTCGGCGAGGTCGCGGCCGCGGATGCCGTGCTTCTCCTTGGCCAGCACCACGATGGAGCGGCCCTCCGGCGTCTCGTCGGCCAGCGAGGCGAGCTGCGCCGCGTCGGCGAGCTCCTGCTCGGAGACGCCGCGGATCGGCCGGAAGGCGGTCGCCTGCCGGTTGCCGAGCGTGATGGTGCCGGTCTTGTCGAGCAGCAGCGTGTCGACGTCGCCGGCCGCCTCGACGGCGCGGCCCGACATGGCGAGCACGTTGAAGCGCACCAGCCGGTCCATGCCGGCGATGCCGATGGCCGACAGGAGCGCGCCGATGGTGGTCGGGATCAGGGTGACGAACAGTGCCACCAGCACGACGATGGGCACCGCGCCGCCCGCATAGGCGACATAGCTCGGGATGCTCGCCACCGCGAAGACGAAGATGATGGTCATGCCGGCGAGCAGGATGTTCAGCGCGATCTCGTTGGGGGTCTTCTGCCGCGCCGCGCCCTCGATCAGGGCGATCATGCGGTCGAGGAAGGACGAGCCCTTGGCGGCCGTGATCCTCACCACGATCCGGTCGGAAATCACGGTGGTGCCGCCCGTGACGGCGGAGCGGTCGCCGCCGGACTCGCGGATCACCGGCGCGGACTCGCCCGTGATGGCCGCCTCGTTGACCGAGGCCATGCCCTCGATCACCTCGCCGTCGCCGGGCACGAGGTCGCCGGCCTCGACCAGCACGCGGTCGCCGAGCGCGAGATCGTCGGCCCAAACCAGCTCGTGCAGCTCCCGATTGTCCGGCAACAAGAGCTTCTTCGCCTTGGTCTGGGTGCGGGTCTCGCGCAGCGAGTCGGCCTGCGCCTTGCCGCGGCGCTCCGCCACCGCCTCGGCGAAGGTGGCGAACAGCACCGTGATCCACAGCCAGGCGACGATCTGGACCGTGAAGCCGAGACCCGGCGCACCGGTCGCGGCATCGCGAACGGCGAGGAGTGTCGCGAGCACGGCGACGATCTCGACCACGAACATCACCGGGTTCGTGTACAAAATGCGCGGGTCGAGCTTGCGCACCGCCGCGACCAGCGCAGGAGCGACGATCTTCCAGTCGAGCAGCGTCGACGCCGGCGCACGCTTGCGGATGGGGGAGGTTTTCATGGATTGCTCCGGGGGTCCGATCAGAACAGGTCGCCGGCCGACATCGCGGCCTGCTCGACCACCGGGCCGAGCGCGAGTGCCGGGAAGAAGGTGAGGCCGCCGACGATCACGATCACGCCGACCAGGAGGCCGACGAACAGGCCGCCGTCGGTCGGGAACGTGCCGGCCGAGGCCGGAACAATCTTCTTGGCCGCGAGCGAGCCGGCGATCGCCAACGCCGGGATGATCACGAAGAAGCGCCCGACCAGCATGGCAATGCCACCGGTCAGGTTGTAGAACGGCGTATTGCCGGTGAGGCCCGCGAAAGCCGAGCCGTTGTTCGCCGTCTGCGACGAGTAGGCGTACAGCACCTCGGAGAAGCCGTGCGGGCCGGCATTGCCCATCGAGGCGACGGCCGGCGGGTAGACGACGGCCACGGCGGTCCATCCGAGCATCATCAGCGGCAGGCAGAGGATGGCCAGCATCGCCATCTTGACCTCGCGCGCCTCGATCTTCTTGCCGACATATTCGGGCGTGCGCCCGACCATCAGGCCGGCCACGAAGACCGCGATGACGACGAACATCAGCATGCCGTAGAGGCCGGCGCCGACGCCGCCGACGATGATCTCGCCGAGCTGCATGTTGACCATCGGGATCATGCCGCCCAGCGCCGTGAAGGAGTCGTGCATGGCATTGACGGCGCCGCAGGAGGCCGCCGTGGTGATCACGGCGAACAGCGCCGACAGGGCGATGCCGAAGCGGGTCTCCTTGCCTTCCATGTTGCCGCCGGTCAGGCCGAGCGCGTTCAGCGTATGGGTGCCGGCCGCCTCCGCCCAGTAGGTCACGCCGACGCCGACCAGGAACAGCACGCCCATCGCGGCGAGGATCGCCCAGCCCTGGCGCTGATCGCCGACCATGCGGCCGAACACATTGGTCAGCGCGGCGCCCAGCGCGAAGATCGCCACCATCTGGACGAGGTTCGACAGCGCCGTCGGGTTCTCGAACGGGTGCGCCGCGTTGGCGTTGAAGAAGCCGCCGCCATTGGTGCCGAGCATCTTGATGGCCACCTGGGACGCCACCGGGCCGACCGCGATGGTCTGCTTGGCGCCCTCCAGCGTGGTCGCCTCGACATATGGGCCGAGCGTCTGCGGCATGCCCTGCCAGACCAGGAACAGCGTGATGATCACGCAGATCGGCAGCAGCACGTAGAGGGTGCAGCGCACCAGATCGACCCAGAAATTGCCGACCGTGCGGGCCGACGCGCGGGCGAAGCCGCGGATCAGCGCGATCGCGATGGCGATGCCAGCCGCCGCCGAGACGAAGTTGTGAACCGTGAGGCCGGCCATCTGGATCAGGTACGAGACGGTGCTCTCGCCGCCGTAGTTCTGCCAGTTGGTGTTGGTGAGGAAGCTCGCGGCGGTGTTGAAGGAGAGGTCCGGCGGCATCGCCGCCATCTCCTGCGGATTGAACGGCAGCAGGTTCTGCAGGCGCAGCAGCCCGTAGAGCAGCAGGAAGCCGGCGACGTGGAACAGCAGCATGCCGATCGTATAGGTCAGCCAATCCTGCTCGCGGGTCTCGTCGACTCCGGCGAGCCGGTAGAAGGCGATCTCGACCGGCCGCAGCACCGGCGTCAGTGGCGTGCGCTCGCCGGAAAAGACGCGCGTCATGTACCAGCCGAGCGGCGGCACCAGCGCGACGACGATGGCACAAAAGATCAGGATCTGGGCCCAGCCCGAGATGGTCATGGTGGTGTCCTCAGAATCGCTCGGGCCGGACCAGGGCGTAGCCCAGATAGGCCAACAGGGCGGCCGTCACGATGGCGCCGAGCACGTAGTCGATGATCATGATGTCCTCACAGCCGCTCGCAGACGACGGCGTAGCCGACCGACGCGGCGAAGAAGGCGAGCCCGAGGGCCAGCAGCACGATGTCGATCATGGGGGTCTCCGTATCGTTCGGGCCGGAGCGATCGGGTGTCCGGCCATGCCACAGGTGCCACCGGGGGCATAGGTTTTCGAGACGGCCCCACGACCGCGCGTGTAGGAATCTCATAAAGACGCGGCATCCGGGCGGGCGGGGCGCGCGTCGTCCGTCTGGTCAGCCGCCGCTCGCCGTGAAGCGGATCGGCACGACGAAGGAGAGGGCCGCGTCGGGCAATTCGGCCGGCGGCGGCGGGAAGGGGCCGGCGCGGTCGATCAAGGCGAGTGCCTCGGCGTCGAGCGCGTCCGAGCCCGAGCTCGTCGCGATCGCGCGGCGCTGCAGCCGGCCCTCGCGATCGATGGTGAAGGCGACACGGGTCACTCCGGTGCGGCCGCCGGCCGCCGCCGGATAGCGCTTGTGGCGATGCAGCAGGGCGAGCAGCCGGGTCTGCCAGTGCGCGATGGTGGCCGGCGCAGCTTGCGTGCGTGTGCCGGCGGCGGCGACCGCAGGCTTCGGCGCCGAGGCCGCGGCGCTCGGCGGCGCGGTCGCGACCGGCGGTTCCTCGGCGGCTGCCATCGCGGCCGGTTTCGGCGGTGGGGGCGTGGGCGCCGGCAGCGCATCTGGCTCGATGATCGGCGGCGTAGGGTCGGGGGGCGGCACCGGTGCGGCGACAGGCTCGGGAACTGGCGCCTCGGCTGGGGGTGTCTCCGGTGGCGCCTCCGTCCGGTCGGGCTCGGTCGCCGAGACGGCGCTCGGGCCCGGCGCGAGTTCGGCCGGCGCCGGCTCGGGTGCTGCCGCGACCAGCGCGATCTCGACCATCACGACCGGCACGCCGCCGTCCTGCTCCGGCTCCGGAACGGCCGCACTCGCGACCAGCGCCGCTGCGCCTGCGACATGCAGGGTCGCCGCCAACAGAACGCAGGCGCGCCATCGCGTGGCGTCGCCTGGTCGCGCGGTTCCGGTCGGCTCGTCGCGCTGCGCCGTCAGCGTCATGAGCTGGGCGACCGTGCGGTGTGACAAGCCGGGCGCGCGACATCTCCGTCAGCCAGCAGGGCCCGATTGCCGGTGCGAGGGCGGCCATTTGTGTCGTGCCGGCCACAACGTCGTCGGGATCGGTCGGAGGCGGGCAGGGGTGGATTGACAGTGATCTCCATACGAAATGTAATAACATAACAAATTTGCAGCAGGGAACCCGGAAAATGAAGTTTCGTCGGCTTTGGCTCCTCGGCGCCGCCAGTGTCCTGGTTTTCGGCGCGCCAGCCATTGCGCAACCGGCCGCTGATCTGCCGCCTGTGACAGTGGCGAAGCCCAAGCCGAAGCCCAAGGTGCCCCCCACGGCGCGCGCGCGCACCCGCCCGCGGGCCGCGCCGTCGGCGACCGCGGCCGCGACCCCCCCGGTCGCGGTCGCGGCGCCCGCCGGGCCGCGCTGGAACGAGCCCGTCACCACGGCCCTGCAGGGAACGCCGGCCGGCATCCAGGCGACCTCGACCGGCGCCGCCACCACGGTGACGGACAACCAGATCACCCGCGATCCGACCGCCCAGGTCGGCGACACGCTGTTCACCCGGCCGGGCGTCACCTCGACCACCTTCGCGCCGGGCGCCAGCCGGCCGGTGATCCGCGGTCTCGAGTCGGTGCGCGTGCGCGTCCAGGAGAACGGCATCGGCTCCCACGACGTCTCCGATCTCGGCGACGACCATGCGGTGCCGATCGATCCGCTCGCCGCCAAGAAGATCGAGATCATCCGCGGCCCGGGGACGCTGCGCTACTCCTCGCAGGCGATCGGCGGCATCGCCTCGGCCAGCAACGACCGCATCCCGGACGTGCTGCCGGCGCAGGGGATTCACGGCGAGATCCGTGGCGCCACCGCGACGGTCGACAAGAGCTACGACGGCGCCGTCCTGGTCGATGCCGTCAACGGCAACACGGTCGTCCACATGGACGCGTTCGGCCGGCGCGCGCTCGACTATCAGATCCCCGGCGGCGTCCAGCTCAACTCGAAGCTCCGGGCGGGTGGCGAGGCGGCCGGCGTGACGCGCTTCTTCGACAACGGCTTCGCCGGCATGGCCGTGCAGCACTATGAGAGCCTCTATCACGTCCCCGGCACCGAGAGCGCCATCAACAACACCCGCCTGTCGCTCGAGCAGACCAAGGTGACGAGCCGCGGCGAATGGCGTCCCAACGACGGGCCGTTCGACGCGTTCCGCTACTGGATGGGCGCGACCAACTACCAGCACAACGAGATCGGCCTCGGCGATGACGGCACCGACGGCGTGCGCGCGACCTTCGTCAACCGCCAGCAGGAGGCGCGGGTCGAGGCGAGCCACGTGCCGCTCGCGACCGGGCTCGGCGAACTGACCGGCGTGTTCGGGGCGGATACCGGCCACCGCGACATCAACAGCTCCGGCGAGGCCGGCAGCCTGATCGGGCCGAGCACCACCAACCGCGCCGCCGCCTATGTGATGGAGCAGCTCCGCTTCGCGCCGACCTGGTCGCTGGTCGCGGCCGGTCGCATCGAGCATGTGGCGATCTCGGGCGTCGCCGTGACGTTTCCGGGCCTGCTGCCGGACGGCACCGATCCGACCTCGACCGATGCGTCGCGCCGCTTCGTGCCGATGAGCGTCTCGGGCGCGCTGGTGAAGGACCTGCCATGGAACCTGACCGCGACGCTGACGGCCGAGCACAAGGAGCGCGCTCCCGGGCCGCTCGAGCTCTATGCCCACGGCTCGCACGACGCCACCGGCACGTTCGAGATCGGCGACGTCAATCTGCAGAAGGAGAAGATGAATGCCGTCGAGCTCGGCCTCAAGCGTGCCCTCGGCGACTGGCGCTTCGAGGCGAACGCCTATTACCGCCGCTTCAACGGCTACATCTTCCGCCAGTTCACCGGCAACACCTGCGACGGGGACTTCGAGTCCTGCCGGGCCGGACCCGGCGGCGAATTCCTGCAGGTCACCTATAGTCAGCTCGACGCGACGTTCCGGGGTGTCGAGCTCTACTCGCAGCTCGACGTCGCGCGGCTCTACGGCGGCGTCGTCACGGTCGAGGGCCAGTACGATTATCTGCGCGCCACCTTCACGGACGGCGCCAATGTGCCGCGTATTCCGCCGATGCGGGCCGGCGGCGGCCTGTCGTGGCGTGACGCCAACTGGCTGGCGCGGGTCAACTTCATCCATGCCTTCGCGCAGAACGATCCGGGCGAGAACGAGACGCCGACGCCTGGCTACAATCTGCTCAAGGCGGAGCTGAGCTACACCGGCGCGATTCGCGATCCGGGCTCGCCCTTCACGTCCTTCACGGTCGGCGGTGTCGGCGACAACCTGCTCAACGACGACATCCGCAACAGCGTCTCGTTCCGCAAGGACGAGGTGCTGCTGCCGGGCCGCAGCTTCCGGGCCTTTGCGACGCTGCGTTTCTGAGCAGCGTGCCGTCGATACGGGCAGAACAGTGTCTGCAAAGTGGCCAGTTTGCTCACAAGTGCCATAAAGGTAAGCTGGTCACAACGGACGAAGCAAGAACCCTAATTCGCAATCCTACGAACCGGGCTCTTCCCGATTTCGGCCGAACGTCGCGGATGATCCACTATCGACTCGATTGCTGCCGGCTGGCGGTGAGCACGAAAGGACATCCTCGATGTCGACCCCCGACGAGACGATGCCGACGGCAACCTGCGGCGTCTGCGACGACGTGCTGATCCACGTGCCGACGCCCTGCGCGGTCGACCCGCGCGGCCCGGCAGCCGCGTTGTTCGTCTGCGCCGCCTGCGGCACCCGGCAGACCCATCCGCGTCGACGCCACGGCGACTATTTCGGCGTGGTGATGCGGGTGCGGCCGACGCGTCGGCGCGCCCACGCGCTTCGCATGGCTGCGCGTTAGGGGCACGACGCCTCGGCCCGACCGCCCTGCGGGTGCGGCCGGATGTCGCCGGCCGCCGCGAGGCGGCATCGATTCCACCCGCCGCGGCCCGCGACGCTGCGGCCGCGGCATTGCCACCGCCGTCCAGACAGGCCCTCCCGGTCCTTCGTCACGGCCCCTGCGACCGCGGGCGCGCTTGTCCGCCGGGCTCCGTGGCCCCACCATTCGGTGTCGCCGGCCCGACTCGCCGTGGCCATCCATTTTTTTGAAAGTGCCGCCGAAAGGCAGACCGTTATGGGCAAGACCGATTTTCAGGATCCGCTCACCAGCCGCATCATTCATCAGGTCGAGAACATCTTCCTGCTCGGCATCGCGGTGTTCACCGTGGTCGCGATGGGCCAGGAGGTCTACGGCATCGTGCTCGGCCTCAAGGTCGCGCTGCAGGATCTGCTGCTGATGTTCATCTATGTCGAGGTGCTGGCGATGGTCGGCGT
The DNA here is from genome assembly GCF_013377085.1 of Rhodoplanes sp. Classification (GTDB taxonomy): domain Bacteria; phylum Pseudomonadota; class Alphaproteobacteria; order Rhizobiales; family Xanthobacteraceae; genus Rhodoplanes. The sequence goes on along the minus strand of NZ_JACAAX010000054.1, from coordinate 32,503 downwards.
CTATTACGACAGCAAGAAGATCCCCATCACGCTGCCGCTGTTCATCGCCATCACGGCGCTGGCGCGCCTCGTCATCCTGCAGGGCAAGGACCAGCCGCCGATCAATCTGCTCTACGAGAGCGGCGCGATCCTGATTCTCGCGGTGGCGAGCGTCGTGATCAATTACAGGCTCCCCACGACGGACCGCGACGTCGGAAGTCCGGGTTAGCTGACCGAACCCCCCGGGTGATGCGACGATGCGGCTGTTGCGTTGCACAGCGACGCCACGTCGCAATGGCATGGGTATCCATCGCAATCTCGTGAACGTTAGTATGATCAAATTCGATGGCCGACGGGATCATTGCACAGACGACCCGACCGTCGCCTGAATCCGTTCGATGCCATGCGATGAGATGCGGCGCTTGGCGCCGGCGGCGGCAATTTCGCCTGCCGTCGGGAGAGATGCGTCAGACGACATGCCCCGGGAATTTTGTTCAGGAGGCTCGCCGAGGAGGCTTGTGATGTCGGGGTCCGACGACCGGGATGCAGACGCCGGTGACGGCCGTCGCGACGACCGGCCGGATTCAGGCCGTGCGATGGACGAGGGCGCGGCGGCGCCGCGGCGCGGGGCCGGAGGGCGGCGTGCCGCCGCCGAACGATCGCGGATCGCCCGATCGATTCTCGACCTGCTGGTCGGCGAGATCATGCGCCGGCTGAAGCGGCGTTTCCCCGATCCGCCGACGATCGTGGGGACCGGTGGCCGTCGCCGCCAACGCGGCGAGGTGGTGTCCTCGGCGCTGTCGCCCCGGCGCCTCGCCGGCGGCCTGCTGCCGCGGCGCCGCGCCCGCGTGGCGCGCGCCCCGACACGTCCGGGACCGTGCCGGAGCGACGGAGCCTGATCGGTCGCGGATCGTCGTCGGGCCTGCATCGGCGCGCCGTTCTTCGCGGCACGAGGGGATCCTTTGACGACGGTCAATACGGAGTCGTCGTGGCGCGTCCTATCGTGTCGTCGTCGCACTCGCCGGGGCTCACCCGCATGTCGATCGAGGCCATTCCGTCTCGCCGGCTCCTCGTGACGATGACGTCGACCGCGCTCGCCGTGCTGGTGATCACAGGCGCGCGGGCCGACGAGTCTCCTGCGACCGACTGCGACCTGATCGCCGCCACCGACACCAGGGCCGTCCCCATCTGCGAAGCCGCGCTCACGGCGGCGCCGCAGACGGCGCGGCTGCACTATCGGTTGGGGCTCGCCCTCGATGCGGCCGACGATCAGGTCGGCGCCGTGCGGGCGCTGTCGCGCGCCGCCGACGGCGGCGACGCGGCCGCGCAGTTCGCGCTTGCGCAGAAATTCGCGGCCGGGCAGGGCCTGGCGCCGAACGAGAACGAGGCGATCGCCTGGCTGCGCAAGGCGGCCGAGCAGGATTTCGCGCCGGCCCAGCATGCGCTGGCGCTGCGCTACGAGCGCGGCCAGGGCATCGCGCGCAGCGACGCCGAGGCGGTCGTCTGGTTCCGCAAGGCGGCCGAGCAGGGCTACCCGGCCGCTCAGAACAGCCTCGCCCAGAAGCTCGAGCAGGGGCGCGGCGTCGGCCAGGATCGGGCGCTCGCCGTGTCCTGGTATCGCCGCGCGGCGGAGCTCGGGTACGCCGCTGCGCAAAACAATCTCGCCCAGAAGCTCGAGCGCGGCGAGGGCGTCGCGCGCGATCCCGCGCAAGCCTTCGCCTGGTACACGCGCGCCGCCGAGCAGGGCTACGCCACGGCGCAGAACAATCTCGGCCTGTGCTTCGCCGGCGGCATCGGGGTCGCTCAGGATCAGGATCGTGCCGTCCGCTGGTATCGCCGCGCCGCCGAGCAGGGGCTCGCGGTGGCGCAGGTCAATCTGGCCCAGCGGCTCGAGCGGGGCACCGGCGTGGCGCGCGATCCGGCGCAGGCGGTCGGCTGGTTTCGCAAGGCGGCCGAGCAGGGCTATGCGAGCGGGCAGGCGGGCCTCGCGGCCGCCTATGCGGACGGACGCGGCGTGCCGCGCGATCCCGAGATCGCCGCCGCATGGTTTCGCCGCGCCGCCGATCAGAACCATACGGTCGCCCAGAACGGCCTCGGCCAAGCCTACGAGAACGGGCAGGGCGTTCCCAAGGACCTCGTCAAGGCGGCCGGCTGGTACCGCAAGGCGGCCGATCAGGGGAACGCCGCGGCCCAGTACAATCTCGGCCGCGCCTATGCGGGCGGTCTCGGCGTCAAGCCGGATCCGGCCGCGGCCGTCACGTGGTACCGCAAGGCCGCCGACCAGAACCATCGCGGCGCCTCGTTCGCCCTGGTGACCCTCTACGAGAAGGGTGAGGGCGTGGCGCAGGACCGGCTGCAGGCGATGGTGTTCTTGCGCAACGCGGCCGAGCAGGGCTTGCCGGCGGCGCAGCACGCGCTGGCGCTGCGCTACGACACCGGCGACGGCATCGCCCGCGACCGGTCGCAGGCGACCGCATGGTTGCGCAAGGCGGCCGATCAGGGCCACGGCGCGGCGGAGCTCGCCCTCGCAAAGGCTTATCGGACCGGCGACGGCATTGCCCGCGACGATGTCCAGGCGGCCCTGTGGTTCAAGCGGGCGGCCGACCGTGGTCTCGTCGAGGCGCAGCTCGCGCTCGCCGAGAGCTACGCGCAGGGGCGCGGCGTTCCGGCGAGCGACCAGGACGCCATCATTTGGTTGAAGAAGGCGGCGGCGCAGAAGAATCCCGATGCGGTCCTGGCCCTGGCGAACCGCCTCCTCGCCGGCCCCGGCGGCGCCGACGATTGGCCCGAAGCCGCCGGCTGGTACGGCGTCTGGCTGCGGCAGGAGCTGGCGCGACAGGATCTGTCCGGTCTCGTCACGGCCGGCGCGACCGTCTTTGTGATCGTCGTGATCGCGATCCTGCTCGCCCGCCGTGGTCGCACGGCGGTCCGGGCTGCGCCGCGGCCGTCACCGCCCCGGGCCGCACCGGCCGCGACCGCCCACGCTGCGGCAGCACATGCTGCGGCGGTACCGGCCGCCGCGACCCCGGAAACGACATCACGCGGGGCGCCGTCCGCCACCACCCCGACGCGGCCGACCTCTGCCATGTGGAGCCGGGCCGGCGCTTTGCAGAGCGGCACCTTCGCGACCGGCCGGTCGCCACCTCCAGCCGCCCTGGTGACGCGGCCGCGATCATTCTTCTCGTAGCGCGGACCGGCAAACGACCTCGCCGTCATTGCTCCGGCGTCCGTCAGGCCATCGCTAAGTGTCGATGTGCAGAATGGTCCTGTTCATTCCCAAAGGGCCGATCGCGGCGATGTCTTTTCGCTTCCGCTTTCGGAGCACGACGGACATGGTCGTACCTGCTGCTTGCTCGTCCCGGTCGCGAATGACTCATAATAGACATGAGCCGGACTGCAGCCGGTAATCACTATTGCACGCATCTTGCGGCGTGCATGCGGTGCTCTGGCTGATAGTTGATCGAACTCAACGCTACACAACACAAAGGCCCTAATTAGAGAAGATGACCATAGGTGCCTCATGAGGAATCTGACCCGATGGAAATGAAGCAGGTCAGCGACAAGTGCTTTGCGGTCCTGAACGAGAAGAACCGCGTATGTGACGCGAACTCCGGCCTCATCAATCGGGGGGGCGGCGTCGTGATCGACACCCAGTCTGACCTGCCTCACGCGCGGCAGATGATCGACATGTTCAGCAAAGTATGGCCCGGAATGCCGCGGCGCGTCGTCAACACGCACGAAGACGCCGACCATGTCTGGGGCAACCAGCTCTTCGAGGGTGCCGAGATAATCGCCCACCGCTCGGTGCCGGAACGAATGAAGCAAGTCGCCAATCCGGAGGAGAGCCAGAAGCTGCTGCGCGGCGTCCGCGGTCTCCTCACGCGCGTGGTCCTCAAGATGCTGCACCCCGGCATTGTAGCGGCTGGGCAGCAATTGTTGGAGGATTACGACTTCGACGGGATCGAGTTGGTTCTGCCGACGACCTTGTTCGACACGCGGTACGAGCTGGATCTCGACGGCACCGAGGTCCACCTGATCTACGTCGGGCCATGCCACCAGGTCGGCGACACCATCATCCACGTTCCCAAGGAGCGCGTGGTATTCGCAGGCGACGTGCTGTTCAGGCAGTGCACCCCGATGGGTTGGACGGGATCATACCAAAAGTGGTTCCAGTGCCTCGATCTGATCACCCAGCTCAACCCGGAAGTCATCGTGCCTGGCCACGGTCCGCTCTGCGGGCTCGAAGGGGTCAGGGAGCAAAAGGCGTATCTGCAGTACCTCCGTGACGAATCGAAGAAGTGTTTCGATGCCGGTCTCACGTCGCTGGATGCCGCCAAGAAGATCGAGTTTGGCCCCTACGGCGAGTGGCGGGCACCGGCGCGGCTCTACATGAATGTCGAACGGGCATATCGCGAGTTCCGCAACGAACCCCCTGACGCGCCCTGGGATACACCCGGCACCTTCGACGCCATCTACCAGGTCGCGAAGGCGAAGGGGATCGAAGTCGAATACTGATTAGGTCCAGATTAAGTCCAGGAAGCACTGCCATGAAATTGATCCGCTTCGCCAGCGCAAAATTGCCGAAACCTTGTTTTGGCGTCGTCGTCCGAGACCAGGCTGTCCCGTTCGCCGTGCTCCAAAGCAAAGCAGGGACTTCCCCCTACGTGGCCGACAGCCGATCCTACCTTGCCAACCTTCCCGACAGCGAGCGGGTGGCGAAGCAGTTGCTCGCCTGGGGTGAACAGCACCTCGGAGAACTCGGCGATGGTGAACGCTTCCCTCTCAACGCCGTCCGCCTGCTGGAACCGGTAGAGGTCGTCGCTCTGTTCGACTTCGGCCTGACGCCGCGGCATCTCAAGAACTCTTCCGACACCATGATGAAGTATGAAAAAGACAATCCTCAGACCGCTCCTTTGTTGCAGGCGTTCGCTAAACTCGTACTAGCCCCGAAACCTACACCGGTCCCTGGACAGCCCGAGCGGCTCGCGTTTTACAAGTCCAACATGAACGCGATCGTCGGTGACGGGGAAACCGTTCCGTGGCCCCCTTATTCGTCATTCCTCGACGTCGAACCTGAACTGGCCGTCGTGTATGGGAACGAAAAGCAGCCGGTGGCGGGCTTCTGCATCTTCAACGACGTCTCGGCCCGCGATGTTCAGGCGACGGAGTTCATCGGCGGATTCTGCATGACGAAGGACATGGCGAAGGGCAACCAGCTTGGGCCTTTCCTGGTCACGCTCGATGAGGTTGGCGATCCCTACAATCTCAAAGTGAAGGTCGTGGTGAACGGGACGGTCAAGTACCAGGGCTCGACATCCGAAATCGACCACAAGGCCGAAGACATGTTCGCCTGGTTGGGGTTCATCTGTCCGATCAAGTCCGGCTCCGTGATGGGGTTTGGCACCATCCCTGACTGCACCGGCTTGGACATCGACGACTTCATCGACCCGGGTTCGGACATTGAGATAACTATCGAGCGGCTCGGGACGCTGCGCTGCCGGTTTGCCGAACCAAACGGCAAGTTGCTGCCGTGCCGCTGGCCGGTTCGCGAGCCGCTGAAGAAATACCACGGGCAGTCCTTCGGCCATGCTGGAGACAGTTAATAAGGCTGCTTTTGGCACATCGCGACATCGAGGCCCGAGATGGCGGGTCGTCGCGTTCGGGCCAAAGCGGTCTTTGGTAGGCGTCCGGCCGAGTGAATTTTTGAGTTCTCGCCCGGTCCCTACTCGCGGTCGCAGGCCGCCGCGGCGTCCGGGGTGGCCGGCACATGCAGCGTGGCGAGCAGCCGGCACACCGCGACCAGCGACGAGGTGGCGATGGCGGGGCGGCCGAAATCGATCATCATCTGGGCCGTGACGACGCGCATCGGCACGTCGACCATGATGGTCACGCCGTCGGGATCGCCCTTCATGGCGACCAGCCGCGTCTTGCCGAACCGTTCGACCAGCCGGCCGAAGGCGTCGCGCAGCGCCGTGAGCTCGGCGCGCACGCGCTCGGGGTCCTGCGCGTCGATCGCCGTCAGGGCAGCGCGGTTGTGCAACTCGGCCTCGTCGATGGCGGCGTTGTAGACGGCGATCTCGTCCTCGCCGCCGACCGACGGCGCGGCCAGCACCGGGGGGCTCGTCAGCGCCAGTGCCAGCGTCAGTAGGATCGCGGGGAGGGATCGCATCGCGCTCGTGTTCCGATTCTGGGTCGGGGCAACGCCATCATAGCCGCGAGGCTGCGGCTGGGGCAGGGCGTTCGGCCGGATGGTGAATGCGGCGCTATCGCGGCCGCGCGCCGGTTGGCATACTCCGGCTCCCGCCTGCTCTCGCGAGATCCGCATCCGCATGATTCCGCTTGTGGCCTCCCTCATCCTCGCCTTTCAGCAAGAGTGTTGCCGATGACCCCCCTGGCTCTCTCCATCGCGGTCGGCGACTACGACCGCACCCGTCCCATCGCCTCCGGCGCCGTCCGCATCGACGGCGTCGATCCGCTGGTGCTGCTGCTGTCGCCGGAGGAGATCTTCTTCCGCGCCTTCCGCAGCCAGGACTTCGACGTGTGCGAGCTGTCGCTGTCGAGCTATTGCATCAGGGTGGCGGCCGGCGATTGCCCCTATGTGGGCGTGCCCGCCTTCCTGTCGCGCGCCTTCCGCCACAACGGCCTCTATGTGCGCACCGACCGGGTGAAGACCCCGCAGGATCTGAAAGGCCGCAAGGTCGGCGTGCCGGAGTATCAGATCACCGCGAATGTCTGGGCGCGCGCCATGCTGCAGGAGGACTATGGCGTGGAGCCCTCCGATATCCTGTGGGTGCGGGGCGGCATCTCGGAGCCGGGCCGGCCCGAGCGCGTCACCGTCAAGCTGCCGGCGGACGTGCATATCGAGGATGCGCCGGAGGGCACCACCATCTCGTCGCTCCTGGCCGCAGGCGAGATCGACGGCTTCATGGCGCAGCGTCAGCCGGCGCTGGCCCTGAGCGGTCATCCGCATGTCGGTCGGCTGTTCGCCGATCCGGCCGTGACCGCCAAGGACTATTTCGCCCGCACCAAAATGTTCCCGATCATGCATCTGCTCGGCGTGCGGCGCAGCTTGGTGGACAAGCATCCGTGGCTGCCGTCGGCGCTGCTGAAGGCGTTCACGCTGGCCAAGGAGATGGCGCTGGCGGCGCTCGCCGAGACCGGCACCAACAAGGCGACGCTGCCCTTCATCGAGAAGAACCTCGAGGAGGCGCGCGCCCTGATGGGGAACGACTTCTGGCCGTATGGCGTCGCCGCCAACCGGGCCAATCTCGACACCTTCCTGCACCACCACCACGCCCAGGGACTGTCGCCGCGCCGGCTTGCCGTCGAGGAGCTGTTCCACCCCTCGACCTGCGAGTCGTTCAAGTCCTGAGAAACGGAACGGGCACCCCCGGTTCGCGGCGATCAGCCGTCGCTGCGGATCTCGCCCTGCAGGCGGACGATCTCGGCGCCGATCATCTTGTAGAGGTGACGCAGCGCGGCGAGCTTCGCGGCATTGATGAAACGCGCTTCCGACTTGCGCGGATGCGTCGTGCGAAACGCCACGATGTCGAGGTCGGCGAGCGGAATCTCGAACTCGAACCAATGCGTCGCTGCGACCAGATCGGATTGGTCCGAGAAGCGGGCGTGAACAGCCGTCTCGGAGACCACGGTCGTTGCGACCAGTTCCATGGCGACATCCCCTGCACGACTATTCTACCTGAACCCTCCTAGTCCTCAAGGGTGACTCGCCGAAAGAATGAATCGGTGGGCGATTTCCACGGCACCGGCGCATCGCCCGCGCGGAGTGGTGCCTCACGGCGCCCGGGTGAGCGCGGCCGCGACGGCGCCGTAGCCGGGCTCGACCCGCACGTCGACGACCGCGACGGCACCGGCCTCGACGGCCGCGACCGCGGTTGCGAGCGTTGCGGCGAGCGCGTCGCCGCGCGTCACCGGCCCGAAGCCCTGGGCACCCTGGGCGCGCGCCATGGCGGCGAGGTCGATGTCGGGGTCGTCCATGCGCTGGCCGATCCACTTGTTCTCGACCGGCCGGCCGCGCATGCGGGCGACGCGCTCCTGGTGGACCTCGTCGTTGTAGAAGGAGCGGTTGTTGGCGATCACGATCAGCAGCGGCAGCCGGTAGTGCACGGCGGTCCAGATCGCCGTCACGCCCATGAGAAAATCGCCGTCGCCGCACACCGCGACCGTCATGCGATCGCTGCCGGCGAGCGCCAGCGCCGCCCCGACCGCGAGGCCCGGCCCGGCCCCGAGACCGCCGCCGCCGTCGGAGCCCAAAAAGTCGAGCGGGTGGCGGAACGGCCACCACTGGCCCTGCCAGGAGATCGTCGTGTGGGCGAGCGCCGCCGGGCGGTCGCCGAGTGCCGCCCGCAGGCTGCGGGCGAGATGCTCGACCGCGATCGGCCCCTCGGGCTGCACCGCAGGCGCCGCGTCGACCGGGGTCGGGTCGGTCATGGCCGGCGCCGGCTGGCGCCCGTCATCCAGCGCTGCCAGCAGGGCCGCGACGGTCGCGTCCGGGTCGGCGGCAATGAAAAGGTCGACGGGCGGCAGGCCCTGGTGGTCCATGCTCCAGCCGTTGTGGAGCTGATGGTCGAGCGACACCTGGACGATTTTGGCCGCCGGCGGGGCGCCGAGCGCCTTCAGGGTGCCGGCGAGGTCGATCCAGTCGAGGCTCAGGATCACGTCCGCCTCGCGCATCGCCGTGGTCAGCGCCTCGCCCGGAAAGGTCGCGGCCGGCCACGGATGGAGCGGATGGTCGGTCGGGAAGGCGGCGGCGGCCTTCAGGTTGGTGGCGACCCGGGCCTGCAGGGCCTCGGCCAGCGCGATGCGGCGGGTCCAGGCGTCGAGGTCGCGGGAGACGCGGCCGGCCAGGATCAGCGGACGCTCGGCGCGGAGCAGCAGCGCGGCGGCGCGGGCGACCAGGTCGGCCGGCGGCCCGGCGACGAGCGGCGGCATGAAGCGCGCCGCATCGATCGGCGGCAGCGGGGCGGGCAGCTCCGCCTCCTGCAGCTCGACGTCGAGCACCACGTAGGTCGGCGCCTGCGGGGCGCTGTTGGCGAGCCACCATGCCCGCAGCAGGGATTCGCGGGCCGCCGTCGGCGAGGCCGGCTGGTCGTCCCATTTGGTGTAGTGGCGCACCAGGGCGCCCTGGTCGCGCGCCGTGTGGATCCAGTCGATCCACGGCCGCCGCTTGGCCGCATCGACCGGGCCGGTGGCGCCCAGCACCAGCATCGGCATGCGGTCGCACCAGGCGTTGAACAGGCCCATGGTGGCGTGCATCAGCCCGACATTGGAGTGGACGGCGACCGCCATGGCGCGGCCCGTCACCTTGGCATAGCCGTGGGCGATGGCGACGGCCGACTCCTCGTGCAGGCACAGCAGCATCTGGGGCGCCGCATTGCCCAGGTGGTTGACCAGGCTGTCGTGCAGGCCGCGATAGCTCGCCCCCGGATTGAGCGCAATCCAAGGAATATCGAGGCTGCGCAGCATGTCGGCGACGACGTCGCTGCCGAATTTCGGTGCGTTGCCGCCGGCCGCGGCGGGGCGCTCGACGCCGGCGGGACCGGCGCCTCCGGCCTGCGCGGGCCGGCCGGGATCGTTCACGAGGGTCATGGAGGAGGGGATCCTGACTGACGGGGGGTGGCGACAGGAAATCCGATCCCCAGCCAGGACGCAACCGCCGCGGCGCTCGTCGCTGGTCGCGATCATTGGGTTGTGGTTTATAACAAAAAACGTCAGAGTTGCATCGCTGTGCCGCAGGTGGAACAATCGCGTGGCAAACCAGCGGGATCGAGGTGCCGATGCCGACCGACTTCGGACCCATCAGGGGGTTCCTGAGCGCCGCCAAGGGGCGGTCCCAGGAGGAGATCATCAAGGAATTCCTGATTGCCACCGTGATCGCCGACCCGGTCGCCGACCACGGCACCGTGCTGGTCAACGATCCCCGCGGCCGCCGCCTGATCGTGTTCAACCAGGACGACTTCCTGTTCGAGAACCGGCTGCTCGATCCGGCCCGCCGGGCCGACTGGCCGATGGAGTTTCCGCACGACCAGAGCATCGCCGGCTACTGCTTCCGCCAGAAGCGGACCGTCGTGTTCTGCCGCGTCCAGGCCTCCCCGGTGACGGCCCGGTTCTTCACCGGCGACAGCCCGATCGAGAACATGATCTGCATTCCGATCACCATGGCGGGCGGCGATCCGTTCGGGGTCGTGTGCTTCCACAACAACGCCGCCGACAAGGTGTTCGGGCCGGCCGAGGTGACGGTGCTGGAGGCCTTCGTCGACGTCCTCGCGGTGGCGCTGCACAGCCCGCTGCCGGAGCTGTATCTGGAGAAGAACGTCTTCATCGTCCACGGCCGCCGGCAGGATTCGCTCGATCAGCTCCAGCTCCTGCTGCTCAGGCACGGCGTCAGCCCGAAGGTGCTGGGTCAGGCCAGCAAGGGCCCCAACGCCATCCTGGACGAGCTCGAGGGCCTGGTGCGGATCTGCAAGGCGGGCTTCATCCTGGTGACGCCGGACGACGAGGGGCGGCTGCGCGACACCGAGGAGCCGCTGGTCGCCCGTGCCCGCGAGAACGTCATCTTCGAGGCCGGGCTGCTGTTCGCCAAGTATCGCGAGTTCAACCGGGTGGTGCTGCTGCTCGAGGAGCCGGCCGTGCTGCCGAGCGACCTGTCCGGCATCTATTACGAGCGGTTTTCCAAGATCGCCGACATCGAGGCGCGGATCGAGGACAAGCTGGAGGAGTGGGGCCTGCTGCCCGGCCGCGCCCGGCAGCGCCACGCCGGCTGACCGGCGCGGGCAGGCGATCACCCGCCCTGGCGCAGCCGGGCCAGCACGGCGAGGCCGGCATAGCCGTCGACCTCCATGCCGGTCTTGCGCTGGAAGGCGGCGACGGCCCGCTGGGTGTCGCGGCCGACCCGGCCGTCGGTGCCGTCGGTGTCGAAGCCGGCGGCGGTCAGGCGGCGCTGGATCTCCTGCACCTCGGCGAGCGTCGGCAAGCGCTCGCTGCCCGGGAACGGCTGGACGAACGGCCCGGCGCCGCGAATGCGGTCGGCCAGGTGGCAGATCGCCAGCGAATACGAGAAGGCCGGATTGTAGGAGTAGATCGACTGGAAATTCCGTCCGATCAGGAAGGCGGGTCCGCCCGGCTCCGGCACCTTCAGCCGGACCTGGTGGCTCGGATGCGCGAAGGCGGCGCCGTCGGGGCGGGTGACGCCGAGCGCGGCCCACTTCGCATACGGCCGATAGGTCCGGCCGTCGGCGAGCTTCGTGTTGAAGCCGGCGGGCAGGCGAGCCTCGCAGCCCCAGGTCTCGCCTTGGCTGTACTTGCCGCGCACCAGGAGATAACGGGAGGCGCCGGCGAGCGCGTCATCCGGCTTGCCGAACGGCGAGATTCGGCCGTCCTGGTCGAAGTCGACCCCCATGTTGAGCCACACCTCGGGCATCCACTGGGTGTGGCCCATGGCGCCGGCCCAGGAGCCGATCATCTCCTTCGGGTCGCCCCAGCCGCGGTCGATGATGACCAGCGCGTTGAGCAGCTCCTGCTCCCAATAGGCGCGGCGGCGCGGCTCGCCCCAGGCGAGCGCGGCGAGCGCCGGCATCACCGGGCGCATGTATTTGCGATTGTCGATGACGTCGCCGTAGCTCGACTCGACCCCCCACAGGGCCAGAACGATGTAGCGGTCGACCCGGTAGTCCCGCTCGATCCGGTCGAGCAGCGCCTTCTGCTCCACGGCCCGCTGCTTGCCTGTGATGATCCGCCAGTCGGAGACGCGCCGGTTGATGTATTGCCACAGGGCCTCCTGGAACTCCGGCTGGGCCCGCTGCAGGGCGTAGACGCCGGTGTCCGGCTCGAGGCGGTTCATCACCCGGTCATAGGTCGCCTCCGAGATTCCGCGGCGCAGTGCCCGCGCCTTGAAGGAGGCGCGCCACTGCTCGAACGACGCGGCGGCCGCCGGCGTCACGGCGAGCGACAGGACGGCGGCTCCGCCGCCGGCGAGGATCTCGCGGCGGGACACAGGGGTCGTTTCGGCTCGATGGCGCACGCGATCCTCCCGGGCGATTCGGGGAGATTCTAAGCCGGATCACGGCGACATGGGACGGCTCACCGGACGAAAACGCAATTACTCGGATTTGGCCGTTTCGAGGCCGAAGAAGGCAACCATTTCAATCGAAAGCCGGCGTGGCGTCGTCGACGCGCCTTCCGGGTTCCTTGTGGGGGTGTCATGGTGAGGGGCGGCGCGTGCATCAAAAAAGGATTCCCGCTCTGCAAGAGGATTTTAACCCAATCGTGTGAGCACTAGTCCGTCTTAGTTCGGAATCCCCGGGGCCAGCAATGTCACTTCCGTCCTTCCGCGTCAGCTTGCAGCTCAAGATCGCGGCGATCGGCGCCGTCGGCCTGCTCGGACTGTGTTTTGTCGGCGGCTTCTACCTTCTGGGGGCGAGCACCCAGGCGCAATACGAGCAGGCTGCCGATCGGGCCAATGCCGTTGCGACGCTCGCCACCGACGTTTCGGCCGCCATGTTCCAGGCCCGCGACGCCGAGAAGGAGTTCATGCTCACGGGCGAGGAGGCGCGCCTGCGCGACTTCGAGCAAGCGGTCACCAAGATGCTGGCAGGCTTCAAGGATCTGCAGGCGCGGCTGGTCGAGATGGGCGAGCCGGAGCTGGCCGAGAAGGCCGGCAAGGCGCGGGCCGGCATGGAGCGCTACGCCGGGCATTTCGGTGCGTCGGTTGCGGCCAAGCGGACCATGGGCCTGACCGGCGACAGCGGTCTCGAGGGGGCGCTGCGCAACACGGTTCGCCAAATCGAGAACGAGCTCGACAAGTTCGACGACGCTCGCCTGGTCGCCGGCATCCATCCGGTTCGTCGCTACGAGCGGGAGTTCATGCTGCGTCAGGACGGGTTGTCGCAGACCAGCTTCAAGAAGGCGCTGGCCGCCTTCGTCAGCGCCTTCCAGTCGGCCGCGCTGCCGGCCTCGACCAAGAAGCAGATGCTCGACCGGCTCGCGGCCTACGAGCGCGACTTCAACGAATGGATCAAGGCCGCCGAGGGGATCGAGCTGGCCTCGACCCTGACCAAGGTCGAGTACGGCAACGTGTCGCCCGTGGTCGACCAGATCAAGGCCGGGATCGACAAGCTGCACACCGCGGCGATCGAGAAGAATGCCGAGGCGCGCGAGGACACCCGTCGGCAGATTCTGATCGCGATCGGCATCGCCTTCGCGGCGGTCGCCGGCATAGGCTTTCTGATCGGCTCGAGCCTGGCGCGGCCATTGAAGGCGATGACCAAGGCGATGCGCGAGCTCGCCGAGGGCCATATGGAAGTGTCGCTGCCCGGCCTCGGCCGCCGCGACGAGATCGGCGAGATGGCCAAGGCGGTCGAGCGCTTCAAGGTGGTCGCAGTCGAGAAGGCGCAGCGCGAGGCGGAGGAGCGCGAGACGGCCAATCAGGCCGGCGCCGCCGCCCGCAAGGCCGAGATGGCCAAGCTCGCCGACGGCTTCGAGTCGGCGGTCGGCAACATTGTCGGCATGGTGTCGTCGGCGGCGAGCCAGCTCGAGTCGGAGGCGCGGCGGCTCACCGCGACGGCGGAGACCACCCAGCGTCTGTCCAATACGGTGGCGAGCGCCTCGACCCAGGCCTCGGCGAACGTGCAGACGGTCGCCTCGTCGGCCGAGGAACTGGCCGCCTCGGTCGCCGAGATTGCCCGCCAGGTTCAGGAGTCGAGCAACATCGCGGCCCAGGCCGTCGAGCAGGCGGTCCGCACCGACACCCGCATCAACGAGCTCTCCAAGCTGGCGAGCCGGATCGGCGACGTCGTCAAGTTCATCACGGCGATCGCCGAGCAGACCAACCTCCTGGCCCTCAACGCGACCATCGAGGCGGCCCGCGCCGGCGAGGCCGGCAAGGGCTTCGCGGTCGTCGCCCAGGAGGTCAAGGCACTGGCCGCGCAGACGGCCAAGGCGACGGGCGACATCTCGGCCCAGATCGCCGGCATGCAGTCGGCGACCGCCGACTCGGTCGGGGCCATCAAGGAGATCGGCCGCACCATCAACCGGGTATCCGAGATTGCCGCCAATATCGCGGCCTCGGTCGAGGAGCAGGGCGCCGCCACCCAGGAGATCGCCCGCAACGTCCAGCAGGCCGCGCGCGGCACCACCGAGGTCGCCAACAACATCGTCGACGTCAGCCGCGGCGCCAGCGAGACCGGATCGTCCTCGGCCCAGGTGCTCACCGCGGCGAACTCGCTCACCCGCGAGAGCGAGCATCTCAAGGTGGAGCTCGAAGGCTTCCTGCGCACCGTCCGGGCGGCCTGAGGGAGGTCCTCGGCGCCTTTCCAACATTCACGACCAGCATTGCCCGGCCTCGCGCCGCGCATTCGCGTTCCGGAACGACGAGAAAACGCCCGGTTGTGCTTCGCGAAGGCGCTACGGGATGCACACATCGCGTCACAATCATGCGATTCGTCATGCGCGGGCTCGACCCGCGCATCCATCGAGTTTCGTAAAATCTCTTTATTCGCAGGACGATGGATCGCCGGGTCAAGCCCGGCGATGACAACCGCGAGGCCGTGCCCGCCTCACGCCGTCCGGATGTAGTCCCGCAGAGCGTCGGATTCCTGCTCCATCTGCTCGAGCCTCGATTTCACCACGTCGCCGATCGAGACGATGCCGACCAGACGGTCCTGCTCGATCACCGGGACATGGCGGAAGTGGCCCTCGGTCATCTGCTTCATCAGCTCGCCGATGGTGTCCTGCTGGGTGCATGTCACCACCTTGCGGGTCATGATCTCCGACACCGGGGCGTCGAGCCCGGCGCCACCGCGGGCCGCCAGCGCCTTGACGATGTCGCGTTCCGAGATGATTCCGATGGTGTGGCCGTCCGCGCTGGTCACCACCACGGCGCCGATCCCATGCTCGCCGAGCAGCTTGGCGGCGGCCGTGACCGTCGCTGTGGGGTCGATGGTGACGACGGCATTGCCCTTGCGGACCAGGATCGTCTTGACGGTCACGTTCGCCTCCCTTGTCGCCAGACCTGACAGCCGGCGCATATGCCATTGATCGGTCGCTGCGGCGGGGAGACCGGAGCGACAAGCCCGCAGGCTGCCCTCGGTTCCGCGCAAGGCGTGACCGTTATCGAGATCATCCGCGTTTTCTATCAGGGGAGCAAGGCGGGCGGCATCGGAGTCCCGCCGTGCGTTCTGATGGTAGCGGGGTCTGCGGTCAGTCGGCCGGGCGCGGCAGCGGGATCGGGTCGAACAGCGGGAACAGCAGCAGCCCGGCGACGAAGCCGCCGATATGGGCCTGCCACGCGACCGGCTGGTCGACCCCGAGCATCCCGACCGAGCCGAGCCCGAACAGGATGTTGAGCCCGAACCAGACCGCCAGAAAGGCGATGATACGGGGATCGCGCAGCGTTTCGGAGAGGGGAGCGGCCGGCACCAGATAGGCGGTCGCGTCGGTGTTGCGGAAGACGCCGAGCGGCCCGCCGACCTGGAAGACGAAACGGATCGCCGCCGCCATGAAGCCTGAGATCGCCGCCGAGGCGCCGATCATCGGCAGCAGCTCGCCGGCATGGGTGACGAGGTGCAGGCCGGCCCCGGCCGCCGCCGTGGCGGCGAAGAAGCCGATGAACCGGGCATTGCCGAAGCGACGCGCGACGGCGCTGCCGAACGGCAGCAGCCACAGGATGTTGACGCCGAGATGCGTGAGGTCGCCGTGGATGAAGGCGTAGCTGACGAAGGTCCACAGATCGGCGGCGAGGCCGCCCGGCAGTGCGATGTCGAGTCCCGGCATCGACCCGTAGCGGGCCGGGATGAAGGCGAACAGGAGCAGAAAGTCGACGTCCTGCGATTGCGTGAGCACCAGTTCGCGGAACGCGTGCACGAGGCCGAACGCGGCGATCAGGCCGGCGATCACGGTCGGCAGATTGAGGATGGGCTCGTTGCGTCGCGACATGGGGTCCCTGGATGGCCCGCACTGATAGGACGTGCCTCTCCGGGCCGCAAGCGCGCCGCGCTGCAGGGGCCGGGGCACCGTTCGCTCGGCATCCCAGAAGAGTCACGCAATATATTGATAAAAAAAGAAAATACGTATTTAGCTCGCCGATTTAGGCCCCAGCGGACCGCTGCCCGCCGGGGCCGTTAACCTTGATCTAGTGTAAACGCCCGCGGCCCGACCGCCCGCGCTAGAACGGTACGGGGGGTGCTGCAGACCCGGTCGACGGCGGCGACCGGAGGCCGCTCGTCCCGAAGCCGGACAGAGCGAGCCGGCGTCTGTCGCAACCCGGGCAGAGCGAGCGCCATGAAGCACCCGTCGAGCCGCGAGCTGTTCCAATACTGGACGACGTTGCGCGGCCGGCGGCGGGCGCCGGAGCGCGACGAGATCGACCCGGGCGCGCTGCGCAAGATTCTGGGCGACAGCTTCGTGATCACCTTCGACGAACGGGCGGGCCATCCGGTCCGGCTCGCCGGGACGCGGCTGTGCGGCCTGTTCTGCCGCGAGCTGAAAGGGACGCCGTTCGTCGGCCTGTGGGACGAGGAGAGCCGTCCGCTGCTGCGGTCGCTCGTCGCCGGCGTCGCCGACGAGGCGGCCGGCGTCGTGGTCGGCGCCTCCGGGCTGACAGCGGGCGAGCCGCCGTTGCCGATCGAAATGGTGCTGCTGCCGCTCGCCCATCGGGCCTCGCTGCATGCCCGCCTGCTCGGCGTGCTGGCACCGCTGCAGACGCCGTACTGGCTCGGCATCGAGCGCGTGACCGCGATGAGCATCGGCACGTTCCGCAACCTCGTGCCGCGGACGGCGCCGAGTCTGGTCCCGGCACTCGATCCGGAGCGCCGGCGGGCCAGGCTGGTGGTGCTGGAGGGCGGCCGGAGCCGCTGATCAGGGCGTCGATGCGGCCGGGCGCCCGTAATACGCCAAAAACATCTCGACGGCGTGCCCGACCACATGGGCGATCTCGGCGTCGGTCGGCGGCGTGTCGACCGAGCGGTAGAGCCGCGGCCGCACCAGGTTGGCCTGACACAGCTCGGCGAACTGTGAGGCCGCCAGCACGGCGTCGGCGACCGACAGGACGCCGCGCGCCGTCATCCGCTCAAGATAGTCGGCTATCAGCGGCTTACAGTGCCCGGGACCCTGGGTGTAGAAGCCGCGGCCGACCTCCGGCATGCGCTCGGCGACACCGAGCACGATGCGCTGGGCCCGCAAGGCCCATTCCGAGGTGAGGACGCGGGCGAAGGCGGTGCCGAAGCGGGTGAGGGTGGCCCGCACGTCGGGATCGTCGGTGTCGACCAGCGCGAACAGCTCCTGCATGTGGGTCTGGCGACGGTCCTCGATCAGGGCCGTGAACAGCTCTTCCTTGTGGTCGAAATAAACGTAGAGGGTGCCCTTCGAGACCCCGGCCTCGCGCGCGATGTCGTTCATCGAGGCGGCGTCGAATCCCATGGTCGAGAACACCCGGGCGGCGCCGTCGATGATCTGGCGGCGCTTCGCCGGGTCGGTGCCGGCCGGCGCCCGGCCGCGCCGCACCTCGTGGTCGCAGCCGGCATCGACCGTCGTTCCGGACGGGACCGTTGCCGCTGCTATGTCGCTGTCAACGTCCATGTTGGTCCTCGACCAGCCGCCGCGCCGTCCGCGACGAGTCGCCATCGTCGCTGGTCAGTCTAGCGCACGCGCGGCCGGTTCGCGCCGGGGAAGGGGCAGGCGACGAAGCCTTCCGAATAAAATCGAACCGAACCGTTCAGTTCGCTCTTGATATCTCGTACGAGATCGATTAGTCAATATCGAACTGAACGGTTCGGTCAATGCCCGGCCGGGCCGAGTGACGGGGCAATATGAAGACGACCAGCCAGATCGAAGTTGCGCGGGCGGACCCTTCGGCCTTCGAGGGTCCGGCGTTGCCTGCGCCAGCGGCGGAGCGGATGCCCGAGCAGTCCCCCTCGGCGACCGCTCCGCCGCCCCCCGTTTCCACCGTGTCGAGCCCCCGTGGCCGGCTGCGCCGCCGCCTGTTGGCGGCGGCCGCCGTGCTGCTCGTCGGCGGCGCCGGTTGGTATGGCTGGCACTGGTGGACGGTGGGCCGCTTCATGGTCGGTACCGACGACGCCTATGTGGGCGCCGAGAACGCGACCCTGTCGGCCAAGGTCGCGGCCCATGTCGCGGCCGTGCCGGTCGAGGCCAACCAGCGGGTCGCGGCTGGCGATCCGATCGTGGTGCTCGACGACGGCGATTACCGCCTGGCGCTCGCCAGCGCCGAGGCGAAGCTCGCCACCCAGCAGGCGACGCTGGCCCGCATCGACGAGCAGACCGCGGCGGCCCGCATCGGCATCGACCAGGCGCGCTCCCAGCTCGATGCCGCCGTCGCCGATACCGGCCGGACCGATGCCGACTACGAGCGTGCCCGCGACCTGTACGCCCGCCAGGCCGGTGCCAAGGCGACCCTCGACACCGCGCTGGCGGCGCGCGACCGCGCCCGCGCCATGGAGGCCAATGCCCGCAGCGGGCTTTCCGCTGCCGAGATCAACGTCAGGGTCCTCACGGCGCAGCGCGCCGAGGCCGCCCGCACGGCGGCCGAGCTCGTCGTGGCGCGCAACCGCGCCCAGCGTGATCTCGATTTCACCGTGATCCGCGCCCCGTTCGACGGCGTCGTCGCCAACAAGGCCGTGCAGGTCGGCGACTATGTCACGACCGGCAAGCGGCTTGCCGCGCTGGTGCCGATCGACCGGCTCTATGTCGACGCCAATTTCAAGGAAACCCAGATCGCCGGGGTGAAACCGGGCAGCATCGCCCATATCCGGGTCGACGCTTTCCCGGACCGGGACATCCGCGGCACGGTCGCGAGCGTCGCGCCGGGCTCGGGCGCTGTCTTCTCGCTGCTGCCGCCCGAGAACGCCACGGGCAACTTCACAAAAATCGTCCAGCGCGTGCCGGTGCGCATCGCGGTGTCGCCCGAGGTGTTGCGCGAGGGCGTGCTGCGGCCCGGCCTCTCCGTCGTCGTCGATGTCGACACCCGCGCGCCGCAGGGCGCCACCGCGACCGATGCGATGGGCACGCCGGTCGCACCGTCGACGGCGTCGTCGGTGGCGCTGCGCCATCCGGCCTCGGCGCCCGACGACAACCGCACGCCGTGACCGCCGCCTCCATCCCGGCACCCGGTGCGGCAGGCTTGCCGGCCCGGGCGAGCGCCGCTGCACCCGCGGCGCCGGCCGACGCCGAGCGCATCGACCCGAAGCGGGTCGCCGCCTTCATGGCGATGGTGTTCGGGATGTTCATGGCCATCCTGGACATCCAGATCGTCTCGGCCTCGCTGGCCGAGATCCAGGCCGGCCTGTCGGCCTCGGCCGACGAGGTGTCGTGGGTCCAGACCGCCTATCTGATCGCCGAGGTGGTGATGATCCCGATGTCGGGATTCTTGGCCCGCGCGCTCTCCACCCGGGTGCTGTTCACGGTCGCGGCGGCCGGCTTCACGATCTCGAGCGCGCTGTGCGCCACCGCCGGCTCGATCGAGCAGATGATCGTCTGGCGCGCCGTGCAGGGCTTCATCGGCGGCGGCATGATCCCCAGCGTCTTCGCCGCCTCCTTCACGCTGTTCCCGGGCCGCCAGCGCGCCGTCGTCACCCCGGTGATCGGCCTCGTGGCGACGCTCGCCCCGACCATCGGCCCGACCATCGGCGGCTGGCTCACCCAGCAGCTCTCCTGGCACTGGCTGTTCCTGATCAATGTCGGCCCCGGCATCGCCGTGACGCTCGCGGCCGCGATGCTGATCGACTTCGACCGGCCCGAGCACAAGCTGCTCCGGCATTTCGACTGGCTCGGCCTGATCGGCATGGCCGGGTTTTTGGGCGGGCTCGAATACGTGCTGGAGGAGGGGCCGAACCACGACTGGCTCGAGGAGCCGGCCGTCTTCGCCTGCGCCGTGGTCTCGGCGGTCGGATCGGTGCTGTTCTTCTGGCGGGCGTTCGTGGCGCGCGAGCCGATCGTCGATCTGCGCGCCTATCGGGACCGCAATTTCGCGCTCGGCTCGCTGTTCTCCTTCGTGGTCGGCGTCGGCCTCTACGGGCTGACCTATCTGTACCCGGTCTATCTGTCGCGGGTGCGCGGCTACGACTCGATGATGATCGGCGAGACCATGTTCGTCACCGGCGTCGCCATGTTCCTCACCGCGCCGATCAGCGGCGTGCTGTCGCGCCGGCTCGATCCCCGCATCATGATGCTGATCGGCTTCGCCGGCTTCGGGCTCGGCACCTTCATGGTCACGGGCATCACCAAGGACTGGGATTTTTGGGAGCTGTTCGTGCCCCAAATCCTGCGCGGCGCCTCGTTGATGCTGTGCATGGTGCCGGTGACCAATCTGGCGCTCGGCACGCTGCCGCCGGCCGAGCTCAAGAACGCCTCGGGCCTGTTCAACCTGGTGCGCAATCTCGGCGGTGCCGTCGGCCTCGCCGTCATCAACACGCTGCTCAACCACCGGCTCGACCTCCACCTCGCCAGGCTGCACGAGAGCGTCGCCTGGGGTCGGGGTGCGGCCGAGGAGATGCTGGCCAATCTGACGCTGCGCTATTCGGAGCTCGGCGCCGGCGCCGACCAGCTCGCCGCGATCAAGCGGATGGCGCTGCTGGTGCGCCGCGAGGCGACCGTGATGGCCTTTTCCGACGTGTTCCTGGTGCTCACCGGCCTGTTCGCCGCGCTGGCGCTCGCCACCCTGACGCTGCGAAAGCCGCGCGCCGTCGCGGCGCCCCCGGGCGCACATTAGCGCAGGCCCCGGCCGAGCAGGTTTATGCAGGTGCGGCCGCCCGGCGCGCGATGTCGGAGTTTTGACTATCGCGTTGCGCTCCGTGGCCCGTCTCGGATTGACCGAGGCCTCTCCCGGGTTCCACAAAGGCCCGGCACGGAGGCGACATCATGCTGACCAAACGCGATCTTTTGCGCACCGCCGCGCTCGGCGCGGTTGCCGGGCCCGCTCTGGGGTCGGGACCCGCGCTGGCCGAGTTGTTTTCGGGCCGCCCGGGCTTCTTCAAGGCCAAGGACATCGCCGAGGCCGGGTTCATCTACGGCCTGCCGATCGTGATGAACTACGGCGTCATGTACGAGTTCGCGGTCGACAGGACATCGCCGCAGTTCAAGGCGCCGTTCAACCAGATCCACAACGAGGCGCGCGTCTTCACCTGGCAGGACACGACGGTCGTCACGCCCAACAGCGACACGCCGTATTCCGACGTCTGGATGGACCTGCGCGCCGAGCCGATGGTCCTGTCCGTCCCCGCGGTCGATCCGAAGCGCTACTATTCGGTCCAGCTCTGCGATGGGAACACGTATAATTTCGGCTACATCGGAACTCGCGCGACGGGCAGCGACTCCGGTGACTACATGGTGGTCGGCCCGCACTGGACCGGGACGCGGCCGCCGGGCATCCGCGGCGTCTTCCGCTCGACGACGCAATTCGCGCTGGCGCTGTTCCGCACCCAGCTCTTCAATGCCGCCGACATCGACAAGGTCAAGGCGGTGCAGGCCGGATACCGGGCGCAGCCGCTGTCCGCCTACCTGAAACAGCCGGCCCCGCCGGCCGCGCCGGCCATCGACTTTCCGAAGATCGACAAGGAGCTAGCGAAGCGGAATTTCTTCGAGTTCCTGGATTTTGCACTGCAGTTCGCGCCGCTGTCGCCGGACGAGGTGTGGATCCGCGAGCAACTGGCGCGCATCGGGATCGGTCCCGGCAAGTCCTTCAGCTTCAGGGACCTGTCGCTGGAGGACAAGGCCGAGGTCCTGCTCGGCATGGCCGAGGGACAGCGCAAGGTCGAGGAGGCCGCCAAGACGCTCGGCAAGGACATCAACGGCTGGCGCGTCGCCGCGCCGTTCGGCGATGCCGTCCACTTCCACGGCGACTGGCTGCTCCGCGCCGCCGCGGCGCAGGCCGGCATCTACGGCAACGACGCGATCGAGGCGATGTATCCGGGCGCGCGCGTCGACGCCGACGGGCAGGCGCTCGACGGGGCGAAGAACGCCTACACGCTGACCTTCCCGGCCGGCCGGCTGCCGCCGGCCGACGCGTTCTGGTCCGTCACCATGTACGACGCCAAGACGCAACTGCTGATCAGGAACCCGATCGACCGCTACCTGGTCAACTCGCCGATGCTGGCCGGCCTGAAGAAGAGCCAGGACGGCTCGCTGACGCTCTACATCCAGAACAAGTCGCCGGGCGCCGACAAGGAGTCCAACTGGCTGCCGGCGCCGGACGGGCCGATGTACATCGTCATGCGCATCTACCTGCCGAGGACCACACCGCCGTCGATCCTGCCGGCCGGCGAGGGGACCTGGCAGCCGCCGGGGATCAAGCGGGTGGCGTGACGCCGAGCGTCCGATGTCTCTCCCTGAAGGTCCGGGTGGGGCGCGTCGCAGCCGTTGCAACTCTCGGCCGCGTCGTCCCGGATCCGGCACATCCGCGAGGCGGCTTGCGGACCAGCCGGCGTTCGAGGGGCTTTATGGGGGACGTCCGGTCGTCACCGGCCCGGCCGCCGGTCGAGAGGACACGCCCGGGTCGGTTTTCCCGCCGGTTGAAAATCGATTCGATCGAAAACCCGCGGTCGCGTCGACCAAATCGAGAGGGTGTTTCGACTCCACCCGGCCGGACTGCGTATTAGCCCTCGGCCGCCAACCTCCTCAATGCCTCGTTAACGCTGGCGGCCTAAGGTCGATCGATCGGGTTCTGGAGAGTTTTCATGGCATTGGCGGAGCGCAAACCGAGCCTTCTGGCGCTCGCCCAGGAACGGCGTCGGTTTCAGCGCGTCACGGTGAATCTGCTCGGGCGCTACATGCTGGCCGACCGGCGCGAGTATCCGTGCCAGGTGGTCGACATGTCGCCCGGCGGGCTCGCCATGATCGCTCCCGTCAGTGGTGAGGTGGGCGAGCGCGTGGTCGCCTATGTGGACCATGTCGGCCGGCTCGAAGGCGCCGTCACCCGGGTGTTTCCGACCGGCTTCGCCATGACGTTCTCGGCGACGCCGCGCAAGCGCGACAAGCTCGCCGCCCAGCTCACTTGGCTGGCCAACCGCGACATCCTGAACCTGCCCGAGGACCGCCGCCACGGCCGCTTCGTGCCGCACAACCCGGTGACCCAGGTCGTGATGCCGAACGGCCTCAATCTGAAGGTCCGGGTCATCGACGCCTCACTGTCCGGCGCCGCCATTGCCACCGACCAGCGGCCGCCGATCGGTGCGCTGCTGATGATCGGCAAGGTGCAGGGCAGGGTGGTGCGTCACCTCGAGGAAGGGTTCGCGGTCGAGTTCACTCGGCTGCAGCATCCCGACTTCATCGAGGACAGCCTGAAGCCGTAATACCAGTCTTCGTTGTCCTCGACCTTCACCGTCATCGCCGGGCTTGACCCGGCGATCCATCATGCTGCGACCAAAGCGTTTTTGCGAAACGTGATGGATGCGCGGGTCGAGCCCGCGCATGACGCTCGCATGCATGGCAAGCCTTGTGTGCATCCCGTAGGGCGCCGCCAGGGACCTGGCGCGCCCGGCTTCGGCTCCGTCGCCATCCCTATCCGCAGACCATGATCGACGCCGCCCGCCCCGCGGCGGTTCTGCCGTTGTCGTGGCTCCGCCCCGGTCCTTTCGCGCTTCGGCGAGAACTGGCCCAACCAGGCTAAATATTCTGCCTCCAAATAGGGCAGACAGCTTGTATGTCAGGTGGATAGCTGTACTATAGTAGCCATTATGGGCAGTTTGGTTGGACCAGAAGTTACCAGCAACCGCGTCGATATCGTCGCGCGTCAGTTGGTCGAGCAACTCCGGTCTCTCGGTGCGACCGACACCGGACGGCTGCCCAGCGAGCGGCGGCTCGCCGCAATTCACAACTGCAGCAGAAATACGATCCGAGAGGCGCTTGCGCGGTTGCGCGACCGCGGCATGATCGAGGTCCGGCCGCGCAGCGGGTCTTACGAGCCGGCGACGCCGCCCCGCGACCAGCCGCGCGCGGTGGACGCTCTGGCGGCGCTCGATTTGGTTGGACCAGAAGTCGCCCGACTCGTCGCGACAGCCTTCCGGGACGAGTATGTCGAGCGCCTGGAAGAGATCACGTCGGAGCTGAGTCGTGCGCTTCTGCACCGTGACGCCGGGGAGGCCGGCCGGCAATTCACCGGCTTCTATGCCGAGCTCGGGCGCTTGGCGGGCAATCCCTACCTGCACCGCGTCCTGACGGCCATCGAGGCCGACGAAGGGCTGGTGACGAATTCGAGCCGGGTGCCGCAACAGCGCGCCGTGGAAGCCTTCTTCACCCAGCATGTCGACGTGCTGCAGGCGCTGCGGCGCGGCGACAGCCGCCGGGTCGGGAAGCTCGCGCAGCGCTGCATCCGGGCGTTCGCCAATCTGGTGCATGTGACGCCGACCTCTGTCGGGCCGGCGTCGGGAGCGGGCCCATGACCCGCGCCGGTCGATCCCGAAATCTGCTGCGGGCCGTCATCGGGGTGCATTCGGCGCCGAACGGCCCGGGCGCCCACTGGAGCGGATGCTCCAAACGTTCGGTCGCGCCGTCGGCGCGGCGGTCGGTCGACACGGTCCGCGTCCTTGCGGGCATGCCGGCAGATGAACGGGTACCGGGGCCTGACTTGGCGGTCGCCCCGGTACCCTTGTGCCATCTCCAAATGGGGGTACCAGATGGAAACGGACCACTCGCCTAGTTATCTGGAGTCACGCAAGCTCGTCAAACGATGGAGCGGGCCCTGGCCCGTGCTCGCCAACACGCTGGTGCTGGCGGCGTTGTTCTACGCCACCTGGTGGGTCTTCCAGGATCCGCGCGGGATCATGCGGCTCTACACGCCCTATGTCGGCTACATGTACTGCCGCTGGCTGCTGATCATCCTGATCTGGGTGGCCTACATCTTCGACTATTGGCCGTTCAGGCGCGGTTGGCTCGAACGCACGAATCCGCTCGTGAAGGGCGTCGTGCTCACGGCCTTCAGCGTCGCCGTGATGCTGCTGGTCATCGAGGGCTTCTTCATGAGGATCCTCGGCGACTACGGCATCTCCTATATGAGCCCCGATCGCCTCGAGGGCATGGGCATCACCCGCTTCTACGCGCTCGAATACGCGACCGAAGCCATCATGATGTTCGCCGTGATCGCCTCCTGGCTGTCGCCGGCCTGGGTGGTCGCCTGCGAGAACGAGCCATGGGCGAAGCTGCCGCAGCCGACCCGTGGCATCACGATCATGCTGGTGACGTTCCTGTTCAGCACGATCGTCTACTTCCTCACGATGCACTCCCACATGGCGATTCTGTTCTATCCCTGGCAGCAGTACACGGCGATCACGCCGGGCTACTGGGAGAGCTTCGCCAACACGGTGTCGGGCAATTTCCACATCGCCTGGATCATGTGCTGCACCGTCACGGTATGGCTCTACGAGACGATCTGGGAACGTTACCCGTTCAACCTGATCCAGACCAACTGGCTGCGGCGGGTCACGTCGTTCTTCGGCATCGTCGCCATCGCCTTCGCGCTGTGCTTCTTCCTCTACTACGGCCAGGACCTCGCCTGGGGCGAGACCATCCGCGGCACGAAGCGACTGATGGCGCCAGACTGGCGCTGGCTGCATGTCGGCGAGATGGCGATCTTCTGGCTGGTGCCGATGCTGTTCCTGAACTTCTACTGCGGCAACTGGCCGACCAAGTTCAGCCGGCCCGCCAACGTCGCCCTGCGCACGCTGATCACCATCGTGGCGGCGGTCGTGCTCTACGTCACCTACTACAAGACGGCGCACCTCTTCCTCGGTGTGCAGCAGGGATACGCGCATCCGCAGCAGTTCCCGATGATCCCGACCATCTGGCTGATCAACATCATGCTGATCAACATGTGGTTCATGGACGGCTGGCCGGGCTGGAAGGCGGTGCCGAAGTCGGCGACCGAGATCGAGGCGGCCCACCAGGTGATCGTCGCCCGCGACGTGAAATGGTCGCCCGCGCTCGGATACGGCCTTGCGGTCGGTGTCGTCGGCGGCATCGCCGTCTACTTCCTGGTCGTGAGCATTCTGCCGTGGCTCGGCCAGATCATCACCATCATCGAAGGCTCGACGTGAGGAGGTCATCATGAGCGAACAGAAAACCACGTCGCGTCGCGACTTCGTGATGGGAGCGGCGACCGGCGTCGGCGCCGGTGCGATCGGGGCGATGGGCCTCTACTCGTACTCGCCCGCCGCCTACAAGCGTTTCGCCTCGGTTCCGCGCGGCAACCGCGAGGAGTTCGGCGCGGTACGCAGCGTCAAGATCACCAACATCTCGGAGACGAGCTGGTTCGACAACGCCACCCTGATGGGCGACATCCAGGCGGCCGGCGGCCTGCTGGTGAACCAGTACACGATCGGCTGGCCGCCGTTCGGCAACGGCAAGGGAATCGCCAACGGATCGTTCGAGACCGGCCTCGAGTCGATCCGCAAGATGATCCCGGGCGATCTGGAAGAGGCCTGGGCGCTGCAGTCCAAGCTCGGCGTCCATCCGGAGAACCCCGGCGGCTTCTCGTGCCTGATCGAGGTCGAGTCGCTCGACGGAACGATGCACAAGTACCTGCTCGACACCGGTTGGTCGTTCGACTGGATGGACAAGGCGTTCAAGCGCGAGAAGATCGACCAGATGCTGGCGGCGCACGAGATCGAGGCGCTGTTCCTGTCGCACGAGCACTGGGACCACTTCTGGGGCCTGCCGGTGCCGATCAAGTACGACAACCGCATCCCGATCTACACGCACAACGGCTTCTACAAGGAGGGCCTGCAGTACATGGCCGCCACCGGCCACAAGGGCAAGCTCTTCATCCAGGACAAGCCGGTCGAGCGGGTCATTCCGGGCATGGTCGTGGTCAAGTACGACGTGCCGATCATCAACCGGGTGTTCGGCGAGACGTCGCTCGCCTTCAACATCAAGGACAAGGGCCTGTTGTCGATCTCGGGATGCAATCACCAGGGCATCCTGCAGTGCACCGCCTACATGCGGAACAACCTGAAATACGACAACGACAAGTTCTACGGCATCTACGGTGGGCTTCACATCTCGCCGTTCGAGGACTGGGATCCGAAGTACGACGATCTCGTCATCGCGCTGAAGCAGTACGAGTTCGACAAGATCGGCTGCAATCACTGCACCGGCGTCATCACGGCGCACAAGTTCGTCGAGCGGGGCTACCCGGTCGTCAAGGGCACGGCGCGGTTCCGCTCCAAGACGGCCGACTATCTCGGCAACGGTGACACGATCGTCTTCTGAGTTCGCGATCGGACCAGCGGGGCCGCCGCATGCGGCGGCCCCGAGAAGGAGCCTTCATGCAGACCGGTTCTCTCCTGCCGCCCGGCAGGGCGACGCCGCAGGCCGCCGATCTCCTCCTGCTCGCCCAGAATGCGCTCGCGCGGGCCTGCCTGGACACGCGGTTCAAGCGGCTGGTCGGCTGGCGGGGCTTTGCCGCCTGTCCCGAGCTCGGCGGTGCATCGACCTGCCGGTTGACTCGTCGGCCGGGAGTCTTTGGGCTGATGCCGGAGGGCTGCGACCTTGCCGGCGACGTGCCGTTCGCGCGCATCGGTCTTCACTACTTTCCGACCATGGCCGAGCCGGTGTTCGAGAGTCTCGCCCCGGCGACGGCGCTGCTCGTGGCCGGCGACGACTATCGGCAGCAGGTCCGCGATTTCCCGGCGCATCCGGAGCTGGTCGGGCCGTTCGCGATCGGCGCCCTGACGGTCGGGCTCGGCGTCCGCAAGGACGTTCTCATGCTGTCGCTGGAGACCTGCGACCATCATCGCATCGTTTCGCTGCCCGGCATCCCGGCGGCGGACGACGGCTGGGTGGTGCCGCCCGGCGGCCTCGAGCAGGACGTTCCGGCGCGCGCATTGGCGGAGCAGTTCTTCGAGGTGCTGGCCGCCGCCGCCACGCTGTGCGTCGGCGAGCCGCCGCGGCTGTGGAGGTGCGACGCCCGGCCGGCCGGCGAGGTCGTCCACGGGGCCGACGGGGAATGGAGCCACCGGCCATGCGACGACAACGATCTCGTCTTGCAGTCGCTCGCCTGGGGGAACGGCGAGTCGCTTCCGCCGGAACGATTTTGCCTGGGCGGGACCGAGCGCACCCTGCTGTGGCAGGGGAACGCCGGCGCGCCGCGCCCCGACGCGGTGGCGTCGGCGCTGTGGTGGCGGACCGACGATCTCGATGCCTTGCTGGGGGAGGGGGCTCATCCGGAGGCGGCGGATCGCCGGCCGAGCCTGATTGTGCTGTGCGGCTTCCTCGGCTCCGGCAAGACCACGCTGGTCAATCAGATCATCGAGCACCACCGCAATCACGATTCCTTCGTCGCCGTGATCCAGAACGAGCTCGGCGCCGCGAGCGTCGACGCCCATCTGGTCGAGGAGAGCGACTCGGTCGAGAGCCTGGACGCGGGCTGCGTGTGCTGCACGCTGGCCGGCAGCCTCGCCAAGGGCGCCCAGCGGCTGATCGATCGCTACCATCCCGAGCGCATCGTGCTCGAGACCACGGGGCTGGCGAACCCGTTCAACCTGATCGACGAGCTCGCCACGTTGTCCGGGATCGTGAGGCTCGACGTGCTGGTGACGGTCGTCGATGCCGACAACGTCCTCGATGCGCTCGACGCCTCCGCGGTCGCCCGCGACCAGATCAGGGGTGGGGACGTCCTGGTCCTCAACAAGTGCGACCTGGTCGACGCGGCGACCCTCGCACGGATCCGCGAACGCATGCGGGGCCTCAATCCGCGGGCGCCGGTCCTGGAAACGAGCTTCGCCCGGGTGCATCCGGCGCTGCTGCTCGGCGAGGTCGAGGCGGACGCCTGCGCGACTCCCGATGCGCCCGCGCAGGGCTGCGGGGCTGCGGACCACGACCATGGCGACAGTCATGGGGATCATGCGCACGATCATCGCCACCCCCACGACCACCAGCCTCGCAGCCGGCACGATCACCGCGGCGACGGCTTCGTCGCCATTCGCCTGGCCCAGCCGGACGGCTTGTCGCGCGATGTTCTGTTCGAGCGACTCGAAAGCTCGCCGGGGCGGGCGTTCCGCATCAAGGGAATCGTCGACCTGGCGGACTCGCCGTTCCCGGAAGCGTTGCAGTGCGTCGGGAACCGGCGCGAGCTCGCGCCTCTCCCGTCGGTCTACGACGGGCCGCCGTTCCTGATCTTCATCGGACAGGACCTCGACGCCGAAGCGCTGCACGCCCATTGGCATGCGCCGGTCGCCGACGCCGCGCCGGCCGCGCTCCGCATGGAGCCGGCCTGACGGCCGGGGCCGCGCGGGGAATCGCCGGACCGGTTATCCTGGCAGCCGGCATCTTGCCGGCTGAACTCGGAAGGACCGTTCGGACGTGGACATCGGATCTCTCACCGGCGCTCCGGCGCTCTCGGCCCTGCTGACCACGTGGGCCACGGCCCTCGGCGGCGTACCGGCGATCTTCTGGCAGCTCGACGTCCGCAAGAACGAGCTGACCTTCCTGGGCGGCGGGAGCAGGGGTGCGCTGGACGAGCAGACGGCACTGATCCTGAAGAACCCGGCCCATGCCCGTGCGGCGGTTCTGGCGGAAGATCAGGACCGGTTCTTCGATTGCGTCGATCGGATCCGTGGCGTGCATCCGGCCGCGACGATCGTCCGGGTCCGCGACGGCGACGGGCTCATCCGCTGGATCGCGGTGGCGGCGATGCCCGATCCCAGCACCGCCATGCGGTGCGTCGGGCTGCTGGCGGAGTGCTCGGGGCTCGTCGACCTCGTTCTCGGCGCGACCGCGGATGCCGATCTCGACGAGAAGATTGCGCTGTTCGACAACCCGGTGCTGCTGGTCAGCGTCCGAACCCGCCACACCGTGCTGGCCAATCCGGCGGCCCGCGCGCTCTTCGGCGAGCGACTGGAGGGTCCGGCGGCGCTCGCCTTCGACGACCTGTTGCTGTCGTCCGCCGGCGTCACCGCGGCAGAGGTCTTCGAGGCCCTGGTGTTCCACGGCCAGTGGAGCGGGGCGCTGACCGTGCAGGACGGGCGCGGCGAGCCGCACCTCTGCGCGGCGCGGGTGCGGCCGCTGTCACATCGCAGCCAGAACATGCTGTGGGTGTCCCTGATGCCGGAGACGGCCGGCGGCGACGACCGGTCGGGGGAGGGCATTTTCGCCGAGGACGAGGCCTCGCCGGCGGCCGTCGAAGCGTTCGCCGCGGCGGACAGCATCCCGGCGCTGCTGCGCGCGTTCCTTGACCATCAGCCGGCGACCCTTCCGGCCGACGCGGTGATGCGGTCGCGCATCTTCATCACCGAGAACCGGGTGGTCGTCACCGGCGTGGCGCCGTCGCTTGCCATGCCGGCGGCCGAGACCTTTCCGTACGAGGGATCGATCGCCGAGAACATCGTGCGTTTCGGGCTCGACCACCTGATCGTCGAGGACACCTCCCGCAGCATCAAGCCGATCGACTGGGTTCTGTTCATCCCGAAGGGCATCAGATCCTATTTCGCGGTGCCGTTCTTCGAGGGCGGCGTGCTCAAGAACGTCTTCATCGTCTGCTCGACCGAGATCGGCCGGTTCACCGAGCGCAACGTCCGGGCCTATGCGCCGCTGTTGTCGGCCGTGGAGGCCGCCTTCAACCGGCTCGAGGAGCCCCGAGGGGGCGCCTGACCGGCACGCCGTGTCGGGCTCACGTCCGGAGGCGGCGCCTTCAGGGCGAACCTCCTCGTCTCGTTCGGTTCCGGAGTATCGACTTCCACCCCTGGTAAACAAACTGTGGCAATCGGCCGGGCCCCGACCGGCTGGAATGCGGCCCGCGATGGTTGCGGGGAACCGACAATCGGCGGGTCGCAAGGCCGGTGGTCGCGACGGGCGGCCTCGGGCCGACGCTGGGGCAGGGCGCCAAGCCATTCAATTCAAACGGAAATTCTTGTATTCGTTAAAATTTGAATCGATTTGTAGTATATCGGATTTTAGACGAATTATACGAGCGTTTTAGCCAAATACAGTTATGTATAACGCCAGTATTGCTTCAAGTTTATCGGATCGACTTAGCGGCGGTTCAAAGGTTGTATGGGACAGTTGACCCTGTGAGGACGGGAGGGGTCAACAATGAATGTTCGTCCCAGGCGCGGACTGGCGGCCGTGTGGGCCGCAGCGGCCTTCGGCGCGCTGATCGGGCAGGCTGATGCGCTCGATCGTCCGCTCTACGCCTCGGTTCAAGACGTCGCCCGCCCGCCGATCGGTTGGGTGTCGTTCTGCTCCGACCGGCCGCGCGATTGCGCGGCGACCCCGACCACCCCGCGCGACGTCGTGCTGTCGCCGCGCGCCTGGCGTGACCTCGTGCGGGTCAATCGCTGGGTCAACGACACCGTCAAGCCCCTGACGGATCTCGACCACTGGGGCGTCGTCGAGAAGTGGTCCTATCCGGACGACGGCTACGGCGACTGCGAGGACTATGTGCTGCTCAAGCGGCGGATGCTGATCGCCGCCGGCTGGCCCCGCGAGGCGCTGCTCATCACCGTGGTGCGCGACCGCAAGGACGAGGGCCACGCCGTGCTGACCGTCAAGACCGACAAGGGCGAGTTCGTGCTCGACAACCAGGTCGACGAGATCCTCGGCTGGACCGAGACCGGCTACCGCTTCGTCAAGCGGCAGTCGCAGTCCGATCCGAACACCTGGGTGGCGCTCGGAGACACCCGTCCGGCGGTCTCGACCGCAACGTCCAGGTAGCTGGATTTGAACGAGTTTTTGCCGGTGAACCTTTTTCCGGCAACGCCCGACTAAACGACAGGAGTTTCGCAGTCCCGGTCACGTCCCCACCCCTCCCCGTCCCAGACCGGGTTTGCGCGCGGCCGGCTCTCCCCCAAGAGCCGGCCGCAACTTTTTGAGCCAGTTTTTCGTACGATTTCAATAGTATATCAGGCGCGTTCGTGGACAGTGGGGGATGAAAGACGCGCGAATATGGGCGTGAGGTGGGGAAAATCCGGGGATTCTGATCATCTTTTGTTCTTCGGCTCCTTCGGAAGACGTCGACCCGGTGCCACTCGGCGCGCGGCACGACTTGGGCGTATCTCTCCGCTGATCGCTTGTCCCGCCAGTTCATTTGGGCGGCCAAGTTTAAGCTCTTTTTTGTAAGGCTCTTTGCCGAAGGCTCGCTGGTCAGACCATGGTTGTTGACGATTTGCGAGTTACGGCGCGGGAACCGGCGCGTACCGTCGCTGTGTTCTGGATCCGATGTCGCTGCGCCCGCAGGACCAGGAGCTGAGCTTCCAGATCCCTGATCTGGCTTTCCAGCGCTAGGATTCTCTTGCGCTCGTCAGGCCTGAGTTTCTTGCGCCACTGGCGCGACTCTCCGTTCGCCATCGACCCGAGTTCCTCTCGTCACGGGTAAGGTATGACCTCTGGGGAGGATCCGCAACGCGGGCTTCCTGCAGCGGTTCGAGCGCTGAGGTGAGGGCGGCAAATTAATAGCCTCTATCGTTGAGCACGAAGCGCCGCCATGCGGACCCCGCCGAGCGGGGAATCGAACCATCTCATACGGTTTCCGGGTGATTGACTCGGAGGATTCCGAGACTGTTGCGAAGCA
>NZ_JACAAX010000053.1 GCF_013377085.1 Rhodoplanes sp. | reverse complement strand
CCCTCGCGGCGGACGTCCCCGCCGCGGCCGACGCCGTCGAATGCACCGCCGCCGCCGCCGCGCACGCCGTCACGGGCCGCGGCGCCGGCACCAGCCCGACCGGCTGCGCCGCCGCGATCACCGATGTTGCCCCGGTTGCCGGCTCCGCCCCGGTTGCCGGCTCCACCGCGGTCGCCGATGCCGCCGCGATCACCAAGTCCACCACGGTCCCCGAGACCCCCACGGTCCCCGAGACCGCCGCGATCACCGAGACCGCCGCGATCACCGAGACCGCCGCGATCGCCGAGCGCGGCTGCCGCTCCCTGCGAGTCCATGCGGCCGCGGAACGCGTCGCGCGAGGCATTGTCCAGATTGCCGCGGCCGAACTGCTGTGCCACCGCGGCATTGCCGTAGGGCACGCCGCCGCGCCGCGCGGGATTGTGCTGCCAGTTGTTGTTCGAGATGTTGGTGTTGTTGAAGGAATTGAAGCGGTTGACGTTGACGTTGACGTTGCCGGCGCCCCAGTTCATGCCGCCCCACAGGGCCGCGCCGGCCGCCATGCCGAGCCCGAACGAGATCGCGTTGCCGGCCAGGTAGCCGGGCGGATAAAACGAGACGGGCGGATAGGCCGGATACGGCCAGGCGCCGAAGACGGCGGTCGGATTGTAGCTCGGCACGAAGACGACCTGGGGATTGGCCTGCTCGATCACAAAGACGGTTTTGCCCGCGGTCGTCTGCTGCGTGACCTTCTGCTCCTTGGTGGTCTTCAGCGTACCGGCGGCCTGCGCGCGCGCCCGCAGGCGCTGCACGGCGTCGAGCACGTCGGCCTGCTGGGCCAGGAAGGCGTCGCCGAGCTTCTGGGTCCAGTCGAGCTTGTCGTTGAGCATCGTCAGCACCTGCGGCATCGCGACCAGCGACTTGACGCTGGGATCCCAGGGCTGCTGCAGCAGCGCGTCGTCGAGCGGCTTGCCGGTCAGCTTCGCATTCGCCTGCTGCCAGCGTGCCGCCTGCACGACGTCGAGCGGATAGGTCGAGGCCATCAGCACCTGGGCGAGCAGGTCGTCGGAATAGAGCGCGATCGGGGCGACCAGCGCCTCGATCTGCTCGCGCGACAAAGCCGACTGCGCCGGCGCGGGCGCGGCGGTCGTGGTCGCCGGCGCGGCAGTCTGGGCGAGAGCGGGGTCGCCGAGCACGGCGGTCCCTATCCCGAGCAGCACGGAGAGGCCCGTCAGGCAGGCCGTCCGGCCGAAGCGGCAACGAACGATACTGGATGTCAGATGAAGGACCGAGAGGCGCAAAAGGCTCTCCTGTGATCGAGGTCCCGTCGATCGGAAGGGCTCGACTCGATGGCCCGGCCGAAGCGGAATGGTATCGGTGCTCTCACTTGGTCGGGACGGGCGCCTTGGCGCCGGTCCTTCAGTCGAGCTCCCGGAACCCGCGAGCGGGGCCCGGCGCTGTTCACATCACTCTTTCACATCACTCTTTCACATCACGCTTTCACATCACGCTGATGTCACTGAAGCCGCAGTCCGGCGACGCCGACCGCGAGACTGACGCCCACGGATCCCTCCACCGACAGCGGCTGCAGGGCGATGGTTCGGTTGGTGCCGCCGACCAGCGCGTTCGCCCCGACGCCGAGGCCGAGGGCGATCTCGCCGCTGGCGCCCACATAGGTGCCGGCGAGCGTGCGCTTGCCGATCGGCAGGTTCGTCTTGGAGCGCACGGCCCAGACGAGCCGGCCGCCGGCCGTGATGCCGACATCGAGGCCGAGCCGCGTGATCGCGCCGCTGTAGGTCTCTTTTCGGTTCGTGTTCGCCAGCGTGAACACGCAGCTCATCCGCTGACGCGAGCCGACCAGCAGGCCGACGCTCGGCGCGAGCCGGCACGACAGCGTGCCGACCTCGACGCTGGATTGCGCCGAGGCGGGCGCCGGCAGGGCGACGGCTGCGAGTGCTGCGAAAACCAAGACACCTGTCAGTCGCGACATCAGATTCCCCGTTGTGTTGCGGCCTGGCCGCGGCTCGTCGATGGCTCACGGTCGAAAGAAAGCCCGGCTGCGGTTGGACCGGGTCGAAGCTCGTCGTGAAGGCCCCGCCGTAAATTCGGCCGGATGCGGATCGTTCGCCAACCCTGCGTGAGGCAGGGCCACACATCCCATGCAGGCGGCTGTCGCCCGCGCCGGTCGATCAGATCGTTGCGTGAGACGATTATCCGAGTGGGCACATCACTTCAAGGGCGAGCGATCGCTGCAGTGCATGATCTCGGTGGAGGCGCTGTCGCTCGCCGATGCCCAGCCAGGACGGTCTAGACCTTCGGGTGATAGGCCGTCGATATGATCGAGAAGACCCGTATGAGCGAGAAGACTCGATGGGTCGTGCCGAGAGATCGGCGGAGGGGGCCCGGATCTCCTCCGGCCCTAGTCGCGTGGGCGGGCCAGCGCCGGCGTTCGGCCGCCGACGACGGTCGCGATCGACAACAGGCAGGCGGCCGCCACCACCAGGAAAACGCCGCCGGGACGCCCGTGGTCCATCAGCAGGCCGAAGATCACGGGCGCCACCACGCCGGCGATGTTGAAGCCGGTGGTGACGAAGCCGAACACTTTTCCGAACTGGCCCGGCGGCGTGACGGCGCGGACGATCATGTCGCGGGCCGGCATGGCGATGCCGCCGGCGAGACCGGCGATGCCGAGTGCCAGCACGGCACCGACCGTGCCGAGATCGACGGTGGCGAGAAGCGCCGTGCAGACGGCCACGACCAGCATGCCGGCGGCGGTGAGCAGTGCCGGGCTGATCCTGCCCACCGGGAAGCCGCCGAGCAGCACCCCGATGGCGCTGAGCAGCAGATAGGCGGTCAGCGCGACGCTGGCGGCGGCGAGCGGCAGGCCGTATCCGGCCGCGAGCGCCACCGCCGAGTAGTTCTGCAGGCCGAGCTGGAACACGGCGAACAGGGCGAAGAACACGAAGTTGAGCAGGATCACGGGCGAGGTCAGCAGTCGGACCGAGCTGTCCGCTGCGGCGGCGCGGTCGTGCGCCGCTCGCGGCCGTGCCGGCAGAACGTCGCGGCCCGGAAGAGCGAGCCAGGCGGCGAGCGCCAGCCCGGGCAGGGCGGAGGCGACGAAGGCGCCGCGCCAGCCGATCTGCGATTCCAGGAACAGCATCGTCGCGGGCGCCGCGGCGCCTCCCAGCATGCCCGAGAAGGTGTGGACCGAGTAGGCGCGTCCGATCCGCTCGGCCGCGACGCGATCCGACAGCGCCGCGTAGTCGGCCGGGTGATAGACCGAATTGCCCAGGCCGCCGAGCCCGAACAGCACGACGAACAGCCAGAACGAGTGGACGAGGCCGGCGGCCGCCAGCGCCAGCGCGCCGGTCACGAGCCCGAACACCAGCACGCGGCGCGCGC
Organism: Rhodoplanes sp.; assembly: GCF_013377085.1. Taxonomy (GTDB): domain Bacteria; phylum Pseudomonadota; class Alphaproteobacteria; order Rhizobiales; family Xanthobacteraceae; genus Rhodoplanes. The sequence goes on along the minus strand of NZ_JACAAX010000053.1, from coordinate 42,401 downwards.
CGATGCGATCGACCAGGAAGCCGGCCGGCGTCTGGAAGGCGGCGCACATCACGTTGAAGGCGACCAGCGCGAAGCCGAGCTCGGTGTAGCTCACCTTGAACTCGGTCCGCACCATCTCGAACACGGGCGGCAGGATCAGGATGAAATAGTGCGAGACGAAATGCGCAGCGCTCACCGCGGCGATGACGCGCGTGTCCCCCGTGGGGGCGGCGGCGAGCGGCAGGCGGGTCTCGGTCATCAGGGGCCTCGGACTTCCCGACGACGCTCGCATGGCCGCCGCTTTAATTCCAGTTCAGGCGGAGGCGCTGCGTCTTCGCCTCTCCCCGCGCGCGGGGAGAGGTCGGATCGCGAAGCGATCCGGGTGAGGGGGCGCCTCGTGGATACGGAAGCGCCCCCTCACCCCGACCCTCTCCCCGCAAGCGGGGAGAGGGAGCACCGGCGGCGTGCCAGTGTAGGGATCAGAGGTCACCCCACGGCAGGCTCGCCCTGAAGAATCCGCCAAATCTTTTCCGAGGTCAGCGGCATGTCGACATGGCGCACGCCGTAATCCGACAGCGCGTCGACGGCGGCATTGATCACCGACACCAGCGCGCCGGCGCAGCCGGCCTCGCCGCAGCCCTTGACGCCGAGCGGGTTGGTGGCGGTCGGCACCGGATGATAGGCGGTGTCGAAGGACGGCACGTCGGCGGCGCGCGGCAGCGCGTAGTCGGTCAGCGAGCCGGTGAGGAGCTGGCCCTCGGCGTCGTAGACGACGCGCTCCCACAGCGCCTGGCCGATGCCCTGGACGACGCCGCCATGGATCTGGCCGTCGACCAGCATCGGGTTGAGCAGGGTGCCGAAGTCGTTCACCGAGACGTAGCGCACCACCGCGGCCGTGCCGGTGTCGGGATCGATCTCCACCTCGGCGACGTGGCAGCCGTTGGGAAATGTCGACGGCACGCCCTTGTTGACCAGTGCGACGTCGAGGTTTTGGGGCACGCCCTCCGGCAGGGCGAGGCCGCCGTGCAGGCGCTCGGCGATGTCGAGCAGAGCGATGCCGACATCCGTGCCGGCCACCGTGAAGCGCCCGTCCAGGAACTCGATGTCGGCGACGCCGGCCTCCAGCACGGCGGCGGCGATCGCGCGGCCCTGCTCGATCACCTGCAGGCAGGCGTCGACCGCGGCCGTGCCGCTCGCCGCGCTCGACCGCGAGCCGCCGGTGCCGCCGCCGGCGATCAAGAGGTCGCTGTCGCCCTGTTTCAGGCGGATGCGCTCGAACGGGATCCCGAGCTTTTGGGCGATCACCTGGGCGAACGAGGTGGCGTGGCCCTGGCCGTAGTCGAGCGTGCCGGTCGTGAACGTCACGGTCCCGTCCGGCTCGAAACGAAGGCCGCCCATCTCCGGGCTCGGCGGCGCCGTCACCTCGAGATAGCTGCCGATGCCGATGCCGCGCAGCTTGCCCACCTTGCGGCTCGCCCGCCTGCGGGCCGCGAAACCGGCCCAGTCGGCGGCGTCCAGCGCGCGCTTGAACACGGCCGGAAAGTCGCCGCTGTCGTAGGTCATGGCGGAGGCGGCGGCGAAGGGCAGATCCTTCGGCCGAATATGGTTGCGTCGGCGCAGCGTCAGGCGGTCGATGCCGGTGTCGCGTGCCGCGACATCGATCAGCCGCTCCATGATGTAGTTGCCCTCGGGCCGGCCGGCGCCCCGATAGGCCGCGACCGGCGTCGTGTTGGTGAAGCAGCACAGCGTGCGCACCTCGATCAGCGGCGTGCGGTAGACGCTGGCGACGTTCTTCAGCGCGTTCACGGTCGGCGGCAGCGGCGAGATCAGGCCCAGATAGGCGCCCATGTCGGCATGCCCGGTGAGCCGCAGCGCCAGGAAACGGCCGTCGGCGTCGAGCGCCAGCTCGGCGGTGCGCTCCTGGTCGCGGCCATGGGTGTCGGACAGGAAGCTGGCGCTGCGGTCCTCGGTCCACTTGACCGACCGGCCGAGCGCGCGCGCCGCATGCAGCACGCAGACATATTCCGGGAAGGCCGCCGACTTCATGCCGAACGAGCCGCCGACATGGCCGGTGAGGATGCGGACCTTGTCGGCCGGCACCTTCATCAGCTCGGCGATCTGGCCGCGCATGCCGAAGGCGCCCTGGCAGGCGAGATGCAGGGTGTAGCGGCCGCTGTCGCCGTCATATGCCGCGACGGCGGCGCGCGGCTCCATCGCCACCACCACGACGCGGCTGATCGTGAGGTCGAGCCGCACCACATGGGTGGCGCCGGCGAAAGCCTCGGCGACCTTGGCGACATCGCCCGAGCGCCAGTCGAGCGCGACATTGCCGGGCGCCTCGTCGTAGAGCCGCGGCGCATCGGGCGCCAGCGCCTGCGTGGTCGTGGTGACGGCCGGCAGCGGCTCGATGTCGAGCGTCACGCTTTCGGCCGCGTCGCGCGCCTGAAACGCCGTCTCGGCGACGACGACCGCCACCGGGTCGCCGACGAAGCGCACCCGCTCGGCGGCGAGCGCCGGCCGCGGCGGCTTGGTCATGGCCGAGCCGTCGTGATTGGCGAGCGGCGGGGCGCAGCGCAGCGTGCCGTAGCCGGCCAGATCGGCGGCCGTGTAGACGGCCAGCACGCCCGGCATTTTTCGTGCGACCTCCGCGTCGATCCCGCGCAGAAGCCCGTGGGCGTGCGGGCTGCGCACCATGGCGGCATAGGCTTGGCCGGGCAGGGCGACGTCGTCGGTGTAGCGGCCCGTCCCGCGCACCAGCACCGGATCCTCGGTGCGGGGCACCGGCTGGCCGACGGCGAAGCGGGTGGTCGCCCAGTCACCGAGGTCGTCGGCGTGGGTCTCGTCGGATGATGTCATGGCGGAATCTGCAGTATCGCGGGCTCTGTGGGACAACAGAACTAGACCATCGCGGCGTTCGGTACAAACGCCCCGCAATGAAGTGAGTTCGGATTCACGTACAGCCTGCGGTATCGCAACGCAATAAGGTGGCTGGTGTAAGTCTTGGCGCTGCTTGCCAATTGCGTCCTTTGACAGGCCTGTTACACTTCGAGTCGACGAAACAACACATCGTGATGACGGCTGGCGCCTTCGTGGCGGCCGGCGCGAAGGCGATTGATGGATCAAGAGGCCCACACCACCGGCCTCCTCGACGCGACGCGTCTGGGGAAGCAGGGGGGGTCCGAGCAGCCCGGGTTAGCCTGGCCCGAAACGGCGGGCGGCGCCGGGAGTCTGCGGACGGCTGCGGCGCATCCTGCGACCTATGCGGCCCTCGATCTCGGCACCAACAATTGCCGGCTCCTGGTGGCGCGGCCGACCGGTAGCAGCTTTCGCGTGGTGGACGCGTTCTCGCGCATCATCCGGCTCGGCGAGGGGGTGTCGCTGACCGGGCGGATCGGCGAGGCGGCGATCGTCCGGGCCGTCGATGCGCTCGCGGTGTGCCGGGACAAGATGCGCTCGCGCGGCGTCGGCCGGGCGCGGCTGATCGCCACCGAGGCCTGCCGGGCGGCCGAGAACGGCACCGAGTTCCAGGCCCGCATCAGCGAGGTGGTGGGGCTCGACCTCGAGATCGTCGACCACGGCACCGAGGCGGAGCTCGCCGCCACCGGCTGCACCCCCTTGATGGATCCGGATTCGCGCGGCGCCATCCTGTTCGACATCGGCGGCGGCTCGTCCGAGCTGGTGCGGCTCGGCCGCTCCGAGGCGGCCGGGCGCGGTCCTCCCAAGCCGGTGATCCAGGGCTGGGTGTCGCTGCCGCTCGGCGTGGTGACGCTGGCCGAGCGGTTCGGCGGGGTTGCGGTCGACCGGGCCGTCTTCGACGCCATGGTGGCCGAGGTGACGCGGGCGCTCGCCGACTTCTCGCGGGCCCATGGCGACGATCTCGGTGGCCTGCACATGCTCGGCACGTCGGGAACCGTGACGACCATCGCGGGCGTCCATCTCGAGCTGCCGCGCTACGATCGCCGGCGGGTCGACGGCTGCTGGCTGCGGGCGCACGAGATCACCGGCGTGATCGACCGGTTGATGGCGATGAGCTACGACGACCGGGTGGCGAACCCCTGCATCGGCGCCGAGCGGGCCGACCTGGTGCTGGCCGGCTGCGCCATCCTGGAGGCGATCCGCCACGCCTTCCCGTGCCCGCGCCTGCGGGTCGCCGACCGCGGGCTTCGCGAAGGCATGCTGGTCAAGATGATGCGGGCCGACGGGGTGTGGGAGCGGCGCTGAGCCGATATTTCCGGGAGGCTGGCGCTCGGCCCCGTGCGGGACTACGGATTCCTCCGCAAGGCCCGTCACGCAACCCGTTGCGACCCGATGCGTTCGCGCCCCCCATCCCCACCGCGGCGCCAGACCGCGTACCCGCCCAGGAGCCCGCATGACCGATCTCGATCGTCGCACCCTGATCATCGCCGGCACGGCGCTCGGTGCCGGAACGCTCGCCGCTGCCGAGGCCGCCCGGGCGGCGCCGGCCGCTCCGGCGGCGCTGTTCGAGGTCGCCGGCGCGACCATCCCGGTGCTCGGCAGCGACAAGGTGTTTCCGGTGCGCCGCATCTACTGCGTCGGCCGCAACTACGCGGCGCATGCGCGCGAGATGGGATCCGATCCGACCCGCGAGCCGCCGTTCTTCTTCCAGAAGCCGACCGACGCGATCCAGAACGTCACGCCCGGCCAGGTGGCCGACCACCCCTATCCGCCGATGACCAAGAACTATCACTACGAGCTCGAGCTGGTGGCGGCGCTCGACAAGGGCGGCAAGGACGTGCCGGTCGAGAAGGCGCTCGATCTGGTCTTCGGCTACGCCATCGGCCTCGACATGACCCGGCGCGACCTGCAGCGCATGATGGGCGACCAGAAGAAGCCGTGGGAAATCGGAAAATCCTTCGACCATGCCGCCGTCATCGGCCCGCTGCATCCGGCCGCGCAGGTCGGGCACCTCAAGGAGGGCCTGATCCAGCTCACCGTCAACGGCGAGGTCAAGCAGAAGGCCGACCTCAATATGATGATGTGGAGCGTCGCCGAGCAGATCGCCAACCTGTCGACCTTTTACGAGCTGATGCCGGGCGACATCATCTATTCGGGCACGCCCGAGAATGTCGGCCCGGTGAAGCCCGGCGACCTGATGGTCGGCGTCATCGACAAGCTCGGCGAGATCAAGGTGAAGGTGGTGCAGGCGGGGGCGTGAGGCCCGAAGACAACCCAGTCATTCCGGGGCGCCGCGCAGCGGCGAGCCCGGAATCCATATTCACTGACAGGGGCTATGGATTCCGGGCTCGCGGGCTTCGCCCGCGCCCCGGAATGACCAAGAGCGTGAGACATGACCACCGAACGCAACCGCCCCCTGAAAGTCCGCGTCAAGGTCCGCAAGGGCCGCACGCTGGCGCAAAAACTGTGGCTCGACCGCCAGCTCAACGACCCCTACGTGGCGCAGGCGAAGCGCGACGGCTACCGCTCGCGCGCCGCCTACAAGCTGATCGAGCTCGACGACCGCTTCCATCTGCTGCGGCCGGGATCCCGCGTCGTCGATCTCGGCGCTGCGCCGGGCGGCTGGAGCCAGGTGGCGGCCAAGCGGGTCGGCGCCGAAACCGGTCAGGGCCGCGTGGTGGCGATCGACATTCTCGACATGCCGCCGATTTCCGGCGTCGACGCGCTGCATCTCGACTTCCTCGATCCTACCGCCCCCGACAAGCTGAAGGCGCTGCTGCGCGGGCGCGCCGACATCGTCCTGTCCGACATGGCGGCGAACGCCACCGGCCACCGCCAGACCGACCACCTGAAGATCATGGCGCTGGCCGAGACCGCGGCGCACTTCGCCCGCGAGGTCCTGGACCCCGGCGGCGCCTTCCTCTGCAAGGTTCTTCGCGGGGGCACAGAGGGCGACCTTTTGGCCGATCTCAAGCGCGACTTCGCCAAGGTGAAGCACGTCAAGCCGGCCGCCAGCCGCGCCGACTCGGCCGAGCTCTACGTGCTGGCGACGGGGTTCCGGCAGGTCTCTTCGGCCGCGTAGCTTCGTAGGATGGGTTGAGCGCCAGCGAAACCCATCTCTTCCACCCGGTTGGACGGTGGGTTTCGCTGCGCTCAACCCACCCTACGGCTCTGAACGAGCGGAAGCGTCCGCGACAGGCCGCGCGACGCCTGCGGGTCAGAACAGCTCGATGTGATCCAACACGATCTTGATGATCGCGACGAGGATCAGCGCGCCGATCAGGAACAGCGAGATCTCGACGGCGAGGGCGACGATGCCGAGCGTCACCGCGACGCCGGCCATGAGCTTCTCTTCGCGGAACGCGATCGACAGCACCGCCATCGCGATGGCGAGCAGTCCGAGCGAGACGGCCGTGATGGACAATCCGCGGCTCAGGCGATCGCCGGGCGACGGCTCGCGGCGCGGCGCCTGATACTCGATGCCTTTCACGTGCGCGGCGAGGCGCTCCTTCACGCGTCGCCCGGTGTCGACGATGATCTGGTCCGTCGGCGGCGGCGGGAACATCACCGGAACGACCCAATGCGGCAGCACGGCCGCGACCAGGGCCAGCAGGCCCACGATGCTGCCGATCAGTCCAAGCCGGCGCGGTTTATCGGCGGTGCTCGTCATGGCGCGCATCTCGATCAGGGGTCCTTCCCCGGACCCTTGGTTTCCGGGATGGAACGGAAGGTTCATGCCGGTCGAGAGGCGAGTATCGACGGCCCGTAGCAAGCGTAGCCTCGATCGAGCGAAGCGAGATCCGGGATTCTCGCGGCGCTGCTCCCGGATGTCGCTGCGCTCCGGCTACGATTTCTTCCTTTGCGCCATCTCGGCGCCGGCGTCCTTCGGCATCAGGGCGAACAGCACGGTGGCCGAGGCCGAGATCAGGGCGATCACCATGAAGGCCGGCGGGAAGGCGGCTGCCGACAGGTCGGCGTCGCCCCGCACCGCCATCACGGTCTCCAGCGCCAGCGCCCCGACCGTGACGCCGGTCGACACCGACAATTGCTGCGAGACGCTGGCGAGCGAGGTCGCCCGGCTCATCCGGCGCGGCTCGACATCGGCGAACGCGATGGTGTTGACGCTGGTGAACTGCAGCGAGCGGAACAGCCCGCCGACCAGCAGCACCGAGATCATCGCCCACACGGGCGTGCCAGGCCGGAACAGCGCGCAGGCCCCGATGGTCGTCGCGGCGAGCAGGGCGTTCACCGTCATAGTGAGGCGGAAGCCGAAGCGGCGCAGGACGCGCGGCACCAGCGCCTTCATCACCATGGCGCCGAAGGCGGTGGCGAACGTCACCATGCCGGACTCGAACGGCGTCATGCCGAAGCCGATCTGCAGCAGCAGCGGCAGCAGGAACGGCAGCGCGCCGGCCCCGACCCGGAACACGAAGCCGCCGGCGACGCCGGCCCGGAAGGTCGGCAGGGCGAACAGCGACAGGTCGATCACCGGGCTCGCGGTCCGCCGCGCATAGAGCACGTAGGCGAAGGTCGCGGCCGTTCCGACGACGAGCAGCATGATGGACACGGCAAACGGCACGAACTTCACGGTCAGCACCGTGCAACCGAAGGCGAGCCCGCCGATGCCGAGGGCCACCAGGGTCATGCCGGTGAAGTCGAACGGCTCCGGCACGTCGCTCTTCACGTTCTCGACGAACCGGGTCACCAGGGCGAAGCCGACGATCCCGATCGGCACGTTGATGATGAAGATCCAGTGCCAGCTCGCGAAGGTGGTGATGAAGCCGCCGAGCGGCGGCCCGAGCAGCGGGCCGATCAGGGCCGGCATGGTGACCAGCGCCATGGCGTCGACCAGCTTGCTCTTGTCGACCGAGCGGATCAGCACCAGCCGGCCGACCGGGCTCATCATGGCGCCGCCCATGCCCTGGAGGAAGCGGGCCAGCACGAAATGCGACAGGGCGCCCGAGATCGCGCATAGGATCGAGCCGGCGACGAACACCAGGATGGCGCTGCGGAAGATGGTGCGGGCGCCGAAGCGGTCGGCCATCCAGCCGCTCATCGGGATGAAGATGGCGAGCGCCAAGAGGTAGGACGTGATGGCGAGCTTGAGCTCGATCGGCGAGGTGCCGATGTCGGCCGCGATCGCCGGCAGCGCCGTGGCGATCACGGTCGAGTCCATGTTCTCCATGAACAGCGCGACCGCGACGATGTACGGGACCAGGCGCTCGCGGGTCAGGGGCATGGGGCGGGCAGGGTGGCTCGAGGGGTCCCGCCGGAGCGGCCGGGGCGGCGAGAATAGACCATATCGGCCCACGGTGAATCGGGAATCGCGCAGGACCGCCCGGCGCCCGAGGGTGCGCCGGCGCGCCGCGGGGAGCGTCATTGCGCGCCGGACGCGAGCCCCCACATATGCTTCGTTCACGCGGGGCCATCCACCCGCGCACGGAGCGATGCGGCGATGATCTACATCCTGGCGGTCTTCCTGCCTCCCCTCGGGCTGCTGCTCAACGGGCAGCCCTTCGCGGCGCTGTTCAACCTGCTCTTGCTGGCGGTTTGCCTGGTCCTGACGGTGCTGACGATCTTCTCGTTCCCGTTCCTCATGCTGATCCCCTCCGCCCACGCCGTGATCAGCGTCTACATGACCCGCGAGCAGCGCCGCCACCGCGAGATCGTCGAGGCGATCGAGCGCCACGGCCCGCCGCCCGGTTGGCGGCCGTGAGGCCCGGACGGTCGCTCGTCATCGGCGTTGGTTGACCCTGCCGCGGCGGCTGCTCATAATTGCACGGTTTTCGGGGGCTGGACGGCCATGACCGCGCAAGAGTTGCAGGATCTGGTGGTGGCGATAGACCGGGTCACCGCCGAGCATGCGGCGACACCCGAGAGGCCGCGCCGGTTCCTCGAGGACGAGGGCTTCTTCGATCAGGATGGCAAGGTCGCCAAGCCGCATCGGTCCGGGCTAGCCCGTTCCTGGCCCTGCGTTTAGGTGCACCGGCTCTCGGCGTCGTTAAGGTTGCGTCGTTCGAACAAGCGGAGCCGCTCGCCTCCAGGGCCGATCTCCATCGAACCGGACGACACGACACCCACAACAAGCCGCGCAAGTCAGGACACCGCGACATGCCGGGAAACACGAAAGCGCTGGTTGCACTCGCCATCGCGGCCTGGATAGGCTTCTCCGGCAACGGACATTCGAAGGAGCCCGTGATTATCGGCGACGCGCAAATGCAGGACGACGGCACCATCGTCGTCAACCTGCGACGCACAGCCGACGGCATTAACGTCAGCGGCATCGTCAGATACCCGACCAGCCATCCCAACTACAAAGAGATCCTGGACCATATCGGTGGAATGAAGCCGGGTGAGATCAAGCTGGTACCTGCCTGGGGCGATCCTGCGCCGAAAAAGGAATAGTCCATGTTATTGTTGAGCGTCGTCGAGTTTTCGCTCTGGCCATGACCACGCATCCGCGACAATCGCCTGCGCTGCAGGCGGACCCCGGACGACAGCCGTTCCGCATCCTGAAGGTCGGCGCCGAGGGCGGTTCGTTCGCCGTGCATGCGCGCGAGGGCGACCAGGGCTCGCTGGAGTTTCAGGTCATCGTGTCCGAGAGCGTCCTGGACGAGGCCGAGGTGGCGAGTGGGTGGCTGCCGGACTGGGAGGCGGTGCTCGTGCACATCGGCCGGTGGCCGTGGCCCAATCTCTTTCCGTTGGCCGTCCACCCGGACTGGCGCGGCCGGGTCATGCAGGCCGTCCTGATCTTCCGGGATCGCGAGGGCGCCTCGGTGCGGCCGTCGGCCCTCACCCGCTGGCAATCCCTGTGCGCCGACCAAGGCGGGCAGTGAGGCCGCCTGAGGTGATCACGCGGGCGACCCATCATGTGCCGACTGGAACACCGAATGCTGTCGGCCCGCCGCTGCGCCGAGGCTGACGTCCCGGCCTGACCCTTGGATCTGCCGCCAGCCGGGCTCCTCCGCCCGCGCATGCCCGCTTCCGCCTTCCCATCGTCGCATCTGCGTGATAACCACCCTCGCCAACTCCGTACAGGGGCAGCCCCGAGTCTTTCACCGGCCGTATTCGACCGGGGAGCCGGCGTCTACCCGGCCCCTGCGGCGACTAGGAGCTTGGCATGGCCGCATTGTCCGACGCCTCCCCGCGCGAGGCCCTCACCTTCGACGACGTGCTGCTGCAGCCCGGCCTGTCCGACGTGCTGCCGTCCCAGGCCGACATCCGCACGCATCTCACCCGCGAGATCATCCTCAACATTCCGATCATCGCCTCCGCCATGGACACCGTGACGGAATCCGCCATGGCGATCGCCATGGCCCAGGCCGGCGGCATCGGCGTGGTCCACCGCAATCTCGATCCGGTGATTCAGGCCGCCCAGGTGCGGCAGGTGAAGAAGTTCGAGTCCGGCATGGTGGTGAACCCGCTCACCATCGGGCCCGATGCGCCGCTCGCCGAGGCGCTGCGGATGATGGCGGACAACCGCATCTCCGGCATCCCGGTCGTCACCGCGACGGGCGGGGTCGACGGCAAGCTGGTCGGCATCCTCACCAACCGCGACGTCCGCTTCGCCACCGACCCGAGCCAGCGGGTCTCCGAGCTGATGACCAAGGAGCGCCTGGTGACGGTGCGCGAGGGCGTCAGCCAGCAGGAGGCGAAGCGGCTGCTGCACCAGTTCCGTATCGAGAAGCTTCTCGTCGTCGACGACCAGTTCCGCTGCGTCGGCCTGATCACCGTCAAGGACATCGAGAAGGCGGTGGCGAACCCCAATGCCTGCAAGGATTCGCAGGGGCGCCTGCGGGTCGCGGCGGCCACGACGGTCGGCGAGAGCGGCTACGAGCGCACCGAGCGGCTGATCGAGGCCGGCGTCGACCTCGTGGTGGTCGACACGGCGCACGGTCATTCGCGCCACGTGCTCGACTCGGTCGCCCGCATCAAGAAGCTGTCCAACGTCGTGCAGGTCGCGGCCGGCAATGTCGCCACCGCCGACGGCGCCAAGGCGCTGATCGACGCCGGCGCCGACGCCGTCAAGGTCGGCATCGGCCCGGGCTCGATCTGCACCACCCGCGTGGTGGCCGGCGTCGGCGTGCCGCAGCTCACCGCCATCATGAACGCCGTGTCGGTCGCCCGCGACGCCAAGGTGGCCGTCATCGCCGACGGCGGCATCAAGTATTCGGGCGACCTCGCCAAGGCGCTCGCCGCCGGCGCCGACTGCGCCATGATCGGCTCGCTGCTCGCCGGCACCGACGAGAGCCCCGGCGAGGTGTTTCTGTATCAGGGCCGGTCGTACAAGACCTATCGGGGCATGGGCTCGGTCGGCGCCATGGCGCGCGGCTCGGCCGACCGCTACTTCCAGCAGGACATCAAGGATTCGCTCAAGCTCGTGCCCGAGGGCGTCGAGGGCCAGGTGCCCTACAAGGGGCCGGCCAGCGCCGTGCTCCACCAGCTCACCGGCGGGCTTCGCGCCGCCATGGGCTATGTCGGGGCCGCCACGCTCGCCGAGCTGCACGAGAAGGCGCAGTTCGTGCGCATCTCGGCCGCCGGCCTGCGCGAGAGCCATGTCCACGACGTCACCATCACGCGCGAGAGCCCGAACTATCCGACCAGGGTGTGAGGGCGAAGGCGGCCCATGGCAACCGGGCCGTGTGGGGGCGGCGCAGTGGCGCCGGACCGCCCCTGCGCCGCCGTCATCGAACCATCGCAAAAGCGATGCAAGCCTCGTATCCATCGGGAGAATACCCGACCGTCACGAGGAGCGGAGCGAGACGATGGACGACCGGAAGCAGGGCAATGGTGGACTGGACTGGCTCGAGGCCGAGCTCGAGGATGCGCTCGACGAGGACTACGAGCTCGAGCTGTCCGAGCCGGCCCTCTCGGACGAGCTGCGCCGGATCTACAAGGAGCAGCATCCCCCCTCGATCGACCGCCGCGTGTATCTGCGCACCCTGCTCACGCTGCAGACCGAGCTGATCAAGCTGCAGGACTGGGTGTCGCACACCAAGGCGAAGATCGTCGTGGTCTTCGAGGGGCGCGACGCCGCCGGCAAGGGCGGCGTGATCAAGCGCATCACCCAGCGCCTCAACCCGCGCATCTGCCGCGTCGCCGCCCTGCCGGCCCCGACCGAGCGCGAAAAGTCCCAGTGGTACTTCCAGCGCTACGTGACGCATCTGCCGGCGGGCGGCGAGATCGTGCTGTTCGACCGCTCCTGGTACAACCGCGCCGGCGTCGAGCGGGTGATCGGCTTCGCCACCCCGGATCAGGTCGAGGAGTTCTTCCGCGACGTGCCGGAGTTCGAGCGCATGCTGGTCCGCTCCGGCATCCTGCTGGTCAAGTACTGGTTCTCGATCACCGACCAGGAGCAGCAGATGCGCTTCCTGATGCGCATCCACGACCCGATGAAGCAGTGGAAGCTCTCACCGATGGACCTGCAGTCGCGGGTGCGCTGGGAGGCCTATACGCGGGCCAAGGAAGACATGCTGCTGCGCACCAACATTCCCGAGGCGCCGTGGTACATCGTCGAGGGCAACGACAAGAAGCGGGCGCGGCTGAACTGCATCGATCACCTGCTGGCGCAGATTCCCTACCGGCCTGTTCCTCATGACCCGATCACGCTGCCCGACCGGGTGTTCAATCCCGACTACGAGCGGCGCACGCTGCCGCACGAGCTCTACGTGCCGCCGAAGTATTGAGCGATGGGCTGATCAGGGTCGCCACGACGGCTGTCTGATGCGTGAGCTACCGCGGCGCGATGACCTAGCTCCGCCGGCGGGATGTAGAGCGAGTCATTCCGGGGCGCGAACCGAAGGTTCGCGAGCCCGGAATCCATAACCCCGGTGCCGATTGCCCTCGAAAGACCGGGGATATGGGTCCCGGGCTCGGCCCTGCGGGCCGCCCCGGGACGACGGACTACAGTGATGCAACGTGCTCTGGCGGGGAGAGGTGAAGACAAACCCAGCGAATGGGATCAGATCAGGTCGTTGTCGACGCAGTACTCGATCGCCGAGCGGTCGGGGGCGGGGGTGTTGTCGCGGCGGGCGTGACGGTTCGGCTCGGAGCGCTCGGTCGCGCGGCGGTCTTGCCCCGAGGGGCGGGCCGGCGCGAACGCGTCGGTGTCGAGCGTGGGCATGTCGGAACGAGGCATCAGTGGTCGTCTCCAGTCGGGGCACGCAGCGCCGTCCGTGGCGGCGTCGCGTGCCGGGGGGCGTGCTTCGCCGTCCGTTTCGGTGCGGCGGGGGTGGTCAAGTGCCGCGTCGATCGGGCGCAAGTAAGGTGCTGCCGCGGCCGTTTTGGTTCACGCCGCAGGGCCGTGGACTCTCGGTGACGGTGGTTACCGGCAGGTTGATGGACGCGACCGAGCAAGCCGCTGCGCGATCACGAGCCCGCGAGCACGAATCCGCCCGGCCGTTGCGCCCGCACAACGGCCGCTGCGGGGAGCGCTTTGTATGCTAGGTGATGACTGCGTGCCGGTCGCTCACGCCGCCCCGACGAACCGCGCGAGCCGCACCGCGAGTTCCAAGAGCGCCTCGTCGGCGCCGGGCCAGCCGATGAAGGACAGGCCGATCGGGCAGCCGTCGAGCGTGCCGGCCGGAATCGTCACCTGCGGCAGGCCGGCCATCCCGGCCGTGACGGTGAGGCGCATCACCCGCACCCGGAACGACTCGAGCAGCTCCTGCGGGGCGTCGGCGTGCGGCGCGATGCACGGCACGGTGGGCAGCACCAGCACGGTGCCGGGCTTGGCGACGCTGCGGATCCAGGCGAGCGCCGCCGCCTTGACCGCATAGGCCTCGTCGGCCGCCTTCTCGGTCACCGTGGAGGCGAACTCCAGCCGCTCGCGCACGCCGGGGCCGAAGCGTGGCCGCTTGGTCTCGATGAAGTGGCCGTAGACCTTCCAGATCTCGCGGCCCTGGATGAGGCGGAAGGCCTCGCGCCAGGGGTCGAAGCCGTCCGGCGCGATCGCTCCGTGCGTCATGGCGGGGAGCGCGCCCGACATGCCGTCGAGCGCGTCCTGCAGGAACGAGGCGACCGCGTCATCCGACTGGGCGAAGGCGTCGTCGAGCACGATCAGCTTGTCCAGGCGGGCCGGCGCCGCATGGTGATCGAGCAGCACCCGCCCGAGCGCGCGAAAAACGCCCGGGGCGGTCGACATCCAGCCGCCGACGTCGAAGGAGGGCGCCATCGCCATGGCGCCCGTCATGTCGACGCGGCCATGGGTCGGCCGCATGCCATAGAGGCCGCAGAAGGCGGACGGCACCCGCACCGAGCCGCCGGTGTCGCTGCCGATGGCGACGTCGCAGGCGCCGGCCGAGGCCGCCGAGGCCGATCCGCTCGACGAGCCGCCCGGGATTCTCCCCGGTGCGCGCGGATTGAGCGGCGTGCCGTAATGGGCGTTGACGCCGGCGACGCTGAAAAAGAACTCGTCGCACACGGTCTTGCCCGTGATGGTGGCACCGGCCGCGAGCAGCTTCGCCACCACGGCCGAATGGGCGGTCGCCGGCGGATGCGCCGCCAGCCAGTCCGGATTGCCGCCGCCGGTGCGCTCGCCGGCGATGTCGTACATGTCCTTCACGGCCACGCTCAGGCCGGCCAGCGGCCCGGTGGGCGCGCCCGTCACCGGGGCGGCGAGGTCGTGCGGCACGAAGGCGGAGCGGAAGGTTTCGGTCGGCATGGCGGGGCTTTTCAGGGGTTTGGCGAGGCGGGGACTCGTCGATGGCCCCGAAACCGAAGCCTGTCAACACGGCCCGGCCGCATTGCATCCGTGCAAACGCAGCGGCCCGTGCCGCCGGGATCGGGCTATCCGGCTCGGGTTCTCGGCGCCGCCGCGATCATCTCGCACCCTCTCGGCCGGGGAGAGGGAGGGCGCAGCATGCTGCCGCTCGGCCCGGAGCCGCACCGGGCGGGAACCACGGCCGGGCGTCCCGGGTTACCACTACGGCGCCGGGCGGTCCGGCGCGTTGGGAGCCGACCATGTCGTACCCTCTGGTGCTGACCCCGCTGTTCGTGCTGGTGGCGCTCGCCTTCCTGCTGATGCTGTGTGCCGGCTCGCGCTCCGGGGCGGTGGGAGAGCGGGGCGCCGCCGTGTCGCAGAGCGGCTGCGCCGCGGCCCTGCAGGAGCAGTATGGGCTGCCGGTCCTGTTCTACGTGCTGACCGTGCTGTCGCTCGCCACCCGCCACGCCGATCTGATCTTCGTGCTGCTCGCCTTCGTGTTCGTGGCGCTCCGCGTGCTCCATGCGCTGGCGCTGGTGAGCGGCCGCGGCGGCACCTCGCCGGCCATGCTGCATGTGGCGAGCGCCCTGGTTCTCGCCGTCGCCTGGGGCGTTTTTGCCGTGCGGATTCTGCTGGGGTTCTGAGTGGGCCGGTAGACGCCGGAGGTGATGGGCTGCTACTTTTGCGGGTGCATCCATGGGTCGCCCGCATGCCAGTCGACAACACCTCGCCATCTCCGCTGCAGGCCATGCAGGACCTCCTGTCCGAGGCCGGCGAAGCAATCCTCGACAGGACTCGCACCCTCTCATCGTCGACTGTGCCCGACACCATTCGTGCGATTGCCGGGAAGGTCGGAAATTCTCTTCCGACACAGGTCGGCCTCGGAGCCTTGACGGTCGGCGGCAGCGCTGCGGTCGATGCAGTCTGGACCGGCGTCGCAACGGCCGGGCGGCTCGGCCGTGATGGCGTTCGTCTCGGGTGGTCGTGGTTCGGATCGCAGGCCGAGGAGATCGCTCGCTACGGGGACTCGCTCGTGTCCGGAGTTCGCGGACGCTCTTCTACCGAAACCGAGGCATTGCTGCAGGATGCGCTCCGGAAGCACGACGCGCTCATCCGTGAGCTTCAGGACAGGAACGCGGCGTCCTCCGAACGGCTGGCGTACCTTCACGAGCTTCTTGTCCGGCTCGAAGGTGCAATGAGCGGGCTCGTCGCGGACGAGCAGCCGAGCCACCCGGACCACCTCGTCGTCCTCGCGGCCCAACGACAGCGGCTCGACGTCGAGCTTCGGATGACCGAGCAAGCGGCTGGGCACGCCGATGCCAATATCGCCAAGGCGACGGCGCTTCTCGCCGGGCTGGCTGCCCGACGTGACGCCGGGCCTACATCCACCCGATCGGTATGCTTTGGGCCGCCGGTGCTCAGGCCGTGGGACGAGATTCTGTCGGAGGCAAAGAACGATTGTGACGGCGAGGCGGTGTCGTTCGGTCGGGTCCTGTCAGAGCAGGAACAGCGCGCCGTCTCGTCGAGGCTTTCGGGCTGGGACGACGAGTTCGCAGCGCTCCATCGCCTCACCAGCTATGATTATGCGGTCGCCGGCGTGGCGGGAATTCTCGGCGCTCTCGCTGACATCCTATTGGTCAAAGTCCCGGGGCATTCGCAATATCTCGGCTCGGCCACCAGCGAAGGCGGCTGGCTGTCGAACGTCTTGAATGACGGTTTCGACAGGCTCCTGCCTGCCGACACGGTCCAGAGGCTGGAACAGGCCTACAAGGTCCCCTACGACGCTTCGACGAATTTTATGCTCGATGAGGCCGTCGTCGGACTGAATCCGTGGACGCACCGCCTCCATTCCCTCGGCCACGACCCAATTCTCGGATGGTTTTTCGGAGTTCGAGATATTTTGGGTGGGCAGTTGTCCACGATTGGTGCGGACGGATCCTATGTCGTTCAAAGGACCATTTTCGGGGGTGGCGATCCCGAATGGGGCATAGGCGTTTTTGCTCGGTTGGCCGGCGCGTTCTGCTCGGTCGGTGGGCACATGGTCTCGGACATGTCGACCGCGACGGGCTTGCCTCCTCCCTTGTTCGGCGCGCTTCAGACGCTGCAGGCCGAAGTCGTCGACGGACAGAGCATCGCGAGCATCGCGCGTGACATGTATCTCGGCGGCTACGACTTTCGCCATTTCCTGGCTGGGGGCGTTTGCGTCGCCGCGATAGAGGCGATCGTCCGGACCGCGTGGCTCGCCGGCGAGATCTCGGATGGCAAGCCGATACGCCAAGCTCTGCCGGTCGGCGCCAAGCCTCGCCTGCGTACGACGCTGTTCCTTGCCCATGGTGTCGCCTCGGCCGTCAATGCCGGCAAAGTGGCGGTCACCGGGAATCCTCTCGCCTTGAACTACGCCCAGTGGCTCGCCTTTTTCCGGTATCTGCTGCCGCAGCTCCACTGGGTTCTGTTGGAGCGGGAGCGTGAGCGCGGCATTTTTGTCCGAGCGCAGCTCGAGGACCGGTGGACCGAAATCGACCACGAGGTCGCCGAGACGTGGCGACGAATTTTTGGTCCGACGCTGCGCGCGGAGCTGTAACGACCGCGGAGATTGTGTTCGCCGAGCCGGCTTCGGCGCGCAAACAGCGTTCCGCCTCATCCCGTCGCGGCGAGCCGTCCGGCGAGGGTGAGGCCGTCGCGGATGTTTTTGCCGATCAGCACCAGATTGGTCAGCCCCGCGATCAGCTCCAGCGTCTGCACGGCCTGGAAGGTGGGCCCGTAGTCGCCGCGGGCGGACAGCACCGCGAGCGTGAGGGCGCACGGCACCAGAACCAGGATGCCGTTGGCGGCGATGACCGGCATGCGGCGTTTCTTGCCGGCGACGAGTGGCGCGGCGCTGCCGCCGGCGAGCCGGAACCCGGTCAGGCCCGTGACGGCGAGGGCAGGGACCAGCAGCAGGAGGCCCCAGGCGATCGTGAGCTTCACGGCCGCCACCGTGGCGGCGTCGGCGAGCAGCTCGGAGACGACCGTCGACGTCCAGAATGCCAGGATGGTGACGAAGGCCGTGGTGCCGGCGATCCCGTGGACGAGGGGCGGCACGGTGCGGGCGGGGCGGGCTGTGGTCGCGCTCATCGCGGCTCTCCGAACGGGTGGGGGCGGACGGCCGGTCCGTCAGTCGGTCTCGGCGGCGGTTTCGAGCTTTCCCCGCAGCGCCCGCATCACCGCGGTGGCGCGGGCGATCTCGTCGGGCGCCAGGGTTTCGGCGAGCGCGTTCGACCAGCCGACATGCTGCAGGATGGCGGCGTCGTAGGCGGCGCGGCCGCGCTCCGTCAGGGCCACCAGCTTGGCGCGGCGGTGGTGCGGGTTGTCGGCGAAGGCGACCAGGTTCTCGGCCGCCATGGCGTCGACGACCCGCTGCACCGACTGGCGGGTGAGGCCCATGTCGCGGGCGATATGGGCGACCGGCTCGGCGCGGCCCGCCATGGCGATGGCGCCCAAAACCTGCCAGCGCGCGCTGGTGAGGCCGAGCGGCGCCACCAGCCGGTCGCCGGCGGCGAGCAGGCGGCCGTTGAGCCGGAAGGTCTCCAGCATCAGCGCGGTGAGGGCGTCGCCGGCAGCCGTCTGGGTCTCGTGAATTCGTCCTGACATGACAGCATTGAGCCATAATGACAGTGTACTGTCAATTCATGTGTGAAACCCACCGCGGAAACCCACCGCCTGCAGCCGCCGGACGGGCGGGGGCAGAGCCGGCGCTGGATATTCCGGCGCCGGTGTGGGACAGGGGCGCATGACTCCCTCCGCCCGCCTGTCCGCCGCCATCGAGGTCCTCGCCGACATCGAGGCCCGCCGCCGCCCCGCCACCGACGCCCTCAAGGACTGGGGCCTCTCCCGCCGCTTCGCCGGCTCGGGCGACCGCGCCGCCATCGCCGGCCTCGTCTACGACGCCCTGCGCCGCAAGGCCTCGGCCGCGCATCTTTTGGGTGAGGCGACGCCGCGGGCCGTGCTGCTGGGCATGCTGGCGCTCGACCGCGGCCTGGCCGCCGACCAGATCGAAAAGCTGTTCGATGGCAGCCGTTTCGCCCCGGATCCTCTGACCGAGAAAGAACGTGCCGCGCTGGCCGCCGAAGGTCGCGAGGAGGCGCCTGCCCATATCGCCGGCGACTATCCGGAGTGGCTCGACCTGCCGCTCGCCCGGGTTTTCGGCGACGACCGGGTCGAGGAGGGCCGCGCCCTGGCGCACCGTGCCCCGCTCGACCTGCGGGTCAACACGCTGGCCGGCACGGACCGCGACAAGGTCGCAGCCGGGCTGTCGCACCTGCATCCGGAGTCGACCCGCTGGTCACCGTCCGGGCTGCGCGTGACGATCGGGGCGGAGGGCAAAAGCCCGCCCGTCCATGCCGAGCCGGCCTACATCAAGGGCCAGATCGAGATCCAGGACGAGGGCTCGCAGGTCGCGTCGCTGATGGCGGCGGCCCGTCCGGGCGAGCAGGTGATCGATCTGTGCGCCGGCGGCGGCGGCAAGACCCTGGCGCTCGCCGCCAGCATGGAGAACAAGGGCCAGCTCTACGCCACCGACCTCGACAAGCGCCGCCTCGCCCCGATCCACGCCCGGCTGGAGCGGGCCGGCGTCCGCAACGTCCAGATCCGCACCCCCGGCCGCGATACAGACGTGCTGGCCGACCTCACCGGCCGCGCCGATCTCGTTCTGGTCGATGCACCCTGCACCGGCACGGGCACCTGGCGCCGCAACCCGGACGCCAAGTGGCGGATCCGTCCCGGCTCGCTGGCCGAGCGCCTGTCCCAGCAGGCGATCGTGCTGGACCGCGCCGCCGACCTGGTGCGGCCCGGCGGCCGCATCGTCTACGTCACCTGCTCGCTGCTCGCCGACGAGAACGCCGACCAGGTCCAGGCTTTTGTCGCCCGCCATGCCGGCTTCGCCCCGGTGCCGCCCGCCGAGGTGGCCGCCGTGCTCGGCGACGCGGCGCCGGCGTTTCTCGACTCGGTGCTGGTCTTCCCCGAAGGCCTGTTGATGACCCCGCGCCGCACCGGCACGGACGGCTTTTACGTCGCCGTGCTGCGCCGCGCGGACGGGTGAGGGCGCGCGGACCTCTGGTGCCGGGGTCGCCCGGGCAGGCGGATGACCCGGGCCTCCAGTTGCGCCCGGCGGCGCGGGGTATCCGCCGGCGAGGGGCCGCGGCCGGCGCGGCCGGTGTCGACCCCGCGACCGGCGGTCGCTGCCGATTTCAGCGTGGGTTGCGGGCCCTCCGGATTGCAGCGAGGCGCGCGATCCGCTAACCCCGGGCGCATGAAACACGACAAAATCCTCATCGTCGACTTCGGTTCGCAAGTCACCCAGCTCATCGCCCGCCGCGTCCGGGAAGAGGGGGTCTACTCCGAGATCGTGCCCTACCAGAAAGCCGCCGAGGCCTACGCGGCCATGCGGCCGAAGGGCGTGATCCTGTCGGGCGGCCCGGCTTCGGTGCTGGAGCCCGGGGCGCCGCTGCCGCCGAAATCGCTCTACGAGGCCGGCGTGCCGATTCTCGGCATCTGCTACGGCGAGCAGGCGATGGCCAAGCAGCTCGGCGGCGAGGTCGAGGGCGGCCATGCCGGCGAGTACGGCAGCGCCGAGGTGCAGGTCACCGACGAGAGCCTGCTGTTCGACGGCATCTGGGCCGTCGGCGAAAAGTACCCGGTGTGGATGAGCCACGGCGACCGGGTCACCAAGGTGCCGGACGGCTTTCGGGTGGTCGGGACCTCGGCCAATGCGCCGATCTCGATCATCGCCGACGAGACGCGGCACTTCTACGGCACCCAGTTCCACCTCGAGGTGATGCACACGCCGCACGGCGCGCTGCTGCTGCGCAACTTCGTCCGCAAGGTGGCGGGCTGCCAGGGCGACTGGACGATGCGCACCTTCAAGGAGGAGGCGATCGAGAAGCTGCGCGCCCAGATCGGCTCGGCCAAGGTGGTCTGCGGGCTGTCGGGCGGCGTCGATTCCGCCGTCGCCGCCGTGCTGCTGCACGAGGCGATCGGCAACCAGCTCACCTGCGTGTTCGTCGACCACGGCCTGCTGCGCCGCGGCGAGGCCAAGCGCGTCATCGCGCTGTTCCGCGGCAGCTACAACATCCCGCTGGTGCACGTGAAGGCCCGCGAGCAGTTTTTGACCGCGCTCGACGGCGTCTCCGACCCCGAGGACAAGCGCAAGATCATCGGCAAGGCCTTCATCGACATCTTCGAGGAGGAGGCCAAGAAGCTCGGCGGCGCCGAGTATCTGGCGCAGGGCACGCTCTATCCGGACGTGATCGAGAGCATCTCGGCGACCGGTGGCCCCTCGGTGACGATCAAGTCGCACCACAATGTCGGCGGCCTGCCCGAGCGCATGAACATGAAGCTCGTCGAGCCGCTGCGCGAGCTGTTCAAGGACGAGGTGCGGGCGCTCGGCCGCGAGCTCGGCCTGCCCGACGCGTTCGTCGGCCGCCACCCGTTCCCGGGGCCCGGCCTCGCCATCCGCTGCCCGGGCGCCATCACGGCCGAGAAGCTGGAGATCCTGCGCTACGCCGACGAGATCTACATCGAGGAAATCCGCCGCGCCGGCCTCTACGACGACATCTGGCAGGCTTTTGCCGTGCTGCTGCCGGTCAAGACCGTCGGCGTGATGGGCGACAGCCGCACCTACGACTACGTCGTCGCGCTGCGCGCCGTCACCTCGACGGACGGCATGACGGCCGACTTCTACCCCTTCGACATGAAATTCCTCGGCCACGCCGCCACCCGCATCATCAACGAGGTGAAGGGCGTGAACCGGGTGGTCTACGACGTGACGTCGAAGCCGCCCGGCACGATCGAGTGGGAGTAGGGGGAAATCTATTTATCCTTCCTATGCTTGAAAGCATCCGAATGAAGATATGTCACGTGAACGGCGTCGGCCGAGTATCCCTAGCTTTATTTTTCTTGCTGGGCAGCGTTGGAATTTCTCTTGCTGAATTGGGCGAAGACGCGCTGCGGAAGATTGAGAAAATCGCTGCCTTGAAGCAAGATAAGTTCGAAGTCGATGCAAAGATAGGCGTTCACGAAATTACGTGCTCGGCATTTGGGTCGGCGAGGCAATGTATCGGGAAATTTGTTGATGGTATATTCTTTTCCGTGCTGACGAAGAAAAATAGGATTTTCCAAGTTCAATTAATACTTTCGCGTGAAAAAATAAAAAACGAGAAAGATATTGGTCGAGCTATAAATGCCTTTTTCCTGTCCACCACAATCGTGAAGACACAGAAGGAAAACGACATATTGGCGCTTTTTGGCGGCGCATGTGTCCTCTCGAAAGGGAGAGACAGCACGGCATCTGGGCCGCTGACGTTCGAAGAAACAGGGACCGGGTGTGTTATCAGTCTCGATAACCCGAAGGGCCTTGATTAGTTATTGCACACGTAGGGTGGATCAGGCGCGCAGCGCCGTAATCCGCCGAGCTTCCGAACGGCGGGTTACGCGCTGACACGCTAACCCGCCCTACGATCTCTCACCCTGAGCCCGCGCGAATGAACACCTACGCCATCGTCGTCACCTGGTCGGACGAGGACGGCGTCTGGATCGCCGAGGCGCCGGACCTCGACCCGTGCGCAGCGCACGGCCCGACGCCGGAGGCGGCCGTCGCGGAACTGCGCGTCGCCATGCAGGCATGGCTCGCCGTGGCGCGCGAGAGCGGCCTGCCCATCCCGCCGGCGCGCTACCGGCCGGGAACGGCGGCTGCGGAGTAGCACCGACTTCGTCCTCATGGTCCGGGCCGGGACGGACCGTCACGCCGCCACCTGCATGGTCGACGAGGCGAAGTGCGTCAGCCGCGTCGACGACGCCGTGACGAGCGGGACGCCCGGCACGATCGAGCGGAGCAGGGGCGGCGGGCAGGGCGTGTCGGGCATGTCGCCGGCGGTCGGGCCGCCGCCGTCACAGGCGGATCAGGCCGTGGTGGGCCAGCAGGTCCACCAGCAACTGGCCGCTCGTGCGGCGATGCTCATGATGAATGTGTCGGGCACGCTCGGGGTCGCGGGCCGCGACGGCGTCGACCACCGCCTCGTGATCGCGGGTGGAGGCGGTCGGCAGCGGGCGCAGCGACAGCGTCAGCATCCGCACGCGATGGGACTGGCCCACGAAGGTCTGCACCAGATCGCGGATGCGCGAATTGCCGCCGGCCTCCACCAGCAGCATGTGGAAGCGCTCGTCCGCCGCCGCCCAGGCCTTGCGATCGTCGCGCTCCAACGCCCGGTCCATGTCCCGGATCGCCTCGCGCATGCGCTCGATGGCGTCGCCGCGATCCTCGCGCAGGGCGGCGAGCGCGGCAGCTTCCGATTCCAGCGCCATCAGCACGTCGTAGATCTCGCGCATGTCGGTCACGGATATCGGCTTGACCCGCATGCCGTGGCGCGGACGAACCTCGACCAGCCCTTCGCTGGCGAGCCGCAGCATGGCCTCGCGGATCGGCGTGCGGCTCATGTTCAGGATCGACGCCAGCTCCCCCTCGGTGAACTGATCGCCGGGCATCATGCGGTTGTCGAGGATGCGGGCCCGCAGATTGGCGTAGGCGCCCTCGGCCAGCGACTTGCGGCCCTTGCGCCGTTCGGTCGACGTCGACGCACGCCGGACGCGCGGACGCGGCGACCGTCCGGCGGGCGGCGTCGTCACATCGGCATCGTTGACGGCAGCGGAGGCGTCGGGGTCGTCATTCATCGAGGCGCTCGAGGGTGCGAACCTGCTTGGCCGCGATCATATCACGCACCGCATGGTCGAACGCCCGGAAATGCCGGCTGTCCAGATGCTGCTGAAAGGCGGCGGGGCTGTCGTAGACCTCGTAGAGCGAGATCAGCTCCGGGTGCGCCGGATCACGACAGACGTCGAACTGGCGGCATCCGGGCTCGCTCTCCAGCGACATCCGCGCATTCTCGATCATCAGCGGCGTGAAGGCGGCGAGGTGTGCGGGGCGAATCGTGAAGTCGACGAGGACGACGTACATGGGATGCGGCTCTGGCTGGCTGGGAGGCGGCGTGGACGGCGAACAGACCGGGTCTCGGCGACGCTGGACGACCGCGGCGGTGACAGGGCATCGCCCTGGCCGATCGCATGGCGGCGCGGCGCCGACCCCACCGCTTCAGGCCGCGTCGGCTTTGGTCAGGACGTCCAGAATAGCCGTCGTGACCGCGGCCGAGCCGTCGTTGCCGCCGATCTCGCAGGTGCGGATCCGGCGGCTGCCGAACGCGTTGTCGACGGCGCGGGTGATGCGGTCGCCGGCCGCGGTCGCCGCCGGCAATCCGTGCCGCTGCCCGAGCCAGTCCAGCATCATGGCGGCGGACAGGATCATGGCGGTCGGGTTGGCCTTTCCCTGGCCGGCGATGTCGGGCGCCGTGCCGTGGCTCGGCTGGAACAGCGCATGCGAGTCGCCGATGTCGCCCGACGGCGCCATCCCCAGGCCACCGATCAGCCCACCGCCGAGATCCGAAAGGATGTCGCCGAACTGGTTCTCGGTCGGGACGACGTCGTACTCCCACGGGCGCTTGACCAGGTTCAACGCCATCGCGTCCACGTAGCAATGGTCGGCCGGGATGTCGGGATTGAGCCTGGCGCGCTCCCAGTAGATCTTGTGGAAGAAGGCCATGCTGGTCAGCACATTGGCCTTGTCGACGCAGGTCACGCGCCCCTTGGCGGGGTTGTGCTCGCGCCGCTGCCGCGCCAGCCGGAAGGCGAAATCGAAGAGCCGCTCCGATCCGCTCCGCGTGACCCGACCGAGGTCGAACGCTTCGTGATCGTTGGCGGGCGGCTGCTTGTCCGGATTGAGGCAGCCGTAGAAAAGTCCTTCGGACTGCTCCCGGACCAGAACGAAGTCGATCTGGGTCGCGCGGGGATCGGCAAGAACCGAAGGCACTCCGGGGATGGAGCGGATCGGTCGGATGCCCGCATACAGATCCAGTTCCTTGCGCAGGCCCACCTGGGGATTGATTTCCGTTCCGTCCGGATAGCGGATGTGGGGCAGGCCCATGGAGCCGAACAGGATCGCGTCGGCGCTCTCGCAGGCCCGCATGGTGGCGTCGGGCAGCGCGATCCCGGTGTCGGCATAGTGCTGAGCACCGCCGGCACAACGCACGTAGCTCAGCCCGAACGCCGGCTCGTCGGCCAGCAGACGATCGAGCACGCGAAGACAGGCATCCATGATCTCGGTGCCGATGCCGTCGCCGGGAAGCACGGCGACCTGGAAGAGATGCTTGCTCATGCGCGTATCCATGATCTCGGAGTTTGCGGGAAGGGGCGGCCGGCGGCAGGCGTGGACTGCCGAGGCGCGCGCACTGGTGCGTCCGCTCGGCCGACGATCGGGACGGCCTGCCGATTCGGTTCGGATCGGCGCGATTGCAGCCTGCCGCTCATGACGGTCCGTCCGATCCGACCCGGACGCGCGGGATGACCATCCTCAAGCATCTCTCGGGCCACCATTCTGGCTGCTGACGACGGCAATTGTGGACCTCGATATCCAGCCATTATCGTATGCAATAATAAATTCGCAATGGCCGATGATGTCAAGGGATCGGGGCGCAACCGACGCTGTCCGACATCGCCTTCGGCCCGATCGTCGGTCCTCGGCGGAAGTGGGACGGGCCCCCGAGCGTGACAAAAACCAATTATAACTGGATTATCCGATCGTCTGGTCGCCCGTCGATCCGGCCACGGAAGGCGCCGTGCAGGCGTTCTCGATCCGATCCGCGCAGACCGGCCGGTCTCCCGCAGAATGGCGCAAATATTCGGCCTTGACTCGGTTCATAATGCATTCATTAATCGATACTCCAATGCGGACGCTGATGAATTCGTATCTCCTGCGTGACACGCCGAGGGGGGTGTGATGGATAAATCGGCCATTGAAACCGGCACGATCCGGCGGACCATGATGGTCCTCGTCCCGTTTCTGATGATTTGCTACCTCGTCTCGTTCATCGACCGCGTCAATGTCGGGTTCGCGGCGTTTCAGATGAACAAGGATCTCGGCCTGACCGCCTCGGTCTTCGGGCTCGGCAGCGGGTTGTTCTTCCTGACTTACTTTATATTCGAGGTGCCCAGCAACCTGGCTCTGGAGCGCTTTGGTGCGCGCCGATGGCTGGCCCGCATCATGATCAGTTGGGGGCTGGTTTCGGCCTGCACCGCGTTCGTCGTGGGGCCATGGTCGTTCTACAGCGTGCGACTGGTTCTGGGCGCTGCCGAAGCCGGGTTCTTTCCCGGCGTCATCCTCTATCTGACATACTGGTTTCCGGCCGAGTATCGGGCCCGCATCGTCAGCATGTTCTACATCGCGGTTCCGCTGTCCAGTTTCGTCGGCTCGCCGATATCGGCCTCGCTGCTCGAGCTCGAGGGCTGGCTCGGACTGCACGGCTGGCAGTGGGTGTTCCTGATCGAAGGTGCGCCGGCGGTGCTGCTCGGATTCGCCACGTTGCTGGCGCTGCCTGATCGCCCGGAGGGAGCCCGTTGGCTGTCCGCCGAGCAGCGTGCCTGGCTGACCCAGCGCCTCGCCGACGAGGCGCGGCAGGCCCGCCCGGTCCAGGCTGTCCGGATTTGGCGTGTGCTGTTCCATCCCCAGGTGCTGCTTCTCGCCATGGTCTATGCCGGCAGTTCCGCCGCCAGCAATGGTCTGTCGCTGTGGCAGCCCCAGATCCTCAAGAGCTTCGGCCTGACCAACATGCAGGTCGGACTCGTGAACTCCGTGCCGTTCGCGCTCGCCTGCGTCGTGATGATCCTGTGGGGCCGCTATTCCGACTCGCACCGCGAACGGATCTGGAGCACCACGCTGCCGCTCGGGCTGTCGGCGGTGGCGCTGGGCTCCTGCCTGTTCACCACCTCGTTGCTGCCGACCGTCATGTTGTTGAGCCTGACGCTGATCGGGACCTACTCGTTCAAGGCGCCGTTCTGGGCCTTGTCCACCGAGACGCTCTCGGTCGGCGCGGCGGCGGCGGGGCTGGCGCAGATCAATGCCATCGGCAATCTGGGTGGCTTCGGCGGCACCTACCTGATCGGCGTCATTCGCGATGCGACCGGGAGCTACCCGCTGGCCGTGCTGCCGCTCGTGGTGCTCGAATTCGTCGGCTGCATCGTGGTGCTCGTTCTCGGATATCGGCACAAGCGTGGGGCCAGGGCCCCGGCCGTGGCGGCCTGATCGATCGTGTCCGAGGCGGGCGCGCCCGCCTCGGACAGGACATCTTGGTGACAGCGAGCCCTCGCAACGCCCGACGCCGTCGCGATCGCGCGGGAGCCGCGGACAGGGTCGCTCGCGCGGACGCGTGAAGGCGCCTGCGGGGGATCGGCGAGCATTTTCGCAAGCGCGGGCGCCACACGAGATCGCGCCGCCACCACGGGCTCCGACCGGCGTCCGACGCGATGATTTCCCAGGAAGTGCATAAATGCTATCTGAAGCTGTAAACTGTACGAAGAACTACCCTCTGGTGGTGCCGGCGGTTTCTCCTATAATGGATTTCTATCGAGGCACGTCGCCGGCGGTCGGCATGACCCGGGGGGTCGACGCAGGCGACTGGACTAGCGTATCGCCGTTTTGCCGCGACCATACGGGTGCGGGCCATCGTGCGCGCCGACCGCTGGCGGGGACGTGACAGGTCCGCCGCGCTCGCGTCGATCCGATGCTGTTTCGAGGGCGGCGAATCGCGTTGCCGATCGGGGATGCGAACGCGCTGCACGCTTGGCGCCAGGCCGTCGGCAAGGCGGCCGCACGACCGAGATCGTCGCACGATCCAAACGTCTGCAAATGTCGCCGGGCGTGTCGCCGCGCCGGCGCAGCGTACGGCGTTGCGCCCACGCGGCGTGAACACGTCGCCTCACGCGTCTGACGTTCAGCCGGAGATCACCGCATGGCATCACGTCCAAGACTTCTCGGCATCGCCGCGAGCCTTCGCAATGCCCGCTGGGGCGCCGGCAACCGCCTGCTGATCGAGGCGCTCGCGGCGCTGCCCGATCGGCCGGCGCTCGATGCGTTCCTGGCCCGCGAGTCCGAGCTGCATCTCGAGAACTTCATCCAGGCCGGCCGGCGCGACGGCAAGGCGTTCGACGAGATCTATCGCAACCTCAAGAAATCCAATGGCGAGGTGGGTCTCAGCAACTCCGAGGTGGCGCTCGCCGCCGCCCTGTGGGCCGCCGAGAAGGACGGCGTCGCGGTCGATCATCTCTCGCTCTCGGAATACTTTTCCGCGAACGGCGATCTGCGGCGTGGCGACGAGCTGCGCGCCAAGCTGGTCGCGGCCGATGGCCTGCTGGTCTCCGGCCCGGTCTATTTCGGCGACCGCGGCAGTCTCGCCGAAAGCCTCGTCCAGCTCATCGCCACGGACGCGGATCTGCGCGCCGCGCTGACGGGTCGGCTCTACGGCGGCATCTCGGTCGGCGCCAAGCGCAACGGTGGGCAGGAGACGACGCTGATCTATCAGATGATCGACATGCTCGGCCTCGGCCTGATCGCGGTCGGCAACGACAGCGAGACCACGGCCCAGTACGGCGGCACCGGACACGCCGGCGATGTCGGCACCATGCACAAGGACAAGTACGGCATCGACACCTCGATGGGGGTCGGCCGGCGCATGGCCAAGGTGTTGGGCGCGCTCGCGGACGCGCCGAAGCTCGCCGACGTGCCGCACGTGCTGTTCCTGATTCTGCAGGATGCCGACGGCGTGGCGCTGCGCGAGACGAAGGCGATCGTCGCCCGGCTCGGGCCGCGCATCGCCGCGACCATCCTCGACGTCAGCGACGAGACCATCAAGCGCTGCATCGCCTGCGATATCTGTCCGAAGGCGGTCGACCGCGACGACGTCTATCGCTGCGTCATCAGCGCCAGCGGCGACGCCATGGCGGACCTGCATCCGGCGCTGCTGCACCACGACGCCCTGGTGCCGGTCGTCGCCTCGCCGCGCGACCGCGCGCGCATTGTCGGCAACTACCAGACCTTCATCGAGCGCAGCCGCTATCTGCGCCGCGGCGACTATGTCTGGTCCGATCTCGTCGTCGCGCCGCTGAGCTTCGTCGACCAGGCCGGCTTCGACTCCTATCCGATCCGCATGCTGACCTCGTTCCTGCGCCATCACACCATCATGACCAAGCCGCTGGTCGGCCATCTGGTCGGCGGCGTCTTGGGCAATGCGGACGAGCTCCTCGCCGATCTCGGGTCGTTCCTGTCGGTGGCGGAGCGCGCCACCGCGGGCCGGCTGGTCGACGCGCGGCGCCACGACACGAGCTACAATCCGGTCGGCTACATTCTGAGCGCCGCCAAGGATGCGGGCGACCGCAAGGCGCGGCAGCATCACGACATGATGGAAGACCGCACCCGTCATCTGCTCGCCGAGGCGCGCACGCGGCTGATGGCCGAGACATCCGACGCCGAGCCCATGGTGAGCAACACCGAAGCCGGCTGATCGGCTCGCGCACAGCCGCCTCGCCCAGGCGCATCCTGGGCTGCCCGCCCGTGTCGGCGGTGCCGGCGCCGGGTCCTGCCGTCCTCGCCCGCCCTGCGCGGGACGGGGGCGGTCCCGCCCGTTTCCACCCCCCCCCCCCCCCCCCCCCCCCCCCCCCCCAGCGATCCGCGGCGATCCGCAGCGATCGATACCCGGGCGCGATGCCGGCCGGGCAGCGCGTGCTGTCACACCGATGAAATGAACGGGTGCTACGAAAGCTCATCTGTGTTCGTGCGGGCACAAATGTACCCGTCGGCGCGCCGTCTCGGGCTCGATCTCCCTGGCCGGCGGCCGGCGTCGCGCCGCCACGGACATCGCGACCGGTCCACCAACGGAGAGCGTCATGCTGCTGACCCGTAAACGCTTGCTCGCATCGGCTGCGGCCGCGGTCGGACTGGCGGCGGCCGGACCGGCGGCGCCGGCGATCGCGCAGAACCGGCGCGAGCTTCGGCTCGCCAGCGGCTGGGCCCGCAATTTTCCGGGTTTCGGCACCGCGGTCGAGCGGCTGGCGAAACGCATCTCCGACATGACGGACGGCCGCATCACGGTGCGGGTCTTCGCCGCCGGCGAGCTGGTGCCGGCGTTCGAGATCTACGACGCGGTCGCCAACGGGGTGGCCGACATGTATCACGGCGTCGAGTTCTGGTGGCAGGGCAAGTCGCCCGCCTTCAATTTCTACACCACGACGCCGTTCGGTCTCACCCCCACCGAGATCAAGACCTGGGTGGAGTTCGGCGGCGGCCAGGCGCTGTGGGACGAGCTCGCGGCCCAATACGGCGTCAAGTCGTTCCTGGTCGGTAATCCGGGTGTCCAGGCCGGCGGCTGGTTCCGCCGCGAGATCAGTTCGCTCGACGACTTCCGCGGCGTCAAGATGCGGATGGGTGGCTTCGGCGGCGAGGTGCTGCGCCGCGTCGGCGCCAGCGCCGTGCTGTTGCCGGGCGGCGACATCTTTCCGGCCCTGCAGTCCGGCACCATCGACGCGACCGAATGGGTCGGGCCGTGGAACGATCTCGCGATGGGCTTCTATCGCGTCGCCAAGTTCTATTACGCACCCGGTTGGCACGAGCCCTCGTCGAACTGCAGCGCCGGCATCGGTCTGAAGGTCTGGAGCACGCTCTCGGCGAGCGACCGCGAGATCATCAAGACGGCGTGCCACGCCGAGAACGACGTGATGGAGAGCGAGTTCAAGTTCAACGACACGATCGCGCTCGACAAGCTGGTGCGCGAGCACGGCGTTCAGCTTCGCGTCTTCTCGGACGACGTCCTGCGCGCGCTCGGCCGTGCCTCCCGCGAGGTGGTGGCCGAGGCGGGCCAGAAGGATCCGCTCACCCGCCGGGTGCACGACAGCTACATGGGCTTCCACGAGCGCGTGCGACGGGTCACCGAGGCGAGCGACCTCGCCTATCTGCGGGCCCGTTCCTTGGCCTACGAGGCCTGATCCGGCGCCGGCACGGCCGGCGCCCTGATCGGCGCCGGCACGAAGTTCCGGACGACTTCTCTTTGGACGACCCATCCTCGGACGACGCCTGCCATGCGCCAATTCTGCGACGCGATCGACGCCGCCGTGCAGCGAGCCGGACTGCTCGCCGGCCATCTGGTGCTGGCGATCGCGGCGATTCAGGTCTGCGTGTCGCTGATGCGATACTTCTTCTCGTACGGCTCGATCCTCCTCCAGGAGGCGATCCTCAATCTCAATGTCGTCGTCGTCGCGCTCGCCGTGTGTTTCGGCGTGCTTCGCAACGTCCACACCCGCGTCGACATCGTCGGCGCCGGGTGGTCGGACTCCGCCGGCGCCGCCTGGGAGGCGCTCGGGGCGCTCGTCCTGCTGCTGCCGACCGCCGTCTTCCTCGTCCTCGCCACCACCCCGTATGCGACGCAGGCCTGGGCGACGCTGGAGGGCTCCCGCAATGTCGGCGGGCTCGGCGGCATCTACCTCGTCAAGAGCGTGCTCCTGCTGATGGCGGTCGTCCTGGTTCTCCAGGCGGTGGCCGTCCTGATCCGCGTCGCCGTGCTGCGGACCGATCCCTACCCGCACGGTGCCGAAGGACCGGTGGACGGATAGACCATGGACATGGTGTCGCTGCTTCCCATCCTGTTTCTGCTCGCGGTGTTCGGCGCGTTGTTCGCCGGCTGGCCGGTGGCGTTCACGCTCGCCGGTGGCTCGCTGCTGTTCGCCGGCGCGGCCTCGCTCGCCGGCGCCTTCGAGCCGCGGCTGCTGCTCGCCATGCCGTCCCGCATCTACTCTCTGTTCGCCGACGATACGCTGATCTCGATCCCGCTGTTCGTGCTGATGGGCACGATCCTGGACCGCACCCGGATCGCCAGCGAGCTGCTGGAGACCATGGGCCGTGCCTTCGGCCGCATCCCCGGCGGCGTCGGCGTCTCGGTGTGCCTGGTCGGCGCGCTGCTGGGCGCGGCGACCGGCGTCATCGGCGCCACCGTCGTGACCATGGCGCTCATCTCGTTGCCGACCATGCTGCGGCACGGCTATCCGCCGGCGCTGGCCTGCGGGCTGATCTGCGCGTCGGGCGCGCTCACCCAGGTGATCCCGCCCGCGACCGTGCTGATCCTGCTCGGCGACCAGATCGGCAACGCCTATGCGGAGGCGCAGCGGATGATCGGCAACTGGTCTGCGTCGCCCGTGTCGGTCGTCGACCTCTATGCCGGCGCGATGATCCCCGGTCTGCTCCTCGCCGGCAGCTATGCCGCTTACGTGATGGTCTATGCGGTCGTCCGCCGCGACAGGTTCGTGCCGGCGGCGGGCGTCGACACCGCCCGGCGGCCGACGGCCCGCGAGATCTGGCACGCCATGGTGGCGCCGCTGCTGCTGCTGGTGGCGGTGCTCGGCTCGATCGTCTTCGGTGTCGCGACCCCGACCGAAGGGGCCGGGATCGGCGTCGCCGGGGCCGTGGTGCTGGCCGGGCTGAAGGAGGGCTCGGGCTTTCGGCGGGCGGTCGGCGCCGGCCTCGCCGGCGTCACCTCGGCCCTGGTCGTCGTCAACGTCTTCGATGTGCGGATCACCCGGGCGGCATGGAGCAGCGTGGATGTCGGGGC
The DNA here is from genome assembly GCF_013377085.1 of Rhodoplanes sp. Lineage (GTDB taxonomy): Bacteria > Pseudomonadota > Alphaproteobacteria > Rhizobiales > Xanthobacteraceae > Rhodoplanes. The sequence goes on along the minus strand of NZ_JACAAX010000053.1, from coordinate 10,298 downwards.
GATCGCCACGACGGGACTTTGCGTCGCCGCCTTCGCCTGGGCGTTCGGGCGCGGTGTCGTCGAGATCGCGCGGCGCGGTCTGCTGCGGCCGGCCGTGCTGCAGACCATCGAGATCACCGGCATGGTCTATGGCATCCTGCTCGGCGCGTCGTTCTTTTCGCTGGTCTTCTACGGGCTGGGCGGCGACCGTCTGGTCGCCGATCTGTTCAAGCTGGTGCCGGGCGGATCGTTCGGCGGCATGATCTTCGTCCAGGCGGTGATCTTCGTGCTCGGGTTCCCGCTCGAGAACACCGAGATCATCTCGATCGCGGTGCCGATCCTGGCACCGAGCCTGCTGCAGACCGTCGATCCCATCTGGTTCGGGGTGGTGACGGCCGTCAACCTGCAGACCTCCTACATCTCGCCGCCGGTCGGCTTCGCCCTGTTCTATCTGCGCAACGTGGTGCCGCCGTCGATCACCACGGCGACGATCTGGCGGGGGGCGCTGCCGTTCCTGGGCATCCAGCTCGTCGTGATGGCGATCCTCCTGATCGAGCCGCGGCTGTCGACCTGGCTGCCCAGCCTGCTGCCGCGGTGACGGACATGCTCGGCCCCGCCGAAGACCTCCCGACCGCATGCGCGCTGGCCGCTGCGCTCCGCGACGGCCGGCTCACCTCGGCCGCGCTCGTGGAGGCCTGCCTCGCCCGCATCGCGTTGCGGGACGACACGGTGCGGGCCTGGGCGCATCTCGATCCGGACGGCGCGCGGGCGGCGGCACGGGCGGCCGACGCGCGGCGGACCGCCGGCGCGGTCACGGGACCGCTGCACGGCCTTCCGGTGGGCGTGAAGGACGTCTTCGACACGGCCGACATGCCGACCGCGTTCGGCAGCACGCTCCACCACGGCCGGCGGCCCGCGACCGACGCCGCCGTCGTCGCCCGCCTGCGCGAGGCGGGCGCCATCGTGCTCGGCAAGACCGCGACCTCCGAGTTCGGCATGTATCACCCGAGCCCGACGCGCAATCCGCTGGATCTGGACCGATCGCCGGGCGTGTCGTCCTCCGGCTCCGCCGCCGCGGTGGTCGACGCCATGGTGCCGCTCGGCATCGGCACCCAGCACACGGCCTCGACCCTGTTGCCGGCCTCGTTCTGCGGTGCCGTCGGGTTCAAGCCGTCGTTCGGCACCGCCGACATGGCGGGCTCGAACATCCTGGTGCCGCGCCTCGCCCAGCTCGGCCTGCTGGCGCGGACCGTGGACGACGTCGCGCTGGTCGCGAGTGTGTTCGATCCGCGGCTGGCCCTTTTGGCGCCGCCGCCGGTGCTGCGTGTGGCCGTGGTGCGCGGGCCAGGATGGCACGAGGTTTCGGCAGCCGCAGCGGCGGCGTTCGACCGCTGGCTCGACCGGTTGCCGATCGCCTCGACCGAGCTGCGCCTGCCGCCGGTGTTCGAGCGCAGCATCGCGACCGTCACGGGCCTGCTCGACGCTCATATGGCGCGCCGCTTCGGCAGTCTCCCGGAGGGCGAGATCGCGATGCTCTGCGCGCCGCTCCGGAGTTGCATCGAGCGGGGGCAGCGCCTGGCGCCGTCGACCGTGGACGAGCTCGATCGGGCCGCGGACGCCATCCGCGACGCTGCGGACCGCCTGTTCGCGGACCACGACGTGCTGGTCACGCTGGCGGCGCTCGGCGAGGCGACGCGCCTGGAGGAGGGGCCCGGGTCCGGCGTCCTCACCATGCCGTGGAGCCTGTGCGGCCTGCCGACCGTGGCGCTGCCGCTTCTGAGGGGCCCGAGCGGTCTGCCGATCGGCGTCCAGGTGATCGCGGCGCGCGGAAACGATCCGCTGCTGCTCGCCTGTGCGCGACTCTTCGAAGGGTGGCGCGTCTAGTGCGAAACAGCCTCAGCGCAGCCGCGCGATCAGGGCCTGTGCGAGGGCCGTGCCGGGACCATGTCCCGCACGCCGGTAACGTCGGCCGCAAGAACCGTCACGCGACATAGCGCGCCTCGAGCAGATCGAGCTCGTGGACGAGCTTGTCGGCGACCACGCTGCCGATCTTTCGTTCGCGCAAGAGCCCGAGCACGGCGTCGCGCGAGGCCCGCACGGCCGCCACCCGCATGCGATTCTCGATCGCCTCGTCCTCGCGAGCCCGCGCGGTGTCGTCTCCGGATCGGGTCTCGATGCGGGTGCGGTAGATGTCCATGATGCGCGAGGCGATCTCGACATAGCGGTCGGCGTCCGGCCGGCCCTCCGCCATGGCGTGCTGCACCTCCTCGATGCGGGCGATCGCGGCCTCCGCGGCGGCGACCCGGGCGAGGTCGTCCTCGGCGTCGCGCGAGGGCTCGGTCGGCAGCTCGAGGCCGCGCAGTGCCAGCGGCAGGCCGATGCTGGCGATGAGCAGGGAGGCGACGATCACGCCCATGGCCAGGAAGATGGCGAGGTCGCGGGCCGGAAACGGCTCGCCGCCGGGCAGTGCCAGGGGCAGCGTCAGCACGCCGGCCAGCGTCACGGCGCCGCGGGCGCCGGCGCACGACATGGCGAGGACCAGCCTGAACAGGCTCGGATGCACCGGAATGCCCTGGCGACGCCACGCCCGGAACCAGGTGAGGCTCAGCGAAAGCCCCGCCCAGACGAAGCGCAGCACCGTGAGCGCGGCGGCGATCGCCAGCACGTAGCCGGCGAGCCAGAGCGGGCTCGAATGGCCGGTGAGCCCCACCGTGGCCTGCGCCTTCGGCAGGATGGCCGGGAGCTGCTCGCCGAGCAGCACGAAGACGACGCCGTTGGAGGCGAACTGGATCATGTCCCACACGGCGCGACGGCGAACCCGCGTCGCGGCCAGCGCCTGGCCGGTGGCCTCGGCGAAGCTCATCGTGACGCCGGCGCCGACCGCGGCGAGAATGCCGGAGCATCCCGCCTCCTCCGAGGCGAGATAGGCGGCGAACGGAATCAGCAGGCTGACCAGGATGTTGGAGCCGGAGTCCTCGCCGAAGCGGCGGCCGATATGCTCCTTGGTCCGCATGATCGCCATGGTGACGCTGACGCCGATGAGCAGGCCGCCTGCCGCCATCCACATGAAGGTGAGGGCCGCGTCGGCCAGCGAGAACGTGCCGGTCACGACGGCGGCGACGGCGAACCGGAAGCACACCAGGCCCGAGGCGTCGTTGAGCAGCGATTCGCCTTCGAGGATGTGCCTCATGCGCCGGGGGATCGGCACCCGCCGGGCGATAGCCGACACGGCGATGGGATCCGTGGGGGACAGCACGGCCGCGAGCGCGAAGGCGACGCCGAGCGGCATCGCCGGGATCATCCAGTTGATGAGCAGGCCCATGCCCAGCACCGTGAACACCACGAGGCCGAGGGCCAGCTCGAGAACGGCGCTGCGGTCCTTGAACAGCTCGTCGTTCGGGATCCGCCATCCGTCCAGGAACAGCAGGGGCGGGAGGAGCAGCAGAAAGAACAGCTCGGGGTCGAACTCGACGCGAATGTCCGAGGCCAGCCCGATGGCGGCGCCGAAGGCGATCTGCACGAGCGGCCGCGGGACGGCGATCGGCAGCATGCGCGAGGCGCCGCTGGAGACCACGACGACGAGCAGGAGAATCAGAACGGTGGTGACGGCACTCAATCCGGGTGGCCTCGCTCGCTCTCCGATCGTCGTCCGGGCCGACCGGCACGGCGGGGTCGCCGTCACGGGAGGTTCCGGTCGCCTGCCGGCGGTGGCGGCCGGACATCGCCGGACACGTCCGCCCCGGCCCCTCGATGTGCCACGAGCACGGAACCGCTGGGAAGCGTCAAACGAGTTTTGCCGCCGATAAGGGCAGGGAGTGGGCACCGCCGTACCGGGACGCTCGGTCAGGCGCACAGGTCGATGCTGAGGGTGCGACGAACGAACGGGAACCGGGCAGGGACGATGGTGCGGCGGCGCCGGTTCGACCAGGACGAGCATCGACGGCTTCGGGCGCCCTCGTGGGCGAGTCGGCGGCGGGGCTGCCCTGAAGGTCGGGCGGATCGAAGTAACTTGCAAAACAATAGTGACAAAGCTAGATCACTGTCGCCATGCGAGCCAAGACACCGCAGCCGAAAAAGCAAGCGAGCCCGGAATGCCCGGCCGCCCGCGCGATCGAATGCGTCGGCGAGTGGTGGAGCATCCTCATCCTGCGCGACGCCTTCCAGGGCTTCACGCGCTTCGACGAGTTCCAGAAGAGCCTCGGCATCGCGCCGAACATGCTGTCGCGCCGCCTCGCGCATCTCACCGAGGCCGGGCTGTTCGCGCGCCGCCGCTACAGCGAGCGGCCGCCGCGCCACGACTACGTCCTCACCGAGAAGGGCCGCGACTTCTTCCCGGTCCTGGTGGCGATGTTCGCCTGGGGCAACAAGCACCTCACGCCGGACGGCAAGCGCCTCCTGCTCGCCGACCACGACACCGCGCGGCCGCTCGATCCGATCGTGGTCGACGCCGCGAGCCTCATGCTGCTGACGCCCCAAAATGTCGCGCTCGTTCCCGGCCCGCGCGCCAGCCGAAAGATGCGCGAGCGCCTCGCCACCATCCGGGCGCTGCGCCCGGACCCCTCCCCCGCAGAACCGATCCCCGCAGAAGGATAGATCGCCATGCGCCGCATCGTCGTCACCGGCCTCGGAGTGGTGTCGCCGCTCGGCTGCGGCGTCGAGACCGCGTGGTCGCGCCTGCTGGCCGGCCGCTCGGGCCTCGCGGCGCTGCCGGCCTGGGCGGCGGCGCTGCCGGCCAGGGTCGCCGGCATCGTGCCCGGCAAGGCGGAGGATGCCGAGGGCGGCTTCGATCCCGGCCTCGGGGCACCGGCGAAGGAGCAGCGCAAGATGGATCGCTTCATCCTGTTCGCGCTGGTCGCCGCGGCCGAGGCGGTCACCCAGGCCGGCTGGGCGCCGGCCGATGCGCACGCCGCCGAACGGACCGCGACCATCATCGCCTCGGGCATCGGTGGCTTCCCGGCGATCGTCGAGGCGGTGCGCACCACCGATCGGCGCGGCGTGCGCCGGCTGTCGCCCTTCACGGTGCCGTCCTTCCTGCCCAATCTCGCGGCCGGCCATGTCACCATGAGGCACGGCTTCAAGGGGCCGATCGGCGCGCCCGTCACGGCCTGCGCGGCGGGCGTCCAGGCGATCGGCGACGCCGCACGGCTCGTCCGCGCCGGCGAGGCGGATGTCGCGGTGTGCGGCGGCGCGGAGGCCTGCATCGATCTCGTCAGCCTCGGCAGCTTCGCGGCTGCCCGGGCGCTGTCGACCGGCTTCAACGAGACGCCGTCGCACGCGTCGCGGCCGTTCGACCGCGACCGCGACGGCTTCGTCATGGGGGAGGGCGCCGGCGTCCTGGTGATCGAGGCGCTGGAGCATGCGCGCGCCCGCGGCGCCACGCCGCTCGCCGAGCTTCTGGGGTACGGCACCACGGCCGACGCCTATCACATGACGTCGGGTCCGGAGGACGGCGAGGGCGCGCGGCGCGCCATGGCGGTGGCGCTGCGGCAGGCCGGGCTGGCGCCGGGCGATATCCAGCATCTCAACGCCCACGCGACCTCGACGCCGGTCGGCGATCATGGCGAGCTCGCCGCCGTGACGGCGCTGTTCGGCCGCGACGGCGGCATCGCGGTCAGCGCCACCAAGTCGGCGACCGGCCACCTGCTCGGCGCCGCCGGTGGGCTGGAAGCCGTGTTCACGATCCTGGCGCTGCGCGATCAGGTGGCGCCGCCGACCCTCAATCTGGACCATCCCGACGAGGCGGCGGACGGTGTCGATCTGGTCGGGAGCGAAGCGCGGCGCATGCCGATGGAGCACGCGATCTCCAACGGCCTCGGTTTCGGCGGCGTCAATGCCAGCGTCGTGTTCCGTCGCTGGAACTGACGGCCGTGGCCGCGATCAGGCCGGAAAGCCTTCGAGCACGATCTTGCCGCGCGCCTGGCCGCTCTCGAGCAGGGCGTGAGCCCGCCGCAGGTTTGCGGCGTCGATGGTTCCGAACCGTTCGGCCAGCGTGGTCCGCAGCGTGCCGGCGTCGACCAGGCGCGCCACCTCGTCGAGCAGCACGCCCTGCTGGTCGATGTCGGCGGTGGAGAAAATCGGTCGCGTGAACATCGACTCCCAATGCGCCGACACGGCCTTGCGCTTGAACGGCATGATGTCGAGCGTCGGCGGATCGTCGATCAGGCCGAAGCGCCCTTGCGGCGCGATCAGCGCGACGATGTCGCGGATATGGGCATCCGTGTGGGTGGTCGAGAAGACGAAGCCCGGAGGCGCGAGCCCGGCGGCGGCGATCTGTTCGGACAGCGGCCGCGAATGGTCGAGCACGTGGTGGGCGCCGAGCTCGGCGATCCAGGCGCGGGTCTCCGGCCGCGACGCGGTGGCGATCACGCCGAGGTCGGTCAGCCGGCGGGCGAGCTGGACGGCGATCGACGCGACTCCGCCGGCGCCGCCGATGATCAGGATGCCGGAGGCGCCGGGCACGGGCCGTTTCACGTCGAGCCGGTCGAACAGCATTTCCCAGGCCGTGATCGAGGTCAGCGGCAGCGCCGCCGCCTCGGCCCAGCCGAGCGAGCGCGGCTTGTGCCCGACGATCCGCTCGTCGACGACGTGAAACTCGGCGTTGGTGCCGGGGCGCGTGATGTCGCCCGCATAGAAGACCTGGTCACCCTCCTTGAAGCGCACCACCTCGGCGCCGACGCCGACCACGACGCCCGCGGCGTCCCAGCCGAGGACCAGCGGCCCGGCGGACGCGCGGGGGCGGAGGCGCACCTTGGTGTCGACCGGATTGACCGAGATGGCCTCGATCTTCACCAGCAGGTCCCGCGGTCCCGGAACCGGACGCGGCAGCTCGATGTCGACCAGAGCCTCCGGGCTCTCGATCGGGGCGGGTTTGTTCGAGACGATCGCGCGCATGGTGCATCTCCTGCTCGATGGTGGCGACGATGTGACACCTATTGATCCTGCCCGCAAGAACGCACATAAATTGCCCATAGTGTCGAAAAGTATACCGTCGGGAGCCCGCCATGCCGCGCATCCATCACGTGTCGCTGGACTGCAGTCCGGGCTGTCCGGTGGAGGCGACGCTCGCCCTCATCGGCGGCAAGTGGAAGGGGCTCGTGCTCTATCACCTGTTCGAGGAGGAGGTGCTGCGCTTCAACGAGATGCGGCGCCGGCTTCCCAACGTCACCCAGCGCATGCTCACCAGCCAGCTCCGCGAATTGGAGGCGGACGGCTTCGTCCTGCGAAAGATCTATCCGGAGATTCCGCCCAAGGTGGAATACCGGCTGTCGGCGCGTGGCCGCAGCCTGGAGCCGGTCATCCGCGCGCTGAAGGCGTGGGGTGACGCCCATGTCGTGGTGAAAGGTGCCGTGGCGAAAGGTGCCGTGGCGAAGGGGGCCGGCACGCCGCCGAAGCGTTCCGCGCACTCGCCGAAGCGCGCCGTCGCATGACGAGGTCGGGGTCCATGGCCGGCATATCGCGACCCATCACGCTCTACGGCATCAAGGCGTGCGAGACGATGAAGAAGGCGCGTGCCTGGCTCGACCGGCGCGGCGTCGCCTACGCGTTCCACGACTACAAGGCGAAGGGCATCGATCGCGCGACGCTCGCCGGCTGGGCCGCGACGGTCGGCTGGGAAACGCTGCTCAACCGCGCCGGCACGACGTTCCGCAAGCTGCCCGACGCCGACAAGATCGGCCTGACCGAAGCGAAGGCCATCGGCCTGATGCTGGCGCAGCCGTCGATGATCAAGCGCCCGGTGCTCGATACCGGCGCCACGCTGCTGGTCGGCTTCAAGCCCGAGGCGTACGAGACGACGCTGCGCTGAACACCCGGTCGGCGCGGCGCGTCGCTTCATTCCAGTCTTCACAAGCTCCGACTCGTCATGCGCCGGATCGACCCGCGCATCCATCGCCTGAAAAGATCTTCTTTCGAAGTTCGATGGATTGCCGGGTCATGCCCCCATAGGCGCTAAGTCAAGGTTCTGCGAGCCGCCAATTCTCCGTCATTCCGGGGCGCCGCGCAGCGGCGAGCCCGGAATCCATACACACAGACCGGGGTTATGGGTTCCGGGCTCGCGGCCTGCCGGCCGCGCCCCGGAACGACCAAGACCGGGGGACATCGCCTCACTCGTCAAGTCAGCGCCTATGGGGTCAAGGCCCGGCGATGACGATGAAGGCCGAAGCCGACGAAGACTGGCATCAGGCGTCACGTCGCCGGCGCCGGCGTCCTCGCCATGCGGACGATGGTCGAGATCATGGCGAGCGCGATGGCGCTCTCGAGCATGGTGCCGCCGATCGACCCGGACAGGATGTTGTTGGCGAGCCACATCAGGCAGCAGATCAGCATCACGACCCGCATCGGGATGCCGCGCATCATGACGAACGCGACCGTCCCCAGGCTCGAGGCCGCGACCGGCAGCCAGCCGGTCCAGCTCGTCACGACCTGGGCGCCGATCGCCAGATTGACGGCGACGATCGCGCCCGCCAGCAGCGGCGAGGAAAAGCGCAAAGCGAGAAACGAGCGAGCCGCCGCGACGGCCGAGATCGCCGACGCCGGGACGTTGCCGAGCAGCATGAAATGCAGCGCGTAGGCGACGCACTGGGCCCCGTTGAGGACCTTCAGGCGGCGATCCACCTTCTGCGAAAAAGCGGCGATTCCGAAGACGAACGCGACGTATCCGGCCAACTGAGCGGGCGAGAGGTAGTCCATGTCGGAGATCCGGGTGACGGGTGCCGCGCATCGGTTGCGGTGCGCCGCACCATAGTCCGGCATCCGGTCGGGTCAACACGGCGGGGGCGAATGGCTGGCCGGCGTTCGCACGGCCGGATGATCGTCTCCGACGGATGCATCGCCTGGCTGTGTCCGCGTCAGCGCTTCTGCAGCTTCTCGTATCGCTTGACGACGCGCTCGCGCTTCAGCCGCGACAGTCGGTCGATCCAGAAGCGCCCGTCGAGCTGATCGATCTCGTGCTGCAGGCATACGGCGAGGAGGCCATCGGCCTCCTCGGTCCGCGAGGCGCCGTCGAGGTCCTGCCAGCGCACTTTTACGCGGACCGGCCGCTCGATCTCCTCGCTGACGCCCGGCATGGAGACGCTGCCTTCCATGTACGGACGTGTCTCCGGCGACGACCACAGGATCACCGGATTGACGTAGATGCGAACGCCGTCGGCGGCCGACAGCTCGAGCACCACGACGCGCTGCAGGACGCCGACATGGGGCGCCGTGATGCCGATGCCGGGCGCCGCCCGCATGGTGTCGGTGAGATCGGCCGCGAGAATGCGGAGATCGTCGTCGAACGCTTCGACATCCGTGGCACGGGCACGAAGCCGCGAATCTGGGAATTTTACGATCGGCCGCACCGTCACGGCATCACCTCGCAGGGAGTCGAGTCGCGAACGACTCTACCGCCGGCGCAGGCATCGAACAAAGTTCGGTGTCGCCGCCGCCGCGCGTCGTGGTGTCTCGGCGAGGCTTCCGGCGCTCACTTTCTCGCGCGGATCCGCGCGCCGTCACACGAGCAGCGCAACCGAGCCTTCTTTCGGTCGCGGTTCTCACGACCGGGCGGGTCGCGTCAGGTGCTTCGCCGTCATTCCTGTCGACCCATGAAGGCGATGATCGATGCGCCACCGGCGCGGCGCGGCGTTGCTGCCGCGCCGTGTCGATCGGGGCGTCTGCCACCTGCCGCCGCAACGCCGCGAAATGGTCACGGGGTTTTCGTCTCTCCTTCGCAAGCGCCGTGTACTTGGTCGCTTCCCCCGCAAGACAAAGGATTCGCGATGAGCAGGCTGATGATCCGTTGCCCCGAGACCGGGCGAGCCATCTCGACCGACATTCCTGTGAGCCGTGAGGCGTTCGCTGCGATGCCGGTCTTCTTCAGCCGAACATTCTGCCCGCACTGCCGGGTCACGCACGAGTGGTTCGCCAAGGAGGCCTGGGTGGCCGAGCCGGTCAAGCCCGCGCGCGGCGGCCGGGACGGCCTGCAGGTCGCGTGATCTGTCGACACAAGCGCGGGCTGCTCCGGGTTAGCCGGAGCAGCCCGCTTCTCATGTTGTTTGTAATCTTGTCGACAGCCGCGTTTTTATTGCCGTGAGACAATTTTCGAACGAGGTCCGCAAAACCCCCTCCGTGAAACCGCGGCTGTGCGGACTGCAGTTCGGCGGTATTATTTTGTTCGACCCGCTGTCCGAACCGACCCGAGCCCCAGGCGAAAGCCGACGGTGGTTGCGGGTCAGCTCCGGGCGGCGGGGACCAAGGGACATCGCACCGCGATGTCCCTTTGCGTATGAGGGACATCGCACCGCGATGTCCCTTTGCGTATGAGGGACATCGCACCGCGATGT
>NZ_JACAAX010000052.1 GCF_013377085.1 Rhodoplanes sp. | reverse complement strand
CGCTGACTCGGAGATTTGTATAAGCGTCAGCGCCGGTCTCGAGGCTCGGCCGGGGGTTGTGGGTGCCGCCGATCGGCCGCGCCGTCGGTCTCCTCGCCTTCGCCGGCCTGCTGATCGCCGCCCTGGTGCCGCTCGCCCGCCTGCGCTTTCCCTCGACGACGATCGGGCTCGGCCGGCTCGACCGCGATTCGGGCCTCGCCCATCGCCCCGCCACGGCAGCCGCCGACACCATCGCGACGCCCTCGGACGATCCCTGGTCGGTGGCGCTGTGGCGCGCCCATGTCGAGCGCTCGCTCGCCGCCGCCCGCGCCTTCCGGGTCGGCCTGCCGACGCCGCGCCTGGTCGGACGCGACCCGTGGGCCGTGCGCATGCTGGTGCTGCTGCTGGTCGCGGTCTCCTTCGTCTCGGCCGGCGGCGACCGGATGCGGCGGATTGCCGCGGCGTTCGATTGGCAGAGCGCCACCATCCCGAGCAATTTCCGCCTCGACGCCTGGGTGTCGCCGCCCGTCTATACGGGCCGTCCCCCCGTAATCCTGCCCGGCGTGCGGCCGGGCGAAACGGTGCAGAGCGCGCTCGCCGCCGTCACGGTGCCGGCCGGCAGCGTGCTGGTGGTGCGGGCGAGTGGCCAGGCGAGCCTCGACGTGTCGACCACAGGCGGCCTCGTCGAGGCGGCGGCCGACCCGGCCACCAAGGCGCCCGCCGGGGCCGAGGAGCGCCGCTTCACCATCAAGGAGCGCGGCACCGCGACGGTGCGCGGCCTCGGCCACGACCTCGCCTGGGCCTTCAACGCGACGCCCGACCGCGTGCCGACCGTCTCGCTCACCAAGGAGCCGGAGCCGCAGGCGCGCGGCGCCCTGCAGCTCACCTACAAGCTCGAGGACGACTACGGGGTGATCGAGGCGCGCGCCACCTTCGCGGCCAAGCAAGGCGCGACGACATCCGACGCGGCGGCGCGGCCGCTGTTCGACCCGCCCGACTTCACCCTGGTGCTGCCGCAGGCGCGCACCCGCAACGGCGTCGGCCAGACCACCAAGGACCTCACCGAGAACCCGTGGGCCGGCTCCGACGTGACCATGACGCTGACGGCCCGCGACGAGGCCGACAATGTGGGCAAGAGCGCCGCGGTCGACGTGCGGCTGCCCGAGCGGCTGTTCGTCAAGCCGCTCGCCCGTGCCCTGATCGAGCAGCGCCGCACCCTGGCGCTCGATGCCGACAGCCGCGACAGCGTCGCGGTGGCGCTCGACGCGCTCACCATCGCGCCCGACCGTTTCATGCCGGAGACCGGCACCTATCTTGGCCTGCGCTCGATCTTCTGGACGCTGACGCGGGCCAAGGGCGACGAGGAGCTGCGCGAGGTGGTGCGCGAGCTGTGGGCGCTGGCGACCCAGCTCGAGGACGGCAACGTGGCCGACGCCGAGGCGCGGCTGCGCAACGCCCAGGAGGCGCTGCGCCAGGCGCTGGAGCGCGGCGCCAGCGAGGAGGAGATCAAGAAGCTGATGGAGGAGCTGCGCGCCGCCATGCAGCAGTTCATGCAGGCGCTCGCCGAGGAGCTCCGCAAGAACCCGCAGATGGCGCGGCCGCTCGACCCCAACACCCGCCAGCTCCGCTCGCAGGATCTGCAGAGCATGCTGGACCGGCTCGAGCAGCTCGCCCGCTCGGGCGCCCGCGACGCCGCGCGCGCGTTGCTCGACCAGCTCCAGTCCATGATGGAGAACCTGCAGATGGGCCGACCGGGCCAGCAGGGCGACATGGACGACGACATGATGTCGGCGCTCGACGAGCTCGGCGACATGATCCGCAAGCAGCAGCAGCTCCGCGACAAGACATTCCAGCAGGGGCAGGACCAGCGCGGGCAACGCGGCCAGCGCGGACGCCGCGGCCAGCAGGGCGACCAGCAGCAGCAGGGCGACCAGCAGCAGCAGGGCGACCCGAGCGACTACAGCCAGCTCCAGCAGAACCAGCAGGGGCTGCGCGACCAGCTCAAGAAGCTGATGGAGCAGCTTCGCCAGCGCGGGCTCGGCCAGCCGCAGGACGGCAAGGGTGACCAACCGGGTGGCGACCAGCCGGGCGGCGACCAGTTCGGCCGCGCCGAGGACTCGATGGGCGACGCCGCCGGCGAGCTCGGCCAGGGCAATGCGGACGGCGCCGTCGACAGCCAGGGCCGCGCCCTCGACGCGCTGCGCAAGGGCGCCCAGGGGCTCGCCCAGCAGCTCCAGCAGCAGATGGGCCAGGGGCCCGGCCAAGGCCAGCCCGGCCGCATGGGGCAGCCGCGTGCCCGGCAGGATACCGATCCGCTCGGCCGGCCGCTGCGCGGCCGCGACTACGGCGACGACACCACCGTGAAGGTGCCGGGCGAGATCGACGTGCAGCGCGCCCGACGCATCCTAGAGGAGCTTCGCCGCCGCTTCGCCGATCCGCTGCGGCCGCAGCTCGAGCTCGACTATATCGAGCGCCTGCTGAAGGATTTTTGAGGCGCCACGGCTCGTCGGACGCGGAGCGCCTCTGCTCCTAGTCCGTCCCAGGCGCGAGACGCGGCCGAAGGCCGGCGTCTCGGACCATCAGGTCGCATCTGCGTCAGGCTGCGCCTGCGTGTCAGGCCGCGACCTTCCGGCATTCCTCGGCACAGGCGGCACACGCATCGGCGCACGCCTTGCAGACCGCGTGGTGGTCGGCGTGCTTGCGGCACTCCTTCTCGCAATCCAGGCACACCGCCTGCGCCAGCTTGGCCATGGCCGGGAGATGCGGCGAACCCGCGCTCGCGAGCTTGGCGAGCGCGCCGCACACGGCGCTCATCTGATCGACCGACCGCGCGCAGGCGGCGAGGCTGGTGTCGCCGGCGGCCAGGCTGTCGAAACAGTGGTTGATGCATGCCAGGCCCGCCCGCACGCAGTTCGTCGCGGCCGCCACCAGCGGCGCGTTCAGCCCCGATGGAGAGTCGTGGCCCGCGTGACCTTGGGCGAAGGCCGGTCCCGCGACGACGGCCAGGGCAGCGGCGGTCGTCAGCACATGTCTCCTGTTCATGCTGTATCTCCCTCGATCTCGACTGATGGGCGTCGAAGGCCCCGCGGCGCCCGAACGTCGGCAGATTAGTACCGGTCTCCCGGTCGTCCGGGAAGGCTCGGTATCGGGACGCGGGAGCCGAAGGCGTCAGCCGCCGCGGTCCGCACGCCCTCTGCCGCGCGCCCATAGGAAAAAGATCACGGCCAGCGCCAGGGCGAGGCTGAACCAGGTCAGCGCGTATTGCAGGTGGTTGTCGGGCAGGTTCGGCTGCAGCCTGGTGACGCGCGGCAGGCCGCCCGGCGCCGGCGGCGACTCCTGCTCGACGTAGAAGGGCGCGATCGTGATGCCCTTGGCCGCGGCGATCACGCCGGGATCGCGGGCGAACCACATGTTGCGGGCCGGATCGTCGGCGGGCGCGAACATCGGCCGCGCCTCGGGCCAGCGCATCACCGCGACGATCTCGACCGGACCGGCCACCTGCCCGGCCGCGCGCGCCTCCGGCGCCTTGTCGGCCTCGGGCACGAAGCCGCGGTCGACCATCACCAGGGCGCCGCCGTCGAGCCGGAGCGGCGTGAACACCCGGTAGCCGAGCCCGCCCGCCGCGGTGCGCGAGCCGGAGCCGATGGCGTAGACCAGCGCCTCCTTGTCGTGGAGAAACGTCCCGGCGAGCCGCACGCGGCGGAACTCGATCGCCTCGCGGGTCAGGCCCGGCCAGGCGGCAGGCGGCGGCAGCGGCACCGGATCGGCAGTCAGGCTCTCGGTGAGGGTGGCGATCAGGGCGCGTTTCCACGCCATGCGCTCGAGCTGCCAGACGCCGAGCCCGATCAGCACGGCGACCCCGACGAGCGACATCAGGGCCGGACCGAGCAGGCGGCGCCGCGGCGCCGCGGTGGATGCTGAATGGGTCATGGCATCGTCAGGGCGCGTCGTCGGGGCGAAACTTCCCCTCGGCCGCCTTGTGACGGAACTGCAGCGCGATCATCAGGCCCTTGAGCGGACGCAGCGGCGCCAGCGTGGTGATGAGGATCAGGGGCAGCCACAGCACCGCATGCAGCCAGAACGGCGGCTGATAGACGATCTCGGTGATCAGCGCGGCGGCCACCACCACGAAGCCGGAGAACGACATCACGAAGAAGGCCGGCCCGTCGCCCGAATCGATGAAGGCGAAGTCGAGCCCGCAGACCTCGCAATGCGGCCTGACGCCGAGGAAGCCGGCGAACAGCCGCCCCTGCCCGCAGCGCGGGCAGCGGCATCGCAGACCCGCTGCGAGCGGGTGCGAGATGGCCGGATGGTCGGTGCGCTCGTCCATCCTGTCTCAGTGTCCTCCCGCCGCCGCCCCGGCGCCATGGCCCCACACATAGATGCAGGCGAACAGGAACAGCCACACCACGTCGACGAAGTGCCAGTACCAGGCGGCGAACTCGAAGCCGAGATGCTGGGTCGGCGTGAAGTGGCCCGCGAAGGCGCGGGCGAGACAGACGGTCAGGAAGATGGTGCCGATGATCACATGGGCGCCGTGGAAACCGGTCGCCATGAAGAAGGTCCCACCATACACATTGCCCGAGAAGGCGAAGTGGGCGTGGGCGTACTCGAAGGCCTGCACGGAGGTGAAGCACAGGCCGAGCGCGACCGTGCAGATCAGGCCCCATTTGAGGCCCTCCCGGTCGTCGTGCAGCAGCGCATGGTGGGCCCAGGTGACGGTGGTGCCCGAGGTCAGCAGGATCAGCGTGTTCAAGAGCGGCAGGTGCCACGGATCGAAGGTCTCGATGCCCTTGGGCGGCCAGACGCCGCCGAACAGATCGGTGCGCGTGACCATGTTGTGCGCATCGGGGAACAGGGCCGAGTTGAAATAGGCCCAGAACCAGGCGACGAAGAACATCACCTCGGAGGCGATGAACAGGATCATGCCGTAGCGGTGCGATATCTGGACGACGCGCGAGTGGAAGCCGCCGTGCTCGGCCTCCTTGATGACGTCGCGCCACCAGCCCGCCATGGTGCCGAGCACCCCGGCCGCGCCGAGCGCGAAGATCCACGGCGCCGCCGCGAAGGCCTTGTGCATCCAGAAAATGGCGCCCACCGCCATGACGAAGGCGGACAGCGATCCGACCGCCGGCCACGGGCTCGGATCGACCAGATGATAGTCGTGCTGCTTGGCGGTTGCCTCGGCCATCGTCGCCTCCGTGTTGCCGGTCGTCTCGTCGGTGGTCTCGTCGCTGTTGCGAAGGCGCTGTCGCGCCGTCGCGAAAAGTCGGTGGTCAGGACCCGCCCGTGCGGGCCGCGGCCGGCTCGCGGGTCGGGTAGAACGTGTAGGACAACGTGATGGTGTTGAGGTCGTTCTGGTCGGCGTCCTTGGCGAGCGCCGGATCGACGAAGAACACCACCGCCATCTCGCGCGTCTCGCCCGCCTTCAGGCGCTGCTCGGTGAAGCAGAAGCAGTTGATCTTGGAGAAGTAGGCACCCGTCTGGGTCGGCGTCACGTTGTAGGCCGCCGTGCCCGAGGTCTCGCGCGCCGCCTGGTTGGTGACCGTGTAGTAGACCGTGACCACCTCGCCGAGCCTGACCTCGACGCTCGTCGCCTCGGGTGCGAACCGCCACGGCAGGCCGCGGCTGATATTGGCATCGAACCGCACCGTGATGCGGCGATCGAGCACCTCGCCGGGTCCGACGGTCGCCACCTGCGGGGTGCCGCCGAAGCCGGTGACGCTGCAGAACCAGGAGTAGAGCGGCACCGCCGCGAAGGCCGCCCCGACCATCAGCCCGACGAAGACGCCGCAGGCGAGCGCCACCGCGATGTCGCGGCGCTGGCGCGATGTGGCGGCCGGCCGTTCGGCTCGGGCGGACGGCGATCCAGAGGCGGGTGCGGCGGGGGTGTTCACGGCGCCCTCCTCACAGCGGCCGGTTCAGCACACCGGGGCCGAGCTTGACGATCGTGATGGCGTAGAACAGGACCACCAGCGCGCCGAGCGCCACCGCGATGGCGACCGAGCGGGCGCGTTGCCGGCGCTTCTGCTCCGGCGTGAGGATGATGCCGTCGTCGTGACGCAACGGGCGTCCGCTCATGACACACCTCCCAGACCGATCGCGGCGAGGCCGGCCGACACATAGGGTGCGACCCAGTGATCGACCAGCAGCACGGCGAACAGCACGAACAGATAGTAGAGCGAGAAGCCGAACAGCTTTTTGGCGAGCCGGTCGGTCGCCTTGGCGTCATCGGCGCGCCAGAGCCGCGTGGAAAGCCAAAGCATCTTGGCGCCGGCGATCGTCGCGACGACGCCATACAGGAGGCCGGCGCTGCCGAGCAGCCACGGCGACACGCCGACCGGCGCCAGCAGGGCCGCGTGGATAAGAATCTGCCGCTTGGTCTCGGCGACGCCGGAGACGACCGGCAGCATCGGGATGCCGGCGCGGGCATAGTCCTCGCTGCGCCACAGCGACAGCGCCCAGAAGTGCGGCGGCGTCCAGAAGAAGATGATCAGGAACAGCAGCACCGGCTCGACCGTCAGGCCGCCGGTCGCCGCCGCCCAGCCGATCATCGGCGGGACGGCACCGGCGGCGCCGCCGATGACGATGTTCTGCGAGGTCGCCCGCTTCAGCCACATCGAGTAGACGACCGCATAAAAGACGATCGTGAAGGCGAGCAGACCCGCCGCGAGCCAGCCGGCGACGAGGCCGAGCACGGCGACCGAGCCGACCGCGAGCGTGAGCCCGAAGGCGAGCGCCTCCCCCTGCGTCACCCGCCCGGCCGGGATCGGGCGGCACGCCGTGCGGGTCATCACGGCGTCGATGTCGGCGTCCCACCACATGTTGAGCGCACCGGCGGCGCCGGCGCCGACCGCGATGCAGAGGAGCGCCGCAAAGCCGAGCACCGGATGCAGCCGGTCGGGGGCCACCATCATGCCGACCAGCGCCGTGAACACCACGAGCGACATCACCCGCGGCTTCATCAGCGCCACGTAGTCGCGCACCTCGGCGAGGCTCGGCTCGACGGCGGCGACCATCGCGGGGGCCAGCCCGGGAGCGGTAGCGGGACGTGACAGATCGGCGCCGTCGGTGGCGAGGGACATGCGGGGGAGCTCGTACTCGGCAGTCGGATCTCAGCGTCGGTGTAGAAGCGGCGACGCGCGAAAAACCGGCGGCGCACCGCCGGTCCGTCTCATGCGAGGCGCATCAGCGAATGCGCGGCAGCACTTCGAACTGGTGGAACGGCGGCGGCGACGGAAGCGTCCATTCCAGCGTCGTCGCGCCGGCGCCCCACGGGTTCCCGGCGGCGTGTTCCTTGCGCAGAAAGGCGCGCGCGACGCCGACAAAGAAGATCAGCACCGCGACGCCGGAGATGTAGGAGCCGATCGACGACACCATGTTCCAGCCGTGGAAGGCGTCCGGATAGTCGGCGATCCGGCGCGGCATGCCGGCGAGCCCGAGGAAGTGCTGCGGGAAGAACAACAAATTCACGCCGACGAACGTGACCCAGAAGTGCAGCTTGCCGAGCCACTCCTCGTACATGTAGCCGGTGAACTTCGGGAACCAGTAGTACCAGCCGGCGAAGATGGTGAAGACGGCGCCGAGCGACAGCACATAGTGGAAATGCGCCACCACGTAATAGGTGTCGGTGAGCAGCCGGTCGACCGAGGCGTTGGCCAGCACGACGCCGGTGACGCCGCCGACCGTGAACAGGAAGATGAAGCCGAAGGTCCACAGCATCGGGGTGCGGAACTCGATCGAGCCACCCCACATGGTGGCTATCCACGAGAAGATCTTGATGCCGGTCGGCACCGCGATCACCATCGTGGCGGCGACGAAATAGGCCTGGGTGCCGGTCGAGAGGCCGACCACGTACATGTGGTGGGCCCACACGATGAAGCCGATGAAGCCGATCGACACCATGGCGTAGGCCATGCCGAGATAGCCGAACACCGGCTTCTTCGAGAAGGTCGCGACGATCTGGCTGATGATCCCGAAGCCCGGCAGGATCATGATGTAGACCTCGGGGTGCCCGAAGAACCAGAACAGATGCTGGAACAGCACCGGGTCGCCGCCGGCCTCGGGGGCGAAGAAGGCGGTGCCGAAATTGCGGTCGGTCAGCAGCATCGTGATGGCGCCGGCCAGCACCGGCAGGGCCAGCAGCAGCAGGAACGCCGTCACCAGGATCGACCACACGAACAGCGGCATCTTGTGCAGCGTCATGCCAGGCGCGCGCATGTTGAAGATCGTGGTGATGAAGTTGATGGCGCCGAGGATCGACGAGGCGCCGGCGAGATGCAGCGACAGGATGGCGAAGTCGACGGCCGGGCCCGGATGGCCGAGCGTCGACAGCGGCGCGTAGATGGTCCAGCCGGCGCCGACGCCGTTGGCGCCGGGCTCGCCCTCGACGAACAAGGACATCAGCAGCAGCGTGAAGGCCGCCGGCAGCAGCCAGAACGAGATGTTGTTCATGCGCGGAAACGCCATGTCGGGCGCCCCGATCATCAGCGGCACGATCCAGTTGCCGAAGCCGCCGATCAGCGCCGGCATCACCATGAAGAACACCATGATGAGACCGTGCGCCGTGGTGAAGACGTTGAAGGTGTGGGCCGAGGCGAAGAACTGCATGCCCGGGTTCTGCAGCTCGAGCCGGATGCCGATCGACAGCAAGGCCCCGACGACGCCGGCCATCATGGCGAACACCAGGTACATCGTGCCGATGTCCTTGTGGTTCGTCGAGTAGACGTAGCGTCGCCAGCCGGTCGGGTGGCCGTGCGCGTGGGTGTCGTGAGCCGTTACGGTCGCATCCATGGTCGGTTCCTCGAGTCGTCGGGGCTGCCGCCGCGCGGCCGGCGCGCGGCGAACCGGCTCAATCGGTGATCCGGGGTGCGGCGGCGACCGCCACGGGCGCCGGAGACGGCGCCGGGAACGGGCTCGCGGCGAACTTCTTCTTGGCGTCCTCGACCCAGGCCGTGAAGGCCTGCTCGCTGACCACCCGCACGGCGATCGGCATGAAGGCGTGGTCGCGGCCGCACAGCTCGGAGCACTGCCCGTAATACATGCCCTCGCGCTCGGCCTTGAACCAGGTCTCGTTCAGGCGGCCCGGGATTCCGTCCATCTTCACGCCGAAGGACGGTACTGCGAAGGAGTGGATCACGTCGGCGCCGGTGACCTGAACGCGCACGACCTTGCCGACCGGAACCACCATCTCGTTGTCGACCGACAGCAGCCGCGGCTGGCTCGGCTTGAGCTCGGCGTCGGGAACCATCAGCGAATCGAACTCGAACTTGCCGTTGTCCGGATAGGCGTAGCTCCAATACCACTGCTTGCCGGTGGCCTTGACGGTGATGTCCGCCTGCGGGGTGTTGAGCTGCACGAACATGATGCGGAAAGAGGGCACCGCGATGACCACCAGGATGATCACCGGCACCACGGTCCAGATCACCTCGATCAGCGTGTTGTGGGTGGTGCGCGACGGCGTCGGGTTGGCGCGCGCATTGAAGCGCACCGTAACGACGATCAGCAGCACGAGGACGAGCGCGACGACCGCCGCGATGATCCACAGCAGCAGGGTGTGGAACCACACCACGTCGGTCATCACCGGGGCCGCCGGTTGCTGCATGCCGAGCTGCCACGGCGAGGGCTGGCCGAGGCCGGCCCAGGCGGACCCACCGATGGTGAGCAAGGCGGCGGTGGCGAGCGCCACGCAAAGCAACCGGAGAACTCCCTGCATCGTGGTCTCTGCTCCTTCGTCGGTTGACGGGCATCCGCAACACCTGCCGGGGCTGCGCACGCGAGGCGGCGAAAAGCACGGATCCAAAACCGGATGAAGTCAGGAGGTTCCGCGGCGCACACGAAGGGCGCATCTGCGGACGGCCTCGACGGCACCGGGGGTATGCACCGCGATTGAACCTTTCAAACCACACTTCCGCCCTACTCGCAATGTGCCTCATGGGGCGATGCGCACGGAATCGACGCAGGTGCGAAACGAGCCGCCAGCCGACTGTCGGCACCCGCCGCGGACGAGGACGTGAAGCAAACCGACAAGCGCCTTTGACGGCGCGACCGTGTACACAGACGGCGTGATTCCGTATCAAGACCTTAGTCACGCTCGTCCTTCGATTCTGGGGCGGCGCCGCGGACGAGGATCCGCCGCACCGTCCGACCAGGGAGCCCGCGATGGGTGCGTTCTCGAAACAATTGGCGGCTGCGCGCCGAGGGCTGCCGTCCCTCGTGCTGCGATTCGTGCTCGCCGTCACGGCGAGCGCCGCCCTCGTCTCCGCCGCCGCCGCGCAGGGCGCGGTGCGCTCGGTCCACGCCGACTGGCAGATCCGCTGCGAGACGCCGCCGGGCGCCCAGAGCGAGCAGTGTGCGCTGTTCCAGAGCGTGGTCGCCGAGGACCGCGCCAATGTCGGCCTGACCGTGCTGGTGCTGCGCACCGCCGACCAGAAGACCCGGCTGATGCGCGTGCAGGCGCCGCTCGGCGTGCTGCTGCCGGCCGGCCTCGGCCTCAAGGTCGACAATGCCGATGTCGGTCGCGCCGGCTTCGTGCGCTGCCTGCCGCGCGGCTGCTACGCCGAGGTCGTCATGGACGAAAATCTGATCAAGCAGTTCCGCAGCGGCCAGACCGCCACCTTCTTCATCTTCCAGACGCCCGAGGAAGGCATCGGCTTTCCGATGAGCCTCAAAGGATTCGGCGACGGATTCGACAAGCTTCCTTGACAGTTTTGTTGTCCAGCACACACCACGGATGGCTCGGGGACGTCGGCGGACGCGGCTGCGGGCCGGTGCCGCATGGCGGCAGGAGGTTGCAGATGATCGCGGGTGAGGTCGCAGCGCCGGCACGGCGCAGCCTGAGGGGTGCGGCGATCGCCGCCGCGGTGATTCTGGCGGTCGGCGTCCTCGGCTCCGGCGCGGCGCTGGCCCAGGCGCCGTGCCGCACCACCGGCAGCTTCGAAAGCTGGCTCGAGCGGTTCAAGCAGGAGGCGATCCAGCAAGGGATTTCGCGCAACGCCATCGCGGCGGCCTCGCCCTATCTGGTCTACGACCAGCGCATCGTGAACATCGATCGCGGCCAGAAATTCTTCGCCCAGAGCTTCCTGCAGTTCTCCGACAAGACGTTGCCGGCCTACCGGCTGCAGAAAGGCGCCGAGCAGATCGGCAAGCATGCCGCCCTGTTCGCCCGGGCCGAGAAGCAGTTCGGCGTGCCGGCCCCGATCATCGTCGCCTTCTGGGGCCTGGAGAGCGACTTCGGGGGCGACATGGGCAAGGACCACGCGATCCGCTCGCTGGCGACGCTCGCCTATGACTGCCGTCGCTCGGAGATGTTCCGCGGCCACCTGTTCGACGCCCTGCGGATGATCGAGCGCGGCGACCTGCAGCCGGCCGAGATGATCGGCTCGTGGGCCGGCGAGCTCGGCCAGACCCAGATGATGCCGTCCGAATACATGAAGCACGCCATCGACTGGGACGGCGACGGCCACCGCAACCTGCTGAAGAGCGTGCCCGACGTGATCGGCTCGAGCGCCAGCTATCTCCAGGAGCTCGGCTGGCGGCGCGGCGAGCCTTGGCTGCGCGAGGTGAAGGTCCCGGCCAGCATGCCGTGGGATCAGGCTGATCTCGCCATCCAGCACCCGCACGCGAAATGGGGCGAATGGGGTGTGACGCTGCGTGACGGCAAGCCGTTGCCGGCCGGCGGCCCGCCGGCGTCGCTGCTGCTGCCGATGGGGCGGCTCGGTCCGGCCTTCCTGGTCTATCCGAACTTCCAGGCCTACCTGAAGTGGAACGCCTCGCTGGTCTACGCGACCACGGCCGCCTATTACGCGACTCGGCTCGCCGGAGCACCGCCGATGTATCGCGGCGCGCCCGGCATTCCGGTGCTGAGCCAGGAGGAGGCGAAGGAGCTGCAGGAGCTGCTCAACCGCGCCGGCTTTCAGGGCGGCATTCCGGACGGCAAGATCGGCAGCGGCACCCGCGCGGCCATCAAGCAGGCGCAGATGAAGCTCGGCCTGCCGGCCGACTCCTATCCGACCCCGGAGCTGATCGCCCGCTTGCGCACCGGGCGGTGAGGAGCATTCGCTCGAAACCGTCCGCTCAGCGGGCGACGCGCACGCGCGGGCGACTCGCCTGCCCCTCCGACGATCCCGCCTGCATGGCGGTCTCGATGTCGCGGGCTGCCGCGATGACGTTGGGCGCCAGCCGAGCGCGCAGTGCCTCGTCGTAGCGTGCCTTGGGCACCAGGAAGCTGATGCTGCCCAGCACGGCGCGGCGCTGTCCGAACACCGGTGCGGCGATGGCGGCGCGGACCTGGTCGACGTCGCCGGAGGCCGCCGCATAGCCGGCACGGCGGAACGCGGCGAGGTGCCGGCGGAAATCGTCCCAGCTCTGGCCGAGCCCGGCCGAGGCGATCTCCGGCGCGTTCGCGGCGTACAGCGACTTCAGGGTGCGGTTCGGCAGGTGGGCCAGAATGATCTTGGAGGTGGCGCCGCGGAACAGCGGCATCGGCCGTCCGCGCTGGAACACGATCGGCTCCTGCGGGCCGCGCCCCATCTCCTGATGGACGCACATCACGCGGTCGTGGAACAGCCGGCACAGCAGCACCGCGCCGCCCTCGGAGGCGTGCTCGATCAGCTCGCTCATCACGTCGCGGGCCACCTTCAGCATCGGATCGCAGAGCTGGATCTGCCGGTCCATCTGGATGATGGCGGGCCCGAGCGTGTAGCTCGCGCCGGACACCGGGCTGATCAGCCCGGCCCGGGTGAGACGCTTGAAATAGCGGTAGGCGGTCGTCGCGGACACGCCGAGCTGCACCGCCGCCTCTTCCACGGTCCATTCGGGACGGTCGAGCGTGAACAGCCCGAGCACGGCGAGCAGCCGATCGCCGCTGCTCGGAAGCCCCCCCTCGTCCTTGGACCGACCCGGAGCCTGGCCGCGCACCGGAGTGGGATAAGACACTGTCGTCGCCCCTGCTGTTGTGGTACCGAAACACTAGTGGCACAACTTGGAGATGTTTCAAGCATTTCTTGCAAAGGATGCGATTTTAACTAAATTTTTGTGACGCGAGCCGCCATGCGCCGCCGCGCACGACACTGCGTCAGGTATTGCCCAAGTTATCGCGAGCCGATGATTGCGCCCAGATGATTGCGGAAATGATTTTTTGCGGATGATCCGAGCGGATCACACCTCGATATCAAACAGATCACGCACAAATGCACGCCCCTGCTCCGGGCTTATCCGCCTTCGCTTTTGGTCGTGCAGGCGCTCCGACCCAGGAACGTTCCGGGTCACGCCCCGTTGTAAAAGCATCGGCGGCGCGGCCCGATCTTGCTCGCCGCGACCCTGATTCGGACGGACCCGCGTGCAAGAAACCCTTTCTTCCCTGACGGTCGAGGATCCGGCGCCGCGGCACGCCATGGCACCGCCCCGGCGCGGGCCGCCCATCGAGGACCCCGGCCCCGGGGCGACCGATCCCGGGCCGATCGATGATCCGGAGGCGGACGAGGACGAGCCCGGCCCGATCGAGGATCCGGCGCCCGGGCACGACCAGCCGCCCGACATCGACGACCCGACGACGCGCCCCGAGGAGCCGACCCTGCAGGTCTCGGCGCTTCGGGGAGCCGCCGTCGACTGATCGGAGCGACCATGACGCCTGTGCGGCCCGCGGCGATGGTCGACCTCGACGAGGTCGCCCTGCTGCTCGATATCGACGGCACGCTGCTCGACTTCGCGCCGACGCCGTCCGAGGCGTGGGTGCCGCCGGCGCTGCGCCGGACGCTCGCCGGCCTGCTCGCCCGCACGGGCGGCGCGCTGGCGCTGGTGAGCGGCCGTCCCCTCGCCGGCCTCGACCTCCTGTTCGCGCCGCTGGAGCTGCCGGCGATCGGCGGCCACGGCGCCGAGCTGCGGCCGGCGGCGGGCGCATCCGCCGACCCCGACCGCACGCCCGGGCTCGATCCGCGGCTCAAGCGCACGCTCGCCACCATCGCCGAGATCGGCCCCGGCATCCTGCTCGAGGACAAGGGCTACTCGCTCGCCGTCCACTACCGGCTCGCGCCCGACAAGGGCGAGACCGTGCGCGAGATGGTCGCCGCGGTGTGCGCGTCGTTTCCGGAGCTGCCGCTCGAAATCCTGCCCGGCATGGCCGTCGTCGAGGTGAAGCCGAGCGCCTTCGACAAGGCGACCGCGGTCGCCGAGCTGATGCGGATCGCCCCGTTTGCGGGACGCCGGCCCGTGTTCGTCGGCGACGACGTCACCGACGAGCGGGTGTTTCCGATCCTGCCGCCGATGCGCGGCATCGGCTTCTCGGTCAGCCGCCGGATCGACGGCGTGGACGGTTGCTTCGACGCCCCCGCCGACGTGCGCGCCTGGCTCGACGGACTGTTGGCCAGGCAGCCTGTGGGGTGAGCCACGCGCCGTCATTCCGGGGCGCGGGCTGAAAGCCCGCGAGCCCGGAATCCATACACACTGACCGGGGTTATGGATCCCGGGCTCGCCGCTGCGCGGCGCCCCGGGACGACGAAGGCCGACGTCACGACTTCGGCGTCACGCCCCCGAGGGCGGGGCCTCCCGCCGCTCGCTCGGCGCGGGCTGGCGGGCGGCGAGCAGATAGTAGGCGCTGTTGACCAGCGCGACATGCGTGAAGGCCTGCGGGAAATTGCCGAGCTGGCGGCAGCCGCGGACGTCGTATTCCTCGGCCAGGAGCCCGACATCGTTGCGCAGCGCCAGCAGGCGCTCGAACAGCGCCTGCGCCTCGTCGACGCGCCGCTGCAGCACATAGACGTCGGCGAGCCAGAAGCTGCAGGCGAGAAAGGCCCCCTCGCCGGGCGGCAGGCCTTCGCTGGACGCCCCGGTGCGATAGCGCAGCACGAAGCCGTCCTCCAGGAGGTCCTGCTCGACGGCCGCGATGGTGGCGGCGATGCGCGGGTCGTCGACCGGCAGGAAGCCGGCCTTCGGCAGCAGCAGAAGGCTCGCGTCGAGCTGCGTCGAGCCGAAGGACTGCACGAAGCAGCCGCGCCCAGGGTCGACGCCGCGGGCGCAGACATGCGCGTGAATCTGCTCGCGCAACGCTTTCCAATGCTCCACCGGCCCCGGCAGGCCGTACAGCTCGGCGCTGGCGATGGCGCGGTCGTAGGCGACCCAGCACATCACCTTGGAGAAGGTGAAATGCCGGCGCGGCCCGCGCACCTCCCACAGGCCCTCGTCGGGCTCGCCCCAGACCCTCTCGAGATGCTCGAGCAGCTTCACCTGCAGGTCCCAGCCGGAGGCGCTCGGGGCGAGGCCGCCCCGCCGCGCATTGTGAAACGTCCCCATCACCTCGCCGAACACGTCGAGCTGGAGCTGGCCGTGCGCGGCGTTGCCGATGCGGACCGGCTTCGAGCCCTCGTAGCCGGCGAGCCACGGCACCTCCCATTCGGTGAGGCGCCGCTCGCCCGCGAGCCCGTACATGATCTGGAGCTGATCCGGGCTGCCGGCGACGGCGCGCACCAGCCAGTCGCGCCACGCCTGGGCCTCGTGGAAATAGCCGCCGTTCATCAGCGCGAACAGAATCAGGGTCGAGTCGCGATAGCGGCGCGTCACGCGCGGCGGTCGGATCACGCGGCACGATGCGCCAGTGGCCGTTCTCGGGCCCTCCGAGCAGCGCCGCGAAGCAGGCGTCGGAATCGAAGCGTGGCCAGCACAGCCAGACGATCGCGCCGGTGCGGTCGACCAGCGCGGCTGTCTCGCAGTCGCCGATCAGGGCATGGTCTTCGATGGGTGAGGACATGAAGATGGAGATACCCGGCGACCTCGGCCGTCTTCGCCCGCGAAGGCGGGCGATCCTGTGAAGACTTGGCCGTATGAGCTCTATCGGCGTCTCTCGGCGTACTGGGTGCCCCGCCGGCGCGGGGCACGACGCTCCAGCTTGTCGGGCAGCCGGCAAACGGACGCGTCAGCTCGCCGCCCGGAGATCGTCCGGCGGATGCGACTCACGGGCGACCTGCTCGGCTTCGCGGCTCGGCGGATAGGTCTGCTCGCCCTCGTCCGTCAGAGTCGGCAGCTCGCCTTCCGCGGCGGCGGGGCCGGCCGGTTCCACCCGGTCGGCCGCGATCGTGGGATCCTCCGGATCGCGATAGACCGGCACCAGCGCCAGACGGTGATTCTCCTCGATCGCCACCAGCTCCCGGGCGAGCTCCCAATGGGCATCGGCCTGCCCCTCGGGACAGCCCTGCTCCTGCCAGATCTGATAAGCGCGTTCGCGCACGCGCTGCTCGTGGTCGTGCATCGTCGTCTCCTCGCTGGTCGGTTCGAGAACCGTATGGACGCCGACACGGTCCCGCCTCGGCGACGTCCCGCGAGTCGCGATGATAGTCCCGCGGCGTGACAGGCGTAAGCGCTAACGCGACCTCCGGCCGGTTCCACGCTGCGCATCGCCGGCGCGCAGCACCGCGACCGGCAGCGGCCCGAGCAGCGCACCAGCCGGCACGCGGCCCGACGGCGGCGCCATGCCGGGCCGCAACACGTCGCTGCGCACCGCGTAAGCGTCGAGAACGACGGTGGCGTCGAGCGCCGCCGGATCGAGCCAGCGCCGTCCGCCGTCGGTGAGCGGGGCGAAATGGCGGCCGACCACGACGATCACGGCCTCGCGCCGCCCGGTGCGGGCGAAGGCGAGCACGTGGCCGGCCTGCGGCCCCTCGACCGGGACGGGCCGATAGCCGCCGTTGGCGAACAGATGCGGCAGCGTCCGCCGCAGCGCCAGCAGCCGGCGGGTCAGCGCGAGCTTGATGCGGCCATCCGGCCAGGCGGCGGCGAGTCCGTCCCAGTCGGGCACATCGTCGACCGCGTCGAGCGCAGCACGGCGCGCGGCGAAGTCGACGGCGCGGCGATTGTCCGGATCGACCAGCGACAGGTCCCAGAACTCGGTGCCCTGATAGATGTCGGGCACGCCCGGAATGGTCGCCTTGAGGGCGAGCTGCGAGAGGCTGTTCAGGGCGCCGAGCAGCGCGGTGCGACGGGCGAAGCCGGCGAAATCCTCGAGAAACTCGCGCGACACCTCGGGGTCGAGCAGGCCGGCGACGAACCTGGTGACGGCGCCCTCGTAGGCGTCGTTGGGATTATGCCAGCTCGTCTCCTGCTTGCCCTCGCGCAGCGCCTTGACCGCATAGGTCTGCATCCGCTCGATCAGCGCGGCGTCGGCGCCGCCCTGCGGCCAGACTCCGATCAGCGCTTGGTAGAGCATGTATTCGTGCGCGTCGGAGGGCGCGCGGCGCGGCTTCCAGGTCAGCAGGGACTCGTTGAGATTCCGCCAGCGACGCACGGAGGCGTCGAAGTCCTCGGCGAGCTCGGCGATCGCCAGGATGCGCATGCGCGCATCCTCGCCGCGCTTGGTGTCGTGGGTCGCGGTCGTCGTCATGGCGTGCGGCGTCTCGAGGCGCGCCCGCATGCGATAGTCGAACTCGCCGGGCGACAGCGCCGGCAGCACCGGCTCGCCGCCCACCTCGTTGAGCGCGAGCAGCCGGTGGTAGCGATAGAAGGCGGTGTCCTCCAGCGCCTTCGCCATCACGGGCCCGGTGAGCTGCTGTACCTTGCCGGAGAAGTGCTTCACGCGGGCCGAGCTGTAACCGACGCGGCCGGGCGCGATCAGATCGAGGGTCAAGACGTCTTGCAGGAAGTCGAGGACCCCGGTGTCCGGGCCGAACCAGCGCGCGCTGGCGCGGAAGATCGTCTCGACGATCAGGGCGCGGTCGTCGTCCGAGACGTGGCCGCCGCCGATATAGGTGCGGTAGACCGGGAAGTGCACCATGTAGCCGAGCAGCGCGGCGCGCAGGCGCTCGAACGTGAAGTCGCGGCTCCTCCAATGGCCGGCGGCGATGCGCGCGAGCAACCGGCACAGCACCGTGAATTCGCTCGCCAGCAGGGTCTCGAGCACGCGCACCTTGGCGCTCTCGACGATCGCCTCGAAATTCTGCCGCTCGCCCAGAATGTCGCGGTAGAGCGCGTCGAGCCGCGGCATGCCGGCCTCGTCGAGCAGCACCCGGCTGATCACGTTGAGCACGTCGTAGCCCGTGGTCCCGGCGACGCCGGGCAGCGCCGGCATCGGCTCGCCCTCGGCGAGGATCTTTTCCGCGACGATATAGAACGGCTGCGCACGCGCCGGACCGGGCCGCACGACGCGCACGACGCGCGCCAGCCGGCGCGAGTACTGGATGGGATCGAGAAGCCCGTCGACGTGATCGAGCCGCAGCCCGTGCAGGCGGCCGGTGCGGATCAGCTCGAGCACGCGGCGGTGCGCGGCGTTGAAGGTCGGCAGATGCTCGACCCTGATGCCGGCGAGATCGTTGATGTCGAAGAAGCGCCGGTAGTTGATCTCCGTGAAGGCGACACGCCAATGCGCCACGCGGTAATGCTGACGCTCGAGCAGGCGATGCAGCCGCGCGGAATCGTTGGCGCCCGGCCGGTAGGCGGCAAGGCCGCGCTCGACCACGTCCGCGCCGCCCGTGACGGCCGCGAGCTCGGCCTTGAAGGCGGGCGCGTGCTCGCGGGTCGGCTCGTTCGGATCCGGAAAGCGGTCGGCGAGGTCGAGCAGCCGGCGGCCCGCCTCGGTGCCGGCGGCGCCCGCCTCCGCCACCACGGTCTTGAGGATGTCGCCGTAGCGGTTGGGGCGGATCGGCAGGCGATGGTCGAAATACCAGACCGAGAAGCTGCCCTGCTCGGCGTCGTATTTGAGAACGAGGTCACCGTCGTCCAGCGCCTCGCCGTAGGACTTGCCGAGGATCGGGATCAGGAGCCCGCCCTGCGGCCGGTAGGGCAGCGTCTCCCATGCGATGTCGAAGGAGGCGGCGTGCGGCGACCGCTGGCCCCATTCGAGCACGTCGAGCCACCACGCATTGTCGGAATAGCCGATGCCCATATGGTTCGGCACGAAGTCGAGAATGAGGCCGATGTCGGCCTTTGCGAGCGCCTCCGACAGACGCTCGAACGCATCGTCGCCCCCGAACTCGGGATTGAGTGCGTCGTGGTCGACGATATCGTAGCCGTGCGTCGAGCCGGCGCGCGCCTTCAGGAAAGGCGAGGCGTAGAGATGGCTGACGCCGAGCGATGTCAGATACGGCACCAGCGCGGCAGCGTCGTCGAAGCCGAATTTGGCGGAAAGCTGCAGCCGATAGGTCGCGGTCGGAACGATTGGCGGCATTCGGCGTCTCTCTCCACGACCGGAAATGTTCTGATCATATAAGCGTTCCGGCTGATCAGTTCGACTGCTGCCCCCCACCCCCGACCCCTCCCCGCCACTCGCTTCGCTAGCGGGGGGAGGGGAGCAGAGGCGCTGCGGCTCCCCTCCCCCCGCAAAGCGGCGGGGAGGGGTCGGGGGTGGGGGCAGGCGCCGAGCGCAGACGTCAGTTGCCCTGGATCCGAGCTGATCACCCGGATCCCGCATTACACCACCCCGGCGGCGATATCGGGGCGTTCCACCGTCCCCCACACGACCTCGATCGCGCGCGAGCACGGTCGCGCTCGAGGAACCATCGAGCAGAGTTGCGAAGACTGCCGCGGGAGCGCGTCCTCGTCACCAAGGACGGATCAAACCCGCGCAGGCGTCATCCGGTTCCCGCGAACACCATGACGGAGTGCGAGGGGGCCGCGAGCGTCTGGCCCGGCTTCACGGGCGGCTCCTGGTGGCCAGGATCCGGCGCCGCGGTGGCGAGGATGCGGGACCAGCCGGTGCATTTCGGCCAATTCGGCAGGGTGATATCGACCGCTTGGGCGGCAGCGTTGAGCACGATCAGCAAAGGGGCCCCCGAGGTGTCGAGCGGCGCGAGCACGTAGGACAGGAAGCGCGCCTCCTCGAAGGCCCAATCCGCGCCGTCCATCTCGGTTCCACCCGGGGTCAGCCATTTGATGTCGTACTGGTCGCCGCGCCGGCCGACCAGCCAGCGGCGGCCGTGGAGTTGCGGATAGTCGCGGCGCAGGGCCGTGAGCGCCTCGATCAGCGACGTCACGTCGTCGCCGTCGCGGCCGAGGCCGGACCAGTCGACCCAGCCGACCTCGTTGTCCTGGCAATACGGGTTGTTGTTGCCGTTCTGCGAGTTGCCGACCTCGTCACCGGCCAGCAACAGCGGCACGCCCTGGGCGAGGAACAGCGTCGCCAGCATGGCGCGGCGGACGCGGCGGCGGACCTCCAGCACCGCCTTGTCGGCAGTCGGCCCCTCGACGCCCCAGTTGGCGCTGAGATTGTCGTCGGAGCCGTCGCG
This sequence comes from Rhodoplanes sp., assembly GCF_013377085.1. Taxonomy (GTDB): domain Bacteria; phylum Pseudomonadota; class Alphaproteobacteria; order Rhizobiales; family Xanthobacteraceae; genus Rhodoplanes. The sequence continues at coordinate 26,419 of NZ_JACAAX010000052.1, read as the reverse complement.
ATTGCCCTCGCCGTTCGCTTCGTTGTGCTTTTGCGAGTAGCTCACCAGATCGGCGAGCGTGAAGCCGTCATGCACCGTCACGTGGTTGATGCTGGCCCGCGGCAGCCGCCGACGATACTTGAAGCGGTCGGCCGAGCCGGTCTTGCGGGCGGCGAGGTCGCGGATCTGGTTGGCATCGCCGCGCCAGAACGAGCGCACGGTGCGGCGGTACTGATCGTTCCATTCCGACCAGCCGGGCGGGAAGCCGCCGAGCTGATAGCCGCCCAGGCCGATGTCCCAGGGCTCGGCGATCAGCTTCACGCGCGCCATCACCGGGTCCTGGCTGACCGCGGCGAAGAAGCCCGAGGTCGGGTCGAAGCCGTGCGGCTCGCGTCCCAGCACGGTCGCGAGGTCGAAGCGGAAGCCGTCGACATGGCACTGCTCGACCCAGTAGCGCAGCGAGTCCATCACCATCTGCAGGACGCGCGGATGGGTCAGGTTCAGCGAGTTGCCCGTGCCGGTGAAGTCGTCGTAGTAGCGCGGCGCGTTCGGCCGCAGCCAATAGTACGAGGCGTTGTCGATGCCGCGGAACGACAGCGTCGGCCCGAGGTGATTGCCTTCGCCGGTGTGGTTGTAGACGACGTCGAGAATGACCTCGATGCCGGCCTCGTGGAGCTGGCCGACCGTCGCCTTGAACTCCTCGAGCCCGGTGTCGGGCGCACCGTAGCGCGGCTCCGGCGCGAAGAAGCCGACGGTGCCGTAGCCCCAGTACTGGCGCAGGCCCCTCTCGACCAGCATGCGCTCGTCGACGAAGGCGTGCACCGGCAGGAGCTCGATCGCGGTGACGCCGAGCCGCTTCATGTGCTCGATCATGGTCGGCGCCGAAAGGCCGCGGAAGGTGCCGCGCAGATTGGCCGGCACGTCCTTGCGCTGCATCGTCAGGCCACGGACATGCGCCTCGTACACGATGGTGGAATGCCAAGGCGTCCCGGGATGGCGGTCGTGCCCCCAGGTGAAGGCGTCGTCGACGACGACGGCCTTGGGAACGCCGCGGGCATTGTCGCGCTTGTCGAAGGAGAGGTCGCCGCGGGCGCTGCGCATGCGATAGGCGAAATGCGCGTCGCTCCACACGAAATGCCCGGTCAGCCGCTTGGCGTAGGGATCGAGCAGCAGCTTGTGGTGGTTGAAGCGGTGGCCGCGCTCCGGGTCGTACGGCCCGTAGACACGGTAGCCGTAGACCTGGCCCGGCACGACCTGCGGCAGATAGGCGTGCCAGATGTCCTCCGTGCAGACGGGCAGGACGACTCGCTCGACCTCACGACGGCCACTCTGATCGAACAGGCACAGCTCGATCTTCTCGGCATTGGCCGAGAAGATCGCGAAGTTGGTCCCGCGGCCATCCCACGTCGCGCCGATTGGATACGGCGCGCCCGGCTCCACCCGCATGGCGTCAGTTCTCCGGGACCAGGATGATCCCGGCGAGCGGCGGCAGGACCAGGTCCAGCATGGCGCCGTGCTCGGTCTCCTCGGCCTGGAGGCGCCCGCCGTTGCCCATGTTGCTGCCGCCGTAGATCTCGGCGTCGCTGTTGAACACCTCGCGCCAGCCGCCGCCGAACGGCACCCGCATGCGATAGCTCGGGCGCGGCGTCGGCGTGAAGTTGAGGGCGACGAGACAGACGGAGCCCGGCTCGCGGCCGCGGCGCAGCCAGGCGAACACGCTCGCGGCGGCGTCGTCGACCACGACCCACTCGAAGCCGCCCGGCTCGGACTCGAGCTGATGCAGCGCCGGCAGAGTCTTGTAGAGGCGGTTGAGGTCGCGGATCAGGTCCTTGATGCCGGCGTGCTCCTTGTTCTCGAGCAGGTGCCAGTCGAGGCTGTGGTCGTGCGTCCACTCGCGCTCCTGGGCGAACTCGCCGCCCATGAACATCAGCTTCTTGCCGGGGTGGCCGAACATGAAGGTGTAGTAGGCGCGTAGATTGGCGAAGCGCTGCCAGCGGTCGCCCGGCATGCGGCCGAAGATCGAGCCCTTCCCGTGCACCACCTCGTCGTGGGAGAGCGGCAGCACGAAGTTCTCGAAGAACGCATACAGCATCCCGAAGGTGACGTCGTTGTGGTGGTGCTGGCGGTAGATCGGATCCTTGGCGATGTAGCGCAGGGTGTCGTGCATCCACCCCATGTTCCACTTGTAGCCGAAGCCGAGCCCGCCGACATCGGCCGGGCGCGAGACCAGCGGCCAGGCGGTGGATTCCTCTGCCATCGTGGTGGTGTTGGGGAAGCGGCCGAACACCTCGGTGTTGAAGCGGCGCAGGAGGTCGATCGCCTCCAGGTTCTCGCGGCCGCCGTACTTGTTCGGGATCCAGCCGCCCTCGGGCCGGCTGTAGTCGAGATACAGCATCGAGGCGACGGCGTCGACGCGCAGCCCGTCGACCTTGTAGCGGTCCATCCAGAACAGCGCATTGGCGACGATGAAGTTCGCCACCTCGCGCCGGCCGAAATTGTAGATCAGCGTGTTCCAGTCGAGGTGGCGGCCCTGCATGGCGTTGGCATGCTCGTAGAGCGCCGTGCCGTCGAAATTGGCGAGTCCGTGGGCGTCGTCCGGGAAGTGCCCCGGCACCCAGTCGAGGATCACGCCGATGCCGTGCTTGTGGCAGGCGTCGACGAAGATGGCGAAGTCGTGCGGCGTGCCGAACCGGCTGGTCGGGGCATAGAGGCCAATCGGCTGGTAGCCCCAGGACGCGTCGAACGGGTGCTCGGCGATCGGCAAGAGCTCGACATGGGTGAAGCCCATCTCGGCCACATAGGGCGGAAGCTGCTCGGCGAGCTCGCGATAGGTCAGCCAGGAATTGTTGAGATACGGATTGCGCCGCCACGAGCCGAGATGGACCTCGTAGATCGAGATCGGCGCATCGAGCCGGTTGATGCCGGCCGGCCCCGGCATGATCGGCGGCAGCGTCGACGGATCGACGACCACCGAGGCGGTCAGCGGACGCACCTCGGCCGAGAAGGCGTAAGGGTCGGATTTCAGCATCGGGGCCGACTGGTGTGGCCCGACGATCTCGAACTTGTACTTGTCGCCGGCCTTGACGTCCGGAATGAAGATCTCCCAGAAGCCGTTGCCGCGCACCCGCATGGCATGGCGGCGGCCGTCCCAGAAGTTGAAGTCGCCGACCACGCTGACCCGGCGGGCATTCGGCGCGAAAACCCCGAAAGCCACCCCGGCGACGCCCTCGTGCACCATCGTATGGGCGCCGAGCTTGTCGTAGATCTGCAGGTGGGTGCCCTCGCCCAGCAGATAGAGGTCGAGGTCGGAGAACACGGGCGCGAACCGGTACGGGTCCTCGACCTCGACCGGATCGCGCTGGCCCCAGCGGGCCAGCAGGCGGTAGTCGCGCCCGCCGGACGGCACCCGCCCGGCAAACAGCCCGGCGTCATGGATGCGCTTGAGCTCGCCCTCCTGGCCGTCGGCAAAGCGCACCCGCACCTGGCGGGCGCCCGGCAGGAACGCCCGCACGATCGGGGCGCCGTGGTCGATATGCGGTCCCAGATAACGGAAAGGATCGGCGTGATAGCCGCCGATGATGGCGTGGCCTTCCGGGGCGACGAGTTCAGTCATGGCTGCGCGCCCGCGGCAGGAAAAAGCGCCCGTGCCAGCCCGGCGAGCGGCACATGGACCCAGTCCGGACGATTGGCGAACTCATATCCCACCTCGTATACGGCCTTTTCCACGATAAAAAAGCGCAACAGCCGGTCCGCCGCGGCCTGGTCGGAGGGCCACAGCCGGCTGCCAGCCGTCGTTTCGCGCATGCACATCAAGAACGCATCCGTTGCTGCATCGCGCCAGGAGTCAAGTACCTCCGTGAGTCGGCCCGGCTCGTCTACCGCCTTCTCGAGGTGCCGGCTCAGCGCCGCCGTGGCGGCGTAGTCGAGCGAACGGACGAATCCGGCGGCGTCGCGGGCCGATGGCGCCTTGCGGGTCCGCTCTGACAGCGGTCGCTCCGGCTCACCCTCGAAGTCGACGATCTGGATGTCGTCCTTGGCGATCAGAATTTGCCCCAAATGATAATCTCCGTGATGTCTGATCTTGTCGACGTCGATCGGCCCGGCCAGCAGGCCGCGCAGGATGTCCAGCGCCTCGTCCTTACGGGCGAGCAGCAGGCGAGCCGCGGGCTGCGCTGCCGCGGTAAGCTGCGGCTGGCGGCTGGCGAGTTCGGCGAGAACGGCTTCGGCTTGGCGCAGGAGGTCCGATGTCCAGGTGTCGACATCCGACGCCGTCACCGGCTCGGGGGCGAAGCCCGGCACGTCCGTGCGGCTCGCCAATGCGAGGTGCATCTCGGCGGTGCGCCGGCCGATCTGGCGGGCCCGGTTGAGGAAGGCGACGTCCGGCTCCGGGGCGACCTCGCCCTCGGTCCGCAGCACGGCGGCGTCCTCGACGTAGCGGTCCAGGGCCGCCGCCGTATGGGCCCAGGCATCGCCCTGATTGCCGACGAACTGGTGCAGGACCGCGACGGTCGCACGCCCGTCCTCCTCGATGAGCTCGATCGTCCCCATCAGGCGCGGCGTGTTGCGGAAGTCGACCGCGTCGGTGAGGAAGCGCCCCATCTCGACCTCCGGATTGGTCCCGGCCGTCAGACGGCGAAAGACTTTCAGGACGAAGGAGGCGTCGATCAGGGTGGTCGAGTTCGACTGCTCGACGCCCGCCCCGCGCACCACCGCGATGTGCGGCAGCTCGGCCTGCGCGAACCGTGCAGTCGGCACGAACTCGACGGCGAGGCCGTGGCCCGCCTCGCGCCGGCCGCCGGCATGGATCTGGCTGACCAGGGTCGAGACCACCTCGCGGTCGGCGACCGCGTCGATCAGGGCACCCTCGCGATGGGTGCGACGGACCGGGGCGAGGATCGCGGCCGGCGGATGGTCGGTATTGTGGTCGATATGCCCCCAGCGTACCGCCAGCGGCAGCGCGTAGCGGGCGGTGCCCCGGGACGAGGTGTGGTCGATCACCGCGAGCACGGGCGGCAGCTCGCCGTCGGCGAGCGGCAGCAGGCGGGCGAGGCGCGTCTCGCCACCGTCGGCGCCCTTGCCGGCGAACCAGCGCCGCGTCGCCAGGAAGGACGGCAGCACCTCGCGCTCGAGATGCTGGCGGGCGCGGCCCTCGCCGAGCGAGCGCCAGCCGGCATGCAGCACCAGGGTCACCCATTCGCGCGGCATGGTCGTCTCCGTCGCGATGCCGCCCGAGTCCTCGGCGAGCTGAAACCAGAAGAACCCATAGGGCCCCAATGTGACGCCGAACGGACCATCCTCGATCCGCTTGAAGCGGGCGCGCCCGAGCATCTCGATCGGCACCCGGCCGCGCCAGGCCGGCAGGTCGATCTCGGCCCACTGGGCGGAGCGTGACAGATTGGCGACGCAGAGCATGACCTCGTTGCCGTGCTGGCGCAGATAAGCGAGCACCGAACGGTTGGACGGCCGCAGGATCGTCATGGTGCCGCGCCCGAGCACCTTGCTGGTCTTGCGCACGGCGATCATGCGCTTCATCCAGTTGTAGGGCGAGGAGATGCTGCGGCCCTGCGCCTCGACGTTCACGGCCTGGTAGCCGTAGACCGGGTCCATGATGGGCGGCAGATAGAGCTTGGCCGGATCGCAGCGCGAGAAGCCGCCGTTGCGGTCCGACGTCCACTGCATCGGGGTGCGCACGCCGTTGCGGTCGCCCAGATAGATGTTGTCGCCCATGCCGATCTCGTCGCCGTAATAGAGAACCGGCGTGCCCGGCAGCGACAACAGCAGGCTGTTCATCAGCTCGATCTTGCGCCGGTCGTTGTCCATCAGGGGCGCGAGCCGACGGCGGATGCCGAGATTGATGCGCGCGCGCGGGTCGGCCGCATAGGTCGACCACAAATAGTCGCGCTCGACGTCCGTCACCATCTCGAGCGTCAGCTCGTCGTGATTGCGCAGGAACAACGCCCACTGGCAGTTCGCCGGGATGTCCGGGGTCTGGCGCAGGATGTCGTTGATGGGGAAACGGTCCTCCTGCGCGATCGACATGTAGATGCGCGGCATCAGCGGGAAGTGGAACGCCATGTGGCACTCGTCGCCGTCGCCGAAATAGGCGCGCACGTCCTCCGGCCACTGGTTCGCCTCGGCGAGCAGGAAGGTGCCGGGCGCATAGGCGTCGAGCTCGGCCCGCAGCTTCTTGATGACCGAATGGGTCTCCGGCAGGTTCTCGTTGTTGGTGCCCTCGCGCTCGCACAGATAGGGGATGGCGTCGAGCCGGAAGCCGTCGACGCCGAAGTCGACCCAGCGGCGCATCACCTGCACCATGGCCCACAGCACCCGCGGATTGTCGTAGTTGAGGTCGGGCTGGTGCGAGAAGAAGCGATGCCAGTAATAGGCGCCGGCCTCCGGATCCCAGGTCCAGTTGGACTTCTCTGTGTCGGTGAAGATGATCCTCGTGTCGAGGTATTTCTGGTCGGTGTCGCTCCACACATACCAGTCGCGCGCGTTCGACCCGCGCTTGCTGCGCCGCGCCCGCTTGAACCAGGGGTGCTGGTCGGAGGTGTGGTTGATCACCAGCTCGGTGATCACCTTCAGGCCGCGCCGCTTGGCCTCGCTCATGAAACGGCGGAAGTCCTTCATCGAGCCGAAATCGGGATTGATGCGGCGATAGTCGGCGATGTCGTAGCCGTCGTCGCGGCCCGGGCTCGGATAGAAGGGTAGCAGCCACAGCGCCGTGACGCCGAGATCCTGCAGATAGTCGAGCTGATGGGTCAGGCCGTTGAAGTCGCCGATCCCGTCGTTGTTGCTGTCGAAGAACGACTTGACGTGGATCTGGTAGATCACCGCGTCCTTGTACCAGAGCGGACCGCCGGAGAGATCGTGTGCCGCCGCGGTCGCGATGTCGGAAAGAATGTTCATGGGCTCTCGGTTTTTCGAAAAACGTGATCAGGCGACGCAACGGACCCGCATGACAGGATCGGCGGCGGGATAGACGTCCGCGATGACGGACCACCGCCGATTGACCTCGGAGTCGAGCGGCGTCGCGTCCAGGGCCGACGACAGGCGCGGATCGTACATCATGAGCAAAGCTGGTCGCGTGGTCGGGAGCATCCCACCGGTGAAAGAAAACGCATACCGGCCGCTCCGGTTCCATGGTCGGCCGTGCCGACCCCACCCCGGGGCACCAATGCACAGAGTACATCGCCCGTGGGCCGGAGGATGCAGCCACCTCGGTGTCGTTTCGTCGCCGGACCATCTCGCTCGGTTCGCCCGGCTTTTGGCGGGAAGGCAGCCGACCGGAACCCGCGGCAAGCCAAGTTGTTGTTTCGAGGCGTGAACATAGAACCCGCGTGCGGGGCCAGGAGGTCGACCGTGGACATCGTCGTGGTTTCGAACCGGGTGGCCCGCGGGAAGGCCGACGAGCCGGTCACGGGCGGGCTCGCCGCCGCGCTGCTGCCGGCGGTGACGGAGTCCGGCGCCATCTGGGTCGGCACCAGCGGACGCACCCGGGACGTCTGCGCCAAGGAGCCGTTCGTCGAAATCGAGGCGCTCGGCAAGGGCGTGCTCGCAACCCTCGACCTGCCGAGCGCGCATTATCGCGGCTACTACGAGGGCTTCGCCAACTCGGCCCTGTGGCCGGCGCTGCATTCGCGATCCGATCTGATCCGCACGACGCCGCAGGACTACGCCTCCTATCGCGAGGTGAACTGCATCATGGCGCGGGCGCTGATGCGCTTTTGCCGCACCAAGACGATGGTTTGGGTGCAGGATTATCATTTCCTGCCGCTCGGCGCGGAGCTGCGCAAGCTCGGCGTCACCAAGCCGATCGGCTTCTTCCTGCACACGCCGCTGCCGAGTCGCGACATGCTGCTGGCGATCCCGCATCATCGCGAGCTGGTCGAGGCCATGCTCGCATATGACCTGATCGGTTTCCAGACGATCGATTCGCAGCGCAATTTCGAGGACTATCTGCGGTGCGAGCTCGGCCTTCCCGGCACGGGCGCGACGGTGCGCTCGCGCCACGGCGAGACCCGGCTCGGCACCTTCCCGATCGGCATCGACGCCGAGCTGTTCGCCGACCGCGCCACCAAGGCGGCGGCGCGCCCCGAGGTGTCGCGGCTGCGCTCCAGCCTGCAGGGAGCGAAGCTGGTCGTGGGCGTCGACCGGGTGGATTATTCGAAGGGCCTCGCCAACCGGATTCACGGCTTCGCCCATCTCCTCGAAACCGAGCCGTCGTTCCGGCGCGCCGTCACGCTGATGCAGATCGCCGTGCCGTCGCGCGGCGGCATCCCGGCCTATCGGGCGCTGAGGACGGAGATCGCGACGCTGGTGAGCGACGTCAATGGCCGCTTCGGCGAGCCAGACTGGACGCCGATCCGCTATCTCAACAAGGGCTTCTCCCAGACCGCGCTGGCCGGGTTCTACCGGACCGCCAGTGTCGGTTTGGTGACGCCCCTCGAGGACGGCATGAACCTGGTGGCCAAGGAGTATGTCGCCGCGCAGAACCCGTTCGATCCCGGCGTGCTGGTGCTGTCCGAGTTCGCCGGCGCCGCGCGCGAGCTCGACGCCGCCGTGCTGGTGAACCCACACGACACCAGCGCGATCGCCCGTGCACTGCGCCAGGCCCTCACCATGTCGGGTCCGGAGCGCTGCGAACGCTGGCAGGCCATGATGAAGATCTTGCGTGCGTCGTCGGTCCAGCTATGGTTCGCAGACTTCGTTCGCACGCTCGACGACTCGGCCCGTATGGCGCTGCCGGTCGTTACCGAGGTCCCGACGGTGCCCGTCGCCGCATCGCGCGGGTCGGACGCGCCGGTGGCGGCGCCGGTGGTGCGTTTGGAGCGCCACTGATATTTGCGCCACCGAACTTTGTGCCACCGAACTTTGTGCCACCGACCAGCACGGGACGAACCGAGCACTATGACTGAAGGCGAGCTGAGCCGTCGGGCCGCGAATTTCGGGGTCGAGACGAGCTATTACGACGCGCGCGGCACCTTCCGTGTGGCGAGTGACGATGCCATCAGGGCCATCCTCGACGTACTGGGGCGCAACGGTCCGGCGCCGGGCGCCGAGCCGCGCGTCCATGTCGTCCGCAAGGGACGCATCGGCCCACTGCACGGCGTGTGCGACGACGGCGCCGGCTGGCGCCTGATGCGGGGCAACCGCGCGGTCGCTACCGGCACTTGCGAGCACGGCGGCGTGACGCTGCCCGACAAGGTGAAGGTCGGGTCGTATCGATTGTCGATCGACGGCGCCGACCCTTCGGCGCGGCCCGAGGCCGTGTTGGTCGCGCCGGCTGCGTCCTGGCAGCCGGAGACGTTCGATCAGGGCGGCCGCGTCTGGGCGCTCGCCATTCAGCTCTACGGCGTGCGCTCGCGCCACAACTGGGGCATCGGCGACTTCACGGATTTGGCCGCACTGGTCGAGGACGCCGGGCGTCTCGGCGCCGCCGGCGTCGCACTCAATCCGCTGCACGCCATCACGCTCGACGATCCCGGCGCCATCAGCCCCTATTCGCCGACCAGTCGACTGTTCCTCAACCCGCTCTACATCGACGTCGAGGCGATCCCGGAGTTTCCCGGCCTCGCCGCCGCGGGTCTCGCCGAGGAGGTCGAGCGGCTGCGCGGCACGGCGCAGGTCGACTATGCCGGTGTCATTCCGGCCAAGCTGAAAGGACTGCGGCTCGCCTTCGAGGCGTTCCGCAAGGACGCGAGCACGGCGCGGCGTGCCGACTTCGCCGCCTTCAAGACCGAGCACGGCGACTGGCTCACCGGCTACTGCGCCTTCGTGGTGCTGCGCGGTCGCCATGGCGGTCCGTGGTGGGACTGGCCACAGGAATGGCGCGCACCCTCGCGCGAGGCGCTGGCGGCGCTCTCGCGCGAGGACGCCGAGATGGACTTCCTCGCCTTCGTGCAGTGGACAGCCGACCGCCAGCTCGCCGCCTGCGCCGCGGCGGCCGAGCGAGCCGGCATGCCGATCGGCCTCTATCTCGACGTCGCCGTCGGGGTGGCGGCCGACTCGGCCGACGTCTGGGCCAACCAGGGCGCCTATGTGCGCGAGCTGTCGGCCGGCGCACCGCCCGACATGCTCAACACGGCCGGGCAGGACTGGGGCCTCGCCTCGTTCAATCCGCGCGTCCTGCTCGACACCGACTTCGCGCTGCTGCGCGAGACGCTGCGCGCCGTGATGCGCCACGCCGGCGCGATCCGGCTCGACCATGTGCTCGGCTTCAACCGGCTCTACATGGTGCCGCACGGCTTCAAGCCCGACCAGGGCACGTATGTGCGCTTCCCGCTCGACGCCATGCTGGCCGTGGTGGCGCAGGAGAGCCAGGCGGAGCACTGCCTGGTGATCGGCGAGGATCTCGGCACCGTGCCGGACGGGTTCCGCGAGACGCTGGCCGACTGGAACGTCTGGTCCTATCGGGTGATGCTGTTCGAGCGCATCCACGACTACTCGTTCGCGCCGCCCTCCGCCTATCCGGGCCAGGCGCTGGTGTCGTTCGCCACCCACGACCTGCCGACCTTCTCGGGTTGGCTCTCGGGCCACGACCTGGGCGTCAAGCACGGGCTCGGCATCGATCCGGGCGAATCCGAGGACGCGCGGCGTTACGCCCGCGAGATGATGGCGCAGGCGCTGCGCCGCGACGTCGGCGCCGATCACCTGTCGTTCGACGGCGTCGTCCGCTTCCTCGCCCGCACGCCGAGCCGGCTGATGGTGGTCGCCGCCGAGGACGCCTTCCAGGTGATCGACCAGCCGAACGTGCCGGGCACCATCAACCAGCACCCCAACTGGCGCCAGAAGCTGCCGGTGCCGCGCGAGGATTTTTCCAGCGCCCCCCGCCTCGGCGAGATCGCCCGGATTCTGCGCGAGGAAGGCCGCGCGATCTCCTGAAGACGCGCGCGTGGAGCGTGCCGACGTATTCTCCGTCATTCCGGGGCGCCGCGCAGCGGCGAGCCCGGAATCCATACTCACAGACCGGGGTTATGGGTCCCGGGCTCGCGGCCTACAGCCGCGCCCCGGGACGACGAAGGCTGCGGATATCGGCTCCTCCATCGCCCGGTCGTCAGCGCCTATGCGCTTTCGCGGGGACGAACGGAGTCTCGAGCCTGCCGCATCTCGGCAGCGGCGGCGCGGACGGCGGCGATGATGCCCTGATAGCCGGTGCAGCGGCACAGATTGGACGCCAGGAGGTCCACCATCTCGGCGTCCGAGATCGCCGGATCGCGCTCCAGCACGCTCGCCGCCAGCATCAGGAAGCCGGGCGTGCAGAAGCCGCATTGGAGCCCGTGGTGATTCATGAAGGCGCGTTGGAGCGGATGCAGGGCGTCGCCGTCCGCCAGCCCCTCGACGGTGCGGATCGCCCGCCCCTGCGCCTGCACGGCGAACATCAGGCAGGCCCGCACCGCCTCGCCGTCCACCATCACGGTGCAGGCGCCGCAGACGCCGTGCTCGCAGCCGACATGGGTGCCGGTCTGGCCGCAGTCCTCGCGGATCGCGTCGGCGAGCGTGCGCCGCGGCTCGACCCGGACCGCATGGTCGCGGCCGTTGATCGTCAAGGTGATGTCACGCGTCTCGGTCATGGGCGGCGTCCATCCGGACGGATCGGCCCGGCGCGCCGGACTATGCCGGTCCGGCGGGAGCGCTTCAATGCCGCGGCAGGAGCGGATTCGCCCGGGCGCGACGCCGGGCGCCGTTGCACAATCGCCTGGATCATCCTAGGTCCACTGACGAGCAACCGCACGATGGAACCCATGGCCGCGCAAACTCATCTGTTCAAGTGCCTGACCGACAATTACGGCGTTCTGATCCACGATCCGGCGACCGGCGCGACCGCCGCCATCGACGCGCCCGAGGCCTGGGCCGTGGACGCGGCGCTGAAAGAGACCGGATGGCAGCTCACCGACATCCTGGTCACCCATCACCACGGCGACCATACGGGCGGCATCGAGGAGCTGAAGGAGCGGCACGGCTGCAAGGTCACGGCGCCGCGCCGCGAGAAACAGCCGATCCCCGCCGTCGACGCCACCGTCGCCGAGGGCGACACCGTCAAGGTCGGCTCGCTGACGGCAAAGGTGCTCGACACGCCCGGGCACACGATCGGCCACATCGCCTACGTGTTTCCAGACGACAAGATCGCCTTTGTCGGCGACACGCTGTTCTCGATCGGCTGCGGCCGGGTGATCGAGGGCACGCACCAGGCGATGTGGGAGTCGCTCGTCAAGCTGCGGGCGCTGCCGGACGACACCAAAATCTTCTGCGGCCACGAATACACCAAGGCGAACATCCGCTTCGCCCTGACCATCGAGCCCGACAATCCGGCCCTGAAGGCGCGCGCCGAGGAGGCCGACCGACAGGTCGCCGCCGGGCAGCCGACCATTCCGGTGACGATCGGCGAGGAGAAGCGCGCCAACCCGTTCCTGCGCGCCGACGTTCCGGTGGTCGCCACCGCCGTGAAGATGAGCGGCAAGCCGGCCGCCCAGGTCTTCGGCGAGCTGCGCGAACGCAAGAACCGATTCTGATCGTGATCAAGACCGCCGCCGACGTGATCGACCTGCTGGGCTTGGCGCCGCATCCCGAGGGCGGGCATTTTCGCGAGACGTTCCGGGACGCCGCGGAGCCGGCCGGGCGCTCCGCCTCGACGGCGATCTATTTCCTGCTGGCGCGCGGCGAGCGCTCGCGCTGGCACCGGGTCGATGCCGTCGAGGTGTGGCACTGGTACGCCGGCAGCCCGCTGCGGCTGGAGATCGCCGCCGACGGCGAATCCGCGACGGCCCACCGGCTGGGCCAGGACCTCGACGCCGACGAGCGGCCGCAGGTTGCGGTGCCGGCCGGCGCCTGGCAGGCGGCCGAGACGCTCGGCGACTGGACGCTGGTCGGCTGCACGGTGGCGCCCGGCTTCCTGTTCGACCGTTTCGAGCTCGCCCCACCGGACTTTTCGCCGCCCGTCGCGTGAGACGAGATCAGCCCATCGCCTGCTGCAGCGCCCGGCGCACCACGGTGCCGGCGAGGTCGCGGCGATACGCGGCGCTGGTGTGGACATCGTCCATCGGATCGACCGCGGCCATGACGGCCTTCGCCGCGGCCTCGAAAGCCTGCGGCCCGGCCGGCGCACCGACCAGCGCCGCCTCGGCCTCGACGATCCGCCGCGGCTGCGGCTCGACACCGCCGATCCCGAGCCGCGCCTCGACCACGACGCCGGCTTTCTCGCGCAACGTCACCAGCGCCATCGCCAGCGCGTAGTCGCCGGGCCTGCGGTTGAACTCGCAGAAGCCGACCCGCGTGTCGGCGGCAATGAGCGGCAGCCGCGCCTCGACCAGAAGCTCGTCCGCCTCCAGCGCCGTCGTCATCATGCCCTGGAACCAGTCGTCGGCGCTCACGCTGCGGCTGCCGCGGACGCTGCGCACCCCCATCTCGGCGCCGAGCGTCGCGACGAGCAGGCCCCATTCGGAGGCCGGATCGGCATGGGCGAGGCTGCCGCAGAAGGTGCCGCGGGTGCGGACCGGATGGTGCGCGATGTGGCGTACCACCGCGGCCAACAGGATGCCGAGCGGCCCGTCGACGGGTGGTCGGTGAAAGGCCGCATGCCGCACCAGCGCGCCGATGGCCAGTCGTCCGTCCGCGATCGCGAGGCGATCGAGCCCGGCGACGCCGTTGATGTCGACGAGATGCGCCGGCCGAGCCAGCCGGAACGCCATGGTCGGCACCAGACTCTGGCCGCCCGCCAGCACCCGGCCGTCCTCGGGCGCGAGCGCCGCCAGCAGCGCCACCGCCTCCTCGACGGTCGCCGGTGCGTGATGCCGGAACGGGGCCGGCTTCATCCGGCCAGCGACGGCAGGCGGATCGAGGGCATGTGGTCAGTGGCCGTCAAACGTCACCAGCGTGCGCACCGGCACGTCGAGCGCCCGCAGCTTGTCGGCGCCGCCGAGCTCCGGCAGGTCGATGACGAAGCAGGCGGCCAGGACCTCGGCGCCGAGCTGGCGCAGCAGCGTCACGGCGCCCACCGCGGTGCCGCCGGTGGCGATCAGGTCGTCGACCAGGACGACGCGCTCGCCCGCCACCACGGCGTCCGCATGAACCTCCATCTCGTCGAGCCCGTATTCGAGCGAATAGGCGATGCTGACGCGCTTGTGCGGCAGCTTGCCCTTCTTGCGGATCGGCACGAAGCCGGCGGAGACCTGATGGGCCATGGCGCCGCCCAGGATGAAGCCCCGCGCCTCGATGCCGGCGACCTTGTCGATCTTCATGCCGGCCCAGGGCTGGACCAATTCGTCGACGGCGCGGCGGAAGGCGCGGGCGTCGCCGAGCAGCGTGGTGATGTCGCGGAACAGGATGCCGGGCTTGGGATAATCCGGGATGGTGCGGATCGCGGCCTTGAGGTCGTTCTCGAAATTGGTGTTGGTGATCATCATTCGGCCTGGTGGGGGTGGGGAACGGGGCTTGCAGGGCGGCTCACGCTTGCAGGGCGCCCCGGTATGGCGAAGCATGGCACCGAACGCAACGGAGACCCCCTATGGACGAAATTACGCAGAAGATCGTCGTCGTCGACCTCCGCATCCCCTTTTTCCGGCTGGTGTTCTTCCTCGTCAAGCTCAGCCTCGCGGCAATTCCGGCCGCCCTCATCCTGGCGGCGGTCGGCTTCGTGCTCGCGGCGATCCTCGCGGCCCTGTTCGGCGGCCAGATGGACGTGCTGATGCGGCGCTGGAGCCTGTGAAGAGATTTTGGACCGTCGTCATTCCGGGGCGCGGGCCAACGGCCCGCGAACCCGGAATCCAGCGGCGAGTCCCGCGTCTGCGGCTGGATTCCGGGTCCGCGCCGTCGGCGCGTCCCGGAATGACTGCCCTCACCAATAGCTCTGCATCAGGTCGCGCACCCAGGTCGGCTCGCGGATGACACCGCGCGGCGCGAAGCCGGTGATGTGTGGCTTGATGTCGAGCACCGGGGTGCCGTCGATGGCGTCGAGGCCGCGCACCCGCAACGTGAGCCCGTCGACCGCGACCAGCGCGACCGTGGTCACGCCGATCCGGTTCGGCCGAGATCGCGCCGGCTGGGCCAGGATGCCGAGCAGCGGCCAATCCTCGCGCTCGCGCGGATGGCGAGCGCCCGTCTCGACCTTGTCCTCGGCGACCTTGTGCATGTGAAAGACGACCACGACGTGGCTGAAGGCGGTCAGCCCCAGCGTCGCCTCCGGTTTCAGCCGGGCCGGATCCAGCACGATGTCGGCCTCGACAAGGCCCCAGCCGTCGTCGACCGCCTCGGCGCGGCCGCCCCGCACGATGCCGATTGGTTCCAGAACGATGGCCATGGTTCCCTCCTCTGCCGTCGCCGTTGGGCCGGCGAACGAACGCACGTCTCAGGCGTGTCCCTGCGTCTTGGCCGGGCTCGTCCCAATAGGCGCTGACCCACGGTCTCGGTCGTTCCGGGGCGCGGCCGACAGGCCGCGAGCCCGGAACCCATAACCCCGGTCTGTGTGTATGGATTCCGGGCTCGCCGCTGCGCGGCGCCCCGGAATGACGGAGTGTTGGTGGCTCGCCTCACCCCTTCAGCACCCGCCCCGCCACCGCGTCGAGTTTCGCCAAAAGCGCCGGATCGCGGGCGTCCGGCGCCGTGATGAGGGCGTTGTCGAGGGCACGGTCGGAGCCGATGGGGCACGGCTCGTGCTCGCGCGGAAAATCGCGGGCGAGGCGGGCGACGAGTTGCTTCGCCTTCTCGGCGTTCTCGACCAGCACCTTGATGATGTCCTGCACCGTCACGGCGTCGTGGTCGGGATGCCAGCAGTCGAAATCCGTCACCATGGCGACGGTCGCGTAGCAAATCTCCGCCTCGCGGGCGAGCTTGGCCTCCGGCATGTTGGTCATGCCGATCACCGAATAGCCGAGCTGCTTGTAGGTCATGCTCTCGGCGTAGCTGGAGAACTGCGGGCCCTCCATGCACACATAGGTGCCGTCGCGCACCACCCCGATGCCCTCGGCCCGCGCCGCCTCGGCGATGTGGATGCGCAGCCGCGGCGACACCGGATGGGCCATCGACACATGGGCGACACAGCCGGTGCCGAAGAACGAGCTCTCGCGCTTGTGGGTGCGGTCGACGAACTGGTCGACCAGCACGAAGGTGCCGGGTGGCAGCTCCTGCTTGAACGAGCCGCAGGCCGACAGCGTGACGATGTCGGTGACGCCGACGCGCTTGAGGATGTCGATGTTCGCCCGGTAATTGATGTCGGAGGGCGAGATGCGATGCCCCTCGCCGTGGCGCGACAGGAAGACGATCGGCAGGCCGGCGACCTCACCCATCACCACCGGCCCGGACGGCTCGCCCCACGGGCTCTCCACCCGCTTCTCGACCACGTTCTCCAGACCCGGCAGGTCGTAAATGCCCGATCCGCCGATGATCCCCAGCACCGCCTTGGTCATACTCGCCCCAATGTCTCGCGTCAGTATCCGCAATGTCGACCGTGCCCCTTGCCAATCGGCGCGCCGTGTCCGATCGAGCCGCGCGGGGACGATGCGACCGGGGTTGTGAACGAAGCCCCGGCCGCCGGTCAACGTGATTCGGCGGGGCGGCCAGGGCTGCGCCCGCTAGGCCGGCCGGGTTCGCCCGGTGCGGCCTTGGTCCAGGAGGTTTCGAGAACTGCCATGTCCCAGCGGAAGTCCGAGACGAAGTCCCAAGCGAAGCCCGCCACGAAAACCGAAGTGGCGGCGGGCGCGAGCCCGCTCGGCGGGCCGAGCCCGCTCGGCGGGCCGAGCCCGCTGCGCGCCGTCAAGGGGCCGATCGTGCTGGTCGGCGCCGGCAAGATGGGCGGCGCCCTCTTGGACGGCTGGCTGCGCCTCGGCCTCGACGCGCGAAAAATCGTGGTGCTGGAGCCCCACCCCTCGGCCGAGGTCGCCGCCCAGGCGATCGGCGGCCTGCGGCTCAATCCCGATCCCGCCGGCCTGAAGCCGGAGGCGATCGTGCTCGCCGTGAAGCCGCAGATGGCCCCCGACGCCCTGCCCCCGCTGGCGCCGCTGGTCGCCTCCGGAGCCGTGGTGATCTCCATCATGGCCGGGCGCACGCTGGCCTTCCTGGAGCAGATCTTCGGAGCCGGGACTGCCGCCGTGCGGGCGATGCCCAACACGCCGGCCTCGATCGGCCGCGGCATGACGGTGGCGGTCGCCAATGCGGCCGTGACCCCGGCAGGGCGCGCGCTCGCGCAAAACCTGCTCGGCGCCACCGGCAAGGTCGACTGGGTCGCCGAGGAGGGCCTTATCGACGCCGTGACGGCGGTCTCGGGCTCGGGGCCGGCCTATGTGTTCCTGCTCGCCGAGAGCCTCGCGCGCGCCGGCGCCGCGGCCGGGCTGCCGCCGGACCTCGCCCAGAAGATCGCCCGCGAGACGGTGGCGGGCGCCGGCGAGCTTCTGTTCCGCTCGCCGCTCGACGCGGCGACGCTGCGCAAGAACGTCACCTCGCCGGGCGGCACCACGGCCGCGGCCCTCGACGTGCTGATGGGGCCGGACGGCTTCGACGCCCTGCTGGAGAAGGCCGTCGCCGCAGCGACCAAGCGCTCCCGCGAGCTCGCCGGGTAACTTGCGACGGGTGAGACGCTGCGCCGCAGCGACGCCCTGGCACCCGCTCCTCCGGGGAATTACATAGAACGCGGATCGACCCAGCCACAGGAGTCCAGGCCATGGCGCGCAAGCCCCGTTCCCCCGCGAGCGACGACGGCGGAAGCTTCGAGGACACCCCCGAGGGGGTCGGCGGGACCGGCCCGGAGCGCAACGCCCGCAAGCCGGGGCGGATCGGCACGCCGCGCGGAAAGATGATCGAGGCGTTCATGGACCTGCTCGCCGAGCAGTCCTTCGAGACGATCGGCTTCGGCGACATCGCGGCGCGGGCCGGCGTCACGCTCGCCGAGCTGCGCGGCCAGTTCGGCTCCAAGCTCGCGATCCTGGCCGCCCACATCAAGGAGATCGACCGCGAGGTGCTGGACGGAGACCACTCCGACATGGCCGAGGAGCCGACCCGCGAGCGGCTGTTCGACGTGCTGATGCGCCGCTTCGAGGCCTTGGCGCCCTACAAGGAGTCGGTCCGCTCGCTGCTGCAGTCGGCGCGTAAGGACCCGCCGCTGGCGCTCGCCCTCAACAGGTTCGCCGTGACGTCGCAGCAGTGGATGCTGGCGGCCGCCGACATCCCCTCCGCCGGCCCGTTCGGCCTGGTGCGAGCGCAGGGGTTGGCGCTGATCTATGCCAGCGTGATGTCGACCTTCCTGGACGACGACGAGCCGGGACACGCCCGCACCATGGCGGCGCTCGACCGGGCGCTCGGCCGCGGCCAGCAGATCTCCGGCGTGATCGACCGGGTGTGCCGGTTCCTGCCCGGCTGCAGCCCGCGCCGCCATCCGCGGCCGCAGCACTCGACCGACGTGTCGGGCGGAGACGCCGTCGCGGTGTGACGGCGGTCGTTTCGCGACGTCGTGCCCCGGACACGGTGCAGCAGGCCCAAGGCCTGGTGCACCGCTGATCCGGGGCTTTTTCGTTTCGTGACGGCAGGAGGTGGGGATCGCCCGTGCGTCGCGCCAGGAAGTGGCATGGATTGCAGCGAGGTGCTGAAAACAGATCTCTGCGTGCGATCACCCGACAAGGCCTCCCTGATCTCGCTGCACCTGATCAGGATGGTCTTCCGGATGATCCCGCTTCTGCCAGTCCGGCTCGGTCGGCCGGTGACGCCTTGCTCAAGGGCTGATGCTGATGTTGTTGGTGCGGATGATCTCGCTCCACCGCCTGGTCTCGGACAGCCACAGCCGGGTGGCGGCGTCGGGCGTCTGCGCGTCGGGCGGAAACAAGTCCATGCCGTTCGCCTCGAACGTCCTGACGACGGCGGGGTCGGCGAGCGCCTCCCGAAGCGCGGCGTTGAGGCGCGCGATCACCGGGGCGGGCGTGCCGGCCGGCGCGAACAGGCCCTGCCAGAACGTGATCTCGAGCTCCGGATGGCCGAGCTCGGCCACGGTCGCCACCTCGGGCAGCGCGGTGTAGCGACGTCGCGAGGTCACCGCATAGGCTCTCATCCGCCCCGACCTGACCTGCTCGAGGACGACGCCGGCGCCCGGACAGAACAGATCGACATGGCCGCCGAGCAGATCCGTGACGGCCGGGCTGCCGCCGCGATAGGGGATGATGTTGATCTCCGCCCCCAGCGACTTGGCGAACGCCACCGCGCACAGATGCGACAACGAGCCGGCGCCGGCATGGGCGACGCGGGTCCGGCCGGGGTTACGTTTCATCCACGCGGCGAGCGCGTCGAAATCCTTGGCGTCGAGCGACGCGGGACCGACGATCAGGGACGGATTGGTGTTGATCAGGCCGATGCCGGTGAGGCTGGTCTCGGGGTCGAAGCCGAGTGTCTTGTACAGCGCCGGCATGGCGGCGAGCGCCACCTGATGCACCAGGATGGTGTAGCCGTCGGGAGCCGCCCGCGCGACCCGGGCCGTGCCGATCGTGCTCCCGCCTCCGGCGATGTTCTCGACCATGACCGGCTGGCCGAGCACGGCCGCCATCCGATCGACCAGAGGCCGCACCGCCATGTCGGTCGCCCCGCCGGCCGGATAGGGAACGACGATCGTGACGAGGCGATTGGGAAAGCCCTGCGCGAGCAGGACATTCGACGACAGAACGAGCGCCGACACGGCGATGGCGGCGACGCGTCCGATGACGGACATGGCCGGGACTCCCTTGTTCGATCCGACTGTTCGGCTCTCGTCGCGCTCGATGCTACGGCGCCTCGTCGACGATGCCGTTGCGCAGCACGCCGAGCCGCTCGACCTCCACCTCCACCACGTCGCCTGGCTTCAGCCAGATCGGCGGCGTCCGCTTGGCACCGACGCCGCCGGGCGTGCCGGTGACGATCACGTCGCCCGGCTCCAGCCGCGTGAACATCGAGCAGTATTCGACCAGCCGCGGGATATCGAAGATCATCTGTGCGGTGGTGCCGTCCTGCATCACGGTGCCGTTCAGGCGCGTCGTCACCCTCAGCGAACCGACATCACCGAGCTCGTCGGGAGTCATCATCCACGGCCCGAACGCTCCGGTGCCGGGAAAATTCTTGCCCGGCGTGAACTGGAGCGTGTGGAGCTGAAAGTCGCGGACGCTGCCTTCGTTGTAACAGCTGTATCCGGCGATATGACTCGGGGCGTCCTGGCGGGTGATGTAGCGTCCGGCCTTGCCGATCACGAGCGCGAGCTCGCCTTCGTAGTCGAGCTTGGATGACACGCGCGGCCGCACGATGTCGGCAAGATGGGCGGTCTGGCTGTTGGCGAAACGGCCGAACACGCTCGGGTGATCGACCTTCGCGCGGCCCGTCTCCTGGCGGTGATCCTCGTAGTTGTGACCTATACAGAGAATCTTGTCCGGGTTCGGGATGACGGGCAGCCACGTGATCGAGGCGACGGGGTGGCGCTTCGCGCCCGATGCCGCCGCCGAAAGGTCCGACAGAGCGCCGGCGCCGATGACGGCTTTCAGGTCCGGATAGCGGTCGCGGAGGACCAGCCCGACATCGACGGCGTCGTCACCCTCGATGATGCCCCAGGTCACGCGGTCGCCGATCCGGAATGTCGCAAGTCGCATGGGAAGTCCTTTCAGAGGTCGCCTTACGGCTGGCGCGGTTCGGCGCCGGTTTCCGATCACGGCGCGGCTAGACGCGGTAGCGCTCGATCAATTCGGGTTCAGGGTCGGCGCCGAGGCCCGGTCCGTCGGGAACCGCGATGACGCCGTCTTCGACCCGGACGGTGCGTTCGAACGGCACCATGCCGAGATCACAATAGAACCGCTCGATCGCGCTCTCGCGCGGCTTGGCGGCGAGGACGTGCAGGGTGGCGAGGTAGCCCGGCCCGAAATACGGAGAGTGCGGCGCGCAGGTCGCGCCCGCCGCTTCCGCCTCGGTGCAGATGCGCCACAGCGTCGTCAATCCGCCGATCTTGACGGCGCTCGGCTGGACGTAGTCGACCGCGTTCGCCGCGATCATCTTGCGGAAGTCGAGCGCGCCGGTGGCGTTCTCGCCGATCGCCGTCGCCAAGCCGGTGGCGCGGCGAAGCACGGCGAGCGAAGCAACGTCCTCGGGCGGCCAGATCGGCTCCTCGATCCACGTCAGTCGCGAGGCCGCCATCGCCGTCACGGCGGCGATCGCCTCGTCCGGCGACCACGCGCAGTTCACGTCGACCATCATGGGAATGTCCGGCCCCATGATCTCGCGGGCGGCGGCCACCGCGGCGGCGGTGCGCTCATGCAGCTTGATCTTGCGATAGCCGGCCTGGAGCGCACGCGCCGTGACCCGCCGGACGTTGTCGAGCACACCGTCGTAGTGCAGCAGGGATGCATAGACCTCGATGCGGTCCCGCCGCCGTCCGCCGAGAAGCGTCGAGACCGAGGCGCCGGCGAGCTTGCCGCGGATGTCCCACAGCGCGATGTCGAGCCCGCTGATGGCGTGGAGGCTCGGCCCCGCGCGGCCGAAATTGTGCAGTGTCCGTTCCAGCCTCGTCGTCAGCTCCAGATCGTCGACGTCCTGACCGATCGAGAGCGGCGCGATCCAGTTCTCGTAGGTCGGAACGGTGGCCTGCCACATCGGCCCATAAGCTTCGCCCCAGCCGACGACGCCCGCGTCGGTGGTCACGCGGACCAGCAGCGTGTCGATCGCCGTTCTGGGCTTGCCCGCGTGCATCGGCGGCGGAGCCCAGTGGTCGAAAGGAATGCGAACCGGGATCGGCTCGATGCCGGTGATCTTGGTCATGAGCTTGCTTCAGGGTTGTGCCGGCATGCGGGCCGGGTCCGCAATGGGCGAGTTCGGAAGGGTCGAGGCGAGCGGGCTCCGGCCCGACCGGTCGACCGGATCGGCCCGCCGGAACGCGGGCCGATCCGGGCCGGGACGAGGCCTGCATCACTACATGCGCTCGATGTTGGCGTCGCGAATCACCTTGGCCCACATGGCGACTTCGACCTCGATCTGCTTGGCAAACTCGGCCGGCGTGTTGACGACCGCGTTGAAGCCGAGCTCGGTGAAGCGCTCCTTCGTCTCGTTGCTTTTCACGACCCTGGCGATCTCGGCATAGAGGAAGTCGATGATCGGCTTCGGCGTTCCGGCCGGCGCCAGGAACGCCATGAACGTCGTCCCCTCCTGGTCCTTGATGCCCGCCTCCGAGATGGTGGGAACCTCGGCGATCGTCGCGAACCGCTCGAAGCTCGTCACCACGAGGGGCCGCAACTGGCCGCCCTTGATGAGTCCGTAGACGGGCGGAATGGTCGCACAGCCGACCGGCGTATGGCCGCCGAGCACGGACTGGACGGCCGGGCCGGCGCCGCGGAACGGGATGTGGGTGAACTCGAGCCCATATGTCAGCTTGAGGCGCTCGGTCGACAGATGCGCGGGCGTGCCGGCCCCGGGCGAGGCGTAGCTGTATTTGCCCGGGTTCTGTTTGATCAGCTCGATGAGCTCCTTCATCGAGGTCGCCGGCACGGACGGATGCACGAAGTACACGTGCGGCGACTCCGCCGCGATGGTGATCGGCGCGAAGTCTTTCACCGGATCATAGGGGCAGCTCTTGTAGAGGCTGGGATTGATGACGAAGGTCGACGACACCGACACGAGGGTGAGCCCGTCCGGCGTGGCGCGCGCGACCGCGCCCATTCCGAGGTTGCCGCCCGCGCCGCCCTGGTTCTCGACGAAGAAGGTCTTGCCGAGGTTTTCGGAGAGCTTCGGGACGATGAGGCGGGTGACGATGTCGTTCGGCCCGGCGGGCTGGAACGGGACCAGGATCTTCACGGCACGGGACGGATAGTCCTGCGCCGAGCTGGTCGACGCCGGCGCGAGCGCGGCACCGGCCGCGCCGGCCAGAAGCGACATCGCAGCCCGACGCGTGAGCGGCATTTTTGAACGAGACATCGCAAGCTCCTTGGTTGGGACACGCCGGAGACGCGGCGCGATCGTGCCGGTGCGTCCTCATTTTCCGACGGGTTGGTCCGCGATCAGGCGACGGACGCCTTCGGTCCGACCAGTCCGGCATGGCTCAATGCCGCGCGGATGACGCCCCGCGTCGCGTCGTCGACGTCGATGGCGGGCGGTCGCACGCGGGCGGACGGGATCCGGCCGAGTTGAACCAGCGCCTCCTTGGTGGCGGCGCTCTCGGCCACCAGACGGGTCGGCTGCTGGTTCTCGAACACGGACACCATCAGCGGCTTGCAGATCTTCTCGTAGAGCGCATCCGCAGCGGCGCGATCGCCCTTG
This sequence comes from Rhodoplanes sp., assembly GCF_013377085.1. Taxonomy (GTDB): domain Bacteria; phylum Pseudomonadota; class Alphaproteobacteria; order Rhizobiales; family Xanthobacteraceae; genus Rhodoplanes. Next base: position 3,208 of record NZ_JACAAX010000052.1, on the reverse strand, counting down.
TTCACGTGGTCCAGGATGTCGGCCCAGACCTGCGGCAGGATCGCGCTGATGCCGATCAGCGCCCCGTGGGCGCCGTGTCGGAGCATGTCGATCAGCGGCGGCGAATCGACCCCCACCAGGATGGAGAGCTGGTCCTTCAGGGCATCCCAGACCTCGCCGTAGGCCTTCATGTCGCCCATGGTCGCGACCTTGACGGCGACCACGTTCTCGAGGTCGGCGATCGCCCGGAGCACCTCGACCGGGTAGGCGCATCCACTGTTGGGGGGATACTGGAAGACGATCATCGGCAGGCCGACGGCGCGGTCGAGCTCGGCGAAGACATGGTGGACGGTCGGCGCATGCGCGGCGAGGCGGCGGTACGGCCGCTTGTCGAACGGCGGCAGGACCAGGAGCGCATCGGCCCCGGCGACGCGGGCGCGCAACCCGGCCTCGATGCACTCGGCGGCGCCGCGGCCGTCGATGCCGGCGACAATGCGTTGATCCGGGCGTCGCACGCGCAGCGCGATCCGGATGATGGCGTCGCACTCGTCAGGCGTGAGCTGCAGCAGCTCGCCGATGCCGCTGTTGACGACGATGCCGCTGACCCCGGCGACCCCGGCCATCTCGCGGAAGTGCGATTCCAGAGCGGCGTAGTCGACCGACAGGTCGGCCGCGAACGGGGTGATGGTGGCAGGAAACAGCCCCCGGGGGCTCCACGGCTTGGCAGCACTCGCGCCGGTCTGCGCCTTCATCGATTGCCCTCCAAAGACGAGTAAGACAACGTTGTCTCGGCTGAGACAACGTTATCTTCGTGACCGCGACCCGTATATCAGGAATAATGCGGTGTTCGTTGCCGCGGCCGTGGCGGCCGCCTAGGGTGCCGCCGGACGGCGGTGGAAGGCAGGGCGGAGCCGAGTTGACAGGGCGGAAAGCGCGCAGGTCCGGTTCGACGACGATCGTCGACGTCGCCCGTGAGGCCGGGGTCTCGGTGAGCACGGCCGCGCGCGTCATCCGCGGGTCGGATGCGACCGTGGACGCGAGCCTGAAGGACCGCGTCCACGCGGCGGCGGCGAGCCTGTCCTACGTGCCGAACGTGATGGCGCGCAATCTGCGGGCCGGTGCGCCGACGCTGGTCGGGCTCGTGGTCGGCGACATGCTGGATCCGTTCTACGGCGAGATCGCCGAGGCGATCACCGAGCAGGCCGAAACCATGCATTCGATGCTGGCGGTCGTCTGCAACATGCACCGCGATCCCGAGCTCGAGCTGAAATACTGCCGGCGCCTGCTGGAGTATCGTGTCGGCGGTCTCATCCTCGCCGGCGGCGGCTTCCACCAATGGAGCCACCGGGACCGCCTCGCCGAGCTGACCGCCCAGATGGTGGCGAGCGGGGTCGTGGTGACGACGCTCACGCCTCGCGGAATCGACGTCCCCGCCTTCCATGTCGACAACGAGGAGGTCGGCCGCCTGGCCGCCGAGGAGCTTCTGTCGGCCGGCCACCGCCGGATCGGCATCCTGATCGGCACCCAACAGAACGACGTGACGTGGCAGCGCATCCGCGGCATGGAGGACGCGCTCGTCCGCGCCGGCGCCGAGTATCACATCACCCACGTCGAATACACGTCGCCGGCCGCGGAGGCGGGGGTCGCTTCGCTGTTCACGGCCTATCCCGGCATCACCGGCGTCATTGCCGGGTCTTACGCGATGTCGATGGGCATCTTCCGATGGCTGCGCGCCTCCGGCCGCTCGGTGCCGAACGACGTGTCGGTCGTCGGCATCGGCAACACCCGGATCGCCGAGTGGATGTCGCCCAAGCTCACGGCCATCAACCTGAAGCTCGACCAGTTCGGCTGCGCGGCACTGAGCTATATCGCCGCCAAGTCCGGCAGGTCGGAGCCGACTGCGCCTCCGAGCACGATGCCGGAGATCGTGCACGGCGAATCAGTCAGTCGCGTGTCGCAGGGACCCCATGCCGGTGGCGGACAGACGCGTCTCAGCGAGTGATCGGCGCCGTCGAGGCCGGTTGACGCGAGGCTCCGACGGCCGACGTCCTGGCCGGGCGGCACCGACGATGATTGCGACATCCGGATCAAGTCACGAACGGCTGTCGAGCCTGCCGACCGCCCGACCGGAGACGTGACGTCGTCCTCACACCGGAATCCGCACCGTCGCCCGCAGGCCGCCGAGGGGCCTGTCGCCGAGCGAGATGTCGCCGCCGTGCGAGCGACGGCGATTACGGGTCGACCGGCCCCTTGTCGGTCCACGCGGGAGGCAGGCCGATTGCGCCGCCGATGGTATCGCCGAGGCCCGGATCCTTTCCGAAGCGGCGGCACGCGGCATACTTGGCCTCCGCGCCGAAATACTCGCCGACGCGCTCCTGAGTGGGCACGAGAGGCGTGAGGTCGGAGATCGGGTCGCCGCCCGTGACCAGCAGCTTCGCGAAATCCCCCGCGAATGCCGCGGCGAGCTCATGGGCGTCGCTTTCGTTGGCGACGCGCGCCTTGGTGGTGAACATGTCCGCGCCGCGGGCCCAGACAAGCGCCGCGACCTGAAGTCCGGTCTGGTCCTTCGCCTCGGCCTCCACGGTCAGGCTGCCGAGCCCGATCGGAATTCGCATCGAGGGAATCGGTGCCCCGGTGACGGCACCGGCGACCTTGCTGCCGATTCCGGTAACGACGGAGGCACCGGCGGCGGTCGTGTCCGTCTTGTCGATATGCGTGATCGTGACCGCCAGAAAGAGGTCGGCCGGCTGTCCGCTCTCGACCATCACGAAGCGCCGGCTGAGATCACGGCAGAGCGCCCGGTCGACCGCATTGCCGACGAGCCGCAACTCCGCCGGCGACAGCCCGGATGCCGAGGCGTCCGACGTGACCTTCGTCGGGCTCATGGCGGCCGTCCGCGCCGCCAGCACGGCGGCCTTGTCGGCCCGCACCTTCGCTCGCGTGAGCAATCCGTTGCTCGTCTCGAGGCCGCTGTAGGACGACAGATGCCCGCTCTCGGTCAATATCGCCGAAGCGCACGACACCAGCGTGGTCGCCGCCAATAAGAGAGCTAAGAAACGCATGAACACTGGCACCTCGGCGACCTTGCAGCTCAAATTAATAAACTATTGAGTTTCTTAATTCAAGAGGGAGCCGAAGCGTCGAGCCCTGGAGAACAGCATGCGTAGCCCGGCTGGAGCGCAGAGACTGGGCAAGAATCGGCGGTGCGAGCTGATGTAGGCTTCGTCGC
>NZ_JACAAX010000051.1 GCF_013377085.1 Rhodoplanes sp. | reverse complement strand
CGCCGCCTCGCCAGGCCCTGTCGATAAAGGACGAATTTCGAGTCAGGCTCTGAGACGAAATCCGGCTGACCGGTTAACCGTCATTCCGGGGCGAACCGACGGTGCGAACCCTGAATCCAGCGACGGATGCTGAGGACATGGTTGGATTCCGGGGTCGGCGCGGAGCGTGTCTTCGGGCCGGCCGAAGGCCGGACCCGGGGACGCCGTCCCGGAATGACCACCGAAGGGATCGACCGGATCCGGCCTGAGACGACACGCGCAGCCCGTCGCGCCGACATCGGGCGCGGCGCGGCCTCGGCGCGTCAACAGTCGGAGCGTGAAGGTGGTCGGTTGCGGGGCGAGCGAGCGTCGCCGCTCGCGAATCAGATCGCGCGGGCCATGGTCTGGCCGGTCGCCGTCGTTGTGAGCATATTGGTCTGCTGCTGCAGCAGGCGCTGGAACAGCTCCTGGGTGCTCGCATTGGCCGACACGGTCTGGGTCGTGGGCAGGGTCTGGCGCTTGAGCGCCGCATCCAGCTCGTTGCCGCCGATCTCGCCGTCCTCGTCGCTGTCGAGCGAATCGAACAGCGAGTTGGTCTGGGTTGTGCTGCCGAGGCTCGACGCCACCTTGTCGAACTCGGTCTTGCTGATGCGGCCGTTGCCGTCACGGTCGAGCCGGGCGAAGAGCTGCGACGAGAGATTGCCGGCGCTGCCGTTCTTGGCCTGCAGGGCGAGCAGCGCCCGCATGGTGTCAGGCGACACCGTGGAGCTCGTGCCCTGCGCCGAGCTGGTCGACGCGGCGGTGCTGCTGCTCGTGTCGGAGACCCCGAACGCCGTAGTGGCGGTGGTCGACGACGTCGAGCCGGGGGACACGAGATCCCGCAGCGATTTCAGAGCATCGAGGGCCGACAGGGCCGAACCGGCAAGGAGCATCATGGCGTGGCTCGTCTGGTAGACCGTATCCGACAAGACCAGGAGCAAGAGCCGTGCCGAAGATATTTCTCTTTTAATTCAGCAGATCAGACACGCCTGCGGCCGGCAGAAGCTGCCCGCCCTGCGGGTCCGGGGCATAAACTGCCGGGTCGATCCGGCGCGCCCGCCCTGCGCCGGCGAGCCCCTCCCCCGCACGCGCGGCGCTTGAGCGCCGGGGCGATCTGCGGCACACCCGCTCATCGCTTCAGAACCCGCGTGAGCCCATGTCCCGGTCGCCTCTCCTCCCGTTGAAGATTTCCCCGTCCATCCTGTCGGCCGACTTCGCCCGTCTCGGCGAGGAGGTGCACGCCATCGACACCGCCGGCGCCGACTGGATCCATGTCGACGTCATGGACGGCCATTTCGTGCCCAACATCACGATCGGACCCGACATCGTGAAGGCGTTGCGGCCGCACACCAAAAAGCCCTTCGACGTGCATCTGATGATCGCGCCCTGCGACCCCTATCTCGAGGCGTTCGCCAAGGCCGGCGCCGACGTCATCACGGTGCATGTCGAGGCGGGCCCGCACGTGCACCGCTCGCTCCAGGAGATCCGCCGGCTCGGCAAGAAGGCCGGTGTGACGCTCAATCCCGGCACCTCGGAGACCGCCATCGAGCACCTGATCGACGACGTCGACCTGATCCTGGTGATGTCGGTCAATCCGGGCTTCGCCGGCCAGGCCTTCATCCCGGGCGCGCTGGAGAAGATCCATCGGTTGCGGGCGATGGCCGGCGACCGGCGAATCGACATCGAGGTGGACGGCGGCGTCACCCCCGAGAACGCCGGCCGGATCGCGGCGGCGGGCGCCAATGTGCTGGTCGCCGGCTCGGCCGTGTTCAAGGGCCGGACACCCGCGGCCTATGCGCAGAACATCGCGGCGATCCGGGCCGCCGCCGCGGCGGCGCGCGGCGAGATGGCGTGACCGAAGGCGCCCGCAAACGACTCAGCTCGGCTCGCCGGTGACGCGGGCGGCGAGCGCCACGGCCTGCATGCGGTTGTCGAGGCCGAGCCGGCGCAGCACCGCCGCCACATGCAGCTTCGCGGTGTTGGCCGAGATGCCGAGCGCCGCGGCGATCTCGCCGTTGCTGCGCCCCTCGCCGAGCAGCCGGAACACCTGGCGCTGGCGCTTCGGGAACTGATCGACGATCGACACCGGCTCCGACCCGGCCTCGGCGCACCGCTCCGCGGTCGCGTCCGCTGCGGTGCCCGCTCCCGCGGCCGCCACCGGCCCCGCGACGGCGCCCGGGCCTGCCGCCGATCGACCCTGGCCCATCGAGCGCGCGATGGTGTCCTCGATGGTGTGAACGATGGCGTCGAGCGTCGGGGCCGGAACAGCCTCGGGCGCGTGCAGGGCCCGCAAGCCCTCGCGGGCGATGTCGAAGGGCAACAGCCCCGACAGGTTCACGTGCAGGAGCGTGACGCCGCGCGGCCTGGTGTCGTCGAGCGGGACCGCGACCAGCAGCATCCAGCGCGTGTCGCGCGCGGACCTGCAGGCATAGACGCAGGTGAACAGGTCGCAATGGCCCTCGATCAGCGCCTCGAGCTGGCGCGCCCGCTCGGGCGGGCAGAGCGACAGGTAATTGAGGCCGCGCCCGCCATCCGGCAACGTCGCCCCGTTGGCGGGGCTGGGGTCCCGCCAGGTGGCGTTGGTCTCGACGATGGTGCCGTCCGGATCGAGCACGGTGACGTTGACGGCGAGCGCGCGCAACGTCTCGAACCGTGCCAGGGCTATCTGCATTGCGGGTCCCCCGCGGGACTGCAACCGGGTTGGTTCAGCCCGACCGTAAGGTGAGATTGACAACTGCGCTTGTCAATCGGAACGATCGGTTGATTGGCGCCGTGGCCATGCGGCGGGCGCGTGAGCGTCCGCGGCTATTCGGCGGCGGCCGACTCGACGCGGACGGTCGAAAGCCGGGCGCCGAGCGCGACGGCCTGCATGCGGTTGCCGAGGCCGAGACGCCGCAGCACGGCGGAGACGTGCAGCTTGGCGGTGTTCATCGAGATGCCGAGCGCGCCGGCGATCTGGGCATTGCTCATGCCTTCGCCGAGCAGCGTGAGCACCTCGCGCTGGCGTTTGGGCAGGCCTGCGGTGACGGGCGGCGACGGCGTTGCGGCGCAGCGCAGTGGCGCGCTCGCGGCCGGCACCGGCCCGGACGGGGAATGCGGCATGGTGCGGGCGATCGCGTGCTCCACCGCATGGACGATGGCGTCGAGCGTATTGGCCGGCAGCACCTCGGGAAAATGCGTCGCCCGCAGCACGTCGCGGCCGGGATCGAAGGGCAGCAGCGCCGAGACCTCGAGATGCATCACGGCGATGCGCCGCGGCCGCCCGGGCGACAGCGGCAGACCGACCATCAGCATCCAGCGGGTCAGGTCGGCGGCGTGACAAGGATAAACCGCCGTGAAGATGTCGCAGCGGCCGCCGATCACGGCGCCGAGGCCGACGGCCTGCTCGGACGTGCAATGGGCCAGGTAGTCGGCACCGACGCCGGCGCCCGGCAGACCGGGCGCGCCCTCGGCCGCGAAATTGCGCCAGCCGGCATTGACCTCGCGAATGAGGCCGCCCGGATCGAGCACCGCCACCTGGAGCGGCACCGACACCACGGACTCCAGCGGCAAGGCGAGCATGGTCATGGGTCGACACCAGATGCGCGGCGGAGCGGATGAGCCGGCGGCCCGCCCGTGACATCGATGCTTGTAATGTGTAGTTGACAGTTCATGGTGTCAACCGTGTGAACACCTACACGCCGAGTCTAGTCCCAGCGGCTCCGGCCGGCGACGGCACGATGGCCGTGACCACCGCCACCTCGCCACTTTCGGGAGCAGATGGATGGGCTCCTGCCGATTCCACCGAAGCGAAGGGGCGCTCTGTTGGGCGCCGCGGTCATTGTCGAGCGTCGGGGCGTTCAGTTCAGCCGGTCGGACCAGGCTGCGGCGTCGCGGCCGCCCGCATCTATGCGGGCCCCGAGCGCACGTCGCGGCGGCGGGCGACCAGGTCGCGCAGCGCCTTCGCTTGTTCGGCCTCGCAGACGTCGAAGTCGTTGGCGCCGACGCAGGCGTCCGGCGTCAGCGGCCGGTGGCCGCGGCGAACGCCCGCCACGCCCTGTTCAACTCGCTGATCGTCCCGTCGGGTTCAAGAACTGCGACGTTCACCGGCAGCGAGGACAAGGTTTCGAGCAGTTTGGCGACATGATGCATGATCGTCGCCTCGCGGCGAACAGCCGAAGGACCGGTCACGACGGGCTCGGGTCGGAGAGAGCCCGAAATCCGCGTGAGCGGTCCACCGGCAGCTTGCCGCTCCGTCGGAAGTCCGCGTCACCCCAGCCGGCACGGGATCGCCCGGCACGGTCGCGGCGGCGCGGCGACGAAACGACTCCTCGAGGAGGATCGGCGATCCGGGATCGGCCGTTGTCGGCCTATCCCGGTACGCTCGCCTAGATCACTTCTTCTCGATCTTCTCGGCCGCGGCCTTCTGATCGATGAAGTTGTAGCGCGGATTGTTGAGCACGAAGGAGTGCACGGCGATCGCGACGAGCAGCGCCGCGATCCAGATCACCGGCAGCCAAGTCGACGGGTTGATCACCAGCCAGATCTTGTAGTCGTCTTGCGGGTTGGCCATGTTGATGTCTCCCGATCAGAACCACGGCTTCCACGCCCACACGAGAACGTGGGCGAGAACCGCGATGACGACGAATGCGCTGAAGGTGGTCTTGAACTGCGCGTGGAACTCGACCGCTTCCTGCTCGGTCAAGCCGGACAAGCTCCGGGTTGGTTCAGCCATCTAATTACCCTCCACAGGGTTGCCTCGGGACGCCGCTCGGCGCCCGTACGGCGGGGTTTGTCGCGGCAGGATCGCCGCGACCTCCACTCCCCCGGGCGCGCCAGGGGAGACAACGGTTACGGTGCAGGCCGGCGATCGGACACAAAAGCTTTCGCCACGGCTCGGCCGGGCTCCTGGAGCGTATTCGTTCGTCTCTGGCCCGAGGAACTGCTGCAGCAGTCGTTCAAACGACCCGAAGCAGCGTCAATGTCGCCCTCGGAGACACTCCGGAAGTCAATCAGCGTGACGAATTATTGCTTGATCCATCCTCGTCGGCGGCGCTACACCGTATTGATGTAATGCTAACTTGACGCACCCAAGTGTCAACGTTCATGAATACATAGCGCGGCCGTGTTACGATCGTCGTGCCGGGGGATTACGGAGATGACCGCGGCGGTCGGCCTCGCGACCTGGGGAAACGGCTGCAGGCGCCTCGCGAAAACCTTGCAGCAGCGGCGATTTCGGCGCGCCCGCGGCGCCCCCGGCGGCGACCGGGCCGGCGATCCGGCATGGCCCGAGGCGAGCCGATCTGCTAGAGGCCCGTCGTCCCACAGCGAGCGAGCACGTCGATGATTCCGCGTTACACCCGTCCCGAGATGGCGTCGATCTGGGACCCGCAGACCCGCTACAAAATCTGGTTCGAGATCGAGGCGCACGCCGCCGACGCCCAGGCCGAGCTCGGCATCGTGCCGCCCGAGGCGGCGAAGACGATCTGGGCGAAGGGCCGGGACGCCGTGTTCGATGTCGCCCGCATCGACGAGATCGAGCGCGTCACCAGGCACGACGTCATCGCCTTCCTGACGCATCTCGCCGAGATCGTCGGGCCGGAGGCGCGCTTCGTCCACCAGGGCATGACCTCCTCGGACGTGCTCGACACCACGTTCGGCGTTCAGCTCGCCCGGGCCGCCGACCTGCTGATTGCCGATGTCGACGCGCTCCTCGCCGCGATCGAGCGCCGCGCCTTCGAGCACAAGCTGACCCCGACGATCGGCCGCTCGCACGGCATTCATGCCGAGCCGACCACTTTTGGGCTCAAGCTCGCGGTGGCTTACGCTGAGTTCTCCCGTGCCCGCGAAAGACTGGTCGCGGCGCGAAAGGAGGTCGCGACCTGTGCCATCTCGGGGGCGGTCGGCACCTTCGCCCAGGTCGATCCGCGGGTGGAGGAGCACGTCGCGCAGAAGATGGGCCTCACGGTCGAGCCGGTGTCGACCCAGGTGATTCCGCGCGACCGCCACGCCATGTTCTTCGCGACGCTGGGCGTGGTAGCGTCGTCGGTCGAGCGGCTGGCAACAGAAATCCGCCACCTGCAGCGCACCGAGGTGCTGGAGGCCGAGGAGTTCTTCTCGGCCGGCCAGAAGGGCTCCTCGGCGATGCCGCACAAGCGCAACCCGGTGCTCTCCGAAAATCTCACCGGCCTCGCCCGCATGGTGCGCGCCTATGTGACGCCGGCTTTGGAAAACGTCGCGCTGTGGCACGAGCGCGACATCTCGCACTCCTCGGCCGAGCGGATGATCGGCCCGGACGCCACCGTGACGCTCGATTTCGCGCTGGCCCGCCTCACCGGCCTCGTCGACAAGCTGCTGGTCTATCCCGACACCATGAAGCGCAATCTCGACCGGCTCGGCGGCCTGGTGCATTCGCAGCGCCTGCTGATCGCGCTCACGCAAAAGGGCGTCAGCCGCGAGGACTCCTATGCGTTCGTCCAGCGCAACGCCATGAAGGTGTGGGCCGGCGAAAGCTCCGACTTCATGGCGCTGCTGAAAGCCGACCCCGACGTGCGCCGCTACCTCTCCGACACCGAGATCGAGCAGCAGTTCGACCTCGGCTGGCACATGAAGCACGTCGACACGATTTTTAGGCGCGTGTTCGGGCGGAGCTGAGGATGGTGGCGCATTGACGCCATCGCTCGTATTCTCGGATCGATGGAACGCGTGTTCGATTGCGATCCGAAGAAGCGAAGCTGGTTGCTCGCCGAGCGGGGTTTCGACGTCCGCGACATGGCCGCAGTCTTTGCCGATCCGAAGTGCCTGGATTTCGTCGACCGTCGGCGCGACTACGGCGAGGAGCGGCGTGTGACCATCGGACAGGCGCTCGGCCGTGTCTTCACGGTCGTCTACACGATGCGCGGACCCGTGACCTGGATCATCACGGCGTGGCCGGCGAGCCGGAAGGAGCGGGAACATTATGCCGCGAGATAGCTCGGAGTTCACCCGATTGGCCGACGGCACCTTGCTGCTCCGCCAGGACGACGGGACATATCGGCCGGTTGCTTCGGAGACCGATCACGCCCGACTCGATCGCCTGAGCGAGGATATGATCGAGTCCATCGCGGCGTCCGACCCGGATCACCCGGGCCTCGACGAGGCCTTCTGGGCCACTGCAGACGATGCGTCCGGAACGGAAGCCGTATCGTTGGAGATCGACCGCGATGTACTCGCCTATTTCCGCGAACAGGGCCGCGCTGAGAGCCGTATCAACGCGGTTCTGAGGCATTACGTCGAGGCTCGCCGCAAAGCCGGCTGACAAGCCCCGGCCCGCCGCCGCCGACCCCCGACACGGTCCGCCGGCCCCCGGTGCTGGTGCTTGTGGTCAACGGCTCCGTGATCGTGGTCGCGCTCACGGCCCTCATCGGCGTGCTGCGTGATCGGCCGCGCCGTAGGCGCGGGCGTCGACATCAGAGCCGCAAGACGATGTTGCGCATACCGATGACGACGGCCACGACGGCCAGCGCGACGGCGATCCGCCAGTCCGTCGACGCCGCCCAGAGCAGGAGCAGGATGGTCCCGAAGATCGCGATGGTCGGCAGGATCTCGCGCGCGAACGCCTTGTACCAGGCGACCAGCATCGGTTTCGTCCGGAACCGGAAGAACCACGTCTTGATCGCCTCGCTCGCCCAGGCCGGCACCACGCCGCCCTCGTAACGGTTTGCCCAGACCTGGCCGGCACGGCATTCGATCCGCAGCTTGAGATTCATCCCGAGCGCCATGGTCCCGGCGACCGCGGCGGCACCGATCAGGAACAGGATGGGCTCCTGCTTGAACGCCCCGAACCATTTTGTCGCGACGAATCCCGGCAGCACGGTTGCGGCGATGTCGAGGACGGGCGTGATCAACGCGGTCAGGCGCCCGGAGATTCGCGGAAGCACCGCGGACACGCCGATGGACGAGGTCAGCCACGGCAAAGCCGCCAGGAACGCCGACGAGCCCAGCGTCAGGAAATAGACCACGCGGCGCCACCAGATCACGTTCCAAGCCGCCTCCATGCGCTCCGCCCGGAGCTTGGCAGCATCGTCGGTCTCGAAGCACTGTTGTGCGGCGGGAGCAGAGGCGCGGTCCTCCCATTTCACGATCGTGCCGTCGCGCAGGACGACGTCGTATTCCGCCGGGATGCCCGGCGGCGCGTAGGCGACGTGATGACCCTTCACCCGCCTGAACACGCTTTCGTGGATCTTCGGGCGCGCGATCTCGACCTCGGCGAACTCGTCGTGACAAAGCGCCGAGATATTGCGCGGCGCATAGCGGTAGTAGCCGGCCAGCCCGGCCCGGGAATCGATCAGGTCGTCGTAGATATCCACCTGCCGCCTGATCTCGTCGACGTGGATCTGATGGAGCTTCAGGGTCTTCAGCTCCGGCGCCGTCAGCATCCATTCGAGCGACACGAGGGCGAGACCGTCCTTGGCGTAGCCGCCTCCGACATTGGCGTGCACGCCCGGAAACCACACCTGCTTCAGTCGATCAGCGGGAATGTCGGGATCCGTCCCTTCGGCGATCTCGTCCCACAGGACCGGATGGAAGGTCCGACGCTCGTCGTCGACGGACAGCGCGTGATAGGCAGCCTTCACGTGGCGCGTGAGCCGGCGGTCGGCGAAGCTGACCGGGTAGATCCACAGATCGATGCCGTACATCAGCTCGTCGATCGGCAGCCCGTAGGCATCCACCGTGTCCCACAGGCCGACGAACTCGAAATCCGGCACCAAGCCCTCCTGGTCGGCCTTCGAGGTGGTGAGGGTCGTCCGTTTCTCCATCCGCTCGTCCTTGCCGCGGCCGAGCGTGTAGCGCAGCTTCCGACGCTCGAACCGCTTGCGGTAGTCCGCCCAGCGGCGAAGAACCTCCTTCTGGAACTTGTCTTCGGGCAGAGATCTGTCGACCAGTCCCTTGTGGCGGACCATGCCGACCAGCATCCGGATCGTGAACGATCCGCGGCTGAATCCGAAGGCATAGACCCGGTCGCCCGGCACGTAGTTTCGCGACAGGAACGTGAAGAGGTCGCGGACATTGCGCGCGAGCCCCAGACCGAACGCCTGACCCGCGACGGCGAGCGGACGGAACGAGCCGGTGCCGACGCCGTCGTCGTAGATCGCGATCTGATCGTCCGCGGTGAGATCGAGCGCGCGATAAAGGCGCCAGATGTTGGTCTTCTGCACGGAGGATGCGCTGTTGCCGGTGCCATCGGACAACAGGACGATGTTCTTCGCCATGCTCGGCCCCCACCCGCGAGAGATCGGCCGAATGATGCGGGTGACGACTTCGTGACACAAGCATGACGCGCACTTTGCACCTTCACGCTTGTGCGATCCGACATCGGCAATCACCGCGTCGGCGTCCGTGCGGCCACCTGGTGGTCGGGCGCGACGCAGCCCCGCCCTGCCGGGCCGGACGCTGTCGGGCCGCCCGAAAATACGCTACAACCATGAACACGCGAGGGATTCCCGATACCGCCATGCAGCCCGGCCCCGCCATCCTGGTGTTCGACTCCGGCCTCGGCGGCCTCACCGTGCTGCGCGAGGTGGTCGCGGCGCGGCCGGACGCCGGCTACGTCTATGCCGCCGACGACGCCTTCTTCCCGTATGGACGGCATGGCGAGGCGGCCCTGACGGCCCGCCTGGTGCCGCTGATGGGCGAGCTGATCGCGGCCCACCGGCCCGACCTCGTCGTCATCGCCTGCAACACCGCCTCGACGCTGGTGCTGCCGCATCTGCGCGCTACCTATACGGTGCCGTTCGTCGGCACGGTGCCGGCGATCAAGCCGGCCTGCGCCTCGTCGAAGAGCAAGCTGGTTTCGGTGCTCGGCACCGAGGCGACGGTCAAGCGCGAATACACCCGCGCGCTGATCCGCGATTTCGGCCAGGGCTGCGCCGTCACGCTGGTCGGCTCGGCGCATCTGGCCGGCATCGCCGAGGATGCGCTGCGCGACCAGCCGGTGGACCCGGCGGCGATCGCCCGCGAGATCGCCCCCTGCTTCGTCACCGACGGCGACCGTCGCACCGACACGGTCGCACTCGCCTGCACCCACTACCCGCTGCTGCGCGAACAGCTCGAGGCGGCGAGCCCGTGGCCGGTGGCCTGGATCGATCCCGCCCCGGCGATCGCCCGACGGGTGGTCGACCTGCTCGACCATGCCGGGGTCCCGGCCGGCGACGACGGGGGCGAGCCGCGACGGGGCGCGAGGCGAAGCGACCGCATCGTGTTCACCTCCGGACGCGCCCCGGCGCCGGCCCTCGTCGCCGTGCTGGCACGATTCGGCTTGCGATTGCCGGAGGCGAAGCGCCGGCCCGCCGGGTCCGGACGGACCGACGCCGTGGCCCACGGCGCGACCGACGGATTTTGATTCGGCGAGCCCCCCCCGACGCGTCGGCAAGTGACGGCCCCGCGGGCGCGGGCGGCCCGCGTCCGGCGCCCTGCCCGGTTTGACATTTCCGCCGGTTCCCCTAAAACCCCACCCGTCACGCGGGCCTCACGGCCAGCGCGGCGTTTCGCGACCCGTGGCAGCCTCCCGCGCAGGGCGGCGGCCTGTCGGGTCCGGCCTTCTTCGGCCGGATCAAAGGAGGGCGCGAGCCTCATGGTCCCACTTGCGGCGAAGCCGCCGGGCGGGACGACCACCAACAAGGCGGGCGCAACCCCGCCACGAGGACGCGATGACCAAGCGCAACGAAGCGAAGTACAAGATCGACCGCCGGATGGGCCAGAACATCTGGGGTCGTCCGAAGAGCCCGGTGAACCGCCGCGAGTACGGCCCCGGCCAGCACGGACAGCGCCGCAAGGGCAAGCTCTCCGACTACGGCGTGCAGCTCCGCGCCAAGCAGAAGCTGAAGGGCTACTACGGCAACATTTCCGAGAAGCAGTTCCACGGCCTCTACGACGAGGCGATCCGGATGAAGGGCGATTCGGGTGCCAACCTGATCGGCCTCCTGGAGCGCCGGCTCGACGCCGTCGTCTACCGCGCCAAGTTCGTCGCCACCCCGTTCGCCGCCCGCCAGTTCATCAATCACGGGCACATCAAGGTGAACGGCCGGCGCGTCAACATCCCGAGCTATCGCTGCAAGGTCGGCGACGTGATCGAGGTGAAGGACAAGTCGAAGCAGCTCGCCATCGTGCTCGAGGCCGTCCAGCTCCCGGAGCGCGACGTGCCCGACTACATCGATGCCGACCACGGCAAGATGACGGCCAAGCTCGCCCGCATCCCGCATCTCGGCGACGTGCCCTATGCCGTCCAGATGGAGCCGAACCTGGTCGTCGAGTACTACTCGCGCTGATTTCCTCTTTCGCGCGTCGACGCACAAACAAACGAAAGCCGGTCGCCCCAGGGCGGCCGGCTTTTTCGTTTTCTGCACATGTCCATCAGCAACGGCGACCGGCTCGGCCTGCGTTCACGGCGACGGCACGTAGACCGTGGTGCCACCCTCCACCATGGCCCGGTAGAGGGTCGGCCCGTAGCGGAAGTACTGCGCCCCCTCCATCACCACCGAGACGCTGCCGTCGGGCAGCGTGCGCACGGCGCCGGCCGGCATCGGCGCGGCAGGGCCGCCGGCGGAGGCGGCGACGGCCCCCGAGGAGATGGTCCCGAACGACGGCGGCGGCGCCACTGGTGCGGCGACCGGCCCGCCACGCAGGCTGGGCGCCACCACGACGCCGGTCGCTCCGGCGCCCGGGGCCACCACGGTCGGCGCCACCACATTGGTGGTCGGCGCGATGACGTCGCGGCGCCCGAACGCCGCCTCGGGCCGCTCCGGACCGGGAGGACCGGGCGGCGGCGGCCCGGGCGGGCCGTCGGGACGACGGCCCGCCGCAGGATTCGGATTAGCGGCCGGTCGTTCGGCCTCGCGGGGCGCAGGCGCCCGCTCGACCTCGCGGCCGCGGTCCCCGCGTGCCCCGGGCGGATCGAAGGCGAGCGCCGGCAGGCCGAACGGAACCGCCGCGACCGCGGCAGCCATGGCGATGCGTAGACCCATCATGATGCACCTCTCGGTTCTGACGGCACTCCTCCCGGGCGGACGCCCCCGGGCGACACGAGACGTCGGTCGGCGTCGCCGCCTCAGCGGCGGCGCCAGAGGGCGTCGAGGCTGATCGGCCCACCACCGGCACAGGCGAAATAGAGGAAGATGAAGCAGAACAGCACGGCCGCCTCGCCGCCGTTGCCCTGTGGGAAGAAGCCCCGCGGCGCATGTCCGATGAAATACGCGAAGGCCAGCTCGCCCGAGAGAATGAAAGCCGTCGTGCGGGTGTAGAAACCGATCAGCAGCAGGAGCCCGAACACGATCTCGATCGCCCCGGCGATCCAGTACAGCGAGAGCAGCTCCACGGTGCGGCCCGCGACCGGCCATGCGAAGAACTTCGTGAGGGGATGCTGCAGCAGCAGCAAGGCCGTCATGATCCGCACGAGGCTGAGGACCATGGGGGAAAAACGCTCGGCGAACCGTTCGATATTCACGTCACTCGTTCTCCTGTTGCGAAGCCCCGATCTAGCCCGAATGGTCGCGGGATGCCCCTCACAAAAACCTGATCGGGGTTTTTCGCGCCCGTGAGGCGGGCACGCGGCACCCCGCCGCCGGGATCACCGTCACCCGGCCGGCTTTGGCGGCGCCCGAAAGCCCGCTACAAGCCCCTCACGACCGTTTCCGCTGGAGGCACCGATGCGACCGCTCCTCTCGTCGTGGCAATCGTCCTGGCAGTTCTGGGCGCTGCTGGCCGCCGTGTTCGCCGCCCTGACGGCGATCTTCGCCAAGATCGGCGTCGAGGCGGTCAATTCCGACTTCGCCACCTTCGTACGCACCGGGGTGATTCTCGGTGTGCTCGCCGCCATCCTGTATGCCACCGGACAGTGGCAGGCGCCCGGCACGGTGCCGGGGCGCACCTGGCTGTTCCTGGCGCTGTCCGGGCTGGCCACCGGCGGCTCGTGGCTGTGCTATTTCCGCGCCCTCAAGCTCGGCGACGCCGCCCGCGTCGCCCCGATCGACAAGCTCAGCGTCGTGCTGGTGGCGGTGTTCGGCGCAGCCTTTCTGGGCGAGCGGCTGTCGGCCGCGAATTGGCTCGGCGTCGCGCTGATCGCCGGCGGTGCCGTGCTGGTCGCCTACAGGGGCTGACCCGGAGCCGCGCCGAAATCGCGGCGCAGCACGAAGAAGAACGGCGCCGGCAGGCCGCGCAGATCCATCAGGCCGAGGCGCGTGTCGGCATCGACGGTGCGGAAGACGTCGCAGATCGGCTGGTCGTCGTAGATCATCGCTGCGCCCAGCCGACCGCGACACTCGACGAGACGCAGCCGGGCCTTCGGGCGGCGCGTCGTCAGCAGCGGCAGCAGGAGCCGGAAGGCGCGCTGTGCCAGCCCCGAGCGGGCGAGTCGCGGCCGGCGCACCAGGAGGCCGACCGGCAGGAGACCCGGATCGAGCGCCACCGCCGAACCGTCACGTCGTCTGAACAACAGTGGATAAACCGTTTCAGGGTCTGAAAATTCCTTGCCGTACCAGCCGAGCGATTCGAGCAGACCGTCGAACGGGTGCCCGGTCGGCAGCCCGCGGCCGCGCCAGCGCCCGATCATCTCGGGAATGGTGGCGCCGGGCAGCGCGTCGAAGAGCGCGAACGCCTCGGCGGTGGTGGTGCCCGCCTCCAGGTGGGCGAGCCGCGCCGCGGACTCGTCGGCGATGGCCGTCATCGACCGGAGGGTCGGGCCGTCACGGTCCGCCGGCCTTGCCGGCCTCGGGAGGCGGAGCCTCGGGCGCAGACCCGCCGGCGGCGCGAGCCGCCCGCCGCTCGGCCCGCTCGGCCGCCTTGTCCTCGCGCCAGCGCTTGAGCTCGAACAGCGCGAACCACACCCAGTTGAGCGGCCACCACAACACCGGCCCCTTGGTGTCGTGCCACAGAAATCCGCGCCCCTTGAAATAGTACATGCGAACGCCTCCCGAGAGAGGCGCGACCGTAGCCCGAACCGAGCGTCGGTGAAATCCGGGAAGCGCCGGGTGGCCGGCCGGGCCGGCGCAGCCCGCCCCTAGAACTTCACCAGAATATCCTCGTGGCGAACGATGAACTGGCAGGCCAGCCGCCAGGGCGGCGGCAGGTCGCGCTCCTCGGCATCGTGGATCTGCTGGGCCGTGATCTTGCCGGCCAGCTTGAGGGCGATCTTCTCCTTCTCGGTGAGGCTGATGCCGAGCGGGGTCTTGCCGGTCAGCACCGACACCTCGCAGGCGCAGGAGCCGCACTCGCCGTTCTCGCACTCGAAGTGGATCGGGACCTTGTGCTCCTTGGCGACCGACAGGAGCGTGCGGGTATCGCCTGCGACCGCGTAGACGGTCACGTCCTTGGGGATGGCGGGCGAGGTGAAGGTGACGTCAGCCATTGGTCCTCTCGCGCAGAGTTGAAGGTTACGATGGGCCAGCTCTCGCAATGGCCGTGCCACGCGAAAATGGCCGGCGGACCCTCGATTTGCCGCGGTTTTCTCACGATCGACCGCCCGCCCGTGTGGCGTTCCGGACAAAGCCGCCCCGGCGTGGCAGCTTGCCGACACGCCGCCTGCGGCGCCACACCAGGGAACCGGAGCCCCATGCGCGCGTTGAGCACGGCAGACCGGCCGCGCCCGAAGGCGCACAGCGGAGGACGCTTGATGAGTATCGTGTGGATCATCGTGATCGGGTTCGTGGCCGGCATCCTGGCCCGCCTGCTCGCGCCCGGCCCCAACAAGCCGTCAGGTTTCATCCTCACCACCCTGCTCGGGATCGCCGGCGCGTTCATGGCCACCTGGATCGGTCAGACGATCGGCTGGTACCGCATCGACCAGGGGGCCGGCTTCATCGGCGCCACTGTCGGGGCCGTGCTGGTGCTGTTCATCTGGAACCGGCTGGTGGCGGCGCGGCGGATCCCGGACCCGAGCACCGAACGCCGCTGGCTGTAGCGGCCGGCCAGCATAGTCCCCCAGACCAGGCTGCCTAAAACTTGCGCACTAGGCGATGCCTCCCGCAGGGCGTGTTATTTACCCTCCGTTAACCATACCGGCGCCATCCATGGGGCTCCGAGGGACAGGAGGTTGCAATGGCACAGACACTCCAGGAGCTCATACGCGAGCGCGCCTATCACATCTGGAATGCGAACGGGCAGGTCGACGGCCGTGACGATCAGTACTGGCTGCAGGCGGAGCGCGAGGTGCTGGCCGAGCTCGCCGCCAAAGCCGTGACCGACATTGCCGTGACCACCGACATTGCCGTGACCGAAGCGGCCGTCGCCGCCCCGGTTGAAACGGCTCCGGTCGACGCACCGGCTGCAGCGGCCAAGACATCGACCCCGGCCGGCAAGGCCACCGCCAAGACCAAGGCGCCCAAGAAGAAGGCCTCGCGCCTCGTCGCCAAGGCCAAGGCCGCCGCCGCCAAGCGGGCCGCCAAGCCAGCCGCACCGATCGCGGCTGCACCCGTCGCCGCTCCGGCCGCGACCACCGTGGTGGCGTTCTCCGGCAACAAGCCGGGCACTGCTGCCGACCAGAAGACGACCGCCACCGCCAAGCCGCGGCTTCGCGCGGCGCGCTGACAACGGCCGCGTCCAGCGCGGCCCACCAGGCATGCCGGCGAACCCGCCGGCATCCGCAATCGAACCGAAGAGATCGGACCGAAGAGATCGAACGAAGGGCGAGCGCGAGACCCGGGATCTCGCGCTTTTACTTCGGCGACGCTCTCCGCCGCGCCCCGTTGCTGCCGGATCCATCCCGGCGCTCTCTCGCCGGCAGCGGCCGGCGGCTTGACAGGCCGCGGCGGCGCCCGTCTGCTCCCGTCACCCGGCGCCAAGACCGGGCAACCCGAGGAGCCCCCCGCATGCATCCCGACACGACGTCCTCACGCGCTCCGCTGCGCCGCGATCCGCGCTGGCGGCTCGGCCTCGTCGCCGCCGTCGCCACCCTGCTCGGGGTGTCCGGCGCGTCCGCCCAGACCCCCGCCGTGACGGCGACGACCAGCCCGATCGCCGGCGTCGACGCCACGCTGGTCAACGACATCGTCATCGGCAGCCGCATCCTCGCCGAGTTCGGCGTGCTCGACGGCTTCGGCCATGTCAGCGCGCGCCATCCGACCAACCCGAACCGCTTTCTGATGGCGCGCTCGCTCGCCCCCGCCCTGGTGACGGCCGACGACATCATGGAGTTCGACCTCGACGGCAACGCCATCGACGCGCGCGGCCGCGCCGTCTTCCTCGAGCGCTTCATCCATGGGGAAATCTATCGGGCGCGCCCCGACGTGATGAGCGTGGTGCACACCCATTCGCCCGGTGTCATCCCGTTCAGCGTCAGCAAGGTCCCGCTGCAGGCGATGTATCACAACCCCGCCTTCCTGGCGGCAGGCGTGCCGATCTTCGACATCCGTACGGAATTCGGCGCGACCGACATGCTGGTGCGCAACGCCGCGATCGGCAAGGCGCTGGCGAGGTCGCTCGGCGACAAGACCGTGGTCTTGATGCGCGGCCACGGCGACGTCACGGTGGGCCCGACCGTCAAGGCCGCGGTGTTCCGCGCCTACTACACCGACGTCAATGCGCGGCTGCAGGCGCAGGCGATCGCGCTCGGCGGCGAGCCGACCTACCTGACCGCGGAAGAAGGCGCCAAGGCGGACGCCACCAATCTGGTGGTGATCGACCGAATTTGGAATCTGTGGTCGATGAAGATCACGGGCGCGAGCAAATAATGCCAGGCCTCGTCGGCTTCGACCGTCATCGTCATTGCCGGGCTTGAGCCGGCCATCCATCGAGCTTCGAAAGAAGCTCTCGTTTAGGCGATGGATGCGCGGGTCGAGCCCGCGCATGACGAGTCGGAGTTTGTGAAGACCGGTATGAGCCACCCGGACAAGCCGTCGAACCCGCGACCGGCGGCCTGCCGCCGGTCCGCTTCGGCGAGAACCCCGGCGGTCAGGCGTCGCGGCGCGCCAGAAGCTGCTCGCGCATCTCGCCCGGGGTCCTCCCGAAGCGCTTCTTGAACTGCGCCGAGAACGCCGACGGGTTGGCGAAGCCGCTGGCGAAGGCGATCTCCTTCAAGCGGACCGCCGCCATGCCGGGATCGCCGAGCGCCTTCAGGCTGCTCTCGAGCCGGGCCGCCAGCACGTCGCCGCACACCGTGGTGCCGGCGGCGTGGAACAGCCCGTGCAGGCAGCGCACCGAGACGCCCATGCGGTGCGCCAGCAGCTTCGGGCCGAGGTCCGGCTCGTGCACCGAGGCGTCGATGATCTCCTTGCAGCGCCGCAGCATGGCGGCCTGCCGGGCGCTCAGGCCCGGCTGCGCCGGCTCGCGCTCCTCCAGCAGCACCGCGATGCTGGCCAGCGCGAGCTGGAGCGAGCCGTGCGAGACCGCACCGCGGCCGACCCGGGCCGCCTCGGCGAGACCGACCAGAAGATCGCGCGACACCTTGCCGACCAGGCCGCGGGTCGCCACCGCGCGGCAGACATGGTCGTGCGGGCGCCGCACGAAGGACCGCAGCAGCGAGGCCGGCGCCGTCAGGTTGATCACGTCGGCGGGATTGTCGTGGCGGATCACATAGGGCTCGGAGGCATCGAAGATGGTGGTCATGCCGGCCGACAGCACGCAGGTCCGCCCGCGTTGCTGGAACTCGACCTCGCCGCGGTTCACCAGGGCGATCACGAAGACCTCCTCGGTGTCGCCGGCGGCATGCCGGCGGGTGCGCACCCCGATCTCGTTGTCGCTCTCCACCTTGACGAGCCGGATCGGCCCGTCGCCGAGCGTCACGATCCGGCCGACGAAGCGGTCCGGCCGCTGGATCGACAGATCGGCCTCGCCGAAATGCCAGGCGATCGCATCCTGCCAGATGCGTTGCTTGCGTCCGGGCTGCGTCCCCAGATCGACCATGACCATGCCGGCCTCCCGCGATCTCGTCGATCTCTTGTTTTTTCCGATCCTAGGGCCGCCCCGGGGCGGCCGCAACACGCCCGGCGGCAGGGCTGCCGTGGCGCCGCCGCCGGGCGACCGGGCGGGCCACCGGCGCTGGTGCGAGCCCCGGCTTGTTCGGCCAGCGCACGATCTCTGTTCGGTGCGTGCAGGAACGGCCGGCGAGGTTTGACGCGTCCCGGTTTGCATGCAGAGGATTCCGGCGTTGCGGCGGGCCTGTCGACTCCGGCTCCGACCGCCTTGCCATCGTCACCGGCGCCGCCCGAGGACCCGAGGCGGCTTCGGTGCTCGCAGATGCGTCATGCGGCGCGGACGCCTGCGGGACGGCCGGGTTCGTCGAGGACCTGAAGCGCGACCGAGGCCAGAAGGATATCGCCATGACATCCACAGACGATCCGAAGCAGCAGCCCTGGAAGCCGCCCGTCACCAAAGCGGGCGACAAGGAGTATGTCTTCAATCTGGCTGACGCAGCTTCATTCGATGTCGGCAAAGGCTACACGTCGGCGACCGGCAAGGTCGTCGAAGGCGAGCGCATGATGTGCGGCCTGGTGCGCCTGAAGGCCGGCGAGGTGACCGAGTCGCACCGGCATCAGAACGAGCAGTGGACGTTCATCATCGAGGGCGTGATGCACGCCGAGGTCGACGGGCAGACCTTCCTGGCCGGCCCCGGCACCGTGATCTATCAGCCCTCCAACGTCGTGCATGGCGGCCGCGCCGGGCCGGATGCCGACGTCGTGTTCTTCACAGTGAAGGACACGTCGCACGGCCTGTACGGCACGCGCGTGGAGAAATAGCCGGGCCGACCGGAACGCTCGAGGACCCGTCGTCGCGACGCCTGTCGCGGCCCGCCGACGGGACGGTACAAATCACAGCGAAAACGCGCAGAGGGGACCGACCCATGAAGGTGCTCACCCGTCTTGCCTTGGGCTTCCTCGTCGCCGGATGGACGGTCGGCGTGCAGGCCCAGACCTACCCGCAAAAGCCGATCCGGCTGATCGTCCCGATCGCGGCCGGCAGCGTCACCGACGTCATTCTTCGCGCCGCCGCCAACGAGCTGCAGCCGCGTCTCGGACAGCCCCTGATCATCGAGAACAAGGGCGGCGCCGCGGGCATCCTCGGCGCCCAGTCCTGCGCCCAGTCGGCGCCGGACGGCTACACGATCTGCGCCGTCTATCACAACACGATGTCCTACAATCCGCTGCTGTTCACCAAGCTGCCCTACCGGCCCGACGCGATCGCGCCGATCGGCCGGCTGTTCTTCCTGGTCGAGGGCGTGTTCGTGTCGTCCGACCTGCAGGTCGCGACGATCGCCGAGCTCAAGGCCAAGGCCCAGGCGCGACCCGACGCGCTGAACTATGCGACGCTCGGCGAAGGCTCGCTGCCGGATCTGTTCCTGCGCTGGATGAACAACCAGTGGAGCACCAAGATCCAGGGCATCCCCTACAAGGGCGGCGGACCGGCCGCACAGGCCCTGATGGGCGGAGAGGCCCAGATCACGCGGTTCGGCGTCGGCAATTTCCTGGGCGCGCTCGACAGCGGCAAGGTCAAGGCGCTGGCCGTCAGCTCGCCGCAGCGCTCGCCGCTGCTGCCCGACGTGCCGACCGCGGCGGAAGCCGGCATCGGCGACTATCCGGGCATCGGCTGGTGGGGCCTGGGCGCTCCCAAGGGCACCCCGCCGGAGGCGATCGAGCGGATCAGCACCGAGTTCGTGAAGCTGTTCAACGAGCCGAAGTTCAAGGCGTTCCTCGACCAGCAGGCGGTCATGTCGGCCCCGACCAGTCCGGAGGCGTTCGTCACGTTCCTCGACGAGGACCGCAAGGCGGCCGAGCTCTTGATCCGGATCGCGAACACCAAGGCCGAGGAATACAAGGAAGGCCACTGAGCCATGTCTGATCCGTCGTCGGTGCACCGCAGCAGCGGCCAGGGCCGCCTCGCCGGTCGCGTCGCCATAGTCACCGGGGCCGCCTACGGCCCCAAGGCCGCGCTCGGCGCGGTGTTCGCCGAAGCCTTGTGCGCCGAAGGCGCGAGCGTGGTGGTGGCCGACATCGTCGACGCCGAGCCGGTCGCCGCGGCGTTGCGCGCGACCGGCGGACGAGCCCTCGCGGTTTCGGTCGACGTCACCGACGAGCGCTCCGTCGAGGCGATGGCGGCAGCGGCCGTCGAGGCGTTCGGACGGCTCGACATCCTGGTCAACAATGCCGTGGTCGGCTCGAACGTGCCGCCGGTGCCGCTCGCCGCGCTGGACGTCGACGCGTGGGACCGGGTGATGGCCGTCGGCCTGCGCGGCAGCTTCCTGTGCGCCAAGGCGGCGGCGCCCCGCATGGCCGCCAACGGCTGGGGCAAGATCGTCAATATCGGCTCCACCACCATGCAGGAAGGCCTGCCCAACCGGCTGCATTACGTCAGCATGAAGGGCGGCATCCTGGCGATGACCCGCGCGCTCGCCCGCGAGCTCGGCGCCCAGGGCATCCGGGTCAACACGCTGGCGACCGGCCTGGTGGCGAACCCCGCCGCCGGCGCGGCTTTCACGGCGAAGCCGGAGCTCGCCGCCGCCATCCGGACGGCCCGCGCCATCAAGGAGGACATCACCAGCGAAGACCTGAAGGGGCCGCTCGTCTTCCTGTGCTCGCCGGAAAGCGACGCGATCACCGGACAGTTCATCGTCGCCGACAAGGGCGCCTATTTCACGTGAGAGCCGGCCGGCGCCTTCGGCCCGGCCATCGGTCCATCGTCGAACGCTGCGTCGAGAGGGATACGACAATGACCATGCACAAAGTGTCACGGCGCGCCGCGCTGCTGATGTTGCCGCTGCTGTCGACCGCCCTTTGTGCGGCCGGCGCCTCCGCCCAGACGCCGAGTCCCGGCATCACCGACACCTCGGTGCTGATCGGGATCACGGCGCCGGTGTCCGGCCCGGCCGCCGCGCTCGGCGGCGTGTCGCGGGGCATCGAGCTGCGCGTCAACGCCATCAACGCCGCCGGCGGCGTCAAGATGGCGGACGGCAAGACCCGCAAGATCGAGCTGACCATTCTGGACGACGCCGTCGACCCGCAGCGCGCCCTCACCAACGCGCGCCGTCTGGTCGAGTCCAACAAGGTGTTCGCCCTGGTCGGAACCATGACGACGGCCAGCAACCAGGCGGTCGCGCCCTATGCGGACGAGCAGAAGGTGCCGAACCTGTTCCTCTACTCGGCGGTCGCCGAATGGGGCAGCGAGAAGACCCATCCGTGGTCGATGAGCCTCCTGATCTCGTTCCCGACCGAGGCGGCCGTGTTCGTCGAGTACCTGAAGCGCTTCAAGTCGAACGCCAAGGTGGCGGTGCTGTATCTCAACACCGACATGGGTCAGGGCTTCCTGGCCGGCCTGAAGACCGCGCTCGCCGGCACCGGCGTGACCATGGTCGGAAGCCAGGCGACCACCAGCAACGATCCGACCGTCGACACCCAGCTCAGCAATCTGCGCGCCACCGGGGCCGACACGCTGATGATCGCCACCGCGCCGCGCCAGGGCGCACAGGCGGTGCGCTACGCCGCCGAGAGCGGCTGGAAGCCGACCATCCTGATGTCCCACGCCTCCTCGTCGGTGGCGAACCTCAAGCCGGCCGGGCTCGACAACGCCAAGGGAGTCATCACGGCGCAGTTCCTCAAGCCCTTCGACCAGAGCAAGGTCGCCTCCGATCCGGGCCTGAAGGACTATTCGGACACCTACGACACGTTCAAGCCGCGCTTCGACAAGATCGACACGCTCGGGCAGCAGGGTTATCTGATCGGCGACGCGCTGATCCATCTGCTCTCCACCATCAAGGAGCCGACGCGCGAAAGCCTGATGCGCGCGGCGCGCAATCTCGACGGCCTCTCGCTCGGCCTGCTGATGCCCGGCATCAAGGTGACGACCAAGTCGGGCGTCGACGGCTATCCGATCGAGTCGCTGCAGCTCTTCCAGTTCGACGGGGCCGAGTACCAGCCGATCGGCGAGGTGATCTCGTACGAAGGCAAGACCCCGCTCCCGGACTGAGACCGGAGCTGACGACCAGAACTGACGACCTGAACAAGATCGACACGGCCCGGGCTCGCAAATTCGCAGCCCGGGCCGTCACGCCGCAGAGCAACAGCGACGGCCCATGGCAGACGCTCCGCACCGCGAGCCGCTCCTCTCGATCCGCGACCTCGGCGTCCGCTTCGACGGGGTCGCGGCGCTTACCGGGGTGAGCTTCGACGTCTATCCGGGCGAGATCTGCGGCCTGATCGGCCCGAACGGCGCCGGCAAGACGACGCTGTTCAACGCCATCACCCGGCTGGTGCCGCCCGCCTCGGGCACCATCGCGCTCGCCGGCACGCGCATCGATCTCGTGCCGTGCCGGCGCGTCATCGGGCTCGGCATCGCCCGCACGTTCCAGAATGTCGGCGTCTATGCCGGCATGACGGTGCTGGAGAACGTGCTGCTCGGCGCCCATCACCGCACCCGCCAGTACGGCGCGGTGGCGCTGCTCGATCCGCGCGCCGGCCGACGCGACGAGGCGATGCTGACCGCCGCCTGCGATCCGATCCTCGCCACGTTGGGCCTCGCCGAGGTGCGCGACGTCGAGGCCGGCTCCCTGCCCTATCCGCTGCTCAAGCGGCTGGAGATCGCCCGCGCGCTCGCGGCCGGACCGCGCGTCTTGTTGCTCGACGAGCCGGCCGCCGGCCTCACTCATGGCGAGGTCACCCAGCTCGGCGCACTGATCCGCGCGATCCGCGAGAGCTTCGGCGTCGCCGTGCTGCTGGTCGAGCACCATATCGAGCTGGTGATGGGCCTGTGCTCGCGCATCGTCGTGCTGCATCTCGGCCAGAAGCTGGCCGAAGGCACGCCGGCCGAGGTGCGCGCCGATCCGGCCGTCGTCGCCGCCTATCTGGGAGCGGCCGCATGACGCTCCTCACGGTGTCGGGCCTGCACGCCGGCTACGGCCGCATCGAGGTGGTCCACGGCATCGATCTCGCCGTCGACGAGGGCAGCGTGGTGGCGCTGCTCGGCACCAACGGGGCAGGCAAGACGACCACCATGCGGGCGATCGCGGGCCAGATTCCGGCCCGCGGCTCGATCCTGCTCGACGGCACCGAGATCGCCGGACGCAGCGCCGCCGAGCGGGTGCGGCTGGGCATCGCCCACATCCCGCAGGGGCGCGGCACCTTCTCGGACTTCTCGGTCGAGGAGAACCTGCGGCTCGGGGCCTACACGGTCGGCTCGCGCCGGCGCGTCGCCGAGGACATGGACCACTGGTTCACGGTGTTCCCGATCCTGCGCGAGCGGCGCCGGCAGTCCGCCGGCAGCCTGAGCGGCGGCGAGCAGCAGATGCTGGCGATCGCCCGCGCCCTGATGAGCCGGCCGCGCCTGCTCTTGTGCGACGAGCCTTCCCTCGGCCTCGCCCCGACGATCGTGCGCGACGTCTTCAAGGTGCTGGCCGACCTCAATGCGTCGCGCGGTCTCGCCATCCTGGTGGTGGAGCAGAACGCCGACCTCTCGCTCGCCGTGGCCCGGCACGCCTATGTGATGACCACCGGCACCATCACGATGTCGGGCCCGAGCGACACGCTGCGTCAGGACTTCTCGGTCCGGCACGCCTATCTGGGAGTCTGACGTGGCCCTGCTGATCCAGCACGTCATCGAGGGGATCACGACGGGCGGCATCTACGGATCGCTCGCGCTGGCGCTCGTGCTGATCTACCGCTCCACCGGAATCATCAATTTCGGCCAGGGCGAGATGGCGACCTTCGTCACCTTCGTGGCCTGGCAGCTCCACGAATGGGGTTTTCACCCGGCGCTGGCGCTCTCCGCCGGCGTCCTGCTGGCCGCTGTTCTCGGCGTCGTCGTGTTCCGCGTGGCGGTGCGGCCCCTGATGGGCGCGTCGGGCGAAACCATCGTGGTGGTGACGATCGGGCTCATGCTCGCCTTCCAGGCCGCGTCGTTGTGGATCTGGGGGGCCGACCAGCGGCTGTTCTTCCAGATCATCCCGAACCGGTCCTGGACGGTCGCCGGCATCACCGTGACGCTGCACGCCGTCGGGGTCGGGGTCGCCGTGGTGGCGCTCGCCGTCCTTCTCTCCGCCTTCTTCCGCTTCACCCGCCTCGGCCTCGCCATGCGGGCGGCGGCGGCGGAGCGCGAGAAGAGCCCGCTGGTCGGCATAAGGGTCGAGACCATGCTGCTGCTCGGCTGGGGGCTCGCCAGCGTGATCGGCTTCATGGCCGCCGTGCTGGTGGCGCCGAAGCTATTCCTCAGCCCGACCATGATGGTGCCACTGCTGCTCTATTCGCTGGCCGCGGCGACGCTGGGCGGCTGGGACAGTCCGCTCGGCGCCGTGGTGGGCGGCATCGTGGTCGGCGTGACCGAAAGCCTCGGCGCCACCTATCTGAGCTTCCTCGGGGCGGAGCTCCGGCTCGCCATCCCGATCGTCATCACGCTCGCCGTGCTGCTGGTCCGGCCCGCCGGGCTGTTCGGCAAGACCACGGTGGTCCGCGCATGAGCCGGCTGCCGCGCGTCCTCCCATGGCTGGCGACCGGCCTCGCCGTCGCGGCGGCCGTCGCGGCGCCGCTGATCGTGCCCGGCTTCCTGCTGTTCCAGATCAGCGTGATGCTGACCTATGCGATCGCCGTGCTCGGGCTCAACCTGCTGCTCGGCCATGCCGGCCAGGTCAGCCTCGCCCAGGGCGCCTTCTTCGCCTGCGGGGCCTATGTGTTCGCCATCCTGGTGAGCCGCTTCGGCGTGCCGCCGGCGGCCGCACTTCTGTGCGCGGCGGTCGTGACGGTCGCGCTCGGAGTCGCGGTCGGCCTGCCGGCGCTCCGTCTGCCCGGCCTGCAGCTCGCCATCGTGACGTTCGGGCTCGCCGCGCTGGTCCCGCAGATCCTCATCAAGTTCGACCACGTCACCGGCGGCGAGGCCGGCATCCGGCTGCGCCGGCCGGTGCTGCCCGGCTGGTTCGCGGCACCGCTCGAGACCTGGAACTACTACTGGTGCCTGGCCGGCCTGGCGCTGTGCATCGTCATCACGCTGCGGGTCCTCTTCGGCGACTCGGGACGGTCGCTGCGCGCGCTGCGCGACAACCCGCTGGTCGCCGAGACGCTCGGGATCGACCTCACCAGGGTCCGGCTCTCGGCCTTCGCGGTGAGCGCCGCCTTCGCCGGGCTGGCCGGCGGGCTGTTCGCGATGGTCAACGGCTTCGTCAACCCGTCCTCGTTCGAGGCGACCAAGTCGATCGAGATCCTGATCGGCGCCATCGTCGGCGGCGTCACCAGCATTCCGGGCGCCGTGATCGGGGCGATCTTCATCGTCTTCATGCCCGACTGGACGTCGCAGATCGACATCTCGCTCGCCGGCCTCCTCTACGGGCTGTGCCTGATCCTCACCATGCTGTTCGCCCGCAACGGCGTGACCGGAGTGGTGCGCAGCCTGGCGGACCGCGTGGTCCGAATGGCGGCGCCGCCGCCGGATGCCCGCCAAAACCCCGCCCCGCCCGCCTGAGGCCGGCGGACCGCCGAGACGACGGCGGCCGTGGTGCTCGACCGAATCTGGAATCTGTGGTCGATGCCTGTCGCAGCCGCGTACGATGGCGTCCGTGCCTGACGGCGACCGCTGCAGCGTCGGCAGCTCTCCTGCGTCGTGTGTTCCGGGAAATCTCTCGTGTCTCGCCGCCTCCAAGAAACCCGCCCTCGCCCGGACCTGCGCCGATGACCGGCCCGGTTCTCCTCGCGCTGGTGCCGATCGCCCTCCTGATCGGTCTCGGACACGGGTTGAAGCGCACGGCCTTCCTGGCCGACGCGTTCTGGCCGCAGGCCGAGCGGCTCGCCTATTTCGTGCTGTTGCCGGCGTTGTTCCTGCACGGGCTCGCAACCACCCGGATCGAGGCCCTGCCGGTCTGGGAGATGGCCGTGACGCTGATCGGCTCGATCCTCGCGGTGGCGGCCCTGGTCGTCATGGCGAGGCCGCTGATGCGGATCGACGGGGCGGGGTTCACGTCGGTCTTCCAGGGCAGCGTGCGGTTCAACAACTACGTCGCCGTCACCATCGCGGTCGGACTGTTCGGCGCACAGGGCATCACCCTCTCCGCCATCTGCACCGCCGCCATCGTGCCGGTCGTCAACATTCTCTGCGTGCTGGTCTTCGCCCGGTTCGGCGCCGCCCGGTTGAGCGCGCGCGGCGTCGTGATCCAGATCGTCAGCAATCCCCTGGTGCTCGGCTGCGTCGGCGGCATCGCGTTGCAGGCGACCGGCCTCGGCCTGCCGCCGGGACTGGAGCCGGCGCTGCGGGCGCTCGGCGCGGCATCGCTGCCGCTCGGCCTCCTGTGCGTCGGTGCGGCACTCGATTTCGGTGCGGCGCGCCGCTGGCTCGCCCCGGTCGCCGTGTCGTCGGCGGCGAAGTTCCTGCTGATGCCCGTGGTGGCGCTCGCCGGCGCGCTCGCGCTCGGGCTGCGCGGGCCGCCGCTCGTGGTCGTGCTGCTGTTCGAGGCGATGCCGACCGCCTCCTCGGCCTATATCCTGTCGCGGCAGCTCGGCGGCGATGCGCCGCTGATGGCCGGCATCACGGCGGTCCAGACCGTGCTGGCGGCGGTCGCCATCCCGCTGGTGCTCACCGTGCTGCTCGCCCTCGCGCCGCCGTGACGACGGCACCGCTCCGGCCTCGGCGGGTCAGTCGATCAGCGACAGAAACTCCTGGCGGGTGGCGGTATTGTCGCGGAACACGCCGAGCATGCGGCTGGTGACCAGATCGGTGGTGTGCTGCTGCACGCCGCGGGTCGTCATGCAGTGGTGCACGGCCTTGATCACCACGGCGACGCCCTGGGGCTTGAGAACCTCCTGGATCGTGTTGGCGATCTGCGAGGTGAGCTTCTCCTGGATCTGGAGCCGCTTGGCGTACACCTCGACCACCCGGGCGAGCTTGGAGATGCCGACCACCCGCCCGTCCGGCACATAGGCCACCCAGGCGCGGCCGATGATCGGCACGATGTGGTGCTCGCAGTGGCTCTCGAAGCGCACGCCGCGCAACACGACCATCTCGTCGTAGCCGTCGGTCTCCTCGAAGGTCTTGCGCAAGATCGCGGCCGCGTCCTGGTCGTAGCCGCGGAAGAACTCCTCGTAGGCGCGCGCGGCGCGCGCCGGCGTCTCCACCAGGCCCTCGCGATCGGGATCGTCGCCGGTCCAGCGCAGGATGGTGCGGAACGCCGCCTCCACCTCCGCGCGCGAGGGCTTTTTGATCTTCGAGCGCTCGGTGAGCTTGGTCCGCTTCGCCATCGTGTCGATCGCCTGCACGGCCGGGGTCATGTCGTCTCCTATTCTATAGAGCGGAGCGATTACGCCGCATAGCCGCGCGTGGATCAGCTTGCGGCATTCCGTCCCGGCCGGCCTGCTCCGTCCCGGCACGGTGATCCGCCGGCGGATCCCCGGCGTAAGCGGGGCATCAACCAGAGGAATTGCCCTGTGCCCTACGCCATTGCCTATGTCTGCACGCTCGTCGCCTTCATCGCCGTCGACGCGGTCTGGCTCTACAAGATGGGCAGCGTGCTGTACCGGCCGACCCTCGGCGACATCCTGCTGGAGGCGCCCCGGCTGGCGCCCGCCGCGGTGTTCTATCTGGTCTATCCGATCGGGATCGTCGCCTTCGCGGTGGCGCCGGCCCTCAAGGCCGGCAGCATCGCCCCGGCGATCGCCTACGGCGCCCTGTTCGGGGCGCTGGCCTATGCGACCTATGACCTCACCAACTACGCGACGCTGCGCAACTGGACGCTGCAGCTCACCCTCGCCGACATCGCCTGGGGCGCCGTGCTCTCGGGCTTCGGCGCCGCGGCCGGCTATCTGGCGGCGTCCGCGTCGCGCAACTGGATGGCGGGCTGAGACGTTTCGCCTCGACGCACCCCCCGGGACGGTGTGCGACGACACCCCGATACACGACCGGTGATCAGCCATCCCGGTCGTGTTCACGGCCCCGGCCTTGTCGCATAAATGCTGCTGCAGACGAGGCTGGGGCCGTGACCCTCGCGAAACCCGTCCTGTCCGGCTCGGAGCGAACTGGGCTCGCCCGCGACGAGCGGGCTGGACCAGTATCGACGGCAACGACCGGCTACTTGGATTTTTTCAGCAGATTCACCAGCCCGCCGAGCAGAACAACAGCTCCGTTCGCCAATGCGCCGAAACCGCCGGTGGCGCCGACCGCGGCGGTCGCGAGCGGGATCAGAGTGGCGAGCGTGCCGTTCTGAGTCGCGGCACCGCCGCCTCCCATGCCGAACGGCAGCCCGACGACACCGAGCGCCTGCAGGATCGTGCTCAGCGCGAGGCCGGCGACACCGAGTTGCACACTCGGCTTGGAGAGGACGGGCTCGTTGGGGTTGGGCTCCGGCTTGGGCGGCTCGGCCGGTGTCGTGCCGGGCCATGGCTTTCCGGTGATCTTTTCGAAGATCAACGGCATCAGCAGCGCGCCGAGATCGATGGGCTGCGCCATCGGCGTCTGAGCCGCAGGTGCCGTCACCGGCGTGGACTGCGTTGCGGGCGTCGCCGACGGCGTCTGGCCGACCGCCGGCGGCGTGATCGGCTTTCCGGTCACCAGGGAGGCGAGAAGCTCCGTGGTGTCGATCCGCTTGCCGGTCAGCAGCGATTGCAGCAGCAGCGGCAACAGGATGGTGACGGGATCAACGCCCTGTCCCGTCCTTGCGGATCCGTCGGCCATTGCCTTCTCCTTCGACAGCAACACGAGGACGAGGACAAGCAGATGCAGGGGGTCGGTGGCCAGCGGCGGCACCACGATCTTCGGCACGGTGCCGGCTGGCTCGGGCTGCGGAACAACCGCCACGACGTCGGCGGCATCGACGGCGCCTTGCACCTCCTGCAACAGCCGATCGGCCGCCGGCGCCAGGTCCGCCTCATGGCGGTTGATCGGTCCCCAATGCTTGCGGAGAACCCGCAGCCCGACGGCGGTGGTCTCGACCGCGAAGGCCGGACACGCCTTGCACAACCGTTGATACTCCACGCCTTCGCCGGTGCCGACGTTCTCCAGGTCCGAGGCCGCGGGCGGCGGCACGCCCTCCTGGAAGATCGAGAGGAACCCCTCCGGCTTGGCCGAGTAGGCCGTGAACAACCGCCGTATCTCGGGGCTCGCGCGCCGCGCGTTCCAGCTCATCTGAAACAGTCCGGCTTCCGCGGTGTCGGCGTCCAGATTGCTCGCCGACATGTCGCGCCCCGCATTGTGCCTCCCGCTGCTCTCGCGCATGCCGAGTCCGATCAGCAGCACGAACAGGTGACGCAACGTCGTCGCGCCGGACTCGGAATTGTCCATGCCGGCGGCGCGGAAACGGGAATCGTACCAAGAGAGGGCGTCGCTGGCGTCGTTGCCGCTGTTCTTGGCAGCCATCAGACGGGCGGCGGAATCTCCTCCCTTCCATTTCGCGTAGACGTGGCCGAACGCGACGGCCATACCCTTGACGTAGCCCACGGGCGCGACCCGGCGACCGGGCCAATCGACGCGGGCGAGATCGGAGCGACCGGCGAGGGTGCAGATCTGCTCGATGAGCGCCGGTGAAAGGCCGCCCGCGCTACGTGGCTCAGCCGACCGGGACCGCGATGCGAACAAGGCTCCCCAGGTGTGAGACCCGACGATCCCGTCGGCCAGCAGGTTGCGGCTGTCCTGGAAGGCCCGCACCGCCTGCTCGGTCTCCGGTCCGAACTCGCCGCTGGCGCCGACCCCCAGCAGGTTCTGCAGATCGAGTACGGCCGGTCCGCTGCTGCCGAGCTTGATGGTGGGCGGGAAGCCGGTCACCCGCCCGACGGTCGACGTGGGCAGATTGACAGGCCACGCCCGCGTGTCGTCGAACAGCGCCGGATCGTCCACGACCGAGATATGAACGTGCTCGCTGTGGTCGCCGGGCCCCTTGTCGCGGTTCCGCCATGTCCACGGCGACACCGTGCTGCTGAAAATCCGCCCGTCGAAGATCACGTATTTGATGCGAGGGTCCTGGGCCAGCCGAAGCTGCTCGGCAAATGCGCCGGCATCGAAACCGTCGGCCGGATCATGGGTGACGTCCATGGCCGTGACGATACCCTTGCCGCCCTGCGTCAGATTGGGATTGTGATCGGAGGCCTTTCCCTTTTTCTGGTGAGCTGCGTCACCGATGGTTCCATCGTTGTGGGTGTCGCGCGACGGCACCTTCTGATCGATATCGTCGATCAAAGTGACCAAGCTTTTCGCCAGCCGGTTCTTGGCATCGCCTTTCCACACCATGCCCAATCCCCTGTCGAAGTTGAAAGCTTGCAGGCGATCGAAACGAAGCGACCGAACGCCTATGGCATTGCGGTTCGATGTCGAGAGCCGCACGCTCGATCCCCGGGTCGACCGACAAAACGCTCTGCACCGTTGCCGGGATGATCAGGAATGTCGCGGCGACGAAATTCGACGATAACACAACCATTGCGAGCGGCGTCAATCCTTGTATCGCGTCGCGCCGCCGGCCGCAGCGCGACGGCCCCGGCGCGGCCCGGCGTCCGACATGCTCCGTTCCGCGAACCACCGGCGGAGGGATGAGAGACCAGGGATTGTCTGGGTTCGGCCGGGACACGGCGCGAAAGACCGGGTCGTCATCCTGCGATCACGCGACGCCGCGGCGTCGCGTGGCGTCGCAAGACCGACTTCGCCCGCTCACCACCCGGTCGGCTTCAAGCGATAGTGGCTGACGCCCCATTCGTCGCCGTCGGCGTGGCCGAACAGGCCGGCGGTGGCGAGGAAGAACAGCCGCCAGCGGCGCCCCCACAGGGCGGCGTCGGGGCCGTAGACGTCGGCCAGGATCGGATCAATCCTTTCGCGGGCAGCGTCGAATCTTTTCAGCCAGTCCTCGGCCGTGCGCTGATAGTGCCGGCCGTTCCACCGCCACTCCGCTTCGACGCTGAACGCGTCGAAGACACGGATCAGCCCGTGGCTCGGCATGATTCCGCCGGTGAAGAAGTGCCGGGCGATCCAGTCGGTCTTGTCGCGATGGTCGAACCGGTAGGGCGCGGCGCGGTGGCTGAACACGTGCACGAACAGCCGCCCGCCCGGCGTCAGCCAGGTCCGGATGCGGGCCAGAAGGGCCTGCCAGTTGGCCATGTGCTCGAACATCTCGACCGACACGACCCGGTCGAATGTTTGCTCCGGCCGATAAGCGTTCATGTCGGCCGTGACCACGTGAAGATTGCGCAGGCCGCGCCGTGACGCCTCGCCCTCGATGAAGGCGCGTTGCGAGAGCGAGTTCGACACCGCGGTGATGCGGGCATTCGGAAACCGCTCGGCCATGGTCAGCGACAGCGAGCCCCAGCCGCAGCCGAGCTCGAGGATTCTCTGGCCATCGGCCAGATCGGCGTGCGCCATGGTCTCGGCGAGCGCGCGCTCCTCGGCCTGCGCCAGCGTCTCGGCCCCCTCCCCGTACAGGCAGCACGAGTACTTTTTGCGCGGGCCCAGCACCAGCGCGAAGAACTCTGCCGGCACCTCGTAGTGCTGGGCGTTGGCCTCGCCGGTATGGACGGCGATCGGGTGCTCCGCCATGTCGACGGCGAAGCGGCGCTCCAGCGCCGGATCGACATCGACGAGCTTGCGGCGGGTCTGGCCGACCAGGAACGCGATGCCGGCGCGGGTGACGCGGTCGGGGATCGGCAGGCGCTCGACGCCGCCGATCGCGGTGGCGATCAGGCTCATCGGGGGTGGTCCGTCGCGGTGGTGGAACGGGGCGGCAGCGGGAAGAAGGCGCTGGTGCGCGCCTGATAGGCCCGGAAGGCGGCGCCGTGGCGGGCCAGCATGTGGTCCTCGAGCGGCGGGATGCCGGACACATGCGCCAGCAGCCAATACATGCAGGCCGGCCCGCCGAGCGCCAGCCAACCGACCCAGTAGCTGCCCGACACGTCGAGCGCGATCACGGCGATGCCGACCCAGGTCAGCCACTCGAAGAAGTAATTGGGATGGCGCGACCAGCCCCAAAACCCCGCGTCGCAGATGCGGCCCTTCTCGGCCTTTTCCGCCCGGAAGGCGCGGAGCTGGCGGTCCGACAGGCCCTCGCCGGCGATGCCGGCGACCACCAGCGCGAGGCCGACGAGATCCGACAGGCCCAGTCCCGGCGCCGGCCGGTGCGCGGCCAGAAGCGCCGTCGCGATCATCGGGATCGAGACCAGCGCCTGCATCTGCAGGAAGATCGCCATCTTGCGCGGCGCATCGCGGCCCCATTGCTGGCGCAGCGCCGCATAGCGCGGATCGTCGCCCGCCCCGGCCGAGCGCTTGGCGATGTGGCTACCGAGCCGCACCGCCCAGGTTGCGACCAGCACAGCGACCAGGAGCTGGCGGGCGGCCGGCCAGCCTTCGAAGCCGAGCGGCGCCAGCGCCGCCCCGGCGCACACGGCGCCGAGCCCGAAGGTCCAGATGGTGTCGACCCAGCCGGCATTGCCGGTCCGCCGCTCGATCACGGTGGCGACCGACATCACCATCGAGAACGCCACCGCGGCGACGACCAGGGCGACCAGCAGGGAGAGCTCCAGCATGACGGCCTCTCCCCGCTAGAGCCGGACGAAAGGCTGCAGCACCCGGCCGAGGAGGCCGTTGAGCTTGAGCCGTCCCTGCATGGCGACCAGGCAGATGCAGTCGCTGCCCGCCTCGACCACCGGGGTGTGATCGACCTCGTCGTCCGCCTCGTCGATGTCGCCGGGGCCGTAGCGGCCGTGCTCGTGGCGGAACGCGCCGGTGAGCACGCAGGTGAGCTCGGTGCCCGTGTGGGTATGGTCGGGCAGTGCGGTGCCGCCCGTGGCCTTGAGCAGGAACACCCGGCCGCCCGGCAGCGTCGGCGCGTCGACCATGCGCCACGACACGCCCGGGCCGACCCAGCGCCATGGTCCGAGATCGTAAGGGGCGAGCAGGCGAGCATGCGCCGGCATCAGGCCGGGGATCGTCTCGGCGCGCCGCGCCGCCACCGGCGCGGCCGGCGGGGCATCGAGCTGCGCCATCGCGCGGACAAGCCCGTCGGCGGCGAAGTCGGCCGGGGCGAGATCGTCGAGCATGACGCCGCCGGTCGCCTCCAGCATGCGCACGCTGCGGCGGCAGTCGGGACAGGCGGCCAGATGGGCTGCGACGACCAGCATGCGGCCCTCGTCGAGGGTCCCGGCCGCGAAGGCAGCCAGCGTCGCTTCGGTCGGATGATGGGCCACGGTCATATCAGGTCACCCAGCAATGCTCGCATCCGGTTCATGGCGAGACGCAGACGCGACTTGACGGTTCCGAGCGGAATGTCGAGCAGGCCGGCGATGTCGCCATGCGCCCGCCCCTCGAAGAACGACAATTCGACGATGCGGCGCTGCTCGCCCGGCAGATGGTCGAGGGCGGCGCGGACCCGCTGCTGCCGCTCGGCCGCGACCATGTCGTGGTCGGGGGCGGCGGCGAGCTCGGCCTCCGGCTCCTCGGCGAGCGCATGCAGCGCCTCGCGGCGCTGCCGCCGTGCCGCATCGATACGCAGATTGCGGGAGATGGCGAAAATCCAGGCGGAGGCGCCTGCCCGCGCCGCGTCGAACAGTGCGGCCTTGCGCCACACCGTGACCATGGTCTCCTGGGCGAGCTCCTCGGCGAGGTCGGCCGGCGTGCCGGAGCGCATCAGAAACGCTTTTACGCGCGGCGCATAGTGGCCGAACAAGGCCGCGAAGGCCTCGCGGTCCTGACGCGCCGCGATCGCCTCGATCAGCCGGTCGTAGTCCCGCACGCTTCCCGCTGCCTCCTCGACGGTCGCCATGGCCTGTCCCGGCCGGAACGGCCGGGACCGCCGTCCCGGCAGCAGCACCGCCACGGCGCCGCCCAGGGGACTGTGATCGGGATTGGCGGTTCTAACAAGCATGTCCCCGATACGGCGATCCCGGCGGCTTGGATCACCAGGGCACGCCCCGGCCGCGCCGGTGATCCAACCGCAAGGCCACTCCGTAATCCATCTCAGCCGCAACAGGCGGGCGCACGCACGGGGTCGAGGGGCAATGGCGGATCAAGCGGGCGGGCGACGCCTTTCGGTCGCGGTGGTGGGCACCGGCATTTCCGGCATGGCGGCGGCTTGGCTGCTGTCGAAAGCCCATGACGTCACGGTGTTCGAGCGTGCCGAGCGGATCGGCGGCCACTCCAACACGGTGCGCACCCCAAAGACCCATGGCAGCCTGCCGGTCGACACGGGCTTTATCGTCTATAACGAGAGCACATATCCGAACCTGACGGCGCTGTTCCGCCATCTCGAGGTGCCGACCCTGGCGTCCGACATGTCGCTTGCGGTGTCGCTCGACGACGGCGCGCTGGAATACGGCGGCGGCAGCTTTTCGGCGCTGCTTGCGCAGAAGCGCAATCTGCTGCGGCCGCGCTTCTGGTCGATGCTGGCCGGCCTCCTGCGGTTCTACCGGCAGGCGCCGCACGACGCCGGCGGGCTCGACGAGGTGCATGTCACGCTCGGCGACTATCTGCGCCGCAACGGCTATTCGCGGGCGTTCCGCGACGACCATCTGCTGCCGATGGCCGGCGCGATCTGGTCGGCCGCTCCGCAGGAGATGCTGGAGTATCCGGCCGCCGCCTTCATCCGCTTCCACGAGAACCACGGACTGCTGAAGATCCGCGACCGGCCAGTGTGGCGCACCGTGGTCGGCGGCAGCGCCACTTACGTCGAGCGCCTCACCCGCGCCTTCAAGGACCGCATCCGCCTCGACTGCGGCGTGGCGCGCATTCAACGGCACGCTGCCGGCGTCACCGTGATCGACCAGAACCACGAGGCGCACGAGTTCGATCACGTCGTCATCGCCACCCATGCCGACCAGGCGCTCGCCATGCTGGCCGATCCGAGCCTCGACGAGCGCGCCCTGCTCGGCGCCTTCCGCTACAGCCGCAATGTCGCCGTTCTCCACACCGATGACTCGCTGATGCCGAAACGGCGGGCCGCGTGGTCGAGCTGGAACGCGATCGGAACCCGGACGGGTCCCGGCGACAAGCCCCGCGTGACCGTCACCTACTGGATGAACAAGCTGCAGAACCTCCCCGAGGAGACGCCGCTGTTCGTGACCCTGAACCCGCCGCGGCCGCCGCACGCCGGCACGCTGATCCACAGCGAGACCTACGAGCATCCGCTGTTCGATCTCGAGGCGTTCGCGGCACAACGCCAGCTCTGGTCGCTGCAGGGCGTCGGCAACACCTGGTACTGCGGCGCCCATTTCGGCGCCGGTTTCCACGAGGACGGGTTGCAGGCCGGGCTCGCCGTCGCCGAGGCGATCGGCGACGTGCGCCGCCCCTGGACGGTGGCGAACGAGAGCGGCAGAATTCCGCTCGACAAGGCACGCAAGCGCGTGCCGCAACCGACGCTGCCGGCATGACGAGACCTGCCGCCCCCAGATCTGCCGCCCCGAGATCCGCCGTCTACACGGGTGCCGTGGTCCATCGCCGCCTGAAGCCGCGGTCGCACGCGCTGCGCTACCGCTGCTTCTGGATGCTGCTCGACCTCGCCGAGATCGACGACCTGGCGTCGCGACTGACACTGTTCTCGCGAAAAAAGCTCAACCTGTTCTCGTTCCGCGACGCCGATCACGGCGCCGGCACGGACGAGCCGCTGCGCAGCCAAATCGACAATATATTGGCGGAAGCGGGCCTCGACATCACCGGCGGCTCGGTTCAGATTTTGTGCATGCCGCGGGTGCTGGGCTACGTCTTCAATCCGCTGAGCGTCTATTTCTGCCGGCGCGCCGACGACACGCTGGCCGCCGTCCTCTACGAGGTCTCCAACACGTTCGGCGAGCGCCACTCCTATCTGATCCCGGCGGAACCTGATCAGACCGGCGCCGTTCGGCAAGAGTGCGACAAGCTCTTCTACGTATCGCCGTTCATGGACATGGACCTGCGCTACGAGTTCCGCGTGTCGCCGCCCGACCGCACGGTCTCGGTGGCGATCCGCTGCCTCAAGGCAGGCGAAGGCGTGATCGTCGCGGCGCTGACCGGACAGCGACGTGAGATAAGCGACGCAACCCTGCTGAAGACGTTCCTGACGCATCCGCTGGTCACCGCCAAGGTGATCGCGGCGATCCACTGGGAAGCGCTGAAGCTGTGGCGCAAGGGCATCGGGCTTCGGCCCCACCCGGCCCCGCCGGCGCAACCCGTCACCATCGTGCGGAGTGGAGCATGACACACGTCGCCCCTTGCGACACCCGTTGCGACGCGGATGCCGTCGCGTCCAGTCCGGCCGCCGTCGCGCGGCCGCGCCGATCGCTCGCCGGTCATCTGCTGGCGCGGGTGCTGCGCCGGCTCGATGTCGGCAGCCTCACCGTGGTGCTGCCGTCGGGGCTCAGGATCGAGCATCGCGGCCGCAAGCCGGGCTCCGCCGCCACCTGGGTGCTGCATCGCTGGCGACCGCTGTGGCGCGTGCTGTGGCGCGGCGATCTCGGCTTCGCCGAGTCCTACATGGACGGCGACTGGTCGACCCCGGATCTGCCCGCGCTGCTGACGCTGTTCTCGGAGAACGACGCGGGCCTCACCGACGTCTATGCGGGCCTCAAGACCGAACGCCTGCTCGACCGGCTGCGCCACCGCAATCGCGCCAACACGAAGCGCGGCAGCCGCCGCAACATCGCGGCGCATTACGACCTCGGCAACACCTTCTATGCGGCCTGGCTCGACCGCAGCATGACCTACTCGTCGGCGATCTACACGGACGCCGACCAGTCGCTCGAGGATGCCCAGCGCGAAAAGCTCGACCGCATCGCGACGCTGCTGAAGCTGTCGGGCGGCGAGCACGTTCTGGAGATCGGCTGCGGCTGGGGCGCGCTCGCGGAAAAGATCGCCGCTTCCGGCTGCCGCGTCACCGGGCTGACGCTGTCGGCCGAGCAGCACGCCCATGCGCAGCAGCGGCTCACGGCGGCCGGCTTCGGCGAAGCCTGCGATCTCCGCCTGCAGGACTACCGCGACGTCGACGGCGCCTTCGACCGCATCGTCTCGATCGAGATGATCGAGGCGGTCGGCGAGAAATACTGGCCGACCTATTTCGAGACGCTGTTTTCCCGGCTGCGCGCCGGCGGCACCGCGGTGCTGCAGGCCATCACGATCGAGGCGAGCCGCTTCGACAGCTACCGGAAGAACCCCGACTTCATCCAACGTTATATCTTTCCGGGCGGCATGCTGCCGACCCGCGCCATGATGCTGGAGCACGCGCGCCGCGCCGGCCTGGTGCCGGTCGCCGACACGGCGTTCGGGGCAAGCTATGCCCGCACGCTCGCCGAGTGGCGGCACCGGTTCATCGTCGCATGGCCCACGGTCGCGCCGCACGGCTTCGACGACCGCTTCCGCCGCATGTGGGAGTACTACCTCGCCTATTGCGAGACCGGCTTCCGCCTCGGCGCCATCGATGTGGGCCTGTTCGCCTTTTCGCGGCCGCAGTCGGCTGCGGACTGACGGAGCTCGGCGTCGCCCGCGACTGCGGCGGGCGACGCCCCGACGGCATGCATGGACATCAGGGGGGCACTGCGTCCGGCGCACGCGGCCGGGCGCGTGCGGCTTTGCGCCTCCCCGCGTCGCCGACATATGCTGAACCCTCGACGTCCCGACGACCTCCTCCGACATCGAGTGGAACGCAGATGATCCGGGCCCTGCCGTCGCGCCATGCCGCCCGTCTCGTCCTCGCACTGGCGATCGGGCTCCTGCCCGTCGCCGCGCAGGCCCAGACCTTTCCGCAGAACTACCCCATCACCATGGTGGTGCCGTTCGTCGCCGGCGCCGGCACCGACGCGATCGCGCGCGACCTCGTCCGCTACCTGCAGGCGAAGCTCGGCCACACCATCGTGGTCGACAATCGCGGCGGCGCCGGCGGAACCATCGCGGCCCAGGCGGTGGCGCGCGCCAAGCCGGACGGCCACACGCTCCTCTTCGTCACCTCGACCTTCATCACCACGGCGTCGATCGACCGCAAGCTCGGCTACGACGTGCTGAAGGATTTCACCCCGATCGCCCTGCTCGGGCGCGGCCCGCTGCTGCTGGTCGCCAACAAGGACATCGGCATCGACACGGTCGAGCAACTCGTTGCCCGGGCCAAGGCGAAGCCCGGCGCCCTGAACTACGTCTCGGCCGGCGTCGGCAGCATCAACCACCTGTCGGGCGAGCTGTTCCGCCAGCGCACCGGCACGGTGCTGACTCACATCCCCTATCGCGGCAGCGCGCCGGCGGCCGTCGACGTGATGGGCGGCCAGGCGGAGCTGTTCTTCGCCACCGTGCCGACCATGCTCGGGCAGGTGCGCGGCAACACCGTCAAGCTGATCGCCGTCACCAGCAGGGAGCGCTCGGCGCTGTTTCCCGACACGCCGACCGTGATGGAAGCGGGCGTCAAGGACTTCGACGTCAGCACCTGGTGGGGCGTGGTCGGACCGCCCGGCATGTCGAAGGAGCTGCTCGCCCGCCTCAACGAGGCGATCAACGAGGCCGCGACCGGCGACGGGCTGGTGAAGCGGTTCGAGGAGGAAGGCGCCGCGCCGTTCCGCGGCAGCCCCGAGGCCTTCGGCGAAGTCCTGAAGCGCGAGCTCGACATCTGGCAGGCGGTGGTGCGCCAGAGCGGCGTGACGGTCGACTGACGATCGCGACGACGACGCTCCGTCTTTTCGCGCCGCACCGTCCCGGCGCATGGTCAAGGATCGAGTTCATCATGAGCATCAGCCTGGATCTCGCCGAGCGCATCGTCCGCCTGAGCCAGGACGATCTCACCGCCTGCGCCGTCGACAACGCCAAGACCGTGATCCTCGACACGGTCGGCTGCGCGCTCGCCGGCGCCGACGAGCCGGTGGTGCGCACCCTGCTGCGCACGCCGGGGCTCGCCACGCCCGGGCCGGCCTCGCTGATAGGCCGCCGCGAGCGCCTCGACCCTCTTTGCGCAGCGCTCGTCAACGGCGCAGCCGCGCATGCGCTCGACTTCGACGACGTCAATGTCGCGATCGGCGGCCATCCGAGCGCGCCGGTGCTGCCGGCCTTGCTGGCGCTCGCCGAGACCCGCACGGTCAGCGGGCGCGACCTGCTGCTCGCCTTCGTGGCCGGCTTCGAGACCGAGACGCGGCTCGCCCGCTGCGTCAACTTCCATCACTACGAGAAGGGCTGGCACCCGACCGCCACCATGGGCGTGTTCGGCGCCGCCGCGGCCTGCGCCAAGCTGTTGGGCCTGCGGGCCGAGCAGGTCGCCATGGCGCTGTCCATGTGCGGTTCGCTGGCCAGCGGCATCAAGGCCAACTTCGGCACCATGACCAAGCCGTTCCATGTCGGCCACTGCGCCCGCAACGGCCTGATGGCGGCGCTGCTGGCCCGCGAGGGCTTCACGGCCAACCCGGATGCGTTCGAGCACAAGCAGGGATTCTTCCTGGTCTACAACGGCACCGGCACCTTCGACCCCGCGGCGGCGACGCGCGACTGGGCGGCGCCGCTCGACATCGTCGAGCCCGGCATCGGGATCAAGCTCTATCCCTGCTGCGACAGCACCCACACGGCGCTCGATGCGCTGTTCACCCTGGCGAAGCGGCACGCGTTCACGGTCGACGACGTCGCCCGCATGGACGTGCTGGTGCATCCGCTGCGGCTGCTGCATGTCGACCGGCCGACGCTGGCGACCGAGCTCGACGCCAAGTTCAGCGTTCAGTACTGCCTCGCCCGCGGCCTGCTCGACGGCCGCATCGGGCTCGACAGTTTCGGCGCCGCACCGCGCGCCGAGCCGCGCCTGCAGGAGCTGATGAGCCGGGTCACGGCCGCGCCGCATCCGGATCCGTCGCAGGCCATCGACGGCAACTATCTGACCGAGCTGACCGTGACGCTGACCGACGGCCGTCGTCTCCACCTGAAGATGGACTCGCCCTACGGCCGGCGCCCCGAGGACCCGGCGCCGCCCGAGCTGATCGCCGCGAAATTCGCCGGCTGCGCCGCCAAGGCGCTGCCGCCCCGGGCCGTGCTGCGGCTGCGCGAGGCGCTGCTGGCCTTCGAGACGCTCGACGACGTCGCCGCCCTCGGCCGCGCCTGGACGCCACCGCAAGGCATCCCGATGCACGCCGGAGCAGCACGCATGCCGTTCGACCCGGCCGTGGTTCGGCCGTAGCCAGCGGCCGGACCGCGATGTAATCTTTCGGCGGGCGGCCGCTCGCGCCGGTCCGGCACGACCCGCCCCACCCGCCAGAACGCGGGCGTTCATCGCTCCGCGCCGCCGGCCGCGTCCATGTCTCACCTCATCGGCGACACGTCCCCGGCGGCGGGCTTCGGCCCCACACTGTCGTTTCAGGGATGACCATGATGACCCTCCCCCGCGCTCTGCTCGCGGCTCTCCTGCTTCTCGGCGGCACATTCTCGGCCCAGGCCGAATGGCCCGAAACCACCGTCCGCTGGATCGTCCCGTTCGGTCCCGGCGGTGCCAACGACCTGGTCGCGCGGGTCGCCGCCGAGGCCGTGTCGAAGCAGATCGGCAAGCCGGTGGTGATCGAGAACAAGCCGGGCGCCGGCGCCGTGATCGGCACCGACTATGTCGCGAAGTCGCGGCCAGACGGCTACACGTTCCTGATCGGCGCCGGTGGCGTCGTGGTCAACAGCCTCCTGTCGAAGAAGCTG
The DNA here is from genome assembly GCF_013377085.1 of Rhodoplanes sp. Taxonomy (GTDB): domain Bacteria; phylum Pseudomonadota; class Alphaproteobacteria; order Rhizobiales; family Xanthobacteraceae; genus Rhodoplanes. The sequence goes on along the minus strand of NZ_JACAAX010000051.1, from coordinate 6,342 downwards.
CCCTACGCGGACTCCGACCTCGTCCCGGTCGGCATGATCGCGGTGTCGCCCTCGATCATCGCGATCAATCCGAGCGTGCCGGCGACCGACCTGAAGAGCTTCGTCGCCTGGGCCAAGAGCCGGCCCGGCGGCACCGACTGGGCGACCGCGGGGCGCGGCACCACCCCGCATTTCGTCGCCGAGATGCTGCGCGAGGCCTCCGGCCTGAACCTGCAGATCGTCCCCTACAAGAGCGGCGGCGAGGGTGTCACGGCGGTGCTGCAGAACAGCGTGCCGGCGACCTCGGAGGCCAGCATCGTGGTGCTGCCGCAGGTGCGCGCCGGCAACCTCAAGGCGATCGCCTCGACCCACGGCAAGCGCATGAGCACCTATCCGGATCTCGCCACCGCGACCGAGCAGGGCTTCCCCAACATCCGGATCGGCCACTGGGCCGGCCTCTACGCGCCCAAGGGAACGCCGCAGCCGATCATCGAGAGGATGAACGCCGCCATCCAGACTGCCATGAAGTCTCCGGAGGTGAAGGCCAAGCTGGCGGCCTCCGACATCGAGACGGCGGAAGGCTCGATCGAGGACTTCGCCCGCTACATCGCCGACGAGCGCAGCCGGCTCGAGGTCTACGCCAAGTCGGGCGGCATGCAGCAGGATTGATCCGATGCGCCCTTGCTTCACCTCTCCCCGCCATGCGGGGAGAGGGAGAGCTGGCGCCGCGAATCTGCAATCACTTCACCCGCACTGCCCTCACAGCGCCGGCAGGTCGCCGGCGCTCCAGCCGGCCGTGACGGCGCTCGCGTGATCGGCGAAGCGGCGCTCCGCGATGGCGGCGCGCACGCCCTGCATCAGGGTCTGGAAATAGGCGATGTTGACGATGCTGAGATACATCGCGCCGAGCGTCTCGTTCGCCCGCACCAGGTGGTGCAGATAGGCGCGCGGCACCTCGCGGGCGATCCGGCACGGGCTCTCCGGATCGAGCGGCCGTGGGTCCTCCTGGTGGCGCGCGTTCTTCAGATTGACCGGCCCGAAGCGCGTATAGGCGAGCCCGTGGCGGCCGTTGCGGGTCGGCAGCACGCAATCGAACATGTCGATGCCGCGCGCCACCGACTTCAAAAGATCGTCCGGCGTACCGACCCCCATCAGGTAGCGCGGCCGGTCCTCGGGAAGCAGCGGCGCCGTCTCCTCGATCATGGCCAGCATGGTCTCTTGGGGCTCGCCGACCGCCAGTCCGCCGATGGCGTAGCCCTGAAAATCCATCTCGACGAGTTTTTGCGCACTCTCGCGACGAAGCGCCGGAACGTCCCCGCCCTGGACGATGGCGAACAGGGCGCGGCCCGAGGGAAGATCCGGCTCGAAGGCGCGCTTGCAGCGCTCCGCCCAGCGCAGCGACAGATTCATCGCGCGGGCCAGATCGGCCCGCTCGGCCGGCAGCGCGACGCATTCGTCGAGCTGCATGGCGATGTCGGAGCCGAGCAGCCGCTGAATGTCCACGGCGCGCTCCGGCGACAGCACCACGGTGGCCCCGTCGACATGCGAGCGGAACGTCACCGCTTGCTCGTCGACCTTTCGCAGGTCCGACAGCGACATCACCTGAAAGCCGCCGGAGTCCGTGAGGATCGGGCCCGACCAGCCCATGAAGGCGTGCAGCCCGCCGAGTTTTCCGATGCGCTCGGCGCCGGGCCGGAGCATCAGGTGATAGGTGTTGGACAGCACGATGTCGGCGCCCGCCTCGCGCACCTCGTGCCAGTGCACGCCCTTCATGGCGGCCTGCGTCCCGACCGGCATGAAGGCGGGCGTGCGCACCGTGCCGTGCGGCGTCTCGAGCGTGCCGAGCCGGGCGGCGCCGTCGGTGGAGAGGAGATCGAAGTTCATCGAGAGTGTCTCGGGTCCGTGTCGGGGACACTGAATATCAGATGGCGCGGCCTAGAGCAGTTTTCGATAGCGATGAATCAATCCTGATGTCCGCTCGTCCCCGCGAAAGCGGGGATCCAGGGGCCACTCGACGCGTGGCACTGGATTCCCGCTTTCGCGGGAATGAACGGAGTGTGGGTCGACCTCGGCGGAAAATAGTCTAGTCCCGTCTTCCGACGTGATGGGCCGGCTCACGCGCCGCGGAACAGCAGGCTGGCATCGCCATAGGAATAGAAGCGATATCGCGTCTCGATCGCATGCGCGTAGGCGCGCCGCATGGTGTCGAGGCCGGAGAAGGCCGCGACCAGCATGAACAGGGTCGAGCGCGGCAGATGGAAGTTGGTCATCATCACGTCGACGGCGCGGAAACAGTAGCCCGGCGTGATGAAGATCGAGGTCGCGCCGGCAAACGGCCGGATCACGCCGGTTTCGGCGGCGGCGCTTTCCAGGAGCCGCAGCGAGGTCGAGCCGACCGCGACGATGCGGCCGCCCTTTTCATGCGCCGCGTTCAAGGCCGCGGCCGTCTCGGCCGTCACCACGCCGTGCTCGGCATGCATGCGGTGATCCGCCGTGTCCTCCGCTTTCACCGGCAGGAACGTGCCGGGGCCGACATGCAGCGTCACGGTGTGCAGCCCGATGCCGGCCATGGACAGGCGCGCCAAAAGGTCGTCGGTGAAGTGCAGGCCGGCGGTCGGCGCCGCCACCGCCCCCTCCTGGCGGGCGAACAGGGTTTGGTAGTCGGCGCGGTCTTTTTCGTCGGCAGGACGGCGCGCCGCGATATAGGGCGGCAGCGGCATGGCGCCGCGCTCGTCGATCGCCTGGTCGAGCACCGGGCCGTGGAACGCGAACGCCAGCGTCACGGCGCCGTCGTCGCCCTTCTGCTCCACCGTGGCATCGAGCTGGCCGAGGAAGCAGACCTTTCCCTCGTCGCCGAACCGCACCACGTCGCCGGCGGCGAGCTTCTTGGCGCCCTTGACCAGGGCCCGCCAGCGCGAGCCGTCGAGCCGCTCGATCAGCGTCGCCTCGACGCGGGCCTCCGCCCCGCGGCCGAGCCGCCGGCCGAAAAGCTGCGCCGGGATCACCTTGGTGTCGTTGACGACGATCTGGTCGCCGGGGCGCAGCAGCGCCGGCAGGTCGCGCACGACGCGGTCGTCGAGCTCCGGAGCGCCGCCGGGACGCACGACCAGCAGCCGCGCGCAATCGCGCGGGCTCGCGGGCCGCAGCGCGATCAGGTCGGGCGGCAGGACGAAATCGAAGAGATCGGTGCGCATGATGAAAGTCGCCGGCACGGAGACCGCTCTCCTTCTCCCCGCGCGCGGGGAGAAGGTCGGGATGAGGCGGCGTTGCGTGGATACGGAGGCGCCCCCTCACCCGCCGCGCGGCGCGCGTCGACCTCTCCCCGCGCGCGGGGAAAGGTGAAGAAGCGCCGGATCAGGCCGCCGCGTCGGCGGCCATGCGGGCCGTGATGATCTTGTCGGGAGTCTTGACCGGCTCGCCGCGCTCGATCTTGTCGATGTTGTCCATGCCGGCCGTCACCTTGCCCCAAACCGTGTACTGGCCGTCGAGCCAGGTCGCGTCGGTGAAGCAGATGAAGAACTGGCTGTCGCCCGAATCCGGGCTCTGGGCGCGGGCCATCGAGACGGTGCCGCGGGTGTGCTTCTCCTTGGAGAACTCGGCCTTGAGCTTCTGGCCGGAGCCGCCCGTGCCGGTGCCGTGCGGGCAGCCGGTCTGGGCCATGAAGTCTTCGATCACGCGGTGGAACACGATGCCGTCGTAAAAACCCTGGCGGACCAGCTCCTTGATCCGCGCGACATGGCCGGGCGCGAGGTCGGGCCGCATCTCGATGGTGACGGGGCCCTTGGTGGTCTCCAGCAGAAGGGTGTTCTCGGTCGCTTCGCTCATGGTTCTTTGGCTGTCCCTGGTTGGCGAACTCGGTTTGTCGTCTCGTCATCGGCGCGGCGCTTCGGGCCGCGGCCGATGCGTCTCCTAGGCAGTGATCATTTTTCGCGCCGCGATCATTTGGCGTCGGCGGCGACCTGCATGCGGACGATCTTGTCCGGATTGGTGACCCGCCCGTTGTCGGTCTCCGAGCCCTTCTTGACCTTGTCGACGACGTTCATGCCGCTGACCACCTCGCCGACCACCGTGTACTTGCCGTCGAGGCCGGGGTTCTCGGCGAACATGATGAAGAACTGGCTGTTGGCCGAGTTGGGATCGCTGGAGCGGGCCATGCCGACGATACCGCGCTTGAACGGCACGTTGGAGAACTCGGCCGGCAGGTTCGGATATTTCGAGCCGCCCGTGCCGTTGCCGAACTGGCCGTCGCCGGTCTGCGCCATGAAGCCGGCGATCACCCGATGAAACGGCACGTTGTCGTAGTACTTCTCGCGGGCGAGCAGCTTGAAGCGCTCGGCATGCTTGGGCGCGAGATCGGGCCGCAGCTTGATGACGATGCGGCCGTCCTTGGTGTCGAGCAGGATGGTGTTTTGGGGGTCGACCCCGGCCGGCAGCGGCTGGGCCTGCGCGACGGCCGAGAGCATCAGCACGGCGAAGGCGGCAATCAGTCGGATCATGGAACGTCCTTGCGGGTTGCGATGGAACGATCGACGGCGGCCCGGACGGGCACGCGCCGACGGCGAGGCGTGAAACGGGCTGATCGCATGAAGCGCGCGTCTCAGGGTCCAGGAGGCCGGGCGGCGAACCGGACCTTCAGCCGGGCGGCCACGGCCGGCGGCACGAAGGCCGAGACGTCCCCGCCCATCGCCGCAATCTGGCGAACCAGTGTGGCGGTGATCGGGCGCACCAGCGGCGAGGCGGGCAGGAACACGGTGGCCATCTCGGGCGCCATTGCCCCGTTCATGCCGGCGAGTTGCATCTCGTAGTCGAGGTCGGTGCCGTCGCGCAGCCCGCGAATCAGGGCGACGGCGCCCGCCTCCCGCGCCGCCGTGACGACCAGGCCGGCGAAGGTGACGACCTCGATGGCGCAGCCCTCGCGCGCGGCCAACGGCGTGCAGGTCTCCACCAGCATGGCGGCGCGCTCCTCGGCCGAGAACAGCGGCACCTTGCCGGGATGGATGCCGATCGCCAGCACCAGCCGATCGGCCAGGCGGGCGGCCTGGCGAACGACATCGAGATGGCCGTTGGTGACCGGATCGAACGATCCGGCATAGAGGGCGGTGCGCAGCATGGTGCGGGTCTAGCCTGCCGGCGCAGAGCCGGCAAGGTGCCGGACGGTATCGTGATGCAGCGACGTCACGCCGGCCGCCGCGACAGCGCCAGCCAGACGCCGCCGCCGATCAGCACGGCACCCGAAACCCGGCCGAGCAGTTTTTGGCGCGACGGCGCCAGAAACCAGGCGCGGCCGAAGCCGGCCGCGATGCCCCAGGCCGCATCGAGCAGGCCGGACAGCAGCACCGAGACGGCCACCATGACGGCGAGCTGGAAGGTCGTCGGCAGGCTCGGGTCGACGAATTGCGGCAGGAAGGCCGTGAAGAACGCCATGGTCTTGGGGTTCGACACCGCGACCAGAAAGCCGCGCGAGACGTGGACGCCGCCGGGCGCCGGCGCGGCCGCCCCTTGCCCGGCCCGCCGAAAAGCCTGGACGCCGAGCCAGATCAGATAGGCGACGCCGGCCCAGCGGATGACCTCGAACACCACGGCGGCGCTCGCCAGAACCAGGCTCAGGCCGAACGCCACCGAGCCGATCAGCACGGTATTGCCCGCCATGGTGCCGACCGAGGTGGCGAGCACGGCCCGCGGGCCCTGCGTCGCGCCGGTCGAGATCATCAGGGTGACGATCGGCCCCGGCGTGAGGATCAGCACCAAGGTGAGCAGCAGGAAGGGGATGAACAGGTCGGGATTCAACGGTCCCTCCCGCCCGCCGGCGGCGACCAACACGGCGTTTCGACGCCTCTCCCCGACGGTTCGGCGCAAGACTTTTCTGAAGACATTTTAATCCGTTGGACGACGCGGCTGAAGTTCTTGAAAAACTTCAGCCGCGAGCGTCAGTGCCTCAGCGATTGTCCTCGTTGGACTGTGTGGTCGGGGCCGTGCTGCCGACCGGAGGACCGGCCATGGCGGGCGGCTCGGCCGGCGTGCCCGCGGCTCCGGCGGCGGGACCGCCATGGCCCATGCCGCCGTGGGGATCGGCCGCGGGGTCCACGGCCGGGGCCGTGACGCTGCGCTCCGGCGTACGGCCGACCTCCGGTCCGGTGCTGGTGCCGGGCGGCTCGAGGCCGGCGGGTCGTGCCGCGAGGGCGGCGTCACGCAGCGCGTCGGCGCCGACGCCCGAGGTCGCATAGGCCTGAAGGCGCGCAATCAGCCCGGACTCGCCGGCGGCGGCCGGCTTGGCCGGATCATGCGCGTTGACATAGGGGCGCAGCCGCTCGAGCGGCGCACTGGCGAGCCGCTCGCCGGCCCGACGGGGCGGCGGTGCCGCGG
>NZ_JACAAX010000050.1 GCF_013377085.1 Rhodoplanes sp. | reverse complement strand
CTGCTTCGCAACAGTCTCGGAATCCTCCGAGTCAATCACCCGGAAACCGTATCATACCCGCTCTCGCCATGTTCGAGTCCACCCGCGATTCGTCCGGATCGCCGGCCTCCTCGCCCCGCTCCGGGGCGCCCACACCACCCCTGCCATACGGTGCCGTACTTTGTACGTCTTCTAAACTATTGACACTAAAACGGTATTTTCTTGACGCGAGTGGTTCCGAATTGCACAAAGGGGGGAGGGGACGGTCACGGGGGTGGCCGACGGGTTTGGGGGTTCTCATGTCGGCCACTCGGCTCATCGCCGCGGGCGCGCGGGCCCGATCGCATCGGTCCGCACGGCTCGGCCGCGGATCCGGATTTACCGCTCCGCTCGTCGCCGGGCTGGCATCGCTCCTCACGTCGGTGTCGCCGCTCGCCGCCGCCGATCTCGCAGCCGATGTTTGGAACGGTGCGGTCGCGCGGTACGACTGGAGCGGCGCCTATTTCGGCGGGCATCTCGGCTATGGTCGCGGCGACACCCACAGCACGCTGCGCGATCCCGATCCGACCATCTTCGCGACGCCGTTCGGCAGCCTCTATGCCGGCTTCCAGGGCGGCTACAACGTCGTCCTGCCGTCTCGCCTGATGCTCGGCGTCGAGGTCGACGCGACATTCCCCAACTTCCTCGAGGACGGGTTCGCGGCGAACCGCACGAACGCGCAGGGGACCCAGTTCATCGAGCAGGTGGACTACATCGCCACGGTCCGAGGACGGGTCGGTTACGCCTTCGATCGCTGGATGCTGTACGGCACCGGCGGCTTTCTGGTCTCGCAGGCGCGGCTGACCGAAAATCCGGGCGTGGCCGCACCCGTGGACAAGCTGACGCCGACGCGGACCGGTTGGGCGGCCGGTATCGGTGCCGAGTTCGCCGTGACAAAGGACTGGAGCGCGCGGCTCGAATATCTCTACGACCACATCGGCGGCGTGCAGGCCGCGTTCCCGTCGGGAGACGTCTACGACTCCAGCATCAACATGCACATGCTGCGCGTCGGCATCAATCGATCGCTGCGGTGGGGCGATTCCCCCTCGGGCTGGGCGCCGGCCAGCAAGGCCGAGCCGATCGGCAAGGACTGGAACGTCGGCGAGAACTGGAACATCCACGGCCAGTTCACGGCCATCGGCCAGGCCTATCCGTCGTTCCGCTCGCCCTATGAAGGCACCAACAGCCTCACCGGCAGCCGTCAGTTCAAGAACACGGTGAGTGCGACGGCATTCCTCGGCGTCCGTCCCTGGGAGGGTACCGAGATCTACCTCAATCCGGAGCTGATGCAGGGATCCGGGCTGAGCGACACCTACGGGCTCGGCGCATACTCCAATGGCGAAGCGCAGAAGTCGGGCTTTCCGATGCCGCGCGCCAATATCGCCCGGGTGTTCGTCCGCCAGACCTTCGGGCTCGGCGGCGAGCAGGAAACCGTCGAGGACGGCCCCAATCAGCTCGCCGGCAAGCGCGACGTGTCCCGCATCACCGTGACGGCCGGCAAAATGTCGGTCATCGATCTGTTCGACGCCAATTCGTTCTCGCACGATCCGCGCGTCGATTTCATGAACTGGAACATGTACTGCTGCGGCTCCTACGACCTCACCATGGACAAGGTCGGCTACACCTGGGGCGCCGCCGCCGAGCTGAACCAGAAGCGCTGGGCGTTCCGCGTCGGCTACTTCCTCCTGCCGGCGGTCTCCAACGTCAACAATTTCGACGTCCATATGCCGGACCAGGGCCAGTATCTGGCCGAGCTCGAGCTGCGTTACTCGCTGTTCGATCAGCCCGGCAAGCTGCGCTTTCTCGGCTACCTGAACCGCGGGATGCTGGGGAGCTATGCCGAGGCCACGGCGATCGCGCTGCAGACCGGGATGCCTGCGGACATCGTGGCGACCCGCGCGGTTCGCAACAATTACGGGTTCGTCGTCAACGCCGAGCAGGCGATCACCGACGACCTCGGTGTGATGGCGCGGGCGAGCTGGGGCGCCGGTCAGACCGAGAAGATGGGTTGGACGGACAGCGACGAGAGCATCATGGTCGGCGGCGTGCTCAAGGGCACGTCCTGGGGGCGGCCCAACGACAAGATCGGCCTCGGCGGTGTCATCGACGGCCTGTCCCCCGAGGGACGGGCGTTCTTCGCCGCGGGCGGCATGGGCATCCTGATCGGCGACGGCATGCTCAACTATCGGACCGAAAGAGTGCTCGAGACCTACTACTCCTATAATCTCTCGCCCGGCATGGCCCTGACGTTCGACTATCAGTTCGTCGTCAATCCGGCCTACAACGCCGATCGTGGGCCGGTGTCGCTGTTCGCGGCGCGCCTGCATGGCGAGTTCTAGGACAGGCCACGGGTCCGGGTCTTCGCCGTCCTGACACCTCGCTGCTTCTTGCTCCGACTCTTCGGAGTTGGTACGCAGAGCGAGCGTTGCCTATATTATCGGCGCTGAAGTGCCGTCTCTCTCGCATAGTCCGATCGAGAGGCGGCTGACAACGGTCGATGAGGCAGTCACGGGGCGGGACCGCAGGTTCCGGGGGGCATGTCGGTCAGTCGGCACATCGCCCGCTGCATGCGGGACAGCGTGTTTCGGTCGTGCGCACGGCCGCGTCCCGGCGTCGTCGCCGGGATTCTGGCCGGGCTCCTGGCCGGGCTGGCGATGCTTGCTGCGTCGGCGTCGCCGGTCGCGGCCAGCGAGGCGGAGAGCTGGCTCGCCTATGCGCCGCCGCCGATGGCCGGCATCCGGCGCCCTGCCGCCACGCCGCAAGCCCACGCGGACGAGGACGAGGTCGACACCGAGCATATTTTCGGTATCACCATGGGCTCGGACATCGGCGACAAGGGCGAGCTCGAGCTCGAGCTTGAGACCTTCTCGGGCATCGGCAAGCGCTTTGGCTTGTATGTCTCGACCGCCACCCATACCCAGTTCAAATACACGGTGACGGACAATCTGCGGATCGCGCCCGGCTTCACGTTCGGCTCGCACCGGATCGAGGGCGTGCCGGAGCTCGTCGACCACAGCGAGGCGGGCCTGCAGGAGGCCTCGGTCGAGATCCGCTACAAGGTGATGGATCGCCACAAGGACCCGTTCGGGCTGACCCTCAACTTCGAGCCGGGCTGGACCGGCGTCGATCCCGTCTCGGGGCAGCGGGTCGAAGGCTACGGCAGCGTCGTCTCGATGCTGATGGACAAGGAGCTGATTCCGGACAAGCTGTTCGGCGCTTTCAATTTTGGCTGGACCGGCGATGCCGCGCGTCTGCTCGGCACCCGCGAGTGGACGCACTCGTCGGAGGTCGCCATCCAGGGCGCGTTCTCCTACCAGATCATGCCCAAGGTGCTGGTCGGGGTGGAGACCCGCTATCTGCGCGCCTATGACGGGCTCGGGCTCGACCACTTCCGCGGCGAGGCCCTCTATGTCGGCCCGACCTTCTCGTTGATGCTCTCGAAAGTGGTCGGTCTGTCGGGGACCTGGAACTATCAGGTGGCCGGCAAGGCGGTCGGCGACCCGGCCGCCTTCGACCTGCGCAACTACGAGCGCAACCAGGCGCTGCTGCGGCTCACCGCGCATTTCTGATCAGAGCGTGCTCGCCTCCGCGATCGGCACGATGCGATAGGAGATGCCGCGCCCCGGCAGCGCTTCCGACACCGAGGCCAGCAGGCGGCGGAGGTCCGGCTCCGGCAGCGTCACCGTGATCTCGACGACGCGGGTGTAGCCGCGGACCTGCTCGATGACGCTCTGATAGGCGGCGGCGTCGCCGTGGAACCGGACATCGCGGGTGATGAACCCGGCACGTGCCACAGAGTCGTGGTCGAGCATGCGGTCTACGACCTCCTCTTCCAGGGCGGCGGGAATCAACAGGACGAGTGCTGCCAATGTCATGCGCGGCGCTCCGCCGGCAGGCCGAAGCGGCGATAGAGGATCGGCAGGATCAGCAGCGTCAGCATGGTCGACGAGACCAGGCCGCCGATCACCACGATGGCGAGCGGCCGCTGCACGTCGGAACCCGGCCCCTCGGCGAACAGCAGCGGCACCAGGCCGAACGCCGTGATGCTCGCGGTCAAGAGGATCGGCCGCAGGCGGCGCCGCGCTCCGGTGATGACGATCTCGTTCGGCGCCATGCCCTCGTCGCGGAGCTGGTTGAAGCAGGACACCAGCACGAGTCCGTTGAGCACGGCGATGCCGAGGAGCGCGATGAATCCGATCGAGGCCGGCACCGAGAGATATTCACCTGAGGCCAGCAGGCTGAACACGCCGCCGATCAGCGCGAACGGGATGTTGACGAAGACCAGCAGCGCCTGGCGGACCGAGACGAAGGTCGCGAACAGCAGCACGAAGATCAGCACGAGCGCGAGCGGCACCACGATGGCGAGGCGCGCCGCCGCGCGCTGCTGGTTCTCGAACTGGCCGCCCCAGGCGAGCATGTAGCCCTCCGGCAGCGGCACGCGTTCGCCGACGACGCGCTTGGCCTCGTCGACGAAGCCGACCAGATCGCGGCCCCCCACATTGCTCTGGACAAGAGCGGTGCGCCGACCGTTCTCGCGATCGATCTTCACTGGTCCGTCGATCCGCTCCAGCGTCGCGATGGTCGCCAGCGGCACCGCCTTGCCGTCTGCCAGGACCAGATTGAGGCCGGCAAACCGGGCCGGAGAGTCGCGCAGCGCGTCGGTGCCGCGCAACAGCACGGGCGTGCGCCGGGCGCCTTCCAGCACGATGCCGAGCGACTTGCCCTCGATCTGCGAGCGCAACGCTTCGGTCAGGGTGTCGACATCGATTCCGAGCCGGCCGGCCTGCAGGCGGTCGATATTGACGCTGAGATACTGGAAGCCCTTGTTGAGGGTGGTGCGGACGTCCTCGCTGCCGGGGATCGTCTTGAGCTCCGCCGTGATCCGCTCGGCGAGGTCGTTCAGGGTGGCGATGTCGGGCCCGAAAATCTTCACCACCACGTCGCCGCGCGCTCCGATGATCATCTCCTGCACCCGCATCTCGATCGGCTGGGTGAAGCTGAAGCCGATTCCCGGGAGTTGCGCCAACGACTTGCGGAGCTCCCCGATCAGCCAGTCCTTGTCGCCCGGCCGCCGCCATGTCTCGGGCGGCTTCACCAGCAGATAGGTGTCGGTCTGGTTGAGGCCCATCGGGTCGAGCCCGAGCTCGTCCGAGCCGGTGCGGGCGACGATGCCGGTCACCTCCGGCACGTCCTTCATGATCGCCTGGTGGATGCGCAGGTCGAGCGCCGTGCTCTGATCCAGGCTGATCGAGGGCAGCTTCTCGACGCTGACGATCGGCGTGCCCTCCTCCATGGTCGGCATGAAGGTCTTGCCGAGCTGGCCGTAGGCCACGATGGTCACCACGAAGGCGACGCCGGCAACGGCCAGCACGGCCTTCTCGTGCCGCAGAACGAAGCGCAGCACCGGATCGTACAGCGCGATGCTGCGGCGGACCAGCCAGGTGTCGCCGTGCCCGCCGGTCCGGAGCAGCAGCGACGCCAGCACCGGAATCACCGTGAGCGACAGCAGCAACGAGCTCGCCAGCGCGAACACGATGGCGAGCGCGACCGGGATGAACAGCTTGCCCTCGAGTCCCTGCAGCGCCAGCAGCGGCAGGAACACGATGATGATGATGATGATGCCGGAGGTGACCGGCACCACCACCTCGCGCATGGCGTGAAAGATGCGATGCAGGAGCGGAACCCGGCCGGCGTGCCTGTCGTGGGCGAGATGGGCGACGATGTTCTCCACCACCACGACGGCGGCGTCGATCAGCATGCCGATCGCGATGGCCAGCCCGCCGAGGCTCATCAGGTTGGCGGACATGCCGGCCTGACGCATCAGCACGAACGTTCCGAGTGCCGACAGCGGCAGCGTGAGGGCGACCACCAGGGCGGCGCGCCAGTCGCCCAGGAAGAGAATCAGCAGCACCACCACCAGGACGGTCGCCTCCAGGAGCGATCGTGCCACCGTGCCGACGGCGCGGTCGACCAGGTCGCCGCGGTCGTAGAACACCCGCAGGGTCACGCCGGGCGGCAGGATGGGGCCGAGCTCGGCGAGCTTGGCGCGCACCGACTTCACCACGTCGCTGGCATTGGCGCCCCGCAGGCCGAGCACCAGGCCCTGCACGGCCTCGCCCTCGCCGTCGCGGGTCACGGCGCCGTAGCGTGTGATGCTGCCGATGCGCACCTCCGCCACGTCGCCGATGCGGACCATGCCGCCCGGCCGCGAGGCCACCACGATGGCGCGGAGGTCGTCGAGCGTGTGCACGCTGCCGTCGACCCGAACCAGCAGGACTTCCTCGCCGTCGGTGAGACGGCCGGCGCCGCCGTTGCGGTTGTTCGCCTCAAGTGCTTTCTGCAGCATGTCGACCGAGATCCCTCGCGCCGCCATGGCGAGATTGTTCGGAACGACCTCGAAGCTGCGAACGTGACCGCCGAGGGAGTTCATGTCGGCGACGCCCGGCAGTGTGCGCAAGGCGGGGCGGATCACCCAGTCGAGCAGGCTGCGCCGCTCGGCGAGCGACAGTCCTCCGCCCTCGATGGTGAACATGAACATCTCGCCGAGCGGCGTCGTGATCGGTGCGAGCCCGGCCGTGACGCCCGTCGGCAGATCCTTGACGAGGCCGGCGAGGCGCTCCGCCACCTGGTTGCGCGCCCAGTAGATGTCGACGCCGTCCTCGAAATCGACCGTCACGTCGGCGAGCGCGTATTTGCTCACCGAGCGCAGGATCTTCTTGTTCGGAATGCCGAGCAGCTCGAGCTCGAGCGGCGCGGTGACGCGGGTCTCGACCTCCTCCGGCGTCATGCCGGGCGCCTTCACGATGACCTTGACCTGCACGGGCGAGACGTCCGGGAACGCGTCGATCGGCAACTGCTGGACCGCGTAGACGCCGCCGGCGATCAGCAGGACGGTCGCGAGCACGATCAGGAGCCGGTGCGCGAGCGAGAACTCCACCAGTCGGTCGAGCATCACTCGACCCCTCCGAGGCCCTGCCAGGCCCCCTTGAGCGCCGCGAGCCCGCGCACGGCGATCCGTTCGTCGCCCTTGAACGTGCCGCTGACCACGGCGAATTCCGGCATCTCCTCCTGCACCGTGACGGGCGTCGCGACGAAGCCGGTCGGCGTCTGCACGAACACGAAGGCGTCGTTGCCCCGCCGCACGAGCGCCCCGGACTGGACGCGCCATTCCGCCTCGCTGGCGACCATCGGGGCGATGCGGGCCTCGACCACCTGGCCGGGTCGCAGATCCGCGGACGACTCGGTGAACTCGGCGCGAACGATCACGGTCTGCGCCGTCGCCTCGACACTCGTGCCGATCGACACCACGCGGCCGGTGATCGCGGGATCGTCGATCACCACGGCGGCGCCGACGGCAAACTTTCCGGCCCGCGCCGCCGGGACTTGGATTTCGATCCACAGCGGTGCGAGCTGCGCCAGCCGATAGAGCGGTGCCAGCGCCTCCACGGTCTGGCCCGGCACCCCGGTCGTCTCGATCACGACGCCGTCGACCGGCGAGACGACGACGAGGCGCGCATCGAGCGCCTGGGTGGCGATCAGCCGGTCGATGGCGGTGTCCACCATGCCGTAATGGCGCAGCGCCTGGCGGCGCTCGGCCGTGGTGGCGCGCGCCTGCGCATACTCGTTGCCGGTAGCCAGGACCTGCTTGCGCGGCACCGCCCCATAGGGCGACAGCGACTGCTCGCGCTCGAACGTCTCCTTGAGGAGCTGTTCCTTGTTGTGGGCGACCAGGAACTCGGCCTGCGCCTGGGCGAGGGGCGGGCTCTGCAACTCGGCGAGGACCTGACCGGCCTTGACCGTCTCGTCGATGCGGGCCGCCATCAATTCGATGCGACCGCCGAGCGGGGCGTTCAGCAGCCGGCTGCGATGCGCCGGCACCACGACCTTGGCGGGGAACCGCAGGCCCACGGAGGCGGGACGTTCCTCGAGCCGTGACGTCTCGATGCCGACGCGTTCGGCCTGGCTGGCCGAGACCGCGAGCGCGTCGCCGGCCCGGGCCGTCGTCGCCGGCGTTCCGAGGCCGGCCGCCAGAAGGCTGCAAATGAGCAGGGACAATATCTTGGGCATGGTGCTCGTTCGTCTGGTGCACGGCGCACGGCCGGCAAACCGGCGACGGATCGCAGTGTCGCCTCGACCGGCTGACGGAAGCCTGACGACCTCCCCGCATGCCCCGGCGGGGCGTTGTGTACCTGTCACAGAAGTGTCGTAACGCATGGGGCTGGACAGACGAGTCCGGGAGTGTTGCCAAACGGTTACATCGGCAGCGAAAAACAGCCGCTCCGCATCGTCAGGCCATTTGGAGCATAAGGCGCCAGTGTATGGACGAAGCATGAAGACTCGGCATCTGCTCGACATCTGCGCGATCTGTGCGCTGCTCGCGTGCGGCCCAGCCTGGGCCGCCGAGCTGGCTCCGCGCGTGGCTGGCGCTCCGGCTGCCGGTGCCCCCGTAGCGTACGACTGGACCGGATTCCATCTCGGCGCCCATCTCGGCTATGCGACCGGAACGTCCAATTGGTTGGCCAGCGAGCCGGCCGGCGGCGCCTCGACCGGCACAGTCGACATGTTCAACACCTACGACATGTTCAAGGGCACGGGCAGCTATACGCTCGGCCTTCAGACGGGCTACACCTGGGCTCTTCCCTCGCGTCTGGTGCTCGGCGTCGAGGCCGACGTCTCCGCCCCGAATCGGATCGGCAACGAGCGGGTGTTCTGGTCGCCGACCTTTGGCGAGACGGGCTATGGCGAACGGGTGGTGCTGTCGGGCACGGTGCGGGGCCGGGTCGGCTACGCGTTCGACAGCTTTCTCGCCTACGGCACGGCGGGCTTCGCCTGGAGCTACGACCGACTGACCCGCACGCCCAACCGCTCCGCGGCGACCGGCGAGGAGGAGCAGGACGGCACCGAGCCGATCCAGCTTTGGCGGCTCGGCTGGGCGGCGGGCGGCGGCATCGAGCTGCCGCTGGCGCCGAATTGGAGCGCGCGCGCCGAGTATCTCTACACGCATTTCGAGAGCAGTACCGTCACGTTCCCGATGTCCGGGCAGGCGTTCACGTCCGATCTCTCGCTGCACACTGTCCGGCTCGGCCTCAACTACCGGATCGGCGAGGGCGGCAAGGTCGGCGACCTGCTCACGACCGGTATCTCGCCGCTGGAGCTCGACCGCTTCGCCGTCCACGGACAGACCACCTTCACGTATCAGGCCGCGCTGCCGTTCCGCTCGCCCTATGCCGGACAGAACAGCATGATCCCGAGCCAGGGCCGCCAGACCTGGGACGCCACCTTCTATGTCGGGGCGCGCCTGTGGGACGGCGCCGAATTCTGGATCAATCCCGAGATCGACCAGGGCTTCGGCCTCTCCGACACGTTCGGCATCGCCGGCTTCCCGAGCGGCGAGGCCTACAAGGTCGGCAACGCCTATCCGTATGCGCGGATTCCGCGCGCCTTCATCCGCCAGACCATCGATCTCGGCGGCACGGTCGAGAAGGTCGAGGGCGGCATCAACCAGTTCGCCGGGTCGCAGACCAGTGACCGGCTGGTGATCACGGCCGGCAAGTTTTCCTCCGTCGACGTGTTCGACACCAACAAATACGCGCACGATCCGCGCACCGACTTCCTCAACTGGACGATCGCCGACACCGCGACCTTCGACTACGCCGCCGACGCCTGGGCCTTCACCTACGGCACCGCAGTGGAGTGGTATCGCGGCGATTGGACCTATCGGGCCGGCGTCTTCGATCTGCCGGTGACACCGAATTTCACGGATCTCGATCCGAGCTTCGGCCAGTTCCAGATGATCGGCGAGGTCGAGCGCCGCTATCAGCTCTGGGGGCAGCCCGGCAAGATCGCCGTGACGGGCTTCCTGAGCCGGGCGCGGCTCGGCCGCTTCGAGGACGCCATTGCGCTGGGGCAGGCGACCGGCACCACTCCGAGCCTCGCGGCCGTGCGGCGCTACACCAGCAAGCCCGGCCTCTCGGTCAATCTGGAGCAGCAGATCACGCCCGACATCGGGCTGTTCGCCCGCGCCGGCTTCAACGACAAGAACCTCGAGGTGAACGCCTTCACGGACGTCGACCGCACCGTCGCGGCCGGCACGGTGCTGTCCGGCCGGATGTGGGGGCGCTCCGACGACTCGATCGGCATCGCCGGCATCGTCAACCATATCTCCGATGCCCATGTCGCCTATCTGAACGCCGGCGGCCTCACCGCCCTGCTGGGCGACGGCAAGCTGCCCCATCCCGGCCTCGAGCAGATCCTGGAGACCTATTACAGCTTTCCGCTCGGCGCCTTCCGGGCCACCCTCGACCACCAGCTCGTCATCAACCCGGGCTACAACCGCGACCGCGGACCGGCCTCGATCGCCGCCTTCCGCCTGCGCTCGTTCTTCTGATCGCGCCTGCGCTGCTCACGCCGGCCGCTCGGCCGGCTCCGCCGGCTCCGACGGCGCCGTGCCGGCCGGGGCCGCCGTGTCGGCCGGCCGGCGCCGCGACACCAGGCTGATCAGCACCGGCAGAACGATCAGGATCAAGGCGGGCGCCAACAGGATGCCGCCGACCACCACCATGGCGAGCGGACGCTGCACCTGCGAGCCGATGCCGGTGGAGAGCGCGGCCGGCAGCAGGCCGACGCAGGCGGCCACGCAGGTCATCATCACGGGCCGCATCCGCGCCGTCGCGGCGTCGCGAACCGCCGCGAGGCGGTCGGCGCCGCCGGCTTCGATCGCCTGGTTGGCGTAGGTCAACAGGATCACGCCCTCCATCACCGAGATGCCGAACAGTGCGATGAAGCCCATCGCGGCCGACACGCTGAACGGCGTGCCGGTGACGAACAGCGCGACGATGCCGCCGATCACCGCCATCGGAATGACGCTGACGGCCAGCAGCGTGTCGGTCAGCGAGCCGAAATTGATGTAGAGCAGCACGGCGATCAGCAGGATGGTCAGCGGCACGACGATCTCCAGCCGGGCCAGCGCGTCGCGCAGATTGCCGAACTCGCCGACCCATTCGAGCCGCGAGCCGGCCGGCAGCCGCACCTCGGCGTCGATGCGCGCCTGCGCCTCGGCGATGGTCGAGCCGAGGTCGCGGCCGCGCACGCTGAACTTGATCGGGATGTAGCGCTCCTGCCCCTCGCGATAGATGAAGGCCGGCCCGGTGACCAGCGACACGGTCGCCACCTCGCCGAGCGGAATCTGCGAGGTGCCGCCGCTCGCCGAGGTGACGCCGATGCTGAGAGTCTTGATCGCCTCCGGGGTCTGCCGGTACTCGGGCGCGAGCCGCACCACGATGGCGAAGTGGCGGTCGCTGCCCGGCTCGTAGAGATCGCCTGCCGCTTGGCCGCCGATCGCCGCATGGACGGCCGCGTTGATGTCGCCCGGCGCCAGCCCGTAGCGCGCGGCGCGCTCGCGGTCGATGTCGATCTGGATGGTCGGCTGGCCGAGCGAGGTGAAGATCGCGAGATCCGCGACGCCCCGCACGCTCGCCAGCACCGCCTTGATGCGCTCGGCGCTCGCCGTGATCGCCTCGAGGTCGTTGCCGTAGAGCTTGATCGAGTTCTCGCCCTTCACGCCCGACACCGCCTCGGCGACGTTGTCCTGCAGATACTGCGAGAAGTTGAAATCGACGCCGGGAAACTCCGCCTCCAGCCGCGCGAGGATCTCGGCCGTCAGCGCCTCCTTGGTGAGGCCGTGGCGCCAAGCGGAGTCCGGCCTCAGCGGCGCGAACAGCTCGACGTTGAAGAAGCCGGTGGCGTCGGTGCCGTCGTCGGGACGGCCGTGCTGCGACACGACGGTCTCGATCTCGGGGATGCTGCGGACGAGGCGCCGCATGCGGTTGACGTAGCCCGAGCCCTCCTCGAGCGAGATGGTGGCCGGCAGGGTCGCGCGGATCCACAGATTGCCCTCCTCGAGCTTGGGCAGGAACTCGAGGCCGAGCGATCGGCCGGCGAGCGCCGCGACCGCCATCAGGGCGAAGGCGCCGGCGAGCGTCACGACGCGGTGCGTCATCGCAAAGTCGAGCGCCGGCCGGTGGATCGCGGCGAGCGCCCGCACCAGCCAAGTCTCGGTCTCGCGGACATGCTCGGGCAACAGGATGGCGGCGAGCGCCGGCGCCACCACGAAGGTGGAGATCAGCGCACCGACCAGCGCATAGGCGTAGGTCTTCGCCATCGGTCCGAAAATGTGCGCCTCGACGCCCGTCAGCGTGAACAGCGGCAGGAATGCCGCGATGATGATGGCGCCGGAGAAGAAGATCGCCCGGTTCACGCCGGTCGCCGCCTCGTAGATCACGGCGAGCTTGCCGGTGAAGCCGCCGCGAGCAACGGCCTGGGCTGTGGTGTCCGGCGCCGCGGTGTCGCCGGGCGAGGGGGGGCTCGCCGCGGCGCCGGACGTTCCGGCAGCGCGCTCCGCGGGGTCTGGGCGGTGAGCGAGCCGTCGGAAGATGTTCTCCACCATGATGACGGTGGCGTCGACGATCAGGCCGAAATCGACGGCGCCGACCGAGAGCAGATTGGCGGATTCGCCGCGCAGCACCATGATGCCGATGGCGAAGGAGAGCGCGAACGGGATGGTCGAGGCGACGATGACGGCGCTGCGGAAGTCGCCGAGGAACATCCACTGCAGGATGAACACCAGCACGATGCCGGCCAGCATGTTGTGCAGAACCGTGTGGGTGGTGAGGTCGACCAGGTCCTTGCGGTCATAGATGCGCTCGATCCGCACGCCGGGCGGCAGGATGCTCGAGCCGTTGATCTTCTCGACGGCACGCTGGACGTTCTCGATCGAGGGCAGGCTCTTCTCGCCGCGCCGCATCAGCACGATGCCCTGGACGATGTCGTCGTCGTCGTCCTTGCCGGCGATGCCGAGCCGCGGCGCGTGGCTGACCTGCACCTTGGCGACGTCGCGCACCAGCACCGGGCTGCCGTTGACCTGGGTCAGCATCGTCGTCTCGAGATCCTCGAGCGAGCGGATCAGGCCGACGCCGCGCACCACCGCGGCCTGCGGGCCGATGTTCACCGTGTTGCCACCGACATTGATGTTCGAGTTGTTCAGCGTCTGCACGAGCTGCGGCAGCGTCAGGCCGTAGGCGATCAGGCGGTCGAAATCGACCTGGATCTCGTAGGTCTTGGTCTTGCCGCCCCAGCCGATCACGTCGATCACGCCCGGCACTGCGCGGAAACGGCGCTCCAGCACCCAGTCCTGCAGCGTCTTGAGGTCGAGCACGCTGTAGCCCGGCGGGCCGACCAGCTTGTAGCGGTAGATCTCGCCGATCGGGCTGACCGGGTTGATCTGCGGCGTCGCCCCGTTCGGCAACGCGGGAAGCTGAGCGAGCCGGTTGAGCACCTGCTGGAGCGCCTCCTCGTAGGAATAGTCGAACGTGAACTGCAGCTTCACGTCGGAGAGGCCGTACAGCGAGATGGTCCGCATCGTGGTGAGATGGCGGATCCCCGAGAGCTGGGTCTCGATCGGGATGGTGACGTAGCGCTCGATCTCCTCGGCCGACATGCCCTCGCTCTGGGTGATCACGTTCACCATCGGCGGGACCGGATCCGGATAGGCTTCGATGTTGAGGGCGCGGAAGGCGACCAGGCCGCCCGTAAACAGCATCAGGACCATGATCAGCACCAGCAGCCGCTGGTGCAGGGCGAAGGCGACGACGCGATTCATGGGGACACTCGGACCGGGATCAGGAGTCGCGGGCTTTGGCGGCGCGGTCGATGAACAGGCTGCCGCGGGTGACGACCCGGTCGCCGGGCTGCAGGCCTTCGACGACCTGGACGACGCCCTCGTCGATCAGGCCGCAACGGATCTCCCGCAGCTCGAGCCGGCGCGACGGCGTCGCCACCCACACCCGCACCGTCTCGCCTTCGTGCACCAGCGCCGTGCGCGGCACCGCGGCGGCGCTCACCTCCTCGCCGATCGCGATCGACACATTGGCGAACATCTCCGGCTTGAGGGCGCGGTCGGCATTGTCGATCACGGCCCGCACGGCGAGGCGGCGGCTCGCCGGATCGACCGATGCGGCGACATAGTCGAGCCGCCCGGCGAAGCGGCGGCCCGGGAAAGCCAGCACCTTGAAGGTCACGGCCTGCCCGACCCGCACCTTGGCGGCGTCGCTCTCGCGCACATTGGCGATCAGCCACACGGTGGAGAGATCGCCGACCGTGAAGACCGGGTCGCTTGCGCCGACGCTGACATACTGCCCGGGCCCGACCTTGCGCTGGACGATGGTGCCGGACAGCGGTGCGAAGATCGGCGTTTCCGGGCTGATCCGTCCGGTCTTGCGGAACGCCTCGATGTCCTGGTCGGTGCGGCCGAGCAGATGCAGCCGGTTCACCACCGCGTCGAGCGCGATCTCGGCCGCGCGCATGTCGCTCTCGGCGCCGACGAGGTCCGCCTGCGCCTGCTGCCAGTCCTTCAGCGGCACCGCCTTGGCGGCATAGAGATCGTTCTGTCGGCGTTCCACCGTCTGGGCGAGGCGGAGCTGCGAGCGCGCCTTGTCGAGCGCCGCGGTGGCGGTAATGAAATCATTCTGCGCCTGCACCATGTCGGGCGATTCGAGCGTGAACAGGAGCTGGCCGCGTGTCGTCTCCTCGCCCGGCTGGGCATGGAGCCGGGTGATCCGCCCCGCATAGGGTGAGAAGATCGGGGTCGCACGGTTCTCGTCGATGGCGATGCGCCCTTCGGTGGTCAGCCGCGACACGAAGTTTCTGCTCTCCACCGTCTCCACCCGGAGATCGTCCCATTGACGATCGCTCACCAGGAAGGACCGCGGGTCCGCTGCCGGCTTGCCGGGCGTGGCCGCGGGCTCCGTGTTCGCGCCGGATCGGCCGGCCAGCGTCAGTGCGCCGGCGAGCGCGATCGTCGCGACCGTGACGGCGGCGGCGACACGTTGGA
The DNA here is from genome assembly GCF_013377085.1 of Rhodoplanes sp. GTDB lineage: Bacteria > Pseudomonadota > Alphaproteobacteria > Rhizobiales > Xanthobacteraceae > Rhodoplanes. Next base: position 33,444 of record NZ_JACAAX010000050.1, on the reverse strand, counting down.
TGACGGACGCTTCGAAACGACGCATCGGATCGATCTCCGAATGAGGAGCCCGCGGCCGTTCGGCCGACTTCGATTGGGACTTCGATGTGGGCGACCAGACGGCCGCGGGCGGAACGTGATCAGAACTAGGGTGCTCGTCTTACAGCGCGCTTACGCGAGTCTGACGGCGGCCTTAAGCGATCCGAAGCGTTGCAAAACGACGGCGCGGCTTCCGCGAGCCGCGGCGCTGGAGTAACGTCGCGCGGGGGCCGGATGGCCGTCGACGTCGCGAGAGTGCGGTCGCATGCGGGTGCTGATGGTCGAGGACAACGAGGACTTGGCGCGGCTGGTGACCGGCGGGCTGAAGACGGCCGGCTATCTGGTCGATCACGTGTCGACCGCCGCCGAGGCGCGGGATCTGGTCGCGGCGCATCGGTTCGGCGCCGTCATCCTCGATCTCGGCCTGCCGGATGCCGACGGTCTCACCATCGTGCGCGACATGCGGGCGCACCGCGACCCTGCCGCCGTGCTGGTGCTCACCGCGCGCTCCGGCATCGACGACAAGGTCGAGGGCCTGCGCAGCGGCGCCGACGACTATCTGGTGAAGCCGTTCGCCTTCGAGGAGCTGCTCGCCCGGCTGGAGGCGCTTCTGCGGCGGCCGCGCGAGCTCCAGGGACTCGCTCTCGTGCTCGCCAATCTGCGGTTGGACACGGCGAGCCGGCAGGCCTTCGTCGACGACGAGCCGCAGGTGTTGTCGGCCCGCGAGGTCGCCGTGCTGGAGATCCTGATGCGGCGAAAGGGCCGGGTCGTCCCCAAGCGGCTGGTCGAGGACGAGCTGTCGGGGGTCGCGGGCGACCTCTCGGCCAATGCCATCGAGGTCTACGTGCACCGGCTGCGCCGGCAGCTCGCCGACTGCGGCGCCCGGGTGGCGATCCACACGGTGCGCGGCGTCGGCTATCTGATCCGCGACGCCGCGAGCTGACCGGCGCGGCGTCGCCCGGCTCTACTTCCCGTCGGGCGTGCGCAGGCCGTGCCAGACGTCGCGGACCTGCTCGTAATGGACCTGCGGCTCGTAGCTCGAGGTCGCCAAAGCGAGGCTCTTGTGATCGAGCCGGCCGATGGTCGAGAGCAGCGTGTAGGAGGCGACCACGCGGTCACGCTGGGCGAGGATCAGACGCGAGCGGGCCTGGGTGAGGTCCTGCTGCGAGTTGAGCACCTCGAGCGTGGTGCGCTGGCCGGCCTGGGCCTCGCGCTGCACGCCGGCGAGCGCGATGCCGGCGGCCCGCACCTCGGACTCGGAGGCGGCGAGCGCGATCTTGGCGCCCTCGTGGGTGACCCACGCCGCCACGGTGGCCGTGTTGGTCTGGGTGCGCACGCGGTCGAGCACGATGCGGGTCTGGGTCAGCACCTCTTTCGACTGGCGCACCTGGGCGGCGGCCTGGCCGCCGTCGTAGATCGGGATGTTGAGGCTGCCGACCAGCGAGGCCGAGTTGGTCGCCGTGGTGCCGAGCGTGGTGTCGGTGTTCTTGGTGCTCAGCAGCGTGCCCTGCACGCCGAGCGTGGGATAAAGGGCGCCCTCGTTGATCTTGATGGCGTACTGGGCGACGTCGATGTCGAAGCTGGCGCCGCGCACGGCCGGGTTGTCGCGCCGCGCGAGCGTGATCGCCTCGTCGCGCCCGCGCGGCAGCAGCCGGTCGATCGGCTCGGCCGAGGCGAGGCGGCCGGGGGCTGAGCCGATCACCTGCTCGTAGGTCGCCTGGGCGATCGCGAGCGCGACCTCGGCCGCGTTGAGATCGGCGGTCCCGCGGGAGAGCCGCGCCTCCGCCTGGGCGACATCGGTCGGGGTCACGTCGCCGGCCTCGAGCCGCTTGCGGGTGGTGGCCAGCGTCTCGCGCAGGAACGTCAGGTTGACGCGCTGGGCTTCCACCAGCGACTGGCTGGCGACCACGTTCATATAGGCCGTGACGGCGTCGAGCAGCACCGACTGCTCGACCCCGCGCAGCGCCTCGCGGCCCGACTGGACCTGCGATTCGGCTTGGCGGACCTGGTTGCCGGTGCGGAACCCGTTGAACAGGACCTGGTTTATGGTGAGCTGCGCCGTGTAGCCGCGCAGCGTCGCCGACTCGCTGTCGCCGCCCGGGATCAGGTTGCGCAGCGCGATCAGGCTGGGGCTCAACCCGGCGGCGATCTGCGGCCGATAGCCCGACAGGGCGATCGAGACGTTCTCGTCGGTGCCGCGCTGGCGGGCCCGCTCGGCATTGAGAACCGGGTTGGTCTGATAGGCACGCACCAGCGCAACCGGCAGGGTCTCGGCGCCGGCCGGCCGCGGCGCGACGACGCACAGCGCGGCGAGCGCCAGCGCGGCCGCCGCGAGCGGAGGCACGCGACACCGCCCGACCTGCTCGTCGCCACGCCGGTTCCGCGCGCCTGTGGCGCACGCATTCACTGACGAAACCATCGCTCCCCGCGCTCTCGTCCGACCGCCTCGGGCCCGAGGCCCGCACCATCGGGGGTGCGGATCATTGTCCTTGCCATGCCTCGCGGCCCGGCGACGTCTTTACTACGAATTAACGGTTCGGTCGCCAGTGCGACCACGAATCACAGGCGGATTTCGTTTGGACGTGGCCGGAAAGCCGCGCCGCCCGCCAGGATCTGTACGAACGAATTGGATACGGGTGCCAAGCTTACAGTTGCCTGACGGCCGTGCGCTATTGACAGGGTGCGCGGGCTTCGAATGATCGCCCTCGCGCCCGTGTGGAGTCGTCAAGGGAGACCGCCGTGCTCGTCGATCACCGCACCTCCAGGATCAAGCCCACCAAGGTTCAGGCCTATCTGGATCTCGACGAGGAGCACGGAATGGCCGCGCAGATGCGGCATCTCGGCCGCCCGGTCGCCGACATGTTCAGCGAGTCCGGCGAGCTCGACACGGTGGTCCACATCTGGGCCTACGAGGATGCGACCGAGCGCGCCGCGCGCCGCGCCGCCATGCTGGCCGATCCGGAAGGGAAGGCGTATCAGAAGCTGAACTCGGAGGCCGGCCTGCTGGTCGAGCAGAAGACCAGCCTGATGATTCCGGCTTCCTTCGCGCCGATCCGGCGCTGAGGCGTTCCGCGTCGCAGCCAGTTCCCGCCAGCCCCTCCCGTCATCCGGAAACCGTCCCATGCGTCTGCAAGGCAATCTCCGCACGGCTGCCGAAGCCCTCGTCGACCAGCTCATCGTCAACGAGGTGCAGCACGTCTTCTGCGTCCCCGGGGAGAGCTATCTCGCGGTGCTCGACGCGTTTCACGATCGCGACCTCGCCGTCACGGTGTGCCGCCAGGAGGGCGGTGCCGCCATGATGGCGGAGGCGATCGGCAAGGCGACCGGCCGGCCGGGCGTCTGCTTCGTCACCCGTGGCCCCGGCGCCACCAATGCCTCGCCGGGCGTCCACATCGCCCAGCAGGATTCGAGCCCGATGATCCTGTTCATCGGCCAGGTCGGCCGCGACCAGCGCGAGCGCGAGGCGTTCCAGGAGGTCGACTACCGCGCCATGTTCGGCGGCATGGCCAAGTGGGTCGTCGAGATCACGGATCCGGCTCGCATGCCGGAGCTGATCTCGCGCGCCTTCTATGTCGCGACCAGCGGCCGGCCCGGCCCGGTCGTGGTCGCGCTGCCCCAGGACGTGCTGACCGAGCGGATCGAGGCGCCGCCGGCGCCGCCCTTCCGGCCCGTCGACACGGCGCCCGGTGCGGCCGACCTCGCCACCTTGCAGGACATGCTGGCCACGGCCGAGCGGCCCATCCTGCTGCTCGGCGGCAGCCGCTGGTCCGACGCTGGCCATGCCGCCATCGCCACCTTCGCGTCGCGCTTCGCCCTGCCGGTCGCCACCACGTTCCGCCGCACCCATCTGTTCGATGCGCTGCATCCGTGCTTCGCCGGCGACCTCGGCATCGGCCCGAACCCGAAGCTGCTGGCCCGGGTGAAGGAGGCGGATCTGGTGCTGCTGGTCGGCGGCCGGCTCGGCGAGCTGCCGTCGCAGGGCTACACGCTGATCGACATTCCGGGCCCGCAGATGACCTTCGTGCATGTCCATCCGGGCGCCGAGGAGCTCGGCCTCGTGTACCGGCCGCATCTCGCCATCAACGCCACGCCGGTGGCTTTCGCGCAGGCTGCGGCGACGCTGGTGCCGCCCGCGAGCATCGCCTGGCAGGGCGAGGCGGCGGCCGCGCATGCCGACTATCTCGCCTGGAGCGAAACGCCGGCCGCGGTGCCGGGCGGAGTGAATTTCGGCGAGGTCGTGCTGTGGTTGCGCGAAAACCTGCCGCCCGACTCCGTCATTACCAACGGGGCCGGCAACTATGCGGGCTGGATCCACCGCTATTACCGGTTCCGGCAGTTCGCCACCCAGATCGCCCCGATCTCCGGCTCGATGGGCTATGCGGTGCCGTCGGCGATCGCGATGAAGCGCCTCCACCCTCGGCGCACCGTGGTGTCGGTCAACGGCGACGGCGACTTCCTGATGAACGGCCAGGAGTTCGCGACCGCCGTGCAGTTCGGCCTGCCGGTGGTCGTCATCGTCTGCGACAACGGCATCTACGGCACCATCCGGATGCATCAGGAGCGCGAGTATCCGGGCCGCGTCTCGGCGACGACGCTACGCAACCCCGACTTCGCCGCCTATGCGCGGGCCTTCGGCGGCTTCGGCGCGACGGTGGAGACCACGGCGGAGTTCGCGCCGGCCTTCGCGGCCGCGCAGGCCTCCGGCCTGCCGGCGATCCTGCACCTCAAGATCGACCCCGAGGCCATCACGCCGACCGCGACCCTGGCCGGCATCCGCAAGACGGCCCTGGCCCGCGAGGAGGGGTGAGCGACCGGATCTCGGGCTTTCTACGCTTGCGCGGCGGCCGGCGGCACGGCAGAGTTCCGTGAATCCCGACTCATCGCTTTCAGGCGACCGCCCGCCATGCCGTACCGCCGCACCGAAAGGGTCATCGAGCGCCTGGCCGCCCGCCGGGACGACATCCTGGCGTCTGCCCGCGCGGTCGCGACCGCGCAGGGGCTCGCCGGCGTCCAGATCGTCCCGGTGGCCGAGCGGGCCGGTATCGCGGCCGGGACGGTCTATCGCTACTTCCCGGCCAAGGCCGACCTGGTCGCCGCCCTGCTCGAGCAGGTGAGCGAGCAGGAGGTCGCCGCCATGACCACGGCGGCGTCCGGCGCACCCGGGCCGCTGTCCGGGCTCGCCGCCGCCGTCACCACCTTCGCGGGCCGTGCCTTGCGGCAACGGCGGCTGGTCTTCGCCATGCTGGCCGAACCGGTCGAGCCGGAGATCGAGGCGCAGCGCCGCGCCTGCCGGCGCGCCGTCGCGGCCGTGCTGGAGGGGTGTATCCGGGCCGCCGTGGCATCGGGACGGCTACCCGAGCAGGACGCCCGGATCGGCGCCGACGCCATTCTGGGCGCCCTGGTCGAGGCGCTGATCGGCCCGTCCGCGGACGAGACGGCCGACCCGGCCAAGCAGAAGGAGACCGTGCAGGCCATGGTGCTGCTCGTCCTGCGGGCGCTCGGCGTGGTCGATGCGCGGGCCCGCGGCCTGGTCGTCCAAGCGCCGTGGCCGGTCGACGACGCGGCCTGATCGGCACGCATGCCCGGGTGGCGCGAGGGTCGGGGGCGTTTGCTGCAGATCAAGGTTCCGCTTGCCTAAGATCAAGGACGCTCACATCCGGATCTTCCAAATTGCCCACGGTGGCGGCCGAGGATGCCGCGCCGCGGAGACGACGATGCGAGATTTCGACAGATTCGACCGATTTTCCGCCAACATCGGCGAGATGATGGAACGGCTGGGAATCGAGTGTGAGGAGGAAGTCGACGGCTATTTCGGGCGGACGCTCGGAAGCGTCATCCGCTCGTGCCAGATCTGCCGTTCCGCCGAAGTGTGCAGCAACTGGCTGGCCCGGGCGCCCGTCGCGGTATCGCGTGCGCCGGCCTTCTGCCCCTATGCCGAGCGGCTCGACGGCCTCGCCCTCGATCAGGCGGTGCTGCCGCCGCGTCGCCACACGGTGCACTGAACCAATCTGATCTGATCGGCCGACCGTCCGTTCAGCGCGCCCCCAGCGCGGCGAGCTTGCGGCTGTGCGCGACGGCGTCGCGCGCCTCCTGGGTGTGCGTGAGCAGCGCGAGGCCGTCCTCTCCGGCGTCGGCGCCGAGCGCCGTGTCGAGATAGGCGTGGCGGTTCGGGTCGCGCCGAATCCGCGCATAGAGCAGCAGCAGCGAGGCGAGCCGCTTCGTCAGCACGGCCTGCTTCCACACGGTTTCGACGGCGAATTTCGGATAGAAGCGCCAGGCCGGCTCGATCGGGACGCTCGGCCGGCGGTCACGCCGCCGCTTGATGCGCAAAAGCCCGCCCTGCAGCGGATGGACGTTCTCCACCGCCATCACCTCGGCATAGACGAACAGCATGGTGACGAGACGCGCCAGCACCGTGCGGGTGGCGGCGCCGCGCCGCATGATCGTCTCGATATGGGCGGGCGTGTAATAGGTCGTCCAGGCGTCCCGATAGGCGCCGATCCACGCCTCGCGCGACATGGTCGCGTGCCCGGTGACGCAGTGCTCGAGATCGTACTTGTTCATGTCGGGGTCCATCCACACGCCCTTCTCGGCGAGGACCTTGTGGTCCTCGGAGCCGGGCAGGGGGGTGAGGAAGTAGAACCCGATGATGTCGAGCGGCAGCTCGGCCTTGATGATCTCGATGTCGGCGCGGATCGATTCGGGCGTGTCGTTGGGGAAGCCCAGAATGTAGCCCGCATAGGTCACCACCTTGGCCCGCTTCCAGGCGAGCAGCATCTCGCGATACTCGGTGATCTTGTTCTGCCGCTTCTTGGCGGCGAGCAGGTTGGCCGGGTTGATGTTCTCCAGCCCGATGAACACCTGCCGCACACCGGCCCGCGCCGCCTTCTCGACGAAGCTCGGGATCTTGTAGGCGAGCGCGTCGACCTGGATCGAGAAGCGCAGGTTCAGCCCCTCGGCCTCGCGCATCGCGATGATGCGGTCGAGGATCGGCTCCCAGTCCTTGTTGCGGGCGAAGTTGTCGTCGGTGATGAAGAAGCGGCCGGACCCGCTCGCCAGCGATTGGCGGATCAGCCGCTCGACATCGTCGGGCGAGCGCCGGCGCGATTGGCGGCCCTGCACGTTGATGATGGTGCAGAACGAGCACTGGTACGGACAGCCGCGGCCGGCATCGAAGCTGGAATGCTGGTTGAGGGTGCGGGCCAGCACCTCGGGCGGCAGCGCCGGGGTCGGCACGTCGACGACCGAGGGCAGGTCGTCGAGGTAGTCGTAGACGGGCGCAAGCGTGCCGGCGGCGACGTCCTGCAGGACGCGGTCGAGCCGGCCCTCGGCCTCCCCGGCGAACAAGCTGATGCCGAGGTCGAGCGCCTCCTGGATGTCCGGCGGCGTCTCCTTCAGCATGGCGAGGCAGCCGGAGACGTGGAAGCCGCCGATCACCACCGGCACGCCGGCAGCCCGCAGCGGCCGGGCGATGTCGACGGCGCGCGGGAACTGGTTCGACTGCACGCCGACCAGCCCGACCATGCCGAAGCCGCCGGCGGCGCGGATGCGCGCGATGACCTCGTCCACCCGCACGGCCGTGTTGATCTCGTCGATCGCCTCGATGTCGATGTCGACGTCCGGCCCCAGCACCCGCCGCTCGGCCGCGTCGCGCGCGATGCCGTACAGGCAGGCGAGCGAGTTCGACGGCATCACCGAGCGCCACCACTGCACCACATAGCCGTCGTCGTCGTAGCGCGACGGCTTCACCAGGATGAGCTGGAATCGACGCCGTCCCGCCGCGCTGGCCATGGAGCCTCCCCCGAACGTTTCTCGTTCGTTTCTATCCTGGCACAGCCGGCGCCGGGACAAAAGGAGCGGGAAGGCGCGTGCGGGCTCGCCCAGCGATTGCGGGTGACCGGGTGTGGACGTGGGGGAGCCGGAGACCGGGGAGGGCGGTCTGCGCTGCGGCCGAAGGCCGCAGCGCAGGGTGGGGAACGGGGCGGCCGAACGTGCGCTAATGCGACATCAGCACCGGGATGGTCATCGAGCCCAGAATGCCGCGGGTCGCGCCGCCGAGCACGAACTCGCGCAGTCGCGAATGGCCGTAGCCGCCCATCACCACGAAGTCGGCCGAGACATCGGCCGCGTAGGACAGGATCGTGTTGGGGACGTCGACGTCCTCGGCGACGATGCGCTTCACGTCGACCTTGATGCCGTGGCGGGCCAGGTGGTGGCCGACATCGGCGCCCGGGATCTCGTCGCTCTTGGCGCGGCCGGTGGCGACGATCACCACGTCGACCTGCTTGGCGCGGGCCAGGAACGGCATCGCGTCTCCCATGGCGCGGGCGGCGGTGCGGCTGCCGTCCCAGCACATCAGCACGCGGCCGAGGCGCAGGCCCTCCTTCTGGATGTAGGGCACCATCACGACCGGCCGGCCGGATTCGAACAGCGCGCCCTCGGCGAACAGGTCGGCCGGCGACATGCGGTCGGGCTCGCGTTGGCCGACCACGACGAGGTCGAAGCGCCGCGCGATTCGCCCGAACATGTCGGTGGCGCCCCCCAGCGTCGCCTCGATGATCCGGTGCTCGGCCTGGACGCCGGCGCCTTCCGTCGCCCGCTCGAAGCTCTCGATCGCCGCCTGCGCCATCGTCCGGCTCTCGTCGCGCTGGGCGTCGATCCACTCCGCCGAGACGCCGTCCATGATGCTCGGCGAGATCACCGGGTCGTAGACGAAGACGATGCCGGTGAGATGCGCCCCGAAAGTGCGGGCGACCGAGACCGCGTAGGCGGCGGCCGGATCGTTCGCCCCGACCAGGGCGAGGTTCACGACGATGTCCTTGATCATGGCTTCACTCCCAGAGAGCGCCGCCGGACGGGGGCCGGCGCGGCGTTCCGTATGACGTACCGACACTAGAAGGCGGGAAAGCGTGGATGTTGACGGGCGTCAAAGCCTAAGGCGGCCGTGCGAAACCCTCAAGCATCTTACCGATGGCCGCGTCCCGCGCTACAAAGGGTCCAACTAAGATCGTCCGGACAGGACGAGCGGGACGAGGAGGAACGTCCGATGAGCGTGCCGATGCCGCCGTGCGACCAGGCGGTCGTCGCGCGGCGCGACGAGATCGTCGCCGCGTTGCGCCGCATCGTGCCGGGCGAGGGCGTGATCTCGACGACACGCGAGATGCGCCCTTACGAATCGGACGGCCTCACGGCCTACCGCCAGCTCCCCCTCGTCGTCGTGCTGCCGAGCACCACCGAGCAGGTCTCGCAGGTGCTTCGTTACTGTTTCGAGAACGACGTCAAGGTCGTTCCCCGCGGCGCCGGCACCTCGCTGTCGGGCGGCGCGCTGCCGCTCGGCGACGGCGTCCTGCTCGGCATGGGAAAGTTCAGCAAGGTACGGTCGATCGATTTCGCCGACCGGCTCGCCGTGGTCGAGCCTGGGGTCACCAACCTGGCCGTCACCAAGGCGGTCGAGCATGCCGGCTTCTATTACGCTCCCGATCCGTCCTCGCAGATCGCCTGCACGATCGGCGGCAACATCGCGGAGAACTCCGGCGGCGTGCACAGCCTGAAATACGGCCTCACCACCAATAACGTATTGGGCTGCGAGATGGTGCTGATCACGGGCGAGGTGATCCGGCTCGGCGGCGGCCATCTCGATGCCGGCGGCTACGACCTGCTCGGTGTCGTCACGGGCTCCGAGGGCCTGCTCGGCGTGATCACCGAGGTGACGGTCCGCATCCTGCAAAAGCCCGAGACCGCGCGCGCCATGCTGGTCGGCTTCGGCTCCAACGAGGCGGCCGGCGAATGCGTCGGCCGCATCATCGGGGCCGGCATCATCCCGGGCGGCATGGAGTTGATGGACCGGCTCGCCACCGAGGCGGTGGAGCAGTTCGTCCATGCCGGCTACCCGCTCGACGTCGAGTCGATCCTGATCGTCGAGCTCGACGGACCGCGGGTCGAATGCGACCACCTGATCGAGACCGTGTCGGCGATCGCCCGCGACTGCGGCGCCCAGACCCTGCGGGTGTCGACCTCCGAGGAGGAGCGGCTGCTGTTCTGGGCCGGCCGCAAGGCGGCGTTCGGCGCCGTCGGCCGCATCTCGCCCGACTACTACTGCATGGACGGCACCATCCCGCGGGCGCAGCTCCCCTACGTGCTGCAGCGCACCCGCGAGCTGTCGGCCAAATACGGCCTGCGCTGCGCCAACGTGTTCCACGCCGGCGACGGCAATCTGCATCCGCTGATCCTCTACGATGCCAACAAGCCCGACGAGCTCGCCCGCGCCGAGGCGTTCGGCGCCGACATTCTTTGCTTGTGCGTCGAGGTCGGCGGTGTGCTGACCGGCGAGCACGGCGTCGGGGTCGAGAAGCGTGACCTGATGCCGCGAATGTTCTCCGAGATCGACTTGAACCAGCAGCAGCGGCTCAAATGCGCCTTCGACCACAAGGGACTGCTCAATCCGGGCAAGGTCTTTCCGGTGCTGCACGCCTGCGCCGAGCTCGGTCGCATGCACGTCTCGGCCGGCAAGCTGCCGTTCCCGGATATTCCGAGGTTCTGATGAGCACGCGTGCTGCCCTTTTTTCACCTCCCCCTGGAGGGGGGAGGTCGGCGAGCGAAGCTCGCCGGGAGGGGGTGATCGGCGAAGCCGAGCTTGGGGCTTCACCCCACCCCGGTCGTCCGCTTTGCGGACGCCCGACCCTCCCCCTCCAGGGGAGGGTGAAGACCTCGCTGATGTTGTCGACGCGATCCCGCCAAGTGAGTTTCAGATGACCGACACGCTCGCGCCGCGCGATGCCAGGGACGTGGAGGAGGCGGTGCGCTGGGCGCTTCAGGCCGGCAAGACGCTGGAGATCGTCGGGCGCGGCTCCAAGCGGGCGATCGGCCGTCCGGCCCAGACCGACGCGACGCTGTCGCTCGCGGCGCTTTCCGGCGTCACCCTCTATGAGCCCAAGGAGCTCGTCCTCTCGGCCCGCGCCGCCACGCCGATCGCCGAGGTGGAAAAACTGGTCGAGGCGAGCGGCCAGGCGCTCGCCTTCGAGCCGATGGATTTTTGCGCGCTGCTCGGCGGAATGCCCGGGGCGGGGACGCTCGGCGGCGTGATCGCGACCAACCTGTCGGGGCCGCGGCGCATCAAGGCGGGCGCGGCACGCGACCATGTCCTCGGCTTCTCGGCCGTGTCGGGTCGGGCCGAGACCTTCAAGTCGGGCGGCCGGGTGGTGAAGAACGTCACGGGCTACGACCTCTCCAAGCTGATGACCGGCTCCTGGGGCACGCTCGCCGCGATGACGGACGTCACCATAAAAACACTGCCGCGGGCCGAGACCGAGGCGACCGTGCTGCTGCTCGGGCTGTCGCCCGAGAAGGCCGTCGCCGCCATGGCGGCCGCGATGGGCTCGCCCTTCGAGGTGTCGGGTGCCGCCCATCTGCCGGCCGCGGTGGTGGCGGCCACGGGCCTCGCGGCGTTGCCGGCCGGGCAGGCCGCGACGGTGCTGCGGCTCGAAGGCGTCGCGCCTTCGGTCGCCCATCGCCGTGGCGGGCTCGCCGCGCTGCTCGCGTCGTTCGCTTCGCCCGGCGATCTCGACGCGACGGCCTCGCGAAACCTGTGGCGGGCGATTCGCGACGTGACGCCCTTCGCCGTCTCCGTCGACCAGCAGGCCGACCGCCCGGTGTGGCGAATCTCGACCGTGCCGTCGCGTGGCGCCGAGCTGGCCGGCCTGATCGCGGCGGCGGCCGACGCTGCCTTCCTGTTCGACTGGGCCGGCGGCCTCGTCTGGGCCTCGCTCGCGCCCTCGGCCGATGCGGGCGCCGCCGCCGTGCGGGCCGCGACGGCGCGCTGCGGCGGCCACGCGACCCTGATCCGGGCGAGCGCCGCCGTGCGGGCCGCCGTCGACGTGTTCGAGCCGCAGCGCGGTCCGCTCGCCGCGCTGACCCGGCGCGTCAAGGAGAGCTTCGACCCCAAGGGCGTGCTCGGACCCGGGCGCATGTGGGCAGGCGTGTGAGGGCACCATGAGGACCGAGTTTTCCCTTGCCCGCCTCGCCGATCCGGCCATCGCCGAGGCGGACGCGATCCTGCGCGCCTGCGTGCATTGCGGCTTCTGCACGGCGACCTGCCCGACCTATGTGCTGCTCGGCGACGAGCTCGATAGTCCGCGCGGCCGCATCTACCTGATCAAGGACATGCTGGAGGGCGACCGTCCGGCCGTGGCCGAGGAGGTCAAGCATCTCGACCGTTGCCTGTCGTGCCTGTCCTGCATGACCACCTGCCCGTCGGGGGTGCACTACATGCACTTGGTCGACCACGCCCGCGCCCATGTCGAGAAGACTTTTCGCCGGCCCTGGCACCAGCGGGCGCTGCGCACCCTGCTGGCCCGCACCATTCCCAATCCGTCGCTTTTCCGGATCGCCAGCGCCGGGGCGACGCTGGCAAAACCGCTCGCGCCGCTCTTCGACCGGCTCGGCCTGCCGCAGCTCGCCGCGATGCTGCGCCTCGCGCCGGCCCGGATGCTGCCGTCGCCGGCGCCGTCGGGCCGCGTGTTTGCGGCCGAGGGGCCGCGGCGCGGCCGCGTCGGCCTGCTGTCGGGATGCGTCCAGCGGGTGCTGTCGCCGGCCGTCAACGAGGCCGCCATCAGGGTGCTGACCCGGCACGGCTTCGAGGTGGTGCTGCCGGACGGCGAAGCCTGTTGCGGCTCGGTCACGCATCACATGGGCGAGGAGGACCGGGCGCTTTCGGCGGTGCGCGTCAATGTGACGGCGTTCGCGGCCGAGCTCGACGGCGCCGGCCTCGACGCCATCATCTCGACCGCGTCGGGCTGCGGCACGACGATGAAGGACTACGGCCACATGCTGCGCACCGACCCGGCCTTTGCCGAGCCGGCCGCCCGGGTCGCCGCCAAGGTGCGCGACATCGGCGAGTTCCTGCACGGCCTCGGCTCGCTGAATCGGGTGCCGACGCCGGCCCTGACGGTCGCCTATCAGGCGCCGTGCTCGCTGCAGCACGGGCAGAAGATCGTGCGCGAGCCGAAGGACGTGCTGGCGCGGCTCGGCTTCGTGGTGCGCGATCCGGCGGAGCCGCATCTCTGCTGCGGCTCGGCCGGCACCTACAACATTCTTCAGCCCGAGATCGCCGGCCGGCTGCGGGCACGCAAGATCGCCAATCTCGAGGCGCTCGCGCCCGACGTGATCGCGGCCGGCAACATCGGTTGCATCACCCAGATCGCCGCCGGCACCGCGATCCCCGTGGTGCATCCGGTCGAGCTGGTCGACTGGGCGACCGGCGGTCCACCGCCCGCCGGCTGGCGCAGCGCCCCATAGCTCCGCTGTGCGGCATGGTCGGCTGCGTCGTCGCTTGCCCGTCGTTGCTCCGTGGTGTCGGTACGAGCCGTGCTCCAAACTGCGCCACACGCGACGAAACGCTTTGCATGCATGCGCTCGTCGTGAAGGATGGACGCCGCGCGATCGATCGACAGCGACGACGATGGCGACGACGGTGAGGATCGCTGCATGGGCCGGAGTTGGCGAATCGGTTGCGCGAGCGCAAGATCGCGAATATCGAGAAGAACGCGCCCGATGCGATCATCGCCGACCTCGTCGGCTCTGTCACAGGATCGCCGAGGGCCTCGCAATCCCGGTCGTGCATGCCGATCGATCACCTCGGTCGGAGCGGCTGGGGGATCAGCGCCGATGGCCATGGAGCATCGCGGAATGGTCGACACCGGTGTGCCCGACAGGAGCGCCGCGTTGTCGTCCGCGTCACCGCGACGTTCTTCTCTTGGTTCGACCACCCTGGCCGTGGCGTAACGTCGAGCTCAGCCCAGATCGGGAGCCCCATCATGGCGAAGACAGCGAAGAAGCAATCTGCAAAATCCAAGAAGCCGGCGGCCAAGAAGCCGGCGGCGGCCAAGTCCAAGAAGGCGCCGATCCGCAAGGCGGCCGCGAAGCCGCGCGCCGCCGCGGTCAAGAAGCCCGCCGCTCGCAAGGCGGCTGCCAAGACGACGCGCAAGCCCGCCGCCAAGAAGGCCCTGGTCCGCAAGGCCGTCGTGAAGCCGTCCCGCAAGCCGGCGGCCAAGAAGACCACGGCGCGCAAGCCCGCCGCCAAGACGTCGACGGCCCGCAAGCCGGCCGCCCGCCGCGCCGCGTCGGTTCGCAAACCCGCCGCGCCGCGCAAACCGGCCGCGCCGCGCAAGCGTCCCGCCGCTCCTGCTCCGGCGCCCGTGACGCCGCCCGCCGCGCCTGCTCCGGCCGCGTCTGCTCCGGCCGCGCCGAAGCCGCGCCGCGTCGTCCGCCGTCCGTCGACGCCCGCCGCGCCCGCGCCGGCCGCCGTGGTGCCGGCCGCATCTCCGCCGCCGTCCGCCGCCCCCGTTGCGGCCGCCGGCGATATCGAGCAACCGAGTCCGTAAGGCAAAGGCCAACAAAGAGGTCACATGGTCGGCAAGGCATCCGTTAAGTCGAACAAGAAGAAGGGCGCAAAGAGCGCCGGGCGGGCGAAGGGCGCCGAGGCGGCGTCCGACATCCGGAAGCCCAGGACGGCGGCTGCCAAGGCCACCGGCAAGACGGTCGCTGGCAAGGCGACCACGAAGGGGGCCGCCAAGCGGGCGGCTCCCAAGGCCGCCGGCAAGTCGGCGTCCAAGCCGGCATCAAAGAAGTCCAAGGCCAGGCCGGTCGCCAAACCGGCTCGCAAGCCTGCGGCGAAGCCGTCCGCGAAGTCGGTGGGCAAGCCGGCTTCCAAGAAGCCGGCTTCCAAGAAGCCGACGTCCAAGAAGCCGGCCACCAAGGCCGCGGTGACGGTGAAGTCGAAGCCGAAGCGTGGGGCCGTGACGTCGGCCGCGCGCGGCAAGGCGTCGTCGGCGAAGAAGCCGGTCGCCAAGACGGCGAAGCCAATCAAGACGGCGAAGCCGACCAAGACCGCCAAGACCTCGGCGCGCAGCAGCAAGCCTGCATCGCGCCCGACGCGGTCCGGTGCCGCATCGCGCGCCGCGGCGTCGCGTGCGGCCGCGCCCTCGGGGGCGGCGCCCGCCCGGCGCAAGCCGGCGGCGCCGGCCAAGGCTCCAGCGGTCAAGGGGCGGCCCGGCAAGTCCGCGTCGACCGACTCGGCGCCCAAGGCCTCGCCGCTCGAGCCGGCCGGCAAGCCGGCGGCCGACAAGGCGCCTGCCAAAAGCACCCTGGACCTCGCCCGTCAGCAGGCGGCCGGCCGGGTGAAGCGGGCGGTGCGGCGCGTCGTCGCCACCGTCGCCGATGTGGCGGCGGCCGCCCTCAAGCCGGCGCCGCGTCCGGCCTCGACGCTGCGCCCCGACTCCAAGCCGCGTGGGCGCGGCCGCGCGGTGCGCGGCGCCGCGGTTCCGGGCGTGGTGATCAAGGGCCGCATGGGGCCGCGCTATCCGGAGATCCTGTCGCCCGGCGCGCTCGCCTTCCTGGCCGAGCTGCATCGCCGCTTCGACGGGCGTCGACGCGAGCTGCTCACCGCCCGCACCGAGCGACAGGCCCGCTTCGACGCCGGCGAGCTGCCCGACTTCCTGCCCGAGACGGCGGAGGTCCGTTCGGGCCACTGGACCGTCGGATCGATCCCGGCCGACCTGCAGAACCGCCGGGTCGAGATCACGGGTCCGGTCGACCGCAAGATGATCGTCAACGCCCTCAACTCGGGCGCGACGCATTTCATGGCCGACTTCGAGGACGCCAACTCGCCGACCTGGTCGAACAACATCGAGGGCCAGCTCAACCTGCGCGACCGTTGGGACGGCAAGATCGACTTTACCGACGAGACCTCGGGGAAGCGCTACGCCATCGGCGACAACCCGGCCGTGCTGATCATCCGACCGCGTGGTTGGCATCTGCTCGAGGAGCACCTGACCGTCGACAGCGAGCCGATTTCCGGCTCGCTGTTCGATTTCGGCCTGTACTTCTTCCACAACGCCAAGACGCTGCTCGCCAAGGGCTCGGGGCCGTACTTCTACATCCCCAAGCTCGAGTCGCATCTCGAGGCGCGGCTGTGGAACGACGTCTTCGTCTACGCCCAGGAGAAGCTCGGCATCCCCAAGGGCTCGATCAAGGTCACGGTGCTGATCGAGACGCTGCCGGCCGGCTTCGAGATGGACGAGATCCTCTACGAGCTGCGCGACCATGCCGCCGGCCTCAATGCCGGCCGCTGGGACTACATCTTCTCCTTCATCAAGAAGCTCGCCAAGCGGCCCGACTACGTGCTGCCGGACCGCGGCCAGGTGGTGATGGGCAAGGCCTTCCTCGGCGCCTATGCGCAGCTCCTGATCAAGACCTGCCACCGCCGCGGCGCCTTCGCCATGGGCGGCATGGCGGCGCAGATCCCGATCAAGGGCGATCCCGCGGCCAACGAGGCGGCCTTCGCCAAGGTGCGGGCCGACAAGGAGCGCGAGGTCAATGACGGCCACGACGGCACCTGGGTCGCCCATCCGGACCTCGTGCCGGTCGCCAAGGAGGTGTTCGATCGGCTGATGCCGCAGCCGAATCAGGTCGACCGCCAGCGTGAGGACGTGACGGTCGCCCAGGCCGATCTGCTGCGCATCCACGAGGGCACCAAGACCGAGGAGGGCTTCCGCCTCAACATCCGGGTCGGGGTGCAGTACGTCGAAGCGTGGCTGCGCGGCCGCGGCGCGGTGCCGATCTACAACCTGATGGAGGACGCGGCCACGGCCGAGATCTCCCGGGCGCAGATCTGGCAGTGGCTGCAATACGGCGCCGTGCTGACGAACGGCGTCACGGTGACGCCGGAGCTCTTCGATCGGGCGCTCGGCGAGGAGATGGAACGGGTGAGGGGCGAGCTCGGCGCCGAAGCCTACGATGCCGGCCGCTTCCCCGAGGCCATCGATCTGTTCCGCCGGTTGTCGCTGGCGCCGCAGTTCGAGGACTTCCTCACGGTCCCGGCCTACAAGCTGATCGCCTGAGGGGCGCCAGGCTCCTTGTGATTTCGACAAGGTATCAAGGTCACCCCTCCGCCCGGAGGGGTGACCTATTTTTTTGGGGAGCTCACCCCCGAATCGCTGCGATTCGAAACCCGGCGCAACAGCACCCAGCCTGCAG
This sequence comes from Rhodoplanes sp., assembly GCF_013377085.1. GTDB lineage: Bacteria > Pseudomonadota > Alphaproteobacteria > Rhizobiales > Xanthobacteraceae > Rhodoplanes. The sequence goes on along the minus strand of NZ_JACAAX010000050.1, from coordinate 16,395 downwards.
GATCAATCTGGAAACGTTATGGAAATCTGCGTACTGGGGCCGCCGGACCCCACCGCATTGTGACCAAAATGCAACGCCCGTCACGAACCTAATTCGATTGCCCAATAACGCGGCAGTTGCCGAGTGATTCACCTTGCTGCGCACGCGTTCCGTGTGAGTTTATGAACCACGATTTCTTCTCGTCGGGGGGTCGACGGGAAATCGAGTGGGGTTCAGGCGAGCGCAGCAGCCCGGTGCGACTCGCGAGGGGGATTGGGGGCTCAGATGAAAAAGATCGCTCTTGCTACGGTTGCCATCACCTGCCTCGCCGGCTCGGCGTTCGCAGCAGACATGGCCGTGAAGGCTCCGGTCGTCGCGCCGGTCGTCACCAATCCGTGGGACATCGCGTTCGGTGCCGGCGTCTACTCCGACTACAATTTCCGCGGCATCTCGCAGTCGAACCGCGGTCCGTCGGTCAACGCCTATTTCGAGCCGCGCTACAACTTCAACGACAGCCTGCAGGCCTATGTCGGCGTCGGCGGCTGGAGCATCGATTTCCCGAATCGCGCCCGCTCCGAGATCGACATCTACGGCGGTATCCGGCCGACCTTCGGTAAGCTCGCCCTCGATTTCGGTGTCTGGTACTATTACTATCCGGGTGGCACCTGCTACAACCCGGCCGGTACTGCGGCCAATCCGACGTTCGGTGCCGATTGCTTCAACAACGGCTCGCTGAACGGCAATCAGTTCCCGCTCATCGGCGTCAACAACGGCAACGTGATCAAGAAGGACTTGAGCTTCCTCGAGTACTTCGCCAAGGGCACCTACACGTTCAACGACAATGTCGCCGTCGGCGCCGCGTTCTTCTACGACCAGGATTGGCTGAACTTCGGCTTCGACGCCAAGTACGTGTCCGGCAACATCAAGCTGACCGCGCCTGGCACTTGGCTGCCGACTGGCTACGGCCTCTACCTGTCGGGCGAGGTCGGCCACTATTTCCTCGGCACCACCGACTCCTTCTACGGCAACGGGAACTTCCCGCTCGGCATCAGGCTGCCCGACTACACCACCTGGAACGTCGGCGTCGGCTTCACCTACAAGGTGTTCACGGTCGACCTGCGCTACTACGATACCGACCTGAGCCAGGCCGAATGCAACGCGATCACCAGCGACTTCAATTCTAGCTTCAGCCCGGCCAATGTCACCGCGATCAACACCAATGGTCTCGGCTCCAAGTGGTGCGGCGCGGCCTATGTGATCTCGCTGAAGGCCGACCTGACCTACGGTGCCAACATCAAGTAAGTGCCGTCTTCCTCCTTCGATCTGCCTCGGGCGGCACCTTCGGGTGCCGCCCTTTTTCGTGGCCGGTGGCGCTTGGGCCGTACGGCGTAGGGCGTCATGAGCGAGCGCTCAGTGCACGCGAGTGGCCTCATGCCTATCACCGTCATGCGCGGGCTCGACCCGCGCATCCATCACGTTCGCAAAAGCGCTTTGTCGCAGGGCGATGGATCGCCGGGTCGAGCCCGGCGATGACGGAGCGACGCGGTCGAGGTGCGGGGCGTTTTCACTCCGCCGCCGCAGCGGCCGTGTGCTCGCGCAGGCGGTGGCCGTCGCCGTCGCGCTCCAGCACCAGATTGCGGTCGTGCAGCGCGTTCAGGGTCGAGCGGTGGCCGATCGAGATCAGCGCGGCGCCGGGCAGGCGCTCGCGCAACAGCCCGTAAAGGGCGGCCTCCGACGGCTCGTCGAGCGAGGCCGTCGCCTCGTCGAGGAGCAGGTAGTCGGGCGCCTGCAGGATCGCGCGGGCGACGGCGATGCGCTGCTGCTCGCCGAGCGACAGGGTGCGACCCCAATGCGCCTCCTCGTCGATGCGGTCCGTCAAGGCGCCGAGCCCGACCGCGGCCAGCACCTCGGCGATCTTGTCGCGCGAGAAGGCGTCCGGCAGGGCCGGGTAGCACACCGCGGCGGCGAGCGTGCCGACCGGCAGATAGGGCCGCTGCGGCAGCACCATGACACGGCTGCCGGCCGGCACCGCGACGCTGCCGTCGCCGAACGGCCAGACCCCGGCGAGGGCGCGGAACAGGGTGGACTTGCCGGAGCCGGACGGCCCGTTGACCAGCACGCGCTCCCCGGCCGGGAGTGCGAGACCGTGCGCCGCGACCAGCGGCGTGCCGCTCGGCAGCCGCACGTCGAGCCGCTCCGCCGCGATACCGCCGGCCTTGTCGCCGACCGTGACCGCGATGGTGTCGGGTCCGGCGGCCAGCGCCCGGCCGGCCGCGATCGAGGCGTCGAAGCCGGCGAGGCGGTCGACCACCGCCTTCCATTCGGCGAGCGAGCGATAGGACGTGACGAAGAAGGACAGGGCCTGCTGGACGCTGCCGAAGGCCGAGGCGGTCTGCATCAACCCGCCGAGATTGACGGCGCCGGCGAAATAGGCCGGCGAGACCACCACGAAGGGGAAGATGGTCGAGACCTGGTTGAAGCCGGCCGTGAAGAAGGTCAGCTTCTTCTGCCGTGACATGATGGCGTACCAGTTGCCCATCAGGGCGGCGAAGCGGTCGAGCAGGCGGGCCCGCTCGGCGGTCTCGCCGGCCAGCAGCGCGATCTGCTCGCCGTTCTCGCGCACCCGCACCAGGTTGAAGCGGAAGTCGGCCTCGTAGCGCTGCTGCTGGAAGTTCAGGCGTATCAGCGGCCGGCCGATCAGATGGGTGAAGGCGGTGCCGACCACGGCGTAGAGCAGCGCCGCCCAGACCAGGTAGCCCGGGATCGACACGGCCGTGCCGCCGATGTGCAGTGGCGCCTGCTCGGACAGGCCCCACAGGATGGCGACGAAGGAGCCGAGCGTGACCACCGAGTTGAGCAGGCCCAGCCCGATGCTGAGGCCACGGTCGATGAACAGGTTGATGTCGTCGGCGATGCGCTGGTCGGGATTGTCGGCGGCGTCGCCGAGGAGCTGCATGCGGTAGTGGTTGCTGCCCTCCAGCCAGTGCGACAGGTATTGCCCGGTCATCCAGCGGCGCCAGCGGATCTGGAGCCACTGGTTGAGATAGAGCTGATAGACGGCGAGCAGGATGTAGGCGGCGGCCAGCGCGCAGAACAGCAGCAGCTCGGACACGAAGGTGTCCCAGTTGCGCTCCTGCAGGGCGTTGTAGAAGCGGTTGTTCCACTGATTGATCAGCACCGTGATGGCGACGATGCCGAGCTCGATGACGATCACGGACGCCAGCAGGGCGCGACCGGCCCGGCGCTCCTCCGAACGGAAATAGGGTGCGGCGAGCCGCCAGACGACGGCGAGGGAGGCGATCAGGCGAGACACGGGCGGGCTCCAGTCGGGTGCGGCCAGGCTTTTCGCCCGGCGCCGGACGACGCCCGGGCGGGGCGGTAACCGGCCGACGCCTGCTTCGGGGGCAATCCCGGCGTTTTCACGTCTGGCCGGCCGCGGCCGGCCGGGGCGCGCGGCGCCCGGCATCCCGGAGTGCGGATTTTCACCTAAAGTTCGAGTCCAACGCCCTTGAGGTTGTGAAAGGAACCGGCCACACTGTGGCCCAACCGACGGTCCGACACGTCGGAAAACGAGCGGCCAACGCTCCAAGACGGCCCGAAACGAGGCCGCCAGCCAATGTTCTCAGGAGGAACAAGCCCATGTCCCGTCCGGACACGCGTCAGTCTATGCCGTCGTCTGAAGCCGCCTCGTCCACCGTCACCTCGTCCAACGTCGCCAGCCGCCGAAAATTCCTGCTGACCGCGGGGGCCGCCGGCGCCGCCGCGACGGTCGCCGCCCCGGCGATCGCCCAGTCGACCGGCCCGATCAGCATGCGCTGGCAGAGCACGTGGCCGTCGAAGGACATTTTCCACGAATACGCGCTCGACTTCGCCAAGAAGGTCAACGACATGACCGGTGGCGACCTGAAGATCGAGGTGCTTCCGGCCGGCGCCGTGGTGCCGGCCTTCGGCCTGCTGGAGGCGGTCTCCAAAGGCACGCTCGACGGCGGCCATGGCGTCATGGTCTATCACTACGGCAAGCAGACGGCGCTCGCGCTGTGGGGCTCCGGCCCGGGCTACGCGATGGACGCCAACATGCTGCTCGCCTGGCACAAGTACGGCGGCGGCAAGGAGCTGCTCGGCAAGCTCTACGATTCGATCGGCGCCAGCGTCGCCTCGTTCCCCTATGGCCCGATGCCGACCCAGCCGCTCGGCTGGTTCAAGAAGCCGATCGCCAAGATCGAAGACATGAAGGGCCTCAAGTTCCGCACCGTCGGCATCTCGATCGACGTGTTCACCGGGTTGGGGATGGCCGTCAACGCGCTGCCCGGCGGCGAGATCGTGTCGGCCATGGATCGCGGCCTGCTCGACGCGGCCGAGTTCAACAACGCCTCGTCTGACCGCGTGCTCGGCTTCCCCGACGTCTCCAAGGTCTGCATGCTGCAGAGCTACCACCAGAACGCCGAGCAGTTCGAGGTGCTCTTCAACAAGGCGAAGTACGATGCGCTGCCCGAGAAGATGCGGGCCATCATCGCCAACGCCGTCGAGGCCGCCTCGGCCGACATGTCCTGGAAGGCGATCGACCGCTACTCCAAGGACTATGTCGAGCTGCAGCAGAAGGACAAGGTCCGCTTCTTCAAGACGCCCGACGCGGTGCTCAAGAAGCAGCTCGAGGTCTACGACGAGGTCGTGAAGAAGAAGGCGTCCGAGAATCCGATGTTCAAGGAGGTTCTCGAGTCGCAGCTCACCTTCGCGCGCCGGGCGACCCAGTGGGAGAACGACACGGTGGTGAGCCGCAAGATGGCGTTCGACCATTACTTCGGCCCCAACGGCGTGGCGAAGCAGCCGACCTGAGCTCGCGGCGGTGCCGCGCCAGCTCCGCATCCGCGGGGCCGGCCGCCGCACCGCCCGACGGCTTGCCGATGCCGCCGACCCCGCCTGCGTGTGCGGAGCTCGTCGGCGGCATTGCGCATCCCCGAACCATGCGCCGTCCGCCCGCGCGGTCGGACGGCAGCCCAGCGTTCGTTGCATCCCCGCGCCGAGCACTCCGACCCCATGATCGCTCAGACCGACGCGCCGTCCCGGCGTTCCAGCAGGTCCGCCCGTCCCGAGACACCGACCGAGAGGCTGCTGCATGCGGTCGACGGCATCAGCACCTTTGTCGGCAAGGCGGCGGCCTGGCTGATCATCGTCCTGATGGCGGTGGTGTGCATCGAGGTGGTCAAGCGCTACATGCTCAATGCGCCGACCGCCTGGATCTTCGACCTCAACAACATGCTCTACGGCACGCTGTTCATGCTGTGCGGCGCCTACACGCTCGCCCAGAACGCCCATGTGCGCGGCGATTTCCTGTACGGCTCGATGCAGCCGCGTACCCAGGCGACGTTCGACCTCGTGCTCTATCTGCTGTTCTTCTTCCCCGGCATCATGGCCCTGATCTACGCCGGCTGGCACTATGCCGGCGATTCCTGGCGAATCGCCGAGCACTCCAACGTCACGGCCGATGGTCCTCCAGTCTATCACTTCAAGACCGTGATCCCGATCGCCGGCGCCATGGTGATGCTGCAGGGGCTCGCCGAGATGGTCCGCTGCGTCGTCTGCCTCAAGACCGGCGACTGGCCGAGCCGCCTCAAGGACGTCAGCGAGATCGACGTGGTCGAGGAGCAGCTCCGGGACAGCGAGCACGTGGACGACGACGCCCGCAAGGCGGCGATCAAGCGGGCCCACAAGATCGACGAGACGGCGCGCCAGCGCGGCATGGGCGGAGACCTGCAGACATGAGCGATTCCTCCCTCGGGCTGCTGATGCTCGGGCTCATCGTGGTCGTCATCATGATGGGCTTTCCGACCGCCTTCACGCTGATGGGGCTCGGCATCGTCTTCGGCTTCATCGCCTTCTGGGACCCGAGCCAGTTCTGGTGGGACAACCGGGTGTTCGACCTGATGGTCCAGCGCACCTACGGCGCCATGACCAACGACGTTCTGATCTCCATCCCGCTCTTCGTGCTGATGGGCTACGTGATGGAGCGCGGCGCGCTGGTCGACAAGATGTTCTACTCGATCCAGCTCGCCTTCCGCCGGGTGCCGGCCTCGCTCGCCGTCGCCACCCTGATCGTCTGCACCTTCTGGGGCATCGCCTCGGGCCTGGTCGGCGCCGTCGTGGTGCTGATGGGCGTCATCGCCTTCAACCCGATGCTGCGCGCCGGCTACGACGTCAGGCTCGCCGCCGGCGTCATCACGGCGGGCGGCACGCTCGGCATCCTGATCCCGCCCTCGGTGATGATCATCGTCTATGCGGCGGTGGCCGGGCAGTCGGTGGTCAAGCTCTACGCGGCCGCGATGTTCCCGGGCTTCTTCCTGGCCTTCCTCTATCTCGTCTACGTCGTCGGCTGGGCGCTCATCGATCCGAAGATCGCGCCGCCGCTGCCGGAGGAGCAGAACCGGGTGCCGGTGCCGGCCTGGGTCCCGAAGCTGCAGGCGGCCTATTCGCAAAACGTGCTGCGCGCCCTGGTGACGTCCCTCGTGTCGCCGTCGAAGGCGCGCGAGATCGGCGACGCCGGGGAGCCTGGCGTCGGGCGGGTCGACTATCCGATGCTGCTGCGCAATTTCGCCATTGCGCTGGTACCGTTCGGGCTGACCGCCGGCACCCTCGCTCTGGTCTGGTGGTATGTCGTCATCCACCAGCAGGCCGACGCCGAGACGCTGGAATCGCTCGGTGGCCTGCAGCAGCTCGGCTCGCCCGAGCCGACGACGCCGGCCGAGGCGACGACGCCCGGCGGGCCGTCGACGACCTTCGTCCTGTGGTTCACCGGCATCGCCGTCGTGCTCGCCCTGCTGCAGCTTCGCTATTACTGGCGGATGACGGCCGAGCGGTTCGAGGTGTTGAAGCTGCTCACCATCTCGGTGATGCCGCTCGGCATCCTCACGGTCATGGTGCTCGCCGTCATCCTGCTCGGCATCACCACGGCGACGGAGTCGGCCGCGGTCGGCGCCGCCGGCGCCTTCGTGCTCGCGCTGCAGGCCCGCACGCTCGACTGGAAGCGCACCAAGGAGGCGGTGTTCCTAACCGCCAAGACCACCGCGATGGTGTGCTGGCTGTTCGTCGGCTCGGCGCTGTTCTCGGCCGTGTTCGCCGTGCTGGGCGGGCAGGCGCTGCTCGAGCACTGGGTGCTGTCGCTCGACATGTCGCCCGTCCAGTTCATGATCCTGTCGCAGGCGATCATCTTCGTGCTCGGCTGGCCGCTGGAATGGACCGAGATCATCATCATCTTCGTGCCGATATTCTTGCCGTTGCTGAAGCATTTCGGCATCGACCCGATCCTCTGGGGCACGTTGGTGTTCGTCAACCTGCAGGCCGCCTTCCTGTCGCCGCCGGTCGCCATGTCGGCCTTCTATCTCAAGGGCGTCGCGCCGCCCCACGTCACCCTCAACCAGATCTTCGCCGGCATGATGCCCTACATGCTGGTGGTGATCCTGTGCATGGTGATCATGTATCTGTGGCCCGGCATGACGCTGTGGCTGCCGGCCTATCTTTACGGGGGGTGAGACGAGCGGCCGGGCGTGACGGTCCGTCCGTCACGCCGCGTCGGGGGTCGCGTGGCGGTCTTCGACCACCCGCCGTCTCGGAAAGCGGATCGTGACGGTCGTGCCGCAGCCTGGTTTGCTCGTCAGCTCCAGCGTTCCCTGATGCAGCTCGACCAGGGATTTCGCCAGCGTCAGGCCGAGGCCGGTCCCTCCGCCGGCCGAGTTCCGCTGGTTGGGAACGCGTCCGAAGGGCGACAGCGCCTGTCCGATGTCCTCCGCCGCGATGCCGATTCCGGTGTCGCCGATCGTCAGCACGATCTCTCCTTTTTCGGACTCGCTCAGCGAGATCGAGATCGTTCCCCCCGGGTCGGTGTACTTGATGGCGTTCGACAGCAGGTTGAGCACGATCTGTCGCAGCCGCTGGTGATCGCCGAGGATCGGATGCACCGATGGATCGATCTCCAGATGCACGCGCAGGTCCGCCAACTCGGCGCGCGCGGTGCTCAGCAGGGTGACGGTCCGCACCTCGGCGGCGAAATCGACGACCTCCTCGTGCAGCACGACCTTGCTCACCTCGACGCTCGCCGAGTCGAGCATCTGATCGACCAGAGCGATGATGTGGCGGGTATTCTCGGCAATGCACGTCGCGAACTGGCGATATTGTGGAAAGCCGAGCGTCTGGTAGGTCTCGGAGCCGATCAGGTCGGTGGTCGCGACGATCGCCTCGAGCGGCTTGCTGATCTCCTGCTTCAGGGAGGAGAAGAAGGCCGCATTCAGCTTCATGGTTTTTTCCATGGCGTCGCCGGCGACGAGCATCTGATACGACTGTCGTTGCGCGCGATCGCGCTCCTTGGTGCGGTTCGCGATGAGGCTCTGCGCGCCCTGCATCGCCGTCGCCAGCGTGTTGGACTCCTGAAGGTCGAGCCTGGGCAGAGGCACGGCCTCGCCGCGGCTCAGCGCCAGCGCCGGGTCGATGAGGGCGTCGACCGACGCGGTCAGTCGCCGCGACAACCGGATGGCGACGTACAGGCTCGCAGCGATCAGCAGCAGCCCGATGGCGGCGCAAGCGGCGACGAACCAGCGAAGGTCGCGGGTCACGGCGGCGACCGGAACCAGGATCGCGGCCGTCAGGTTGGAGACGTCGGAACGGCTGAAGGCGGCGTAGACCGGGATCCCGTCGTTGGTGACGGTCTCGACCACGCCGGCCCCCTGCCGCGCCCAATAATCGGTGAACTTCGAGGGGGGGCTCTGCCCGACGAAGATCTCCGGCCGCTGACTGCGGGCCACGATGGTGCCGGTCCTGTCGATCAGAACGACGACGCGGTCGGGGGGCTGCGCCCACTGGACGATCAGCCGGCTCAGCCGTGCGGAACCGATCCTGATGTCCAGGCTGTAGACGATGTCGGTTCCGCGCAGGACCGGCACGGCGACGGCGATGGCCGTCTGCAGGAGCACCTTGTCCATCAGTAGGTCCGACACGATCGTCTCGCGGCCGGCAAACACCGCGGCGAGATGTGAATGGCTTTCGTCTTGCGGCAGCTCCGAACCGAACGGAAGGTGGGTGCTGAGGACCTGCTGGCCCGACGCGTCGCTCAGCACGACGTCGTATCCCAACAGCCGCTGCACGATCTCGCGGGCCTCGGCATGAAAGGCTGCGAGATCGCCGGACTTGACGTGAGGCAGGGCCGCCAGCACCCGAGCTGTCGCGGCCGTTCTTTCCAGCTCGCGATCGATCGCCATCATCACCTCGTGCGCCGTCGTGACGGTTCCGGAGACGAGGCGGCTCGCTTCCCATCGGTAGAAGGCGTCGGCCAGGAAGAGCGTGCCGACGACGACCGGGGCCATGCAGGCGAGGACGACCCAGACCAACGTGCTGCGCACCGTGCGGGGCGACAGCGCGGACCCGAACAGGCGGCTCGCCCAGAGCGCAACCATGCGGTCATACCGAATATTATCGGAGGGATTCTCAGTCTTCGGAAGCTCTGATTCACAAACTCGCAGGCCCGGCGGCGACGCACTCGGAGACCTTGGCGACGAACGAATCAAATCAGATTTGTGACCGTATCAGCATGGTTGGGGCAGGCAATACGTTTAAGTCGCAGCTCTCGGGACCTAGTAGAAAATAGATATGTAGATAGTGCATTTGTATCATCCGCATTGCCGATGCTCGTGGCGTTGCGGCAAGTGTGTGTCGCCCGTCTATCGAAGCATCATGCGCGGATCGAGCCTGCGCAACGATCGGCAGAGTAGATAGGTACCATCGTCTCGGTTTCATGGATCGCCTGGTCGATGCTTGTGGACGCGGGACGAGCCGGTATTGCGCGTCCTTCGTCATGCTCTGCGCAGGCCGGGCATCCAGCACGCCATGCCGTGTCGAGGAACCATGCTGGCTCCCGGCGTTCACCGGAGCGCCCTCCGTCGCGGACGATGACGCCAGCGAGCCCGGCGAGACTGTCGTCTCGGCATCCATGGGGCGAGCCCGGCGATGACAGTGCGAGATCACCAAGCGCCGCGTAACCGCGGCCGATCTCACTTCCAGCTCGACGTCTCGGAACTCCAGGTCTGGCCGTCGAGGTCGCGGGCGAGCGCGGCGAGCAGGGCCTCCTGCTCGATGGCGGCGCCCTCCTCGTCGTTGCCCTGGTAGCCGCTGGTGAAGCCGAGCTGAGCGCCGGCGCTCTTGTCGGCCGGCTCGATGCTCGATTCGCCGAGCCAGATCACCAGCGCGTCGCCGGCGCCCGGCTTCTCCGGTCCGACCAGCAGCGTGACCTCGATGACCTCGGTGAGGTCGAGGCCGCGCGCCGCCTGGTCGGGGCGCTCGAGCTTGAGCGTCAGCTCGCGGGTCACCTCGTCCCATTGCGACGACACCGGCTTGGCCGACAGCGCGCTGCCGACCGCGGCGGCGAGGCGCGTGGCGAGCGCATCCGCCTTGAGGGCACCGCCGTCCATGAAGGGCGCCGCCTTGATGCGCACCGAGCGCTCGATGCCGTAGGAGCCGGTCGTCCAGCCGGCCGCGGTCACGCCCGGCATGCCCTGCAGCTTGGCGACCAGCGCGCCGGCGCGCTCGGGGGCGGCCTCGATCCGCACCATCTGGTGGCCGCTGCGCAGATCCGTGCAGCTCTGCACCAGGCTCGCATAGTCGATCCGCACGCCCTGGCCGCGCAGGCTCTTCACCAGGTCGAGGAAGCCGTCCTGCGAGACCCGCACGGCGACCGCGATCGGCGACACCTCGGCGAAGCTCGCCGGCGTCGCGATGATCTCGTCCTCGCTGGTCTGCTGGTCCTTGAAGTCGGCCTCGCTCATGTCGCTGAGGTCGCCGGCCGTCACCTGCTGGACCTTGCCGCCCTTGGTGATGGTGCCTTCGAGCGAGAAGGTGTCGCCGGACTGCTTGCGCACCAGGCTGACCGTGACGGGCACGTGGTCCGGCTCGCTCAGGGCGGTGCCGGTGAGCTTGCCGCCCTCGGGCTTGAGCGTGACGACGAAACGGTCCTTGCGGTTCGATGTGGCCGTGACCGAGTGGCAGACGTCGAGCGTGGCGGCGGTGATCCGGTTGCCCTGACGGGTCTCGCGCCAGATCGCGTCGCTCGGCAGCGGGCCCATCAGCTCGCCGAAGATCGTCATGTAACGCACCGTCTCGGCGGGCGGGGCAGCGGCCGGCTTGGCGCCGCCCTTGGCCTGCGACCAGGCCGGGGCCGGCAAAGCGAGCGTCAGAGACGCGGCGACGACGGCGAGCGCACGCATGAAGTCCTCCAGCGGGGATGGCTGCGACCCGGGGCGGCCGCGGCCGGCCGCCCGCACGGGGGGAATCACGAGGCCGGCGGGTGCTCCGCCGGCGCTTGACCACAAGCACGCCCTGCCGGCAAGAACAAGGCGCCCGCGACCCTGGCGGCGGGGCCACGGGGTCCGGCGCCGAGGCCGTCCCCGTAGACCCGTCCTCTTTCGGAGTGTGACCGTGATTCGACCCTGTGCTGTTCCTCTGCGGCTCGCGACCGGGGGCGGGCGCGGCGCCTGCGCGCTTGCTCTCGTGCTCGCGGCCAGTCTCGGGCTGGCGGCTGGCGGCGTGCGGCAGGCCGTCGCCCAGGACGGCTTCCCCTACGGGCAGGAGCTGCGGATGGACGCCGAGCCGATGAAGGGATCGAAGAAGATTCCGGTGCTCGACATCGCCGATACGGGCCTCGCCGACATCGAGCTGTGGTGCAATGCCGTCAAGGCCCGCCTGGTGGTCGCCGCCGATACCATCACGGTGCTGACCGGCCCCCGCACCGACCGTTCCTGCCCGCCCGAGCGTGCGCGTGGCGACGAGGAGGTGCTCGCGGCCCTCAACCAGGCGACGCACTGGAAGGTCGTCGACGACGCCCTGGTGCTCAGCGGCGGCCCGGCCACGCTGCGGTTTCGCATGCAGCGGAATTGAGCAAATCCGTCATTCCGGAAGCCGACCGAAGGTCGGCTGTCCGGAATCCAAAACCCCGGCTTGTGTTTATGGATTCCGGGCTCGCGCCTCCGGCGCGCCCCGGAATGACGGAATTGGCCTCACAACCCCAGCTTCGGCCACAGCGCGTCGATGCGGGCGGTCAGGTCCGGCGTGGGCTTCAAGACCTTGCCCCATTCGCGGGACGTCTCGGCGCCGATCTTGTTGGTGGCGTCGATGCCGAGCTTGCCGCCCAATCCCGACAAGGGTGACGCGAAGTCGAGATAGTCGATCGGGGTGCGGTCGATCACCATCAGGTCGCGCGACGCGTCGAAGCGGGTGGCGATCGCCCAGGCGACGTCGTCCCAGCTCTTCGGGTCGACATCGTCGTCCACCACCACGATCAGCTTGGTGTAGGTGAACTGCGGCAGCATCCCCCAAAGGCCCATCATGATGCGCCTGGCATGGCCGGGATAGCGCTTCCTGATCGAGATGATCGCCATCCGGTACGAGCAGGCGTGCGGCGGCAGCCAGACATCGACGATCTCGGGGAACGCCCGCCGCACGATCGGCAGGAAGAGCTCGTTGAAGGTGGCGCCGAGCACGGCCGGCTCGTCGGGCGCCCGCCCCGTGAAGGTGGAGACATAGGTCGGGTCGCGTCGCGTCGTGATGGCGGTGACGCGCATCACCGGGAATTCTTCGACCGAGTTGTAGTAGCCGGTGTGGTCGCCGAACGGGCCCTCCGGCGCCGTCTCGGTCGGCGAGACGAAGCCTTCGATGACGATCTCGGCGTCGGACGGCACCATCAGCGGCACCGTGCGGGCGGGCGACAGGCGTGGTCGCGCGCCGCGCAAAAGGCCGGAGAAGCGCACCTCCGACAGCGTTTCGGGCAGCGGCAGCACGGCGGTCAGCATGGTCGCCGGATCCGTGCCGATGGCCACCGCGACCGGCGTCTCGCGCCCCTGCGCGGCCCATTGGGCGTGGTGCTTCGCCCCGCCGCGATGATGCAGCCAGCGCATGATGGCGCGGTCGCGGCCGAGCACCTGCATGCGGTAGATGCCGAGATTGTAGCCGGCGACCGCCTCGCTGTCGGGCGGCCGGGTCACCACCACGGGCCAGGTGATCAGCGGTCCGGCCTCGTCGGGCCAGCAGGTCTGCACCGGCAGGGCGCCGAGATCGGCATCCCGGCCGAGGCGTACGTCTTCCTGGACGGGGGGCCGATCGACCGTCTCGGCCCGGGTGCGCATCGCCGCCCGAAGGATCGGCAGGCGGGCGAGGGCATCGCGAAACCCGTCCACCGGCTGCGGCTCGCGCAGATTCGCCAGCGCCTCGCCGAGCTCGGCGAGCCGCTCGGGCTTTATGCCGAGCCCGGCGGCGATGCGGGCCCGGGTGCCGAACAGGTTGACGGCGACCGGAACGGGGAGGATCGCGCCCGCCGCGTTGCGCGGGCGCTCGAACACCACCACGGGGCCGTCGCGGGCGATCACGCGGCGGTGAATCTCCGCCATGTCGTGGACGAGGTCGACCGGCTCGGACACCCGGGCCACCTCGCCGCCTGCGTCGAGGTGCCGCAAGAAGTCGCGAAGATCGCGGAAGGGCGGAAAGTCACGGATCGGCACGGCTCAACCCCACGAGGCAAAAGAGCGCGGAAGCCATCATTCCGGGACGCGCGCTTTTGGCGCGCGGGCCCGGAATCCATACGCCCTGCGGCAGTTGTCGGCGAAGACAGGGGTTATGGGTTCCGGGCTCGGCGCGTCGCGCCGCCCCGGAACGACCGGAGAGACTGTGCAAAGCCTCCGCAGCGCAGGCGATCAAGAGCGTTAGCCTGTCAAGCGTCCTTGATATAGGACAAAGTCGCGTCGACCTCACCGCGGTAACCACGGCGTTCCATGTCGAGCAACTCTGCCACTGTTCCCGAGCTTCCGTCCGCCCTCGCGTTCGGCTTGCGGCCCTTGCCGCTCGCCCCGCTCGCTGCGGCGCTCGATCTCGTCGTCAAGTCGGCCGCGCGCCGGCATCCCGCCATGTTCGCCCGCCTCGGCGATCAGGCCGGCAAGCGGTTCCTCATCGAGCCGACCGACCTGCCCTTCGTCGTGGTGATGACGCCGCGCGCCGAGGACCCCGAGGTCCTGGTGGTGCGCCGGGGCGAGGAGCCCGAGACGGACGCCCGCATCGCCGGACCGCTCGGGGCCCTGATCGGCCTGATCCACGGCGCCTATGACGGCGACGCGCTGTTCTTCTCGCGCGATCTCGCGGTCGAGGGCGACATGTCGGCCGTGGTGGCGCTGCGCAACGCGCTCGACGACGCCGAGATCGACCTCGTCGCCGAGGCCGCCGCCGTGCTCGGGCCGCTGGCGTCGCCGGCCGAGCAGGTCGGCCGCCTCGCCGCCTCGGTCGCGGAAACGATCACCGGCATCGCCTTCGCCCGCCCACGGAGCGGCTCATGACCATCACGATGACGACCGCCAACGCGGCGCCGGCGCCGAGCGCCGCCTGGAAGCCCAAGGCCAAGCTCGAGCTGGTGTGCCCGGCCGGCACGCCGGCCGCCATGCGGGCCGCCATCGAGGCCGGCGCCGACTCGGTCTATTGCGGCTTCGCCGACGACACCAACGCCCGCAACTTTCCGGGCCTCAACTTCAGCCCGGCCGAGATGGCCGAGGGCATCGCCTATGCGCACAAGCGCGGCGTCAAGGTGCTGATCGCCGTCAACACGTTTCCGCGTGCCGGCGAGCCGGCCGCCTGGCATCGCGCCATCGACACGATCGTCCAGTGCGGCGGCGACGCCGCGATCGTCGCCGACATCGGGCTCCTGGACTACGCCGCCGAGAAGCACCCGAACCTGCGGTTGCATCTCTCGGTGCAGGCCGCCGCCGCCAATCCGGAGGCGATCGGCTTCTATATCGAGCGCTTCGGCGTCAAGCGGGTGGTGCTGCCGCGGGTGCTGACCGTCCAGGAGATCGCCACGCTCAACAAGGAGATCGCCTGCGAGACCGAGGTGTTCGTGTTCGGCGGCCTGTGCGTGATGGCGGAGGGGCGCTGCTCGCTGTCCTCCTACGTCACCGGCTGCTCGCCCAACATGAACGGCGTCTGCTCGCCGCCGAGCCATGTCGCCTACACGCAGGAGCGCGGCGAGTTCGTCTCGCGGCTCGGCGAGTTCATGATCAACACCGTGCCGGGCGGCCAGCCGATGCCCTATCCGACCCTGTGCAAGGGCCGCTTCACGGCGAACGGCGAGACCTCGCACATCTTCGAGGACCCGGCGAGCCTCGACGCCAGCCTGCTGATCCCGCCGCTCGCCGAGGCTGGCGTCACGGCCCTCAAGATCGAGGGGCGCCAGCGCAGCCGCAGCTACACGGACGCGGTGGTGCGGGCGCTGCGCGGCGCGCTCGATGCGCATTCCCGCGGCCTGCCGATCAATGCCCGCGCCCTGATGGCGCTCTCCGAGGGCGCCACGACGACGCGCGGTGCCTACCAGAAGACCTGGCGATAAATTCATGACCACCAACGGCACCGAGGCGGCCCGGCCGACTCTCACGCTCGGCCCGCTCCTGTTCAACTGGACGCCGGAGCGCTGGCGCGACTTCCACTACCGCATCGCCGACGAGGCGCCGGTCGAGCGCGTCTGCGTCGGCGAGGTGGTGTGCTCCAAGCGCCTGCCGTTCTACCAGGACGACATTCCGGCCGTGATCGAGCGGCTGCAGCGCGGCGGCAAGACCGTGATCCTGTCGTCGCTGGCGCTGCCGACGCTGGTGCGCGAGCGCAACATGATCAAGGATCTGGCGGCGATGCCGGACGTGCTGGTGGAGGCGAACGACGTCTCCGCCTTCCCGCAGCTCGCCGGCCGGCCGCACGCGATCTCGCCGCTGATCAATGTCTACAACGAGGGCACGCTCGCCTTCATGGAGAAGCAGGGCGCCGTGCATGTCTGCCTGCCGCCCGAGCTGCCGATGACCGCGATGGCGCCGCTCGCCGCCAGGGCGACGACCGCGACCATCGAGGCCTGGGCCTTCGGCCGCGCGCCGCTCGCCATCTCGGCGCGCTGCTACCATGCGCGCGTGCACGGGCTCGCCAAGGATTCGTGCCAGTTCATCTGCAACCAGGATCCGGATGGGCTCGCGGTCGACACGCTGGAAGGCCGCCGCTTCCTCTCGGTCAACGGCGTGCAGACGCTGAGCGACGCGTTCGTCAATCTGGTCGGTGACCTCGACGCACTCCTCGCGCGCGGCATCCGGGCGTTCCGGCTGTCGCCGCACACCTGCGACATGGTCGCAGTGGCCCAGGTGTTCCGCGACGTGCTGGACGGGTCGATCACGGGCGCCGAGGGCGAAGCCCGCATTGCCGCGCTGATGCCGAACGCCACCTTCGCCAACGGATTCCTGCACGGCAAGCCCGGCCACCAGCGCGTCGCGCTGGCCGGGTAGGCACTCCGTCTCTCACGAGCATCTCTCCGCCCTCACCCTGAGAGCCTGACCGAAAATTGAGTGAGTGATTTCGGGGGGCTGTGATTCCGTC
>NZ_JACAAX010000005.1 GCF_013377085.1 Rhodoplanes sp. | reverse complement strand
GCCGGCGACTCCGCTGGCGACGCCAAGCCCGCCAAGGCGAAGGCCGGCCCCAAGGCGAAGGCCAAAGCCGCGCCGAAAAAGGCAGCCGCCAAATCGGCAGGGGCCGCCAAGGCGAAGGCCAAGAAGACCCCGGAGCCCGCCGAGAGCGAGTGAGTTCCGGTTCGGCGGTTTCGGTGAGGACTTGGCATTGGCCCGCCGTCTGCCGCAGCCTGCTCTCTCCCCCCTTGAGGGGGAGAGGTGGAGAGGGGGGTAGGCCCCGAGCACGACGCTGGCGCTGTCCCCCCTCCCTGTCCCTCCCCCACAAGTGGGGAGGGAACGCAGGAGCCGCCACACCCGACCCACCGTCTTCAAATGGCCCGCTGGCGGAATCCCCTGCCGCCGCTTACCTTGGGGCGATGAGAAAAACCCCCGGCATGCGGACCTCGTGGTGACCTCGAAAAAACCCGGTCCGGTCCTTCCCACCAAGGACGAGCTTCTCGCCTTCATCGCGGCCCATGGCGGCAAGGCCGGCACGCGCGAGATCGCGCGCGCCTGGGGCCTCAAGAACGCCGACCGCGCGATCCTCAAGAGCCTGCTGCGCGAGCTCGCCGACGCCGGCCAGATCGAGCGTCGCAAGAAGAAGCTGCATCACGCCGGCACGCTGCCGAACACCGTGCTGGCCGACGTCACGGGCCGCGACGCCGACGGCGAGCTGATCGCCGTGCCGACCGACTGGGACGAGGAGGAGAACGGGCCGCCCCCGAAAATCCGGCTGCACGTGCCGCGCCGCGCCAAGCCCGGCGAGATCCCGGGCGTCGGCGATCGAGCGCTCCTGCGCACCGAGGAGGTCGAGGAGGAAGACGGCATCCGGCATCGCGGGCGGGCCATCAAGGTGCTGGACCGCACCAAGCACCGCGCGCTGGGCGTGTTCCGCACCCTGCCGGACGGCGGCGGCCGGCTGGTGTCGGTCGACAAGAAGGGCCTCGGCCGCGAGCTGACCATCCGGCCCGGCGACACGCTGGACGCGGTCGAAGGCGATCTCGTCGCCGTCGACGTGCAGAAGCACGGCCGCTTCGGCACCACGGTCGCCAAGGTCAAGGAGCGGCTCGGCTCGCTTTCGAGCGAGCGCGCCGTCAGTCTCATCGCCATCCACGCCCACGGCATCCCGCACGTCTTCTCCAAGGACGTGCTGGCGGAGGCGGAGTCGGCGAAGCCCGCGACGCTCGATCACCGCGAGGACTGGCGCGAGGTGCCGTTCGTCACCATCGACCCGGCCGACGCCAAGGACCACGACGACGCTGTCTTCGCCCGTACCGACAGCGACCCGAAAAATCCGGGCGGCTTCGTCATCGACGTCGCCATCGCCGACGTCGCCGCCTATATCCGGCCCGGCACCGCGATGGACCGCGAGGCGCTGACCCGCGGGAACTCGGTCTATTTTCCCGACCGCGTCGTGCCGATGCTGCCCGAGCGCATCTCCAACGATCTGTGCTCGCTGCGCCCCGCCGAGGACCGCCCTGCCCTCGTCGCCCGCATGGTGATCGGCGCCGACGGCGTCAAGCGCAGCCACACGTTCCATCGCGTGCTGATGCGCTCGATCGCGCGGCTGCACTATGCCCAGGCCCAGGCGGCGGTCGACGGCCACCCCGACGAGACCACCGCGCCCCTGATGGCGCTGGTGCTGACCCCGCTCTACGACGCCTATGCGGCGCTCAAGAAAGCCCGCGACGAGCGCAGCCCGCTCGATCTCGAGTTGCCCGAGCGGAAGATTCTGCTCAAGCCCGACTTCACGGTCGACCGGGTGATCTCGCCGCAGCGGCTCGACGCGCACCGGCTGATCGAGGAGTTCATGATCCTGGCCAATGTCGCGGCCGCAGAAACCCTGGAACGCGCCAAGACGCCGCTGATCTACCGGGTGCACGACGAGCCGACCATCGACAAGCTCAGCGCGCTGCGCGAATTCCTCACCACCCTCGACATCTCGCTGCCGAAGGCAGGCGCATTGCGGCCGGCGCAGTTCAACACCATCCTGGCGCGCGTAAAAGGCCGCGACTCCGAGGCGCTGGTCAACGAGGTGGTGCTGCGCAGTCAGGCGCAGGCTGAATACGCCTCCGAGAACTACGGCCATTTCGGCCTCAACCTGCGCCGCTACGCGCACTTCACCTCGCCGATCCGCCGCTATGCCGACCTGATCGTGCACCGCGCGCTGGTCAGCGCCTGCAAGCTCGGCCGCGACGGCCTGCCCGACGGCGCCGACATCGTCTCGCTCGGCGAGATCGCGGCCCGCATCTCGGGGGCCGAGCGGCGCGCCATGGCGGCGGAACGGGAGACCGTCGACCGGCTCATCGCCCACCACCTCGCCGACCGCATCGGCGCAACCTTCCAGGGCCGCGTCGCCGGGGTGACGCGCTCCGGCCTGTTCGTGAAGCTCGACGACACCGGCGCCGACGGTTTCGTGCCGGCCGCGACGCTCGGGCGTGACTACTACCGCTACGAGGAGACGCATCACGCGATGGTCGGCGACGCCACCGGCGAGAGCTGGCGGCTCGGCGATCGTGTCACCGTGAAGCTGGTCGAGGCCGCCCCGGTCGCCGGCGCGCTGCGCTTCGAGATTCTGTCGGAAGGCCGTATCGAGACGCGGCGCGGAACGCGCGGCCGCGACAAGCCGCATCGATCCGCCGCTGCATCCAAACGGCATCCGGCCGCTCAGCGTACCAGCCGCACCAGCCGCAAGCGTTAGGGGCCGAATCCGAGAACCCTACTCGACGCTGACGCCGGCCTCGCGGATGACGTCGCCCCAGGTCTTGGCTTCCGAGCGAAGAAACTTGTCCATCCATTCGGGGCTCGTTTCGGCCGGCCCGGGGACGATGGCTCCGATGTCCTCGATCCGCTTGCGCATGGTCGGATCATCGAGGGCGGCCCTCAGAGCGGCGTTGAGCTTGTCGATGACGGGCTTCGGCGTCTTGGCCGGCGCCACGATGGCGTTCCAGCCGACGACGACGAATTTCGGCAATCCGGCCTCGGTGGAGCTCGGCACCTCCGGCACGGCCGAGAGCCGCGTCACCTGGGCGACGACCAGCGCCTTGACGGTTCCGGCCTGCACCTGCGGCACGACGTTCGGCGTCGAGTCGCACATCCCGTCGAGCTGTCCGCCGAGCAGATCCGTCATCGCCGGGCCGGTGCCGCGATACGGCACATGCCTCAGCTTGATGCCGGCCAGATTCTCGAGAAACAGGCAGACCAGATGGGCATTCGACCCGAAGCCCGCGTTGCCGACCGTGACGGTCTCGGGATGGGCCTTGGCGTAGGCGATGAACTCGGCGAGCGTCGAGGCCGGGAAGTCCTTGCGGACGATCACCAGGTTCGGCGTGCCCGCGAGCATGCCGACCGCCCTGACATCGTCGACGTCGTACTGGATTTTCTTGTAGAGCGCGAAGGCGGCGCCGAGGCTGCCGAGATTGCCGGACAGCAGCGTGTGTCCGTCCGGCTCCGCCCTGACGGCACGCGCCGAGCCCGTCGTACCGCCCGCCCCGGGCGCGTTCTCGATGATGATGGACTGGCCCAGGTCGCGTGCCATCTGGTCAGACACCAGCCGGGCCAGCACGTCGTTGGGGCCGCCGACGGCGAACGGCACGATGAACGTGATCGGCTTGACCGGGTAGCTCTGGGCGAGCGCCGGCGAGACGGCGGCCAGAGCGGCGACACAGACGCCCGCAATCAGCTTCAACATGGTTGCTCCTCGAGAGAAGGCGAGCCGGTCACGCCTTCCGGTCGTTTTCGCGCGTCGCCGTCCCGGCCCGGACCGCGGTCAGCAACCGCTCGACATTGCCGACGTGGTCGTGAAGCTGCGATGCGGCGTCCTCGGTGCGGCCTGCCGCCCACAAGTCGACGATGATGCGGTGCTGGGCGATGGCGCGCGCCATCCGCTCCGGCTCGCGCGGCATCCGTTGTCGCAGCGCCCGAAGCTGGTCGGCGATGCCGCCATAGGCCTTGATCAGGTAGGAGTTGGCGCTGGTCGCGACGATCGCCTCGTGGAACTCGCAGTCCAGCTCGTCGCACTGTGCCAGATCGCCGTCGCGCAAAGAAATGGCCGCACGGCCGACCAGAAACCCGAGTTGCGCCAGCGACTCCCGGGCCATGCGCTCGCCGCCGAACCGAAGCGCCCCGACCTCGATGATGCCGCGCATGGCGCAAAGCTGGCGGATGTCGTCCGCCTGCAGGTCGATGACGAACGTGCCGCTTTGTGGACGCATCACCACCAGGCCCTCGCTCTGCAACTGGACCAACGCCTCGCGCACCGGCGTGCGGCTGATCCCGAGATCGGCGGCGAGCTGCTTGTCGGAGATCCTGGCGCCGAGCGGCAGGCGGCCGGAGCGGATGAGCGCCCGCAGACCGCCGGCGATCTCCGACTTCAAAGGCGTTGCGCCCGCTGTGCGCGGCTGGAGGCGGACGATATCGGCCGACATCGAAAGGACCCTTGCAGATGGGCGTTGCCAATCTGGTATATCAATATACGAGTTCGATTTCCTCGCAAGGAGAGCTCGTGCGCAAGCACTGCACAATTCACAGGCATTCTGTGAGTTTGATCGAGATATCCTCGACAGCCGTAAATGTGGTCTAGTATATCAATTCTGCGTTTCAGGAGGTGAGACATGCCCCATCGCTTGCCGGAGAACGGCCTTGTCGTCTTCGCCAAGCGGGCCTGCGAGACCTGCGCCATGGTCGAGCCGGTGCTCGGCGAGCTGGCCCGCTCGGGGCAGGCGCTGACGGTCTTCACCCAGGACGACCCGGGCTTTCCGGCGATCCTGCGTCCCGTCGACGACACCGCGCTCGAGAACTCGTTCCGCTTCGACGTCGAGGCGGTGCCGACCGTCATCCGCTTGGACGGCGGCAGGGAGACCGCCCGGACCTTCGGCTGGAACCGCTCCGAATGGGAGCGCGTCACCGGCATCGCCGGCCTCGGCCAGGGCCTGCCGGCGATGCGGCCGGGATGCGGCTCGAAAAGCCGCGAGCCCGGCGTCCACGAGCAGCTCTTCGCGCGTTACGGCGACACCGGCCTGACGTCGCGACGCATCACGCTCGACGCCTGGGACGACGAGGCGGAAGCCTGCTTCGAGCGCGGCTGGAGCGACGGCCTTCCGGTGGTGCCGCCGACCCCCACCCGTATCCTCCGCATGCTGGAGGGAACGCGGCGCAGGCCCGACGAGATCATCGGCGAGGTGCCGCCCAACCTGTCGCCCATCACGGTCGAGAAGGTCGCCATCAACGCCGTCATGGCGGGGTGCAGGCCGGACTACATGCCGGTCGTCATCGCCGCGCTGGAGGCGGCGCTGCAGCCCGAGTTCACCCTGCACGGCCTGCTCTGCACCACCTGCTTCTCCGGCCCGATCATCGTCGTCAACGGCCCGATCGCTCGCCAGATCGGCATGAATTCGGGCATCAACTGCCTGGGCCAGGGCAACCGCGCCAACGCGACGATCGGGCGGGCGCTCCAGCTCATCGTCCGCAATGTCGGCGGCGGCCGGCCGGGCGAGCTCGACCGCGCCGTGCTCGGCGGCCCCGGCAAGTACACGTTCTGCTTCGCCGAGGACGAGAGCGACCCGACCTGGCAGCCGCTCGCGGTGGCGCGCGGCGTGGCACCCGGCCGCAATGCCGTGACCCTGTTCCAGGGCGACGGCATCCAGGGGTTTGTCGATCAGCGCTCGCGCACGCCGCAGGAGCTGACGCGGTCGCTGGCGATGTCGCTGCTGGCGGTCGCCCATCCGAAGCTGTGCGAGTTCACCAACGCCATGCTGGTGCTGGTGCCGGAGCATTATGCGATTTTCCGCGACGCCGGATGGGACCGCGCGCGCATCACGCGCGAGCTGCATGCCGCAATGGTGCGGCCCGGCAAGGACGTGATCCAGGGCGCGCACGGGGTCGGCGAAGGCGTCGCGGCGAGCCGCCGCGACGAGATGGTCGCCAAGTTCTGGCCGGAGGGGTTGCTGATCGTGCACGCAGGGGGTCAGGCCGGGCTGTTCTCGGCCATCTGCGCGGGCTGGACCGGCGGGCGCTTCCGCCACGAATCGAAGCCCGTCACCAGGGAGATCGTGACATGACGCCGGGACTGGAGCTGTGCGATCCGACTGCGGAGACGGCCTCGGCCCTCCGCCCGCGCACCGCGCCGCTGACCACTTTGGCCGGCAGCACCGTGGCGTTGATGGACATCGGCAAAATGCGCGGCGACGAGTTCATCGATCGCCTCGAGCAGTTGTGTCGGGAGCGCGGCGTCGCCACGCGGCGCTACAAAAAGCCGACCAACACCCGCGTCGCCCCGCGCGAAATGATCGCCGACATCGCGGCGAGCTGCCAGGCCGTGATCATCGCGCTGTCGGACTGCGGCTCCTGCACGTCGTGCTCGACGCACGATCTCAACGATCTCGACAAGCGCGGATTGGCCGGCGTCAGCGTACTGACGGAGGAGTTCCGTCACGCCTTCGACCAGCAGAAGGCGGCGATCGGTTTCGACGCGGCGGCGATCTACGTGCCGCATCCCATGCAGAACAAGACGACCGCCGAGCTGCACGCCTTCGCCGAAGAGTCCATCGATCGCATCCTGGCGGCGATCTGCGCCGCAAGCGAACCGACCCCGCTGGAGCACGCCGCCTGACGGACGGCGCGGGCGCCTCTGCCCTGCGTGCGGCACAGGAGCGCCACCTCCGGACGCAGCCTCGACGGTTCCAAAACCGACCCGCTCTCCGCTAGACTACGCCGGCATCGGAAGGCTTCCGCCGTCGGCCTGGGTCGCGCTCGTGAAGACCGCCCGCCGATCGGAGTGACGATGCATCTGTTCCCGTGAGAGATCCGGGCCCAGCGAACCACGGACGACGGGACATGGCCGAGAACGACGAGAACGGGTCGAACCCCACGAGCGCGATGCCTCCCGAGGACGCGCCGGACTACGGCATGGCGACGGCTGCCCCCGCGACAATCGCGAGCCGGCTGACCGACTGGCTCAACCGGACCGAGCGGGACATGTCGTTCCGCAACGTCCGCCCCCGGGACGCCGCGACCCTGATCCTGATCGACCGCTCCGAGGGAACGCCGAAGGTGCTGCTCGGTCGACGCCACGCCGGCCACAAGTTCATGCCCGACAAGTTCGTGTTTCCGGGCGGGCGGGTCGAGCCGGCCGACCGCGGTGTGCCGGCCGCAGGCGAGCTCGATCCGCGCGTGGCGGCACGGCTGATGGCCGAGACGCAACGCCCCAGCCTCGTCAAGGCGCGCGCCTTCGCCATCGCGGCCGTGCGCGAGACCTTCGAGGAGACCGGCCTGCTGCTCGGCCGCGCCGACGCGGGCTGGCCGGAGGGATTTGCCGGCGACGATCCGCTGTGGGGTCCGTTCGCACAGGCGCGCGTGCTGCCCGACCTCTCGACCCTGCAGTTCATCGCCCGCGCCATCACGCCGCCGCGCCGGCCGCGCCGCTTCGACGCGCGATTCTTCGCCGTCGACGCGCAGGCGATCGCGGCCCGGGTCGACGATGTGGTCAGCGCGGACTCCGAACTGGTCGAACTGGTCTGGATGCCGCTCGACGATGCCGAAAGGCTCGACATTTCGCCGATCACCAAGGCGGTGTTGGCCGAACTCGACCACCGCATCGCCGGCGGTTTCAAGCCAGACCTGCCAGTGCCGTTCTATCGCTGGCTGCGCGGAAGATTCGTCCGCACCGAACTGTAGGGCGGCCGGCCGCCCTACCCCTTCACCGCACCGGATCCATCACGCGAAAATCGACCGGATGCGGGAGCGTTCCGACGTCGACGATCTCGGGCTTCGACACGTCGACCGGCCCGGACCAGCCGCCGCCCAGCGCCTTGGCGAGCGCGACATAGTCGGTCGCGATGGCGACGCGGCTCTGCAGCAGCGAGTCTTCCGCCGAATAGGCCGAGCGCTCTGCGTCGAGCACGTCGAGGAAGCTCGACGAGCCGGTCTGGTAGAGGGCGCGCGACAACCGCGTCGCCTCGCCGTAGTTGCGCGCCGATTCGCCGAGCTTGGCGGCCCGCTTGCGTTCTTCGGAAAGCGCGACCAGGGCGTTCTCGACGTCCTCCAGCGCGGTCAGCACGGTCGAGCGGAAGCTGAGATAATACTCGTCGCGCTGCGCCTCGGCGACCTCGACGGCGGCCAGCAGATTGCCGGCGTTGAAGATCGGCACCGTCACGGACGGGCCGTAGGACCAGCCGATGGTCGAGCTCTTGCCGAGATCGCCGGCCTTCTGGGCCGAGGTCGAGATGTTGCCGGTGAGCGACACGTCCGGATAGAGGGCGGCCGTGGCGACGCCGATCTTGGCCGTGAATTGCGCAAGCTGGCGCTCGGCCTTGCGCACGTCGGGGCGGCGCGACAGGACGTCGGCCGGAATGCCGGCCCTGAGCGGCAGCCGCGGCGTCGGGATCGGCACCTCGCGCTTGAGCCGCGCGTCGAGCGCGGTCGGGTCGCGTCCGAGCAGGAGGGCGAGCCGGTGCACCGCCTCGACATAAGCGGTGGTGAGCGAGGGAATGTTGGCTTCGGTCGAGGCCGCCTGGGCCGTCGCCTTTGCGACGTCGACGGCCGAGGCCGAGCCGGCGTCGAACTTGCTCTGCGTCAGCGCCGCGGTCGAGCGCATGGACGCGGCGGTGCGCTTCGCCAGCGCGATGCGGGCCTGATAGCCGCGCGCCTCGGCGTAATAGGTCGCGACGTCGCCGACCAGCGTCAGCAGCGTCGAGTCGAGATCGTCGAAGGAGGCCTCCAGGCCGCGGGTCGACGCCTCCAGGCTGCGCTTGTTGCCGCCGAACAGGTCGAGCTCGAAGCTCGCGTCGAAGCCCGCCTGATAGAGCGTGTAGGGCGAGTAGCGCACCGGCAGCGTCTCGGAGGGGGCCGAGTTGGCGGTCTTGTTGCGGGTCAGCGAGTCGGTGCTCTCGGCGGTCGGAAACAGTGCCGCGATCGCCTGCTTGCGGGCAGCGCGCGCCTCGCGGATGCGCGCCTTGGCGGCGGCGACGTCGAGATTGCCGGCGACCGCCTCCTCGATCAGCGCATCGAGCGTGCGGTCGCGCAGGCCAGCCCACCAGCGCGTCAGGTCGTGCGGCGCGGCGGGAGACTGCTTGGGCGCATTCATCCACTGCGTCGGCAGCCCGAGCGTCGGGGCCTGATAGTCCGGGCCGACAACGGCGCAGCCGGCGAGCGACAAAGCGAGCAGCGCACAGGAGAGAGCAGGCACGGCCGGGCGGGCGTGCCGTCGCGACAGTCTGGGGGTCATCGTCGGATCAGTCCCGTGAACGCTGGGGCACGACGCCGTGCAGAAAAATCGAGATGGCGCGGGCGAGATGCGCCTTGCGCTCGCCATGCGCCGGAAAGCGGGGCCCGTCGTCGTCGAAGCCGGTCGGCGCGAACGCCATGTGCATCAGGAGGTCGGCCGCGCAGGCCGGATCGTCCACGGCGATGCGGCCACGGGCGACCTGGCGTGCGAGCCAGCCGGCGAGGATCTTTCGCGATTCCTCCGGCCCGTGGCGGAACACGACGCGGGCGAGCTCCGGCCGCTGCCGCATCTCCATCATCATCAGCCGCAGCATCGCGGTACGGTCGCGCTCCGCCTCGATCGGCAGGTCGGCCCTGAAAATCGCCAGCAGCGTCTCGTCGAGCGGTCGGTCGTCGTCGTCCGCGGGCACGTCCAGCATCAGGTCGCGATGCGCCTCGACGATGCCGGCGAACACCGCGTCCTTGCTCTCGAAGAGCTGGTACACGGTCTTTTTCGACACGCCGGCCCGCTGGGCGACGGCATCCATGGTGGTCGCGTCGTAGCCCGCCTGCAGAAAGACGTCGCGCGCCGCCGCGACGATGCGGGCGCGCTGCGTCGTGTCGTCGACTCGCTTGGGGCGGCCACGCCCCCGCGCCGGGGGCCGCGCCAGAACATCGTTCATCATCAAGGTCTCGTTCACGTTCTTTCGGTCGAAGCCATCCCGGAAACAACCCGGCGTTCCGGCAATGGTTGACCTCGGCCGCTTCGCGAATATATAAACTCGATAGTTTCCTAAATCAAGCCGCCGGGACCCCCGGTCCACCAGGCGGCCAGAGACTGGTGTCGGATGTTGCCCATGACCCCCGTTCTACGCAGCGTTTCCCCGTCCCGGGCGCTCGCCGCCCCCCTGCTCGCCGCCTCCCTCCTCGCCGCCTCCCTGCTGCTCGCCGGCTGCGGCGCCGAGAGCGCCAAGGGACCGCCCCAGATGCCGGCCCCGGAGGTCGGCGTGGTCGTACTGCATCCGCAGGCCGTGACCATTACGGCGGAGCTGCCGGGGCGCACGACGGCGTTCCTGACCGCCGAGGTGCGCCCGCAGGTGAACGGCATCGTCAAGCAGCGGCTGTTCACCGAGGGCGGCGAGATGCAGGCCGGCGCACTCCTCTATCAGATCGATCCGGCGAGCTACCAGGCGACCTACGACAATGCCGCAGCGACACTGCAGAAGGCCGAGGCGGCGGTGCCGAGCGCCCAGGCCAAGGTCGATCGCTACCGCGGCCTGAGCAAGGAGCGGGCGGTCAGCCAGCAGGACCTCGACGACGCCGTCGCGACGCTGGCCCAGGCGAAGGCGACCGTCGCCTCGTCCAAGGCCGACCTGGAGACGGCCCGCATCAATCTCGCCTACACGGAGATCAAGGCGCCGATCGCCGGCCGCATCGGCAAATCGTCGATCACGGTCGGGGCTCTGGTGACGGCCAACCAGACCGACATGCTCGCCACCATCCGGCAGATCGACCCGATCTATGTCGACGTCACCCAGTCGAGCCTCAATTTCCTGAAGTTCCGCCGCGCGCTTTCCGAAGGGCGGCTCGCCAATCGCGGCGACTCGGTGCCGGTGCGGCTGATCCTGGAGGATGGGCGGCCCTATCCGCTGCCCGGCAAGCTCGGCTTCGCCGAGATCAAGGTCGACGAGAGCACCGGCACGTTCACGCTGCGGGCCGAGTTCCCCAATCCCGACCGGCTGCTGCTGCCCGGCATGTACGTCCGCGCCGTGCTGGAGGAAGGCATCGCCTCGGGTTCGTTCCTGGTGCCGCAGCGCGCGGTGAGCCGCAACACCAAGGGCGAGGCCACCGCGCTGTTCGTCGGCAAGGACGACAAGATCGAGCAGCGGGTGCTGACCGTCCGGCGCAGCATCGGCGTGAACTGGCTGGTGGACGCGGGCGTCGCCGACGGCGACCGGCTGGTCGTCGAGGGCTCGCAGAAGGCGCGGGCCGGCCAGCCGGTCAAGCCCGTCGTCGTGGTGCTCGACGAGTCGACCGGCGAGGTCAAGCGCGCCGACGCCGCGGCAGGCACGCAACTCGCCGGCAATGGCACGACGGCGCCGCGCCCCGGGGTGGAGTGAAAGCGATGCCGCAGTTCTTCATCGATCGGCCGATCTTCGCCTGGGTGATCGCCATCGGCATCATGCTGGGCGGCCTGCTCGCCGTGAGCACGCTGCCGATCGCGCAGTATCCCCAGATCGCCCCGACCTCGGTGCGCATCACCGCCACCTATTCCGGCGCCGACGCCCAGACGGTCGAAAACTCGGTCACCAAGGTGATCGAGCAGGGCATGACCGGCATCGACCACCTCGACTACATGACCTCGACGTCGAGCTCGTCGGGCAGCGTCTCGATCTCGCTGACCTTCACCAACGCCGCCGATCCCGACATCGCCCAGATGCAGGTGCAGAACAAGCTGCAGCTCGTCACGGCCCAGCTCCCGTCGGTGGTGCAGAGCACCGGCATCACGGTGGCGAAGGCGTCGGACAGCTTCTTCATGGTGATCGCCTTCGTGTCGCGCGACGGCAAGCTGAGCGACGTCGACATCGCCGACTACGTCAACAGCACGCTCAACGACACCATCAAGCGCATGGAAGGTGTCGGATCGAGCCAGCTCTTCGGCTCCGGCTACGCCATGCGGGTCTGGCTCGATCCCGACAAGCTGGCCCAGTTCTCGCTGATGCCGAGAGACGTGACCAATGCGATCGAGGCGCAGAACGTCCAGATCGCGGCCGGCCAGCTCGGTGGGAGGCCCGCCGTCAAAGGCCAGCAGATCAACGCCGCCATCACGGCACGCTCGCGGATGCAGACGCCGGAGCAGTTCCGCGACATCATCCTGAAGAGCGCCGGCGACGGCTCGATCGTGCGCATCGGCGACGTCGCGACCGTCGAGCTCGGCGCCCAGACCTACACGTCGTCGAGCCGCTACAACGGCATGCCGGCGGCGGGCCTCGCCATCATGCTGGCCAACGGCGCCAATGCGATCGGCACGGCCGGACGGGTGAAAAGCGCGATCGACGGCATGAAGGCGGGCATGCCGGACGGGATCGAGGTCCATTACCCCTACGAGACCACGCCCTTCGTCCGGCTCTCCATCGAGGAGGTCGTCAAGACGCTCGCCGAGGCGATCGTGCTGGTCTTCCTGGTGATGCTGGTCTTCCTGCAGAACCTTCGCGCGACCCTGATTCCGACCCTGGCCGTGCCGGTGGTGCTGCTCGGCACCTTCGGCGTGCTGTCGATCGCCGGCTACTCGATCAACATGCTGACCATGTTCGCCATGGTGCTGGCGATCGGCCTTTTGGTCGACGACGCCATCGTGGTGGTCGAGAACGTCGAGCGGGTGATGCAGGAAGAAGGCCTGTCGCCCAAGCAGGCGACCGAGAAGTCGATGCGCGAGATCACGGGCGCGCTGATCGGCATCGCCACGGTGCTGTCGGCCGTGTTCGTGCCGATGGCCTTTTTCGGCGGCTCGGTGGGCGTCATCTACCGGCAGTTCTCGGTGACGATCGTGTCGGCCATGATCCTCTCGGTGATCGTCGCCATGGTGCTGACGCCGGCGCTGTGCGCCACCATCCTGAAGCCCTCGACGGCGCACGGCACGGCGCACGGGCTCGCCGGCTGGTTCAACCGCAATTTCGACCGGGCGACCGCCGGCTATCGCAGCGCCACCGCCGGCGTCGTCGCGCGTCCGCTGCGTTTCCTTGCCCTCTTCGTCGCCATGGCGGTGGCGATGGGCGTGCTGTTCGTGCGCCTGCCGAGCTCGTTCCTGCCCGAGGAGGACCAGGGCATTTTGCTCACCATGGCGCAGTTGCCGGTCGGCGCCACGCAGGATCGCACAGACCGCGTCTTGGCGCAGGTGACGCGCCACTATCTCGACACCGAGAAGGACGCGGTCGAGGGCGTCATGACGGTCAGCGGCTTCAGCTTCGCGGGCGAAGGCCAGAACGTCGGCATGGCCTTCGTCAAGCTGAAGCCGTTCGACGAGCGCAAGTCGCCGGCCCTGAAGGCGCAGGCCGTCGCCGGCCGCGCCATGCAGGCGTTCGGCCGCATCCCCGACGCCCTGGTGTTCGCGCTCGCCCCGCCGACCGTGCCGGGCCTCGGCAACTCGACGGGCTTCGACGTCTACCTGCAGGACACCGGCGGCGCCGGCCACGAGACCTTGATGGAGATGCGCAACCGCGTGCTCGGCGCCGCGGCGCAGAGCCGCAAGCTCGTCGCCACGCGACCGAACGGGCAGGACGACACGCCGCAATTCGCCATCGACGTCGACCGGGAGAAGGCGAGCGCCTTCAGCCTGTCGCTGTCCGATGTCGACACCACCCTCGCGACCGCGTGGGGCGGCACCTATGTCAACGACTTCATCCATCGCGGCCGAGTGAAATACGTCTATGTCCAGTCCGACGCGGCGCACCGGATGACGCCCGAGAACCTCGAGTCCTGGTACGTCCGCAACTCGAGCAAATCGATGGTGCCGTTCTCGGCCTTCGCCTCGACCCGATGGACCTTCGGGTCGCCGAAGCTCGAGCGCTTCAACGGGGCCTCCGCGGTCGAGATCGTCGGCCAGGGCGCACCGGGCGTGAGCTCGGGCGACGCCATGGCCGAGATCGCCGGCATCATCGATTCGCTGCCCACCGGCTTCCGCCACGAATGGGCCGGGTTGTCCAAGCAAGAGCAACTCGCCGGCAGCCAGGCCGTGGCGCTCTACGGCGTCTCGCTGCTGGTCGTGTTCCTGGCGCTGGCGGCGCTCTACGAGAGCTGGTCGACGCCGCTCGGCGTGCTGCTGTCGGTGCCGATCGGCGTGCTCGGCGCGGTCGTCGCCGCGACGCTGACCGGACAGACCAACGACGTGTATTTCAAGGTCGGCTTGCTCACCACGGTCGGCCTGTCGGCCAAGAACGCGATCCTGATCGTCGAGTTCGCGCTGGACCGGCTGAAGTCCGGCCAGGATCTCGTCTCGGCGGCCCTCGACGCCGCGCGCCAGCGGCTGCGGCCGATCCTGATGACGTCGCTCGCCTTCATCCTCGGCGTGGTGCCGCTGGCGACGGCGAGCGGGGCCGGCTCGGGCAGCCAGAACGCCATCGGCATCGGCGTGCTGGGCGGCATGACGGCGGCGACCGTGCTGGGGGTGTTCTTCATTCCGCTGCTGTTCGTCACGGTGCGCCGGATCGCCGGGTGGCGCGCGCGACGCATCGCGGAGGTGACGACACCGGCCACGTGATCGTCTAAAGATCGAGTCGATGGAGTGACCTGGGCCACCAACTTGCAGATCAGCGACGACGACCTTCTCCGGCGCATCGCGGCAAACGACGAAGCCGCGTTCCGGATTCTGGTCAGCCGTCACGTCGACCAGGCTTTTGGGCTGGCGCTGCGCATCCTTCGCAACCGGCACGATGCGGAGGATGCGGTGCAGGATTCGCTCCTGAACGTGTGGACGCATCGCCACCGCTGGGAGTTCGGACGGGCGAAGTTCTCGACCTTCCTGTGCCGCGTGGTCATCAACCGCTGCATCGATCAGCGTCGCCGGCGGCGCCCCGAGATCATCGACGAAATCGCAGAAGTGCCTGATAGACGGGCGGATCCGGCCGCCGCACTGGACCGCAGCGAGACCAGCCACCTGCTCGATTCGGCCGTCAGCCAGCTTCCCGAGCGGCAGCGCCTCGCGGTGCTGCTCTCCTATCACGAGGGTCTCGGCAACGACGAGATCGCCGACGTGATGGAGACGACCGTCTTCGCGATCGAATCGCTGCTGAAGCGCGCCCGAGTCCAGTTGCGCGAGGTGCTGCGCGGACACGAGCACGACATCCGCGTCTCGCTGGCGGCCGAGTGATCAGATCGCGCCGAAC
Source organism: Rhodoplanes sp. (assembly GCF_013377085.1). GTDB lineage: Bacteria > Pseudomonadota > Alphaproteobacteria > Rhizobiales > Xanthobacteraceae > Rhodoplanes. Next base: position 182,779 of record NZ_JACAAX010000005.1, on the reverse strand, counting down.
GGCAACGCTTCGGAAACATGCAGCAACACTGCGGCCCTGCTCCCGCCCTGCCTCACTGTCACTGTCTGGTCGGGACGAGAGCCGGGGGAGCGCGTGACAGAGTTTGGTGGAGAACCGCGCCGCTTGCGCGCCGGTACGGTCGGCGCGATGGCCGTGCGCATCGCCACGCTCGGGATCACGCTCGCCGCCGCGTGCCTCGGCGCCGCGTGCTCCACCGTCCGCCAGCCCTACACGCAGGCGGACCATTTCGAGGCCCGCATCGCCGGCATGCCGCATGTGCGCTCATGGGCAGACGACCCGCAGCAGCCGATGCTGCGGCCGAGCGCGACGGCACCACTGACGATCCTGACCCTGTCGGGTGGCGGTGCCGAAGGCGCCTACGGCGCCGGATTCCTCAACGGCTGGTCGGAGAGCGGCACGAGGCCGCGCTTCAGCGTCGTCACCGGCACCAGCGTCGGCGCCCTGATGGCGCCGTTCGCGTTCCTGGGTCCCGAATACGACGCCGTGCTCAAGCAGATCTATGTCGACGGCGGCATGAGCACGCTGCTCAGCGTCGACGGCCTCAACGGTCTAATCGGATCGAGCGTGTTCAAGGCCGACCCGCTGAAGCACCTGATCGAGCACTATGCCGACGTCGCGCTGATCGACGCCGTCGCGGCGGAAAGCCGCAAGGGCCGCCTCCTATACGTCGTCACCACCAATGCGGACGCTCAGCGGGCCGTGGTGTGGGACCTGACCGCGATCGCGGCCAGCAGCAGCGAGGGGCGATACGATCTGTTCCGCCGGGTGCTGATGGCCTCGTGCGCGCTGCCCGGCATCTTTCCGCCGACCTTCATCGACGTCGAAACCGACGGCAAACGCTTCGCCGAGATGCATGTCGACGGCAGCGTCACCTCCAACGTGCTCGCCGTGCCGGAGGCGCTGCTGCTCGCCAAGCTGCCGAAGGCGGGCAGCATGCCGCCGAAACTCTACGTGGTGGTCAACGGCAAGCTCGAGCCGGACTTCGACGTCGTCGCCGACCACACGCTGTCGATCGTGGCAAGGTCGTTCTGGACGACCGTCAAGGCCAACACCCGCAACACCCTGATCGCCACCTGGGAGTTCACCCGGCGCAACGGCTGGGACTTCCGCGCCACCGCGATCGAGCGGGACCACCCGATCGCCACGGCCAGCTTCAACTTCGACCCGGCCTATCTGCGCGGCCTGTTCGACTACGGTTTTGCACGCGGCCGGTCCGGACAGGGCTGGCAGGCCGGCCTGCCCCGACCGACCGCCGCGGTCCGCAATTGAGGGCCACTCGAATCGACGTGCCCCGACGTCGATGCCCCGCCCGGCTTTCCTCCGCTCGGCAACGCCCGTCGCCGACCGGATGCCTGCCGGGCGGGGTGCTTCCTTGACTTTTCGGGTCTTCCCACTAGGTTGCCCGCAACTCACCGTACCGATTTCACGATCCCGAAGGACGCCCCTATGGCGAAGGCCGCAAGCATCAAGATCAAGCTCTTGTCGAGCGCCGACACCGGCTATTTCTACGTGGCCAAGAAGAACTCGCGCACCCAGACCGACAAGCTCGTCAAGAAGAAGTACGATCCGGTCGCCAAGAAGCACGTCGAGTTCCGCGAGACCAAGATCAAGTAGTCGACCAGCGTCGACGACCGTCCGCAGGTCCAAGGGCCTGGCTTCGTCCTGGCCTTCGGTGTTTTGGCGGCTGCCCGGCGGGCCTGCACGGGGACGTCCTGGCGCCAGCCAGGGCTCGGCTGGCCCCCCGGCCCCTCCCCCAGCCCCCACCGATACGAAGACGCCCGGCTCTCGCGAGCCGGGCGGCCACAGGGGTGCGCTGACAGTCACTTGACAGGCCCCGCCCGACCCACGGCCGGACGTGACGGATAAAAGTGGCCGGCCGGGAGCGGTGTTTTGAGGAGGCCACTCTCACCGCTCACCGGCCGGCCGAACCCCACGGACCCAGGAGATGCGGCGGACCTGAGCACTCCGTAGGGTTAGTCGTCGCCCGCCTGGAAGAGGCCGCTCTCGCGTGCCTTTTTGCTCCCCTGCGAGCAATTTCACTTAAAATCTAGCGCATATGCGTAGGAAATCAACCACCGTCCGGTATCCCGGACCGGCCTCGACCGTTCAGCCTAAACAATTAAGGTTGACAAATCAGTGACATGCAACGCGGAAACGGGGCGGCGTCAGGCCGCAGCCGCGACCACCCGGTTACGGCCGTCCCGTTTAGCCCGGTAGAGCGCCTCGTCGGCCCGCTTGAGCACCTTGGCCGGCGTGTCATCCGTTCCGGCTAGCCCCGCTAATCCGATCGAAATAGTAACTTCGACGGTCCGCCCGGTCGCATGGATCAGGAACGGCTCGGAGGCGATGCGCCGGCGCAGACGCTCGGCAACCTTGGCAGCGATGCCGAGATCGGTGTCCGGCATCACCACCACGAACTCCTCGCCGCCATACCGGCACGCGAGATCGATGCCGCGGATCGACTTGCGCAGCCGCGTGGCGAACTCGCGCAGCACGTCGTCGCCACCGTCGTGGCCGTGGGTGTCGTTGATGGCCTTGAAGAAGTCGATGTCCAGCACCAGGACGGCGAGCGGCTTGCCGCGGGCGATCGCCTGCTCGACCAGGGTCGCCACATGGGTCTCCATGTAGCGCCGATTGTGCAGGCCCGTCAGGGCGTCCGTGATGGCCATCTCGATCGAGAGCTGGACATTGTCGCGCAGCCGCTCGGTGAAGCGTTTCTTGCGCACCTGGGTGCGGGCCCGGGCGAGCAGCTCGTTGCGGTCGATCGGACGGAACACGTAGTCGTTGACGCCGATCTCGAGCCCACGATTGAGCCGGCTGGCCTCCTCCTCGGCGTCGGCAACCGCGACGATGGGCACGTTGCGGGTGCGGTCGAGCGAGCGGAGCTGGCTGCACAGCCGCAAGCCGTCGAAGCTGGTGAGCGCGAGCGAGACGACGATCAGGTCGTAGCCTCCGTCGGCGGCGCGGAACAGCGCCTCGGCGGCGTCGCTCTCGACGTCGACGGTGTGCTCGGTGGACAGCATCCCGGCGATCCGGTCCCAGGACGACTGGCGGTCGTCGATCAGCAGCACGTGGCCGCTGCGCCCGGTGTCGGCGATCGCCTCGATCACGGGATTCTCGATGCCGATCTCGCGCGACGTGTGCGCCCGCATGCGCAGCTCGTCGGTCATCAGCTTGAGGCGGACCAGCGAGCGCACCCGCGCCACCAGCGCGATGTCGGACACCGGCTTGGTGAGGAAATCGTCGGCCCCGGCCTCGAGGCCGCGGACGCGATCGGCCGCCTGGTCGAGCGCCGTCACCATGACGACCGGGATATGGTGAGTCTTGGGATTGACCTTGAGGCGCCGGCACACCTCGAACCCGTCCATGTCGGGCATCATCACGTCGAGCAGCACGATGTCACACTGCGCGCGCTCGCAGATCGCCAGCGCTTCGGTGCCGGACAGCGCCGTGATGACGTCGAAATACTCGGCCGACAGCCGCGCCTCGAGCAGCTTCACGTTCGCAAGCACGTCGTCGACAACCAGGATTCGTGCGGTCATCGGGGAGTCACCTCACGGCTGGCCGAGGAAATGGCGGACGGTCTCGATGAACTTGCCAACCGAGATCGGCTTGGACAGATACGCCTCGCAGCCGCCCTCGCGGATGCGTTCCTCGTCGCCCTTCATGGCGAAGGCCGTGACGGCCACCACCGGGATGGCCTTGAGCTCGGGGTCGTCCTTGAGCCATCGGGTCACTTCCAGGCCGGAGACCTCCGGCAACTGGATGTCCATCAGAATCAGGTCCGGACGGTGCCGCCGCGCCAGCTCGAGCGCCTCGACGCCGTTACGCGTACCGACCGTATGATAGCCGTGCGCCTCCAACAGATCGTGGAAGAGCTTCATGTTGAGCTCGTTGTCTTCCACGATCAGGACGGTCTTCGCCATCCCATCCCCCTGCGGTCCGCGACCGCTCCGGCCGAGCCGGCGGTTCACCGCCCGCACATGACATGCTTCGATCTAATTCAGCCTACACGCTAATCCTTTCCCAATCGCAAACGAATGCGATCGATAAAGGAGTTGTTAAGTATAGTGAATCTGGAACCCGCGGGAAACCCTGGATGAGGCGGCCGCCGCAGCGCAGCGATACGCTCGACTGCCGCCGGCGCGCTTGATCGACTCGCCGCCAGGTCCGAGGATCGCCCGCATGACCCGACGAGGCCGGCCCCGATGGTAGGATTCTGCCGCGATTGCCTGGCCGAGGCGTCCGAGACGACCGCGCGCTGCCGGCGCTGCGGCTCGCCGCGACTCGTCCGCCATCCCGGGCTCGACAGCTTCCACATCGCCCATGTGGACTGCGACGCCTTCTACGCCGCGGTCGAGAAGCGCGACCGGCCGGAGCTGCGCGACGTCCCGGTGATCATCGGCGGCGGCCGGCGCGGCGTCGTCGCCACCGCCTGCTACATCGCCCGCACCTTCGGGGTGCGCTCGGCCATGCCGATGTTCGAGGCACGGCGCCTGTGCCCGGACGCCGTGGTGATCCCGCCCGAGATGGCGAAATACGCCAAGGCCGGCCGCACCGTGCGGGCCATGATGCTGGAGCTGACCCCGCTGGTCGAGCCGCTGTCGATCGACGAAGCATTCCTCGATCTGACCGGCACCGAGCGGCTGCACGGCGCCTCGCCGGCCGTGACGCTCGCCCGCTTCGCCGCGCGGGTCGAGCGCGAGCTCGGCATCACGGTCTCGGTCGGCCTGTCCGACAACAAGTTCCTGGCAAAGCTCGCCTCGGACCTGGAGAAGCCGCGCGGCTTCTCGGTGCTGGCCCAGGCCGACGCGACGCGGTTTCTCGCGGAAAAGCCCGTCACGGCGATTTTCGGGGTCGGCAAGGCGACGGCGGCGACGCTGGCGAAGGCCGGCTACCGAATCGTCGCCGACCTGCAGCGGGCCGACGAGACCGCGCTGATGCGGACCTTCGGAATGGAGGGCCTACGGCTGTCGCGGTTGTCCCGCGGCATCGACATGCGCGCCGTCACGCCCGACCGGCCGGCCAAGAGCATCTCGGCCGAGACGACGCTGGACGCCGACATCGCCGACGCCCGCGCACTGGAGAAGATTCTCTGGGCGCTGTGCGAAAAAGTGTCGGCGCGGCTGAAGACCCAAAACCTCGCCGGCCGCACCGTCACGCTCAAGCTCAAGCGCTCGGACTTCAAGCTGCGCACCCGCTCGCATGGCCTGCCCGACCCGACCGAGCTCGCCGGCACCATCTTCGCGGTGGCGCGCGAGATGCTCGCCCACGAGACCGACGGCACCCGGTTCCGGCTGATCGGCGTCGGGGTCGGAACGCTCGCTGACGGCCAGGAAGCCGATCCGCCCGACCTGCTCGACCCCGGCGCCGGCCGCAAGGCGGCGGCCGAGCATGCGGTCGACCGCATCCGCGAGAAATTCGGCAAGGCCGCCGTGGTGCGCGGCCTGACGCTGGACGACGAGGGCAGGAAGGCCGGCCCGCATCCTGCCGGTCCGCTCAAGGGCAGGCGCGATCGGGCTTGATGTCGAGCTGCGACATCTCGCCGGAGACGACGAAGTCGCCGTAGTCGAGCCGGAGCGCACGCGAAACGCCGTTCTCGTAGAGCTGGAAGCCGATCGAATAGACCGGCGTCTGCTCGCCCTGCGGCGCGGCGCGGTCGAAATAGCTGATGGTGACGGGCCAGCGCCGGAGGCCTTCGAGCGCCGCCTGCCCGGCCGTTGCATCGCCCTCGGTGCGGTTCTCCGGGCCGATCGGCTGGCCGATCACGGTCAGCGTGTTGTAGGCCTTCTGGCCGTTTTCGGAACCGTCGTAGACGGGCAGCTCCAGCAGCGTCTTGCCCTCGATGGCGGCGTCGAGAACGCGGCGCATGTGCTCGGTCGGGAACACCATGCCGGCCTGAAGATCGAACGCGGTTTCCTTCGGCTTCGTCAACGACACCGCGACCTTGTCGTCGCGCCGCTCGGCCTTGCCGTCGACCATGTCGCCGGGGCGGTCGTTGATATAGTTCTGCGAGTTGAAGCGGAAGGTCTTCGCCGCCCCCTCCTCCCAGGTCGACGAGCGCAAATCGCTGACCGCGACCTTGCCCTCGCCGTTGTCGAGCTCGGAGACCTGGCGGAACTGCAGCACGAAGCCGTCGCAGGTGTTGCCGGAGAAATCGTACAGGATGCGGCCGCGCACCGATTGCAGCGAGCGCTTGCCCTGCGAGCGGACCAGCTTGAGATCGTAGACGGCGCGATGCGAGGCGAGCCCCGGCGCGGCGGCGGCCGGCGAGGCCGGCAGAGTGACCAGGCTCGCCGTGACCAGCGCCGCCGCGACCGCGAGTGGCGCCCGCCGATGTCCCAGAGTGCTGACGTCCATCGCTTCGGTGATCTCCTGTCGGTCCGGAAAATCCGGCGCGCGTCGGCCGAACATAGGGGCCACCCCCCGGGCCCGCAACCACGGGACCCCCGCCCCCGGCGGATCCCACAACCGCAGGCGGTGGACGGCCCGCATGGCGGAGCCATGCCGCCGCCCCATTGCGCAGCGATATGCGATCGGGGAAAAGGGACCCGTTCCAAATGGGCCAGGGGAGGCTGAAATGACTGGTAGCGTCGAACAGAAGCTCGCGGAGCTCGGTATCGCCTTGCCGACGCCGGCGGCGCCGATCGCCAACTATGTCGGCTTCGTCCGCTCGGGCCGGCTGCTGTTCGTCTCGGGGCAGCTCTGCCTGGTCGACGGCAAGGCGGTCGCGGTCGGCAAGCTCGGCGCCGAGGTGACGATCGAGGCCGGCCGCGACGCGGCGCGCGTCTGCGCCATCAATCTGCTGGCGCAGGTGAAGGCGGCGCTGGGCGATCTCGACAAGGTGATCCGCGTGGTGCGGCTCGGCGGCTTCGTCGCCTCGGCGCCGAGCTTCCTCGACGGGCCCAAGGTGCTCAACGGCGCCTCCGACCTGATGGTCGAGGCATTCGGCGAGAAGGGCCGCCACGCCCGCACCACCATCGGCGTGACGGTGCTGCCCGGCGACGCGGCCGTCGAGGTCGAAGGCACGTTCGAGGTCGCCTGACATGGTCGACGCGTCATGAGCCCCCTCGCCTGGCTCACCGCGCATCCGATCGCGCACCGGGGCCTCCACGATGCTGCACAGGGCATCGTGGAGAACACGCCTGCCGCCGTCGCGGCCGCCGTGGCGGCCGGCTATGGCGTCGAGGTGGACCTGCAGCCGAGCGCCGACGGCGAGGCAATGGTCCATCACGACCATGTGCTCGGCCGGCTGGTCGAAGGCCGGGAAGCGCTCCGCGACCTCACGGCCGCGGAGCTGAAGGCCCGCCGGTTCCATCACACCGCCGACCGAATGTTGACGCTCGGCGAGCTGCTCGACCTCGTCGGCGGCCGGGTGCCGCTGCTGCTCGAGCTCAAGAGCCGCTTCGACGACAACACGATCGTCGCGCAACGCGCCGCCGCGGTGCTGGCCGGCAGCACGGCGCCGGTCGCCGTGATGTCGTTCGATCCGGCCCTGATCATCTCCCTGCGGCAGGCGGCGCCGACGATCGTCTGCGGCCTGGTGGGCGAGCGCCGGTTCACCAGAATCAGGCCGGTGGGGCGCCGTGCCACCATGCTGCTGGATGCGCTGCGGGCGAATCCGCAGTTCCTGGCCTGGCGCTTGCAAGATCTCGCAACGCCGCTGCCGCGCCTCGCCCGGGCGATCGGCTATCCGCTGCTGACCTGGACGGTGCGGTCGCCGGCCGAGCGCGCCGTCGCAATGTCCCTGGCCGACCAGGTGATCTTCGAGGGGTTTCGCGCGTAGACTTGAAGCAAGCTCGACCGATGGAGATCAACCCCTGAGCTCCACCCCCGACCGAACCGCGGCCCCGGCGGACCTGCGCATCCGGGTCGTGCCGGCAATCGCCGACATCCCGTCGGCCGTCTGGGATTCCTGCGCCAACCCGTCCGTGCCGGCTGCGGAGGCTGGCCTCGCCGCAGCCTGTGGCGACGCCTCCGCACTCGCCCATAACCCCTTCGTCTCGCACACCTTTCTGTCGGCCTTGGAGGCCTCCCGGTCGGCCGGCCGACGGACCGGCTGGCAGCCGCGCCACCTGATCCTGGAGGACGCCTGCGGCGCCGCGCTGGGCGTGGTGCCGTGCTACCTGAAGTCCCATTCGCGCGGCGAGTACGTGTTCGACCATGGCTGGGCCGACGCCTATGAGCGGGCCGGCGGTCAGTACTATCCGAAGCTCCAGGTCTCGGTGCCGTTCACGCCGGCGACCGGTCGCCGTTTCCTGGTGGTGCCGGGCCCGCAGGCGGAGCTGGCCCAGGCCGCCCTCATGGACGGCCTCAAGACGCTGTGCGAGCGCGACGGCGCCTCGTCGGCCCACGTCACCTTCATGACCGAGGCCGAGTGGCGGCTCGCCGCCGAGCACGGCTACCTGCAGCGCACCGACCAGCAGTTCCACTGGGACAATTCCGGCTACGCGAGCTTCGACGACTTCCTCGGTGCGCTGGCCGCCCGCAAGCGCAAGGCGATCAAGCGCGAGCGCCGCGAGGCGACCGAGACCGGCATCGAGATCGTCCGCCTCACCGGATCCGACATCGACGAAGCGGCCTGGGACGCCTTCTTCGCGTTCTACATGGACACCGGCTCGCGCAAATGGGGCCGGCCCTATCTCACCCGGGCGTTCTTCTCGCTGGTCGGCGAGACCATGGCCGACCGGATCCTGCTGGTGATGGCGAAACGTGCGGGTCGCTACATCGCCGGCGCGCTCAACTTCATCGGCGGCGACACGCTGTTCGGTCGCCACTGGGGCGCCGCCGAGCACCACCCGTTCCTGCATTTCGAGCTGTGCTACTATCAGGCCATCGACTTCGCCATCGAGCGGCGGATCGCCCGCGTCGAGGCCGGCGCGCAGGGCGAGCACAAGCTTGCCCGCGGCTATCTTCCCAACGTCACCTGCTCGGCGCACTTCATCGCCGACCCGGGGCTGCGCCGCGCCATCGCCGACTATCTGGCCCGCGAGCGCGCCTATGTGGACGCAGCCGGGCGCGAGCTCGCCGCCGCGAGCCCGTTCCGCAAGGACGCCGGCTTCGACATCCGCGCCGTCACCGAAGCCGAGATGGAGACCGACTGAGTCCGCTCGACAAGACTGCTTTCGGTATCCGTCCGAATGCGCTCGGGACATTCTCTAGAACTGGATGCCGATCTTGCGACCGCGCTCCCACACCAGCCGGCTGCTCTTCTTGATGCCCGCGTGGAGAAAGATGAACCGCTTCGGGATCGGCGCCTGCCCGGCAACGTAAAGGCAAGCCCCGCCGGCGCTCACATCGATGACCTGGCACTCCAGCACGGGACTCTTGGGGTCGGCGAAAATCTTGCCGGCCTTCGGCACCAGCCCGCTCGGGCGCACTCTCATATGGCGCCGCTTTTCGATCGACATGTGGCAGCCCTGCGACAAGACCACTGACTGGAAGCGGCAGCGTAGCGGAGCGACGTTAATGCGATGTTAATCATCGCCCCCCCCGGCCGGCGGCGCGGCACCGGCCCGGGGGACGGACGGCACGGCCGCGCTTGACGCGCAGCGGGGCGGTTTGCGATGCATGTTGCGAGCCGATCGGTCTTGTCGCGGGCGCCCGCGGTCGGCTCGGCGGCGTCCAAGGACGAGCCGTCCGATGCGAGACGTTCCGGTGCGAGACGTTCCGGTGCGAGACGTTCCGGTGCGAGACGTCCCGGTGCCGAGACGTCGCAGTGCAAGGAGCATGAGGCAGCCATGGCGAGCTACGACCCGTCGAACGTGTTCGCGAAGATCCTGCGTGGGGAGCTCCCCTGCCACAAGGTGTACGAGGACGACCGCGCCTTCGCGTTCCTCGACATCATGCCGCGCTGCCCCGGCCACACGCTGGTGATCCCGAAGGCGGCGGCCCGCAACATCTACGACATCGCCCCGGACGACCTCGCCCATGTGCACAAGGTCGCGCAGATGATCGCCAAGGTGGCGACCGCGGTGTTCAAGGCCGACGGCGTCACCATCCAGCAGTTCAACGAGCCGGCTGGCGGCCAGGTGGTGTTCCACCTGCACGTCCATGTGCTGCCGCGCCGGGACGGCGTGCCGCTGAAGCCGCCCGCCACCTTCAAGGAGGAGGCCTCGGTGCTCTCCAACCAGGCCCTGACACTCGGCGCCGCCCTCAAGGGCTGACGCACCGGCGAATCCCGACGGTCCGCCGACAGGATCGCACGGCCGAGGCGAAGCGGCTCCCGCTTCGCCGAAGGACGCGTCAGCCGCGCAGCGCCGCCGCGATCGCTTTGGTGTTGGTGCGCATCATCTCGATATAGGTCGGCGCCGGACCAGCCGCGTCGGAAAGCGCGTCCGAGTAGAGCGTGCCGCCGACCTTGGCGTCGGTTTCCTTGGCGATGCGATCGAGCAGGCGGTGGCCCGAGATGTTCTCGACGAACAGCGCGCGGATCTTGTCCTTCTTGATCTGCCGGATCAATTCGGCGATGTCGCGCGCGGTCGGCTCGGCCTCGTCGCCGACGCCCTTGGCGCCGCGGAAGTCGAGCCCGTAGGCGGCGCCGTAATAGCGGAACGCCTGGTGGGCCGTGATGACGCGCCGCTTGTCCTTCGGAATGTCCGCATAGGCCGCGACGATCTCGCGGTCGAGCGCGTCGAGCCGCGCCAGATAGTCGTCGGCGTTCCTGGCATAGGCGGCCTTGTTGCCCGGATCGGCGGCGGCGAGCGCGTCGCGGATGTTGGCGACATAGACCTTGGCGCCGGCGACCGACTGCCAGGCGTGCGGATCGTCATGGCCGTGCCCATGATCATGGTCGTGGTCGTCGTCCGGCTTGGCCATCGCCTTGACGCCGTTGCTGGCGACCGCGATCGGCCCGGCATAGCCCGAGGCCTTGATCAGGCGGTCGGACCAGCCCTCGAGGCCGAGACCGTTCACCACCACGAGCTTGGCTCCCAAAAGCTTTCGCGACTCCGCCGGCGTCGGCTGGAAGGCGTGCATGTCGGCGTTCGGCCCGACCAGAAGATCGACCACCGCCAGCGCCCCGCCGACCTCCTTCACCAGGTCGCCGAGCACCGAGAAGGTCGCCACCACCTTGACCGGCTCCGCCGCCCGCGCCGGCAGAACGGCAAACGACGCCGCGAGCACACCCAACGCCCCGGCTCCTCCGGCGACGGCACCGAGCAGGCACCGCCGCGACAACCGCATCTCCCCGAGCCGAGCGTCCATGGCCGCAACCTCCATGTAATAACATTACAGTTCAGAAGCCGTTCTATCCGCTTCCGCGGCCCTGTCAACGACGAAGCCGCCGCTCCGGAGGAACGACGGCCGTCAAGGTCGCGAAATGTGGTCGATCCGCAGGCGCCCGCGCCGGGTGCCGCAGAAGGCCGGCTCAGTGGGTCCAGAGGCCGCGCCGCGTGTAGGCGAAATTGTCCGAATAGGCGATGGTGCGGCGGCTCGGCACCTTCGGCTCCAGCACCTGGTAGGCGATGCCGCGGCTTTCGCAGTAGACGATCGCCTCTTCCCTCGAATCGAAGCGCAGCCGCACCTGCTGACGGGTGTCGCCGGAGCTGGTCCAGCCCATCAGCGGTTCGACGCGGCGCGGCTCGTCGGGCTCGTAGTCGAGCATCCAATGCTTGGTCTTGGCGGTTCCCGACTGCATGGCGTTGCGGGCCGGCTTGTAGATGCGTGCGATCATAGGCGCCTCGATGAACGTCAACCGCAGGGCTGGTCGGGGCAGCAGGATTCGAACCTGCGACCTGGAGTACCCAAAACTCCCGCGCTACCAGGCTGCGCTATACCCCGCCGCAGGGACCATGCTGGTTCTCGATACACGCTTCGTCGGGCGGCAGCAACGCCGGCACGGCCATGCCGGCCTACCGGCCCGAGAAGACCGGATGGCCGACCCGGTCACCCGGCGCGATGCCGAGCTTCTTGGCGGTGCCGCCGACCACCTCCAGGACTGCCCGCACCGGCCCGCCCGACGGGATGACGCGCTCCGACAGCGGCTCGGTGTTCTCGGCGATGCGATGGATACGCCCGTCCGCCGTGATGAAGATCATGTCGAGCGACACGTAGGTGTTCTTCATCCACATCGCGATGCTGTCGTCGCGCTTGAAGTCGAACAGCATGCCCTCCCCTTCGGGAAGCTGCTTGCGGTACATCAGCCCCTGCGCCCGTTCGGCATCCGTGACGGCGAGCTCGATCGAGAAGACGTGGACACCGGTGCGGGTGGCGATCTCCAGCACCCCGCGCTCGGCCGCGATGGTCGGTGCCGGTGCGAGGCCGGCGGCAAGGAGGACAGCGAGCGCCCCGAGGGCAGCGAACAACGCGAAGCGACGGGTCATGCGGAACCTTGCGGGTTGCGCCGGGCCACGGCCCCGGCGGGCGGCGCACGCCACCCTAAACGATTTGCCTCATGATGGGAGGTGTTTCCGCCATCCCGATGACGGCTGCGGGACGCGTCACAGGACTGCGGATAAAGCTGCTCCCGGCCGCCCGCGCAACGCGGACGCCGCCGTTCCTGGGACCTCACGTCAATGCGAGGCGAGCGCGTGCGTACCGCCGTCGGGACGCACCTCGGCGGCCATCAGGCCCTTGGGTCCCGGACCGAAACGCACCAGCACGGTCTGGCCAGGCCGAAGCTCGGCGAGGCCATAGCGCCGCAGCGTCTCCATGTGCACGAAGATGTCGGGCGTGCCGTCGCCGCGCGTGAGGAAGCCGAATCCGCGCAGGCGGTTGAACCACTTCACCACGGCCCGCTCGAGCCCGCTGGTGGGAACGATCGTGACGTGGGTGCGGGGCGGCGGCATCTGGGCCGGATGCACGGCCGTGGTTTCATCCATCGAAACGATGCGGAAGGCCTGAAAACCTTTCGGGCGCGCCAGCGCCTCGCACACGATGCGAGCGCCTTCATACGCCGTCTGATAGCCGTCGCGCCGCAGGCATGTCACGTGGAGCAGAACGTCCGGCATGCCGTTGTCGGGGACGATGAAGCCGTATCCCTTGGCGACATCGAACCATTTGATCATGCCGGTGATCTCGACGACCGCGGTACCCGCGTCATCGGCGAATTCACCGAGGGCATCCGTCAAGCCGTAGCTCTCGCTCGGCCCTTTCGACCCAAAATCGTCCGTGGCCATGGACGTACGCCGCCGCTTTGGGCGCCTCTTGTAGAGCGCTTGACCGAATCTCTTGCTGCAAAAGATATCGACGCCGACCTCAATGGGAAACAGGAAAATGAACTTGCCGCAATCTCTGCGCTAAATCTGTGCATGACTTGGCGGTTCCTCGACGGAACGCGAGTCGAATCAATGCGCCACGAAGGGCGCCAGCACGCTGCCGATGTCGGCATGCACCACCAAATCGGCGGCGTCGTCGAACTCGGTCGGCTCGCGATTGAGGATGACGAGCTTGGCACCGCCGCGTTTGGCGAGCAGCGGGAAGCCGGCGGCGGGCCACACCACCAGTGACGAGCCGATCGCGAGAAACAGATCGCAGCGCCGCGTCAGCGCCTCGGCGCGGCGCATCGCCGCCTCCGGCATCGCCTGGCCGAACGAGACCGTGGCCGTCTTCACGGCGCCGCCGCAGTCCGGACAATCGGGCGCATGGCCGCTCGCGGTGAAGCGCTGCTTCACCCAGGCGAGCTCATAGCGAAGGCCGCAGCCGAGACAGAGCGCGTAGGTGGTGTTGCCGTGCAACTCGACGACGTCCTCGGCGGCGACGCCCGACGCCTGGTGGAGATTGTCGATGTTCTGGGTGACGACGGCCGGCGCCTTGCCGGCGCGGTAGAGGCTCGCCAGCGCCAGATGTCCGCGCCCGGGCCTGGCGGCCGCGAACTCCGTCTCCATGGCGAAGCGGCGACGCCACGCCTCGTCGCGCCTCTCGCGGCTGGCCACGAACTCGTCGAACGGGATCGGGGCGTTCTTGGTCCATACACCGCCGGGCGAGCGGAAGTCCGGGATTCCACATTCGGTGGAGATTCCGGCCCCGGTGAACGGCAGCACGACGCTCGCCGCCTCGATCAGTGCGGCGAGCCGCCGGCGGGCTGTCTCCACGTCGGACGCGATCATATATTCACCCGCGGATGGCCGGCCGCTGAGGGTCACGGCCGCCGACTGCTCCAAGAGGACTCCATGCGATATCTGCACACGATGCTTCGCGTCCGCAACCTCGACGCCGCGCTCGATTTCTACTGCGGCAAGCTCGGCCTCGTGGAGACGAGCCGGCGCGTCGACGACAAGGGACGCTTTACCTTGATATTCCTCGCCGCCCCCGACGACCGCGACGGTGTCGCCGCGAGCCGGACGCAGGGCCGCCCTGCTCCACTGGTCGAGCTCACCTACAACTGGGACGGCGACGAGGACTACGGCGAGGCCCGCTATTTCGGCCATCTCGCCTTCGAGGTCGACGACATCTATGCTACCTGTGCGCGCCTGCAGGCGGCCGGCGTGACCATCAACCGGCCGCCGCGCGACGGTCAGATGGCGTTCGTGCGCTCGCCCGACCTCCATTCGATCGAGCTCCTGCAGAAGGGCGAGGCCCTGCCCCGCCAGGAGCCCTGGGCCTCGATGCCGAACACCGGCCACTGGTGAGCCGCGCTCGTCGCTTTTCGGGGGATGCGGGCGCCACGGGCGACGCGACATCGGGGCGGTCGGAGGAGCGTGCGGCCGCCCCGCCGGGACGCCCGCGCGGTCGCTTGCCGCAACACCGAAACGCCTCTATATGTCGCCGCTCGACAACGTCGCCGCGTCTCGCGGGTCGACCTCGCGCCCATCGTCTAGCGGTCCAGGACGTCGCCCTTTCACGGCGAAAACAGGGGTTCGATTCCCCTTGGGCGCGCCACTTAGTACTCATCTCTGAACACACGGAATCGGCGTTCCGGCTCGCCAGAACGGCTTTTTCAAGCACATCGGTTCTGCCTTTGATCCGGATCTGGTGGTCATCGACTTCCACGGCATCGATCAGCGACTGCAAATAGGCCTTGCGGAACGGCACCGACCCGCTGGTAAATTTCTCGCGCATGGTCCGGCTGAACTGCTCGATCAGCGCCGGATCGATGACGATCGGGGAGACCGCCTGCTGCTTGGCACGATCGAGCGCCGCCTTGGCCCGGTCACGATCTGCTTTGAGCGCCTCGAGCCGGTCCTTGAGGACGGTATCGATCTCCGCGAGGCCGTCCTCGACCAGCCGATAGAGCCGTTTGAGCTTGTCTTCTGCGTCGGTGACTTCCCGCTGCAGCGCAATCAATCGGCCGTCGAGGCTTTCCGCCTTTTCGGCGCGCCGTGCCGAGAGGGATGACAGGATGGCGGCGACCCGCTCGGGCGGGAAGAGCCGCTCCAGCAGATGCGAGGTCACCAGCCCATCAAGCTTCTGCATGGGGATTGATCGTCCCTTGCAGACAGTCTTGCCCTTGGTCGCGCAGGTCGAGCAGGTATAGTAGCGGTAGACGCTGCCTCCTGCCGAGGTGCCGGTGCGCAACGTCATCCCGCCGCCACAGCTTGCACACACGGCGAGTCCGGTCAGAAGGATCGGCCCGGTGGTGACCCGCGGCGCCACCGTTTTCGGGTTGCGGGCCCGCAATTGCCGCTGGACCTGCTCGAACAGATCGGTCTCGATGATGGGCGGAACGGGAATCTCAATGACCTCGTCGGCTGGCTTGCGTTCCTTGGTCTTGGACGAGGCCACGTTGAATCGCCACCGGCCGATGTAGACGGTGTTCGTCAGCAGCTTATGCACGGTGCTGACGCTGAACGTCATGCCTTTGCGCGTGCGGTGACCGCGCGCATTGAGCCACTTGACGACCTCCTTGACACCGAGTGCACCCGAGGTGCCGTCCCCGTGCAAATAGAGGTTGAAGATGAGCCGCACCGTTTCCGCTTCGACCGGATCGATGGCAAGCTTCTTCTTGATCTGTGTGCCACGCTTTTCGGCCTCGACCACGGTGTAGCCGAGCGGAGGGGTGGCGCCGTTCCAGAACCCCTGGCGCGCATTCTCCTTCATCGAGCGAATGACGTGCTTGCCGTTCTCCTTGGACTGGTACTCGTCGAACAGCGCGATGACCTTGCGCATCATCGCATGCACCGGCTCGCTCTCGTCGCCAACCGGCTGCGTGATGGAAACGACCTTGACCCCGTGTTTGGACAATTTGCGGAGATAAAACTCCTGCTCGAACGCCTCGCGAAAAAACCGGCTGTAGCTGTGCACGACGATCAGATCGAAGGCCCGCTCTCCGTCGCACGCGCGCTCGATCATCTGCTGGAAGGCGGGCCGGCGATCGTCACCGCCGGAGGCGCCGGCCTCGATGAACTCGGCGGCCACCGTGCAGCCCTGGACCCGGCACCAGTTGGTCAACTGACGGAGCTGATCCGGAATCGAGAGGTCGTGCTCGGCCTGCCGGCCGGTCGAGACCCGCATATAGAGCGCGGCACGCGGTGCGGAGCTTGTTTCCGACGTAAATAGCCCAAGCTTCCGACTTGCCATCAGAGACGTCCTCATCCGTATTGACTGTTGCAGCGACGCCGACCTTCGCCAAGCGCGTCTCCGCTGAGTTTCCACTGCGCAAACAGGCCATCGAGGGCCGCACCGAGGTACGTGTCGATGGCGTCCAACTCGCCGGAGGTCACCGGGATGATGTCCGGGAAGTCGTCGACTATGTCAGGGACCCTCCCGGCCGTCATCACCGGTCGGCAACCAGCTTGGCAAGGCTGGGGTTTGGCCATTCGGGGACGCAGGCGCTCTGCATCGGCTGCTTGGCGGTTGACATCAGCAAGCGCGGGGCCTTCGCCGCCGCGGTGGTCATCCACCCCGACCGAAGCCTGCTGCGCCAACCGGGATTTCTGCCTCATTGCAAGCCGCACTTCCCCGACACCCAGGCCCGCGCGCATGACTGCGAACGCGCGGGATCAAGGCTGTCTAACAAGACAAGCGGAAGGGCAGCCCGAGAGGGCCCGGAAACTGGAGTAGTCTTGTGCAATAATGCTGCTGCGGCTTATCGAAGCGTCGGACTGGGCATCCGCACGTATTTCATTGAGGCGGCGCCATGCGGTTTATGAATCTCCCGGACTTCCCTCGTAAAATAGAGATTCTCGATGTAGATCACTTGCTGCGCAGTCGGTTTGATCTCGGCATCGTCATGTGGCCGGAGCACGCAATACCGCTGCTCGGGTACATGTGCCATCCGAACGACCTCGAGCCGCGAGACGATCTCTACGGCACGCTTTGGGAATGGTCGGAAGATTCAGGAGCGAGGCGTCCCACCATTCCGCTCAAGCTTGGCCGGATACAGCACGAGTGGCTGCGGGTCGCTGATGTCTTCGACCGTTATCGCATCCTGCTCGACGGACAGCACCAGGAACGTCGTGGCGGACCGAGCATCGGCAAGGCCATTACGCTGGTCGAAGCGAAGGCAAGAAGCCGCGGCACCGTGGCCGCCACGCTTTGGAAGCTTTGGGCGAAATACAAGGACGTCGCGCACCTCGTCACCGCCGCCACGATGATCACAGTCGAGGTGCGACACAGGTTTCCGGAGACGTCATTTGGGCAACTCGGACTGGACCTGACCCGAATTGGTCCCTTCGAGATATCATTGCTCCTGCCGGACCTTGTTCTCGCTGCAGGCATGACGTTCGAGCGTCTGGGCCTCAGCCTCGCGTCCGAGACGCGTGAGGAACCCGCGCTCGATCCCGAGACGCTATGGCGCATACGGCCAGACATGAACGTGGTGCCCGTCTCCCTCCCCGTTTGGGAGCTTGGACGGCAGGACCTCGCGGTCCTCAACGACCGGCGCGCAGGCAACCGGGGTAGCGCCCAGCGCAAGACTACTCCAGTTTCTGGCTAGCACTGATTGGCCGCTTATCGGCCCCTGTTACTCCTGATCCGCAATGGCAGCGCACGCGCGTCCAGACGACGCTGCTGTCGATCGCCCTCTCGGATGCACAGGAGACCCCGTCATGACCGACCAGTCGCCCCTCTCCACTACCGACGCCCCCGAGTTCACGGCGTTGATGACCCCGAAGGAGTTCGCGAGGCTCCTCAAGGTCAGCGTCTCGTGGCTCGCCAAGGCGCGCCAACGCGGCGAGGGCCCGCCGTTCATCCAGCTCGGCCGCTCGATCCGCTACTTCCCGCTTCACAATCCGGAATGATGGTATTCGCCTGAGAGACAGCAACGGGCCGCCTCTCAGGCTTAAGTCCAGTACAGCGCGATCATAAATACATCGCCATACATCAGGATAGTCGATTGACCAAAATATTGGGAATGACAGCCTCAGTATATGTAGCCGATATGCTGTTGACACTTTCCCAAAAAACACCAGAATACGTCAGCCGCTATCCTGGTCATCTCCCGGCGCCAAGGATGCCTTCCCAATGACCGAAACCGCCCTCATCGAGCCCTCCTTCGCCGACGCCCTGCGGGCGATCGAGCAGTCGACCGACCTGGCGCCGCAGAAGCGGGCCCAATGGGCATCCGCGCTGCGGCAGATCGCGAAGGCGCTCGACAAGCCGATGGAGACGCTGCCCGCGCGGTGGACGGCGGTGACGTTCAGCATCGAACGCCTCCACCACGCCGTGGTGGGCGCCAACTCCAAGACCTTGGCGAACCAGAAGTCGAACGTGAAGGCCGCCCTGCGCTGGTTCGCCGACGAGGCCGCCGTCCCCAGTCGGGGCGCTCCGTTGACGCCGGCTTGGCAAGCCCTCCGTGACAAGCTGCCGGACGACCGGCAGCGCGCGAAGTTATCCGGGCTGATGCGCTACTGCTCGGCCAAGGGCATCGCGCCGGAGGCGGTCGACGAGCCGGTCTTGGACCAGTTCATGCGCTATCGCGGCGAGACGACGGCGCTGGCGACCAACGCGGCCGCCCGACGCGCCATCGCCCGGGCCTGGAATGCCGCCCCCGAGACGATCGAGGGCTGGCCGGCGCAGCGGCTGCTGGAGCCGCCCATCACGGCAGCGCGCGGTCCCGCCTGGGAGGAGTTTCCGGAAGGTCTGCGAAACGACATCACGGCGCATCTCGATCGGATGACCGCCAAGAAGCGCAGCCTCAACGGCAAGCGTCGGCGCCCGTGCAAGGCCTCCACGGTGCGCACCCGGCGCGCCGAACTGCTGGCCGCCGCGCGCACGGCGGTGCGGCTCGGTATCCCGATCGAGAGCCTGACCTCGCTGTGCGCGCTGCTCCACCCCGACGTCTCGTCCCGCGTCATCGAGGCCTACTGGGAGGAGGACGGGACGGAGCCCCGCGTCTACACGATCGACCTCGGTTGGAAGGTCCTGTCGATCGCGCGCGAGCTCGGGACCTTCACCGAGGAGGAACTGGATCGGCTGAATGAGGTCCGGGAGACCCTGGAGCTGTGGCGCCGCGGCGGGATGACCGAAAAGAACCTGACCCTGGTCCGCCAGGTCCTCAGCGAGGGTGTCTGGGCGCGGGTCTGCGGGCTGCCCGGCATGCTCATGAAGCAGGCGCGCCTGCTCCGAGAGCAAGCTCAAGTGAAGGCGGCCGTCACCGCACAACTCGCGGTCGGGATCGGCATCCTGCTGTTTGCCCCGGTGCGCCTTGCCAACCTGAGCGGCATCAAGCTCGACGAGAACTTGATCAAGCCCGGGGGGCCCCAGTCGCCCTACCGGCTCGTGTTCCCGCACTACGACGTGAAGAACCGGGTGGACCTCGAATACCCGCTCGACGACGAGCTGACGTCGCTGATCGACGAGTACGTCTACGACTACCGACCCGCCCTGCTCCGGGGCTCCAATGAATCCTGGCTGTTCCCCGGGGAGGCCGGAGGCCACAAGAGCGGCAGTACGTTCAGCGAGCAGATCATGGACCGGGTCGAATCCGCGACCGGCCTGCGCCTGACCGCTCATCAGTTCCGCCATGCTGCCGCGGCCATCTGGCTCAAACACCACCCGGGCGATTACGAGACCGTCCGGCGCGTGCTGGGGCACCGCAATATCCAGACCACGATCCGCTTCTACTGCGGCCTGGAGACGATCCAGGCCAATGCCATGTTCGGCGACATGATCCGCGGTCTCATGCGCCCCGAACTTACGGGCGCGTGACGAGAACAATCCAATGCAAGACCTTCAGCCGCAACCGTCAGGTCAAAAGGAGCGTATGACGGCAGGCTTCACCTCGTTGCCGATCGCGAAATGGCCCACCGCTGATCGGCTCGCGTGGGACGCCGCCTGCCAACCCGGCGCGCGATTGAAGCGGGGCGGAGCCGCGGCGCACCTCAAAGAGGTTACCCGCAAGGATCTGGCTCGCCGTTACGGCTATTTCCTGAGCTTCGTCGAATGGTCCGAAGGCCTCGATGCGCAAGGATCCGTTGCAGCTTACGTGACGCCCCATCGGGTTGCGTGCTACGTGGCCGAACTCCAGAAGCGCGTGGGTTCGGTCACGGTCCAGGGCAGCATCTACAAGCTGCGTCGCACCGCCCAACTCCTCAACCCCGCCGGCGACGTCCGGTGGCTGTGCGATCTCGAAAAAGACCTCGCCCTGGAGGTTCAGCCGCATTCCAAATTTGGCCGCCTCGTTTACAGCAACGTGCTGCTGGAAGCTGGCCTCACGCTCATGGCCGAGGCACATTCGATCATGGTCTGCACGGAGCTGAAGCGCGCACGCCAAGTCCGCAACGGGCTGATGATCGCCCTCCTCGCCTGTCACCCCATTCGACTGAAGAATTTCGCCGGCCTCGAACTCGGACGAACGATCCGCAAGGTCGCGGACGATTGGTGGATCGTTTTGCCCGACCGTGAAACCAAGGAAGCCCGTCACGATGAGCGCAAGGTCGATCCCTGCCTTCAAAGGTGGATCGACCTCTATGTCGAGTTCTATCGGCCCACCCTCACCCGCGAGGATCGCCTGCACCATTTCCTTTGGTCTTCATCCAACGGCGATGCGATGACGTACGCCTCCATCGAAAAGGTGATCAAGGCAACGACGTTGGAGACCATCGGCGTTGATGTATGTCCCCACCTGTTCCGGACAGCCGCGGCCTCAACGGTGGCGACTTCGGCTCCGGACTTGCCGGGCTTGGCCGCCTCGCTCCTCCACCACACCAGTGCCACGGTCACTGAAGAGCATTACAATCGAGCAAAAAGCAGCAGCGCCGCTCAGGCGTTCGGCGCACTTCTTCGCCAAGTGAGTAGCGGCTCAGCCTGACCCGCAGGAGTTACGGTTGCGCAAACACAGCTTTTCGTCGCGATGCGTCGCGATTGACGGGAGGACCTTGCGGCAGAACTTCGATGCCTTCGCGGATCGCATGGCGGCGCACGTCCTCGGCGCCTTCGCCGTCGATCACCGCGTCGTCCTCGCCCACAAGGTGGTCAACGAGAAATCGAACGAGATCCCGGCCGCCCAGACCCAGATCACCACCCCGGGGCTGAGCGGTCGCGTGGTCACGCTCGATGCCATGCACTGTCAAAAAAGACTTTCGAGGTCGCGCGACCGGCAATGAACTGGTCGTCCAGGTCAAGGACAACCAGCCGACCCTGCTGCACGGTATCGAAAACATCGCCGCCATCACGGTGCAGGTCGCGGTCGACGCCAGCAGCACGCTCGGTCGAAACCGCCAGGATCGGCACCCGCGGTCTTCATGCTCGGATCGGCCCTCGCCGACACCGAGTGGGGATTGCAGATCGACGGCAAGGCCCTGCGGCGGGCCTATGAAGCCGGCAAGGCGCACGCACCCAAGATGGATGGTGTCGGCCTTCACGACCGAGATGCGAATGACGCTCTCGAGTCCGGCCGCGAAGGACGGAGACGAGGTTTCCGCCGCCCTCGAACTGCTCGGTCTCGTCGACCTCGCCGACAAGATCGTCACGGCCGATGCGCTGCACTGCCATCGTCGCATGGCGCACTGCGTCGTCGCCCGTGTCGGCGATTACAGTCTCGCCGTGAAGGGGAACCAGGAATCCCCGCGAAGCTATGCCGACGAGTGCTTTCTGTCCGTGAAGAAAAAGGCCCACCCCACCGACGAGACGACCGAGCGTGGGCCACGGTCGCACCAAGACCCGGCGCGCGGCTCGTTGTCGGCGCCGGAGATCTCGGCGACTACCAAAGCGCTCTCACCCGACCAGCAACGTCAAAGCTAAAGTCCCATGCCTTTGTACCAATCGGGCCGATCGTAGTGCCGCGCTCCTGAGGATTTTGCGTTCGCGTCCAAGCGGCGGACTTCTGCTGGCCAACTAGAGAGCGCGAGTTTTATTGCATCTTTTTTAAACGGGATATGTACTGCACAAGCATCCCGCAAAATAGCAGGGCATCGATCTATATCCAGCCGCGTTTTGTTGTTAAGATTTGCGACGATAATCGGCAGTCCTAGGGTCCGGACCCATAAAAGTGTTGGCAGCGTGAGAGGGTTGTGATTCACGGTTTCCGGGAGGAGCCGTGATGACCCAAGATTTCTTCTGGCTGACAGAGGCGCAGTTTGATCGCATCCGTCCGCACCTGCCGACCGACACGCGGGGCAAGGCGCGAGTGGACGATCGCCGTGTGATCAGCGGCATCGTGCACGTCCTGAAGTCCGGCGGCTGCTGGGTCGATGCTCCGGCCGTCTACGGCCCCCGAAAGACGCTCTACAACCGCTTCGTCCGGTGGGCCGAGAAAGGCGTTTGGCAGAAACTCTTCCACGCTTTGGCCAGCGCCGGCGGACCGCCCGAGCAAGTTCTGATCGACAGTTCCGCCGTGAAGGCCCATCGCTCGGCGGCCGGCGGGAAAGGGGGGCGCAGACGCAGGCGATCGGCCGTTCGCGCGGTGGCCGCACAACCAAGATCCACGCGCTGACCGACCGGCATTGCCGACTGATCGCCTTCCTGCTCACCGGCGGCAACGTCGCCGATTGCACGGCCGGGCACGACCTCCTGAAGCAGTTGCCGGACGCGCGCATTCTGCACGCCGACAAGGGCTACGACTCGAACGCGATCCGAGCGCAGGTCGAGGCCAACGGCACCATGCCGAACATCCCGCCCAAGGTGAACCGGCGCTGGAAAAGCACGTTCTCGCGAGTCCTCTACCGCAACCGAAACGCCATCGAACGCATGTTCTGCCGGCTGAAGGACTTCCGCCGTGTAGCAACCCGATACGACCGCCTCGCGGTCAATTTCCTCGCTGCGGTCCACATCGCCGCAACCATCAGCTACTGGTTATGAGTCCGGACCCTAGGCTTTCGCCACCGTGTTATTCAGTTTCAATGACTTAGGCCACAATCCAACATTCCGTGTCGGACACAATCGCGCCATATTCGGGTGGCGAAAGGTTCGGACCCTCCCCGCTCATTCAATCATTAGATTTATCAATGGCTTAGCACATCGCTCGGTGCGGAATTCCGACAAAGAGCGGATTCAAGCCGCCGACAAAGAGCGTTCGCGCATCCAGCGTGCTCGTTGGTCGAGAGCAGGACGGGGTGCTGGCCGAAGGCGGCCGGATCGGCGAGCGGAAACGCGCTCACCAGCTCGGCGCCGTCGGCCAGGACGCAGATCGAGTCACCGACCGCCTGCACGGCATAGAGCCGCTCCCGCGGCCAGATCAGCAGCCCGGTGAAGGCGGCGTAGCTGCCCCGCCGGTAGGCGTTGCGGCGATAGGGCGGCCACGCCCGCTGATCGAACGAGCGCTCGTAGTCGTGGCGGGCGCCGGCGAGGCGTTCGCCGTCGAGCGGCGGATGCCCGACAAAGGCAGCCGCCAGCAGCCGGGCCCAGCGGCCCGACGCGAAGGACGCGGTGGCGCCGTCGCACACGACGAACCGCTTCGCGTCCGGACTCACGACGAACGCGTCCTCGTTCTCGCCGGGCGCGTCGAACCGCTTCGGGACGCTCCAGGCGCGCAGCCGGCACATCGTGGCGCCGCGCGCGGTCAGGCCGGCGGCGTCTCCGCTGGTGCCGCCCCGACGGGCGCCATCGCGGGAGCCGTCCCGGATGCGGTCGAGACGGGCTCCGCCACCGTCGTCCCGGTCGGCTGGACCACCGGCGCGTTGGCCGGCCTGGTGCCGATCTGGAAGAACTTGGTGATCGTCTCGGCGCCGGCCTTGAAGCCGAAGAACCGCGAGGCCGGAGCGATCGGATAGGCCTCCTGGGCGGCCGGCCGCAGCGGCGCCGGGATGACGCTCGACATCCGGAACAGTTTTTTGGCGTAGTCGTCCGGAAGCTGCTCCTCGGTGGCCGGGAAGATCACCTCGGCGGCGGGGTCGCGGCTGACATGGAGATTGAACAAGAGGCAAGCGCCGTCCCAGGTGGTGATCGCCTTGATCTCCATTGCGGCGGGCTCCGGATCGCTGTCGGTCGGCTCGCCGTCGGTGACATGGAAGACGATCGGCGGGAACGATGCCGGATGCTCCTTCACCCACGCCTTGACGATGTCGCGCGTCTTTTCCAGGGCTTGCACCATCGGCGTGTCGCCGACCGCCGCGGCCTCGAACCAGACCTCGGATTCGACCTGCTCGATGCGGGTGATGCCGAACTCGTCCGGATATTTGAAGGTGGTGACCTCCAGCCGGGCGGGCGAATCGGCGATCGTCGAGATCGGGTGGAAGAACGCGTCGGTGTCGGTCCAGACGCTCTTCACCGCGCCGTCGGAATAGGACAGCGCGGCGACATGAAAGTAATCGCGGACGGATTCGTCGCCGCGCGTGCACTGGTTGACGAGCTCGCGAAGAGCCTCGTTGACGCAGTTCGCCAGGAAGCTCGCCAAGGTCTTCCGGGTACCGTGCAGCGTCTCGTTCATCGAGGAGGACTGGTCGAGCAGGAAAATGAATGCGGCCGGATTGTTCCGGCTGATCTCGGCGTCATAGGGCATGGTCAGTCTCGCAAGGGGTGTGGCCGATCATAAAGGACCGTAGCGGCCGCCCATGATACCGTAGCGCCCGCCCATGATACCGTCCCGCCCGCCATTTCCAGAGAGTAAATCGACGGATCGCCGCGACGTGATCGCGCACCGTGGCGGGCGGGCGCGCCGCGCTCGGCCCGGCATCCGGCCGGACGAGCCCCGGGACGTCGGCCGGCGAGAGGTTGCCGTAATACAATTGTCATTTGGCCTGGATAGCCTAGCCCATCGGCGTAAGACGCTGGTGTTTCGGCAAGAGCAGGTCGGGCGCGGGACGCGGGGCCGTCTTTCGGCATTCACGTTCCGCCCGTGTGGAGAACCAGTCGGCGCTCCGTCTCGGCGCCTCGGCGGGTGACCGGTCGATCAAGCGGTGCGAGCGTGGATCGATCCTCTCTGGCCGTATTGCTGATCCTCGCGGGTGCGTCCTGCTCGGCGCCTCCGGCGTTCGGTCAGGCCTCGCCGCCCACCGAGCTCGGTCAGATCGACCCTGTCCCCGTCGCCCCTGTCCACGTCGCCCCTGCCCACACCGACCCTGCCCACACCGCCCCGCGCTACATCGACCCGAGCCGCGACCGCGCGAGCGACGACGGCCCGAGTCGTGACGGCCCGGGTCATGACGGCAGCCGGCCGGTGGTGCTCGATCTTCCGGCCCAACCGCTCGAGGATGCGCTGAGAGCATTCGGCGCCGTCGCCCGGGTGCAGATTTTTGTCGATGCCGATCTCGTCAGCGGCCGGAGCGCGTCGGCCGTCAAAGGGGTACTGATGCCGGCCGACGCCCTGCGGACCCTGTTGTCCGGGTCCGGCTTGGCAGCCCGTGCGGTCGACGGGCAAGGGTTCACGCTCGTGGTTTTGCCGCCGGGCGGGGCGGACGGACGGCCGTCGGCATCGAGACCCGCGACCATCCCGGCGTCCGTCCTTCGGTTCCGCGATTTCTCGGCGAGCCTCCAGGCCGGCTTGCGGGGCGTCTTGTGCAGCAACGAGGCGACGGCGCCCGGCTCCTATCGGTTTCTCGTGCGCCTGTGGATCTCGCCGTCGGGTGCCGTGGGTCGGGCGGACGCCGTGACGTCGACCGGGGACCGCGCGCGCGATGCCTTGCTGTCGGACGCCCTGCGCGGCCTGAGGATCGACCCGCCGCCGCCCGGGCTGCCGCAGCCCGTCACCCTGCTGATCGCCGCGGGGAACTCTTCGGCCGGCTCTTGCCACAGCGATCGGGCCGAGGTCCGGAGCGCCGGTCCCGCACGCGAGGCGGCCCAATGACGACCGCCCTCATGTCCATGCTGCGGCGTCTGCTGGTGGACGATTATCGTGACCTGAAAGAGCGGCTCGCCCGCCGCTATGGCTCGAGCGACTTCGCCAGCGAGGTTCTGCACGAGGCATGGCTGCGGCTCAATCGCGTCGACGCCGGTCCGTCGGCGGCCGCGCTGGACAATCCCAGGGCGTATCTCTACCGCGTCGCCCTCAATGTCGCGACCGATCGCCAACGCGCCGAAAAGGCACGGTTGACCGCGGCCCAGCTCGACGCTCTGTATCGGACGGCCCGGAACGATCTCGATCCCGCTCGCATTGCCGAGGCCCGCTCCGAGCTCGCGGCGCTCGCCAAGGCAATTCGAGGATTGCCGCCGCGCCGGCGGGCGGTGTTCACGGCGGCGCGCCTGGAGGGGCTGCCCTACAAGCTCATCGCCGAGCGCCTGGGCGTGACGGTTCGGGTGGTCGATCGCGACATGAAGCTGGCGCTCGATCAACTGAGCGAAATTCTGAACAAGAATCCGCCGTCGGAGGGCGGAAGCGGTGGTCCGGAACCGTCATCATGACGACGAGACACGATGCCGAGACGTTTCGAGCCACACCAGCGATGTCGAGTGAAGCGCCGGCCATGACGACATCCGACGACAGCGATCCCGAACGCGAGACGGCGCGGGACAAGGCCCTCGGCTGGCTGCGGCGCCTCAACAGCGGCGAAGCGACCGGCGACGATCTCGCGGCTCTGTCGGCCTGGCGCGCCGAGAGCCCGGCGCATGCCCGCGAATTCGCCGAGGCGGCGATGCTGTGGACGCTGTCGGCGGAAGCGGCTGCCGCGGCGCAAGCCGGCGCGACGCTTCCGTCCCCGGCCGGAATGCACGCGGCTCGGCGCCTGCCGCGGCGGGCGTTCCTGGTCGGCGGCGGCGCCCTGGCGGCCTCGGTCGCGGGTGGGCTCTTGGTTCGCCCGCCCGCGGACCTGTGGCCGTCGCTGGCCGAGTTGAGCGCCGACTACCGCACCGGCACCGGCCAGCGCCACACGATCGAGCTCGCCCGCCGGGTTTCGGTCGAGATGAACACCCGAAGCAGCCTCGACCTGCGCGCCGCCGCCGACGGCGTCACCGAGGTCGCTCTGCTCAACGGCGAGGCGGCCTTCGCCAAGGCGGAGGCCGCGGGTCCGGACCTCGTCGTATCGGTCGGCCCCGGCACCGCCCGGGCCGCCAAGGCGTCCTTCAATATCCGCAAGGATGGCCCGCTGGTGCGGGTGACGTGTGTCGCCGGCGAGGTGGAGGTGCGTTGCGCGGCCGCGGCCGCGGCGCTGCGCACCGGCCAGCAGGTGGCCTATGACGATCGCGGGCTGAGGCCCGTCGCGGCGGCCGACGCCGAGGTCGTCACGGCCTGGCAGCGCGGCCTGCTGATCTTCCAGCGCGAGCCGCTGTCCTCCGTCATCGACGAGGTCAACCGCTATCGGTCCGGGCGGATCGTGCTGGTCGACCGCCAGCTCGGCCGTCGTCAGGTGGTCGCCACCTTCCGGCTCGATCGCATCAACGACGTCATCGACTTCATGGCCAAGGCCATGAACCTGCCGACACGATCATTGCCGGGCGGCATCGTCCTGGTCGGCTGACCGCGGGCCGGCGCGCCGGCCAGCCTCGCAAGCCCGGACATCGACGGCACGCCGGCAAAGTATTTTTCCGCCGGCTCGGTGGATTTCAGCATCGCGGTCCGTCTTCGCCGTGACCCCCACGGCAGCCGCCGCCGGGGCCGAGCCCCGTCGTCGTGCCGGAACACAACCATGCCGCTCCGTACCAGCTTGAATCGCCTCTGCCGCCACACACGACGGGCCCTTCTGGCGGGGACCAGCCTCGCCGCGTTGACGGCGACCATGCCGGTCCCGGCCGAAGCCGGCGGCCTGCGCGACAGCGTCGTCAATCAGGCGGCGGGAGCAGCCGCGGCCTCGACGGCGGCCTCGCAGGCGGCGGCCGCGGCCTCGGCCCAGGCGCTGATCCGGGTCAATGATTCGCTGCGCGCCATGCGCGACGTCCAGGCGGCGGCGCGGGCCGCGGCATCGGCCGCGGCCGGTGGCGTTCGCAACGGTCTCGCGCCCGGCGGTCTGGTGGTCGCCCCGGGTGCGGTGCCGAGCGCCACGGATTTCGGCTCCGGCCTGTGGCAGGGCGCCGATCTGCCCACCTCGTCCACGGGTGCGACCGGCCGCACCCAGGTGGAGATCAAGCAGACCACGTCCAAAGCGATCCTGACCTGGTCGAGCTTCAATGTCGGGCGCGAGACGGATCTCTATTTCAATCAGACCGCCGGCGGCAGCAATGCCAGCCAGTGGATCGCGCTCAACCGCGTCATCGATCCGAGCCTGGCGCCGAGCCGCATCCTCGGCACCATCCGGGCCGACGGACAGGTCTATGTCATCAACAAGAACGGCATCATCTTCGGCGGCTCGAGCCAGATCAACGCCAACACGTTCGTGGCGTCGAGCCTGAACCTGAAGAACGACCAGTTCCAGGCCGGCATCGACGCCCCGCTCTACGTCTTTCTGGACGGCAACGGAAACTGGACCACGGCGCGGCCGCAGTTCGGCGATTACGCCGACGTGATGCCGCTCCTCGTGGAGGTCGGCGACCCGCGCCAGGTGGCGCCTTATGTGCCGGACCGCGTGCCGGGCGACGTCGTCGTCCAGGCCGGCGCCACGATCAACGTCGCGAGCGGCGGCAAGGCGTTGCTGTTCGCGCCGCATGTGGCCAACCGGGGCCAGATTTCGGCGCCGGACGGCCAGGTCATCCTGGCGGCGGGCGAGCAGGTCTGGCTGGCGACAAGCCCGGTCCTGACCGGCACCACGCTGACGCCCAACGTCCTGGTGCGCGGCCTCGACGTCGCGGTGTCGGCGCCGTCGCCCTATGCGTTCTATTACGATCAACTGACCTCGGGGCTCATGTCCGCCGGCACCCCGCTCAGTAATTTCAACAAGTCGATGCGCGACGTCATCCTGCCGCAGATGGCGGCGCGCGCCGCGACGGTCGGCTACAGCGTCGTCAACGACGGCGTGGTCCTCGCCGACCGCGGCAACATCACCCTGGCGGGACGCGACATCACCCAGAACGGCTGGCTCGGCGTCACCACGGCGCTCAACAACCGCGACGGCACCGTCCGCCTGCTCGCCTGGGACCAGGGCTTGATGGCCTATGCGAGCGGGATGGCCGAGCTGTTCTACTGGTCGGCCGGCAAGGTCACGCTCGGCGGCGGCAGCGTCGTCAGCGTCCTGCCGGACGCCGGCGACACCAGCGAGATCGAGCTCACCGCTCTGGCCAATCGTTACACCGCCGGGCAGGTCGCCATTCGCGGCAAGACGATCGACATCGAATCGCAGGCGAGCATCATCGCGCCGGCCGGCAAGATCAGCCTCGTCGCCAGCACCTGGCCGCAAGCCGGCGAAAAGCCGGTGCCGGGCGAGACCGGCCTCCGCGACGGCAGCGAGGTCTATATCGCCGAAAACGCCTATCTCAGCGTCGCCGGGCTCAAGGACATCGCCCTGGCGATGGAAAGCAATGTCGTGAAGGCGGAGCTGCGCATCAACGAGCTGCGGGATTCCCCGCTCTACCGCGAGTCATGGCTGCATGGGTTGACGGTGCTGGTCGATCGGCGGGTGAGCGGCACCTTTGCCGACGGCCCGATGGCCGGCGTGTCGTGGGGCGACGTCGCGGGCAAATGGACGGGCACGCCGCTCGCCGATGTCAGCGCCTGGATCGGCACCGGCAAGACGACACTGGCCGAGCTGTCCACCGTGGGCGGGTCGATCCTCGTCAAGTCGAGCGGCGCGCTGATCACCCGGGCCGGCTCGAGTCTCGACGTGTCCGGCGGCTCCGTGCGCTATGCCGACGGCTGGATCACCACCACCAAGCTGCTCGGGGCGGACGGCCGCATCTACGATATCGGCGAGGCGACGCCCGACCGGGTCTATGTCGGTCTTGTCGGCGACTCCACCATTTCGCACTCCCGCTGGAGCGTCACCGACACCTATGTCAACCGGCTGAGCCGCGCCAACAGCCGGCGCTTCGAGGCCGGCTACACGGAAGGGCGCAACGCCGGCGCGATCCAGCTCTATGGCGCGGAAGGGATCGTGCTGGAGGGCGATTTCTTCGGCGGCGTGATCGCCGGGCGACGACAGAGCGCGGGCATCGGCACGCCGGCGACGGCCGGCACGTTCACGGTCGGCGGCAGCGCCGCCGAGGAGACCCAGTGGCAGATCGGCAATCTGATCATCTCGTCCCACCCGACGATGCTGCCGGCCGGGTTCGACTCGAGATCCGTCCTGGGCGCGACTTGGTTCGGCGGCAGCGCCACCGACGTGAACTCGTACCAGAAGAAGACGACCTATCTCGACTCCGACATTCTGGCCGCATCGGGCATGGGGGCGTTCAAGTTCTACGTCACCAAGAGCCTCGGCCTGGCGGCCGGCGAGACGCTCGAGCTGACGCCCAAGACGGCGTTCTCGGTGAGCGGCGCCGGGCCCGGGGTCGGCGATTTCACCATCGGCGGCACCATCCGCATCGCCGGCGGAACGGTGTCGCTGGGCGCGGCCAACTCGATTGTCCTCGAGTCGGGCTCGGTCATCGATGTCGGCGGCGAATGGGTCAACGAGCTCATCGACGGCGCGGGCGCGCGGGCGCCCGCCATCGACGGCGGCAAGATCACCTTGGCGGCCTACCTGTCCGGCACCGGCACCCCGGTTCTCGACGTGTCCGGCGGCGGGCGGTTGAGCTCGTCCGGCGGCAAGACCAGGCTCAAGGCCGGCAATGCCGGCAGCATCGACATCTACGCGCGGACCGCCGCGCAGATCGCCCGCCTCGACATGCGGGCCTACGCGGCGGGATCGGGCGGCGCCCTCAACATCCGCACGACGGCTGCCGTTCAGCTCGGTGGCGCGGCGCCGGCCGACCCCGCGACTCTCTATCTGCCCGGCACGGTGTTCAGCGATCGCGGCTTTCGATCCCTGAGCGTCGCTCTGCCGGATTTGACGGTGGCGCCCTTGACCATCCTCGTGCCGGACGGGGCGGTCGTCGATCAGGCACCGCTCAACATCGATCTCGTCGGCATCGATCTGTCCCGCGTCGCCTCGGGGGCGAAGATCACCGACCTCGGACCGTTGCGGGCCTTGCGGGACATCGACCGGGCCGCCCGGTTGCCGGCGTCATTGTCGCTCTCGGGCTCCGTCGTGACGGTCGGAACCGGCGCCGTGGTGCGGACCGACATCGGCGGCAGCATCGGCCTCGCGGTCTCGGGCGATGCGATCGTGCGCGGCACGCTGATCGCGCCGGCCGGGTCCATCGGCGTGACGGCCGGGGGAAACGTCACCCTGGCCGCGACGGCGCGGCTGCTGGCGCGCGGCGTGCCGCTGATCGCCGCCGATGCGCGCGGATATCTCGGCGGCAGCGTGCTGCAAGGCGGGTCGATCGCGATCGCGGCCGGCAATCCCGCCAACTACAGCACCGGCACCATCACGTTGACGGCGGGATCGCTGCTCGACGTCTCCGGCGCCGCCGCCGATATCGATCGGCCGCCGGTGCGCGGCGTCCTACCGGGCGAGCAACGCATCCGCCTGGTCAGCAATGGCGGCTCGATCGCATTGACCGACACCGGCGTCGGCACCTCGACCATCGACGCCACGCTGCTCGGCTATGCCGGCGGCCCCGGCGCTGCCGGCGGCACGCTGTCGATCACCGAGACGTCGCCGGCGACGGTCGTGTCCACCTCGCCGTTGCTCATGTCGCCCACCCTGCCGACGACAGTTTGGTACAAAGACCCGGCGACCGGAGTCGCCAAATCGATCTTGGTGAATTGCACGACCTGCGATCTCGATATCTACGACGAGTACAGTGGGACAGTCGCGACGAGCACCAGCATGCGGACCGCGCTCAACCAGTTGCGCACGCAGTTGCAATACGGCGTGCTGGTGGTCGACGGACGCGCGGCGGATGCCGGCGGCGCCACCGCATCGGTCAAGGCGTGGGAGTACAACACCGCCATCTCCCAGCCCTTTGTCGAACTTCTCAGCAAATATTTCTACACCTCGTCGGCACTGACGACCAAAATCACCATCCCCGACATGCAGGCGACGACCGCGGTCGGCGTGACGCGGGTGGCGGCGAGTTCGCTCTCCAACGGCGGCTTCGGCAACGTCTCGATCACCACGCCGAGCGGCATCCGGCTCGGCAGCAACGTCGTCGTCGGCGTTCCGGGAACCCTGACGCTCAACCTGTCCGGCAACATGTCGCGGCTCAGCAGCGTCGTGGCCGGCAGCAATGCGACGTTGCGGGCGAACGACATCGTCTTCAACAGTGCCGGCAATCTGGCGGCCTATTCGTCGGCCTATTCGAGCGCGACGACCGGCAAGCTGACGCTCGCGGCACCACTGATCGAGGTTCTCGGCGCCAACAATATCCGCGGCTACGGCGAGACCTCGCTGGAGACCGGCGAGCTGCGCATCGACGCGATTTCCGCGGCCAGTGCCTCCGCCGCCCAAAAGGTCGGCGGCCGGCTCGACGCCGAGGGCAAGCTGACCATCAAGGCGGCGGACGTCTATCCGGTGTCGGGCGTGGCGGCGACCATCAAGTCCAACGGCAGCATCACGGTGCTGCAGAACGGCGCGGCGACCCTGCCCTACTCGGTGGCCGGATCGCTCACCGTGTCGGCGCCCGTCATCGAGCAGGACGGCACGCTGCTGGCGCCGTTCGGCACCATCACGCTGTCGGCGACCACCAGCCTGACGCTCGGCGCCGGCAGCCTGACCTCGGTGTCCGGCAACGGGCTGATCCTGCCCTACGGCAATCTCAGCAACGGCGACAGTTGGACCCAGACGCCGCTCGGCAGTACCACCGTCAACGTCCTGGCCTCGCTGCCGGACAAGAAGGTGACGCTGTCGGCCCCGACCGTGAACCAGAGGTCGGGCGCGGTCGTCGACATCAGCGGCGGCGGCGATCTCTACGCATCGGAATTCGTCGCCGGGCCGGGCGGCTCGCACGATGTGCTGGCGATGGCCGGCGTGTACGCGATCATTCCGTCCTACAGCTCGGCCATCGCGCCGCGCAACACCACGGCCTCGCTGGCGGTCGGCGACCGCATCTGGCTCGCCGGCGGCGACGGCCTGGCGGCCGGCTGGTACACGCTGCTGCCGGCCCAATATGCGCTGCTGCCCGGCGCCTATACGGTGCAGATGGTGACGGGCTCGACCGGCAAGGCCCTGACCCGCAGCGTGACCTTGAACGACGGCGCCATGGTGGTGGCGGGCTATCGCGCCAATGTGGTGAGCGGCGCGGCCCAGCCGCTCGCGTCGTCCTGGCGGGTGATGTCGGGATCGACGCTTCGCCGATACAGCGAGTACAACGAGGCGCTCGCCGACGACTTCTTCGCCTCCGACGCCTTCAAGCTCGGCCAGTACCGCCTGACCGGAGTGAACGTGGTGACGCCGCGGCTGCCGATGGACGGCGGCGCCGTCGTGCTGCAGGCGACCCAGACGCTGATCCTGGACGGCCAACTGAGATCGCAGGCGGTGGCGGGCGGGATCGGTGGCCTGGTCGACATCGCCGGGACCAAGATCGCGGTGGTGAACGGCGATCATCGAAACGACGCCGACCTCGCGGGCTATCTGGTCGTCGACTCGGCGGCGCTGTCGAACTACCACGCCGCCAGCCTGCTGATCGGCGGCACCCGTGCGGTCGATCCGGCGGGCACCCGCATCACCGTGATGGCCGGCAGCATCATCGTGCGCAACGACGGCGGCGCGCCGCTGAGCGGACCGGAAATCATGCTCGCCGCGACCGGCTCGATCGCGGTCGATGCCGGCAGCGCGGTCGTCGCACAGGGCGACATCGCCGCTCGCGCCGGCGACCTGGTGATCGCCCCGGTCAGCGCCAGCAGCGACTACGGCGCCTTGATTCGGGTGTCGAACGGCGGCGCCATCAATGTGATCCGCCAGAACGTCGTCACCTCGACCGGCGGCCTGGTGACGATCGGCGCCGGCGCCAGGTTGGCCGGCGGCAAGGCGCTCCTGATCGATGCCACCCGCAACACCGCGCTGTCGAGCTCGGCGCAGGTGTCGGGCGACGCCTTGACGCTGTCGAGCGGCCGGATCGGGCTCGGCGGCGGCGGCGGCGGGCTGGTCCTGTCGGCCCAGAACCTCGCGCAATTGTCCAGCACCCGGACCCTGACGCTGCGGAGCTATTCGACCATCGATCTGTTCGCGTCGCTGAATTTCGGCGACAGCGGCGTCGGCGATGTGGTGCTGGATGCCGCCGGGCTGGTCGGCTACGGCAGCAACAGCGTCGCCATCGCGGCCGACAAGATCACGCTGAAGAACTCGAGCGCGACCCTGGTCGAGCCGACCGGCACGGGAAGCGGCACACTGGCCTTCCACGCCGGAGAACTGGTGCTGGGAGTGGGAAACAAGGCGATCCGCGGCTTCAATGCAGTCATGCTGAGCGGCACGCGACGGATCGTCGGCGAGGGCAACGGCGCCCTCGATGCGGCCGCGGCCGCGGTCGCCCTGGTGGCGCCGGTGGTCACCGGACGGGGCGGGGCCTATCAGAGCGTGACGACGCTCGGCGCCCTGTCGGTGTCCGGCGGCGGGTTGGGCGACCTCACCGACAGCGGGCAAAGCCTCGGCGCGCGTCTCGCCTTCACGGGCGGCCATGTCACGGTCGACGGCCGCATTCTGGCGCCGGGCGGCGCCGTCGACCTCACCGCCACCAGCGGTGATGTCGTCGTCGAGGACGGCGCCATCGTCGATGTCGGTGGTTTCGGCAAGCGGTTCTACGATGTCGTGGCCTATGCCGACGCCGGCCGCGTATCGCTGACCGCCATCGGCGGCAGCGTGCGCGTGGCGGCGGGGGCGACCATCGATCTGCAGGCCGACGACAATGGCGGCAATGCCGGCACGCTGGCCGTGACGGCGACCGGCGGCGGCACGGTCGCGCTCGACGGCAGCCTCAGGGCGCAGGCCGGGCGCGGCGTCGGCGGCTCGTTCAGTCTCGACATCGACGCCTTGCCGGATTTCGCCGGCCTCAATCGGCGCCTCAACGAGGCCGGCTTCTATGCGTCGCGCCAGTTCCGTATCCGCTCGGGCGATGTGTCGATCGACGGCGTCACCACGGTGGCGAATTTCGGCCTGGTCGCCGATCGGGGGTCGGTGACGATCAACGGCCTCGTCGACGCGAAATCGGCCTATGGCGGGAGCATCTCGATTTCCGCCGGCAACGGCATCACGATGAACGCGGGCGCGCGCCTCAATGCCAACGCCACCGCCGAGCTCGGCGGCGGCCGGGTGCTGCTCGATGCGGTCGGCGGAACGCTGGCCGGTGTCGCCGGCGGCACATTGGATCTCGCGGGCGGCACGATCGACGTCGGCGGCGGCCAGGGCGGCGTCGTGCGGCTGCGCGCGCTGCAGACCAATGGCCTCGCCGGCGCGTCTCGTCACACCGGCGGCGCCGGCGACCATGTCGATGTCGCGGTCGATCGTCTCGATGCCACGATCACGGGCGCACGCGTCGTCAACGGCGGCAGCGCGGCCGTGCTGGAGGCGGTCGGCGTCTACACCGACACGTCGGTCGACACCGCGATGGCGACCGCGGCGACGGATGCCGCGACCTTCATGGCCGCCAGGCCCGGACGGCTCGCCGGCAAGGGCTTCGGCATCATGGCGGGGATCGAGATCCGCAGCAGCGGCGATCTCACGCTGGCCTCGGATCTCGATCTGAACAGCCGGTTCGACGCCAGCCTGCGCCAGGGCGGGCTGACGCTGCGCGCCGCCGGCAATCTCGCCATTCTCGGCAATCTCAGCGACGGCTTCTCGACGGCGCTGAGCAGCGGCACCCTCTCGAGCGGCGCGTCGTGGGATCTGCGGCTGGTGGCCGGGGCCGATCTGACCTCCGCCGGCATGTTGGCCACGGTGCCCTCGGCGGGGTTGCCGGCGGCGAGCGGCTCGGTCACGATCGGCAGCGCGGCGGCCGGCAAGCTGGTGCGCACCGGCACCGGCGATCTCGCCGTGCGCGCCGGGCGCGACGTCTCTCTCGCCAACTACAAGTCCGTCGTCTACACGGCCGGACAGAAGGATGCCGACGTGGCGAATTTCGCCAAGCCGGCCGCGGCGAGCTACGGCGTCAACGGCGGCAATCTCAGCATCGCGGCGCAGGGCAGCGTCGCCGCGCCCACCGAGCCGGTCGGCTCGCTGAACGGCCAGATCATCGCCGACTGGTTGCAGCATCAAGGCACGACCGGCGCCGGCGGGATCTTCACCGTGCAATCGTCCTGGTGGGTCGATTACACCGCCTTCTCCAACGGCGTCGGCGCGCTCGGCGGCGGCAATGTCTCGCTCGTCGCCGGCGGTGATCTCGCCAATCTCGTGGTCGCATTGGCGACCAACGGCCGGGTCAGCGGCGGCACCGCGGCGGTGCCGGCCAAATCCCTCGCGATTCGCAACGGCGGCGCCCTCGACGTCGATGTCGGCGGGGCGATCCGCGGCGGCCAGCTCTATGTCGGGCGCGGGGCCGGCACCATCGTGGCCGGCGAGTTCGCGACCGGGCGCACCGCCGGCGTGATCGTCACCACGGCCCCCGGCTCGACCACCAGCTATGTCCTGGCGCCGGTGCTGGCGCTCGGCGACGCCACGATGTCGGTGACGACGGCGGGCGATCTGCGGCTGCAGACGGTGCTCGATCCGCTGATGGCCGGTACCGTCTCGATGAGCGGCTATACCGAACGCACCGCGCTCGATCTCACCTCGGTCGGCGGCAATGTCATCCTGGTCGACCAGGGCAAGTATCTGTCGCGCTTCGTCTCGGTGAGCATCTTCGACCATTGCTGCGTGACGTCCGAGGAGAGCTATCAGTGGTTCACCACCAGTGCCGCCAATCTCTATCCGTCGAGGACGAGCATCACGGCGCTCAACGGCAATGTGCAGATTCCGCCGATGACCGGCCCGTCCTCCAACATGATGTTCAACCGCCTGATGACGATGCCGGGCCGTGAGCCGGAGCTGCAGATCCTCGCCGAGGGCAATGTCCTGCTCAACGGCCCGATCGTGATGTCATGGGCGACCGCCGACATGTTGCCGTCGCCGTTGCTGCCGACGTCCGGAGCCACCCAGAACAGCGATCTCGCCATCAAGCTGCTCGCGAACGGGACGAGCCTCGGCATCGTCGACACCGAGCCGAGCCGGATCTATGCGCGCACCGGGTCGATCATCGCGGCTCTGCCGGCGGCTTCGATGTCGTCCGAGATCAGGGGCGCGGTCACCACCAGCGAGCAGACCTGGTTCCGCGCCGGCACCGACATCCGCAACGACAGCTTCCAGCTTCGCAACGTCAATCGCACGGACGTGTCGCTGCTCGAGGCGGGCAACGACATCATCCCGGGGACCATCACGATCCTCGGCCCGGGGGCGCTCGAATTGTCCGCCGGCCGCGACGTCTACAGCCCCAGCGCCCAGATTCAGAGCTTAGGCAATCTCTATTTCAACAATCGCTTGAATCTCTATCAGGTCGTGGCGGGCCTGCCGGCCGGCGGCGCCGGCATTTCCGTTCTCGCCGGCATGGGCGGCAAGCAGCCGGCCTATGACGCGCTGATCGCCGCCTATCTGGACCCCGCCAATGTCGCGGCGATGCCGGACTATCTCAAAGTCGATGTCGGCGGGATCACGCTGCCGATCTATCTCGTGACCAGCCAGGAGACCCGCAAGAGCGGCAATATCCATGTGCTGCGCGAGGGCGTGGTCGGCTTCGTCGCCAGGATCACCGGGCAGACGCTGGCGCCGCTCGACGCCTTCGCGCGGTTCAAGTCGCTGCCGACGCTGACGCAGCAGCGCTTCCTGCGCGAGGTCTATATCGAGGAGCTGCGCGAAGCCGACAACGACCAGAACACGCTCGACGCCAAGGGCAACCCCCTCAATGGCGGCTACAACCGCGGCTATGCGGCGATCGCCACGCTGTTTCCGGGCGCCGGCTGGAAGGGCGACGCCAAGTTCGGCAACCTCATGCTGCAGACCAAGGCCGGCGGCGATATCGATATTCTGGCGCCCGGCGGCATCTTCCAGGCGGCCGCCGTCAGCGCCGTCGTGTCGGACAAATACGGTGTGGTGACGCTCGGCGGCGGCAATATCGGCATCTTCGCCGATCGCGACGTGGCGGTGAACCAGTCGCGCATTCTCACCTTCGCGGGCGGCGACGAGGTCATCTGGTCGACGCGGGGCGACATCGATGCCGGCCGCGGCGCCAAGACGGCCCGCTCGGTGTCCAAGCCGACCGTCGCCACCGACGTCGATGCCAACACCAAGGTCACCGAATCCCCGGACATCACCGGCAGCGGCATCGGGACGGTGATCGGCTACAACGGCGTCGCCGAAGGCGATGTCCACCTGATCGCCCCGCAAGGCACGGTCAATGCCGGCGACGGCGGCATCCGCGTCTCGGGCGATTTCACGGTGGCGGCGCGTTTCGTCTTGAACATCGACAACATCCAGGTCGGCGGCCAGACCAAGGGCGTGCCGAAGGCGCCCGAGGCCGTCGCGGTCCTCACCGTCCAGACCAAAGACAAGGCCGCCGCCGATGCCGTGGCGAACGCCACCCGGCAGACGAGTGCGGCCGAGCGGCCGAGCGTGATCATCGTCGAGATCCTCGGCTATGGCGGAGCGAGCGGCGAGGACGGCGCGCCGGGCGACGAGGGGGGCCGTCGCAAGCCGCCGGACAAGCGCAGCAGCTACGACCCCGCCGATCCGATCCAGATCGTCGGCTTCGGACCGCTCAGCCGTTCGGACCTGGAGCGCCTCACCGACGAGGAAAAACGCAAGCTTTCCCGATGATGCGGGGGCCGGGTGACGTCGCGGGCTACGAGCACTCGGACCGCCGCGAGGCATCTCGTCCGCAGTCTTTTTCGACAACGTTCCGCCGCGTCACCGGTTCGCGGCGGCGGACGCCGGTGTGTCGCTCCTTCGTCAGTCCTTGAGGTCGGCGTCCGAGAAGCTGCCGAGGCAGCTCGTGTCCCTGGCCCGGGACGTCACGGTCCGGAGCATGCTGCCCTGGCCTTCGCCGGTCGCGCAGGCGACGTCCTGGGCCCAGCGCCGGCGCAGCGGCGCGGCCGTCCTGTCCCACTGGCGCTTGTCGACGATGACCGAGACATTGGGCGGAAACTGGCTGAGCTCGGCGATGACGCCCGTGCCGGTCAGCCGCTTCACCTCGGCCTCGGCCAGCGCGCGATCGCAGACATAGGACACCGACGACGGCGCGTAGCGCTCCGGCGGCGCCGGCGTGGCGGTGCGGGTCTGGGCGCCCGCGCCGCCGGCGCAGAGCATGAGCCCCGCGGCGATCAGCAGGCGTCCCGGTGTGATCGGCATGGTGGTCCTCGCTGGTGCGAGCTGGCTCCCGGAGCCCGCCGCGGCCCCGGCGCCGAACGGTCTATTGGGGCTTTGCGGTTCGGGTCTGCTGCCACTGCAGGAACTGGCGGAACAGCGCCTCGCGGTCGCTCTCCGGGTTTGGGCCGGAGCTCGCCAGAAACTCCTGGAAATCGGTGCGCAGCGATTTCTGCTGGCGGGCCGCGCCGTCCGCCCGCATCTTCTGCACCATGCGGTCGGCAACGGCGAAGCGGGTCCAGCCCGGCACCGTGGCGGCCGGATTGATCTCGCGCCATTTCGGGTGGAAGGGCGGCTTCTGCAGCTTGTCCCAGTTCTCGAACAGGCGCGTCACCAGCCGCTCGACCTTGGCGTAGCGCGGCGTGTTGGGCGCCCAGTTGTAGACGGCCAGCACGGCCGGCACCCCGATCGTGTCGACGGTGCGGCCCGCCGGCACCAGGCCCGGATACTCCTTGTCGGTGAACTCGCCGATTCCGTAATAGTCGGCCATCGACTTCGAGTACGGCACCGACAGGAGATGCAGCCCCGAGCCCGCCGGGATCTTGGCGAAGAAGTCGACCGGCTTGGTCACCACCCGCACCAGCGCCGAAACCTCGCCGGCGCGGAGCTGCTGCAGCGCGCTCGACTGGTCGATCATCACCTGCTGGACCGGGATGCCGAGCCGCTGGAAGACGATCGTGCCGGTGAGGCTCGAGCCGCTGCCGGCCGGGCCGAAATTCACCTTCTTGCCCTTGAGATCCTGGATGGTGCGGATGTCGTCGCGAGCCAGAACGTGCAGTTCGGAGATCGGCAGCGACAGGATGTAGTTGACCCGTGTCGCCAGGTTCGGGGTGCGCCGCTCGACGCGGAAATACTCGAACACGTCGGCCTGGGTGACGGCGGCGTCGACGCCCTGGAGATAGAGCAGATCCTCCAGATTGGAGGCCGCCCCGTAGGGTCCGGACCCATAAAAGTGTTGGCAGCGTGAGAGGGTTGTGATTCACGGTTTCCGGGAGGAGCCGTGATGACCCAAGATTTCTTCTGGCTGACAGAGGCGCAGTTTGATCGCATCCGTCCGCACCTGCCGACCGACACGCGGGGCAAGGCGCGAGTGGACGATCGCCGTGTGATCAGCGGCATCGTGCACGTCCTGAAGTCCGGCGGCTGCTGGGTCGATGCTCCGGCCGTCTACGGCCCCCGAAAGACGCTCTACAACCGCTTCGTCCGGTGGGCCGAGAAAGGCGTTTGGCAGAAACTCTTCCACGCTTTGGCCAGCGCCGGCGGACCGCCCGAGCAAGTTCTGATCGACAGTTCCGCCGTGAAGGCCCATCGCTCGGCGGCCGGCGGGAAAGGGGGGCGCAGACGCAGGCGATCGGCCGTTCGCGCGGTGGCCGCACAACCAAGATCCACGCGCTGACCGACCGGCATTGCCGACTGATCGCCTTCCTGCTCACCGGCGGCAACGTCGCCGATTGCACGGCCGGGCACGACCTCCTGAAGCAGTTGCCGGACGCGCGCATTCTGCACGCCGACAAGGGCTACGACTCGAACGCGATCCGAGCGCAGGTCGAGGCCAACGGCACCATGCCGAACATCCCGCCCAAGGTGAACCGGCGCTGGAAAAGCACGTTCTCGCGAGTCCTCTACCGCAACCGAAACGCCATCGAACGCATGTTCTGCCGGCTGAAGGACTTCCGCCGTGTAGCAACCCGATACGACCGCCTCGCGGTCAATTTCCTCGCTACGGTCCACATCGCCGCAACCATCAGCTACTGGTTATGAGTCCGGACCCTAGCACAGGCGGCTGATCCAGCTCTTGGAGATGGCGTTCATCCCCATCCCTTGACCAAGTTATCGACAGAGCGGGTCGAGACGCCGCGTGGAGAATGCCGCCGACGCCAATGTAATGCGGGAGATGATCGGCTTCGCAGCCCAGGGGCTGATGGAGTTGGAAACCGTGCGCGCCGTGAGCCTCGGATAGCCGAGAAGGCTCTCACGGCGGTGGTTTAGGAGGCACGTCATCACATCGGCGGCTTTGGAGACGGCCTGTTGCGGAATATCGTCACTGAGAACACAACGCTATTTCAATGACATACGTGTTCGCAGTTTTATTCGGGCTGGCGCGCCACTTCGGTACAGAACTGGGCACTCCAAAACCTGCCGTTTTTGCGCTCGACACGGCGACGAGGGTGCGCAGCAGCGCGCTTTTCGACCCCATGATGCGAACTTCTTTCTCGTCCACTTCGATGCGCTGGGCGAGCGCGCGGAGTTGGTCGCGACGGTAGCCGCCGCCCTCGGCCCGCATGCCCTTGCGGGCCTGCCGGGCGAAGGTCTTGAACGCCTGCGGCGTGATGCTCGGCCCGAGCCGATCGAGCGCCCCCTCGGCCCGCTCGGCGTCCGCGCGGGCCTGGTCGCGGACGGCCCTCAGCTCGCTTACTCGGTCCTTGAGCATCGGGTCGGAGACGTCGGCGACTCCGTTCTCGATGGCGTCGTAAAGCCCCTTGAGCTTGGCGTCCGCCTCGACCGCACGCTTGCGCAAGTCGGCGATATGCGAGGTTCGGCGCTCGACGCGCTCGTGGCGGCGTTCGAGGACCGACGACAGGATCTGCTCGAGCCGGGCAGGCTGCAGCAGCCGGCGTTCGATGTGCTCGGCTACGAGGGTGTCCAGCTTGTTCATTGGCACCGTGTGGCCCGCACACCCGGTCTCGCCCTGGCGGGCCTTGGTCGAGCAGGTGTGGTACCGGTAGCGCCCTCCCTTCCCGGTCCGCAGCGT
Organism: Rhodoplanes sp.; assembly: GCF_013377085.1. Taxonomy (GTDB): domain Bacteria; phylum Pseudomonadota; class Alphaproteobacteria; order Rhizobiales; family Xanthobacteraceae; genus Rhodoplanes. Next base: position 140,581 of record NZ_JACAAX010000005.1, on the reverse strand, counting down.
CATGGCTCCGCCGCAGGCGGCGCAGAAGCAGATGCCCGTGAAGAGGGTCGGACCGCTCACGATGCGCGGCGCGGTCAGTGCCTGGCTGCGGGTCTTGAGCAGTGTCTGCACGGCCTCGAACTCCGATGAACCGATGATCGGCGGCACGGCCATCTCGACCACCTCGGCCTCGGGCTTGCGCTCGCGCGTCTTCCACAGCTTGGTGTTGAACCGGTGGCGGCCGACGTAAGTCGTGCGGGTGAGCACCTTGTGCACGGCGCCGATCCCCCAGCGACCGCCGTCGCGCGTGCGGATGCCGGCGGCGTTGAGGTGCGTGGTGATCGACTTGACGCCCATCGGCCCCGAGCTACCGTCGCCCTCGCACGCGAGGCGAAAGATCAGCCGCACGGTCTCTGCCTGGATGGGGTCGATCTCAAGGGTCTTCTTGACGCGATGCCCGCGCTGCTCGGGGGCCTCGGCGATGCGGTAGCCGATCGGCGGCAGCGCGCCGTTCCAGAAGCCTTGGCGGGCGTTCTCCTTCATGGCCCGCAACGTGTGCTTGGCGTTCTCCCTCGACTGGTATTCGTCGAACAGCGCCATGATCTGGCGGATCATGTTGCTCATCGGGTCGCCGCCCAGTTCCTGGGTGATCGACACCAGCCGCACGCCAATTTTGGCCAACCGGCGAACGTAGAACTCGAGCTGGACCTGGTCGCGGAAGAAGCGGCTGAAGCTGTGAACCAAAATCACGTCGAACGCCGGCGGCTTGGCGGTCGCGGCGTCGATCATGCGCTGGAATTCGGGACGCCTGTCATCGGTCGCCGACGCGCCGGACTCGACGTAGTCGGCGGCGATCCCCCACCCATGCGAGGCGCAGTAGCCTTTCGCCTGACGGCGCTGGTCCGGAATGGAGAGATCGCTGTCCGCCTGCCGGCCGGTCGAGACCCGCAGGTAGAGGGCGGCGCGAACCGGTGCGTCATGATGGTCATCTCCCCTCAATCGCCTGTCGAGAACAGCTCGTCGAACAGGTCGCCGAACCAAGCCTCGAACGCGTCGACCTCGGCGTCGGTCACCGGTACGTCCTCGGGCCAGTCATCGGTCGCCATCCAGGCGATCGGATCGGCCTTCCGCGATCGCCTGGAGCGGCGAGCCGGGCGGCGCGCATAGTCGTACAGATCGCCGAGCGCGGCGGCCGAAAAGGCCGAGCACTGTCGCCGTGATTTCTGGGAGCGAGCCATGGCGCGAGTGTGGCACCCGTTGCCATTCCGCAGAACGGCCGAAGTCCACGCCGCGCTACGCCGGCATCTCCACTCGCTTCGCCACGGGAGCGACCTCGCTCACGGGAAGCCATGATCGCTTGGAGGCCAAAGAGCTGGGCAGTCGCGAGTCGGTCAAGGCCGCAAGCCGGCGGAGCCGGGCGCGCGCAGCGCGAGCCTTGACGGGCTTGCGGCTGCCCGGCAACGGCTCACTCCAAGCGATCATGGCTCGGCGCGGTCGACGAGGTGCGAGCCTCAATGATTTTGTAAAGCCTTGCGCAAGGTCGCAGGCTGCGAGCTAAAAATGCACCTCATTGCAGCAAGCTGATCCTATTGCCTTCTTCCACTCGTCGACCGCAGCGCACCTTGCGCCTTTTATCTTGCCATCGCTCGGTCGGCGGTCGGAAGCCCGCCGTTCCCGCGCGCTGCATCGCCAAGCTGCGATCGGACAGGAAACCCGACCAAGCACCTCGGCAACAAATTCCACGCAAGTTCGTTGCGGCGATACACCGAATGGCCGCGCGTGCGTCACGTGTCGTCAGATCAAGCGAAGCCAGGCGCACGATCTGCTGCGCCTTGCTCGTTGTTTGCGGATCGGACACAGGAAGGCGACGAGCAGACGGGCACGATACTCGTTTCGAGAGGACCCACGCGTCGAGACGAGCGATTACGATCAGCGAAGACATAGGTGATCACCTCTCATGCCACGGCCGGCTCGCGGTGCACGACCTGTGTTGTTGCAGCGTCCGGCGGCGACCTGAACTTGTCGCATACCTGCGTGCTCAGGCAGTCGTCACACTGAGTTGAACGCCGGGCGCAGCGCATGGCGCGAAACCGCGTCGGCAGCGCCGCGATGTCGTCGCCGCTGCGCAGACTGCGGACGTCGACGGCGTAGTCGGGCGTCGTAAAGCTGCAGGGCGTCACGCGCCCCCGTTCGTCGATAAAAAGGAAGCGCTCGCCTGGGCCGCAGTCGTAGACAGGATTGCGCTGATCCAGGGCGCTGGCGCGAATGCGCGACAGATAGGCGGTGCCACCGACCAGCGTGACGCCGTGGCGCGCGATGGTTCGGCGGATGATCGGCAGCTCCGTCTCGATCCGGTCGACATCCGCGCTTCTCAGCCGGTGCGACGGATAGAACTCGGGCCGATCGCGTCCGCCGAGCTGATTGAACGTGATCTCGCGGACGCCCCAGGTCGCGACCTCGGCGCACAGCGCGGCAAAGTGCTCGACATTCTGCCGCATCAACACAACATTGACCCGAAGCTTCAGCGGCGACCCGACCGCGCGCGCCCGCGCGGCCAGCAGCGGAATCCACAACTGCAGTTTTTCGAAGCCGTTCTTCCAATCCCGCATCGGATCGTGAAAGCCGGAAAAGCCATCGATGCTGATCGTGAGCTCCTCATAGGCCGCGCAAATATGCTCGCGCAACCTCGCGCTTCCGAGCGAGGTCCCGTTGGTGGTAGCGCTGATCTTCAGCCCGAGCGCGCGGACCGCATTCGTCAGGCTTTCCAGCGGCTTCCATACCAACGGCTCGCCGCCGAGCCAACTGAGCAAGACACCTTCGCCGGTTTGCGCCTGATAGGCCGCGAGCGCGCGCGCAAATCCTATCACGTCCACGACGTCGGCCGCGTGACGGGGAAATTCCAGTCGCCGATCGAACGCACAGAACGGGCAGGCCAAGTTGCAGCTGTCGACCACACGCCACACGACGATCATCTGCCTCTCCTTCATCGACACATTCAACGCGACGGCCAAGCGGATGCCAGGAAACCACGAGAGGAAACCGCTAGGGTCCGCAAAAATCCTTGACCATTCGCGACGATCGTCCGGCTTTCGCAAACACTCGCGAAAATCCGCCGTACCGCCCGCCGATCGCAGCATCGCAGCCTTCACGCTATTTGCAACACGCAATTTGCTTGTTACTATTTCGCGTATGAAACCGGACCTGATCCGCCCCATCCTCACCGTCGACGTCGTGCTTCTCACGCTGCAGGAGGGGCGGATGCACGTTGTGCTGCTTCGACGCGAGCACCAGCCGCATGCGGGCCGCCTCGCCTTGGTCGGAGGTTACGTGCGGGCAGAGCAGGATGAATCGACGTCGGATGCGGCCGCCCGCGTCATCCGGGAAAAGACTGGCCTGAAGGTGCGGCTGCTCGAGCAGCTGATGACGTTCTCGGGGAACGACAGGGATCCGCGCGGATGGTCGGCCTCGGTCGCCTATTATGCGCTGATGCCGTCGCCGGACAGCTCCGCGTTCGACGGCGGCCGATTGGCGAGCGTGCCGTTGCGCGAGGCCAAGGGCCTGCCGTTCGATCATGATGCCATCGTGGCAAAGGCGGCCGATCGCTGGCGCCGCCGCGCGGCCTATTCGACGCTGCCGGCTTTCCTGCTGCCGCCGCAGTTCACGCTGCCGGAGCTGCGTGCTGCCTACGAGGTCGTGCTCGGACGCGCGCTGAACGACAGCGCCTTTCGGCGCAAGCTCGGCGAGTTGCGCATCGTTGCGCCGGTCGAAGGCGCAAAGAGCATCGTCACCGACCGTCCGGCGCAGCTCTATCGGCTGGCCGCTGCGGGGATTGCGGAGTTCGACCGGACTCTGTGAGCGCCGGCATAAGGCTCGGGCCCTTAAACGGGAACCATCTTACATCGTGAATGCGATTTTGGGTCGGCTCGACGCACCAAGAAAATCGCAGGTCGTCGCGGATTTTCAGATTGGAACGGGTGACGGCTCGCTGCATCATTGCGCAACGGCGAACGAGTAGTGCCCATCTTCATCGACCGCGGCGCGCCAACTAGGTGTTCAGTCCCGGAGAGTCGTGGCGTATTCTTGACCCGAGAAGGGGAAGATTCGCTATGGCAGACGTTCTTCACGGGAGCGCCCGCACAACGCCGCGAGTTCGAGCCGAGCTCCAAGCGTCGCAAGAGAAGACCAGCACCCTCGCCCGACAATACGACCTCAGCCGCACGACGGTGGCGAAATGGCGGGTGAGAACCACAACGTCGGACGCCCCGATGGGGCCTCGCAATCCCCGCAGCACGGTCCTCACGCAGGTCGAGGAGGCCATGATCGTCGAGTTTCGCAGACGAACTCTGCTGCCACTCGATGACGTCTTCGGCTGCCTGCGCGAGAGCATTCCGCGGCTGACCCGTTCGAGCCTCCATCGTTGCCTCGAGCGGCACGGCATCTCGCGGCGGCCGGCAGAAGCCCGCACGCCTGCCGACCTCACGGGGAATTTGGCGCAAAGGCCTCGCTGGTCAGTCTATTGCGTTCGTCCGCTGTCAACTGCGTGATGTCTTCCGCGGTGAACCTGCCATTGCCGAGGACGCGGACCATACCGTTCGATTCATAATTGATATTGCTGCTTTGTCGCCCTTGGCCACGGCGTTGACCGTCATCAGGCTGCTCGTCTCCGCTTCCCCCACCGTAACCGATAATCTCGACGATGATGACCGAAGCCTGTGCACCGCCGGAATTGGTTGCAGGCTGAGCGGCCTGTCGAGCGGCAGATCCCGCAGTATTGGACGTATCCGCCAAACTGCCGATGTTGGGCGCCTGGACGGTCGGCACGCCCGTCGTCGTCCCCTGCGCCTGGATGTTGAACGCATTGAGAATTTGCATTGCGGCGAGGTTCACGTTGCGCGACGAGCGGATGCCGGCGTCGCCGGCGTCGATGTAGCCGGACGGCGCGATGAGATCGACATCGCTCGGCGGTGCGTCCGCGCGCGTCTGCAGCACGCCGATGCCGCCGCCCGTCGCAAGGCCGCCGAGATCGAGGATCGAAGCACCGGTTTCGGGGTCGATCAGATAGCGGCCCGGCGCTGCCGCCTGCAGCGTCTTGGAGGCGCTGCCGGCCGCGATGTTGCCGAAGCTCGACCAGATGATCTCATTGCCGCCGCTGAAGGTGAAGATGCGCGAGGTGCCGACCGTCACGCTGTCATGCGCGAAGATCGAGATATTGCCGCCGCGCAGCGTCATGATGCCTTGATCGAGCGGCTGCTTGCTCCCGGTGAGATCGTAGCCGACCAGCAGGCCACCTCCCGGCGCGAGCAGGCTGATGTCGCCGCCGGTCTCGGTCTTGACTTCGCGCGCGGTGAGCGAGATGTCCCCGCTCCAGCTGTCGCCGGGGAACAGCCTGGCGATCGCCTTGTATCCGGCCTCGTAGTTTCTGCTGCCGCCCGGCGCATCCGGGTCATTGTGATCGCGCCCCGCATCGCGCAGGACGAGATAGAAGATGCCGAGCGCGTGGATCTGCTTCTGCTTATCCGGCAAGGCGTTGAACGCCGCCCAGACCTTCTTATCGTCGCCACCCGAAAGGCCGAGCCGCTTGCCGAGCTCGGGCAGATAGCGGGCGGCGCGCGTACCGGCCGTCGCGGGATTCAGGAAATCCGCGACGAAGGCGGGAACGTCGAGGTCGCCGCCGCCCAGCCCTGCCACAGCGATGATGCTGGCTCCGCCGGCGCGCGGCAGATAGGGGTTGCGTGCGTCGCCGATGCTGACGATGCCGCGCGCCAGGCCCAAGGCGCTGAATTGCTGGGCAGTTGCCGTGCTGATCGGCGCGCCGCCGAGGTCGAGGTTCCGGCCGGCCAGAATCTGCAGCGTCCCCGGGCCGCCAATCGAAATATCGCCGGGGACCGGATCGACGATTTTTTCCAAGGCCGCGCTGGAATTCCCGCCAGCGATGATGCCGTGGGCGATCCGCGCGGGCGAGGTCTCGTTAAAGGGCCGGATATCGCGGCCGGAGATGATTCGGCTGATATCGTCCGTCTTGAGGTTCTGGATGTAGAAGGCAACGTCGGTAATGTCATGTCCGGCGAAGACCTGTGTGACCTTGGGCGAGAACAATTTCAGCCCCGAAACATCGCCGCGGCCCGCGTAGATTTGAACGGGCTCGGGATCGTTCAGGTGCAGCCCATCGGCATCGTGCAGCGACTGACGCACGAAAGTGGGCGTGCCCTTGGTCGCGCCGGTCTCGTCGAACAGAGTGTTGAAAAATTCCGTCGACACGGTCGGGCTCCTTGCAGAGACGTGGAAGCTCGACATCGGCAGTGATGAATCGGAGTAGCGCAGTGTCATCGGCGTGCGGATGCCCGGGACGAGGTTGGGATCGACGTCGGAGAGATTGATCGTACCGGTCTTGTAGTAGGTTCGCGACCCGTAGGATTGGTAGTCGTAAGCCTGGAAACCGTCGATCGTTCCGTCGGCGAACAGGCTGACGGTCCCGCTCGGGGAAGGCGCGAGGACCAGCCTATTGACGATGTTGATGTCGCCGGAGAAGGCGGCAACCCCGAGGTTCGGCGCCATCAACCCGATCTGTCCACGATAGACGGAGCCGACGGCCTGCCCAACTATGTCTGAAGCAAGGCCGGAAACCTTTACCGGGTACTCGAGCAGATTTGTGATTTGTCCTGCCTCGGTCAATCTGAGCCAGGGCCGCGTGTGGCTGTTGCTGACGATGCCCTGTTTGTTGTCCCAGGCCAGGATGTTGGTGAACCACTGGGCGAGCGTGCCGGGTTCGAGCCCGGCTTCCCCCGCGCCTTTCAGGGTGACATCGCCGGTGAGCGAGGACGCCGAGACGTAGCTGTCCGGCGCATAGGTGGAGAAATAGGACCGCGCCCAGGTTCCGTTCAATTCGCCCTGCGGCAACAGAAAGGGATTGGCCACCGGGCCCATCAGAAGGTTGCCGCGCGCGGCGACGTCGAACCCGCCTTTGCCGAGGAACAGCGTGGTCGGCAGCCATTCGATCGGGCTCACGGAGGTGTCGCCGATGATGGTCCGTCGCGTCGCATTGGTCTGGATGTTGCCGCCTGCCTGCAATACGCCGTGGCCCTTCTCGACATAGTAGACGCCGGCGTCGATGTTGCGGCCGGCCTGAACCGTCAGATCGCCGCCGCCAAATTCGAACAACGGCTGGTTGGCGACGAGCTTGTCGACGGTGCCGTCGGCCCGGACGGTCTTGTAGGGCATCCAGGCATTGGTCGGAATCACGGCGCTCGTGTTGATGACGTCGCGGCCGGCGGCCAGGGTGAGATTGCCGCCGCCGAGGGCTCCGACGCCCTGGAAGAAGTTGCTGTAGTCGATCCACCAGGTCGTCGAGCCGATATCGCCGTAATAGCCTTGCGCGAAGATGCCGTTCTCGGCGCTGCTGCGGCGGTAGAGCCAGTTGATCGGCATCTGCTGCGACGAAGCCAGCTGGCCGGAGCCCAATACCTGCTGATGGACGATGTCGCGCCCGGCCGCGATGGTGACATCACCGCCTCCGGAGCTGTATTGGGGCGTCGTGAATGGAAGCGTGTACAACTGCAATTGACTGGCCGTGTCCGATGCTCCGCCCTGCAACCGCAGCCCGTCGCTGCCCGGTTTCGGTACGTCGAAGACGTAGGTGTTGCCCGACGCGTCGGCGATCGGCAGGGTCACCGTGGCGGCCGTGCTGGTCGGAGACAGAGACAGGGTGCAGTTCGCCGCTGCGGTGCAGTTTGCCGCCGCGGTCACGGAGCTTCCGGCCCGCAGCGTCACCGACTGGCCCGCGTGCAGCGGCTCGGTAACGACAAAGCTCGGCGTCGGCATCTTGAGGGCGGCCCCCTGAGTACTCGTGGGGACGCGATAGCTGATCCCCCCGCCGGCGGAATCCTCGAGCCTCAAAGTGGTTTCGGCCGGCAGATAGCGGAGCTGGAAAGAGGCGCTGGCGTTCGGTGCCGTCAGCGTCAGGGAGCCGGCAGGTAGGATCAGCGTGCCGGTGGTCCGCACCGAACCGCCCTCGGTCAAAACGATATACGCGCCCCGGCCGTTGAAGTCGCCCGTCAGAAGCGGCAAGGCCTCCCCGGCGTTGAAGGCAACCGCCTCGTAAGCCCCGCCGCTCGGAATATAGGCTATGCCTGGACCGGAGGTGGTCAGACCACCCGCGGGGATGTCGCGGCCCGCAGCGAGACTGCTGTTGTTGCCGCTGTGTCCGATGTAGATTCGCGAGCCGGGCGTGAAGCCGGCGATTTCGCCGCCCGACGGCACATACACGGCAGCCCCAACGAATCTCGTGTCGATCACCGCCCTCAGGCCGGACAGCTTGACATAGTTCGTCCCATAATTGATCCCGCCCGTGAGAGCGTCGGTGCTGTAGCCTTCAGAGAAACCGTAGATCGTGCCTGCGGGGTTCGTGAGGGTGACGTTGGTGCCCGATGGGCTCAGATAGGTGACGAGGCTGTCCACATTGGCGGTCACGGTCCCCGTTCCCGTGCCGTTCGGAAACAGCAGCGGCACATCGGACCTCATGCTGACGCTGCCGCCCGGATTGAGGGTCGCGGTCGAGGTGTAGCCTGGTATGACCCGGCTGCCCGCCGTGTAGATGGTGGAGAAAAGGCTGCGGATCTGCACGTCGCGGCCAGCCGCAATGTCGATGTCGCCGGTGCCGGTCCGGATCAACTGGTCGTAGCCCAGCTTGGCCGCCGCGGTGGTGAGGGTGGCGTCCGGAGCAACGCCGCTGCCGTTTGGCCGCCCCAGAAGCAGCGAGCCCGACGAACCGGAATCGCCGCCGAGCTTGTCCAGCGGCAGAACCTGCCGGAACTCCGCGCCGCCGAGATCGGCGCCCGCGACCAAGCGATAGGACCAGGATTGGCTCCCGGCTGGCAGCAGCGTGTTGGTGATCGTGGTGTTGCTCGCGCCCGGCATGAAGCCGTCGCTGAGCGAACCCTGGAAGATCAGGTTGCCGGCCGCGCGCATCGTCAGGATGCCGGGTTCGCCCGAGCCGGCGACGCCGGCGACGACGCCGGGGCCGTAGCGCAGTTTGGACAATTCCCACACCAGCGCTGCCGTCGCGCCGCTGCCGCTGCCCCATTGCAGATCGCCGCGGCTGACGAACTCGACGCCCGGCCGCAGATGGAAGGCGGAGCCCAGCCCGGCGCTGGGCGTGCCGGCGAGCAGTCTGGCCCTGATGGCGGCGGTGTTGGCCGCGAACTGCTGCGCGAGCGCATCGGCGCTGGTCTGTAGGGCCGCGGTGAGCGTGCCGGTGCTGGTGAGGTCGAACGCCTGGAAGCCTTCCGCGACCACGCTTCCGGCGCTGCGGATGGTGCCCGCCAGCGGCTTGATGGCGAGATCGCTGCCGCCCGAGGCGCTGTTCACCGGGATCGGGATCGGTTTGCCCGCCGCGTCGAGGCCGCTGATGCGCGGTGCGCGCAATTGCAGCGTGCCGCCCGGTCCGCCCGCCACCGACAGGTCGATGAGCGCGCCCGCTTGCACGTCGAGCCAGCCGACGCCCGGTGTCAAGACGCCGCCGACATCCTTGGCCTGTCCGACCTCGAGGGCGATGACGCCCCCCTTGCCGGCGGCGTTGAACTTCTGCGCCGCGACTGTGAGATTCGAGCCGCCCTGCAGCGTGACCCCATTATAGCCGTATAGCCCGATATAGCCGCCGGTCTCGCCGGAGGCGTCGAGGGTCGTGCCGCTCGCAACAATGATAGCGCCGCTATCGGCTGCGGCGAGGTAGCGCCGCGCCCGCGCGCTGCCGTCGATCAGCACGTCGCCGCCGCGCACGCGGATGCCGCTCTCATCGAAGCCGCCGCGATCGAGCGCCGCGTTGAGGCTGCCGAGCGTCGGCAAGCTGCCAACGTCGAGCCCGAGCGCGCCGCCGAGCCCGCCATTTCCGGCCCGTCCGCTAAGCATGCCCAGCACCGCGAAGGTTCCCTTCGTCGCGACGATGGTCAGGACGCCGGCGTTGCCGGCCTGCGGCCGCGCCGAGACGTCGATGCGGCCCGTTTCCGCAACAACGACCGAGCCGAAATCGGACCTCAGCGTAATCTCGCCTCCGCTCGTATACTGGACCTTGTCGTTGATGGCTTTTTCGCTGCCGCCGGCATCGAGCGTGCCGCCGACCACGACATCCGAGCCAACCGCCGTGCCGGTGGCGTGCAGCGTCAGTCGACCGCTCGGCAGGCGCACAGCGCCGTTCATGTCGATGCGCGCGCCGGCCAGCGTCACGTCGGCACCGAGACCGCCGGTGACGGCCGTCTCACCAGCCACTGCGAAGATGCTCAGTATGCCGCTGGCGGTCAGCCCCTGCTTCGCGGCGGAGCTGGCGGTGATGACCGGCGCGGTGACGGTGATATCGCCTGACGCAGTGAGTCCGCCTGTCCGGTCCAGCAGCACGCCGCCGGTAGCCCGGAGGTCGAGGCGGGCGTAGCCATCCACGCGAACCGCGTTCGCGCCGATGGTGAGGGTTTCAGAGTTAAAGATCAGCGCGCCGCCCAAAGGACCGCTCGTGCCGGCCGCCGGCGCGGCGATATTTGAGTTGTTGTCGATGACCACGTTTCGGGCGTTGAAGGTCATGCCGCCGCTGCCTGCGTTGAAGCCGCGCAGCGCCGGCGCATGCAGCGCCAGGCGGTCGAGCGTGGGACGCCCGGCGGCGTCCAGGGCGCCCACTGCGCCCGTCCCGTAGAAGTCGATCGAAGAATAGCTGAGCAGCGCCAGCCGGTTAATCGTGTTCTGCAGGCCATCGAGCAATGTGCTCGGCAGGACGAGGCCGGTCCTCGGCGGCGTGCCGGCGCCGTCGAACAGAAGGCTGATTTGGCCGCCGCCCAGCGTCAGGGTGTTGGCGGTGAGGCTCGCTGAGCGATCCAAGGTGGTGACGTTCGTCGAATCGAGGATAACGCTGACGCCGGAGATGCGGGCGTTCGCCGCGACCGTCAGGCTGCCGGACGCTACCGGATTGACGCCGGAGCGGATCACCTCGGCCGAGGCGTCGCTGCTGACCCGCAGCAGGGCGCCGTTGCCGTCTATCCGGAGCGTTTGGGCCCGAGTGGAGAGCGTACCCGCCTGGGCTATGGCGGCGCCGTCGCGCAGCATCACACCGCCTTTCGCGACAAGGATGATGTCCGGACCGGAGAGTGGATCTGCGTCGCCATTGTCGATCTCGATATTCGATGCCTCGACCGTGACGGTGGTACCCACCTTCGTGCTGCTGCGGATGCCGCCGATGAGCAGGCTTTCCGCGCCGAAGGTGTTGAGACCGGCGCCAACGATGTAAAGCGTGTTGGTCGCGGCGCCTTCTCCGGTGCTGTTGACGACGATGTTGCCGGTGGTCGAGATGTCCACAATGCCACCCAGGCCGCCGGCGGGAGCGCTCATCAAAGCCTGCCCTCGGATGTTCAGGGATCGCGTCGCCGACAGGACGAGTTGGCCCGCGTCGATCGGCAGGCGCGGCACGACCGCATCGCGCGCAAGAGCGCCATCGCGCAGCGCGACATTGGCCGAATAGAGGTCGTATTGCGCACGCTCGTGCACGACGGCGGCCGGCACCACCTCGAAGGCGGTCGGAAGCGAGGCGCGCGTTTGCGTCAGCGCGTTGCCCAGATAGCCCGTCACGATGCTCGACCCATCGAGCTGCCGGACGCTGATGCCGGCCTTGGTCATCGGCGCGTCCTTGGGCGTGACGAGGAAGGCGCCCGCCAGCAGCGCATAGCGCGCCGGTAGCAGCGTGTAGTAGCCGGCCGCCAAGCCATTGCTCGCGGGCAACCAGACCCGCTCGCCGATGGATAGCGACGCGGTGCTCCAGCCGCTGTCGGAAGCCGCGATCGAGGCGAGCGGCGCATAGTCGGCGCCGTAGCCGGGCAGGATGGCAAAGCTCGAGGACGTGGCCAGGATGTCCCGGGTGCCGCCCAGACCCTTCACCCAATTGTAGGCGAAAAGATCGCCGCCGCCGCGCAGGTCGATGGTGGCTCCTGCACCGATCTCGACGCTCTTTCCCGCGAGTGTGACGGCCTTGGCCGACACCCCGCCGGCGGTGATGTCTTTGCCGCTCGGATCGATCCAGGCGGTGGCGTTGACCATGGTGCCGTAGGGGAGCGTCAGCGCCACCCCCGTGTGCGGATCGACCGCCGAGACCGAGGTGACGCTGCTCGCGCCAAGGGTCAGGGTCTTGGTCGTGTCGTAGGTCTGCGTGAGGACGTTCGGGGCATTCCCAAATTTGCCGACCTGGGGTGTGGTGCTGCCGAGATTGATGATCCCGAGCGGCGCGAGCAGCACGCCGTTTTGATGGATCTCACTCGCAAAGACGTTCAGTGTGCCGCCGGCCGAAAGCGGCAGCGTGCGCTCGACGGTGCCTGGATTGATGGTGACCCGTCCCGGCGTGCCGCCGTGATCGAGCGCCGCGACGGTGAATATCGTCGCCGTCGCCGGATGAATCTGCCCCGCCGTCAGCATGATGTCGCCAACCGCCGCGAAGGTGCCGTAGCCGCGGATGTCGCCGCGCGAAGCGTCCAGGTTCACCCGCCCGATGCCGCGCAGCGCCAGGCCGCCGATATCGATCACCGACGCGGTGACGTTCAGCGAGCCCGCGCCGAACGTCGGTTCCGCCAATGACATTTCTCCGGAATCCGTTTTGGGGATCAGCGTGGGAAGGAGGGCAGGCTTGCCCGTGTTCGGATCGGTCCCCTTCGGCTGTGTCTCGTAGGTCCATCCCATCGCGACATGGGGCGCATCGAGGCGGACCTCGCCCTCGGCCGTGATGAGACCCGTCGTGCCGATGGTGAGGCTGCGGAGCGTAGCAATCTCGACGAGCGGTCCCCGGAAACTGATATTGCCTTCGAGCGTCAGATCATCGAACCCACCATCGCGGAAGGCACCGACGGCGAAGATGCCGCTGCCGGACGGAGCCTGACTGACCGCGACTCCGCCTATCTTCGTGCTCCTTACTGTAAGGGCACCGCCATTGGCTGCCGGGCCACCGGCGGCGCCGCGCAGGGCAATGCCAGACATCGAGAACTGCTCGCCAACGTCGAGGACGATTGCGCCAGCGTCGCTGTCGATCTGCTGTGGTGCGTAGCGACGGCCGGAGAGCGGCGCGCCGCCGGACGGAACATCGAGGATGCCGCTCGTCCCCGACACGTCGAGAAGAGTGGTGGCGTGCGCATCGAAGCGCGCGTCGATATTGCCGGAAACCGAAATGGAGCCGCCGTTCAGGACCCGGCCCTGGCGCAGGCCCAGCACGTCGGGTGCAAGGACTGTTGTGCCTGCCGTCGAGACCACGCTGCCTGCACCCAGAACGACCGATATGCGGCCAGGAAAATCCAAGCCGGGCGAGCCAATGATCGTGACCTTGCTGCCGGGCGCCAGGATCGATCCATAGATATTGGCCGAGCCGAACGGCGCCTTGATGCTGACGCCACTGCCCCCGGAAAGCGTCGGATCGAGCCGGATCGTCGCCCCTTCCGCGATCACGACGTCCGTGTGCTGGAGCTCGAGCTTTCCTGCGCTGAGCGACAGCGAGACCGCCGAGCGCAAGGCCGGATCGAGGAGTGTGGGCATGAGCATGACCCCCCCATCAGCAAATACGGGCGTGTAGCTTTCCACCTGCGGCGCGATGAGCGTGCCGGAAGCGACCTCGACGCCGAGGCTGCCGGTCAGCGAGAAGCCTGCAAATCCGCCAGTATTGAAGAAGTCCGGCGAGAGCAGAAGCGTGTCGGCATCGGCGGCGCTTCCGCCGATCTGGATGCGCCGGAAAACCTCGATGGCCAGCGCGCCGCCTTTGCCCAACGCATAGCCCTTGAGAGTTGCGCCGAGATTGAGCTGGCCGACCGCGACGCTGAGAATGAGGGGATCCACACCACCGCGCAGTGTCAGGCTACCGCCATTGCCCTTAATCAGCTTGCTGACGCGGCCTAAGGCAGCACCACCCGAGACGTCGATGATGCTCCCCTGGTGCAAGTCGAGATGCAGCGCGTCGAGGGTGATCGAGCCGCCGTTGAGCACCAACGGTAGCGCGAGGCTATCTGGAAAGGTTTGATCGACGATCAGGCCGGCGGTGTCGAGCGCGACGTTCGCTCGGATGATTAAGCGTCCCCGTTCGGCGACGTCGGCGACTTTAGCCTCACCGGGGCGAGAAATGACGCCGGGATCGACATTGGTGGTTGTGAATTTCAGGCTGCCGCCCGGTAACGCGATGTTGGCGGCGATGTCGATGTTCCTGCCCGCGAGCGTGAGCGAGCCTCCAGGCTGCCCCGAAATTTTCGACAACACCTTGATGTCGCCGTTGCCGCTGTTGATCGACACATTGCCGAAGCCCCTCTCGCGGAACAGATCGGGCGTGAGATGGATTGGCTCTGAGGAGAGCAGCAACGGTCCCTTTGGATCGAACGGCGCCACCGGCTGATGGACGAAATCCGCCTGGAAAATCACGTCCTGAGACAGGGGAGCGGGCATTTCGGCGCTGCTGATGGGGAGAACGCCGTCGAGCGAGAACGTGCTTGCGCCGGGCCGTACCGTCCGCTGGCGTATCCCGGAAATGACGTTCCCCAAGAATTGGCCATCGAGCGCGGCACTACGCGTCTGCATGGCGACCTTGCCGCCGGCAGCGCCGTATAGATATCCCTCCTGATAAGTGGCGCGCTTGGCGAACGGCGATGTCCAGGTCTCGGTGACGCCCCAGCGCTCGTGGAAGCGCGTCCTTTCACCGGCGAAGCCGATATAGACACGATCGGGCGTCGCCTCGCTGATATCATACGTGCGACCGTCGGCGCCGAGAAGACGCGTCGTCCGAACGACACCGCCCTGATAGTCGATCCAGCCGTTCGAGACGTTGAGTGTCGAGCCTCGCTGCATAACCACTGAGGCGCCTGCATTCAGCGTGACGGAGCCACCGGCGGTGGTCAGCTCGCCAACATTGCGCTGGATGAGGCCTACGTGGCCCGAGACATCCGCGAGCGGCGTGCCGATCCAGGCCAAGCCATCCGCGCGGACGCCGGTCTGGCGAATATCGACATAAATCGTCTTGGTGCGCAAAAAGCCGTTACGCTGAAGGGGAGAGTCCGCAAGCTGGGCACCGAGAAGCTCGACGGCGATGATATTGTCGGAGACGTTGCCCTTCACGATCGAGCCGAACACGTCGATCGCAGCGTTGGTGTCGAGGTAGATCTGCCCGTCGGTGTATTGCAGCCTTCCGAGGCTGTCGTAGGTTCCTGCCTGGATCTTCACGTCGCCACTCGGCGCCAGGATTTGCGCATTCTCGCCGAGATAGGCGGCAAGCCCGGTGATGTTGACCTGCGAGTTCAGTGCGAGTTTGGTTCCTATCACTTTCTCGGTGTTGAGATACTCGGGCATAATTCGAGTGAGGCTTCCGGCCCCGAGCGTGACCAGCCCGGTACTGCGCGGATATTTGTTGCCGGACTTGTCGAACTCGACATTGTAGACCGCCTGTAGATCGATCCGACCGTTGAGCGAGGCGGAGGTGGTCGCCACCAGCACTCCGAGTTGGTTGACGGATTGGCCGGCAATCGTGATGTTGCCCCGCTCCGCCTCGATCAATCCGGAGTTGGTCGCTACGCCGGTGACGACGTCGCCATCCTGGGCCGCGAGCGACGGTGATGCGACCTTGAGGCGCGGCGCATTGATCGAGCCGATATAGACATCGAGCCCGCGTAGGCTCGGATCGCTGGAATCATGCGACCGAAGCTGCACCTGCTGGCCGGCGGCCAGAATTGTCTGACCATCCGGCGTGAGAATCGTGCCCCGGTTGATCACTTCCGGACCGATCAGCGCGACACGTCCGCCGTAATGGTTAGACGTCGTCGGTGTGGAGATCAGGGCCCCGGCTTCCACGACAACCTTGCTTCTCTGGGATTGCTCGGTCGCCGCCGGCGCATCGAAGGCGCCGGTTGGTCCCTTCTCGCCTGCCGCCTCGCTATAGGCAGAAAAGGTGAACTTGTAGTCCGGGTTGCCATAGAGGATATTGGCGTTCAACAGGGCATCGTTGATCGGTAGCGCGGATGCCACCAGCGTGCCGACGTTCACCTGCGCCGTGCCACCGAAGATGATCCCGTTCTGGTTGATCACCAGCACGGTGCCGTCGGCCTTGATGGTGCCGAGTATTTTGCTCGGCGCCGCGTTCGGATCAATCACGCGGTTGAGAACGACCCAGTCGCGGTTGCCCTGCTGATTGTAGCTCAGATCGGTCGTCTCGCTGATATTGAAGGTGCGCCAGGTCAGCACCGCGTTTTTCTGCGTTTGAACGATGTTAACCTGGGTGCGGATGCCCTGCAGCAACTGCGTCGGCAAGTCGGCGCCGATCCAGGCCGCGCTGGCGTCGGTCGCCCGGTCCAGTCCGCCGGTCTGCAATCCATTCGGAATGCCGCTCGGGGCCGCTTGCAGCGAGGACGCGGCGGCATTGCGCGCGGCCGATTGCAGGGCCTGCAGGGCCTGAACGGAGCTGGCGGCGCGGCTCATGGAGATTTGCGCCTGGAGCCCGGCTTGCGCCGCACCAGCAGCAGCTGACTGCAATGCATTGATTGCGGCTTGCGGTGGCGATGGCGCCGATACACGCAGCGATCCCGCAGAGGCGTCCGGCGTGGCCGTCAACAACGCAGCCAAGCTGACGCCGGCCAGCAGCGCCACATGACGCACTATGCGTCGCGTTGAACCAGTGGTCGGCGAGGGAAGATCGGTGGGCATCGGGTGGATCCTTCAAGCGACGGTCCCCCCTCCCCCAAGTTGCGGCCAGATGTCGCCGCCGCCTCGGGGTCAAGAGAGGTCTCACCGCTAAGACGGAATCCAGAGGGGCGGATGACTACACATTCGCAAGTGCATTTTAAGAGATTCTCTGGTGCTGCGTTTCGAATCAGCTCAGCAGCACGATTCCGCCCGGCAAACGCTGGAGTTTGGCGCCGAATGCGCGCTCCAATCCCAACAAGGCTTCGTTCATCTGGTCGATGCGAAAGCGCCCGCTGAGCTGCTTCTGGCCAAGGGTCGCATTCATGAGAATGATGCGACCAGGCCGATACCGGTTGATCTCGTCCACGGCTTCACCGAGTGGCGTCCCACGGAACTCTACGATGCCGCGCTGCCATTCGGAGGCGACCTGCGGATCGACCGCCGCAATCTCACTTAGTCCGGAGCGATCGTAGCGCACGCGTTGTCCGGGCTGCAGATCCGTCACGTCGGGTCCACGTTCGATCCGCACCGCGCCCTCGAAGCAGGTCACGCTGACGGGCGAGCGCGCAACGCCTGCTGTAAAGCGCACATCGAACCGGCCGGATTGGACGATCGTCCTGCCGTCCGCCGCCAGCACCACGAGCGATCGCGCCGCGCGCGCCGGCGTCGCGAACGACGCCTCGCCTGCGATCAACTCAATCCGGTCTTCCGCGCCTTCCGTTGGCCGAACGGCCAGGCTCGTCTGCGTGTTCAGGTTGATCGTCACGTCGCCGACGAAGATGACGTTGCGCTGCTCGCCCGTGCCGGTGCGGTAATCGGCCCTGAGTTCCGATAGAGACGACCAAAGTCTAAACGGCGGATCGAGCATGCCGTAGACGCATGCGGAAGTAAGAACCGCGCCGCCGCCGCATAACACCGCACGACGGCTCGTCCTTTTACGGCGCCGTCCCAACACATCAAGCCTGCCCGCGAAGCTTGCATCCGGTTCGAACAAGGCATGGCCCGCGACGCCGGCCGTATGCCAGAGACGCTTCGCGTCCAAGAATGCGGCTTCATGCTGGCGACTCCGTGCCAGCCAGCGCTTCAGCGTCGCAACGTCCTCTGGCGTCATCTCTCCGGATGTAAGCCTCTCCAGCCAGTCGACCGCTTCGCGCTCGACGGGGTCCAGGACAGGATGTGCGTTCCTCATCTCAATATTTTACCCTTCGCCGCCGCTTCCGTGAGGAGACAGACGGCGATTGCAGGAGTTTCACTTCTAAGACGGTTTTCGGCGACCCAAAGAACACGCTCAATCCTTCAATTCTTTGAAGCGCGCCAGGCAGTGTTCGAGGGCCAACCGGAGCTCTTTCGTGACGAGCTGCCGGGAGATGCCGAGCCGCTCGGCGATTTCCTGGCGGGGGACATTGCCGACCCGCGCCGCCAAAAATATCTCCCGCCGCCGTTCGGGCAGTTCGCGGACGATCGCATTGAACGCCTCGAGCTCGGATCGTGCCGACATGATCCGCTCAGGTGAAGGAGCGGGATCGGGCAGCTCAAGCAGGCTTTCGATCTCGACGGGCAATAAACGCTGCCGCCGCTCGGTCCGGGAGCGATCCTCCGCAGCGTTCAAAGCAATCCTGAACAGATAGCTGTTGGGGCTTTGGACGACACCCACCGATTCCGTGCGCGCCAGGCGCAACCACGTTTCCTGCATGGCATCGCCGGCGAGATCGGCCGAGCCGAGCCGTCTGGTTAATCGCGCTTTCAGGTCGTCATAGCGATCGACAAACAGTCGGCGGATGATGGCAAGGGCGTTCTCGGTCATGGCCATTCGCACCCTCGCACCACCTCGGGCCCTTGCGGCACGATCAAGATCAGGACCGGCTGCAAGAAACCTGTCGGCGGCGGCTCGTTGAACCTCACGTTGCGCAAGGCCGCGTCAATCCGCTGATCGGCGTCCGGCGTGCCGGTGGACCCGATGCGCCGCGACCTGCGGACGGCGCCGTCCGAAGCGATCCATAGCACGGCGGTGAAGCGATAGCGTCCCGGCCGCGCGCCGCGGGACCGGCAAAGGGCGTCCGTAATCCCGGCCTGGATCAGTCCGTAGTAACGCCGGTGCTCCGGGGAGCGTGCTTGCTGGACGGCCTGCTGATCGGCCGGAGCCGGCAGCAGAACAAAGGTCGTCGCGGCGACGAACTCGACCGTCAGACCGGTGCCGGACAGCAGCTTCTTGAGCGCTTCGTCCGCTGCAAACACGCCCCGGACATCACCGGAAACCCGGCCCGCCGCAAGGCTCGTGTCATAGAGGGCGTCAAGACCGGTCGCTTCGACGTAGCGATTGAGCGCGTCACCGAGCGGCTGCGAGGGGATGTTGAACGCGATCGGCGCGCTGGTCGGCGCTGTTTGAGCCGTGGCCAGATGGGTCGAAGTTACCAGGCCTGTCGCGGCAAAGGCGCATGTCCATGAAATCAATAGAGACGCCCACCGCCGAATGACTGGTTCAGGCACAATGAACCAGGCGCGATCTGGTTTGAAGTCGGCTCCAGCCGCTCGAAGCATTTACCACTCTGCCCGCGCACGCAGATCAGGACAGGGTTCAGCCTCCAAGCGCCACGATCTGCCCACCGCCGACCCGAATTACGCGCCAGCGCACCTCTCAAGCCAACGCTGATCTTAGGCTATTGAGGCAACATTACGGTTTGACGACAACCGGCGCCGTCGCTCGCCCTGCCCGTACTGCAGCACGCATGCGCTTCATGGCGCTTCGTGGCGCTTCGTGGCGGCTCATTGCTCATTCGTGTTGGGCAGACGCTTGAACATCCTTGCTGATTTCCTGCCTGAGCTATGGTCCTAAGTTGAGCCGCCGCCCCGGCGCTGCGAGGGACCTGTCGCAGCGTTCGCCGCTCTTGGCGCGGGCCGAGGCATACGCGGCCTCGCGCAAGGGGGCAGTCGAGGTCAGCCACAAGCGGATGAATAGCGAAGGCTTCGTCGTTATAGGTGCCGAGATCGCGCCCCGGCCGCTGAATATTGCGGTCGATGCGGTCTAGCCAGCCAAAGCGTCGTTGGCAGACGGCGCAGCGCGGCCAGTTGGAATGTCGTTGGGCGTCTTGCAGCGAGAACACGCAATCTGGAGCCCTGGATGACCTTCCGCCGCCCCCCATCAACAATAGAGAAAGCCGTGGCGCTCGCTCAGGCACCCACGGCACGGAGGGCACCCTTCCGAGGCGGAAAAGTTTATCCCACGGGACCATGCCGCACGGCGAGCCAGCACCCGTTCTTCAACCGCACAGCTTCGGTCGGCAGCCGGGCGTCCCTGCCACCAGGACTTTGAACAAACTCAGAAATGGCTCCGCCCGAAAGCCGCCTCGGTAAATCGAGCCCTCCCGCCGTGCAGCACCTGGATTTTATATTGTAATTTCAATGATATACGTGTTCGCAGTTTTGTTCGGGCTGGCGCGCCACCGTGCCGCACACCGCTGTGACGTGCCACCGAAGCGCACTCCACCGCGGCGTGCGATCGCGCGACGAGCTCGATCAGAGAACGACGCCGAGGCTCCAAGGCCGATCCGACCAGCCCTCCGCGTCGACCAGATCTTCCGCGCGCCCGCCGACCAGACGTATCACGACAGCTTACTCGCCGTTTAAGCGTAACGATCAAGCCTACGTTGCTGGATAGACCGGTTGCGTGACCATCCGGACACCGCGACGCGTGCCGGCTGACGTACCAATACCGGCCCCACCTTGCCTGCAATCGCCACAACCTTGCTTAGCGATACAGTACGTCAAATAACCGCAGGGTGTGCTGATGCGGTCCGACGAAGACTCGACCTCATGGATGTTGCGCGACTGAGCCTCCGCGCCTGAGCGCCTCACTCAAAGTCCTCGACGATCTCCTGCTCGACCGCAAGGGCCAGCCGAACCGGGTTGAGTTATCGGCCAAGCAGCAGACGCCACGCATCGCCGCGCAGACATATCATTGTCATGCGACCGACCTACCTTGACCGTGCGAGGGTTTGGGCCGGAAACCGAGGCATTTCGAGCCGACCTGCGGAGGCAGTTGCCCACAGGCCCGGTGACTTTCTGTTTGACCAGGGGTCGAGACGTGACGTGGGCTGGAAGGGGCCATAGTCCGGCTGGCTTGTACGCCGCGAAAGTCCTGCTCTTCCTGCTTCTACACGGAGCCCTTGTCGCCCTGCCGAGGCCGGGATTGGCGAAAGACTCGGACAGTGCATCGCCCGCTGCGACCGATTTCGACATTCCCGAACAGCCTCTCGGCGCAGCGCTCGAACGGTTTATGACTCTCAGCAATGTCATGGTCGTGGTCGACAGTGTCACCGTCGGAAGCCGAAAGTCCAACGCCATCCGCGGTGCATTTCCACCAAATGACGCGCTGAGATCCTTACTGGCCGGAACGGGGCTCAACAGCCTGCCCATCGGCCCGAGCGCCTACATGCTGGTGCCGGTGCCGCACGCGGCCGAAGCGCAACGGCTGCCACGCTTCATGGACTACGCCGCCGCCGTCCAGCGGGCCGCGGTCGCCTCGCTATGCCGGCGGGACGACACCCGCCCGACGAACTACCGAACCGTGATACGTCTTTGGCTCCGACCGGAGGGCACCGTGCAACGGGTGGAGCTTGCGGTCTCGACCGGCAGTCCAGGCCGCGATATCGCCATCGCCGACATGCTCCAGCGCATCGAGATCGACACGCCGGTGCCGGCCAATCTTCCGCAGCCGATCAAGTTGGCCATTACCCCGCGTACGACGGACGACACCATCTGCTTCCCCGACCATGCGTCCGCTCGGAGCCGACGCATCAACAGCTCCCCCGGCGTACCGTGAAGCTGCGCGACCTTCTCATCCGGGATTATGTCAAGCTGAAAAGTCGGCTGGTGCGGCGATTGGGGTCGACCGATGCCGCAACCGAAGTCTTGCACGAAGTCTATTTGCGCCTGGGCGTCTCCGACTCGGCGGCCACAATCCACAATCCGGATGCGTATCTCTACAGGGCAGCGCTGAACGTCGCGGCCGATTCCCGGGAGGCGGATCGCCGTTGGGTTGACAAGGTGTCGATCGAAGCGCTGCGCCACCGCGATGACCATGAGCTCGATCCGGAGGAGATCGTTCTGGCGCGGCAAGAATGGAAAGCCTTGCTCGTGGCCCTCGAGCAGCTTCCGGCGCGGCGGCGGGCGATCTTTCTGGCCGCCCGTCTGGAGGAGCTCCGCCATCGCGAGATCGCAAGTCGGTTCGGCATCTCCATCGATACCGTGGACCGCGAGTTGAAGCAGGCCTTTGAATTCCTTGCCGAGCGTTTCGGGAAATCGCTTACGTCCCGCCGCGGAAATCGCTCTCGTGAACCGTCTTGAGGGTTGAGGGGAGCCGCGATATGGGGCTGCGTCGTCCAAACGGAATAGTCAGCGAATGGTGAGCGCTCCCCATCACGAGTCCGCCGACGGGGACGCCGAGCTGGATCGCGTCAAACGCGAGGCCTTGACTTGGATGCGGCGGCTCGGTTCCGGCGAAATGACCCGGGCGGACCTTGACGCGTTGGATCGCTGGCGAATGGCGAGCGAGGGACATCGGCGGGCGTTTGCAGAAGCAAACCTGTTTTGGGATGTACTGGGACAGGTCGCGCGGGAGGCAAAAGCGCGCGGTCATGCCGGTGAGCCGTCTCGGCTTGCGTTCGGGACCAGGATCGGACGCCGGGCGTTCCTGGCCGGGGCGGCGGCCGCGACGATCGCGTATGTCGTGGTGCAGCCGCCGCTCGGGCTGTGGCCGTCTTTGGCCGAGCTCGGGGCCGACTATCGGACGGCGACGGGAGAGCAGAGGCAACTCGCAATCAGGCCGGGGCTCACGGTCGACATGAATACCCAGACCAGCCTCGTCGCACCGGCCACAGGCGGGACGCGCCATGCCTTGGAGCTGGTTTCCGGCCAGATCGCAGTCTCGGTCCAGGCGCCAGACGCCCAACCGCTGCGCGTGGCGGCAGCGCAGGTCCAGATCGAAGCCGATCGAGCGGATTTCGATGTTCGGCGTGATGGTTCGTTCGTCTGCGTGACCTGCACCGAAGGGGTCGTGCGGGTGACCCGCTCCTCGTCTGTCACGGTGCTGACGGCTGGCCAGCAGCAGACCTATGACGGCGACGCCCAGGCGCGGGTGGTCGCGATCGATCCGACGGTCGTGACGGCATGGAAACGCGGCATGATCATTTTCCGCGACGTGCCGCTTGCCCAAGTGATCGCAGAGATCAACCGTTACCGGCCCGGACGGATCGTTCTGCTGAACAAGGCCCTGGCGGACCGGACCGTCGTGGCCGGCTTCCGCCTCGATCAGATCGGCGAAGCCGTCGACTATCTCAGCCGGGCGATCGGCGCACGGGCCCGGTCGCTGCCCGGCGGGGTGGTGCTGCTGACCTGAGCGGCACGGCGGCGAAGCGGCGCCTCGATCGCCGAAAACTCTTCAGACCACCAGCACATTTCAATTTTCAAAAATTCTTGCGGGTTTTTGCCGCGACCTCCCGACTAGTACGATGAGGGCAATTTGCGGACGTCGCACGCTCTCGTTCGCGGCTTGCATCGACTGCAATCCCCGCGATCACCTTCAGGGAGCTGTCATGCCGAAGCGCTCGCCGGTCCGGGTCACCGAAATTGTCCGCGCCATCGGTCCGAGGCCGAAAGGCAGGGCGTTCATGCTGGCCGGCGTCAGCGTCTTGGCCGTCATGGCGGCGATGCCGCGGCTCGAGGCGGGATCGCTCAGAGACAGTGCCTCTGCTTCGGTGAGTTCGGCCCCGGCGGCGGCCGTGGCGGCGGCGCAGGCCGCGGCCTTGCAGGCCGCGCAGCAGGCGACCACGTCGATCAATCGCGCGAGCCAGGCGATCCGGGATATCCGACTGAACCAATTGCAGGCGCGCAACGCTGCGGCCCTGGCGCCGGGCGCGATCCCGAACGGTTTGGCTATCGGCGGATTGGAACCCGATTCAGGGCTTTCGGGCAACGGCCAGGCCAACACCGTCACGAGCTGGACCGGCGCCCTCACGCCGGGGCAGCGCCAGGTCGGCGGAAAGATCACCGTCGATATCGCGCAGACGCAGCCCAAGGCGATCCTCAACTGGAAGACCTTCAACGTCGGCAGCAACACCGCAGTCAATTTCCACCAGGAGGACGCGAACGGCGTCCACACCGACTGGACCGCCCTCAACCGGATCGACGACCCGACTGGCCGGCCCAGTCAGATCCTCGGCCAGATCACCGCACCCGGCGCGATCTACATCATCAATCGCAACGGGATCGTGTTCGGCGCCGGCAGCCAGGTCAACGTCACGGCTCTGGTGGCGTCCAGTCTCGACGTCGGCCCACTCGGCTCGACGCGCCTGCAGCGGGACCAGTTCTTTATCAACAACGGAATCACGACCACCGGTGGCTTCTCGATCAGCAGCACGGCGGACGGCGGCGACGCCAATACGGCCGTGGTCGGCGGCGAAATCCGCGTCGAAGCCGGTGCAAGCATCACCACGGCGCTCAACGCGCAGGACTCGCCCGGCTTCGTCTATCTGTTCGGTTCCAACGTGTTCAACGCGGGCACGATCACGTCGCCGGCCGGCGAGGTCGCGATGGTGGCGGCGCGCACCGTCACCTTGAACCCGGGCGCGTATATCGGCAACACCCTGCCCAAGGACCCGTTGAACAGCGCCAACGACATCACGTTCCGCGGCACCGGCTTCACCATCACGCATTACGCAGCGAGCTACCAGGCGAGCGGGAGCCCGACAGCCAATTCGTCATATCTTCAGACCCCGGGGCTGGTCACCGGCGTGGTGACGCAGGCCGGCCTGATCGAGACTCCG
This sequence comes from Rhodoplanes sp., assembly GCF_013377085.1. GTDB lineage: Bacteria > Pseudomonadota > Alphaproteobacteria > Rhizobiales > Xanthobacteraceae > Rhodoplanes. The sequence continues at coordinate 116,123 of NZ_JACAAX010000005.1, read as the reverse complement.
CGCGGCACGGCGCTCCTGTCCGGCGACAAGATCGTCATGAGCGGCGTGATCTCGGCCGACACCAGCGTCACGCGCAACAGCAGCGTTCTGATGGACGCGGCCACCGGCATCGACCTCAGCGGCACCATCAGCGTCCAGCCGTACTTCAACGGCGAAAGCCTACCGTTCCTCAACGGCGCCGCCGCGGCCGCCACGGCCAGCAATGTGCAGGCGTTCATCCCGGCCTTCGTCTTTATGGGCGCCTATGACGTGACGATGGCCTCGACTGGGCTGATCTCGGCGCCGAGCGCCACGGTGTCGCTCAGGACCGACCGCACCTACAACACGAGCGACGGCGGCGTCATAATCTCGAACAGCGCGCATCTCGGCACCGCGGCCCCCAATCTCGATATCAACACCGTCCCGCAACGGGTGCTGATGCAGCCAGGCGCCGTCATCGACGTGGCCGGGTTGCAGAACGTCGTGCGGCCGGCGAGCGATAATTTCATCGCATACACGCCGCGCGGGACCGAGTTCGCCGACACCCCGCTGCAGCGGGACGGCGTGCTGGTCGGAAAGACCCTGTATATCGACGTCCGCCAGTCGGGCACGCGCGGCGACGGAACCACCTGGCTCGGCACGCCGCTCGGCAACGCCAATGGCTTCGTCAACGCCGTCCCGCAGGGCATCGACGTGCTGATGACCAAGGGGGGCACGGTCAGCCTGGGCACGGAAATCACCGGAACGACCCTGCGAGACGTCGTCCTGCTGCCGGGTTCGCTGATCAACGTCGCCGGCGGTTCGGTGAAATATCTGCCCGGCCAGGTTCCGTTCACGGTCCTGATCGGGGCCGATGGCCGCCGCTACGGCATGACCAACGCCGATCCGAACATCACCTATGTGGGCGTGCTCGGGGAGACCGTCGTCGCCCATCCGCATTGGGGCGTCAAAGACAGCTTTGCGAACCGTCTGATGCCGGGCTGGCGCTACGAGGCCGGCTACGTCGAAGGCCGGGATGCGGGCGGCATCGCGATCACCACCCTGAACCCGGTGCTGGACGGAGACGTCCTGTTCGGGTCGGTCATGGGCGAACGGCAGATCGCCGGCGGCAAGAAGGCGTCCGGCACGCTGGCGAACGGCGCGCCGAGCCAGAGCAGCCCCTATGAATTGCCGTCGCAGGGCTATCTGTCGATCACGGCTCCGGTCGCCGTCGTGATCGGCAACGGGACGAGCGCGACGCTGCCGCCGGACTTCACCCCGACGACGCCGCTGCCGAAGGCCGCTTACGATCCGGTCCCGACGGATCTGTTCAAATCCCAGGCGCTCTTCCGCACCGATCTCTCCGCGGCCGGTCTGTCGGGTCTTTCCGCCCTCGTCATCACGGCGAGCGACCTCGTGCTGACGAAGGACAGCGAGATCGACATGGCGCCGGGCGGGAGCGTGTTGATCAAGACCGCGGGGGGAATCGACCTGCAGGGGCGGATCGTCGCCCACAGCGGCCAGATCAAGCTCACCACCGACAATTACAGCTTGAGCCAGATCAGCTCCAATTTCAATTTGTCCTTGAAGACGTCCGGCACCGCGAACGTCGCGGACATCCGGATCGGTGGGGTGCTCGACACCAGCGGCCTATGGGTCAACGATACCGGCATCACCGTGCCGGCTCTCGCCACGGGCCCGGCCTTCATCAATGGCGGCGCCATCTCCATCGCCACGAACTACGCGTCCGGATGGCAGGACGCGACCGGCAGCATCATCCTCGGCGCGACCAGCGTGCTCGACGCTTCCAGCGGCGGATATATCGGGGTCAACGGCAAGCTCAAGACCTCGGCCTTCCAGGTTCCAGCCGGCAAGGGCGGCAACATCTCGCTGGCGGTCTACCAGGGCACGCCGTTCATCGCTCCCGGCCAGAGCGGCTCCGGCCCGCAAGGCGACGACGGAACCGAAAAATACGCCAATGTCCTGATCGATCCCGCCGCGGTGATCCGGTCCTACGGCTTCACCAGCAACGGCGAACTGCTCATCGCGGCGCCGCGGGCTGTTCAAATCGGAGGGGCGCAGAACACGGGCGCGAACCTGTGGCTGCCGACGTCGCTGTTCACCACCGGCGGCTTTTCCAAATACACCGTCCAGTCCGTGGCGGACTACCGCTGGAAGCTCGACCTCAGTCTCGGCAGCCAGGTTCAAGCCAACAGCACCAGCATCACGCTGGCCGCGGGCGAGACCTTGACTCTGAGCCAGCGCAATTATTCGCACCCAGGCTCGATACTCCGGGATCTGCCGACCGGAACCACCCTCGGCGGCGTTCTGTCGGTCGCCACCTTGCCGGACGACCAGCGCGCCGCTACCGGTCTCACGTTCGGCTCGGACTACGTCCTTCTCGACACTGGCTCCGCGATCAACGCCGATGCGCGCGCCGCTGTCGTTCTGCGCGGCACGCAAAGCGCTCCGACCACGACCGTGCCGGTTGGCTATGATCCGGGCGTTTCCTCGCTCCTGCTGGGGAAGATCGTCAGCCACGGCGGCCAGGTCAGCGTGAACGCAAAACACGTCTGGCTCGGTTCGCAGGCGCTGATCGACGTCTCCGGCACTTTTGTCGCGAATTCCACCTTCGGCCAGGTGGGCGGCGCGACGGTCAACGGCAAGCTGCTCGCCGGCGGCAACGTGACATTGGCGTCCGACCCCGGGAACTCGACCACCTCGTACAATAGCTATGTGGTCGGCCAGAGCGGCGCCAATATCGACGTGTCCGGCGCAAGCGCGACATTGCGGGGCATCGGTGCGGCCGAACCGGTCGACGCGTGGAGCGACGGCGGAACGTTGACCATCGCCGCCATGACCCTGTTGTGGGACGGCCGTTTCGCCGCCAAGGCCGGGGCCCCTCAGGGCAATGACGGCACGCTGATCATCGGCGGCGGACAGGTGTACCTGGCTCAGAGCGTCACTGCGACGCTCGGCGGCGATCTGCGCGCGGCGCTCGCCAAAGTGCCGACGCCGTCCCGCGCGACCGGTATCGGCGACACCCTGCCCGCCGGCCTGGCGTCGTTCGCGCCGGCAAACAACACGACGAACAACGCCGGCAACGTTCATGTGACGGTCGACAAGCTTGCCGAGTTCGGCACCATTTTTCTCTACAGCGACGCCAATGCCAAGGTGGGGGAATATTTCCCGATCCTGGACTCCGCCATCGGAGCGGTTGCGTCCTACAAATCTTTCACGCTCAAGACCGTCGGAAATATCGACTGGTCGGTCGGCCAGCGGCTGTATCTCGGCGCCCAGGCGATCACGCAGAATTCGCCGGCGAGCACCAGCACGGTGAACATCTCCGCGCCTTATGTTCTGCTGACGACAGGCGTCCAAAGCACGCAAACCGCCGCATCCGGCAACGGCACCTTGACGTTCAACGGTGCCACGATCGACGTCGAGAGTGCAGTCTTGTCCGGCTTCTCGTCGGTCAACCTGGTGAGCACGGGCGACATCCGGCTCAGCACGCCGCGTGTGCTCGAGGCTGGTGACCGCACGAATATCACCACCAATCCCAACACGTTCAGCGGTACGCTGACGACGCCTGGCAGCTTGCTGTTGCAAGCCCAGCGCATCTATCCGGTCACCAACGTCGACTTCACCATCCAGGCCGGCGCCGTGACCTTCTCTTCGCCGGTCGGCAGCAATACCCGGATTCCGTTGTCGGCGGGCGGCAGCGTCACGGTCCTTGCGACGACCATCGCCCAGAACGGCAATCTGTTCGCTCCCCTCGGCAAGATCGTGCTGGGCGATGCCACGGCGCAGTCCGTGACGCTCGGCGCCGGCAGTCTGACGTCGGTGTCGTTGAAAGACGTCGTGGTGCCGTACGGCGCGACCGAGGACGGCGTCAACTGGTACTACAACGACAACACCAATCCGCTCAGCCTGTCGGCGACCGCCACGACGTTCCTGCCGACCAAGTCCATCACGTTGACCGGCCGGAGCGTCACCCTGCAAAGCACCGCGACGGTCGATGTCTCCGGCGGCGGCGATCTCCAGGCCAATGAATTCGTCCAGGGCAAGGGCGGAACCATCGATACGCTGGCCAGGAGGGCGACGGGGCCGATCGTCTATGCCCTGCTTCCGTCGAGCACCGATCCGGTCGCCGCCTTCGATATCGACTTCATCTATCGGTTGCGAGATTCCCAGCCGTTGGTCGGACAGCAGGTCTATCTCGCCGGCGGCAACGGCATCGCGGCCGGAACCTACACGCTGTATCCGGCCCACTACGCGACCCTGCCGGGCGCGTTGCGGGTCGTCGATTACGGCAGCGCGCTCGGACGATCGAGCCTGGCCGGCGCGACGCTGGCCGACCGCACGCAGCTCGTCGGCGGCTATTACGTTCAATCGACCAAGCCGGGCGGTCGGTCGTCCGGCACCGAGCTGTTCGCCGTGCAGACCAACGACGTCTGGCGGCAATACAGCGAGATCACCGGCACGTCGGCCAATTCCTATTTCTACGACAAGTCGGTCCACGACGGCGTCAACGTTCCGTATCTGCCGATCGACGCCGGCCGGCTGGCGATCAGTGCGCAGAATACGCTGGTCATGAACGCCACCGCGCGTGCGTCGGCGGAAGGATACGGGCGTCCGGGCCAGCTCGACCTGTCATCGAGCCAGATCGCCCTGATCGCGCCCGGACAAACGGCACCAGACGGATATCTGGGCGTGGACGTGACCCAGATCTCGCAGTTCGGGAGCGTGCTGATCGGCGGCTTGCGCTCCGATCGGGCGGACGGCACCACGCTGATCACCGCTTTCGCGTCCCAGGTCCTGGTGGATACCCATGGCGTCGAATTCGCCGCGCCGGAAATCATCCTGGTGGCGGCGCCGTCGGTCGCGGCAGGCACGCTGAATCAGATTTTTACCATCGTTCCCAGCTTAGGCAATCCGACGACGTTCAACTTCAGCCTGAACAATGTCAGCTCGGGGCCGGCGGACCCGAACTCCGGCAATATCGTCGTCGCCGCGGGCAGCGTCATCCACGCCACCGGCACGACCGGCAATGCCTTCGCCCGCCGCTATGTGACGCCTTCGCCGGCGACCGCCACCGATCTTGCCACTGCCCTCGGCGGAACGCTCAGCGCCGACGGAACGACCATCACGGGCGCCAAGCTCAGCCTGCTTCAGAACAACGATCCAACCGTTCTCGCCCTGCTGAAAAACTACTCCGGCTCCCAGACCTTCGGGGCCATGATGGCGCTCACCAGCGACCCGTTGCTCAGCTTTGGAAACTTGATTGGAACCAACAATGGCCCGCTCCAGATCAAGTTCGTTCCGGCAGCGACCACCAGCACGGTGACGGAAACGCTGAACCTGCCGGGCGGCAACGGCAACAACACGGGAACGATCTCGATCGCCGCCAATGCCGATGTGCGCGGCCAGTCGCTCATGCTCAACGCCACCAAGAGCACGGCGGCGATCAGCTTCGACCAGACCGCGCGGTTCGACACGACCCGGATCAGCCTCGTCGCCAAGAATTATGCCCTCGGCACCGCGGCTGCGTCCGCCGCCGCGGTGACGATGACGACGGAGGTCTTCGATCGGTTGGCGGACGGGCACTATCTGTCGTTGAAGGCGCTCGGCGGCGGGATCGAATTCTACGGCGCTCCGTCGCTCGACAGCGGCCGGAAGTCGCTCGGGGTGACGCTGGACGCGCCGTTTCTGGCGGGGCACAGTGGCGATGTGTCGATCGGCACGGGCGGAACGCTGACCTTGCTCAACAGCGGCCAGTCCGGCACCACGTCCCAGACGGCCACGGCGGGTTCGGTGCTCAGCATGAATGCCGACCAGATCGATCTCGGCGGCGGCAATCAGACCATCGCGGGCTTCGGCGCGGTCGCCTTCGCGGCCGATACCCGCGTCTTCGTCAGGAAAGCCGGCTCGCTTCAGCTCGGGCTCAATGGCAAGGACGGCACCGGGGCCTATATCGACCCGGTCGAGGTCGATCTGACGATGACGACGCCCAATCTGCTGGTCGGGGCGGCGACCTCGTCGAGCGCCGGCACCGGATCGCAATTCCTCATCAGCACCCGCGGGCGCGTCACCGTGGACCGTCCCTCAGGGAGCCAGGGCGGTGTGCCGGCCGCGACCACCGAGAACGGAGGGTATCTGGAGATCGACGCCAAGGCTTTCGCGCTGTCCGGCGCGATCCAGGCGCAGGGCGGCACGCTCGTCATCCACACCACCGGCACCGATCCGACCGGAACCTACGGCATCAGGCTCGCGGACGGCGCCTATGTTGCGGCCGGTGGGTTCAAGCAGAGCTTCTTCGATCTCGACCGTTATATTTCCGGCGGCACCGTGACGTTCACGGCCGATGCCGGCGACGTCTACACGGCTCCGGGCAGCACGATCGATCTGGCACAGCCGAAAGACGAGCTCGGCAATATCGGCTTCGGCTACGGCGGCGAGCTCGTGGTGAACGCGGCGGCAGGACTTATCGGACTGAACGGCGCGCTCGACGCGACGACGGGGGCGGCCGGCCACGGCGGGATCATCCGCCTCGATGGGCTGGCGCTGAGCACTTCGCTCGACGCGCTGGCGGACAGCCTGGTGCGCGGGGGCGTGAACGGCGGGATCGACATTCATACGCGGCAGGGCAACCTGACCTTGTCGCAAGGCCACACGCTGCAGGCGCACGCCATCACGATCGTCGCGGACGCCAAGACCGGCGCCGACACCACCGCCAACGGCAATCTGACCATCGCCGGCACCATCGACGCCCGTGGCGAGGATGCCGCGACGCTCGACGGCGCCAACCAGGCGGGCGGACAGGTCGGGCTGTGGGGCGCCAATTCGGTCCGCCTGGCCTCGACCGGCTCGATCCGCGCGTCCACCACCCATGCCGACGAACGCGGCGGCGATGTCGTCATCGGCGTCGGCTGGAACGCGCCCTGGAATCCGACCACCAAGATCGGCGGCATCAATCTTGAAGCCGGCTCGACCATCGACGTCTCCGGCGGCACCAAGGGCGGTCTCAGCGGCGGCACCGTGAAGCTGCGTGCGCCGGAAGACGGCCTTTCCGACGTCAAGATTCAGAACATCGGCTCCACCGTCAGCGGCGCCCGCGCCGTCAATGTCGAAGGCTACGTCGCCTTCGACACCGGCAACACCGGCTACGGCATCGACGGTTCGGCCTTGCGGGCCTCCAACGGCACGGCGGTCATCTGGGACGGCATCATCGATCCGGCCGGCTGGTTCAATTCCGACGGCACGATGGTGAACGGCAAGCTCACCAACGTCACCGGCTGGAAGCTCGATATCACCCCCGGAAGCGGATACACCTCGAAGCCATATTTCACGCTGACCACGGGCTCCGAGACGTTGACCATCATCGGCAGCCTGAAGATCGTCACACTGACGGTCAGCACGCTCGCCCAAGGCACATTCAGCAGTTTCCCCACCGCGACCTTTTCACAGCCGAACACCACCGGCCTGGCGAATGGAGGCACCCCGGCCAGCGCCACGGTGAACGCCGGCTTGCGAACAGTCAGCATCAACCCGGTCGCGACGACGCTGGCGAACGGCGCGTCTGTGAACGTCACGGACAGCAGCGGAAATTCGGTCGTCATCGGCACGGCGATCATCACCGGCGGCCAATGGACGGGCGTCACTATCCCCACCACCAGTGCGGTGAGTTTCACGAGTGCGCCCACCGCACTCACGATTGGAAGCGGCGCGACGAAGGCGACGGCGTCGGTCCAGTCGGCCACCTACAAGCTCCTCTCGCTCTCCAACTTGAACGGCGGCGAAGGCTACAGCGCTAAAGCCACCGTTTCGTTCACCGGCCAGACGGCCGCGCCCACCGTCACGGTGAGCATGGGGATAACGGCGTCGATCACCTCGATCGGCACGGCGGCCTACGAGACGCCGACCCTGACCCAGACAACTGCGGCTCAGGGAGGCTCGGGAGGATCAATCAAGATCACCTCGTCGTCGGCTCTGTCTGGCACGTTGACCAACGGCGTGTTCCAGGCGGACGCCAACGCGGCCGGATACACCTTGCTGCTGACCAACCGCACCGACACCGGCACCGGCACCGCCATCTTCACGCCGACCACCGTGAACACGGCCCATTCGTTGTTCTACAGCGACGTGCTGGCGCGCGTCTCCCAGGGCACCTGGTTCTCGGCCGACGATTTCGCCGGCGCCCGGACGCGGCTCGGCAGCTATCTGCAGGCGAATGGACAGGGCGGAACGACGGCAGGCGCGGTGCATCTGCAGCCCGGCATCGACCTGATCAACTCGCGCACGACCGTCAACAAAGGCGACATCACCGTCGCCACCAACTGGAATCTGGCCGCCGGAACGGCCTACAGCAGCAACAACACCGCCCTCGCGGCGACCGACAAGTACAACTTCGCCACCAGCTATATCGACTTCATCTATCGGCTCGGCCTCGAGCCGGGGACGTTGAGCTTGCGTGCGGTCCGCGACGTCAACATCGCCGCCTCGATCAGCGACGGGTTCTTCGGATTCCGCAATTACAACGATGCCACCTACCTCTCGAATGTGCTGGCCTACATAAAAGCCGCGACAAATCCGACAGCCAACGGGGCCGTGAGAACCATCGGCGCCGACGTCGAATATTACCTGAACAGCTATCGGCTGGACAACAACGGCGCCGTGCTGCCCGTTCCGGTCGCTCCCTACGCGCTGTCGGCGAACGGGATCAGCCCGACCGCCGCGGCACTCGTCACGGCCGATGTCTTTCCAACCACCCTGCAGGTCTGCACGGTCGGCTGCGGCACCGCGAGTGCCAACACCAAGACGGTTCAATCGCCCGGATCATGGTCCTACCGGGTGACGGCCGGCGCCGATATCGGCAGCGCCAACCCCAATGCGGTCGTGTCGCTCGCGACGTTCGGCGACAACGCGTCGGCGGCCAATGCGGGGCACGGTAACGTGATCGTCACCGCGCACGCGACCTATGACGAAACGGTGGTCGGGTCCTCCAACTCGCTGGTGCGCGTGCCCGTCAATGTTCCGACCATGCTGCGGACCGGGACGGGCGCCATCGACATCGCCGCGGCGCGCAACCTCGAGCTGACGGATCAGGCCGCGCCGGGGGTGATCTACACGGCTGGGGTGAACACGGCGCTGCCGGTCGCGCTGAGCGACCCGCAATGGTCCATCACCAGCTCTCGTCTGGTCGCCAACAATCCGCTCGCATTCTACGAGCCGCAACTGTTGCTGGCCTTTGAAAAGAACGCGGCCACCAGGCCGCAATTCGGCCAGCCGAACGCCGCAGCATTTCCGCAAATGGGCGGCGACATCACCATCGAGGCGCAGCAGGACGTCATCGGCTTCCAGAACGTTCAGAACGCGGGCCAGAGTGCAACGCTGTCGTTCGCGCAGTTCTATTCCCCGTGGCTGCTGTCGACCACCGAGATCGGACTGCAAAACACGAGCAATTACCTCCTGAAGCTCGGGGCCGGCGTTTTCCAGCCGAGCGGAACCACGATGATGCAGCAATCCGCATGGTGGATTCAGTTCAGCAGCTTCGACCAGGGGGTGATGAGCATCGGCGGCAACGTCACCCTGAGGGCGGGGCGCGACGTCAGGGATTTCTCGGTGTCGCTGCCGACCACCGGACGGGTCAGCGGCGGTCTCAGCCAGACGGTCAACGGCCAGCTCAATACGCCGGTACTTCATCTTTACGACAGCGGCAACATGACGATCAGCGTCGGCCGCGCGCTCGCCAGCGGCACCTTCTACGAGGGCTCGGGCCATGCCGAGATCCTGGTGCGCGGGTCAGTGATCAGCGACGTGCCGACAGGAAAGACGACGAGCGGGACGGTGCTGGCCTTGGATTCCGGTCAGATCGCCTTGACGGCGGGCGGCTCGATCTCACTGTCCGGCATCGTCAACCCGCCGGCCTTGCGAAAGCAAACTCCGACCCTCGGCGGCTACTCCTATTCCATGGAGACCTATGGACCCGACAGCGCGGTCCGCCTTTCGTCCGGCGGCGGCAACATCACCCTGTCGGCCCCGCCGGCGGCCGCAGCCGTGGCCAAGCTCTATCCGTCGAGCCTCGAAGCCGTTGCCTTCACCGGCTCGATCACGGTGGCGGACAGCGTCGTGCTTGCCGATTCGCTGAATGGCGGGCTCGATCTCCTCGCCAACGGCAGCATCAGCGGAACGCCCGTCTCGACCGGGGCGTCCCTGATTGATGCCGCCTTCAATCCCTTTGCGCCGAACAACGGGTACGACGCCGGCACCTCGAAGGCGCTGCTCGCGCATTCCGGCGACACCGGGATCAACCACCTCTACGCCGTGACCGGAAATATCGGAGGCGGCAATCTGTTCTCGAGCAACCGAGCGGTTGCGGTGCGGGCCGGCGGCGACATTCTGGATCTCAACATGGTGGCCCAGAACGTCAATCTCGACGACGTCAGCAGCGTCATCGCCGGTCGCGATATCCGCTACACCGGCAAGTACAATTACGGCGGCCTGCAAATCGCCGGACCGGGATTCCTGCTGGTCGAGGCCGGCCGCGATCTCGGCCCGTTTCTGCCGCTGGCCTACGACACGACGACGCTGGCGCTGTTTCCCGAAGGCATTCAATCGATCGGCAACAACGGAATGCTCGTTCAGCAGGGCAACACCTATGTTCCGCCGGGGTCGCCGAGCACGCTGCTGTCGGTACCGATCTTTTACCGCTTCCCGGTCGGCAACTGGCAGACCTCATCACTGCAACCGGTCATGCCACCGAATCCGGCGTTTCTCGGACCCATCGTGACGACCGCCAATACCTGCAACTACGTGTGCTTCAGCGGCATCCGCAACTACCTGCTGCCGAACACCGGCGCCAGCATCGTCGCCATGTTCGGGGTGGGCAAGGGCATCAACTATCAGGGTGTGATCGACGCCTACCTGGACCCCGCCAAAGGCACCGGCTTCAAGACCTATCAGGCCGACTTCGCGGACTTCTTGGTCAAGTCGGGCAAAGCGGTTTACCTGTCCGACGACCACACCGCCGTGGGCCTCAAGAATGCCACCGGCTTGGAATTGGCCCTGTTCGAGACCCTCGACCCGAGCGTTCAACAGGTGTTTGTCAGCCAGATCAAGGGCGGCTCGCCCGCCGCACACATGGCCGAGCTGCGCGAGTTCCTTGGCAAGCAGCAATTCGCATTGGACAAGATCTCCTGGCCGGTCTTCAACGCCCTCTCGAAGGCGCTGCAGGATATCTTCGTCGTCGATCTCTACATGGCCACGTTGAAGTCCGTCGGCCAGGTCGACGGCGAGAATTACCTGAAGTATCAGGTCGGCTACAAAATGGTGGATACGCTTTTCCCGGCCGAGTGGGGCTATACGCGAAATGCCCTCGACGGCGGCACCAACGGCGCCAATCGGCTGGTGAAGACCGGCGATCTCGACTTGCTGCACGCCACCCTCCAGACCCAGAAGGGCGGCGATATTTCCATCCTCGGGCCGGGCGGCTCGATCCTCGTCGGCTCGGTGGCTACCGAACCGAACACCAACCTGAAGCCGAATTATCTCGGCATCCTCACTTTGGCCGGCGGCGGAATAAGCACATTCACCGATCAGAGCGTTCTGGTGAATGCCAGCCGCGTCATGACCTGGTACGGCGGGGATATCCTGATGTGGTCCTCGAACGGCGACATCGACGCCGGCCGGGGCGCCCGAACGACGCTCTCCTACCCGCCGCTCAAGGTGAATTTCAATCCCGACGACATCGAGACCGTCGACCTCGGCGGGTTGGTCAGCGGGGCCGGCATCGCGGTGCTGCAGACCCAGTCCTTCGCGAGGAGGTCCGACGCCTATCTGCTGGCGCCGCGCGGTACCGTGGACGCCGGGGACGCCGGCATCCGGGTCTCGGGCGACCTCAGCATTCTCGCCGTGCACATCGCGAATGCGGACAACATCCAGGCCCAGGGCAAGATCAGCGGCATACCCACCGTGGTCGCGCCCGATGTCGGCAAGCTCGCGACCGCCTCGAACGCCACCGCAGGAACGCAACAAGCAGGCAACCCCACCGCCTCCAGGCCCGGGGACAACCAAGCCTCGGTCATCATCGTCGAGATCCTGGGCTACGGCGGCGGGGACGGCCCGCACGGGGATCCGCGGGAGCCCGAAAAGCCGCGGCGGCCAGATGGCCGTCAAAGCTATGATCCGAACAGCAATGTGCGTGTGCTCGGTTATTCGACCCTCGGCGAGTCCGAAATGATCGGGCTCACCGAGACGGAGAAGGAAGCGATCAGGAACTGAAAAGCGCTTCACACACAAGCGTTTAATCGGTCATCGGCAGGACGTTCATGTCCCGCACGGGCGATCGCATCTTTCGATTACCCACATTTCCGGTGCTCTTGAACGGTTCCGCAGGGACAACTCCTCAAATCGAAAGAATCTGTTGTGATTCGTTGGTGAGCACCTGCTTCGGGAGGTGCTCCATGGGGGCCGCTGTGCGCGCGCAACTGTGCGCGAAAATCCCGCCCGAGACGTTTCAACGACGTCGGTTGATCGGGAAGTCGCCGGATGCGAATTTAGGGATGCGCGGCTTGGCAAGCGATTTTGCACATTGCTCGAGCAGATCGGGAGCAACGTAGGACAAAGTATCGCGTTCGTTTGCCAGGATTGGCCGAACACGCCGGAATATCCCCGCAGCGACATTGTAGCCGTTGCTGGCCCGAAGGTAAGGCACCATGACGCAATACAGATCCGGACCGTTCCCCAGTATGGGTGCGCCGGTCTACTCGACTGTCGGCGGCTGCTCGCCGAGTTGAAGGCCTTCCAAGTGCCTTCGAGGCCCCCAGGTCCCGAAACGGCTGTGCCCCGGTGGTCGCCGCGTTCGCCGTCGAACCGCTCGGCAAGATCTCGTTCCCCCGCCCTCCCGCATGAGTATGTCTGAGCCGCTTCGGCAGACACGCCCCCCGACCCGAAATTGATTTACAGGTGTCTGGCGCCGCCGCCGAGAGGCCATCCGCCGGAGCACTCGCCATCCCAGCTGATTTCGACAGATCCCGGAGAATCCCGGCTGGCTGAGCACCGACACTGAGCCCTGAAAACCGACACGGATCGGATTCACTGCCACCGTGATGCTCGCGCCCGGTCCCATATCAGGTGAGCCGACAGACTGGTCATCTGGTCGAGATGCCTGCGGGTCAAACCGAGTCGCGCCAGATAAAGCGAATTCACAACTGGATTTCAATCACATAGGTGTTCGCAGTTTTGTTCGGGCTGGCGCGCCAGAGCCTTCACACTCCCTGGTTTTTTCCTTTCCCTTCAAGCATGACACGCCCGCATCGCAATCGGGACACCGCCGCGCCTCGGCAAGCGCGCGTTCCTTGCGGACGGTACCGCGACAATCGGCTCTCAAATGGCACGGTTGGAACGCGGCCAGTTCCGAATCGGGCAGGCTTTCATCGGTCGATCGATTCGGTCTGCGTGGAAGCCATCGCATCTGGTGCCGAGGCGACCCGCGACGCGACCAGGATGCAGCGGCGCCGCGGCGTCAATTCATCGAATGCGGGCCGGAGCACCTCGAATTCCTCGCGCGCGGCCAGGGTCCGGAGCGGATCGCGCGCATCGTCGACATATCCGAGGGCATTGTCGAGCGCCACGGCGTCGCCGGCGCCGTGCGGCGCGACGTGACGTGACGTGACATGATCAGATTGCCGGGTCGGACGGTCGGCAAGCGATGATCGCTTCAGGCATTGTGAGCCGACCTGACGGAGCCCGGCGCCGGTCGAGGATTAGCCATGCCGCCATGCCGCCGGCGGCCGGCTCGACAACGGATCGGTAACGGCTCGGCGCCAGGGCGACGCGTCGACATCAGGAGCGGCTCCACGCTGTTGCGGCCGGCGGCCTGTCGCCGTCGCGAACAACTATGTGGGGCCGCTTCTTCTTTCGCGGCACCCCACCTCACCTTTGCCATGTCGACACCTAGCCGCCCCTGCAGGCGTGATACCCGGTCCGCTCACGCCGTCAGGCGCTGCGCCGTCGGTTCGCTCTCGTGGCGAATGGCAGTCAGTTCGTGGCGCAGCAGCGCCAGGTCGACCGGCTTCGCCATGGTGCGGCGCACGTCGAGTTGCATCAGCCCGGCGAGCGAGGCCATCTCGGTGCGCATGCCGGCGCTGGTTCCGCTGACGATGACGATCGGCGTGCGGCAGCGCATCCCGGCGAGCGCATGCAGAACATCGAGGCCGTTGCGTGTCCCGAGCGACAGATCGAGCGTGATGGCCGCATAGGCGTTCCGCCGCAGCAGCGATATCGCAGCTCCAAACGACCCGGCGGCGGTGGGTACGAGGCCGGCGCGTTCCGAGGTCTTGCACAGCACCATCCGGTGCACCGGATCGTCGTCGATCACCAGCACGGCCGGCGCGCCGGACGCGTCGGGAAGCGGATCGGCAATGGTGCGGGGCGTCGTGTCGCGGGCCAGATCGAGCATGTCCGACTCCCAGTTCTTGGTCGACAATCACATGTAGACCGCGCGCGCAAACATTCGATTAATTCGATTGCGTAAACTCGACTGCATTTGTCGATCCACAGAAACCGATTGCTAGCAACATTGCGGCGCGGCTCTTGATCGTGCCGCGCCGGACCTCACCGCCCGCGCGGCGCCGCCGGCCGGCCCTGGGCGACATCGCGGCCGCGGCTCTCCGGCAGTGCCGACAGCGCATCGACGACGGCGCGCAAGCCACGCTCGAGCCGCTTGTCTCGCCGCAGCACCACGGCGAGCGACCGGACGAGCCGCGGTGCCAGCGGACGGATTGCGATGCGCCGACGCGCCTCGGCATTGTCGACGGCCAGCCGCGGCAGCACGGCCCAGCCGAGCCCGGCGCCGATCAGCTCCTTGATGGCCTCGACGCTGCCGAGCTCCATCACGGGCTTGGGCGTGCGGCCGGCGCGGGCGAACCAGCGGTCGATCACCCGGCGCGTGTTTCCGCCGGCCTCGTAGAGCAGCAGCGGTCGCTCGGCCAGCACGGCCGGCGTGAGCCGCGCCGGCGCGGCCTCCGCCGCCGGGAAGACGGCGACCAGCTCGTCCTCGTAGACCGGCGTGACCTGGACGCTGCGACCCGCCACCGGCAGGGTCGCCAGCGCGACGTCGAGCACATTCGCCTCGAGGCGGTCGAGGATATCGGTGGTGTTGCCGGTCTGCACGATGATCTCCAGCCCCGGCATCCGCCGGCGCAGCGCCCGCAGGACCGGCGGCAGCAGATAGATGCACGCGGTCGCGCCGGTGCCGATCCGCACCCGGCCGACCGTACCGGCGCGATGCGGGGCGACCGCTGCGAGCGCACTCGCCATCTCCTCGCCGATGCGGTTGGCGTGGACGAGCAGATCACGACCCGCCGGCGTCGGCTGCGCGTGCCGCCCGACCCGCTCGATCAGCCGCACGCCGAGCCGCCGCTCGAGGCTGCGGATCTGCAGGCTGACGGCCGGCTGGGTGAGACCTGCCCGCTCGGCGGCGGCCGAGAAGCTGCCGAGCGCCGCGACGTCGCAGAAGGTGCGGAGCTGATCGAGGGAGAGGCCCTTCATCAAACGAATCCTTATCCGATGCATAAGTCCTATAAGCTTCAGTCTTCGAGGCGCGCAGCGCAAGGTGCGGACGACGACCGTCTCGTCGACGCTGCTGCGAGGTTTCCGTGTCCTGCCGTTCCGATCTTATCCGTCCCGTGCTGCGCGACTGCACGCCGTCCGACATCGCCGCCGTCACGGCCATCTACGCGCATGCGGTGCGGCACGGCCGCGCCAGCTTCGAGGTCGATCCACCCGACGCGACCGAGATGGCGCGCCGCCGCGACGCAGTGCTTACCGGCGGCTTCCCGTATCTAGTGGCCGAGATCGGCGGCGCGGTCGTCGGCTATGCCTATGCGGGGGCCTATCGCTCGCGGCCGGCCTATGCCGGCACGGTCGAGAGCTCGGTCTATGTGACGCCACGCTTGCAGGCGCGGGGCATCGGCGGCGCCCTGCTGGCGGAGCTCGTCGACGAGGCTGCCGCGCGCGGCTTTCGCCAGATGGTCGCGGTGATCGGCGACTCCGCCAACGCGGCGTCGGTCCGCCTGCACGCGCGCGCCGGCTTCCGCCTCGTCGGCACGCTCGCCTCGGTCGGCTGGAAGCACGGGGTCTGGCTCGATACCGTGCTGATGCAGCGCCCGCTCGGCGATGGCGACCGCAGTCCGCCGGCGAGGCCGCCATTGCAGAAGCCGGCATGATCACTCCACGTCTGGTGGCGAGCCTGGGGCTGGCGCAGCTCGTGCTGTGGGGCGTGTCCTATTATCTGATCGGCGTGCTCGGCGACGAGATGGCGCAGGAGCTCGGCTGGTCGCGCACCGCCGTCTATGGCGGCTTCGCCGTCGCCCTCGTCGTGATGGGCCTCCTGTCGGGAGCGATCGGCCGGGCGATCGACCGGTTCGGCGGACGCCGCGTGATGACGGCCGGATCGCTGCTCACCGTCGTCGGCTGCATCGGTCTCGCGCTGGCCCATGACACGGCCACGTATCTCACCGCCTGGGCCTGCCTCGGCGCCGCCATGCGGGCGACCCTCTACGAGGCGGCCTTCGCGGCGCTGGTGCGGATCGGCGGCGCCGGGGCGCGTCCGGCGATTTCGCAGATCACGCTGTTGGGCGGCCTCGCCTCCTCGGTGTTCTGGCCGATCGGCCACGCGCTCGCGGGCGCGCTCGGCTGGCGCGGGGCCGTCGTGTGTTACGGGCTGTTCGCGCTGGCCACCGTGCCGATCCACAGGTCGATCCCCGACGCGCGCTACGGCGGCCCGCCGCCCGACGGGCCGCCGGTGCCGCCGCCGCTTGCGGCGAGCCGCCGCGACCGCGTCGTCGCCGCCTCCCTCTATGCGACCGCCGTGACCCTGACGGCGTTCCTGGCCGCCGGCATGTCGTCGCACATGATCGGCATCATGGCCGGGCTCGGCACCGGCGCCGGGCTCGCCGTATGGCTGTCGACCCTGCGCGGCATCGGCCAGTCGGGCGCGCGACTGTGCGAGGTGATGTTCGGCCGCACGCTCAGCCCGCTGGTGCTCGGCGTGATCGCCACGGCGCTTCTGCCGGCCTGCTTCGTCGTCGGCCTGTTCGGCGGCGTCTCGGCAATGGCCGGCGCCGGCTTTGCCCTCGCCTACGGGGCCGGCAACGGCCTCCTCACCATCGTGCGCGGCACCCAGCCGCTGGTGCTGTTCGACCACCGCACCTATGGCGGGCTGGTCGGCCGGCTCACCGCCGCGAGCTTCTTCGTCTCGGCGCTCGCGCCGGTCGCTTATGCCGCCGTCATCGACGGGCCGGGTCCCGCCGTCGCACTGATCGGTTCGGCCGCCATCGGCGCCCTGGTGCTCGCCTGTACGGCCGGAACCTGGTGGCTGTTCCACCGACGCGCGTCTTGATGGACCGGGCGCCGCCGTGCCATGAGTGCGGAAACGATGCCCACGTCCGACGCTGGACGACCCGCGAGACGACGACCCACCAGCACAGCCGCATGCCACCGCCGCGACGATGCCGCGCCCAAGAGGCCGCCGGCAACCGGCGCGAGATGTGACGATACGGCCGGCCGGTCCGCGGTATCGGACCTGGAATTTCAGTGACCGGCGCAGTCGGCCCCGACATCCGGCCGGACCCGCGTCCCGTCGCCAATCCATATCGTTCGACACCGGAGACGACCATGCCGTGGAGTTCTTTCTCATGTCGGGCCGCAATTCTCGGCGCCTTGGCCGGGGCCGCGGCCACGCTGCTGCACGGCAGTGGCGCGGCCCAGGCCCAGCCTCCGTCCCAACCGCAAGAGTACCCCGTCAAGCCGATCCGACTGGTCGTGCCCTATCCGCCCGGCGCACTGACCGACCTTTTGGGTCGCGCCGTCGGCGAGCGCCTCTCCGCCGCCCTCAAGCAGCCCGTGGTGATCGAGAACAAGCCGGGCGCCGGCACGTTGATCGGCGCCGAGATGGTCGCGAAGGCGGTGCCGGACGGTTACACGCTGATGATGGCGACCTCGACGACGCTCGGCATCAGTCCGGCCATGTACAAAAAGTCGACGATCGATCCGGAGCGTGACTTCGCACCGATCGCCCAGCTCGGCGCCGTCAACTTCTTCCTGATCGCGCGGCCGGACTTCCCGGCCCGCACCCTGAAGGAGGCCATCGCGACGATCCAGGCCACGCCGGGACAGTTCAACTACGGCTCGGTCGGCAACGGCAGCCCGCACCACCTGTTCATGGAGGCGCTCAAAAAGGAGTACGGCCTCGACATCCAGCACGTGCCCTACAAGGGCATCGTGGCCGCCCTGCCGGACCTCCTCTCCGGCAAGATCGACATGGCCTTCGCCGACGCCACCGCGGCGATCCCGAACATCGAGGCCGGCAAGGTGATCGGGCTCGGCAGCTCGGCCGCAACGCCGACCACGCTGATCGCCGGCGTGCCGCCGATCGCCGCGACGGTGCCGGGCTTCGACTGGCAGGCCTGGCAGGGCGTGGTGGCCCCGGCCGGCACGCCGCCCGCGATCGTCACGCTGCTCTCCACCGAGCTGCAGCGCATCCAGGCGAGCTCGGATTTTCGCGCCCTGCTGGTGACGTTCGGCATGGACCCGTCGCCGCCGAACACGCCCGAAGAGTTCGCCGCCATCGTCAAGGCCGACCGCGAGCGCTGGGCGCGCGCCGTCGAGGCCTTCGCCACCAAGATCGACTGACCTCCCGACCTCCCTCCGAACGCCCGTTCAGCACCCGAGAAAGGGCCCGACGTGTCCACGTCTCCCGTCATCGACGTCCATACCCACATGCTCACCCACGCGTGGTTCGACCTGCTCAAGCAGCACGGCGGACCGCGCTACACCACCAAGGAGGTGCAGCCCGGCCTGCACGCCATCCATCTCGACGGCGCGCCGTTCATGACGCCGGTGCCGCCGATGTTCGACTACGACCTGCGCATCAAGAAGATGGACCAGGCCGGCATCGACATCGCGGTGATGTCGCTGTCCTGCCCCAACGTCTACTGGGGCGGCGAGGCGATCGGGCTCGAGGCGGCCCGCATCATGAACGACAGCATGGCGGACGCCCAGACGGCCTATCCGGACCGCATCCGCTTCATGGCGTCGATGCCGTGGGAATATCCGCAGACCGCGATCGCCGAGCTGGAGCGGGCGCGCTCCCGCGGCGCCGTCGGCGTGATGGTGCTCGCCAACATCAACGGCAAGCCGCTCACCGATCCGCTGTTCGAGCCGATCTGGAAACGCATCGACGAGCTCGGACTGCCCGTGCTGGTGCATCCGACGGCGCCGCCCGGCGTCGCCGAGATGGGCATGCACGAGTTCCAGCTCACCGCCTCGATCGGCTTCACGTTCGACACCACGCTGGCGGTCGGGCGGATGATGCTCGATGGCTTCTTCGAGCGCTTCCAGCGGGTGAAGATCATCGCGGCGCATGGCGGCGGAGCACTGCCCTATCTGGTCGGCCGCCTCGATCAATGCTGGTACGAGATCCCGGCGACGCGGGCCAAGACCGACCACCGGCCGAGCTATTTCATGCGGCCGTCCGACGCCATGCGGATGATCTATTGCGACGCCGTGGTGTTCCGCCAGGACGCGCTGGAAATGGCGGTCGGGGCGTTCGGGGCCGACCGGGTGATGTACGGCTCGGATTATCCGCACACCATCGGTGACATGTTCGGCTGCCTCGCCCGCGTCGACCGCCTCGCCGGAAGCACCCGCGACAAGGTGCGCGGCACCACGGCCCGGCAGATTTTCGGACTGTAGTCTACCCGAGATGCGGCCCGGATCACCGGGCCGCGAGGCCGCGATCCTTGAAGATCGCAACTGCGTCCGCGACCTGGGCGCGCGTCGGTGTCGGCGTGTCGCCGAGCGGATAGGCGCGCCCCAGCTCGGCCCATTTGTGCTCGCCGAGCCGGTGGTAGGGCAGCACGTCGACCTGCTGCACCAGCGGGCCGAGATCGACCAGGATATCGGCGAGCCGCGCCATGTCGGCCGCCCCGTCCGTGAGGCCGGGGACGAGGACGTAACGGATCCACATCGGCTTCTCCAGCCGCACCATGCGGCGAGCAAAGTCGAGGGTCGGCTGCAGGTCCCGCCCGGTGATCTGCCGATAGGCGGCCGGATCCGAATGCTTGATGTCCAGGAGCACGAGGTCGACGGCGTCGAACCAGTCGTCGGCCACCTTGTGGCCGAGGAAGCCGGTCGTATCGAGGGCGGTATGCAGCCGCATCTCGTCGTGCAACCGCGTCAACAGCGCGCCGACGAAGTCCGGCTGGGTCATCGGCTCGCCGCCCGAGACGGTGACGCCGCCGGCCATGCGCAGGAAGCTCCGATAGGGCGTCACCTCGGCCAAAGCCTCGTCGAGGTCGATGCGACGCCCGGCCGAAAGCTTCCAGGTGTCCGGGTTGTGGCAATAGACGCAGCGGAACGGACAGCCGGACAGGAAAAACACGAACCTCATGCCGGGCCCGTCCCCGGCTGCGCCAGTCTCCACCGAATGCAGGAAGCCGACCGGCTCCTCCGCGGATCGATACGGCCCGGACCCGGGCGGCAGCTCGCAGACGCGGCCCGGCAAGGCGGCCCTGTGCAAGCCGAGCTCGCCGGCCGGCCCGATGCCGTCAGGACAGCGAGACGGCGGCGGGCGGATCATCGCGGGGCCCCGACGCTGACGCCGGAGGGCGAAGCAGGGATGTGATGGACGGACGCCCCCGATGCCTCGCTCGTGCCCGTCGCGGTGCGAAGGGCACCGGGCACCGCGTCCGGCATCCTCGCCCGCGGTGCTGCGGAGACCGGCAGGGTCGTCAGCCCGCCCAGGCACTTGCGGTAGATCGCCCAGTACACGACCCCGACGAAGCCCGCCCCGCCGACGATGTTGCCGAGCGTCGCCGGGACCAGGTTGTGCACGATGCCGGCCAGCGTGATCGCCGAAACATCGATCCCCTCGGGGACCGGCCCGGTGGCGGTCAACAGCCACGCCAGCGGCAGGAAGTACATGTTGGCGACGCAATGCTCGAACCCCGCCGCGACGAAACAGGCGACCGGCAGCACCATGCCGACCATCTTGTCGGTGACGGAGCGCCCCGCATAGGCGAGCCACACGCCGAGGCAGACGAGCACATTGCACAGAATGCCCTTGAAGAGGATCGTCGTCGCGTCCGGCGCGATCTTTCCGACGGCGAGCTTGAGAACGGCCACACCGACCTGTCCGTTGCCGAGATCGGTGTGGTGCGCCATGAAGACGAGGCCGACGAGACCGAGCGCACCGACGAGATTGCCGAGCCACACGGTCGCCCAGTTCCTCAAGACCTCCGCAGTCCGGATCTGCCGGTTCATCCAGGCCATCACGATCAGGCAATTGCCGGTGAACAGCTCGGCGCCGCCGATCATGACGAGCGCGAGCCCGAGCGAGAACAGGACGCCGCCGAGCACGCGCTGAATGGCGAATCCCAGCGACGGATCGGCCAGCACGATGCAGAAGAACAAGCCACCGAACCCGATCGAGCCGCCCGCGACGATCGAGAGCATGAAGCTCGCGAAGAACGGCAGACGTGCCTTGTTGACGCCGATCTTCTCGACCTTGTCCTGGATCTCGGCCGGAGAATAGGCGTCGGAGCCGAACAGCTCCGCGCCCTGCGTCGTGTGGTCCGCCGCCATGTCCTGCTCCCGTCGCGCGGCTTCGCCGCGGCTCACATCGCCGCGTGGAACGTCCGGCTGATCACGTCGAGCTGCTGCTCGCGCGACAGCTTGACGAAGTTCACCGCATATCCCGAGACCCGGATGGTGAGCTGCGGATAGATCTCCGGGTGCTCCATCGCGTCCAGCAGCGTCTCGCGGTTCAGGACGTTGACGTTGACGTGATGGCCGGACGCGGCCGAGAACGCATCGAGACAGGCGGCGAGATTCTTCTGCCGCTCCTGCGGCACCCGGCCGAGCGCCGCCGGAGTCGCCGAGGCGGTCCAGGAGATGCCGTCGAGTGCGCAGGCATACGGAATCTTCGACACCGACGCGCCGGCGGCGATGAAGCCCTTCTTGTCGCGACCGTTCATCGGGTTGGCGCCCGGCGCGAAGGGCTGGCCGGCACGGCGCCCGTCGGGCGTGTTGCCGGTCTTCTTGCCGTAGACGACGTTGGACGTGATGGTCAGCACCGACTGCGTCGGCATCGCGTCGCGATAGAAGTGCGGCTGCGCCCTGATCTTCTCGATGAAGGTCTCGGCCAGCCACACGGCGATGCTGTCGGCGCGGTCGTCGTTGTTGCCATAGGCCGGATAGTCGCCCTCGATGGCGTAGTCGACGGCGAGACCCGCCTTGTTCCTGATCACCTTCACCTTGGCATGCTTGATCGCCGACAGGCTGTCGGCCGCGACCGACAGGCCGGCGATGCCGCATGCCATGGTGCGCAGCACGTCGCGGTCGTGCAGCGCCATCTCGATGCGCTCGTAGGCGTAGCGATCGTGCATGTAGTGGATGACGTTGAGGGCCTTGATGTAGGTCTTGGCGAGCCAGCTCATCATCGGATCGAGCTTCTCGACGACCGCATCGTAGTCGAGCGTGTCGCCCGTGATCGGCGCAAAACCGTGCGCCACCACCTCCCCGGACTTCTCGTCGACGCCGCCGTTGATCGCGTAGAGCAGCGCCTTGGCGAGGTTGGCGCGGGCGCCGAAGAACTGCATCTGCTTGCCGATCCGCATCGGCGAGACGCAGCAGGCGATGCCGTAGTCGTCGCCCCAGTGCGGCCGCATGACGTCGTCGTTCTCGTACTGAATCGACGACGTCTCGATCGACACCTTCGCGCAATAGTCCTTGAAGCCCTCGGGCAGTTGCGTCGACCAAAGCACCGTGAGGTTCGGCTCCGGCGCCGGACCGAGATTGAACAGCGTCTGCAGGAAGCGGAAGCTCGTCTTAGTCACCAGCGGACGGCCGTCCTCGCCGATGCCGCCGATCGACTCGGTCACCCAGGTCGGATCGCCGGAGAACAGCGTGTCGTATTCCGGCGTGCGCAGGAAGCGGACGATGCGCAGCTTGATCACGAGGTCGTCGATCAGCTCCTGGGCGCCCTCTTCCGTCAGGAGTCCACGCTCGATGTCACGGTCGAGATAGATGTCCAGGAAGGTCGAGATGCGGCCGAGCGACATCGCGGCGCCGTTCTGCTCCTTCACGGCGGCGAGGTAGCCGAAATAGGTCCACTGCACGGCCTCGCGGCCGGTGCGGGCGGGCTTCGTCACGTCGCAGCCGTAGCTCCTCGCCATCGCGGCGAGTTCGTCGAGCGCGCGGATCTGCTCGTTGAGCTCCTCGCGCAGCCGCATCGTCTTCTCGTCGAACACGGCGTCGTCGATCTCGTGCAGCTCGCGCCGTTTGGAGGCCTTCAGCGCGTCGGTGCCGTAGAGCGCGACGCGGCGATAGTCGCCGATGATGCGGCCGCGGCCGTAGGCGTCCGGCAGCCCGGTGACGATGCCCGACTTGCGCGCGGCGAGAATCTCCGTCGAGTAGGCGTCGAAGACGCCCTGATTGTGGCTCTTGCGGTGCTTGGTCCAGGTCTCCTTGACGGCCGGATCGATGGTGTAGCCGTAGGCTTCGAGACCGTTCTCGACCATGCGAAGCCCGCCGTTCGGCATGATGGCGCGCTTGAGCGGCGCGTCGGTCTGCAGGCCGACGATCAGCTCGGCGTCGCGATCGATCCAGCCGGGCGCGTGCGCCGTGATGCCGGCCGGGCGATCGACCGACGCGTCGAGAATCCCCTTCTGGCGCTCGATCGCCAGCAGGTCCGTGAGCTTGGCCCAGACGCCGAGCGTGCGCGCCGTCGGACCGCTGAGGAAGCGCCGGTCGCCGAGATACGGGCGGTAGTTCGTCTGGATGAAGTCGCGCACGTCGATGTCGGCCTGCCAGGGTCCGGCGGCGAAGCCGGCCCAGGGCTCTTCGGGGATGATGGTGGTGATGGCGTTCATCGCAGCCTCGCGCGTTCGAAAAGCGGTTCACGGACCGGCGCACGATGCGCGGCCTCGACCGGTCGGCCGTGTTTCGAATCGGAGACGTGGCGCGCATGCGGGCCGGTCGGAAACGGTTTACAAGTCGTTTCCGGACGTGCCGTTCGGTCCGCGATCACCTTGCACAGCGGTTCGAACCTCGACGTGGCCTGTAAAATATCACGAAGGATATCGTGTAATAGGTCAGCCGGCTCATGTCCGGGTCACGCGCGGCACGGGGCTCGCGCCGACCGCAACGTTGTGTCGGATGCGCGACGCGCATTGAAATTCAGAACCGCTCGCGCCGCGCTCCACGAAACGACATGCGGTCTCGGCACGAGATTTGTTCCTGAGCATCACGATGGATGGCCGCCATGCAACGCACGGGCCCGAGGGCGATGCCCTTGCGGACATATCGGAACGGCCTGCGGCATGATCGAACGTCACGATAGACGGAACGCGCATCGTCCCGCCCGGATGTGCAACTCGTCCCGCGCCGGAGTGTGGTCCGCGTGCTTCAGGCGACGCTGCGCAGCGCCACGGCGATGCGGTGGCGCTGCACCAGCGCCTCGTCGACCTCGATGCCGAGCCCGGGGCCGTCGCTCACCTCGGCATGGCCACGGCGGATCGGCACGGGATGTCGGGCCACGTCGCTCGCCAGCGCCTGGCAGGTCAGCGTCAGGCCCCAGGCGAGGCCGGGCAGCACGGCCGCCGCATGCAGCGCCGCCGCGCAGGAAATGCTCGACTCGCCGGTCTTGCATGACAGGTTGACGTCCATGCCGAGCCGGTCGCACAGCCGACCCGCCGCGACGACGGCCCGCAGGCCGCCGAGCTTGATGGCCTTGAGGCTGACGCCATGCGCCGCCTTGTGCTCGTGATGGCGGCGGATGTCGTCGATGCCGTGGATGCCCTCGTCGGCCCCGATCGCGATTGTCGTCGCGGCCGCCACGGCGGCCATGCCGGCGAGATCGTGGCCCGCGACCGGCTGCTCGACGAAGTCGAGCCCGGCGTCGGCGACGGCCCGCACGAAGGCGAGCGCCGCCTCCATGGAGAAACCCTGATTGGCGTCGGCCGAGATCAGCATCTCGTCGCCGAGCACGCGGCAGATCGCACGAGTGCGCGCGGCGTCCGCCTCGGCCGCGTCGATGCCGACCTTGATCTTGAACGCCGTGTAGCCGTCGGCCTTCTTGCGCGCCGCGTCGGCGAGATCGCCGTCGCGGTCGCCGCCGCCGATGACGCCGAGCAGCGCCGCGCGCTCGCGCGTCTTGTCGCCGAGCAGCGCATGCACGGGCCGCCCGGTGGCCCGGCCGACCAGGTCGTGCAGGGCGATCTCGACCGCGGCCTTGGCGCCGGTGTTGGCGTACATGCGGCCGTCGAGCGCGACGAGCGCGCCCTCGATGTCGCCGGGATCGCGGCCCTCGATCACGGGCGCGAGGTGAAGGATGGCGGCCGTCATGCTCTCGATCGTCTCCCCCGTCATGGTCGGCGCCGAGGCGGCCTCGCCCCAGCCGACCGTGCCGTCGTCGGCGGTGACGCGCACCAGCACGTTGTCGGCGCGGCGCACCTCCTCGCCCGCCATGATCACGGGCTTGCGCATCGGCAGGCTGACGGCGATCGGCTCGAGCTTCACGACCTTCACGACAGCACTCCTCGACCTGTGTAGTCCGCCGGATGCGATGCCGCAGCGAGCGGCATCGCATCCGCAAAGCTCAGCTCTTCACCTTGATGCCGGCCTTGCTGATGACGTCGCGGAACATCGGCATCTCGCGCGCCACCCGTTCCATGTGCTGCTTGCCGGTCCTGGCCTGCACCTCGAAGCCGGTCCTGGTGAGCTTCTCGCGCATCTCCGGCTTGGCCAGAATGGCGAGCGTCTCCTGCTCCAGCCTCCGCACGAAGTCGGGCGACGTCGCGGCCGGCGCCAGCAGCGCCGTGTAGGTCTCGAACACGAAGTCCGGCCAGCCGGCCTCCACCATGGTGGGGATGTCGGGCAGGTCGTGCCAACGCCGCTCGCCCGTCACGGCGAGGCCCTTCAGGGTGCCGGCCTTCAGATACGGGTGCGCCGGCGCCAGCACGCCGGAGGAGAGCTGCACGGTGCCGCCGAGCAGGGCCTGCAGGGCCTCGCCGCCGCCGGCGAACACGATGCTGGCCATGCCGGAGAGACCTTCGCGCGACTTCAGCACCTCGGCCTCGAGTTGCGGCGTGGTGCCGACCGGCGGCGTCGAGACGTTGAACTTGTCCGGGCTCTTCTTCGCCAGCGCGACGAACTCCCTCATGGTGGAGACGCCGAGCTCCGGCTTCACGGCGAACACGTTGGGCGAGGTCGCCAGCTCGCAGATCGCGGAAAAGTCCTTGAACGGATCGTAGGGCAGCGTGTCGTAGAGGCTCGGATTGACCACGAAGGCGCTGGTGGCGAGCAGAATCGTGGTGCCGTCGCCCTCGGCGCGCGCGACGTAGCCCATGCCGATATTGCTGCCGCCGCCGCCCTTGTTCTCGACGAACACGGTGCCGCCCATCGCCTCCTGCAGGGCCGCCGCGACGATGCGGGCGATGATGTCGGAGGGGCCGCCGGGCGAGTTGGCGACGACGATTCGCAGCGGACGATCCGGGTAGGCCGCAAAGGCCGAACTGCTGCGCAGGATCATCGGGGCCGCGAGGCCGAGGGCGGCGCCACCCAGGAGAGCGCGCCGCGAAACGCCACGGCGCCGCGATCCGGCGCCCGAGCCGTTGAAGCTGGTCATTGATCCTCCCTGACGTCGTTCTTTGTATGTGCCGTCTGTGATGCGACGACGTCAGGTTAGGGAGGCGACGGCGGATCCGCAACATCCGGCGGGGCCCGCCTGCGGGACCCACCAGCGGGTCGCGGGCTGCGACGATGCTTCATATGCCGATACAAGGCCAAGATCCGTCAGCGGCGACGCGCGTGCGCGCCGTCGCCCCCCGGATCTCGCGACGGAGCGTCTTGCTACTTCGTCTTGCCGCAGACGATCCGCACCTCGGCCGGCACGGCCTCGCCACTCCAGGTCGCCGCCACGAGGGTCCGCTCGGCCGGGTTCGGCGCCGCCGTGAGCAGCGCCTCGTCGGCCTCGCAGGACGCTTGGCACGAGGCCTGGCCCTGGCAGCTCTTGGTCACCACCCGCAGCACCGCGACAGCGGCCGGGGCTGGCGGCGGCGCAGCCTTGGGCAGCACGAGATTCAGCACCGGCTCGGCTGGCGTGCCGACGAGCGTGGCGGCCGCAGCCGCCCCCTCCGTGACCGTGCCGACGGCGAGCCGCGGCGCCGCGGCAGCCTCGCCCTTGTCGCCCTTCGGGCCCGCGGGTCCCTGCGGGCCGGTCGCCCCGACGGCGCCGGCCACACCGGCATCGCCCTTCGGCCCGGCGTCGCCCTTCGGGCCGGTCTGGCCGCAATTGGCAATGACGATGTCGCGGACGTCCGGGTCGGACTTCACCGTGACGACGCACTTGGCCGGGTGGTAGGCCGCGCGCCAGACGAAGCGCCGGTCGCGTCCCGACACCACCTCGAAGCGGTCGTCGAACGTGACCTTCTCGTTGGCGCGGATGACGCGCCCGAGCACCACGATCTCGCCCGCCTCGATGCGGGCTGCGGAGATCTCGATCGCCGCCTCGGCCGTGCCGACGGCGAGCAGGGTCGCAACGACCCCCAAGGTGATCGTTCGCATGTTCCTGGTCGAACCTTCTCTGGAGTGATGGGCCGAATCGGCCCGGCGGGACGGGGGTGAATCTGCCGCAAAAACGCGACGCGGGTACGACGCCGACCGGCAATCGCCCCTCCTCCACGCCGTCACCGGGCCGTGCGGCCCGGCGACGGCGTCGTTCATCGGCAGACGCGATCCGCCTTCGGCCGCCGGTCGGCCCGGCAGCCGCCTCCAGTCACGGCATCAGGACGTCGGGCCGGACTTTCCGCCCATTCCGGGCATCCCGCCCATCTTGGCGGAATCGGTGACGGCCTTGATGGCGGTCTCGCTCAGATCCTTCACCTGCTCGGTCATGGCCTGCATCTGGCCCTGCAGGAACTCCGTCTGCATCTTCAGGACTTCCTGCACGTCCTTGGCGGCCATCAGGCTCTGGGCGAAGTCGAACGCGGTCGCGACGTTGCGCTCGGCATAGCTCAGGACCTTGTTGCTCAGCTCGTTCCCGCCGAGCGCCGGCATGCCCGGCACGCCACGCTGGAAGAACTGGAGATAGCTGTTAATGGCAGAGCGCACCTGCTCCATGCTCTGCTCGGTCATCTTACGGATGTCACCTGGCATTTCGAAGGGCGTCCCGGTCTTCATGGCGATCTCCTGGGAACACGCGGACCGCATGGCGGCAGGCGTGAAGCCGATGAACCAATGTGAGCGAACGAAGGCATGATAGGCACGCCGGCGTTCGCTGGTCAAAAACTATTGCAGTGCGTCAAAATCCCGCTGCCGGACGGCCGGGCAGTGGGCAAGGGGGCGGGGCTCACGCCCAACGCGCCGGCGGCTGCTCCAACAACGCGACGACGAGGGCCAGCGCCTGGTCGAAATCGGCCATGTCCATCCGCTCGTCCGGATTGTGACTGCCGTTCTCGTTGCGAACGAACACCATGCCGGTCGGGATGCCGGCATTGGCGAAGGTCGCGGCGTCGTGCCCGGCCCCGCTCGCCAGCTCGATCGGCGCGACGCCGGCCGCCACGGCGGCGCCCCGGAGCTGGTCCAGGAGCCGCGGCGCCATCACGGCCGGGGTGCTGCCGCCGAGCGGCCCGAGATCGAGCCGCACACCACGCCGATCGGCGATGCCACGGCCGAACTCGACAAGGCGCTGCCGCACCTCCTCCAGGGTCGTTTCGCTCCGGCTGCGCACGTCGATGCACAGGCGCGCCTCGCCCGGCACCTTGGAGAAGGAGTGCTGGGCCGGATCGGTGCCGACGATCCCGAACGTGACGGCGAGATCATGCCCGTCGGCCTCCATCCGCTCCCACAGCGCCTGCATGGCGACGACCAGCTCGGAGGCCGCCACCACGGCATCGCGCCGCAGCCGCCGTGGGGTCGCGCCCGAGTGGGCATAGGCCCCATGAAACGCCGCGTCGCGATACCGGAAGCTGCCGCGGATGCCGGTGACCAGACCGAGCGCCCGTCCCTCGGCGACCAGCACGGGCCCCTGCTCGATATGCGGCTCCAGATAGGCGACGGCCCGGGCCGGATCGATGCGGCGCGCGCCCCGGCGCACCGCCTCCGGGTCGAAGCCGAGCGCACGCATGTGCCAGGCAAGCGTCTCGCCGGTGTCGCTGCGCACCACCGTGTCGAGCACGGCAGGATCGAGCCGGCCGAGCGCCGTCTTGCTGCCGATGTAGCTGTGCGGGAACCAGCAGCTCTCCTCGGCGCGCAGGCAGAGCACGCAGAGATCGAAGGGCGCTGTCTGCCCAAGCCGCGCCAGAACGGCGGCGGCGGCGAGGCCGAGGATTACGCCGGCGGCGCCGTCGAAATTGCCACCATGTGGCACCGAGTCGAGGTGCGAGCCGACGTAGAGGGTGCGCGAGCGGTCCTGTCCCGCAAATGTGATGAACTGGTTGCCGCCGGCGTCGAAGGCGACCTCGGCACCGTGCGCATGCGCCGCGTCCGCCATCAGGGCGTAGGCGGCGCACTCGCCCTCGCCATAGGCAACGCGGGTGACGCCGGGCGGATCGGCCGTACGGGCCGCCAGAGTCCCGAACAGCGAGGCGGCGAGGCGCGATCCTTCGGCCAGCGCCTCGTTGCGGCGATCCTCGGCGCTCTGGTTCATCGTCGTAGCCGTCTGGCGGGTTATGTCGGGTTCCAAAGATCCCCTCGGTGTCATTCCGGGACGGCGCAGAGCGCCGGACCCGGAATCCAGCCGAACACGCGGAGCTTGCCGCAGGATTCCGGGTTCGCACCTTTGGTGCGCCCCGGAATGACCGGAATTTCGATCAACCGGCTCCGTGTTCAGGCCCGGCCGCCGGCCTTCATCAGCTTGGGGACGACGGCGCGCGCCGCGTTGAGCACCATGGCGGCGTCGTTCTGGTAGGGAATCCAGGTGCAGCCCTTGCCGACCCAGTCCTCGGCCATCTCGGGGCTTTGCGCCGACAGCCCGTAGGGCACGCCGTTGGCCCGGCAAATGGAAAAGATCTGCTCGTACGCCGCGTGAAGAACCGGGTTCTGCATCTCGGCCGGAATGCCGAGATCCTGCGACAGATCATCGGGGCCGATCATCACGCAGTCGACCGCGCCGGTCTTCAGGATGGCGTCGAGATTGGCGATCGCCTTCTGCGACTCGACCATGATGATCAGCATGGTCTCGCTGTTGAGATGCGCCAGCATCTGCTTGGGGTCGCCGGCGAAGTAATCGGTGTGCGGCCCGCGCAGGTTCATCGGCCGGTTGCCGACGGGATGGTAGCGCGTACCCTTGACGATCTCCATGAACTGCTCGGCCGTGTCGATCGACGGCAGCAGCAGGCCCTGGGCGCCGGCGTCGAGCGGCCGCGTCAGGTCGTGCGGCTTCAGGGTGCCGGGCGGCCGCACGATCGGCGTGAGGCCGCATTCGCGCGCATACATGGCGAGCAGGCCGACCGTCTCCATGGTGAAGTCGGTGTGCTCCATCTCGATGATGACGAAGTCGAAGCCCGACGTCGCCAGGATTTTCACCACCCGCGGATGCGGGCACAGCGTGATCCAGGTGCCGAAGGCGGGCTTGCCCTCCTTCTGCAGGGCTTTGACCTTGTTGCTCTTGATCATGGATTAACTCTCGAGGGAGGCGGTTCGCGGGGATTCGGATCAGGCGTGCGCGGGGGCGCGGCGGCGGGCCCACACGTCCGGATCGACCAGGAATTCGGGGCGTCGGCCGGCCAGCACGTCGACGACCTGGCGGGCGGTCTCGACGGCGGTCCGTTCCAGCGCCTCCTCGGTCGCGCCGCCCGTGTGAGGCGACAGCAGGATGCCGTCGCAGCGCGCGTAGGGATGACCCGCCGGCAGCGGCTCGGTCTCGAACACGTCCATGGCGGCGCCGCGCAGATGCCCGTTTTCCACCGCAGCGACGAGCGCGTCGACCTCGACCAGGGCGCCGCGGGCGGTGTTGACCAGCACGGCCCCCGCCTTCATGCCGGCGATGCGCTCGCGGTCGAACATCCCGCGGGTCTGCGGGGTGAGGCGCTGATGCAACGAGACGATGTCGGCCTCGGCGAGCGCGCGGCCGAGATCGCCGACCGGCACGCAGCCGGCCGAGACGATGGCGGCATCCTCGGCGCTCGGGCTGTAGACCAGCACGCGCATGGCGAAGGCGAGCCGGGCGATCTCGGCGGTGCGCCGGCCGATCTTGCCGAAGCCGAAGATCAGCAGCGTCTTGCCCGACAGCTCGTGGAAGTCGCGGGCATAGCGGTAATCGAAATTGTCTTGGCGCACCGCGCGGTCGCATTCGCGCACGCGCTTGGCGATCGCCATCATCTGGGAGATCGCGTGCTCGGCGACCGACTGCACGTTGGCGAAGGGCGTGTAGACGATCGGCAGGCCGATCTCGCGGGCATAGGCGACGTCGACCGGATCGTAGCCGGTGCCGTGATTGCCGAGCACGCGCAGACGAGGCGCAGCCGCCATGGCGTCGCGATCGAACCCGGCATTGCGGGTGATCGCCGCGACGGCGTCCTTCACCTCGCGCGCCACCGCGTCCATGGTCGACGCGCTCGCCTGACGCACCACGAGACCGGCCGCTTCGAGGACACGAACGCCACGCGGATGAATCGGCTGGACCAGCAGGCAGAGGCCGCTCACGCCGCGTTCTCCTTCAGGTTCGCGTCGAAGGCGGCCTTCGCCTCCACGGTCGTGACGAACTCGCCGCCGTTGTCCGGCACGAAGGCGAGGAAGCGCTTGAATCGCTCGATCCATTCCGGCTTGCCGACCGAGCCGGTGTGGAACAGCGAATGCACGATCTGCGGCTGGCCGCTGCGGCGCGCACGCTCGCGGATCACGCCCCACACCCGCTGCAGATTGTAGAGCTCGGACTGCTCGACATGCAGGAGGTTCTTGTAGGCGGCCCCCTCCCCGTCGCAACCGATCGGGATCTCGAACACCTTCGAGCGCACTTGGCCGGCCGCCGGCAGGCGCGGGTTCATCGGCAGATAATACCCGGTCGTCTCGGCATGGACCCAGATCGCCTCGCGGTCCGGATGGTTGCCGCCGGGCGAGCACGAGCAGTCGATGACGATGCCGGTCTGCGGCAAGAGCTCGTTCATGAACGGCGTGTAGGCGTAGTGGCCGCCCCGATAGGCGACCGGCCTGATGCCGGCGTTCTCCAGCCGGCGCTTGCAGTCGAGATACACGGCAGTGACGTGGTCGCGCTCCATGTAGCGCGTGCCGGCTCCCTTGATCTCCTCGTGCAGATGGACCGACAGCTCGGCCCCGTCGGCGACCGCCTCGCGGTACACGTCCAGCATCTCGCCGTCGTAATAGCCGGTGCGGCAATAGGTGCCCGAGTGCGGCGACAGGATGTACTTGCCACCCGTCATGTCCTTCAGCAGGCGGCACAGGCCGCGCGTCTCGCCGACGCTCTGCTCGACCTTCGGCGGGTCGACGCGAAAATCGCGGCCGGGATCGAACGGCGCGTAGACCAGCCAGTTCACGTCGATCAGCGGAACCAGAAGAACGTCGGGGCGCGCGCTCGAAATCGCCATGATGAGCCTTCCAAGATCGATGTCCGCGAGGGCTGCCGAAAAGCGATCCACTGCCTCTCGCCCAAAATATATGCGACGGTTCTGATTGCGTCTTCCAATCGAATGATCTAAACGATTATTCGATGAACCGGAATAATGTGACCCTCCGGCAACTGCGCGCCTTCGTCCTCGTCGCCGACAAGGGCAGCTTCGTTGCGGCCGCCGAAACACTGGCCCTGTCGCAGCCCGCCTTGAGCCACTCGATCCAGCAGCTCGAGGAACAGATCGGCAGCTCGCTTTTCCACCGCACCACCCGCAGCGTCAAGCTCACCGGCCTGGGGATGGGGTTTCTGCCCACCGCGCGCCATCTTCTGCGCCAGGTCGACACCTCGATCGCCGACATCCAGGAGGCCGCCGCCCGCAAGCGCGGCCGGGTCGTGGTGGCCTGCCTGCCCTCGATCGCCTTCCGGCTGATGCCGGCCGTGATCGCCGGAGAGGCCTCGCGGCTCGGGCTGCGTGTCGTTGTGCGAGACGTGAACCTCACGGCCATCACGACGGCCGTGCTGGACGGCCAGGCGGATCTCGGCATCGGCAGCTTCGAGACGGCGGCGCCCTCGCTCGACGGCGTGGTGATCGGCCGCGATCGGTTTTACGGCGCCTTCCCCAAGTCGCATCCGCTCGCCCAACTGCCGGAGGTGAGCTGGGCCGACCTGCAGGGCCATCCGTTCATCGCGATGACGCTCGAGCACGGCATCCGCAACCTCATCGACAATGCGATCGCGCCCCACAATGTGCGGCTGTCGATCGCCTCCGAGGTGTCCAACCTCGTCACCATCTACGGCCTGCTCGAGCAGGGCGTCGGCATCACGGCGCTGCCGGGGCTGGCGCTGCCGCCGGGCGAGCACCCGCTGCTGGTCTACCGGCCCCTCAAGGACCCCATCCTCGAACGGACCATCCGGGTGGTGTGGCGCCACGGAATCGGCCTGTCGCCGGCGGCGCGCACCATCGTGAAGGCGATCTCCGGGGTGATCTCGGACGGAAAGGTGTTGACCCAGGACGAGGCGACGGCGCTGAGTGCGGCCTCCTCGCCGGCCGCCGGCGAACCGGCGGCACCGAAAGCCCGGTCCGGCACCGGGCGGCCGCCCGGGACTCGCGCGTCGCAGAACGCCGAGGCATGAAATTCGCATAATCCAAACCATATAATGCGAATTACCGACACTGGAGCGCCCCCGCGCATGACGACGCCGTTCTTTCGATCCCTGCCCCTCCGGTCCGCCCCCGCGGCCACATCCGTCGACAGCGGTCGGCTCGATCCCGGCGCTCGCGAGCGGCCGTTCAGCCTCGCTTCGGTGGCCCGCCCGACACTGCCCACGACACTGCCCGGGCGCTGCACGGCCGTGCCGGACTGCGACAAGGCCGCCACCTGCGCCGCCACCCCGTCGATGCGCCGGGCCTGCGAGGCGGCGTTCAGCGCGTGGGTCCGGCGCGGCGTCGCCGCCGATCCGCAGCACCCTCCCCTGGTGCATCCGCGCGCCTGACCACACGCGGCGCCGGCAAAGGCGATCTTCGATCGTGTGGGCGACCGCCGTGGAATCCCCCTGCCACTGTCGCCGGAGGGGCGCAGTCAGCGACCGAAACAGCCCCCATGCGTCGTCTGGACTTCAGCGGACAGCCCCTTCGCCAATGAGGGCGAACGATCCCCAAAAGGCAGGATAAGCGTATTTCGACGACGAGCTGTCGTTCAGAAGGCCGAGCATCGCGCGCCGCAGCGCCTCCGCACGCCCGATCGCGGGCTCGGCCTTGAGCAGGTCGAACGTCGACGTCGTGAGACGGGCCGCCGCCTCCGAATCGACCGCCCAATGCGTGACCAGCAGGGCCCGCGCACCGGCGTAGAAAAAGGTCCGCGCCAGCCCCGACAGCGCCTCGGCACCCGGCTTGTCGCCGGCAATCGTGTTGCAGGCGGACAGCACGACCCAGTCGGCATTGAGCTTCAGTTGGGCGACCTCGCTTGCCGTCAGCAGGCCATCATCGAACGCGGACGGCTGCGGCGGGATCGAAAGCGCGAGCGACGGCTCGGCAACGCCCTTGACGTCGCCTGCCACCAGGCCATGGGTGGCGAAGTAGACGACGCGGTAGTCGGTCAGGGCCAGCCGCTTCACCGTGGTCTCGCTCGCGTCGACGCCGAGATGGATGTCGGACACCGAGGCCGCGAGGTCCCGGGCGACCGCGGTCAACTCGTCGGCCGTTTCCGGAAGCTGCGGCAATGCTTCGGCGAGCCTCGCACGATCGACACCCGCTCCCTTCCAGAAGTCCGTGTAGGCGATGACGGGCACGCTACGCGTGGCAAAGCGGTTTTCCCTGCCGAGGTCCGAGGGGTCGAACAGCGGGTCGCCGAAGCCGGTCATCGGTTTCGGGGCTCGATCGCGCTGGGCATAGCCGCGGAGCGCCTTCAGGCTTCCGACCGACGGCAGCACCGACACCGCATGACGCTTCAGGAGCCAGTCCGCCGCGCGATAGCCTTCGATCGCTTCGGGCACGGCAGCCGGCGACATCGACGTCACGAGCAGATGGAACGGCAAAGCCGTCAGGACGCCGGCCGGCGCAATCAACAGGCTGCGTTTGCCCGCGACCAGCGTCTCGACCGGGCCGATCAGGGCCGCGTAGAGCTCGTTGGCGAGCGCCAGGTCGAACGGCTGCGAGTTTCCCGATGCATCGCTCGTCCGACCGAGATCGAGACCTCTACGGAACGCCACGACCTTCTCGGTCACAGCGCCCGCCCCGAGCGGAACCGTCTGCCAGTCGACATTGTCACGCGTCAGGGCGATGACGAAGCTCTCCTTGTCGCCGAGCGCGAACAGCACCATCGCCTCGTCGCCGGACAAAAGCGTCTGGACCTCCCGCTGTTTGAGCGACAAGGGATTCGACAGGGCGGCATAGTCGGGAAACTCGACGGCCAAGGTTTTCTGTAGGGCCGCACGCTCTCGTGCGACGACGGCGAGCCGTTCCCGCCCGCGCTGGGCCACGGCCGGATCGCGTCCCGCCTGCCTCGAAAGCCCCGCGATGATCGCCTTGTCGAGTTGCTCCGCCTCGCTCGCGAGATCCTGGTCCTTCCGAACCAGTTCGGCGAGACGGTCGGTTCCGGCGGCGAGCCTCACCGCGAGCTTGTCGACCGCCGACGCGGCCGAGGACCGCGTGCTGCGCTGGATCACGTCGAGGGCCGCGTCGAGGGCCGTCTCGCGCGGCATCATCCCGAGCTGTTGCGCGCCGAACAGCACCGGCAACGCGATCCGCGTCTGCGCGCGGCCGACGGCGATCAGGCGTTCCTCGAGCGGCAAAGCGTCGGCGATGCGGCCTTCGGCCAGATAGAGCGACGCCAGATTGTCGACGGCGGCCGCGGTGTCCGGATGATCGGGGCCGACGGTGGCGTCGCGGATCGCGAGCGACCGCTTGAACAGCGGCTCGGCATCGGCGAAACGGCCCTTGCGTTGAAACAGGTCGGCGAGGTTGTTCAGCGAACGCGCGACATCCGGATGGGTCTTGCCGAGCACCTTCTCACGGATGGCGAGCGAGCGCCTGATCAGAGGCGCGGCCTCGTCGTATCGCCCTTCGGCCTTGACGACCTGGCCGAGATTGTTGAGCACGGTCGCCACGGCCGGGTTTTCCGGACCCGCCACCTTCTCGTAGAGCGCGAGCGCCCGCCTGAATAGCGGCTCGGACTCGGAATGGCGATCCTGCCGCTCGAAGTTGGTGGCGAGATTGTTGAGGGCGCGGCCCCGATCTGGATGTGTCGACGGAAGCTGTTTCTCCGACAGGGCGAGCACCCGCCGGAACAGCGGCTCGGCGTCGGCATAGCGCTGCTGGCGCTGATAAAGCGCGGCGAGATTGTTGAGCTCGGGTGCGATTTCGACCGAGTCCAGTCCGACCGCCTTTTCCATGATCGCGATCGCGCGCTTGAACAGCGGCTCGGCCTCTGCGTCGCGGCCGACGGCGCCGTAGAGCTGCGCGAGGTTGTTCGTCGCGCCGGCGAGATCCTTTGTCGGCGGCCCCTTCTCGAGGCTCGCCAGCATGGCTTCCGCAAGCGGAATCGCTTCGGCATATTTTCCGGCGCCGCCGAGCGCGTTGATTCGCGCGCTCTGCGCCCCGAGGCCTTCCGCCGACACCCGATCGGCCGAGCCGGTGCCCGCAGCCAGGGCCACACATATCATCAGCGCCAGTCGATTGCGGTGGGTCATGATGGCTCGCGCGCCAAAGGAATCCGATGCGTCGAGGTTTTCGAGCGTGTGCAGTCAGGGCCACACGCTCGATCCCGGCGTTGTTGCCGCCGAGCCTCGCTGCCTTGGACGCTTCCCAAGCGCAGCCGGTTCAAAGGACCGCCGACGCCCGACAAAAGCAGCCTGAGCAATCGCGGACGTCGCCCAACGGCGTTGCGATCGGTCCCCTTCGGGCACGACGGGCGGGGCCTATGAGCGGTCTTGTGAGCGGTCGTGGCCGTGTCGCCTTCAAGACCGGGGCGAGCTTCAGGCGAGCCCGCCAGACGGCCGTTCTGGAACGCCCCCGGACCAAGCCGCCACTGTGCGGCGCCACCCCGGGCGATGGCAGGCAACCCGCTCGCCCCGACAAGACGTTGATCCCCGCCCGCCGCGGTCGTAGGGTCCGGGGGCCGTCGCCCGACGGCGACCGATTGCGCCCCGCACATCGTGCCGGGCGCGCCCTGCAACGACCACGAGAGATCTCATGGCGTCGATCACGCTCCGGCGTCCGGACGACTGGCACGTTCATTTCCGTGACGGCGCGGTGTTGCGCACCGTCGTCCCGATCACGGCGCGCCGCTTCGGCCGCGCCATCGTGATGCCGAACCTCACGCCGCCCGTGACCACGGCCGCAATGGCCGCGGCCTATCGCGAGCGCGTCCGTGCTGCGATCCCGGCGGGCGTGAACTTCACGCCGCTGATGACCTGCTATCTCACCGACGCGACCGACCCGGCCGACCTGATCGCCGGCCATCGCGACGGCGTCTTCACGGCGGCAAAGCTCTATCCGGCGAACGCCACCACCAATTCGAGCCACGGCGTCACCGACGTCGCCCGCATTTTTTCGGTGCTCGCGGCGATGGAGAAGGCCGGCATGCCGCTCCTGGTGCACGGCGAGGTCAACGACCAGACGGTCGACATCTTCGATCGCGAGGCGGTGTTCATCGAGCGGGTGCTCGACCCGACGCGAAAGCGGTTCCCCGGCCTCAAGGTCGTGATGGAGCACGTGACCACCAAGGAGGCGGTCGACTATGTCCGCGCCGGCGGTCCGCTGATCGGCGCCACCATCACGCCGCAGCACCTGATGATCAACCGCAACGCCATTTTTCGCGGCGGCATAAGGCCGCACTATTACTGCCTGCCGATCGCCAAGCGCGAACAGCACCGGCTCGCCGTGCGGGCGGCGGCGACGAGCGGCGAGCGATCGTTCTTCCTCGGCACCGACACGGCGCCGCATCTGCGCCACCTGAAAGAGGCCGAGTGCGGCTGCGCCGGCCTGTTCAACGCACCCGCCGCGCTCGAATGCTACGCCACCGTGTTCGCGCAGGAGAACGCGCTGGACAAGCTCGAGGCCTTCGCGTCGCTCAACGGGCCGGCCTTCTATGGCCTGCCGCCGAACGAGGAGCGCGTGACGCTGGTCGATACGCCGCCGGCCGCGCCCGTCGAGGTCGCGGTGCCGGGCGAAGGCAGCCTGCGGGCATTCGGGTCCGACGAGGCGCTGGGCTGGAGCGTGGCCGAAGCCGCCGCGGCGTGAGTTTCGCCCGGTCGGGCGCGCGTCTCAGCGCGACCGCTGGCGCGGCGCCGGCGCCGGCCGCGGCCCGGCGGAGGGCTTGGCGGCGCCGACCAGCTCCCAGGTGCCGGCGCCGACGCGGTTGTTGACGTCGACGATCCCGTCGTCGCGCACGCAGGAATAGCTCGCCGAGAACGTCAGCGTGCCGTTCGGCGCGAACGTGCGGGTGTCGGTCGCCGTGCAGTTGCGGCCCGGGATCGACCCCTCGGTCTGCACCGTGTTGCCACGCCGCACCCCGGTGGCCCGGCCCTGGTCGATCTCGATCCGCACGGCGTCCTTGTCGAACCGCCAGGTGCTGACGAAGCGGGTCCCCGGATCGTCGGCGAACCATGCCGTCACCCGCACGTCGGCGACCGCGGGCGGCACCGCCGCGGCCCATTGCGAGTCGAGCGTCAGGCCGTAGCGCTCCAGCGTGTCGTCGAGGGTCTTCAGCGCAGCCGCGGCCGGCGCCCCCTGCGCGACCAGATCGCGCCGGACCTGGTCGACCGCGCCGAGCATCCAGGCCCGGTGGGCGGCGTCGTAGACGTAGCGGGCCCGCAGCCGCCACGGCTCTGCCAGGGCCGCCCGGATGGCGGCACTGTCGGCCGCGCGGGCGAAGGCCTGCGCGGCCGGCCCGTCGCCGCCGGCGGCCGCCTGAAGATACTCCGCCAGCGCATCGAGCGTGGCAGCCCGCAATGTCACCTGGGCCGAGATGCCGGCGAGGTATTTGAGCTGGCCCGGCGTCGGCCGCTTGCCGGAGGCGATGAAGACGTCGCGGAACATCTCCTCGACCGGAACGTCGGCGGGCAGCCGGTACCACTCGGCATCCTGCTCGTCCCAGAGCAGCGCCACGTCGAACACCCTTTCGGGCGGCGCGACGCGCGGACGAAACAGCTCCGGCGGCGACGACGGCACGTAGACCGACGCGTCGGCCAAGGTCTCGCCGTACTGGGCGACGAGCTGGCGATAGCGCGGATCGTCCTTGCCGCCACGCGCGTCGCCGCCGAGGCGGTCCTGCTCGCGGCGCGCCCGCAGGTGCTCGATGAGCGACCCGCCGGCCGCGCCGAGCGCCCCGACGGCCTGCCGATAGGCGGCGAGCGGCGTGGCCGCGTCCTCGCCCGAGGCACCGCCGGTGGCGGCGGCGAGCGCGTCGACATCCTCCGGCCGCACGGCCGCGAGCACGGCTGCGACCTCGTGTCCGGCGTCGCGCCAGGACGGCGTCAGCGCGACGAAGCCTGCGAACCGCGCCAGCGCTTCGTCGTGGCGCCGCAGAGCGGCCCGGGCGCGATCGAAGCCGAGGTCGGCGGCGACCGCCCCGCGCCGCGCCGCCAACGCCGCGAGCGCCCGGTCGAGCGGTGCCAGGGCGCGGTGACTGGCGGCCGCGGCGGCCGAGACGGCGGCGAAGTCGGCCGCGATCGTCGCGTCGGGCGTCGCGACCGCCGGGGCCGTCTGGTTCGGAGGGATCGCGGCGGGCTGCGCGGCCGTGCCGGCCGGCACCAGCGAGGCGACCAGCGAGGCGACCAGCGAGCCGGCCACGACCGCGATCGAAACGGCCCGCCGGAGCGGCCCGGATCGCCAGTCGGCGGGGGTGATCGGCATCGATCTCCTCCGGGACTCCCGGCCGGCGGGCGGCGCGGGTGCCACGTCCAGAGCGTTTCCAGGCGACATGGACGGCGGCTCGCGTGAAGAAAACGCTCTATCCATCAACTCTCGGAGCGCGTTCGGACGCAAAACCGGCATCCGCTTTCGTCGAACGCGTCCCACCACCGAGGCTAGCGATGGCTCACCGGGCCTGCAAGGTATCGGCGCAGGCCAGCCGGGCGGCCATCAGGCCACCCGCCATGTGCCGTCCGTCAGTGCGGCCGTCCAGCCGTCTCACTCGGCCGCTTTGGGCAATACCGGGATCGTGCAGGCCGAGCGCCCCGTCCGGCACCAATAGATGTAGAGCTGCGCCAGCGCGCAGGAGGCGAGGCGGGCGCGGTCGTTGTCGGCCCGGCTGGTGAGGATGATCGGGACCCGGGCGCCGACCACGAGGCCGGCCGACTCGGCGCGGGCCACGAAGGTCAGCTCCTTGGCCAGCATGTTGCCGGATTCGAGGTTGGGGACGATCAGCACCTCGGCCCGGCCGGCGACCAGCGAGGTGATGCCCTTGGTGCGCGCGGCCGTGACGTCCATGGCGTTGTCCATGGCGAGCGGGCCGTCGACGATGCCGCCCTTGATCTGGCCGCGCTCGGCCATCTTGGACAGGGCCGCGGCGTCGAGCGTCGAGGGGATGTTGGGATTCACGGTCTCGACCGCCGACAGCACGCCGACACGCGGCGTCTCGATGCCGCAGGCGCGTGCGAGGTCGATGCCGTTCTGGACGATGTCGACCTTGGTGGTGAGGTCCGGCGCGATGTTGATGGCGCAGTCGGTGATGAACAGGAGATGGTCGAGCGTCGGCACGTCGAGCACGAAGGCGTGGCTGAGCCGGCGCACGCCGCGCAGTCCGCCGTCGCGCTTCATGACGGCGCCGAGCAGCGCCTCGGCACTGACATTGCCCTTCATCAGGGCCGCGGCCTTGCCGGTGTTGACCAGGGCGACGGCCCGCTTGGAGGCCTCGCGATCGTCGGACACGTCGATCAGCTCGAAGCGGCCGATATCGACCCCGAGATCCTTGGCGGCGGCGCGGATGCGGCCGCCGTCGCCGACCAGGATCGGCACGATCAGCCCCTCCTCGGCCGACAGCACGGCACCGCCCAGCGCATGCCGGTCGTCGGGACCGAGCACCGCGGTCGGTAACGGCGGCAGGCGCTTCGCCACGGCGATCAGCGGGGCGAAATGATCGTGCTCGTCGAGGATGATGTGCGGCAGATCCTGCGCCTCGGTGACGATGGTGGTCAGCGGCGCGTCGACCTCGGCAATGCCTTGGACGACCACCCGCCCGTCTTCCTCGCGCACCGTGGTCTCGAACAAGGCGAGCGGCTTCTCCCGCTTCTCGATGCACTTGACCTCGATGCGCAGGCGCGAGCCGATGCGGACCCGCTCGACGAAATTGAAGCTCTGCGCCCGATAGACGGTGCCGGGCCCGGGCAGCAGGTTGCCGAGCACGGCCGACACCAGCGAGCCCACCCACAGGGAGGGCGCCACCGGCTCGCCCTGGTTGGCCTGGTCGGGACTGCTCGGAAGCGTGACGGGATTGAGATTCCCGGAAACGTGCGCAAACAGAAACATGTCTTGGGCCGTGCACGTCCTGTCGAGGGCGGCCGTTGCGCCCACCTCCAGTTCGTCCCAGGTCGTATTGCGCACGCTCGTTCCTTTCATGACCCGTCTCCCTAGAATGTGGATATGCGGCGGTCTTGGCGCGGACGCGCGCCGCCTGCGAGCATCGTAGCTCTATCGAAGACGGAAATCTTGCTCTACGTCAAAGTGATCCGATCCGGCTCGGATAGCCATTGATGGACCACGGCATACCCTCGACCACCCGCCTCCCCGGCACCGGAAAACAGACAGGACTGGACCCGTGAAAGCCGCCGACATCATGACCCGCACCGTGATCACGGTGGAGCCCGATGCGCCCGCACGCGTGATCGCCAAACTGTTGCACCAGAACGGAATCAGCGCCGTGCCGGTGGTCGACGAGGCCGGCTTGCTGCTCGGCATGGTGAGCGAGGGCGACCTGATTCCGCGCGACGAGCACGACCGCGACGCCCGCCGCGACTGGTGGCTGCGGATGCTCTCCGAGGGCGAGGAGCTCAATGCCGAGTTCGTCGCCCATCTGGAGAAGGACAAGCGCGTCGCCCGCGACATCATGACGTCGCCGGTGATCACCGTCCCGGAGGACGCCGACATCATCGAGGTCGCCGGCGTGCTCGCCGGCAAGCGAATCAAGCGCGCCCCGGTGCTGAGCAACGGCAGGATGCTGGGCATCGTCAGCCGTGCCGACCTCGTCAGGGCCATCGCCGGCAACGGTTCGACCGCCGCGCCGCCGCCGAGCGAGCGCACGCCCGACAGCCTGCAGGCGGCAGAGGAGCACCTGACGGCCCTGCAGGCCCGCATGAAGCAGAAGATCGCCGGAGACGCCGCGTCGGCCGCCAAGGCCGCGCCGCCTCCAGCGACCGGCCCCGGCCTGTCGGCCTCCAGCTTCCGCGGCCTTGTCGAGCGGCACGAGAAGGACGAGTCGACGCTGCGTTCGGACACGCACCGGCAGGCGCAGGAGAAGCGGCAACACGAGGCGAGCGAGATGCTGGCCGCCGAGCTGACCGACGCCGCCTGGAGCCGGATGATTCACGAGGCGCAGGTCGCCGCCGAGAAGGGCGAGACCGAGCACATGCTGCTGCGCTTCCCGTGCGAGCTGTGCACCGATCACGGCCGCGCCATCAACGTCCCCGATCCGGAATGGCCGGCGACGCTGCGCGGCCTGGCGGCCCGGGTGTTCCTGCGCTGGCAGGAGGAGCTGCGGTCCAAGGGCTTCGGCCTCACGGCCCGCATCGTCGACTTCCCGGACGGCGTGCCCGGCGACGTCGGCCTGTTCCTGTCCTGGGGGAAGTGAGAGCCGGCACGACATCCCCCCGGTCCAATGCTTGGACGACCGTCGAAAGAGGTTGCGCCACACAATCGATATTTCTACCTTTGCGCGAATTGCTCGAGGTCTTTTCGGGGCAGGCGTGGGGTCGTCGGTGGAGTTCACCAAGGCGGTATTGCAGGCGTCTGCGGAGGCGCTGAGCGCATCCGCGGATCCATACGAGCAGGCGGTCGGCGAGAACTACGCCTTCGAAGAGAATGTCGGCGACGCCCGCCGTGATCATTTCGAGGGTCTTTGGGATGGCACGGCCGGAGTGACCGAAGCCGCAAATACCTACTTTTTCGCTTCGATCCAGGGCAATACGCGGGGGCACCGGCCTTCGACGTTCGAGCCAGACCTCAA
The DNA here is from genome assembly GCF_013377085.1 of Rhodoplanes sp. GTDB lineage: Bacteria > Pseudomonadota > Alphaproteobacteria > Rhizobiales > Xanthobacteraceae > Rhodoplanes. Next base: position 72,875 of record NZ_JACAAX010000005.1, on the reverse strand, counting down.
CGCGCCGGCCCTGCTGCCCGCCACCCTGGAGCCCAACCAGAAGATCGTCCGGCTGGAGCGTATCGACCAGCTCCTCCGCCGTGATCCGGCGCTCGGCTACGACCGCCTCGCGGACGCAAAGCGCGACGGGGACACCGAGACGCTGACGGAGTTCACCAACCTGTTCGCGACTTTCGACGGCGAGCGGCCGGCATTCGCGGCCTTCAAGATCGAGGTCGAGAACGACCTCAAAGAGCCCGACTGGCTGCGCCGGCTGGTCCTTCGCCTCGGGCTCGTCCATCACGTCCCGGCCGACGGCGAGACGTTTCGTTTCGCCCTGATGGAATATACGGCCAAGGACGTCTTCGAGCAGGCGAAGCCGAAACGCATCGAGCGGCCCTTCGCTCTCGCCACCGTCCTGGAATCGCGGGACAATCCGGCCTTCGTGCCGGTTCCGCGCGGGTCTTCGAACGGCTTCACGCTCGACCTGGCGGCTCCTGATCCCTATGCGGTCGCCGTGCGAGAGGTCCTGCACACGCGTTTGGATTACAGCAACCGCCATGTGCTAAGGTTTGGGGCGCTGTCGGGACCGATCCCGGTTCCCGACATCTTGGACGTGCGGGAACAGCATCTCGCCGCCCTTCGTTCAACCACCGGCCGGACCAATTTCGGAGAGCGCCGGACGGCGGATGTAGACGGATGACCGTGGCAGTGAACCCGGCGCAGGTGGACCCGGTCCAGGATCGGTGGCGCGACGCTGTCCGCAAGGACGGGCGCGCCGCGGTCGTAAGCCTGCTCGACAGCACGGCCCGGCTTGGGCGCCTCGCCGCGGCCGAGCCCGAGGACGCTGCCGCCACGTTGCTGCTCGGCGCCGACGACACGACGCTCGCCGCCTTCGACTGCGGATGCCTCGACGCGCTGCTGGCCTTCCGGGCCACGATCCTGTCGCTGACGGGCACGGCCTTCCAGGCGGCGCTCGGCCGGCTGGTGGCGCTCGTCTCGATCGTGCGGCGGCTGGCGCCGCATGGAACGGTCGTCGACCTGCACCGGCACTACATCGCCTGGAACGGCTTCTTCGAGAATTTTGTGATCGACCGCGGGCTAGACCTGCGGCGCGAGTTCTGGCGCATTTTGGCGCTCACTCAGGACGAAGCCGCCACGGCCGGCCTCGAACCGCGCCGGCTGATGCCGCTGTGGCTGGCGATCTGCGGCGAGAGCGGCGGATCCGGCCAGTACGATGCGAGCTGCCTGCGCGTCGCCCTGCTCGGCCTGCGCCGGCTGCCGCTCGGCGAGGCGTTCTCCTCCAACGAGGACTTCGCGCTGCACGGCCTCGCCCGCTGGGCCGCGTCGCGCAATCCGCTGAAGAAGGATTTTTTGCGCGAGTGGCATGTGCTGGAGGGCGACTATCCGCACGGTCCCGGCTTTTGGCCGCCGCGGGTGGAGGCGACCGTCGCGGCGATGGAGCAGGAATTGTTCGAGCGTACCCAGAAAACGGGCGCGCCGCGAAAGACGTTTCCGGCTGCCGCGTGGTGGCGGGAGGATGTCGAGATCGTCACGCGTTCACGCTCGCCGCACGAGTTGTCGCGGTCCGTGCAGCCGCCCCCGCGCGAGCGCCTCGAAGAGCTGCTTCGGCGGATCGGCGAGCCGTTCGCCAAGGCCAAGCCGGCCCTCGATGTGCTGATCGGCGGCCACCGCCGCTACGCCGACGCGACCGGCGACGTGTTCTATCTGGTCCGTACCGCCTGCAATGTCGGGATGCGGCTGATCGAGAAGGCGCCCGCCGGCGAGCGCGAGGTCCGGGGCGAGGCCGCCGTCCGGCTCGCCGCCCTGGCGTTCGCGTACAGCCCGACCGATGCTTTCGCCTGGTCGCTGCTGCTGCGCGCCCTCACGGCCGCCGGACGTCCCGCCGATGCCGAGCAGGTCGGCTGGGAGGCGATGCGGCGCTTTCCGGAAAACCCGCAATGGCGAAACCAACTCGCCACCGTGCTGGTCGACGATTTCGGCCGCGCCGAAGAGGCTGCGGCGCTGCTGCGCGAGTCGACGGCGCAGTTCCCGGACGATGAGCATTCTCGGACCCAGCTCGCCACCGTGCTGGCCGAGCACCTCCGTCGACCTGAGGACGCGGCCGAGATTCTGCGCGGCGCGATGATGATCCTGCCCAGCAAGCCCACGCCTCGCACCCAGCTCGCCACCGTGCTGGCCGACGACCTCGGCCTGACGGACGAGGCGCTGGCGGTGCTTCAGGCCGCCCAGCGCGACGGCGCCGCCAACGACGTCACGGCGCTGCTGCTCGGCAAGCTGCAGCGCGGGCTGAAGCTGCGCGGCCACCGGCAATCCCGCAAGCGATCCGAGCCCGCCTCCGCCACCCTCGACCTGCCGACCGCCGCGGCGCGCCGCGCGCTGTTCCGCTTCGAGCATGGGCTCGCCGACCTCGCCGACGTCCGCGGCTTTCTCGACCGCCACAGCCCCGATGCCTATCTCGCCTATGTGGGCGACCGCACCGGCGCCCGGCCGGCCCCGGCGACGACGACCTTCGCGCTGGCCTTCGACGGCGCCGCCCGAAAGGGCTCGGCCGAGGCGCTGCGCATCCTGATCGGCCGCGCGCGATCGCTCGACCGCATCCTGATCAGCCAGGCGATTGGGGCTCTCGAGTCGCGCATCGAAGGTTTTCAGTTGGACGAAGCCGACGCCGGCGGCGCCGCGCGGGTCAGAACCCTGGTCGATCGCTTCGCCGCCGCCAACGCCCCGACACCGGACCAGCGCCTGCTGCTGCTGCGCGACACCGCGGGATCGTTCCTCTCGACCGACGTGCTGCGCCTCGCCGCCTGAGGCCAGAAGCGCTCCCGACATCGAAAACGGGCGCCGCGAAGGGCGCCCGTTGTCGTCTCGTCGGTCTTGCAAAAGCGCGCTACGCGGCCCGCACCGCACTCAGGAACTTGCCCACCTCCTGGCGCAGGCGGCCGCCGTCCTTGGACAGCTCCTGGGCGGAGGCGAGCACCTGGCCCGAGGCCGTGCCGGTCTCGCTGGCGCCGCGGTTGACGTCGGTGATGTGGCGCGCGACCTGGTCGGTGCCCTTGGCGGCCTCCTGGACGTTGCGGGCGATCTCGCCGGTCGCCGCCCCCTGCTCCTCGACGGCCGCCGCGATCGCCGCGGCGATCTCGGCGATCTTGCCGATGGTGCCGCCGATCGCCTTGATGGCGATCACCGAGTCGTGGGTGGCGCCCTGCATCTCGGAAATCTGGGCCGAGATGTCGCCGGTCGCCTTGCCGGTCTGGGCGGCCAGCGCCTTCACCTCCTGCGCCACGACGGCGAAGCCCTTGCCGGCGTCGCCGGCGCGCGCCGCCTCGATGGTGGCGTTGAGCGCCAAGAGGTTGGTCTGCTCGGCGATGGCCGTGATCAGCTTGACCACGTCACCGATCCGGCCGGCCGACTGCGACAGTGCCGTGATGCGCTCGTCGGTGGTGCGGGCCTCGGCGACCGCCTGGGCGGCGATGCGGCTCGACTCCTGCACCTGACGGCCGATCTCGCCGACCGAGGAGGCCATCTCGTTGGTGGCCGAGGCGACCGAGGCGACATTGGCCGAGGCCTGCTCGGACGCGGCCGCGACACTGCCGGCGAGCGTCTGGGTGGTCTCGGCCGTGGTCGCCATCGCGCCGGCCGCCGCCTCGAGGGCGCCCGAGGCCTGCGACACCCGCTCGACGATCTGCCCGACAGCGGCCTCGAACTCGCCGGCGAGCCGGGCCATGGCGGCGCGGCGCTCCTCGGCGGTTTGCGCCTCGGTCGCCTTGCGGTCGGCCTCGAGCTGCTCGACCCGGGCCAGGTTGTCGCGGAAGGCGAGCGCGGCGCGCGCCGCCTCGCCGACCTCGTCGTAGCGGGTCGTGTAGGGGATCTCGACGCCGCGGTTGCCGTCGGCGAGGCCGCGCAGCACCTCGCCGATCCGGCGTACCGGCTTGCCGACCATCAGGCCGCCGAACACGGCGGAACCGATCAGCACGACGACCACCAGCAGGCCGAGGATCACGGACACCTGCGTCGCCCGGCTGACGCCGCCGATCAGCTCGCCCGCCTCGGCGCGGACCAACTGGGTCGCGGAGGCGACGGTCGCGCCGATCAGCGCGTCGATCTCGCTCACCAGCGGGCGCAGCTTGGTGTCGAGCACCTGGTTCTGCTGGGCGCGCGCCTTCACGGTCTGGTCGATCACCTCGGAGAAGCGGGCGAGGTTCTTGTCGAGCCCGTCGAGCGCCGCGATCAGGGTGGCATCGCTCAGCTTGCCGCGGCCTTGCCGCAGCATGTCCTGCGCCTTCTTCTGCAACGGCGGGATCCGGGCCGCCTGGGCGGCCGCCTCGGTGGCATCGTAGCGCCAGGAGACGATGCGGGCCGTCTTGGAGATCGAATCGGCCTCGCGCACCAGCGCCTCGACGTCGGCGCCGTTCGGCAGCGCCTTGAGGGCCGCGGCGCCGACGAACCCGTCGAACGCCTTGTTCCACACGTCGAGAACCTGGTCGCGGGCGACCCACAGGTCGAAGATCTGCTTCTGCAGAACGCCGATCTCCTCCACGGCCGCGTCGTAGCTCTTGAGCAGCGCGGTCGCCTTGTCGAGCCGATCCTGGTTGGCCGCGAGCCGCACGCCGCTCCGCATATCGCCGAGATAGCCGGCCGCCGCCGCCGCCGTGGTCCGGAAGCCCGCCAGCGCCTTGTCGACCTCATCCTTGGCGCGCGCCATCTTGATCTCGCGGAACGAGACCCGCATGCGCTCGAACTCGACCTGGGCACGGCCGGCATCCTGGATGAGCTTCTGGCGGGTGAGCGCCGTCTCGGTGGCGCCGATCGTGTCGCGCCCGCTGAAGAAGACGTTGCCGACCAGCACGGACACCAGCGCGATGCCGACCGCGGCCGAGAGCGTCAGCTTGGCGCCGACCCGCAAACGAAGCCCCCGCATGAACCCCTCCGAGACGCACAGCCGCGGCCTGACCTTGCAGCAGCCACGCATGCCTGTGAGGATTAGTACGGCGTAGAGCTTGAAAGCCGAGTTAACGAAGCCTTTCCGATTGCGCCCATGAGCGCGCCGGCGGGAAATGGCGACATCCATGGTCGGTTTTCCCGGGCTGCCGGCGCCGGTGGGATCCCATCCCCGGCGCTCGTCTTCTGCACCACGGAATCAGGGTTTCGAGAGCCGGGCGTCGGAGGCGCCCAAGGAACTGTCGACGGATGTCATGTACCTGCGTCACTGCGCGAAAGGCCCGGCGCATCGGTCGCAGCGGCGGGGGCCAACAAACTCCGCCCGCACCTCGCCCAACACCTTGCGGTGGCCGCGGCAATCGCCCAAGATTGCCGGCGTCCGTCATAATCGAACTATTTCCGGCACACGCCGCAGCCACCCCCGGCGACGTGCTGCCCAAATGTCCGGACCGTCGACACCGAGCATCGGCGCCGACGCAAGGACGAGTAACGCCGAAGAAAAGCCGGCGACCCGCATGCGGGTCGGGCCGGACGAACCGAGGCAGAGACATCCCGGTCGCCGATCGGGGAACCGAGGGCTACGCCGCTTCAACGAGGAGGAATTCGGGCCATGCGCGTTGCAGTCATTACCGGTGGGATGGGGGGCTTGGGCGAGTCGATCAGCGTCAAGATGCACGCTGCCGGATACAAGGTCGCCGTCACCTGTTCGCCCGGAAACAAGCACGTCGACGAGTGGTTGGAAAACCAGAAGAAGGAAGGTCGCGAGTTCAAGGCCTATCATGTCGACGTCGCCGACTACGACTCCTGCCAGGAGTGCATCGGTCGGATCACCAGCGAGATCGGCCCTGTCGACGTGCTGGTCAACAATGCCGGCATCACGCGCGACAGTATGTTCCGCAAGATGACGAAGGAGAGCTGGGACGCCGTCCTGCGGACCAACCTCTACTCGGTCTTCAACATGTCGAAGCACGTGATCGACGGCATGCTGGAGCGCGGCTGGGGCCGGATCATCAACGTCTCCTCGATGAATGGTGCCAAGGGCCAGTTCGGCCAGTCGAACTACTCGGCCGCCAAGGCCGGCATGTACGGCTTCACCAAGTCGCTGGCCCTCGAGGTCGGCCGCAAGGGCGTCACCGTCAACACTGTCTCGCCGGGCTATCTCGGCACCAAGATGGTGCTGTCGGTGCCGAAGGAAGTGATGGACACCAAGATCCTGCCGCTGATCCCGGTCGGACGCCTCGGCTCGCCCGACGAGATCGCCGACATCATCGTGTTCCTGTCGTCCGACAGCGCCGGCTACATCACCGGCGCCGACATTGCCGCCAACGGCGGCCAGTACATGTAGGGCGCCTGCGCGCCCTGCTCCGACCACCAGCCCTGGCGCCTTGCGGCGCCAGGGCTTTTTTGTGTTCGGTGTCGATACGACGAGATCGCGGCCGGGTCGGCGAGACCGCAACCGCGCCGCGCGCCGCCACGGTGTGCCGTCACAGTGCGCGGATCATCCCGATCATCAGGTCGATGATGACGTCGTTGGGGATGCCGTGCCCGCGCGAGGCGCGCCACGAAAAGAAGTCGAGCGCGTGCAGGAGCGCCGCGTCGAGCCGCTGGCGTCGCGCCGCATCGGCTTCGAACGCCTCCGCCAGGACACTGCGCATCCGCGTCCATTCGTCGGCATGGCTGCCGCAGAACGTCCGCAGATCCGGCTCGTCCTCGATGTCGCGCATGATGTTCCACAGCGCCGGGGACTGCTTCTCGAAGAAGGCATACAGCTCGGAGAGCCCGCGCCGTAGCCGCGCCTCCGGATCGGCGATCTCGCACCACCGCGTCGGATCGGGCAGCGGATTCTCGGTCCAGAACCGGTGCGCGCAGGCTTCGTAAAGCGATTCCAGCGTCGGAAAATGCCGATAGACGGTCGGGCGCTCGACCCCCGCCCGCTCGGCAATCGCCAGGATGCTGGTTCTCATCGGGCCCACCGTGCAGTGCAGTTCTACGGCGGCGGACACGATCTTTTGGCGGGTCGCGTCCTGGCGGACCGCGCGCCGTTTGAGCTCGTACTTGCGAGCCATTGCTGTATTCCGAAAAGTACTGTGGAAAGGTTGCCGTTGTGCTCGGCTTTAGAATGGTGCCATCACATTAATGTCTTTTGCTGGAGAAGAAACCCTCTTTAACGATTTGCGGTTTTTCAGCCCGAGGCACGATGCCGCGGTATCCCGGCCCGGTCGGCCGGCGGTCCGGCGGACGGGAGAGGGCTGCTTCCCGGCGCGCGGAATGACGGTGCCGTCCGGCGTTATCCGGTCCTTCAGGCTTCCATGCGACAACCGAAGTCCGACCGTTCCGCCAATCGACCCAGAGTGCCAGCGCAACGGGCGGAACATCTCCGATCCGAGCGAAAGGACCAAGACATGACGAGGAGCGCGCTGATCTTGGCGGGGACTGCCGCAGCGGCGGCGTTCGCCTTTGCGCCGGCTGCGTCCGCGCAAGCGCCGCACGCCCCGGGCGCCTACCATGGCGCCCACCATGGCCGCGCCTATACGCCGGCCCGAGTGCCTTACGGCTATGCGTGGCGTCCCGGCTACGGCTGGTATGTCGCGGTGCGGCCGCGGCTGCCGTCGGCCCGGTCCGGCTTCGTTCCGGTGGGCGGCTTGGTTCCGCCCGGTGCCTATGGGCCGGTCGGCTGGGTCACGCCCTATCAGGACGGCACCATCTACGCCGACGACGCGCGGCGCGTGTATGCCTATCCGACCTATGTCTATCCGGCGGCGACGGCAGCCTACTATGGGACCGGCTGCCTCGGTCTCTCGGGTTGCGCCTGGACCGTGCCGGCCTGGCGCTGAGGACGCCCCGGCGCCCGGCCTCGCAGGCGCTCAGCCCTGCGGGGCGGGGTCGAACTCGGCGGCGCGCAGCCGGCGGGCGATCTCGTCCAGCACGGCATTGACCATGCCGGTCTCGTCACGGTCGACGAAGGCATTGGCCACGTCGACATATTCCGACACGACCACCCGGGCCGGGATGTCGCGCCGCTTGTCGAGCTCCCAGGCCCCGGCGCGCAGCACCGAGCGCAGGATCGCCTCGACCCGCTTGAGCGGCCAGCTCTGCGCCAGCGCCTGGTCGACCAGCGGATCGAGCTTGCGCTGCTCCGCCACCACGCCGTTGACGATGTCGCGGAAGAAGCCCGCCTCGGCCGGCAGATACTGCTCGCCCTCGACCTCGCGGCCGATCCAGTGGCCCTCGAACTCGGCCAGGATCTCGTGCAGCGGCGTGGCCGCGATATCCATCTGGTAGAGGGCCTGGACGGCGGCGAGCCGCGCGGCACCCCGCCGGTTCGCCTTGCGGGGCGGTTTCTCGTCGCGGGTCACCGGTCGCCCCGCGGGCTCTGCAGATGGCGCTTCACCCGGATCAGCGACGTCACGGCGGCGGCCGCGACCCCACCCTTGTCGCCCTCCTCGGGATTGGCGCGGGCCAGCGCCTGGGCATGGGTGTCGGTCGTCACGATGCCGTTGCCGATCGGCACCCGGTGGCGGATCGCGAGATCCATCAGGGCGCGGGCGGATTCGCCGGCGACGATGTCGTAATGGCTGGTCTCGCCGCGGATCACGCAGCCGAGCGCGACGATGCCGTCGAACGGCAGCCGCCGCGCATGCACGGGCGCTTCGAGCGCGATCGCCACCGCCTGGGGTACTTCCAGCGAGCCTGGCACACTGACGATGTCCCATTCGACCTGGGCGGCGTCGAGGACACGGCGGGCGCCCTCCAGGAGCGCGTCCGCGATGGTTCCGTAATAGCGCGCCTCGACGATGAGGATGCGCGCGCCCGGCAAGGGGTCTTCGGCGATACGGGGGGCAGTGCTCGGTCCGGCCATGGGGTTCCTCGGTCGCGCCGTCAGTAGCAAGCCGGCGGGACCGGTCGCAACCCCAATGGCGTCAAGCGGCCTCTGCGAGGCGTGCGGCGTATCGCGCCATCAAGTCGACCTCGAGGTTGGCCTGATCGCCTGCCGCGAGCTCGCCGAGCGTCGTCACCTCCAGGGTGTGCGGAATCAGCAGCACCGAGAAGGTGTCGCCCGCGACCTCGTTGACGGTGAGCGACACGCCGGCGAGCGTCACCGACCCCTTGGTGGCGACGAAGCGTGCCAGCGTCGTCGGCACCCGGAACGTCATCCTGGCCATCTCGCCCAGATCCTCGCGCGACACCAGGTCGGCGAGGCCGTCGACATGGCCGGTAACCAGGTGCCCGCCGAGCTCGTCGCCGATCTTCAGGGCGCGCTCGAGATTGACCCGCGAGCCGACCGTCCAGCGCCCGACCGTGGTGAGCCGCAGCGTCTCGGCCGCGGCGTCGACCGCAAACCAGGTGCGGCCATTGTCGACCCCTGCGGCCACCACCGTCAGGCAGGTGCCGCTGCAGGCGATCGAGGCGCCATCGACGATACCGGTGCGGTCGTAGCCGCAGGCGATGGTGAGGCGGCGCAGGTCGTCGGCGCGCGGCGCGACCGCGACGACGGTTCCGATATCCGTGACGATGCCCGTGAACATGGCCCTGGATTAGGCCGATACGCCCGCGATTGCAACGCACACAGCCGTCACGACCGCCGGCTCGACTCGTGCCACAGCAGCGCCAACCCCGAGGTGACCACCACGACCGAGCCGACCACCAGATGGACGGTCGGCACGTCGCCCCACACCAGAAAGCCGATCGCCATCGCCCACACCAGCGACAGGTAGTAGAACGGCCCGACCGCACCGGCCGGCGCGAGATGCAGCGAGCGGGTCCACCAATACTGGCCCACCGCGTTCGACACACCGTTGAACAGCATCAGGACGCCGTCCCAGACGGTCGGCACGACGAAGCCGAACGGCAGCGCCGCCGTGAAGATGCCGGTCAGCATGACCATCTGCCACATGGTCAGGGTGCCGGCCGACTCGGTCTTGGTCATGCTGCGCACGCCGGCCGTGACGACGCCGTAGAGCACCGCATTGCCGATCGCGAACAGGAAGCCGATCTGGAACGTGTCGGCGCCCGGATGGGTGACGATCAGCACGCCGGCGAAGCCCGCCACCAGGGCGGCCCAGCGGGCGCGGCCGGCCGCCTCGTGGAAGAACAAGGCCGAGAACAGCGTGGCGAACAGCGGCGCCGAGAAGTTCACGGCGATGACGCTGGCGAACGGCAGCAGGCTCAGCGCCACCATGATGCAGGTCTGGGCCGCCGCCTGGGTGAGCGAGCGGGTGCCGTGGTCGCGCAGCCGATTGGTGCGGAACACGGCGAGCCCGGTGCGCGGCAGGATGATGATGGCGACCGTCACCAGCGACACGAAGGCCCGCACCGCCAGGATCTCGCCGATCGGATAGGTGACGAGCTGCCACTTGGACACCGCGCCGCCGACCGAGAACATCACGGTGGCCCCCACCATGAACAGGATGCCGGAAAGGACGGATCGCTTGGGCATAGGCTCCTGGGGGCGGGCCATGGGAGGCGTCGACGGGAGGCGACATACAGCACTCCGCGGCCTGCACCGCAACGTCAACCCCGCGGGCCTTCGCGGCTCCGGCCAGCGGGCGAGCGGTAACGGGCCGACAAGGGATCCAGCTCGGAAAAAAGATGCTGTCATTGCCGAAGTCGATCGGCCGGGCGCGTCTGTGCATCGCGGGAGAAGACTTGCGATGTCCAGCTTCGGCCAATTACAAGCCGTGTCGGTGTTTTCTCGACTATCGTCGGCGCAGTCGAGCGATTATCCAGCCCATCCCCCCTCGGCTGCCCCCACGCCGCCCGGGGCGTATGGTCGTCCGGCCGGGTCATGCGGGACCTCGGCGACGAAGCGGGCCGCCGGATCGGCACGCCAGCAGGAGGACGCGGCATGACCGGGCCGAACCGGCGCGACACAGTCGCGGGGCTCGCGGCGCTCGGCGCCGCCGCGGTGCTCGGTGGCAGCGCGAACGCGGCGATGCGGCTCGCCAGCCTGGTGATCCACGGCATGCCGGCGACGCCCTCGGTCGTGATGGCGCGGCTGATCGACGCCGGCGCGCTCGCGCCATTCGCCGAGACGGCGCGGCTCGCGGTCTGGCGCAGTCCCGACCAGATGCGCACCGGAGTGATCTCGGGCGACATGAAGGTGTTCGGCACACCGACCTATTCGTGCGCCAACATGCGCAACCGCGGCGTCCCGATCCGCCAGATCAACGTCGTCACCTGGGGCCTCCTCTACCTGATGAGCCGCGACCCGATGGTGCAGCGGATCGAGGACATCGCCGGCCGCACCGTCCTGCTCGCCTTCCGCAACGACGCGCCCGACCTGATCTTCCGCCTGGTGCTGCGGCGGCTCGGCCTCGATCCCGACAAGGACGTGAAGCTCTATTACGTCGGCTCCGCCACCGAGGCCGTGCAGCTCTTCCTCGCCGGCCGCGCCGACATCGCCGTGCTCGCCGAGCCGGCGGCGTCGGCGGCCGAGATGCGCGCCGCCCAGACCGGCGTGACGGTCTACCGCGCCGTCGACCTGACCGAGGTGCATGGCCGCCTGACCGGGCAGCCGCCGCGCATCGCCCAGGCAGGCCTCGGCGTGCATGAGGATTTCGTGCAGGCCTATCCCGAGGTCGTCCAGGCGATTCACGACGGCTGCGTCGCCAGTGCCCACTGGGTACTCGACAACCCCGTCGATGCCGGCCGGCTCGGCGCCGCGCTGCTCGATCTCGGCGCCGCCACCATTACCCGGTCGATCCCGTTTTTTCGGCTCGACGTCGTCTCGGCCGCCGACGCGCGGGGCGATCTCGAGCGCTATTTCGGCGACCTCATGGAGATGTCGCCCGACATCCTCGGCGGCAAGCTGCCGGACGACGCCTTCTACTGGGGCCGGGACACATGAGCGGCCGTGGCCGGCCGGGACGCCCGCTCTCCCGCCGCGCGGCGCTGAGCGGAGTTGCGGCCGTCGCAGCGACCGGCTTCGCGCCGGCCCGCACCCGGGCCGCGCCGCGGCGCGACCGGCTGACCATCGCCGGCATGCCGGCGACCCCGACCGTGCTGCTCGCCCGCGTTCTCGAAACCGGCGCGCTCGCTCCCTATGTCGAAGCCCCCCAGTTGCAGGTGTGGCGGACCCTCGACGAGCTGCGCGCCGGCGTGCGTTCGGGTGCGTATGACGTGGTCGGCCTGCCGACCGACGCGGCCGCGGCGCTGTTCAACGGAGGCGCCGCGATCCGCCTGCTCGACGTGGTCGCCTGGGGCCTCCTCTATCTGGTCGGCCGCGACGCGTCGGTTACCCGCATCGAGGATCTGGCCGGCCGGCGCATCACCGTGGCGTTCCGCGGCGAGGCGCCCGACCTGATCGTCCGCCTGGTGCTGCGGCGGCTCGGCCTCGACCCGGACCGCGACGTCAGCCTCGACTATGTGGCGACGCCGGCCGAGACGGCGCGGCGCCTGCTCGAAGGCGAGACCGATCTCGCCGTGGTGCCCGAGCCGCTCGCCACCGCGATCCTGCTGCGCAGCGCCGCCTCCGCCGCACCGGTGCGGCGCATCGCCGACCTCACCGCCGTGTACGGCGCCCTCACCGGGCGGCCGCGCGGCCTTCCCAAGGCCGGGCTCGCCGTGAGCGAGGCCTTGGTCGAGACGAATCCCGCGCTGGTCACCACCCTGCACCGCGCCTCCGTGGCCGCAGCCTCCTGGGTGCGAGCCGAGCCGGCCGCGGCGGCCCGGCTCGGCAGCGAGCCACTGGCGCTGCCGGCCGCCGTGATCGAAGGCTCGCTCCCATTCTTCCGGCTCGACGTGGTCGCGGCCGCGTCGGTGCGCACCAATCTCGAACAGTATTTCGGCGAGCTCGCCGCGGTCGCCCCCGATGTGCTCGGCGGCAGCCTGCCGCCGGCACGCTTCTACTGGGGAGATCCGGCATGACGGCGCAGCGCGGCGCCATCGGCCGACTGCTCGGCGGACTACTCGGCCGGCTGAGGGCCGGCTGGGGCACGGCCGCGAGCTTGCTGCTGCTGATCGTGCTGTGGGAGATCGGCCACGCCGTCTATGGCTCGCTGCTGCTGCCCTCGCCGCGCGAAACGGCCGCGGCGCTGTGGCAGATGACCCGCGACGGCAAGGTGCTGCCCGCCGTGATCGAGACCGGCCGCGACGCGCTGTCGGGCTTTTTGGCCGGCGTCGTGCTGGGTGCGCTGCTCGGCGCCCTCGCCGGTCTCTCCGAGGTGGCGCGTCGGCTGCTCCAGCCGATCGCCACGCTGATGCTCGGCATTCCGGCGATCGCCTGGGTGGTGCTGTCGCTGCTGTGGTTCGGCAACAGCGGGCTCGCGGTCGTGTTCACGGTACTGGTGACCTGCGCCCCGATCGTGTTCGCGAGCGCCGCCGAGGGCGTGCTGAGCCTCGACGGCGCGTTGCGCCGGATGGCGCGCGCCTTCCGGGTGCCGCGCCGCGTGCTGGTTCTCGACGTCTATCTGCCCCACATGCTCTCCTATCTGTTCCCCGCTGTCGCCACCGCGCTGGCACTCGCCTGGAAGGTCGCCGTGATGACCGAGCTGTTGAGCGGCGCCGGCGGCATCGGCGACGGGCTGGCGACGGCGCGGGCCCAGATCGACACCGCCAAGGCGATGGCCTGGATCCTCCTCGTCGTCGCCCTGCTGCTCGCGATCGACCACCTGCTGCTCGATCCGTTGCGCCGACGCATGCTGATCTGGCGGCGGGAGATTCCTGGTGCCGCGCTGCCGACGGCACGGCGCGGCGGCGGCGTCGACGCATGACGGCCGCCGCCATGGACGCGACATCGCACGATGCGCTCGTCGTCGAGGCCGTCTCCCATGCCTACGGCGCCGAGCCCGTGCTCGATGGCGTCTCCTTCGTGTTGCCGGCCGGCCGGATCGGCGGCCTGATCGGGCCGTCCGGCTGCGGCAAGAGCACGCTGCTCGCCTTGCTGGGCGGGCTCGTGCAGCCGGAGCGAGGCCGCATCGCGCATCCGTTCCGTCGACCCGCCTATGCGTTCCAGGATCCCTGCCTGCTGCCCTGGCGAACGGCCCGCGACAACATCGCCTTCGGACTGACCGCGCTGCCGCTGAGCCGCGCCGAGCGCATCGCCCGGGCCGAGCGCCTGCTCGCCGTCGTCGGTCTCTCGCCCGAGGACGGCGAAAAATACCCGCACGCGCTGTCCGGCGGCATGCGCCAGCGCGTGGCGCTCGCCCGTGCGCTCGCCGTCGAGCCCGACCTGCTGCTGCTCGACGAGCCGTTCGGCGCACTCGATGTCGGGCTGAGCCGTCACCTGCAGGCGCTGGTCCGGCGGCTGATCGATGCGCGCCGCCTCACCACCGTGCTGGTGACGCACGACCTCGCCGAAGTGGTGCGGATGGCCGACCGCATCATCGTGCTGTCGCCACGGCCGGCCCGCGTCGCCGCCCGGCACGACATTGCCCTGCCCTTCAGCGTGCGTGACGACGGCTTCGTCCAGGCCGAGGTCGCGCGCCTGCTCGCCGATCCGGCGATCGCCCGCGCGCTCGCCTACGACGACGCGATGCCGCGCGAGAGGTGACGCGAGGAGCCGATCCGGTTTCGCTTTACGCTTGCCCGACGCCGCTCCCACAGATCTCGCGCAGCCGGTTCACAAAATCCGCCTGCACGGCGGTCGGCAGCCAATCGGCCCGGGTGGTCAGGCCGACGATACGGGGCGGGTGCGGGATGGCGAGGTCGAGCACGGCGAGGCGGTCGGGACGATCGTCGGCCACCACGGTGGCGTGCGGCAGCAGGCTGATGCGGTCGCTCGCCGCCAGCGCCGACACGGTGGCGCCGAGCGAATCCGCCTCGATCTGGACGCGCTGCGTCAGACCCCAGTCGGCCATGATGCGATCCGTGACGGCCCGGCGCGGCAGGCTTCTGGTCGGCACCACCCAGTCGACACCGCGCAGATCGGCGGGCGTTAGATGTCGACGCGCCGCCAGTGGATGGTCGCGCCGGCAGGCGATGCGGTAGGGGTCGGGAAACAGCCCCTCCTCGCGCAGATCGTCGAAGGGCGGCGGCGCCCGCAGCGCGCCGAAGATCAGGTCGAGGCCGCCGCTGCGCAACGCGTCGGCGAGCGCCGCATAGGCGGCCTCGCGGATCGTCAGCCTCGCGCCGGGATGCCGGCGCAGCATCGCCTCGGCCGCGAGTGCGACCATGCGGGTCGGCGCCAGCGCCAGCACGCCGACCGTGATGGTCGCCGCAGCAGAGCCACGCCGGAGGCTGAGCTCCTCCAGGCCGGCGCGGATCTCGGCCGCGGCCAGCGCGAAACGGCGGGCGAGCTCGGTGCCGGCCGGCGACAGGCCGACGCCGTCGCGCGTGCGCCGATAGAGCGACACCGCGACGAGCCGCTCGAGGTCGCGGGCGGCACGGTGCAGGGTCGGCTCGGCGACGTCGAGCGCGGCGGCGGCGCGGCGGAAGGTCTGCGCCGTCCAGATCGCGTCGAGGCTGCGCAGATGGCCGTCGCCGAGCGCCCGGACCACGCGGACGACCGTGTCGGCCTCCGGATCGCGCCCCGTGGCGTTCGCCACTGCCGCGGCGAGCTGCGCGAAGAGGCGCTCGACCCGCCGCCCCAGCACCCGCCCCTCCTCGGTGAGCACGCTGCCGTCCCCGCGGCGCTCGACCAGCGCGACGTCGAGATCCCGTTCGAGCCCCTGCACGGCGCGGCTGACGGCCGGCTGGGTGAGTCGCAACGCCCGCGCTGCCCCGGTCATGCCGCCCGCGACGGCGACATGGCGGAACGCCCGCAGGCGGCCGAGACGAGGACCCAAGGCTCCCTCCAGAAGCGTGGAACTAGTACTTCACTTAGCAGAATAGCATGGTACCCGTCAGCGTTGTAATGGGCTCCGCTGCAGAGAAAAGTGCTGAATGGGCGGCAATGTGGAGGCCCTTCATGCACGACATCATCGACATCCATACGCATGTGATTTCGCCCGACACGGTCCGCTATCCCTTGGCGCCGCTGGGCGGCAAGCAGTCCGACTGGTCGCATGCGCGGCCGACCCCGGCCGAGGCCCTGATCGCCGCCATGAACGAAGCCGGGGTGGCGAAGGCAGCCGTCGTGCAGGCGTCGACCGCCTACGGTTTCGACAATTCCTATCTGGCCTGGTCGGTCGCGGCGTTTCCGGACCGCTTCACCGGCGTCTTCTCGATGGACCTGTTCGCAGCGGACGCCGACCGCATCTTCGACAGGTGGGTGGCGGCGGGTCTCACCGGGATGCGGCTGTTCACCACCGGCACCACCCAGCCCGGCCAGGCCGGCTGGCTGGCCGATCCGCGCACCTTCCCGGTGTGGGAGCGGGCCGAGGCGGCCAACGTGCCGGTGTGCATCCAGATGCGCCCGGAGGGCGTCGACGCACTGCTGATCCTGCTCGACCGATTCCGAAAGGTCCCGGTGGTGCTCGATCATCTCGCCCGGGTGGATCTCACGGACGGCGCGCCCTACCGCAATGCCGCCTGGCTGTTCGCCCTCGCCGAGCATCCGAACGTGATGCTGAAGCTGACCAGCCGTACGGTGCGCGAGGCCTCGGCCGGCGCGTCGCGGCCGGACGACTTCTTCCCGCGTCTCGTCGCCGCCTTCGGAGCGGACCGCATCGCCTGGGGCTCCAACTTCCCGGCCGAGGCCGGGCCGATGAGCCGCATCCTCGACGAGGCCCGCAGGAGCCTCGCCTGCCTGAGCGAGACCGACCGCGCCGCGATCTTCGCCGGCACGGCGCGCCGCCTCTATCCGGCCCTCGCCGAGCCCGCGGGCGCCGCACCGGCAAGGCACGCAGCGATCCTGCCCTGACGGCGCTATGCTGAGACGAGACGGAGGAACGACCATGACGCGCGGGATCGAGCGGAACGGCGCATCGGCGCAGCCGGACCGGCGCAGCCTGCTGCTGGGCGGCGTCGCCGGAGCCCTGCTGGCGTCGGCCGGCGGCACGCCGGCACGCGCCCAGGCCTATCCGAGCCGGCCGGTGCGCATCATCGTGCCCTACGGGGCCGGCGGCATCGCCGACGTCACCATGCGGATGGTGGCGCAAAAGCTCTCCGAAAAGCTCGGCCAGCAGTTCATCATCGACAATCGGCCGGGCGCCGCCGGCGTGGTCGGCATCAACGCCGTGGTGACGTCGGCGGCGGACGGCTACACGCTCGCCATGATCGGCGGCGGCCTCACGGCCGCGAAGTCGCTGTTCAAGTCGCTGCCCTACGACCTCGAGCGCGACCTGGTTCCGATCTCCACCACGGCCTCCTACGGGCTCGTCGTCGCGACCAAGGCAGGCAGCCCGCTGAAATCGGTGCGCGACATCATCGCCGCCGCCAAGGCCGAGCCCGGCAAGCTCAACTTCGGCAGCATCAATCCGGGCAGCAACCAGCATCTGTCCGGCGAGCTGTTCAAGTCGATGGCCGGCATCACCGTCACGGCGATCCCGTTCAAGACGACGCCACAGCTCGTCACCGCCATGATCCAGGGCGATGTCGACGTGCTGTTCGAGTACCAGGCCGCCCTGCAGGGGGCGCTCGCGGACCGCCAGATCGTCGCAGTGTCGACGACGGCGAGCGAGCGCGCCGCCGCCCTGCCGGAGGTGCCGACCGTCGCCGAGAGCGGCCTTCCCGACTACGAGGTGACGAGCTGGAACGGGCTCGCGGCTCCGGCCGCGACGCCGCCCGAGGTGGTCGCCGTGCTCAATCGCGCCGTGATCGAGGTGCTGGCCCTGCCCGACATCCAGGCGTCCGCCACCAAGTTCGGCATGACGGCGCGCGGCTGCTCGGTCGAGGAATTCCGCGCCCGCATCGCCCGGGAGGTGGTCAAATGGGCCAAGGTGGCCGCCGACGCCGGCATCGAGAAGAAATGACCGGCTTGCCGCACGAGGTCGCCTGATGCTCCTCAATGCGGCCCGCGTGGTATCGGCGCTCGCCCGCGACCGATCGGAGGAATCCGAAGCCCGGCGCTTGGCATTCCCGCCGCCGCCGTCGTAGTCGTAGTCGTAGGGGGCTGTCGGATGCATGGCGCCCGACGGCTGGGTCCCACGGCGAGGCGGCACGACGGCGATGGTCAATGAGCGCGGACACCTCACGATGCTCGGCATCTGCACCACTATCCTGGTGCTGATCGCGCTCTATTACGCCAGCGTGGTGCTGGCCCCGGTGGTCTTCACGGTGTTCATCATCGCGCTGGTGTGGCCCCTTCAAACGGTGCTGCAGGCGCGCCTGCCGAAGCTTCTCGCCGTGGTCGTCACGGTCGTCCTCGTCGCCGTGGTGATCGGCGTCCTGGCGACCCTGATCGGCTGGGGATTCGGACGCGCCGCACGCTGGCTGATCGCCGATACGGCGCGGTTCCAGGCCATGTATCTGCAGGCGGTCACCTGGCTGGAGGGCCACGGCTTCGCCGTGACGGGCGTGTTCGGGGATCTCTTCAGCGTGAGCTGGCTGGTCGGCGCGGTGCAGCGGGTCGGATCGCGGCTGCAGAGCATCATGAGCTTCACAATCGTCACGCTCGTGTTCACGATCCTGGGCCTGCTGGAGGTCGAGCTGGCCGCCGCCAAGCTGCGCGCCCTGCACAACCACACGATCGGGACCGGCCTGCTGCGCGCCGGCGCCGCGACCGCGACAAAGCTGCAGAGATACATGCTGGTGCGCACCGCCATGAGCGTCGTCACCGGCGCCCTGGTCACCGGCTTCGCGCTGGCGGTCGGGCTGCCGCTCGCCGTCGAGTGGGGCGTCATCGCCTTCGCGCTGAACTACATCCCGTTCATCGGCCCGTTCGTCGCCACGCTCGCCCCGACCCTGTTCGCCTTCGCCCATTTCGAATCGTGGGAGACGGCGATCCTGGTGTTCGCCTGCCTGAACCTGATCCAGTTCGTGGTGGGGAGCTACATGGAGCCGCGGATCGCCGGCAGCGCCCTGTCGCTGTCGCCCTTCGCGGTGCTGTTCGCCGTCTTCCTGTGGAGCTTTCTGTGGGGGATCGCCGGCGCCTTCATCGGCGTGCCGATCGTGATCGCGATCCTGACCATCTGCGAGCAATTCCGCGGCAGCCGCTGGGTCGCCCAGCTCCTCGGCGGCAGCATGCCCGAAAAGACCTGAGCGGCCGCCCGGTTCTCCCGATCGACGCCATAGGAAATCCGGCTGATCGGTTCACTGTCATTCCGGGGCGCACCGAAGGTGCGAACCCGGAATCCAGCAACGGATGCCGAGGACGTGGCTGGATTCCGGGCCCGGCGCTCCGCGCCGTCCCGGAATGACCACCGAAGGGATCAACCTGATCCAGTATCAGGCCCCGATCCCTGCAACCAGACGCGCCGTGCGATCCGACTCCGCCGCATCCACGCCGGCGACGTCGATCCGTTGCGGCTCGAGCAGGTGGAGCCGGTCCGGGCCGGCCTCGAGGACGTGGACGTAAAAGTGCGTCGTGCAATCATTGGTCGCCTCCATGACGGGCGACGGGGCGGACACGATCTGCAGGCAGCCGATTTCGCCGATCCAGTCGATATGGCGATGGCCGTGCATCACCACGGCGCCGGGCACGATCTGCTGCAGCCGGCGCACGAACCAGCTCCCGTTGACCAGCGCGGTGCCGACCCGCTCCGAGAACTGCTTCGCCGGCATCGGGTATTCGACCATGTGGTGATGCAGCGCGATCAGCCAGCTTGCGTTCGGATAATCCGCACAGGCCCGCGTGACGGCGCCCATGTGCTCGGTCGACACCAACCCAAGCGCATTGGTGAAGGAGAAATGCGTGTCGGCATTCGAGTTGAGAACGACGATCCCGAGCCCGTCGGCGGTGTCGGGCGGGAGCACCATCGGGAAGAGGCCGGCCCACAGCGCCGCAACGTCGCGGGCGAGCCGCAGCGAGCCGGTGTCGGCAAAGATCTCGATCGTGTCGCGGTGCGGCTGCAACGCCTCGTCGAGCGTCGGGCCGAGGTCTTTGGAGGCGGCGTCCATCACCCGCACGCGAGACCCCTGCACGGCCGCCATGGCCGAGATCATCCTGGCCTGGCGGAGCCGCTTGTTGGGGCTGAACGGAAGGTCGAGGCGAGCCGGATTCGCCCGGTCGACGACGTTGACGTCGTGATTGCCCGGCAGGATCAGCACGCGCTCGGCGAGCCGCGGATGCGCCGCGAGCGTATCGAAGAACACGGCCCATTCGGCGGAGCGCCCGGCATCGGTGACGTCGCCGGAAACGAGCACGGCGTCGAGCGGCTCGCTCGCATGGATCAAGTCGAGCTGGGCGAACACCCGCTGCAGTCGGTCGTTGCCGCGCGGGCCGGCGCGCCCGCATTCGATGCGGAAGCCGTACTGCTCGCCGACGATGTGGATGTCGGAGAGATGCGCGATGCGCCACCGCCGTCGCCCCGGCGTGGCGGCGGGAAAATCGGCGATCGTGCGCGGCTGGCCCATGGTCGCATCGGCGATGCCCCAGGCGAGCGCCGCCGCGGCGAAATAGGCGGCGACCACGACCGTGCTGTTGGCGACGGCGACGCCGACGAGACTCCAGGGAGAGGCGAGATCGGCCGCCGTGCCGATCCACCGGGTCGACGGCCACACGGCCGTGATCAGCCACAAGGTCGGAACGCAGACGACGACGCCGGCCAGCGCCGCGGTGGTCGCCCGCACGGTCGCACGCGTGTCGGCACCGACCCGGCCCGGCAGCGCCTTCTCGACGAGGTGGCGCAACAGCTCGCGGACGAACGCATAGGCCGGCTGCACGGCGAGCGCGTTGAGCGACCAGAAGCTCCGCTCGGCGATCGGCAGCAGGCGACGGCCGCCGTACCAGCCGGCGACCAGCACGGCAGCGAGCAGCATCACCGAGCCGGCGCCGGACAGCACGGTCGCCGCCTTGGTCGACAGGGTGGCGAACCACAGCGACACGACCAGTGGCGCCAGGCCGAGCGCCAGCGCTGGAAGGCCGATCAGCAGGGTCCAGGCGACCGCCAGCTTGGGCAGGCTGATCTCGGCCAGCAGGCTGCCGGCGAGCGACAGCAGCGAATGCCGCCTTGTGCTCGAGGCATCGTCCTCGACGTCGCCGCTGCGCGGATCGATCACCGCCGTCATGCGCCCTCCTGTGGTCCGGCCGGCGCATGCGCCTCGGAACGCCGCCGAACCCTGCCCATTATGCACCGTCCGGACCCCAGCGGGATCATCCTGATCGACAGGGGTCCGGCAGCGCGCTAGTCCGACAGTGTCGCGCGATGGCCGCTGCCACGCCGAATGCGCCGGCAATGCACCCTCCAAGTATCGGGCAAACGGAGTCCGGCATGACGTTCCTGACCCGGCTGCCGGTCGAGCTCTATCCGCCGGATGCGCTCGGCGCCTGCGTGCCGGGCCGGTTCAGCCTGGGCACGGCACGGGCGGCGGCCTGGTTCTCGCAGCTCGCCTACGAGGACGAGATCGACAAGATCGACGCGGTGCTGACCCTGTGGGCGGCACAGCGGATCGCGGCGTTCGATCCGCCGGCGACGAGCGTGCTGCCGATCACCGGCACGCGCGGGCTCGTCGCCGAAACACGCGGCATCGGCGTGCTCGCCTTCGCCGGCACCGATCCGCTCAATCTCGCGCACTGGCTGACCGACATCAATTTCGTCCAGAACCAGGAGGGCATTCATCGCGGCTTCGACACCGCCCTCGAAGCGGCATGGGGCGATGTCACGAGCGCGTTGCGCGGGGCCGATCCGGCCGCACCGCTGCTCGTGGTCGGGCACAGCCTCGGCGGCGCGCTCGCCGTGCTGGCCGCGCATCGCATCCGCACCGAGTTCGGGCTGGAGTCCGAGGTTTACACGTTCGGCATGCCACGGGTCGGCAGCCCGGAGTTCGCCGCCGCCTACAACGCTGCCGCAGGCGAGCGCACCTACCGGCTGGTGCATGGCGAGGACGTGGTGCCGACCGTGCCACCGTCCGAGCTCACCTTCTGCCATGTCGGGCGGTTTCTCCCCTGCCCGCGCCACACCCGGTTCGACGCCGCCGCGCTGCGCCCGGCGCCGACCGACGAGCCGGCGTTCGTTCCGGGCCTGCTCGGCGGCCTGAAGGAAGGGCTGCGCCAGCTCTGGTCGCTGTCGGTCGCGCCGGCGATCCGGCCCGATCCGATCGGCCAGCTCTCCCGCATCCTGCCGCCCGCCTTCGGCGACCATCTGCCCGACCGCTATTGGATGGCCCTCGATCCGGCCCCCGCGGTCGGCGGCGACGGCTCGCCATAGTCGTTCAGTTCAGGGCAGGACTTTCCGCTCGATCGCCCGCTCCGGGCGTGGGCCGCGGCAGCGCCGCGCCAGACCAGCCGAGGCCGTTGCCGCTCGAGATGGGCTCGGCAGGCTCGGCGCTGCGGCTCTGCACCGGCCCGGCATGCGCTTGCAGAACCGACCAGAGCTCGTCCGCGAAATCGGCCCAGGTCCGCAGGTTGGCGCGGTCGATCCGAGACGCCCGCTGTTCGCGGTACTCGTCGTCGACGATCATCCGACGCACCGCCTGCCGGATGCTGACGAAGTCGTACGGATCGGCGTAGTCGGCCAACGTGCCTCCCACCTCCGGCGTCGAGCTGGCCGACGACGCGATGACCGGCCGGCCGAACCACAGACACTCGCCGACCGGCAACCCCCAGCCCTCGTAGTAGCTCACGAACACCGAGAACAAGCAGTGCTCGTAGAGATAGGCGAGCTCGTCGTCGTTCGGCCTTTCGAGAATGCGGATGTAGCCGTACAGGCCGCCCGTCGCCCGCATGAAGGCGTCGAAGTCGTCCTTCATGCCGCCGCGCTTCCCGGCGAAGATCAACCGCGGCAGCCGGTGGCCGAGCTCGTCGTAGAGCGACTTCCAGACAAGGGCGAGCGTCCAGATGTTCTTGCGCGACTCGATCGTCCCGACGACGAGGACGTAAGGCAGGCGGCTCTCGTTCAAGGCCCATTGACGGATCCGCCCTGCCAATTCGGGACGAAACACCGCGACCGGTGCGAATGGAGCCTCGTCGGCCGCAGGCGCACGGAGGAATTCGTGGGCGAGCGTGACCACGCGGATGGCCGCTTTCGTGTGACCATTGCGATCGAGAAAGACCCTCAGATCCGCTTCCGTCGCCCTGGAGCTGACCACGAAGACGCTGACGATCCGCGCCATCGAATCCAGCCACTCGGCAAACTGTCGAGGCACGGACTCGAAGACGTGCTCCGGCGTCACCAGCGGAATGAGATCATGCAACAACTGGATGATCTCGACGCCGCGCTCCGACAGAGCAGTGAGATGATCGCGAAAGGCCGGCATGTTCCAGATTGCGCCGGGAACGAACACGGTATCGCCGGGAACCAGCTTTGGCTCCTCCGCTGCCGATGCGCCCGGATTCCTGACGATGTTTCGTCTTTGGAACGCCTGCCCACCCGAAACGGCATTCGCAATCAACAGCCGCAATGTATGAAGATGACTCGGCAGTCCCTTGCCGTACCGTTTCCTGACATAGGCCCGCAAGCTGACAGCATGCACCGTATCGCCGTATTCGAGAAGCAAGTCGAAATAGGCACAATACCGGAGCTGATCGTAGACGTAGTCTCCGGCGAAGTGTTCCGGAGAATATGTCTGAACCGTCCTCTTGTTCGGATGATAGGCGATCAGGCGAAAGCCATCGACGCCGAGTCGTTTGGTGAGGCGATTGATCAGCACCGCCGAGACGCGCTGAATTCCCGTCAGGGTAGAATTGAACCGGGCGTATTCCAAGAAGTCCGAAACATCGACATAGAGCATTTTCAAGCACCACCGGAGATCGGTCGGACCAAGGTCCGGAAACCGGAGCGCATTCTGTCCCGATGGAGTCGGGCGGCGCTCTCGTCGTTCATTCGTGGTCGCATGTCCTTATGCGAAACGGTTCCCACCGCACCGGGACATGCTCGGGACAGCGTCTAGCACCTCTTCCTCGGACTCGCATGGGGCTTGACCGGGGTGCAGGCCCGCGGCCTGCGCGCCGGATGCCGCATTTGCATTCTTGGCGCGAGACCCGCGCGGTCCGGCGCCGTCGGCCAAAGCCGCAAACCATGAGACATCCGGTCTCCGTCCTCGTGAATCCGAGTCCCCTGTGAACTCGAGCCGAGGCAAAGAGCCGGTTTTTGTGACCACGGAGAGGCCAAACCATTTCGGGACACGACGGATATGTTGCAGACTAGAATATTCCGGAACCTGTTACCAGTGCGGGAATCCGATCGAAAGACTGCTGAACCGCAGGCAAATCCGGTTCGCCGGATTTCTGTTCGGCAGGAGGAATGGAACACTTGCTCTCGCCGACCGCGGACATGCGGGCCACCTCCGTGAAGGTGCGCCAGGCGGGTCGCATCGTCTCGGCCAGAAAGCTTCGCGAGCTTGGTGTTCTCGTCCTCCAGCGCTGTCAGCCACCTGGCGTCAGAGACGTCCATCCCGCCGCATTTCGCCTTCCAGTTGTGGATGGTCGCGCTGCTGACCCCATGCTTGTGGAAGACGTCGGCCGTCGTCGCCCTCGCCTCCTGCTCGCGCAGGATTCCAATGATCTGCTCTTCCGTGAGCCGCCTCGGCTTCATGGTCCATCCTCATCCGCTGTGGCGGGCTACACCCATTCTCGAGGAGAACTGCGAGGCTCGGGTCACGGGCACAATCAGCGGCACCTCGGAGCTACGCGATCACGAAGCCGAGCGCACCCCTGAGACAGCTTGGCCGGGAGCCCGTCACGGCGAATGCATCGACTTGGAACCACCCGGGTTCGCGGCGCGGCGAAGGTTCTCGATCAGGATCGCCAGTTCACGGTCGTCCGGTGTGATCCGGAGGAGCCGCTCGGCATGGTCGAGGGCAACCGCAGCGTCACCGGCATTCCGGCTGAAGCTGACGACGGCCCGCAACATGTCGCGATCCTCCGGACGCTTCTTGAGGCTCTCCTCGAGGATCGCCATAGCCTCTGCGACACGGCCGGCGGAATGCAGTCCGACTGCATAAACATACGCGTATCTCGGCTGATCCGGCGCCAACTCGGTCGCCTTGCGCAGCTCGTCGAGGGCGTCCTTTCGTCGATCGAGACGGATCAGCGCCAGTCCGAGCGCGTGATGCAATCCCGCATCGCCGGGTGAAGCGGCGATCGCTGCACGCAACACGCTCTCGCTGTCATCATCCCGCTTGAGCCCGCGGTAGAGATCCGCAAGATTGGTGGCTGCGGGGCCGTACTGCGGACTGAGCCGCAGCGCCGCCTTGTACTCGGCTTCGGCCTCGCCGAAACGACCACGGTGCGCGAGGTAGTTGCCGAGGGTCGTGCGCGCTTCCGGCCGGTCCGCATTGATCTGTTGGGCGGCAACGAGCTCCGCGGCTGCCCGCTCGAAATGATCGCGGTCTGCTGGCGGCTGGGTGGCGCTCGGGACGGCCGCCAGTAGCGCCGCGGCCCTGATCCGAACGCCGCGAACCGGATCGGACAGCAGCGGCGACACCAGCGGCCACGCCTGCGCCGCCGGAACGTTCTCCAGCATGTCCATGGCTCCGATCCGCACCATCGGATCGGCATCCTTCAGCCCGGCCCGCGCCAGGTCGATTGTCGACGGGGAGACGCCCGAGGCCAGCGCGGCGAGCGCACTCGCCCGCGCAATTCCGGGTGCGCCGCTGTTCCTCGCCACGGACGTGAGGAGCGCCGCGGAATTGCCCTTTCCGGTCCAGGCCGCTTTCAGAGCTTCGGCGAAGCTCTGAAAGCCTTTCCGGTCCGACCCGTGCCGGCGCTCGACCGCATCTGCGGCCCACACAGCCGACTTGTCCGTATGGCAGTCGTTGCAGGCGTTGGGCGTGCCGAGCTTCGCCGACAGGTCCGGCCGCGGAACGCGGAAGCCGTGATCGTGCCGCGGATCGACCACCATGTAGGTGCGCGCCGGCATGTGGCACGACACGCAAGCGAGCGGTGGACTCGTCGTTGCGTGTCCGTTGTGAGCGGCGTCGGAATATTTGTCGGACGAATGGCACTGCAGGCAGGTGTTGTCGCCGGGGAATCGCAGCTTGGCGCTGTGCGGATCATGACAGTCGCTGCAGGTCACGCCGGCCGCGAACATCTTGCTCTGCTTGAACGAGCCGTAATTGTAGACCTCGTCGAGCATCTGGCCGTCGGCGTGGTAGAGACCTTGCGTGATCGGCGAGACCGCATGCGTGTCGGACAGCCAGCGGCCGGGAACCCAGTCCTCCGAGAAGACGCCGCGGCGGGCATGACAGAGCCCGCAGGTTTCGACCTCCTTGCGAAGAAGCGCCGGCGGAACACTGCGCTGTGCATTCCCGGTCCGCACGTTGATCGGCCAGGTCACGTCGCACCGCTCGTCGAAACGCACGACCAGTCCTTTGGCCGGATCCTCGTCCTTCCCGAACGGCCACCAGCTTTGCCGGTCGCGCGCCCATCCGACGTGACGCGAGCCGCGGCCGTGGCACGCCTCGCAGCCGACGCTGATCTCGGCCCACGTCGTGGCGAAGCGATCGTTCGTCGCGTCGTAGCTCTTGCGCACGCCGGTCGAATGGCATTCGGCGCACATGAAGTTCCAGTTCTGGCTCAGCTTGGTCCAGTGCAGAACATCGTCGTGCCGGATGGGCTCGTCCGGATAGAGATGAAACCAGCGCTGCCCGCCCTGCTGCTTCGGGCGGCTGTCCCACGCAACCGAGAGGACTTGAAGGCGACCGTCGGGAAACTCGACCAAATATTGCTGCAGCGGATCGAGGCCGAACGTGTACTTGATCTCGAACACGCCGGGCTTGCCGTCCGGCCCGTCGGTCTCGACCATGAACCTCCCGTCCTTGCGGAAAAACCGCGACTGCATGCCGTAATGATCGAAAGTCGCGTTGCCGAAATCGCCGAGCACCGTCTTCTCGGTCGCGTGATCCATCGCATGCTTGTGCTGCGATGCACGCCATAGCGCAGTCTCGGACGTGTGGCACTCGGCGCACGCCTCGCTGCCGACGAAGCTCGCCGCTGGGCGAGCCGACGCCTGTCGCGTGCTGTTGCCTTGTAGATGCCAGGCAGCGCCGAGACCGGCGGCGACGATGATCACGGCACCGATTGCGGCGCCAACCCAGAGCCGCCGTCGCGATGCCCGAATCTCGCCGGCCGTGCCCGGCCGATCGCTGCGCGGCGCCGGCGCCGCCACTCCGCCGACGGCCTCCTTGCGGGCGCCGGCATTGCGAGCGGGCCGGAGTGGCTTGCGCGTCATCTTGGCCTCGTTTCGGTGATGATGACCGGCACTCGCGCCCCTCGGCGTGTCGATGAACTGAAATCACATGCCGCGAATTTGAACCACTGCCGGAGCCGCCGTCGCGGCACTTTCACTTGCAATCGATACACGCTCAAATACCGTCGTGAGCTGCGAAGCAGTCGTCGCATGAGGACTAACCTGAGCGATCTATGCATGTTGCGTCCGGTCCGCAAAGCCTAGTCGCATCACGGGCCGGGCGATAGCCGCGGCCCCCCTCGCCGAGGTAATTGTTTTGATTCGACCGTTCGTCCCACAACGCTCTTCGATCGGCACCTCCGCAGTGCTCGGAATCGCCTGGACGTCGTGGACATGAAGAACGACCGGCCTCGGGACTCGGCGTTCCAATGACGGCTGCGCGCGTAAGGTCCGGCGCGGCGCGTGATCGCATCTCCTGGATGCGCAAGAGCAACGGTAGCAGGAGGGATGTCCTTCAAGGACATGAGAACTGCTCGACGTTGGTCGTGATCAGGATTCAGCTCAGGAGAATTATTACATGAGAGGTTTACGCAGGTTCGTGGTGGGGCTCGCCGGGTGCGCTCTCGGCATCGTCGCGGCGGAGGGGGCGCTGGCGCAGCAGCCGGCGCGGCCCGCACCGCCGCCGCCTCAGCAAGCGCAGCCACAAACCCAGCAGCCGGCGCAACCGCCGGCACAGTCGTCCCAGAAACCGAACATTCTGGTGATCTGGGGGGACGATATCGGCCTGACCAACATCAGCTTCAACAATCGCGGCCTGATGGGCTACAGCACGCCCAGCATCGATCGTATCGCGCGGGAGGGCCTGTCCTTCACGGATTACTACGGCCAGCAGTCCTGCACGGCCGGACGCGCCGCCTTCATCGGCGGCAGCAACCCGCTGCGCTCCGGCATGACCAAGGTCGGCGTTCCCGGCGCCAGCGAAGGATGGCAGAGGACCGACGTGACGATGGCGACCGTGCTGAAGGCGCAGGGCTACGCCACCGGTCAGTTCGGCAAGAACCATCAGGGCGATCGCGACGAGCACCTGCCGACGATGCACGGCTTCGACGAGTTCCTCGGCAATCTCTATCACCTGAACGCCGAGGAGGAGCCGGAGAACGAGGACTATCCGAGCGATCCGGCGTTCCGCAAGAGGTTCGGGCCGCGGGGCGTCATCAAGGCCGTTGCCGACGGAAAAGGCGGCCAGACCATCGACGACACCGGACCGCTCACCAAGAAGCGGATGGAGACGATCGACGACGAGACGATCGCGGCCGCCAAGGACTTCATCACCCGCCAGGTGCGGGCCGGAAAGCCTTTCTTCGCGTGGTGGAACGGCACCCGCATGCATTTCCGCACGCATGTGCGGGCGGACCGGCGGACCAAGGGTCACGACGAGTACACCGACGGCATGATCGAGCACGACATGCATGTCGGCGAACTGCTCAAGCTCCTCGACGATCTCGGGATCGCCGGCAACACGATCGTCCAGTACTCGACCGACAACGGCCCGCATTACAACACCTGGCCGGACGCCGCCAACACGCCATTCCGCTCGGAGAAGAACTCCAATTGGGAAGGCGCCTATCGGGTTCCGGCCTTCGTTCGCTGGCCCGGCGTGTTCCCGGCCGGCGCGACGCTCAACGGCATCGTCTCGCACCAGGACTGGCTGCCCACCTTCGCGGCCATCGCCGGCGCCCCGGACATCAAGGAGCGCCTCCTCAAGGGAGCCGAGCTGAACGGCCGCACCTACCGGAACCACATCGACGGCTACAACCTGCTCGACTACCTGAGCGGCAAGACCGCGGAGTCGCCGCGCCGGGGCTTCGTCTATGTCAACGACGACGGCGACATCGTCGCGGCTCGCTGGGGCGACTGGAAGATCGTGTACAAGGAGAACCGTGGCCAGGCCTTCGGCGTGTGGCGCGAGCCCTTCACCAACCTTCGGGTCCCGCTCCTCTTCAACCTGCGCCGTGATCCCTACGAGCGGGCACAGCACAACGCCAACGTCTATCACGACTGGTTCCTCAGCCGCGTCTTCATCCTGTTCGGGGCGAACGACCAGGTTCTGCAGTTCCTGCTCACGCTGAAGGACTATCCGCCGAGCCAGACACCGGGCTCGTTCAATCTCGACAGCGTCAGGAAGCAGATCGAGTCCGTAGGAACCACAGAGAACTGAACGCGCATCGTCCTGCGATCCGGCGGGGAGCGGCCAAGCTCCTCGCCGGACGCCGACAGGTCGCGGCGGCGCGGGCGTTTGGCATCGCAGAGGTTCGGGATCCGGCAGGCCAGTTAAGGCTCGGATCGATAACGGATGGGTACGCCATGAAGGCACGAGTTGTCGTCCTCGCCATGTTGTTTGCGCTGTCGTGGTTCGGGTCCGCCCATGCCCAGGCGCAGCGTCCCAACATCGTGGTCATTCTCGCCGACGACCTCGGCAACGCCGATCTCGGTTATCGCGGCAGCGACATCCGCACGCCCAACATCGACAAGCTCGCGGCCGAGGGCGTGCGGCTCGAGTCGTTTCACGGCATGCCGGTCTGCACGCCGGCCCGGGCCGCGCTGATGACCGGCCGGTATCCGATGCGCTACGGCCTGCAGACTTTGGTGATCTTCCCGAACCACACCTGGGGCCTGCCGACCGACGAGCGGACGCTGCCGCAGGCGTTGAAGGAGGTCGGCTACAGCACCGCGATGGTCGGCAAATGGCACCTCGGCCATGCCGACAAGAAGTTCTGGCCGCAGAACCGCGGCTTCGACCACTTCTACGGCAATCTCGTCGGCGAGGTGGACTACTTCACGAAAATGCGCGGCGGGATCGTCGACTGGCAGCGCGACGGCAAGTTCTTCCAGGAGAAGACCTACTATCTGCCGCTGATCGGCGACGAGGCGGTCCGCACCATTGAGGCGCAGGACAAGGCCAAGCCGTTCTTCCTCTATTTCGCGTCGCTCGCCCCGCACGCTCCCTACCAGGCCCAGAAGGCCGACGAGGACCGCTACGCATCGACCATCAAGGACCCGACGCGGCGCACCTATGCCGCCATGATCACGTCGCTCGATGATCAGGTCGGCAGGATCGTCGCCGCGCTCGACAAGCGCGGCATGCGCGACAACACGCTGATCGTCTTCTCCAGCGACAATGGCGGCCCGCGCAGCGCCGTGGTCGCGAGCGGCGCGCATTCCAAGGCGGAGCGCGAGGCGAGCGGTGTCACGCAAGAATCGCTGCCGGCGAGCAACGGCGATCTGCGCGGCGGCAAGGGAAGCCTGCACGAGGGCGGCGTCCGCGTGCCGACCATCTTCAACTGGCCCGGCAAGCTGGCGCCGCGCGTCGTGAACGAGCCGCTGCACATGGTCGACATCATGCCGACGGCGCTCGCGCTGGCCGGCGGCAAGGCGAGCCCCGACAAGCCGCTCGACGGCAAGAACATATGGGCGACCCTCGCGGACGGGAATCCCACCCCGCACGACGACATCCTGGTCAACGTCGAGGCGTTCCGCGGCGCCGTCATCAAGGGCAAGTGGAAGCTGGTGAAGATCGCGCTGCTGCCGGGCAAGACCGAGCTGTTCGACCTGAGCGCCGATCCGGGCGAGAAGACCGACGTCAGCGAGCAGAACCCCGACATCGTCCGCGATCTGGAAGGCCGGCTGATGGCGTATGCCAGGCAGCAGACCATGAGCGAGTGGCTGAAGGCGCAGCCGGACTATCTGGGTGCGCAGGGCAAGACCGTGCTCGATCCGGACTTCGACATCGACGACGGCGGCCTGCCGACCGTGAAGCCCAAGCTGCCGAAGTGAGCGTGCCTTTCGGCTGGTCGGAAACCTCGGCTTTGCGGGAGGACATGGGATGCCGTCACAAAAGGCGATCGCCCGCTCGGGCGTGGCGTTATTTCTCGCGCTCGGAATTGCGACGCCCGCTCTGAGCCAATCCGCAGCGCCCGCTGTGCCGGCCGACGGCTCCGTCCTGCCGTTTCCGACCGTGCCGTCGGCGAGCGTGGCCGCACCGCGGCTGCAGGACTCGACGCATCAGCGTCGCGCCGAAGCGAGCCGGCTGCCCAAGGATGCGCCCAACATCGTCATCGTCCTGCTCGACGATGTCGGCTTCGGGGTTCCCGACACCTACGGCGGCCCGGTCCACACGCCGACGCTCTCGCGCATCGCCACCCAGGGCATCAGCTACAACGCCTTCCACACCACGGCGATCTGCTCGCCCACCCGCGCGGCGCTGCTGACCGGCCGCAATCATCAGCGGGTCGGGTCCGGCACCATCGCCGAGCGCGCCGTCGACTGGGACGGCTACACCGGCGTCATCCCGCGCAGCTCCGCCACGCTCGCCAAGGTGCTCGGCGCCTACGGCTACATGACCGCCGCCTTCGGCAAGTGGCACAACACCCCGGCGACCGAGACCACCGCAATGGGGCCGTTCACCCTGTGGCCGACCGGCGAAGGCATCGGCTTCGACTATTTCTACGGCTTCCTCGCCGGCGAGACCTCGCAATGGGAGCCGCGGCTGATCGAGAATCTCAATCCGGTCGAGCCGCCGCACGACGCGACCTACCATTTGAGCGAGGACCTGTCCGACAAGGCGATCGGCTGGATGCGCAAGCATCGCGCTTTCGCCCCCGACAAGCCGTTCCTGATGTACTGGGCGCCGGGCGCCGGTCACGGGCCGCACCACATCTTCAAGGCCTGGGCCGACAAGTACAAAGGCAAGTTCGACGACGGCTGGGACGCGCTGCGTGAGCGCACCTTCGCGCACCAGAAGGAGCTCGGCTGGATTCCCGCCGACACCAGGCTGACGCCGCGGGCCGACAGCATGGCCGCCTGGGCGAGCATTCCGGAGGCCGAGCGGCCGTTCCAGCGGCGGCTCATGGAGGTCTTCGCCGGCTTCGTCGAGCACGTCGACACCCAGGTCGGCAAGGTGGTCGACGAGCTCGACCGGCTCGGCATCCGCGACAACACCATGGTGATCTACATCGTCGGCGACAACGGCTCGAGCGCCGAGGGACAGAACGGCAGCATCAGCGAGCTCTTGGCGCAGAACCAGATCCCCAACACCATCGCCCAGCAGCTCGCGGCGCTGGACAAGCTGGGCGGCCTCGACCAGCTCGGCGGCCCGAAGGTCGACAACATGTACCACGCCGGCTGGGCGTGGGCCGGCAGCACGCCGTTTCACCACACCAAGCTGATCGCCTCGCATTTCGGCGGCACCCGCAATCCGGTGGCGATCTCCTGGCCGGCGCGCATCCGCCCGGACAAGACGCCGCGATCGCAGTTCCATCACGTCAACGACGTCGCGCCGACCATCTACGACATCCTCGGCATCACGCCGCCGAAGGTCGTCGACGGATTCGCCCAGGACCCGATCGACGGCGTCAGCATGGCCTACACGTTCGCCGACGCCAAAGCGCCGGGGCGCAAGGCGCTCCAGTACTTCGACAACAACGGCAGCCGCGGCCTCTATCAGGACGGCTGGTTCGCCGGCACGTTCGGCCCGCTGACGCCGTGGCTCACGGTGAGCCCGGGACTGGCGTCGTGGGATTCGAGCAAGGACGTGTGGGAACTCTACGATCTCGGCAAGGACTTCTCGCAGGCCGAGGATCTCGCGGCGCGCGAGCCGCAGCGCCTCGCCGCCATGAAGGCGCGCTTCCTCGACGAGGCGAAGGCCAACAAGGCGTTCCCGATCGGAGCCGGCATCTGGCTGCGCCTCCATCCCGAGGACCGCATCAAGACGGCCTATACGAGCTGGCGTTTCGACACGACGACCACTCGCATGCCGGAGTTCACCGCCCCGGGCCTCGGCCGCGAGAGCAACCACGTCACCATCGACGCCGAGCTCGGCACCGACGCCTCGGGCGTGCTCTATGCGCTCGGCGGCGCCTCCGGGGGCCTGACGCTCTACATGGACAAGGGCACGCTGGTCTACGAGTACAACATGATGGTGATCGAGCGCACGGTGGCGAAGTCGGACCGGCCGCTCGGCCCCGGCCGGCACCGGATCGAGGTGGACACCACGATCGCCAAGCCCGGCGCGCCCGCGGAGGTGAGCCTCGTCGTCGACGGCCGCGAGGTCGCGCGCACCACCGTCTCCCGCACCGTGCCGGCGGCGTTCACGGCCAGCGAGACCTTCGATGTCGGCATCGATCTCGGATCGCCCGTCTCGCTCGACTATTTCGACCGCCGGCCGTTCCGGTTCGACGGCACCATCGCCACGGTCGACGTCCGGCTGAAGTGACGCAGGATGGACGGCACCTTCGTATGTCCGGTTGTGGCAACGGGAGGGGGCCCGCTCGCCCCGATCGAGGGTCGATTGGACATGTCGGCTCGGAGATCGCCGGGCCGCTGGCACACCACTTGCCTGCTCCAGGCGATGACCCGCCCAGGAGAGGAAGTGCGAGACATGATCCGATCGTTCTTAGCCGGAGCCGTCGCCGTGACCATCGCCGCCGTTACGGCGACACCCGTCCTGGCCGAGACGGACATCAAGTTCGCGCTCGACTGGAAGTTCGAGGGGCAGTCGGCGCCGTTCTTCGTCGCGTTGGACAAAGGCTACTACAAGGCCGAAGGCCTGAACGTCACGATCGACTCGGGCGCCGGCTCGGTGTCGGGTATTCCGCGCGTCGCGGTCGGCACCCATCAAATGGGGTTCTTCGACATCAATTCGGTGATCCGGTTCCGCGACCAGACTCCCGACAAGGATCTCAAGGTCGTGATGATGCTGCACGACCGCCCGCCCTTCGCGATCGGCACGCTCAAGCGGACCGGCATCGTCAAACCAAAGGATCTCGAGGGCCGCATTCTCGGGGCGCCCGCCGCCGACGGCGCCTTCGCCCAATGGAAGGCTTTCGTCCAGGCCAACAACATCGACGAGACCAAGGTCAAGATCGAGAACATCGGTTTCCCGGTGCGCGAGCCGATGCTGGCCGACGGCAAGGTCGACGCCATCGCCGGCTTCACCTATTCGATGTACTTCAACCTGTTGCAGAAGGGGATCGCGCCGGAGGACATCAAGATGATCATGATGGCCGATCACGGCCTGCTGCTCTATGGCAATGGCGTCATCGTCAATCCCGACTTCGCCAAAGCGCATCCCGAGGCGGTCGCGGGCTTCGTGCGCGCCCTCGCCAAAGCCGTGAAGGATACGATCAAGGATCCCGAGACGGCGATCAAATCGGTGATGAAGCGCAACGAAACCGCCGACGAGAAGGTCGAGCTCGAACGGCTCAAGCTCATTCTGCGCGACAACATCGTGACGCCCTGGACCAAGCAGAACGGGTTCGGCGACATCGACCCCGTGCGATACGCCAAGTCGATCGAGCAGATCGCCGTCACCTACGAGTTCAAGAACAAGGCGAAGGCGGTGGACGCGTTCACCGACAAGTTCCTGCCGCCGGCCTCCGACCGCAAGCTGTGAGGACACGACGCCGGGCATGCCTCGCACGGCGTGCCCGGCGGTTTGCCGGGCCCCTCCGGGGTCAACCCGGGCGCCGCAGCCAATCGACCTCGGGGGCGCGGTCGCGGGCCTCGCGAGGAAGATAGCGGCCCGTCGGTGGACCGACGATCCGGCCGTCCCGGGCGACGATCCGGCCCCCCTTGATGGTCGCGACCGGCCAGCCGCGCAGGCGCTTGCCTTCGAACGGCGAGAAGTCGGACATCCCCAGCAACTCATCTGCGCGCACAACCCGCTCGAGGTCGAGGTCGACGATGGCGAGATCGGCGTCGGAGCCGACCGCGATCGTCCCCTTCTGCGGATAGATGCCGTACACCTTCGCCGGCGCGCGCGTCGCGCAGTCGACCAGAACCTCCAGCGGAACGCCGCGCTCGCGGCCGTGATGCAGCAGCACCGGCAGATGGGTGCCGAGCACGGGAAGGCCGGGTCGCGCCCCGTGCAGGCCGGCCTCCGGCTGCTTGGTGGCCCGGCAGCGCGACGTGTTGTCGGTCCCCACCGTGTTGATCGACCCCTCCAGCACACCCTGCCACAAGGCATCGTGATGGTCCCTGGTGCGGACCGGCGGCACCGCCTTGGCCAGGAACCCGTTCGGGTCGTCGCTGGCGATCCCGAGATACGGCGTCGTCGTCTCGACCGTGAACCGCAGTCCCTGCCGGCGGCCCCGGCGCACGACGTCGAGACCCTGCCGGCTCGACAGATGCACCACGTAGAGATGCGCGCCGGCCGTCCCGGCGAGGTGGAGCGCGGTCTGGATCGCCAGCGCCTCGGCCTCGGCGGGGTGCGCGAGCTCCCAGTCGGCGAGCGTGCCCTCCGGCTTCGTCTGCAGTTCCCGGCGGGCCAGCTCGATCAGCGCACCGGTCTCGCAATGCACGCAGGCGACGGCGTCCGGTCCGAGACCCGCGACGGCGCGGAAACCCCGCAGCAGCACGTCGTCCGACACCGATTTGACGATGCCGGGCAGGCCGGACATGTAGAACTTGAACGAGCGGATGCCGTACTCGGCGGCGTAGCGAGGGATCTCGGCGATCTGCTCGTCGGTGAAGATCTGCGGATGAAACACCGAGTCGACGTAGCTGACCGTGTCCATGGCGCGCCGGAACGCCGGCAGATGTTTCGTGTAGGAGTCGTCGAGGCTGCGCAGGAAAATCCCGATCGTGGTCACGCCACCGAGGACGGCGGCGCGGGTCTCGGTTTCGGCCTCTTCATCGTAGGACCGCTCGTTCCCGATGTGCGTATGGGGATCGAAGAGGCCGGGAAGCACCGTCTTGCCGGTGGCGTCGTAGACCTCGGCGGCCTCGCCCGGAAGCGCCTCGGCGAGCGCCACGATCCTCCCGCCGGCGATGCCGACATCGGCCCGCACCCGGCCGACACCCGGGATCACCAGGGCGCCGCCGCGGACGATCAGATCGTAGCGAACCTCACCGGAAGCGCTCATGCGGGCCTCGGGATCGACTCCTCGTCGGTGAACGGCCTGTCCACGATCGTCGAGACTTTTAGGCCGGCAGCAACTCGCGGGTCACGATCGAACGCGCCACCTCGCGCCCGTTCTTGATCACGTGTAGTCGCAGCGGCTGCAGTCGGATCGCCTCGTGCACGGACGGCGCCCCGACCACGACGAGATCGGCACGGCATCCCGCCGCGATGCCGTAATCGGCGACGCGGGCGCACTTTGCGGCATTCACCGTGACCATGTCCATGGCCTGCTCGAGCTCGTGCGGCAGTGTCAGTTGTGCCACGTGGGCGATCATCGAGACGCATTCGAGCGGGTCCGGCTTGCCGAACGGATAATACGGATCGTTCACGTCGTCCTGCGACGTCACGACATTGGCGCCGCGCGCCAGCAGTTCCTTGACCCGGACGATGCCGCGCCGCTTCGGCTCGCGGTCGAGCCGCGCCGAGCAGACCAGATTGATGTGCGCGTTGCACGAGATGGTGACGCCGGCCGTCGCCACCATGTCGACGATCTTGGCCGCGTAGACGTCGTTGTAGGCCGCCATCGCCCCGCAATGGCTCGCGGCGACGCGGCCCTGGAATCCCTCGCGCATGGTCTTCAGCGCGAGATATTCGAGACTGCGCGAATTCGCGTCGTCGGTGTCGTCCACCAGCATGTGGATGTCGCGGTCGTGCCGCGCGGCGATCTCGAAGCAGATGTCGATGTGATGGCGCGCTTCCGCGTCCGTGTATTCGTACCACGGCAGGCCGCCGACGATGTCGCAGCCGAGCCTCATCGCCTCGTCGAGGAGCTCGGCCGTGCCCGGGTCGCGCACGATCCCCTCCTGCGGGAACGCGACCACCTGCACGTCACACCGACCGGCGAATTTCTCCCGCGCCAGAAGCAGCCCCTCGGCGGCGCGCAGCCCGCCGACGGTGCCGACGTCGGCGAACAGGCGAAAGAACGTCGTGCCGTTCCGCACGCCTTCGGCCAGCACTGTCGCGGCGCGGGTCGCGACCTCCTCCGGATCGTAGGCGCGCTTGAACTCGTTGGTGATCTCGATCGCCTCCGGCAGCGTGCCGGAGACGTTGGGTCGCATGATCGCGCCGAGCAGCGCCTTGTCGGCGTGGAGATGCAGGTTGAACAGGCCCGGGAGCACCAGGCTGCCGGCGGCGTCGATCTCCCGGCCGGCCATACCGGTCCATGTCGGGACGACGGCGGAAATCCGGTCCTTCGCCACGGCGATGTCGACCGGATCCTGCTGCCCCCGCACCCTGGCGTTCCGAATGACGAGATCCATGTCCGCAGTCCTGTCGTCGCTGTCAGATCCGTTCGAGAATGTGCAGCCCGCGCGTCCGGTCGATCAGATAGATCAGGCCGCGGTCGTCGAAGCAGACGTCGTTGCTCTGCACCCGCGCGGCCCCGTCGGGCACCGGCGGCATGAACGAGGCGACCTCCTTGGGGGCGTGCGGATTGGCGATGTCGACGATCTTGAGGCCGCGCGCGAACCAGGCGATCGGGATTTCGGTGCTGCGGATGTCCTCGCAGAACTGATGAAGCCCGGTGTAGTCGCACTTCGGCGTCCCGTCCTCCTCGTCGACCTGGAAGCTCGCGAACGGGATCGGCCGCGTCTCGTCGGTGATGTCGACCAGCCAGAGGAAGGCCGGCGCGGTCGGTCCGGGCAGCCGAACCACGTCCTCGTCGGCGACCAGCATGACCCGACGGCCGCGCAGCGGGAACGGAACGGGCAGCGCCGTATGGGTCGGCCACGGGAACGGCGGGCTCCAGTCGAAACCGGAGACGTATTTCGGCCGGCTCATGTCCGAGATGTCGAGGATGACGAAGCCGCCGTGCCAGTAGCTGACGTAGAGCCGGTCGCCGGCCCGCATCGGGTGGTGGCAGCGATGCGCCGTGCCCTCCCAGGTCGGGGTCTCGCCGCCCGCGGCCCACTGGCCCGGCATCCACCAGCGGCCGACCTCCTCGGGCCGGTCCGGCTTCGCGAAATCGATGATCGAGACGATGTTGCCGAGATAGCCGTCGAGCTCGGGCGAGCCGTACACGTAACGGCCGTCGAAGGTGAAGCGGTGCATGCCGCGGGTCGGCCAGGCGCCGATCCGGCGCGGCGACGACGGCGTGGTGATGTCGAAAACCTCGAGACCGCCCTGGAACTCCGGGTCCTTGCGGCCGATCGGATAGACCTCGCGGTTCACCAGCATGATGCCGCCGTCGACCCGCACCTTGTGCGACAGAGTCCCGTCCGGAACCGCGATGCTCGCGAGCAGGCGCGGCTTGCTCGGGTCGCTCACGTCGATCAGCGATGTTCCGTTCGGCGGCTTGACGTGCCCGACATAGGCGACGCCGTCACGCACGACCACTTGGCCGCCGCCCGGACAATCGAAATACC
Organism: Rhodoplanes sp.; assembly: GCF_013377085.1. GTDB lineage: Bacteria > Pseudomonadota > Alphaproteobacteria > Rhizobiales > Xanthobacteraceae > Rhodoplanes. Next base: position 34,569 of record NZ_JACAAX010000005.1, on the reverse strand, counting down.
CGACGACCCTCAATCCCGCCGCAGCCGCCATCACCGCCCTTTCAGCCCCGCCCATCGTCCGCTGTCCGACAGCTAAGCAGATATTTGTACACCTCTCAACGCGTGGACCACCATGTTCTGCTGATAATTAAGCCATTTCTTGCTGATATCTACGGCTTGCTGACCCTGATTTGAACGCATACAAACAAACATACATTTATTGGATCGCGCACCGTGAAAGGCAGAACGAAGTCGCCGGCCGACCGCAAGCGCCCGCGTGCGATCGCGGCCGAGACGCTGTCGCTCGCGCTTTTGCCGGACGGCCCAGCCCGCTTCGCCCAGATCCGCGACCAAATTCGGGATCTCGTAGCCCGTGGCGTGCTGGCGCCCGGCATGCGGCTCCCCCCGGTCCGCGGGTTGGCTGCTCAGCTCGGCGTCAACCCGGTCACGGTCGCCCGGGCGTATCGGGAGCTCGCCGAGGCCCGGGTGCTCGAAGGCCGGCACGGCGGCGGCAGCTTCGTCACGGCAACCGCGGCCGGCGAGACGGACGGCCCCACCGAGACCGACACGCGCCCCCTGCTCGCCGAACGCCTGTCCGAGCTTGGACGCGCGCCCGGCGTAATCGCCTTCACGGCGAATTATCCGGCGGTCGACGACGCGATCCGCCGCGACTTCCGCAAGAGCCTCACGGCGGTCGCGAGGGACCGGCTGGACGACTGCCTGCGCTACGACCCGCCATTGGGGCGTCCGAGCCTGCGGCACCAGATCGGGGCGTACCTGACGCGGCAAGGGCTCACCACCGATCCCGACAACATCCTGATCACTGCGGGCGGACAGCAGGCGATCGACCTGGCGGTTCGCGCGCTGCTCGGGCCCGGCGATCCCGTCGTCATCGAGCAGCCCGCCTATCACGGCGTGATCGGCGCGCTGCGCGGCGTCCGCGCCGCCATCGTCGAGGTTCCGCTGCACAACGACGGGATCGACCTCGATGCCTGCGAGGCAGCGATCGTACGCCGCCGGGCGAAGCTGATCTGCGTCAATCCGACCTTCCAGAATCCGACCGGCATCACCACGAGCGCGCAGAAGCGTGCCGACCTTCTCGCGCTGGCGCGGCGCTACGGCGCGGTCGTTCTGGAGGATGATCATTCCCCGGAGCTGCGCTTCCGCGGCACCGCGGTTCCGGCCCTTCGCGCCCTCGCCTCCCCGGACGACCCGGTGCTCTACGCGCGCGGCTTCGGCAAAACGCTCCTGCCCGGGGTGCGGCTCGGCTGTCTCGTCTTTCCGGAGGCTCTGCGGCGACGGCTGCTCGGCGCGAAGGCGTGTGCGGACTTGCATACGAACGGTGTCATGCAGGAGGCGATGGCCGACTTCCTGCAGAAGCAGAGCTGTTCGGGTGCGCTCGACCGCATGCGTCGCACCTACGGCCTTCGCCAGCAGCGGATTTACGATGGCCTGGTCCGTGGCATGCCGGACGGCACGCTGATCAGCCGGCCGGAGGGCGGGCTGAGCCTGTGGCTGACCTTGCCGGAGGGCGCCGACGTGGCCGAGCTCTACTTCCGCGCCGTGCACCGCGGCGTCGCATTCGTGTCGGGCGAGGTCTTCCATGCGTCACGGCCGAGATCGCGGTCGCTCCGCATCAGCTTCGGCTTGAATACCCCCGAGGAGATCGACGAGGGCGTCGTCCGCCTCTGCTCGGTCGTCGAAGACGTTCTCACGCAGCGCAGTCGCGATCGCTTCGTGACGTAGCGGCAACGCCGTGCGGGCCTGGATCGAGGCGGTCGGCGCGCCCGAGGATCGCCAGGGGCAGGACCTCCGGCGCTCCGGCGCCATGGAGACGCCGATCAGCGACGTGCGGCTGGCCAAGCTGTCGAACAGAATGGCGAACACGATCGCCACCTCGAACCGACTCCCGCGGGTTTGTCAGCCGGTCGACATGAAGGCGGCGAGGGCTGTGGACGAAGCTCGGTTGGAGTATCGCCCGCGCGGTGCCGGACCAGACCAAAACGGCGCGAAAAGCCTCGACTGGTCTCGTCCCGAAGTCTGAACCGGCCGGATCGACCTCGGCTAAATCCTTGATCCGACTGGCGGGAGCGACGGGACTCGAACCCGCGACCTTCGGCGTGACAGGCCCGAGGATTTTACCGCCACAACAATGCGTGTTCCGATTTTTGCCCCCCCGAAAGCTGCGGCAAATCGGGGCAAAGTTGGAACGATTATTCTGTCCCTTGTCGCCGAACGAATTAGCCCGCAGCATCGGGGGCTCGCGGCCGAGCGGATCGGGGGTGCACCATGCTGATGGCCGCCCTGGAAGCCGCGGCGCGTGCGCTCGGCGGCGACATCTACCACGGACAAATCCTCTGCCCCGGCCCCGGTCATTCCCCGAAGGATCGCTCTCTCGCGGTCCGGTTGGATCACCGGGCGCCTGACGGGTTCGTCGTCCACAGCTATGCCGGCGACGACTTCGCGCTGTGCCGGGACCATGTCCGCGCTCTGCTCGGGATCCGGCGCGATCAATCGAACGTCCAGGCGATCCACCGGATGCGTCCGGAGCCGGTCCGTTTTGAGGACGCAGGACGGACCGAGCAGGCGCTCGCCATTTGGCGTCAGGCGCAGCACCCGGCCGGCACGCCGGTCGAGGTATATCTGGCCAACCGCGGGCTGACGCTCCCGACCGAGGCCGCCGGCCAGGCCATCCGGTTTCATCCTGCCTGTCCGTTCCGAGGCCGACGCGTGCCGGCCATGGTGGCGCTGGTCCACGATGTGCGCATGGACGCGCCCAAGGCAATCCATCGCACGGCGATCACGCTCGACGGTCGCAAGGCCGAGGTCGACGGCGCGTCTCGCCTGTCGCTCGGCCCTGTCGGCGGCGGCGCGGTCAAGATCACGCCGGACGCGGACGTGACCCAATGCCTAGGCGTAGGCGAGGGCATCGAAACCACTTTGTCTCTGCGGCGCTTGCCTGAGTTCGTGGCCTCGCCCGTCTGGCCGCTACTCTCGGCTGGCCAAGTCGCTGCGCTCCCGGTCCTTCCAGGCGTCGAATGCTTGTGGATCGCGGTCGACCATGACGAGAACGGCCACGGTCAGTGTGCGGCTGGCACCGTTGCCGACCGCTGGCACCGAGCCGGCGTAGAGGTTCGGCTCCTCCGGCCGGTGAAGTCTGGCTCTGACATGAACGACGTCGTGCGGGAGGCTGCGTAATGGTCGATCCGAACTCGTACACGATGGAAGTCCAAGAACCCCGGCGGCTAGGGCAGCCCGAGTGCGACATGACGAACGTGACGCCTTTTCCCGGCGACCGCCGGAATGCGAGCGCCCCGCGCTTCAAGCTGATCCCCTTCGACGAGATCCAGACCTCGCCGAAACCCAGGTATGTGGTGAAGGGACTCATCCCGCAGGCCGGCCTCACGGTACTGTGGGGCCCCCCGAAGTGCGGGAAATCTTTCTGGGCAACGGACCTGGGTCTGCACATCGCACTGGACTGGGACTATCGCGGCCATCGTGTCCGGGGCGGCCCCGTGGTCTACTGCGCGCTCGAAGGTGCGTCGGGCTACGGCCCGCGGCTCGACGCGTTCCGCGCGCGACACCTCGCCGACCGGCACCGGGATGTTCCTTTCTACCTCGTCGCCTCGCCGATGAAGCTGGTGCAGGACCAACCCGCGTTGGTCGACGCGATTTGGAACGAACTCCGCGGCGAGAACCCGGCCGTCGTCTTCATCGACACCCTGAACCGCTCGATCGGCGGGTCGGAGTCGGACGATCGGGACATGGCTGCCTACGTGGCGGCAGCGGACGCGATCCGCGACGCCCTGGGTTGCGCTGTTGTCATCGTCCACCACTGCGGGCTCGACACCACCCGCCCCCGTGGTCACACCAGCCTCACCGGAGCTGCCGACGCCCAGCTCGCGGCGAAGCGCGACGCGGCCGACAACATCACGGTCACTGTCGAGTGGATGAAGGACGGCCCGGAGGGTGAGATGATCGCCAGCCGTCTGGAGCCGGTGGCGGTAGGTTTCGACGCGGACGGCGATCCTATCACTTCGTGCGTCGTGGTGGCAGTAGACGGACCGTTTCGAAAGCAGTCATCCGGGCGATCGCTGTCAGATCGACAGCGGCTCGCCCTCGAAGCACTGGCGGATGCCGCGATCGATCGCGGCACCCCGCCCCCCGCTAGCTTCGGTCTCCCGCCTGGACTCACCGTCGTGAGAACTGACGATTGGCGGAGCAAGATCTACGCGCGTGGCGACCTTGATCGCGAGGCCAAGAACCCACGGGAGGACTTCCGTAGGCTCCGGAACAGCCTTGCGGCCCGAGGTCTCATCGGTGAGCGGGACGGCCTCGTCTGGCGTGCCGCTGCCTGAGCTATCGCAGGTGTCGCATGTGTCGCACCTTTTAAGGAGGTGCGACACGACGCGACAGTAAGACCCGTCGCACTTGCGACGATTTGCGACGCGAAGCGACGGTGCGACAGACGACGGTTTTGCTTACCCAACCCAACAACCCCGGGAGAGAAGCTATGCCAGCCGAAACGCCTCGCCCTGGTGCGAACTTTTCGCGTCGGTTGACGGACTTCCACCGCTCCGAAACCGACCCCGGTATCCCCCTGCACGGGGTCGCCGAGTCGTCCCCCGACTTCCCGTCGTCGACTTCCGCGGCGCGAGCTGCAGCTTACCGGCGAGGCCGTGACCGCGTCGCGGCGGATCTCGCCGGGATCACGGCCGGCGCGGCGCTCGTAGTCGAAATCTGATCACCTAGAGGAACAGACATGACCGAACACGAGGACTTCACCCGTTATGCACCCCGAGAGACGACCCCGGACCAGATTGTCCGTGGTCTTATCGCCAGTACCGACAGCCCGCATTTAGTGGTCGGCCCGCTGGTGTGGCGGCCCTCCGATGGCACCAGGGCCCGCGTCTGGCACTTCGACATCTTCTCGTCGGAGGCCGGCCACGGGTGCCGGGCCGACATCGTCCACGTCGAGGCCGACACCGAGCAGGAGGCCGTCGCCGCCCGCGCCGAGATTCTCGGTGCCTTCGCGCGCTCGCGCCCGCCGCTGGCCGTGCACGACGTGAAGTCGTCCGAGATCGACGCGGTCCGCCTTTCCGAAGAGTTGTGGCCGGGAGAGCAGATCTCAGGGCTTCGGGCCGCGGTCGAGGCCGACCTCGCCGCGACGGCGGCCGAGCGGCGCGCCGCTGCGCGAGAACGGGCGGTGGCCAGCATCGGCGCTCTGGCAGACCGGATAGCAACTTCGCCCGACCTTCGTGATGAGTTTGCCGACACGCTCCGCCGCCAGGCCAACGCCCGAGCGGCACGCAGCCTCGCCGGGCTCGACACCGAGCTTCCGCCGGCCGACGACCCCATCGCCGATTTGATGATCACTTGGCGAGCTAGAGGGCTTTGGGCATGACCGACCGCTCGAAGTCTACCCCCAACCGACCACCCGGTCGGCCGCCTCCCGCTTCGGCTCGGCGCTCACCTGGTCGCAATCAAAGCGCGGATAGAGGGTGGGGGCAGCCGATGAGTCCGTGCAAACGTCTCGACCGTTTTGAGCGGGCGGTCCCGAGTTTCCGGCTCGTCGTGCTCGTGCACAGCCTCCTGCGGTGGACGGGGGCCCGGCTCAAGGGCGGCCGCGCGAGAGACCAATGGTCCAGCCTGGAATGAAGCTAAGAGCTTCGTTGAATTGTTCTTTCGGCGTGGATCGGGGCCACTCAGACGGATCGATGGTTTGGGGCTGCAAGGGCTGAAGCAGGTTGGGGGTGAAGTTTTAGTGAGACATCAGAATGCCCCTGTTGCTCGATGACACTCACGGTCTGACCGCCGGGATCAGCACCCCGGAGTGCCCCATAAATAGCCAGCTAATTCAATGAGGGGCTACGGGCTGGACTGGCAAGGCGAACAGTTCCCCGTCCCTCTCGGCGGCCCTATTGGGCGGCGGTCCACTGGCGCTCTTGGTGGCTTGGCCGTCAGACCGTTCTGACGAGCACTTGCCCGAGGCGTTGCGAAGCAATGCGGCCGGGCTGCCGTCTCCGCCCAGGGGCGCGTCGAGACCTCCACCGACTCCGACGCGGCGGAAGCCTCCGAAAGCCTGCAGCCGCCCCCTGTAGGGCCCTCTCGCAACGAGCGGATGCATCGTCTTACGCCCCGCCAGAAATGTCGCTAGATCTTCTGCGCTGCGGAACGCCTTCGTGGGCCCGACTGCCGCAGACCTGACAGATGAGCATTCGTGACAGCTGTGCCAGGCTCACGTCTGCCGGCAGCCCGCACCGGACCAACATGTTGCCATCCATGGTTCCGTGGTGACCGCGGCGCAAGCACTCGACACAGACATACGTCCCGGAGGGGGAGAGAACAGGCACGACCTGCGTTCAGGTCGCGGTCTGTCCGGTCAGCGAGCGCCATCGCCCCGGTCTCCGGACTGTGAGCGGCGTTCGGCGAGGAGCTGGCGCGCCTCGTCGATCGTCATCTCGCCGGCCCCGAGGACCTGGAACGCGCTCGCCGGGTTCTGGACGCGCAGTCCGGGCGACAGACCGGACTGCGGCTTCGGCTTGTCCTCGCGTGGCGGCTCGGCGCCCTCGCCGCCGCCATAGCCGAGAATTTCGACGATGATGACGGAGGGGCGGTCGCCGCCGTTGCCCTGGGTGGGCGTCGCCAGTTTCTGGGTCGCCGCCGTCGCGCTCGTCGCGGCCGTCAGGGCGGCAATGGCCGGGGCCTGGACGACCGGCACGCCCGTGGTCGTGCCCTGCACCTGGATGTTGAAGGCGTTGAAGACGTACAGCGCCGCGATGCTGAGATTGCCCGACACCCGGATGCCGGCCGCGCCGGCATCGACCGCGCCGCGCGGCGCCAGCAGCGTGACGTCCGATCGCGGGCTCTTCGGGGTCGCCTGGAGCGCGGCGATGCCGGCGCCCGTGGTGGCGCCGACCTTGTCCTCGCGGACATAGCCGAGCGGGTCGATCTTCACCAGCACGGGCGGGAAGTTCGACGAGGTTTTCGGCCCCTGCCCGGCATTGAGGTCGGCATTCGACGACCACATCAGGATGTCGCCGCCCTGCTCGGTGAACAGCCGGCTCTGGTTGAGCAAAAAGTCCTGGTCCGTGAAGGTCGAGATGGCGCCGCCGCGCAGCGTCAGCACGCCCTCGTAGCCGGCCGGGATCGCCTTGATGGCCGAGGGCAGATCGCCCAGTCCGGTATTCCCGTAGAACAGCCGGGAGCCGTCATAGGTGCGGCGTGCCGCCTGCGCGTCGGTCCGCACCGTCGAGCCGGCGATCACCCGCCCGCCGGGGCCGAGGATGCGGATGTCGCCGCCCCATTCGGTCTGGATGGTGGCCAGCCGCAAATCGAGATTGCCGGTAGGGACCAGCGCATTGGCGCCGTTGCTGCCGCCGGACAGATTGTTGGCCGTGTAGCCGAGCGCCGCCGGGAACAGCGTGTTCACGGCCGTGTAGCCGCGCGAATATTGCAGATAGGACGGGCCGTTCGGGTCGCCGGCCGCCTGCAGCTCGTCGAAATAGACATGCCCGAGCAGGAAGATGCGCTGGCGCAGCTCGGGCAGCGTCTTGAACGCGTCGTAGGCCTGGGCGTCGGAGACGTCCGTCGTGCCGTAGAGCCGGAGGAGCACGTCGGCCGCGTTCTTCTTCATCCAGTCGTCGAGCACCGCACTGTAGCGCCCGAGCACGGCGGCGGCGCTGCCGGGGACCAGATAGGCGTCGCGCAGCGCCGCGAAGTCGGCGCCCTTGGCGACGCCGAACATCACGGTGATGTCGGCGCCCTTGGCCGGCAGCCACGGATTCCATTCGTTGCCGATCGACAGGATGCCGCCGCCATAGCTCACGGTCTTGCCCGACGAGGTCACGGTCGCCGAATTGAGGAACGGCCCGAGATCGCGCCCGGCCTCGATGGTGAAATCGCCGGGCCCGCCGATCACGAAGGTGTTGCCTTGCAGGGCCGGCTCCGGCGTACCGATCCCGTTCGCGCCGCCCGGCTTGGTGAGCACCGTGGTGGCGGTGATGTCGCGGCCGGCGACGATCCGGGTGATGTCGGTCGAGGCGAGGTTCTGGCCGAAGAACATCATGTTGACGATGTCCTCGCCGGCGAAGACGCGGGCCTGTTTCGGCACCGACAGGATCACCCCGCCGCTCGCCCCGCCGATGTCGCCGCCGGCATAGATCCGCACCGGCTCGGGATCGTTCGCATGGGTGATGGTCTTGGCGTGCTGCTGGCGCTTCGTGATGTCGCTCGTGCTCGGCAGCACGGCCGGGAAGGCGAGCGCCGTGCCGGACGTGATGGCTCCGATGCCGACCGTGTAGCTGCCCTGGAACGACGACAGCGCCCCCGGCAGCCAGCCGGGATCGGTGTCGAGCATGGCGATGGTCGACGCGGCGATGTCGCCGCCGGCGTAAAGCGACAACTGCCCGGCCGGGCTCGGCGCCAGCAGGATGGCTTTCGCCGTGTAGGCGCCGCCGGCGACCGGCGCGAGGTCGCCGGTCAGCGCGACGGCACGGAGCGATCCCGGATAGACGGCCTGCTGCCCGCCGGGCGTGATCGCACCGGCGCTGTAGGTGAGCAGATAGTCGTCCCGGTTGGTCACGGTGACGCTGCCGTTGGCGGCGAGGCTCAGCGCGGCCCTGTCCGAGTAGAAGGTCGAGGCCGCGAGATTGTTCATGATCACGGTGTTGTCGGCGCTGTTGCTCTCGAACTTCTTCGGTCCGAGCGCGGCGACGCCCTGCAGGGTCAGGCTGCCGCCGGCCTCGATGTCGATGGTCGCATCGGACATGTAGAGCCGCAGCAGATTGAGGAGCCCGAGATTCGAAGGGATGCGGCCGTTTGCGGTGATGTCGCCGCCCGCCGTGATCAGGCCGGCGCCGGAGGCGACGTCGACCCGGCCGCCGAAGATGTTGCCGCCGGCCGCGATCGTCACGTCGCCGCCGCCGAAGGCCGCGATCGCCTTGGTCGAGACGCCCGCTCCGGTCGCGGTCGCGGTCGCGAGCGAATCGGTGGCGACCACCGCGAGATCGGAGACGCTCCGGCCGGCCGTGATGGCGATGTTGCCGCCGCCGAGGGTGGCGACGCCGCCGGTGAACACCTGCGGATTGATCGCCGCGTAGGTATTGGCGCCGGTGGCGCCGATCCGCCACGGCTCGGCGTTGGAGCCGGTCCAGGCGAGGCCGCCCGACACCTGCAGCCATGCGTCGCGTCGCCCGAGCACGTCGGCGCCGGCGCTGACGGTGATGGCGCCGCCGCCTTCCAGAGCGACCGGATCGGCAACCAGCACGCCGCTCCACGCCGATGGCGCGGTGGCCGTGGTGCTGATGCCATAAGCGTAGGAACTCGCGGCCGCGAGATTGTTGCTGGTCGGCAGCGCATTCGCCAGATTGATCGCGACAAGCTGCCCCGTCTCCGGGTCGGCGACGATGCTGGTGGCAGCGACGACCGGATGGCCGGCGGTGTAAACCGACGTGCCGCCGACCTGATAGCCGCCGATCATGGTCACAGGTCCGTTGGTCAGATCGATGTTGCCGGTCGCAGCGAGCGTGATGTTGCCGGTGCCGGTGCGGACCAGCGACTTGGTGTAGGCCGTCACCGGCTGGGTGGTGGTGCCCGCGGCGGGCGGCGTGTAGGTGAAATAGCTCGCGATCGTGGCTGCGTTGGGCTTGATGTAATTGGTCAGAAAGTCATTTAATGTACTCACCGACATGACGTACTGGAAGTACGGTTTGGCGTAGTAATACTTATAATTGCTGCTGTTGGGCACCGTTCCAGCCGTCGTAAGCTGGGTCAATCCCCGTGCGGTAGCGAAGGATACGAAAAGGCTGTCGATATATTGGGTGAACGCGGTTCCGCTGGAGCTAGCGGAGTTGAGAATCAGTTCGGCCGCGCCGGTAGACTTCACGTTGGCGCCCGCCACACTCGCCTGCAGTCTCGTTATCCACTGATCGACCGCAACGGTGCCGTCCGTCGTCGCCGGTTTGGTCGCAGCCCCGAAGGTTGCGTTACCATCGATATAAAGAACACTCGAATCCACGCCACTGATGGAGCTACCGGTATTGCGCGCATAGGTGTAGCTCGACAAGCCTTCGACGATGAGGTTCGCCGTCGTCGCGGCTGCGGTCCGGCTCGGATCGGCGCTGGGCGCAGCGATGCCACCGGTCACAACGTCCGCGCCGGCGACGAGGTCGTAGGAGGTCGAGCGAGCGACGCGCCCGCTGCTGTCCAAGAGCGGAAACACCACGGCGCTGCCGATCGGATCGCCGCCATTCGCGACGCTGCTGGTGCCGGCGCCCGTTCCCGATGGGAACGAGCCCAATGCGGCCGGCGAGTTCGCGGCTGCATTGTAGGGCGGTGCATTGACAACGGCGGCGCTGGGGGTCGCAAGATAGTTGAAGGAGTTGACTCCGGGCGAGAACGTGACGGCTAAATAGGAGCTCGGGTTACCTGAGACGGCGGTGAAGGCGCTCCACTCTGTCAGCACCTTGCAGACACCCGACGTTAGGCCGCTGCAACCGCCCTGGACCGTGAGACCGACGCTGCCGACCGAGGTTCCGAGCTTGTTGAGATAGGCGGGATCGGTCTGGTCGCGGAAGGTGAAGAAGCCGTCGGTGATCGAGCCCTTGAGGTCGAGCGTGCCGCCGGCGCGCAGATTGAGAACCGCCGGCTCGCCCGTGATCCTGCCGTCGACCCGATACAGCATCTGGGTATAGTTCAGCAGCAGGTTGGCCTCCTGCCCGGTCACCACCGTGTTCTTGAGCAGCCCGGCGTTGTAGGCCATGGCGTTGCCGGCGACCGCCGCGGTCTGGTTGACGATGCCGGCGCCGAGGTTCCAGTTCGACGCCAGCGTGACGTTGCCGGCGTAGGTCAGATCGATGCCGGGCTGGGCGTGGAAGGTGGGAAGCGACGCCAGGCCGCCGAGCCCGCCATAGCTGCCGGCGGAGAGCGCAAAGCCCTGGACGAAGTCGACCACTGTCGTGACGGCGCCGTTGCCCTTGTCGCCGAGAAAGTTGATGCCGGCGACCGTGGTGAGCGTGCCGTCGGTGTTGGCGGTGTCGAGGCCGGCGCTGACATCGAGCGTGACGGTGGTGCCGACGCGGGTGACGCCGGTGTAGAGCGTGCTGTCGGCGACCTTGCCGAGATCCCAGCGCTGGAAGCCGACCAGGTTGACGGCGCTGGCGCCCCTGACGCTGGAGGCGTCGTCGACCGTGATAGCGACGGTGCGGTTGCCCCCCGTCCCGGTCACCGGGGCGCGCAGCGTCAGTGTGCCGCCGACGTCGCCCTCGACGTAATGATAGTATTTCGCCCCGTTCAGATAATAGGGCACCAGCCGGTCGCCCGGCCGCTTGGCCGCGACGTCGATGACGGCGCCGCGCGCGATACTGATCGCGCCGCTGCTGCCCGACACCGAACCGTCCGAATTGATGCTCGAGGTGACGAAGTCGGTGCCGAGCGTGACATTGCCGGCCTTGGCCTGGCGGGTGTCGTCGGCCGCATAGCCGGTCGCATAGGCATTGATCACCGCGCTGCTGGCGAGCCGCACGCCGGCGCGGCCGTACAGCGCGACGTCGCCGCCGTTGACGCCCGAGGTGTCGATGGTGCCGGCGATATCGACAAAACCGCCATCTGCCGTGAGGTTCACCGACCCGGAGCGCAGCCTCTGCCCGGCGGCGAGCACCAGATTGCCCGCGTCGGTGTGAACGTTGAAGCCGCCGGTGAAGCCGAAAGCGCCGACGCGCGTATTGAGCGCGACGAGATCGACGTTGCCGCTGGTGTCGAGCGCGAAGGTGCCGCCGGCCCCATTCGGCCCGCCGGTGCCGTTCAGCGTCGCGGTGCCGAGGTCGATCGCGCCGTTCGGCACCGACAGCGTCAGCGTGCCGGCATTGCCGGTGCCGCCGCCGACCGACAGCGTCGCATCGCCGAGGCTGATGGCGCCCGCCTTGGCGGCGAGCGTGACGGCGCCGCCGGCGGCATCGGCATAGACCGGGTCGGCGCTGTCGCCAAAGCGCGCGGTGTAGCCCGGCGCCTCCAGGATCGCGCCGCCCGACAGCGCGATGCCGGTGGCGGAGCTGATCAACAGCCGGCCGGCGGTGGCGCGGATATCGGTGCCGGCGACCGATACGGACTGCCCGCTGATCGCGATGTCGCTGCCCGGAATGCCGGCAACGACCGGACGCGCGCCCACCCGGAGCGTGTCGATCGTCACGGCGGCGGCCGAGGTCAGCGTCAGGTCGGGGATCGCGGCCGTGGCGCCGGAGGCGAGCGCGGTGGCGCGATCGCCGAGATACGGCGTGTGGATCGTGAGTGGCGCGGCGCCGACGCTGAGCGCACTCCCCGCGCCTTGCGCGAACACGCCGTTCGACGCCGCCAGCGTCACGCCGCGGAAGAAGCTGGTCGCCTGCGCGGTCGCGTCGGCCGCGAGCACGGTCTGGGTGCCGACCGGCACGGTCGTCGTTACGGCGGTGATCAGCCCGAAACTGCCGGCCCCGGACGTCGAACTGAACCCGTTGGGGAAGTAGTAGCTCGATCCCGCCGGCAGGCTCAGGGTCAGGCCGGCGAACGTGACGGTGCTGCCGGCCGCCACGGTGCCGTCGGCGCCGTCGGGCAGCACGAAGCCGGTGCCGCCCGTGGCGGTGAGCGCCGTGCCGGCCGGCACGATGATCGCCGTCGGCGCCCGGAGCGTCGCGGTGACGTTTTGGCCATTTAAGGTGCCGGTCACGATCACGGTGCCGGCCGGCAGCATCACCGTCGTGTCGGCGGCGAGTTTGACCGGAACGCTGGTGGTGAGCTTGGACGCCACGGTCGCCATCGCGCCGCCGGTGAAGACGATGTCCTTGGCCGCGATGGCGAGCGTGCCGGTGCCGGCGCTGCAGGTCGTGCACACCGTACCGGCGGCGCCGGCATTGCCGAGGCTGACGGTGTTGCCGCTGATCACGACGTCGCCGTTGTCGAGGCCGGACAGCGCGGCGGCGTCGAAGCCGATGTCGGCGAAATTGTAGGTGCCGGCGGCGAAGTCGATCGACGATTGCGAGCGCACGGTGAGCGCCGCGCCGCTCCCGGTCAGCGTCGCCACCAGCGCGTCGGTGACGACCAGGCCGTTGTAGCTCGCTGGGTTGGCGCCGAAGCCGATCCGTGGCGCGCCCAGCGCCACGTACTTTGCGTTGCGCAGCACCAGGCCGGGATCGATCGTGTCGGCGCCGCTCGAGTCGAACATCACGGCCGTGCCGTCGAGCGTCGCGGCGCCGACCGCGAGGCGCGCCGTGGTCGCGGCGTTGGTGCGGGCAACCAGGCGCTGCGGGCCGTTGGCGACGCGCACCAGCGCGCCGGTGCCAGCCACCGTGTCGGAGCCGATCTTGTAGGCCCCGGTGCGGCGGTCGGAGAGCGTGCCGGTGGCCGTCACGGCGGCGCCGTCGGCGAGCGTCAGCGTGCCGGTCGCCGCGAGCAGGATCTCGCCGGCCTTCAGCGGGCTTCCCGCGTCGTTGGCGAGCAGGAGGGTCTGCGCCGCGACCAGGAGCGTCGTGGTGCCGTCGGCGTTGTCGGTGCGGGTGCCGCCGACCAGGAGGCTGTCGGCATTCAGGTTCGACAGGCTCGCCGCCGTGATGTGCAGGGCGCCGTCGGCCGGCGCGCCGGCGAGGCTCGCCAGAATGTCGATGCTCGGGCCGGTGATGTCGACCTGGGCGCCGCGGCCGCCGGCTGCGGCCGTCGTCGAGGCCACGGTGTCGACCTCGAGGGTCGCGCTCGCGTTCACGACCAGCCGCCCGGCGTCGAGCGGCAGCCGCGGTACCACCGCGCCGGCATGCGCCGCCAGCGTGGCGAAGTAGCTGTTGCCGGTGGTCAGGGTGATCTTCGACTTGGCGTCGATCACGTCCCGCGGCATCACCTCGAACACGCGCTGGGCCGACTGCGCCGCGCCCGACAGCGCGCTGCCGTACCGCCCGGTGGTCAGCACCGAGCCGTCGAGAAGCCTGGCGGTGGTGCCGGCCGCGATGGTCCCGGCGCCGGTCATCTCGACCACCCGCAAGCCGCCCGGCAGCGTCGCGTACTGGGCCGGCAGCAGCGTGTACCAGCCGGCCGAAAGCCCGTTGCCGCCGTCGAGCCACACCCGCGTCCCGGCTCCCGTCACCGACGACAGGCTCCCATAGCCGGCCGAATAGATCGGATCGTAGGCGGCGACCGGGTTGCTCGACAGCCCCGGCACGATCGCATAGACCTGCCGGCCGTCGGGATATTGCGTGCCGGTCCGGCTCGTATAGGCGTCGGGGTTGAGGCGGTTGAGGACGTCGCGCGAGCCGCCGGTGCCGGGCACGAACTCGTAGGCGTAGACGTCGCCGCCGCCCGTGAGATCGACGGTGGCGCCGGCCTGGATGCTGATGTTGCGACCGGACAGGCCGAGCAGCTTTTGTGGCGGCGCCGCGAGCGCATCGGTCGCGGTCGGGGCGAAGTACCACTCCGTCTGGTCCGTGGTGGTGCCGTAGGGGATGACGAGGCCGTTGGCCGACACCGAGGTGATGCCGCCCGCCGCCAGCGTCAGGTTTTGGGTCGCCGGCGCGAAGACCGTGGCGCTGCTGCCGCCGAGCGTCAGGGTGCCGAGCGGCACCCGGATCACGCCGCCTTGGACGATATTGGCCGCCTCCACCGTGAGATTGCCGCCGGCCGAATAGGGCGCGACCGGAACCGCGTCGCCGGCACGGGCAAACGTGATCAGGCCGCCGTTCGAGGTCGAAGGCGACGAGGTGCCCGTGGTGGTGATCGCGAAACTCGAGCCGGTGGTCGGATAGAGCTGGGCGGCCGTGAAGGCGAGATCGCCGTTGGCGGCGAGGCGGCCCGTCAAGGTCGGCGTCGTGGTGGTGACATACGGCACCACGCCGGTGAGGCGGATGTCGCCGCTCGCATTGAACGTGGCGCTGCCGACCGAGCGGTCGATCAGCACCGTGCCGGTGACGTCGATCGCCTCGGCGTCGAACACGACGCGGCCGCTGCCCGGCGCTCCCAGCGCCGGGGTCGTCATCGTCTCGAACGGGCTGACCAGCGCGACGTAAGGAGCGTCGATCGTCAGCGTGCCGCCGCCCGTTTTGATCGTCGGCATGTTCAGTTCCGGGGAGATGGTCGAGCCCGTGGCCACCACCGGCCGGCTTTCCAGGAAGAACGCGCGGCCGAGCGTGATCGTCGCGTCGCCCGCATTGCTGACGCTGCCGAGCGCGACCAGCGTCGTGAAGCCGGCCGCCGTGATCATGTCGGCCGAGACCAGATTGGCGGCCGGCGTCGCCGGGTCGTGCTGGGTCAGCACCGGGTCGAGCATCACCAGCGTGCCGCCCTCGGCCTGCGCGGCGCCGCCCACGGCCTTGATGATGGCGCCCGTCAACGTCGCGCCGGCACCGGCCGACAGCGTGCCGGCATCGCTCCACACCGGCGTCGCGACCGTGGCGCCGGCGCGGCCCAGCGTCCCGCCCACGACAGGCTGTTCGTAGAGGTCGGAGGTGCCCGACAGATCAACGACCGCACCCGGCGCCACCACCAGGCTGCGGCCGGCCTGCACCACGCCGAGCGCCGTCGTCGTCGTGCCGTTCTGGACGGAGGTTTCGACCGACAGATCCAGATAGGGCGACAGCAGCGCGGCCCGGAACAGCGTCTGGCCGGTGAGCGCGGCGACCGGCAGGGTCGCGAGCGTGCCGCCGGCGACGATGCGGCCGGTGACGATCGGCTGCCCGAGAGAACCGACCGCATCGGGATTGCGTAGGCTGACGCCGGACAGGTCGGTGACGCTGCCGGACGCCAGCCTGATCCCCTCGCCCGGGTCGAGCAGGCCGAGCTCGTAGATCGGATGGGTCTGGCCCGCCGGCGAGCCGGCGCCGGCGAGCTGCGCGTTGGTCAGCCCCGCCACCTTGCTGAGCGTCGCCTCGCTGATGCTGCCGTCGGGATTGATTGTGAACGCGTCCGACAGCGCACGGATGCCGAGCGTGCCGGCGATCGTGTAGAGCGGCGGCAGGATCGTCTGCTGGACGATGGTGCCGCCCGGCAGCCGGATGGTGCCCTCGTTGAAAAGGGCGGAGATTCCGAGGCTCGCGCCCGCCGCACCCGTCACGCTGCCGCCCTGGGCGACATGCAGCTCGAGCAGGCCGCCGAGCGTGAGGCTGACCGGCTTCTGGTCGTACGCATCCGCCGGCACGCCCGGCGTCAGCACCGAGAACAGATCGCCGCCGGTGCCGAGGGCGCGCAAGGCCGTGAGCTGGGCGGCGGTCTGCGCCGGCAGCACCGACTGCACGAGATTGAGCGTCTGACCGACACCGACCGTCAGCGTCTGCGTCGCCAGAATGGCGTCGGTACCACCCAGCCCGTTGTTGAACGGATTCGTGAACAGATCGGTCTTGTAGGACGTGATCTTGTAGCTGGAAAAGCCGGCGCTGGAGAAGAACGACAGCGGCAGCCGCGTGGCTTTGGCGCTCGCGGTGCTGGCCGTGTCGTCGCTGAACGCGAACTCCGGCGTCGTCAACGTGAAGGTGCCGCCGCCGGCAAAACCCTGCGCCCGGATCGCGTAGGCGTCGATCGAGACGCGCGCATTGATCGTGTCGGGGTTGATCTGCAGGAAAGGTTGAATACCGTTGGACTTCGACGAATAGGTCTGGCCGGTGATGCGGAAGCCGCTCAACGTGCCTTCGAGGCCGAGATTGACCCAGCTTGCGATCTCGAACCAGCTCGTCTCGGCATAGAGGCTCAGATTGCCGCCGTGGGCCGAGAGATTGAGCTTGCCGTTCCGGTCGACGCGGCCGCCGCCCGACAGGTCGAGCAGCGCGCCGTGATTGATCAGGATGCTTCCGGAGAGGTCGGCCGTGGTCGTCGCGCCCGCGATCCCCTGCGTGACCCGCGGCGCGGCGTAGAGCGTGATCGAGCCGCCGTCGAGCCAGCCCGGACCGGCCATGCCAGCCGCGTCGGCGCCGAAATCGTTGACCCAGCGGCCGGCGACCGACAGCGTGCCGTCGACGACGATGTCGTGGTCGCCGATTTGCGCAGCACTCGGCGCGAACACCGAGCCGCCGGTGATGCCGAAATTGCTGTCGTAGGTGGTGAGCGCGATCTGGCCGGACGGCACCGAGACGGTACCGTCGATGGTGATCTTGCGGCCCGCCAGCACCGTGAAGACGCCGCCGGCCGCGAGGCTCACGGTCGCGCGCTTCGGCACCGTGACATTGCCCGAGGTCCCGAGCGACACCGCCGCGAGGCCCGAGCCCGACAGGAGCGCGTCGGACAGGCGGATCGTCGACATCTGCTCGGCAGACAGATAGGAAGCCGGGTCGCGGGTCGGGATCGTCACCGAGCCGTCGGCCGCGACCTGCAGGACCTGCCCGTAGCGGAGGCCCGCCGTGTTGGCCTGATAGTCCGACGCAGGCACAACCACGATGTCGCCGCCGAAAGCGCCGGCCCCGCCGATCCCCTGCGCCTGGACGAGCAGGTAGCCGCCGGCCGGAAGCTGCGAGGGCGCCGCCTGCACGGCACGCGAGTCGCCATAGACCGACGCGGTGCCGGTGCCTTTCGTCCCGGCGGCGATCTGCCTCACGCCGGCGAAGGCCTCCGCCAGGAGCGTGCCGTCGAAGGCGGCCGCCGAGCCGACGAGAGCGAGCGAGCCGGCGTCGCGTCCTTCCGTGTACTCCGCCTGGTAGGTGCCGCCGGGCCGCAGCAGGTTGGTGAAGGTGTCGGTGACGCCCCAATGCGCATGCTTGACGGCCGAGCCGTCGTAGACGCCGACATAGGTGGCGTTGGGATCGGCCTTGCCGATGTCGACGATGCGGCCCGACGCATCGATCAGCCGGGTGGTGTGAACCACCCCGGCCTGGTACGTCACCCACCCGCCCGCGACGTTGACGACCGCGCCCGGCTTGAGGATCACGTTCGGCGCCATGGCCGCAGCCCCCGACCCGGCGACGAAGCTCGCCGCACCGAGCGTGACGTTGCCACCCCTGGTCATCAGCTCGGCCGCCGAGACGCCGACCTGCTGATAGTAGCTCGTCGCATTGATCAGCGGCGAGCCGATCCATGCGACGCCGTCGGAGCGCACGCCCGACAGCCGCGGATCGACCGTGACGGTCGTCCCGTACAGGAAACTGTTGCGATAGGCCGAGGTGTCGGCGAGGTCGTTGGTCGTCACCTTGATGTCGATGGTGTTGCGCGACGCCGGGATCGGCACGTTCTGGAGCCCCGAGACGTCGATCACGGCGCCCGTGTCGACGAACACCCGCGAGCCCGCCGGCGAGCCGAGTCCCGTGTACTGGCCCGCCGACACCCCGATCGTGACGTTGCCGGATGGCACGTAGACGAGCGCATTCGCTCCGATGTCGATCAGGGCCGGGCCGCCGACCGTGGTGGGCGCCAGCCCGGAGGCGTTGTCGTAGGAGCCGCTGATCACGACCTGCGAGCGCTTGAAGGCGGCGAGCGAGGTCTGGTCCTGCGGGATCGTCTCGCCATTGTCGTCGGGCAGGATCGATAGCACGCTGCCCGGCGCGATCTCGACGCTCGCGCCCAGGATCTCGATAGCGCCGTTGCGCGACACACCGGTGGTCGAGAACAGGCCGCCGGCATTGACGACCGCCCCGTTGCCCTTCGACACCGTCGCTGTCATCAGGATCGAGCCGCGCGGGCTCTCGATCAGGCCGGTGGCGAGATTGACAACGCTCTTGGTCGACGAGGTCAGGTCGCCGACGCTCGCAAAGAAGCCGCGGATGCCGGGGTCCGCGCTGTCGGACGCGCCGGTCGCGCGGGTGAGCGTGAGACTGTCGCCCGCCGCCAGGATCACCTGCCCGTCGGTGGAGACCAGGTGGCCCGCGTTGGTGACATTCGGCGCCGCCAGCAGGATATAGCCGCCGTCGCCGCTGGTGATCTTGGCGCCGTTCTCCACCCGCACCGACCCGGAATTCGGATAGGAGAAGGGGTTCGTTCCGATCTTGGCGGCGCTCGTCGTCGAGAAGGTCACGCCCGCGCCGCTGTTGGAGTCGGCGTAACCGAGCAGGCCGTAGTCGAGGAACTCCTGGTTGCGCTGGGCGATCGTCCGCACCGTGTTCGCGGTGAAGTCCGCCACGCGGCCGACGTCGAGGCTGGTGGCGATCAGCGCGTTGACGTTCACCTGCGCGCCGGCGCCGAAGACGATGCCGTTCTGGTTGATGACCAGCACGGTGCCGTCGGCCTTGATCGAGCCGAGGATTTGGCTCGGCGCGGCCGTGCCGACTATGCGGTTGAGCGCGATCCAGCTCGGATTGCCCTGCTGGTCGAAGGTCAACGTGGTGGCTCTGCCGACATTGAAACTCTGCCACGACAGGATGGCGTTGCTCTGCGTCTGCCGTACCGTCACGTCGACGGCGCCGCCGGCGCCGGTGCTCTGCGTCGGCATCGCCGCGCCGACCCAGGCGGTCAGCCCGTCTGTGGTGCTGTTGGGGTTCGCGACCGGCATCAGCCCGCCGGGCACGAGCCCGTTCGGCACCGTGCCGGCGGCGCTGCGTGCCAGCGCGTTCGCCGCGCTCTGGGCGTCGCGCATCGCCTTGAGCGCCTGCGTGGCCCGCGCCAGCGATTCCATCGATTGCCGCGCCGCCGCCGAGGCTTGCGCCGACGTCGCCGCCTGGGCCGCCGTCGCCGCCGCGACCGGGCTCACCCCGGTAAACCCGGACCGAAGATCCCCCGCATGAACGGCTCCCGCGGCCAGCAGCGTCACCGCGCTGACGCCCGCCAGCAAGATACCACGGCGGACGGATCGGCACCGGACCGGCTCGGGGCGGGAACATAGGGTGGCGGACATGAGGTCCTCGCACGGGAACGGCAGCGGATGTTCTGGCGCGATCATCCGTTCCGATGTCCGCGGCCCGCCCGTAGATCCGTGGGAGCGCGGAAGACCGAAAAAAAATATGCGACCTCGGCCGCCGCCGGCTGTCGGCCGCGGACCGGATCAGCCGAGCAGCACGATCCCGGCCGGCAGCCTCGTCACCGTAGCGCCGAAGACGCTCTGGATATGGGCCACCACGCCCTCGACATTGGCGATCGGGAACCGGGCGCTGAACAGCCGTCGACCGAGCGCCGGATTCGTGAGGATGATCGGGGCGGCGCGGTAGCGGCTGATCTCAATTACGGCCGCGGCGAGCGGTGTCGCATGAAACACCAGCATGCCGTCGTTCCACGCCGTCACGGCCGCGAGATCCGCCGCCGTCACGGCGGCGAGCCCGACCGAGGAGAACACGACTTGCTCGCCGGCCCGCAGCCACGCCGACTGTCCCTCCAGCGCGACCTCGAGCACGTTGCCGATGCAGGTGGCGCACCCGGTGCCGTCCTCGTAGCGCAGATTGAAATGGGCGTCGTGCGCCGTGACCCGGCCCCGGCCGGCCAGCACCGTGACCGGGCCGCCCCGGGCCGGCCCAACCGCCACGGTGGCTTCCCCGCTGATCAACTCGATCGTCTCCACCCCGCCGGGCGTCCCTTTCACGGCGATGCTGGTGCGCGTGTTCAGCGCGACGCTGACATCGCCGGTGAGGGCGACGTGGCGCTGCTCGCCCGGTGCGGTCCGGTGATCGGCGGCGAGCTCCGACAAGGACGGCCAGAGCCGCAGCGGCGGCCGGGCGGCCAGGAACACGCCTGCTCCGACCGATGCCGCCAGCGCACCGCCGAGGAAGGCGCGCCGCCCGAAAGGCCGGACCGGCGCTGCCCGGGACGCGCGCTCGTGATCGGCCAGCCGCGCGCTCGCCGGCCCGATCCCTTCCCACACCCGGCAGGCCTGGCGGAACGCCTCGACATGGGCGGGGTCGCGGGCCGACCAGGCCTGGAACGCCGCGAGCTCGGCCGGACCGGCGCGGCCGACCGAGAAACAGACCATCCAGTCGTGCGCCTGTCGGTCGATCTCGGCGAGACAGCCGGCCGGATGGGCGGGAGACTCGCCGCTCGCCGCTGTCGGCTCGTCGCTCACGGCTCGTCCCGTTGCCATCGATCCAGATCCTCTCCCCCCGAAGATCCTTTTGAAGACTTCGGACCGAATCTCCGTATCACCTTGCGATCGAGCCGCAGAGCACAATGGGCGAGCGCATGCCGGAGCTCGATCTCGACCAGGCGCTGGGAGATTGCCAGTTGCTCGGCGATCCGCCAGAGCGGCGTGCCGTCGAGGCGGGACGCGATCAGGATGGTCCGCCGGCGCGGCGTCAACTCCCTCAGAGCCTGCGCCAGCGTTTCGAGCTCGAGACGCGCGATGACGGCGCGCTCGGGATCGGGCGCGTCGTCGATCAGGCCGATCGCCGCCTTGGCGTCGGACAGGGTCACGAGTCCGCTCTCGGCGTTCAGGCGCTTGAGCGCGGCATTATAGGCCATTCGGAGCAGGTAATGTTTCGGGCTGCGCAGCCCCTTCGCCGGCGCGGCGCCGTCGATCCGCAACCATGTCTCGTGCAAGGCGTCGCCGGCCAGATCCGTCGACCCGAAGCGGCGTGCCAGCCGGGCGCGCAGTTCGTCGTAGCCGAGCACGAAGAACCGCCGCAAGACATCCTGGCTGGAGTTGCTCATGTCGCAGCCGCGCCCTTCAGCGCGCAGCGGCGGTTGCCGAGGGAGCGCACCCGGTCGGTTGCCCGGGCCTCAGCGCCAGGATGGCGATGGAGATCGGTTGCGGCAAATCCGCCGGGAGCGGCGCGGCAATCGGCAAGCCTTCGAGCGCCGCCTCGTACACGGCCGAATTGCCACGGACATCCGAGCCGTCGAACATTTGCGCCCGCTGAACCCGTCCGGACGGGCCGATCCACACCCGGACCAGCACGTCGGCATCGCCCGGCCGGGTTTCGGGCCGTGCGCACAGCGCCTGCGAGACCGTCGTCTGGACGACGGCGAAATAGGTCTGGTGCGTCGGTTCCGCGGCGCGACGGCGCGCGATGGGGGCGATCGTCACGCTGTTCGGCCCAATCGCCCGGGCGAACAACCCGGTTCCGCCGAGCAGCACGCGCAACGCCTCGTCGGCGGCGAGCATCCCTTCGACCGGGCTCGATTTTCGCCCGGCGGCCAACGCACCATCGTAATAGAGTTCACGGCCGAATGCCGCGCTATAGGCCTCGAGAGCGGCAGGCAGCGGCTGGGCGGCGATCGATAATCGCACCGGGATCGCCGTCTGTGACAAGGCGCCGGGTGCGAACATGGTCAGTCCGAGAACAAAACCCAGCGAGCCACAAACCCAACGCGTCCGGCCCCGCGCAAGACAAGGCGCATCCGGCATCACAGCCTGTCCCGCTCGTCATGGCATGAAAACCAAGGGCACCAACGTAGGTGACCTGCATGACAGTCACATGTCGGACCCGGGGCGGGCAGAGAGGGGATAACTTCTCGGTTGACAGGTATCCGGCGTTCTGTAACAAGCAATCGTTCCTATGCATGTGACACCTCTCTGCCATGAACCCCAATTCGACCGACCTCAAACCACTCGTCGCGTATGTTCGGGTCAGCACCGCCCGTCAGGGCAGGTCTGGGCTAGGCATGGAGGCGCAGCAGTCCGCCTTGAAGCGTTTCGCCGAGACCGAGGGATTCGAGATCGTTGCCGGCTACGTCGAAATCGAGACGGGCAAGGGCGCCGATGCGCTCGACCGACGCCAGCAACTCGCCGCGGCGCTGGCGGACGCGCGGAAGCGCAAATGCCCCGTAGTCGTTGCCAAGCTCGACCGGCTATCGCGTGACGTGCACTTCATCAGCGGATTAATGGCACACAAGGTGCCGTTCATCGTCGCCGATCTCGGCGCCGACACAGACCCGTTCCTGTTGCATCTATATGCCGCTCTTGCCGAGAAGGAGCGCTCCGTGATTTCCGCACGAACGAAGGCGGCGCTGCGGGCCGCCAAGGATCGTGGCACGGTGCTCGGCCGGCATGGCGCCGAGGTGCTTGCGCCGAAGTATCGGGCGGAGGCCGCAACCCGCGCTGCCGCTCTCGCGCCGACCATCCGGCCCCTGGTCGAGCAGGGGCTCAGCCTGCGCGCCATCGCTGCCAAGCTCAACCAGGATGGCGTCGAGACCCCCCGCGGTGGTGCGTGGCACGCGATGTCGGTGAAGCGAGTGCTGGCGGCGGCGTGAGGCGTGGAGCTTCGATCGCTCCCGGTTTTTGAGTTTCGGCGCCGCCTAGCTAAACCCCTACTCTATAAAAATTGTACTTTCGCTCATTCCCGGTTGTGGAAGTGGGGAGGCTCAGCGCTTGCTACGCGACGTTCCGATCGAAGCGTAGCCGTCAAGCTTTGAGAGCTGAAAAAAATTCTGGGCCTGTGGCGTCTCGCACCCCTCCCAGCTCACCGCTCTCCTCCTGGAACAATGTCGCTAAAGAGCCACTGCCTCAAGGGCTTCTCAAATGAGAAATAGATTAATGTTTTCAGCACGAACTGCACAAGTTACCTTATATTTCAGAATCGTTCAAAAGAGACCAATGGTCTTTTATAGCCTCTACCCAACCGGTCGGCAAGACGTTGGGTAGATCAGCATCTCGCCAAATAACAACTTATGGTTGGTTACAGTGGACGCATTTTTCAACTGTCTTCTAACGGGAGGACCAAATGACCGTTACTGTCGTGAACCGCCTATCGGAAGCCGGACCTCGGCCGAATGCTGCGCGCGGCCATGAAAGCTGGGTGATGCCGCATCGCGTCGAGGTCGACCATGGCAAGATTATCCTGTTCTTCGCATCCGCCGAGGAGCCGGCCGGCGACGAGGTGATGACCGAAGAGCCGAATTTTAGGACGAATCGGATGACCATCAGCCGGTCGTCGGAGAGGTTATAAGGCATGCGCTTTCGCGTGGACCCCCGCGACGTGCCTCCGGATATCGCCGCTCGGCGACTCGGCATGTCGCTGGACAAGTTCCGCGCGACGCTCCCAAACTTGGTCGCTCGCGGCTTTCCGCGGCCTGATCCCGACACGGGCAATCTCGACCTAAGCGCAATCGACCGTTGGTGCGACGCACGACATCCCCACTTGTTCAGCGGCGGCCCGGCCATGGTGGCCCGCGATGCCAGCACCGTCGTGCAAGATCGCATCGCGGCGATGCAGCGGGGCTCAGCACGATGACCCGCATCAAAATCCGGCACTACAGGGTAAAGCGGAAGACGCGCCGAGGCTTTTGGGAGCCGACCGCAGCCATGAAGCGGCTGGGCTTCTACGCGGTGCCGTGCGGCGTGGACGGGCCCGATGCGTGGACCATTGCCGAAGCATGGAATCGCCGCTGGGATCAGACGCGCCGCGGCGAGGCGCCCTCCCCCGCGATGGTGTCGGCCGAGAACTTGTCCCCCGATCAGGCCGAGGAACTGACCGTCTACCCACCGCGCTCGCTTGGTGAGGCTTTCCGGCGCTATCGGCGCACGGACGAGTGGTCGACCAAGAAGCCGCGGACGCGGGAGGACTGGTGGCGGTGCTGGCGCCGGATCAAACCCGTGTTCGGCGACTGCGACCCGCGCACGGTGACGCTGGAGGATATCTCGGCCTTCCGCCGCATGGTCGAGGACACAGTCTCGCTGCGAGAGGCGCACCGGTGCATCAAAATCTGGCGGGCCCTTTGGAAGGTTTCGGCTGCGCTCGGCTACTGCGTTCGCGACGCCGACCCTTCGCTCGGCGTCCGCAATCGCGCCGCGCCCGGTCGATCGGCGACCTGGGCCGAGGGCGAGATTGCCCGAGTCGCAAAGCGAGCGTGGAGGACGGGTTACTACGGGCTGGCGGCGGTCATCGCCGTGGCGTGGGACACCCAGATGAGCCCCGGTGACGTACGCAATCTGAGAGCCTCTCAGCTCGCACGCGGCGCCGCCGGAGAGGCGTTCTTCACTGAGCGAGGAAAGACTGGAAAGCCAGTTGGCGGTGTCCTCAGCATTCGCGCGATCGCAGTCTTAACGGCCTACCTTGAGCGGCTCGGCGTGGAGCTCCACGGGGACGCCTACATCTTCCGGAACCGCTCGGGCGCGCCCTATTCGAGCGATACGCTTGGCGACGACTTCCGCGACGTGCGAATCATCGAGTTCGGAATCAACGAGCGACGCACGATCGGCCACGACTTCCGGCGCAGCGGCGCCGTTGAGGCGATCGTTGGCGGGGCCGGTGCCGAGGCGCTGTCCCACGCGATGGGCAACACCCTGTCGTCGTCCAATGCCCTCTTCGCCACCTACGTGCCAGTGAACGTGGCTACCCTGCGGAGCGTCACCGAAGCGCGCCGCACCGGTCGAACAAAGCTTCGGTGAGAGAACGGACCATG
Organism: Rhodoplanes sp.; assembly: GCF_013377085.1. Lineage (GTDB taxonomy): Bacteria > Pseudomonadota > Alphaproteobacteria > Rhizobiales > Xanthobacteraceae > Rhodoplanes. The sequence continues at coordinate 9,399 of NZ_JACAAX010000005.1, read as the reverse complement.
CGCAAAAGTTGGAACGCGACGGTCCAGAAAGTTGGAACGGTGTCCGGAATGCCAGCTATCCCATTGATAACTGGCGGGAGCGACGGGACTCGAACCCGCGACCTTCGGCGTGACAGGCCGACGCTCTAACCAACTGAGCTACGCCCCCGGACCTTCGGAGCCGCTGCAATAAGGCCCTGTCCGGACGAAGTCAAGCGCGCCTCGGAGCAGCGGATTCGTCCCCCGTCGGCGGCATCCGGCGACCGCCGCCGCACCCTCTCTTCCCGACCGGCCAACCGCCCTGTTGTCGACCTCCAGGAGCAGAATCGCTCGCGTCGGCTGCCAAAAACGCCCGCCGGGCGGGCCGAATCGGTGCGCCGCGCCTTAGAAACCCACAAAACATGGGCGTTTCTCACATTTGCCGGTGGCCAAGGGCCGAGAATCGTATATGTGACGGGCAGTTTCGCGTCCATCGATCCAGCAGAGGAGGGATTTCCAGATGGCCAAGGCAGCGACGACGACGACGGCCCCGACCGTGACGCTCAAGCACATCGCGGCGACCATCGCCGGCAACCACGAGATTGCGAAGAAGCAGTCCGAGGCGATCCTCAACGACTTCGTCGGCCTCGTCGTCAAGCACCTGAAGAAGGGCGACCGCCTCCGCATCGGCGGCCTCGGCATCCTGCAGGTCAAGAAGCGCGCCGCCCGGATGGGCCGCAACCCCGCCACCGGCGAGCCGATCAAGATCAAGGCGAGCAAGAAGGTCGCGTTCCGCGCCGCCAAGGAGCTCAAGGACGCGATCTGATCGCGGTCCGGGCGTCCCGCTCGTCGGGCCCTGCCTTGTGTCGGGCATCAGCGGGTCATTCGTCCACGCGGCAATGACGTGAAATGGTCGGGGCACGCCCGGCCATGGCGAAACAGGTTCGGGCCATACCGGCCGCTGCCGGTATGGCCTTTTTTGTGCGCGAGTGCAGCGATCCGTTTCGGCGAGCGGCGTCGGATCAGCGGTCGCGGGCGGTGAGACAGGCGAGGTCGCGACCGGCGGCGGCGGCACGGCGGCTCAGAACCGCCCCTTCGCCTGGAGCAGCAGACCGTAACGCTGCTGCTCGAACTTGGTCAGATCGTAGCTGCCGACGAAGCTCGGCCCGAACGCCACGGTGCCGCCGTTGGCGTTCAGCCCCCAATAACGTCCGCCGACGCCGAGCTCGATGTTCGGCGTGACGGCGTAGTTGAGAAACACCTCCGCCTCGACTCCCCAGCCGCTCGACGAGCGCGAGATCACGTTGGGGACTGGCCCGAGATCGCTGTAGCTCTGGCGCAGCAGGTGGCTGTCCTTGTTCTCGAGGTGAGCGATCGGCACAAAGGCCGCCTCTCCCGCCACCGACCAGCCGGGCAGGAACTCCCACCGCCCGTCGATGCCGAGGCGCAGCGCGTGCCAGGTCGGCTCGTAGGCGAGCACGGCCGTCGAATAGGGAACCTGCACGGACCCGGCCGGTCCGCAGAAGGCGCCGCCGAAGTCGTCGCGATTGCAGATCAGGCCGAAGGCCGTCATCTTCTCGTGCCAGTAGTGATAGCCGACGAAGCCGCCGACCCGGAATCCCGCCTTGGGCACGTCGAAGGACCAGCCGGCATCGACGATGCCGTAGCGCAGGCTGTCGCCCCTGATGTCGCTCGACGTGTCGGAGAAGGAATACTGGCCGGCGACGAAATCGCGATCCGTGATGGTGCCGCCGTTGAGCACGCCGCCACCGATCAGCCCTTTGACGAAAATGCCGGTCGGCCGATGGTCGATGCGGCCGAACACCTCGCCGGCATTGCCGGTGGTGTCGCGCCAATCCAGCGTCGAGGTCGGATCGCCGTAGCCGGAGACTCCGTTCCTGAAGCCGAAATCGGTCTTGCCGCGCGAGTACCAGTAGCGGCCGCCGACCGTGACGACGATCGGACGGATCGGGGCCGGCGCGACATAGGTCGGCCACTGGGCTGTCCCGATCGATCCGGTCGTATCGGCGTCGGCAGCGGATGACGGCTGTGCCCGTCGTCCCTGCCTGGCCGACAGATCCGGCGTCGCCGGGAGATCCGGCGCGGCCGGCACGGTCGCCGGAGCCGACACGTCCGGCATCGCCGGACGGCTCGACACGGCGGATATGTCGGTGGTCGCGCGGCGCTCCGGCGCGGAGCCTGTGCGCTCCGCCGCGACGCTCGGCCATTGCGGACCGAGATCGCCTGTCTCCGCCGCGTCCTGCGCCGGGGCCTGCGTTCTCGGCCGTATCGATCCGGTGGTGTCGGGGTCGGCGGCGGCCGGCGGCGGCTGTGCCCGCCTCCGCTCCGCGTCGGCCCCGGCCGGCCTGCCCTCGGGTCGTTCTGACGCGAGGGTCGGCCAGCGCGGACCGGGATCCCAGACCGTCGCCCCCTCCGACGAATCGGAGGAGAGGCTCGGCCATTCGGCGGCGGACGCGACGACGATGCCGACCGCCAGTGCCGCGGTCGCCGTCGTCGCGCGAAGAAAGAGGCTCCTGTCCCTCTTCACTCGGCCCCCCGTCACCGCCGTGAATGAAGACAATTTGAGCCGACTTGTTATCGATTCATTGCCGCTTTCCGCGCCCCGTCGCGGCAAGTTGGTCGAGGGGGTTAACGCCATGTGAAGACGGCCGCACGCAGGCGCGCACGGCCGTCAGTCGCTTGCCGCCGGTATCGGCCGGCTCACAGGCTCGCGGCGGCGGGCAGCGGCGTGGCGCGGCTCAGCCGCTCCTTCTTCAGCAGCTCTGCGAGCAGGAAGGCGAGGTCGATCGACTGCTCGGCATTGAGCCTGGGGTCGCAGAACGTGTGATAGCGGTTGTTGAGATCCTCGTCGGAGATCGCCCGCGCGCCGCCCGTGCATTCGGTGACGTTCTGCCCGGTCATCTCCAGATGGACGCCGCCCGCGATCGTGCCCTCGGCCGCATGCACGGCGAAGAAGCCCTTCACCTCCTGAAGAATGCGGTCGAACGGCCGGGTCTTGAAACCCGACGCCGACGAGATCGTGTTGGCGTGCATCGGGTCGCACGACCACAGCACGCGGCGGTTCTCGCGCTTCACGGCGCGCACCAGCGGGGTGAGCAGCTCGCCGACCCGGTCGGCGCCCATGCGGCAGATCAGCGTCAGGCGGCCCGGCTCGTCGTCCGGATCGAGCACCTCGATCAGCCGCATCAGATCGTCCGGCTTCATCGACGGCCCGCATTTCAGGCCGATCGGGTTCTTGATGCCGCGGCAGTACTCGACATGCGCATGGTCGAGCTGGCGGGTGCGGTCGCCGATCCACAGCATGTGGCCGGACGTGCAGTACCAGTCGCCGCTGGTCGAATCGACGCGGGTCATCGCCTCCTCGTAGCCGAGCAGCAGCGCCTCGTGGCTGGTGTAGAGCTCGGTGCCGCGCAGCTCGGGATGACGCTCGAGGTCGAGGCCGCAGGCCTGCATGAAGCCCAGCGCCTCGGAGATGCGATCGGCGAGCTCCATGTAGCGGCGCGACTGCGGCGAGTCGTTGACGAAGCCGAGCATCCACTGATGCACGCTGCCGAGATTGGCGTAGCCGCCCTGCGCGAAGGCGCGCAGCAGATTGAGGGTGGCGGCGGACTGCCGATAGGCCTCGATCTGGCGGCGCGGGTCGGGCTGGCGCCCCTCGGCCGTGAACTCGTTGTCGTTGACGATGTCGCCGCGATAGCTCGGCAGCGCGACGCCGTCGCGCGTCTCGGTCGGCGAGGAGCGCGGCTTGGCGAACTGGCCGGCGATGCGGCCGACCTTCAAGACCGGCAAGGCGGCCGCATAGGTGAGCACCACGGCCATCTGCAGGAACACGCGAAAGAAATCGCGGATGTTGTTGGCACCGTGCTCGGCGAAGCTTTCCGCACAGTCGCCGCCCTGCAGCAGGAAACACTCCCCCGCTGCGACCTTGCCGAGCTGCCGCTTCAGGCTGCGCGCCTCGCCGGCGAACACCAGCGGCGGGAAGGTCGAAAGCTGCTTCTCGACGGCCGCGAGCGCGTCCGGGTCCGGATACTCCGGCATCTGCTGGACGGGCTTCCTGCGCCAGCTTTCGGGGGTCCACCGCTCAGGCATGTCACATCCTCTCCGCGCGGGCCGGGTCTCGTCCCGGTGCCTTCTTGGGTCGCGCCGGGGCCTTATACACGAGCCCGGCGCCGGCAGGCCAGAGCGGCGGGCGGGGGCGGCGGGCGTCAGGGGACGGGCCCCGCCGACCTCCGTTCCCGGTCATTCGTCGGCCGATCGAACGTTCCGCTTTCGACAGAAGCCGAGGTAGAAAAACACGACGAACATCGCCGCATGGACGATCGCTCGCACGCCGCTGACGTCCGGTGTCTCGATAAAGGTCGTGCCGAGAAGCGGCACCGAGACGTCGGCGAGATAAAGATAGAACAGCACGCCCGTGCTGACGAAGAAGGCGACCGCCAGAAACTTGCAGATGTCCCGCCAGCAAATGCGCTTCAGCATGTCCGTCGCACCTCCACGCCCGGTGCCGAGGTCGCGTCGGGGTGTGACGCCGACCGCGCAACGACCCTTCATCGCAGCGGCAAGGCCGCCTCGATATCGGTGTGGCGGAAATCCTCGCCCTTGAACAGCAGCGGCTCGCCGGTCGCACGCGCCAGCGCGTAACTGAAGCAGTCGCCGAAATTCAGTTTGGCCGGATGCCCGCTACCCTTGCCGAAATCACGATAAGCTTGGCGCGCGATGCGGGCCTGCTCCGCGGTCACCGGCTCGATCGTCACCGAGGCCCTTTCGAGGAATTGATCGAAGCGGCGGCTCGCGACCGGATCGCGCGGTCCGTCGATCACGATCGCAGCCTCGAGATAGCTCACTGCCGACATCCGACGAGGCGAAGCGGCCTCGATCGCGGCCGCACATGTCGGCGCGTCCGGTTCGGCGCGCAGGATGGCGACCAATGCCGAGGAGTCGATGATCATTTGGGCAGTCCCTTCTCGTCGTAGAGAAGGTCGCCGTGATCGATCGACAGATAAGGCTCCGTCATGTGCGCCGCGCAGTCGCGCCCGATGGCCAGCAGCTCCTCGGCCAGGCCGCCCTTCGGCGCGCTCCGAACCCGCTCCAGGCGCTCGCGCAACGCGACCGTCACGGCCGCTGTCATGCTCTCGCCGGTGAGCCGCGCGAGCTCCTCGGCGAGGCGGTGCGCCTCCGCGTTCTTGATGTTCAGGCCCATGGACGCCTCCGATGGTTCCTTTCTACCAAGATAAGGAACCATTCTACCGCCATCAAGGGCTGCAGACCGTGGCGGGTGCCCCGGTGCGGCGGACTTCCCTGCCCTACTCGGCCGCCTTGCGGCGGTGCCGCATGCTCGGCTGGCGCATGGTGACCAGCTCCTCGGCGGCGGTCGGGTGCACCGCCATGGTGGTGTCGAAGTCGGCCTTGGTGGCGCCCATCCGGACCGCGATGCCGACGAGCTGGATCATCTCGCCCGCCCCCTCGCCGACGATGTGGCAGCCGACCACCCGGTCGGTCGCGGCGTCGACCAGGAGCTTCAGCAAAATCGTGGTGTCGCGGCCCGACAGCGTCGCCTTCATGGGGCGGAAGCTGGTGCGGTAGACGTCGACGTCGCCGATCTCGGCCAGCGCCTGCGCCTCGGTCAGACCGACCGTGCCGACCTCGGGTTCCGAGAACACCGCGGTCGGCACATTGGCGTGGTCGACCCTGGTCGGCTTGCCGCCGAACACCGTGTCGGCGAAGGCGTGGCCCTCGCGGATCGCCACCGGCGTCAGGTTGATGCGGTTGGTGACGTCGCCGACCGCGAAGATGCCGGGCACCGAGGTCTGGGAATAGTCGTCGACCGCGATGCCGCCGTTCGCCGCGATCCGCACGCCGGCCGTCTCCAACCCGAGGCCGCGCACGTTCGGCGGCCGGCCGATCGCGAACATCACGGCGTCGGCGGCGACCTGCAGGCCGCCGGAGAGATGCGCCGTAAAATGCTTGCCGCAGGGCTCGACGGCCGCGACCGTGTTGCCCGTGATCACGTGGATGCCGCGCTTCTCCAACTCGGCGCGCAGATGCTGGCGCACCTCGTCGTCGAAGCCGCGAAGAATGTTCTCGCCGCGATAGACCAGCGACACCTGCGATCCCAGCCCGGCGAAGATCGAGGCGAACTCGACCGCGATGTAGCTGCCGCCCTGCACCAGCACGCGGGCCGGCAGCGCCTCGAGATGCAGCGCCTCGTTCGACGAGATCACGTGCTCGATGCCCGGGATCGTCGGCCCGAGCGACGGCGTCGCGCCGGTGGCGATCAGCACGTGCTCGGCGCGGATGCGCTCGCCGGTCGCCTCGAGGCGGACCGTCTTGGCGTCCTCCAGCACGGCGCGGCTCTTGACGATCTCGACGCCGGCCTTGCCGAGCGTCGCCATGTAGGCCGCCTCGAGCCGGGCGATCTCGCGGTCCTTGTTGGCGATCAGGGTCGCCCAGTCGAACACCGGCGCGGCCGCGGTCCAGCCGAAACCGGCGGCATCCTCGAAGGCGTCGCCGAAACGCGCCGCATAGACCAAAAGCTTCTTCGGCACGCAGCCGCGGATCACGCAGGTGCCGCCGACCCGGTACTCCTCGGCGACCATCACGCGGGCGCCGTAGCCGGCGGCGATGCGGGCGGCGCGCACGCCCCCCGACCCCGCCCCGATCACGAACAGATCGACGCGGCGCTCCGGCTCGCTCACAGGTCGTGGCCCTTCTTCTTCATCTCGTCGCGGAACTTGCCCATCACCTCGGCCGAGAAGGCGTCGGCCCAGGCCTGGGCGCGCTTGAGGCCCTCGTCGATCGCGACGGGCTCCTCGGCCGCCATCTTCTTGCCGGTCGGCGACTTGTAGAAGGCGACGAGCTCCTTCAGCTCCGCCTCGCTGAACTTCTGGGCATAGACCGTGGCGACCTCGTTGAGGAGCTCGGCGCGCTTGGAATCGTAGTCCTTGCGCAGCTTGACGGCGACCTCGTTGAGCTCGCCGGAAAGCTGGGGATTGGTCGGCACGAAGGTGTTCTTCACGAACTCGATGACGCCGCTGACGATCGGGTCGAACATCGCGCTGCCGCCCTTGATGACGATCAGCTCGCGCGCCATGGCGAGGGAGGACGGCGACGGCTGCGCGGGCGCCTGCGCGAGCGCGAGGCCGGGCGCGCCGACGGCGAGCGCCAGGGCGGCGACGCGAAGGAACGGGACGAGCTGCATGGTGAAACCCTCTGTTGCGGACGCTTTGTGCGTGTTCAGACGTTTTCGATGCGGATGCCGGAGGCCCCCGCGATGATGGCGACGCTCACCAGCCCGAGAAACAGCCCGTGCTCGACCACGCCCGGAACGGCGGCGAGCCGCGCTGCCAGCGCGGCGGGCTGCGGGATGCGGCCGAGCATGAGATCGAGGATCAGATGCCCGCCATCCGTGACGAAAGCGTGGCCCTCGCGGGTGCGCCGCAGCCGCGCCGGGCCGGGGCAGCCGACCGCCTCGGCGGCCGCCTCGACGGCGAGCCGGGTCGGCGCCAGGCCGAACGGCACCACCTCGACGGGCAGCGGGAAGCGGCCGAGCATCTCGACCCATTTCGACTCGTCGGCGATGACGATCATGCGGGCCGAGGCGGCCGCCACGATCTTCTCCCGCAGCAGCGCCCCGCCGCCGCCCTTGATGACGGAGAGGTCCGGGGCGATCTCGTCGGCGCCGTCGACCGTGAGGTCGAGGGCCGGCGTGTCGTCCAGCGTCGAGAGGCGGATGCCGGCTGCCGCGGCGTCGGCCCGGGTGGCCTCCGAGGTCGGCACGCCGAGCACGTCCAGGCCGCCCCGCACCCGCTCGCCGAGCAGCTCGACGAAATGCTTGGCGGTCGAGCCGGTGCCGAGGCCGAGCCGCATGCCTGGCTCGACGAAGTCGAGGGCGCGGGCCGCAGCCTCGCGCTTGAGGGAATCGGGTGTCATGGCGGTGCGTTCGGGTGGCCTGTGAGCGGACGGTTGCCCGTTATGTAGCGTCGATCCGCCGATTAGCCTAGGGCCCCGGTCCTCCGGAAACCCCGGTCCTCCGGAAACCGCGGTCCGGCCCCTCGGGGGCCGCACGGGCTTGCGCGACGGCCCCCACCCGGCTAAGGCCGCTCTTTGACGGGTCAGACCTGAGCCAGACCATGCATCAGCCCGCTCCGCCTCCCCTCGTCGTGTTCGATCTCGACGGCACGCTGGTCGACACCGCGCCGGACCTGATCGACACGCTCAACGCCCTGTTGCGGCGCGAGGGGATTGCGACGGTGCCGTTCGAGGAGGCGCGGCAGTTCATCGGGGGCGGCGCCAGGCTGCTGATCGAACGCGGCCTGATGGCGCACGGCCGCGCCTGCGGGCCGGCCGAGATCGACCGGCTCTACGCCGTCTATGTCGAGGACTACGCCGCCCGTATCGCCGACCTGTCGCGGCCGTTTCCGGGGCTCGAGGACGCGCTCGACACGCTCGCCGGCCAGGGTTGCCGCTTCGCCGTATGCACCAACAAGCTGGAACGGCTCTCGGTGCAGTTGCTCGAGGCGCTCGGCCTCGCCCCCCGCTTCCCGGTGATCTGCGGCCAGGACACCTTCGCGATGATGAAGCCGGACCCCCGCGTCCTGCTGGCGACGGTGGCGGCCGCCGGCGGCACGCCCGCCGCCGCCCTGATGGTCGGCGACTCGCGGACCGACATCGTCACGGCCCGGGCTGCCGGGATTCCGGTGGTGGCGGTCGACTTCGGCTACACCGAGGTGCCGGTGGCGACGCTCGGGCCCGACCGGGTGATCAGCCGCTTTGCCGACCTGCCGGGCGCCGCCGCGGAGCTGCTGAGGCTGCCCTGGACGGCTGGTTCGCCGGCCTGAAAGGCCGCTGGCGGACGCGACCCTGCCCCGCCCCCGGGCCCTTCGGCGCCGGGGGAGGTTGCGTCGACGGCCCCACCTCCGTAATCTCCGGGATGGCGTTGGGGGACGCCGACCATGAGCAGCGTACCGTATCGAGTACTGGCGGTCGCAACTGCGGGCATGCTGCTCGCGGGGTGCGAGTCGTTGTCGACCTTGCAGATTCCGAGCTTCGGGCTTGGCGGCCCGGCCACCACGGCGCTCAACCTCGAGAGCGACCCGCCGGGCGCCGAGGCCAAGCTGCCGAGCGGCGCGAGCTGCCGCACACCGTGCACCCTGCCGGCGCCGCTCGACGGCGAGCTGACCGTGGCCTTCTCGCTGCCCGGCTACCAGCCGCAGACCGTGCCGGTTCGCCCGATGCGCTCCGAGTCGATCGGCGGCGGCGAGCGCGAGTTCACCACCTCGGTGGTCCAGCTCGAGCCGAACCCCGTCTATGTCGAGCTGCACCCGGTGCCGCCGCCGTCGCAGAAGCGCCGGCCGACCGCCCAGCGCTCCCGCGCCTCGCAGTCGACGCCGCGGGCGCCGCGTCCCGCGGCCGCCCCGGCGG
>NZ_JACAAX010000049.1 GCF_013377085.1 Rhodoplanes sp. | reverse complement strand
GAGGACGACCGCCGCCGCCTCGAGGACGAGGCCAAGCGCAAGGCCGAGCACGAGGCCAAGAAGCGATTCGGCGAAGACGAGAGCTCCAAGGCGACCGCAGCCGCGCCGACGTCGACATCGCCATCGACATCGGCGCCGAGCAGACCGGCCCGCCCGGCCGGCGGCGCTCCGGCGTCGACGACGCCCTCGGTCAACACCCGCACGGCCGTGCAGGAGCCCGACGAGGAGGAGCGTCGCCCGGTTCGCCGCGGCAGCGGCGCCGGTCCGGCCCGTCCGGTGCCGGCTCCCAAGCCGACCAAGACCACGACCGTGAAGACCCGCGGCCGCCTGACCGTGGTGACGGCACTCGACGCCGGTGAAGAGCGCGAGCGCTCGGTGGCGTCGTTCCGCCGGCGCGTCCAGCGCCTCAAGGGACATGCCGCAAACGAGCCCAAGGAGAAGCTCGTGCGCGAGGTCACGATTCCGGAGGTGATCACCATCCAGGAGCTCGCCAATCGCATGGCCGAGCGCGCCGTGGACGTGATCAAGCTCATGATGAAACAAGGCCAGATGGCGAAGATCACCGATACGATCGACGCCGACACGGCCCAGCTCATCGCCGAGGAGCTCGGCCACACGGTCAAGCGCGTCTCCGAGGCCGATGTCGAGGAAGGCCTGTTCGACGTCGCCGACGCGCCCGAGGATCTGGTGTCGCGGCCGCCGGTCGTCACCATCATGGGCCATGTCGACCACGGCAAGACGTCGCTGCTCGACGCCATCCGCAAGACCAACGTGGTCGGCGGCGAGGCCGGCGGCATCACCCAGCATATCGGTGCCTACCAGGTGACCGCGCCGTCCGGCGCCAAGATCACCTTCATCGACACGCCCGGCCACGCCGCCTTCACGGCGATGCGCGCCCGCGGCGCCAAGGTGACCGACGTGGTGGTGCTGGTGGTCGCGGCGGACGACGGCGTCATGCCGCAGACGGTCGAGGCGATCCTGCACGCCAAGGCCGCCAAGGTGCCGATGATCGTCGCCATCAACAAGATCGACAAGCCCGACGCCAAGCCGGAGCGGGTCCGCACCGAGCTGTTGCAGCACGAGGTGCAGGTCGAGACGTTCGGCGGCGACACCCTCGAGGTCGAGGTCTCGGCCAAGCAGAAGACCAATCTCGACAAGCTGCTCGACATCATCGGGCTGCAGTCGGAAATCCTCGAGCTGAAGGCCAACCCCAACCGGCCGGCCGAAGGCACCGTGATCGAGGCCAAGCTCGATCGCGGCCGCGGTCCGGTGGCCACCGTGCTGATCCAGCGCGGCACCCTCAAGGTCGGCGACATCGTCGTCGCCGGCGCCGAATGGGGCCGCGTGCGCGCGCTCATGTCCGACAAGGGTACGCCGATCGACACCGCCGGCCCGTCCGTTCCAGTCGAGGTGCTCGGCTTCAACGGCACCCCGGAGGCGGGCGACCGTCTCGCGGTGGTGGAAAGCGAAAGCCGCGCCCGCGAGGTCACGGACTACCGCTCGCACCAGAAGCGCGAGAAGCAGGCGGCCCGGGCGACCGGCATGCGCGGCTCGCTCGAGCAGATGATGAGCCAGCTCAAGACCAGCGGGCGCAAGGAATTCCCGCTGCTGATCAAGGGCGACGTGCAGGGCTCGGTCGAGGCGATCGTCGGCGCGCTGGAGAAGCTCGGCACCGACGAGGTCGCGGCCCGCATCATCCTGTCGGGCGTCGGCGGCATCACCGAATCCGACGTGACGCTGGCGGAAGCCTCCGGCACGGCGATCATCGGGTTCAATGTCCGCGCCCACAAGGAGGCCCGCGAGGCCGCCGAGCGGCTCGGCATCGAGATCCGCTACTACAACATCATCTACGACCTCGTGGACGACGTGAAGAAGGCCATGTCGGGCCTGCTGCCGCCGACCACGCGCGAGACGATGCTGGGCAACGCCCTGATCCTGCAGGTCTTCAACATCACCAAGGTCGGCAAGGTGGCAGGCTGCCGGGTCACCGACGGGGTCGTCCAGCGCGGCGCCAATGTCCGCCTGATCCGCGACAACGTGGTGATCCACGAGGGCAAGCTCGGACAGCTCAAGCACCTCAAGGACGACGTCCGTGAGGTCACGACCGGCCACGAATGCGGCATGTCGTTCGAGAACTACCAGGACATCCGGGCCGGCGACATCATCGAGTGCTACCGGCTCGAGACCATACAGCGCAGCCTGTAAGACAGCGGCGCCTGATCAGCCAGGCGCCTTGATCCGTCGTGCCCCGCTTCGGCGGGGCACCGGGCGTCCGGGATCGACGGCACATTTCCGAGGCTTTCGGATTTCCCCTCGCCCGCCCACGCGGGCGCCGCAGACGAACAGAGGTCGACATGTCGCGCGGACATCACCGCGACCCCGCCGCCGGGCCCTCGCAGCGCGCGCTGCGCGCCGGCGAGCTGGTCCGTCACGCCATCGCCGACGTGCTGGCACGCGGCGAGGTCCACGATCCCGTCATCGAGACGCATCTGATCACGGTGCCCGAGGTGCGCATGAGCCCGGATCTGCGGCTCGCCACCATCTACGTCATCCCGCTCGGCGGCCAGAACCAGAAAGAGGTGCTGGCGGCGTTGGAGCGCAACAAGCGCTTCCTGCGCGGCGAGGTCGCCAAGCGGGTGAACCTCAAATTCGCACCCGACATCCGCTTCCACATCGACGACCGCTTCGCCGAGGCCGCCCGCATCGACGGGCTCCTGCGCTCGCCCGCCGTCAAGCGCGACCTCGAGGCCAGTGACGTGGACGCGACGGGAAGTGACTTGGACGCGAAGAGAGAAGAACACGAATGACGTCCATCATCGCCGAAGACGACGTCCCGGCCGCGACGGCCGCAGGCACCCCGAGCGAATCCGAAGCCGGCGCTCCGGCGGCCGAAGCCACGGTCGAAGGACAGCCCGAGACCGCGCCGTCCGGGCACGAGCGCGGACCGCGCCGCAACCGGGGCGAGCAGAAGAAACGCGACAAGCGCGACGTGCACGGCTGGCTGGTGCTCGACAAGCCGGTCGGCATGACCTCGACCCATGCGGTGTCGATCGCCAAGCGGCTGTTCTCGGCCAAGCGCGCCGGCCACGCCGGCACGCTCGACCCGCTCGCCTCCGGCTGCCTGCCGATCGCGATGGGCGAGGCGACCAAGACCGTCATGTTCGTGATGGACGGCAAGAAGCGCTACGAGTTCACGGTGCGCTGGGGCGAGGAGCGGGATACCGACGACGCCGAGGGCCGCGTGGTCGCCGAGAGCGAACAGCGCCCGACCGCAGAGGCGATCCAGGCCCTGCTGCCGCAGTTCACCGGCACCATCGAGCAGGTGCCGCCGAAATATTCGGCCATCAAGATCGAGGGCGAGCGCGCCTACGACATTGCCCGCGACGGCGAGACCGTCGACCTCAAGGCCCGGCCCGTGGAGATCCACCGGCTCGACCTGATCGCCACCCCGGATGCCGACCATGCCGTGTTCGCCGCCGAATGCGGCAAGGGAACCTATGTCCGGGCCATCGCCCGCGACATGGGCCGCCTGCTCGGCTGCCGGGGCCATGTCGCTGCGCTGCGCCGCACCGCGGTCGGCCCGTTCGCCCGCGAGGACATGATTCCTCTGGCGGATTTGCAGGCGTTGTGCGATAGAGCGGCCGTTGGCGAGGTCAGCCTCGCCGATGCACTTCTGCCTGTCTCGACCGCGCTGGACGACATCCCGGCGCTGGCCGTCAGTCGGGCGGACGCGGCAAGGCTCCAACGGGGCCAGGCCGTATTGGTGCGCGGGCGGGACGCCCCCATCGTCCGCGGTACGGTCTGTGTCACGGTCGCCGGCCAATTGCTGGCCCTCGCCGACATGGACCGTGGCGAGATCGTCCCCAAGCGCGTGTTCAACCTCGCCGGCCTGCATGGCAGGGCCGGCCGACAGCAAGGTGTTTGACCGATGTCGATCACGACGGGCCGCAAGGCCGAACTGATCACAACGTTTGGAGCGAAGGCCGGCGACACAGGGTCGCCGGAAGTGCAGATCGCGATCCTCACCGAGCGCATCACGAACCTGACCGAGCACTTCAAGAGCCACGTGAAGGACAACCATTCGCGACGCGGCCTGCTCAAGCTGGTGTCGCAGCGGCGCCAGCTTCTCGACTACCTCAAGCGGACGGAAGAGAGCCGGTATCGCACCATCATCGAGAAGCTCGGCATCCGCCGCTGAGCGATCGGCGCGGGTCCGTTCCCGCGTCGCGTGAGCGCGAGGCGCACGACGCCTCGCGGCAGATGGCGGTCCCGTCGACGACAGGACCGTGGACGACAGGCGACCGAAAGGTCCGGAGCGCAGCGAATTCGGTCGGAGTGGCGCTCCGGCGGCGGACCGAGGGTCCTTGCCGCGCCCGTGTGCGGCGGCACCCCCCGCCGACCGAGTCGGGCCCGGGAGGCCCGGCTAACGCTGGAGATCGCCATGGCAGGATCGCCGGACGCTGTCGCGTGAATCGCGTGTGAACGCGCGCGGCAGCCTCTCGCCGTCTTGCTCATGGCTGTCCGAGGCAACCCCGCAACCATGAAAGAAACCGAACATGTTCGACAAGCATACCGTGGAGATCGACTGGGCCGGCCGTAAGCTCGTGCTGGAGACCGGCCGCATCGCCCGTCAGGCCGACGGCGCCGTGCTCGCCACCTATGGCGAGACCACCGTGCTCGCCACCGTGGTGGCCGAGAAGACGCCGCGCCCCGGCATCGACTTCATGCCGCTGACCTGCAACTATCAGGAGAAGACCTACGCGGCCGGCCGCATCCCCGGCGGCTTCTTCAAGCGCGAGGGCCGGCCGAGCGAGAAGGAGACGCTGACCTCCCGCCTGATCGACCGCCCGATCCGCCCGCTGTTCGCCGACGGCTGGCGCAACGACACCCAGGTGATCGTGACGACCCTGTCGCACGACCTGGAGAACGATCCCGACATCGTCGCCATGGTGGCGGCCTCGGCCGCGCTGACCATCTCGGGCATTCCCTTCATGGGCCCGATCGGCGCCGCCCGCGTCAGCTTCATCAACGGCGAGTTCGTGCTCAACCCGCAGCTCGACGAGATGACGGAGAGCCAGCTCGACCTCGTCGTCGCCGGCACCCAGGACGCCGTCCTGATGGTCGAGTCCGAGGCCAAGGAGCTCCCCGAGGAGGTGATGCTCGGCGCCGTGATGTTCGGTCACCGCCACTTCCAGCCGGTCATCCAGGCGATCATCCAGCTCGCCGAGAAGGCCGCCAAGGAGCCGCGCGACCTCGTCACGCAGGACAATGCCGAGATCGAGAAGGAGATGCTGGGCATCGTCGAGCAGGATCTCCGCGCCGCCTACGCGATCCCGCTGAAGCAGGAGCGCTACAAGGCGGTCGACGCCGCCAAGGCCAAGATGAAGGCGCACTTCTTCCCCGAGGGCGGCACGCCGCGCTTCGACGAGCTGCGCGTCAAGGGCGTGTTCAAGGAGCTCGAGGCCAAGATCGTCCGCTGGAACATCCTCGACACCGGCCGCCGCATCGACGGCCGCGACGTGAAGACGGTGCGTCCGATCGTCGCCGAGGTCGGGGTGCTGCCGCGCGCGCACGGCTCGGCGCTGTTCACCCGCGGCGAGACCCAGGCCCTGGTGGTGGCGACGCTCGGCACCGGCGAGGACGAGCAGTTCATCGACGCGCTGGAGGGGACCTACAAGGAATCCTTCCTGCTGCACTACAACTTCCCGCCCTTCTCGGTCGGCGAGACGGGCCGCATCGGCTCGCCGGGCCGCCGCGAGATCGGCCACGGCAAGCTCGCCTGGCGCGCCATCCGGCCGATGCTGCCGCTCAAGCACGACTTCCCCTACACGATCCGCGTCGTCTCGGAGATCACCGAGTCGAACGGCTCGTCGTCGATGGCGACCGTGTGCGGCACCTCGCTCGCCCTGATGGACGCCGGCGTGCCGCTGCGCGCGCCGACGGCCGGCATCGCCATGGGCCTGATCCTCGAGGGCGAGCGCTTCGCGGTGCTCACCGACATCCTCGGCGACGAGGATCATCTCGGCGACATGGACTTCAAGGTGGCCGGCACCGAGAAGGGCGTCACCTCGCTGCAGATGGACATCAAGATCGCCGGCATCACCGAGGAGATCATGCAGGTCGCCCTCAGCCAGGCGAAGGACGGCCGGCTGCACATCCTCGGCGAGATGTCGAAGGCGCTGACCTCGGCCCGCGCCCAGCTCGGCGAGCACGCGCCGCGCATCGAGATGTTCTCGATTCCCGTCGACAAGATCCGCGAGGTGATCGGCACGGGCGGCAAGGTGATCCGCGAGATCGTCGAGAAGACCGGCGCCAAGATCGACATCCAGGACGACGGCACCGTCAAGGTCGCCTCGGCCAGCGCCGAGTCGATCCGCGCCGCCATCAACTGGATCAAGTCGATCGCCTCGGAGCCCGAGGTCGGCCAGATCTACGAGGGCACGGTCGTCAAGGTGATGGACTTCGGCGCCTTCGTGAACTTCTTCGGCTCGAAGGACGGCCTGGTGCACATCAGCCAGCTCGCCTCCCGCCGCGTCCAGAAGGTCAACGAGGTCGTCAAGGAAGGCGACAAGGTGAAGGTGAAGCTGCTCGGCTTCGACGAGCGCGGCAAGGTCCGCCTGTCGATGCGGGTGGTCGACCAGGAGACCGGCGAGGACCTCGAGGCCAAGCAGAAGGCCGAGGGCGGCGACCACCGCGAAGGCCGCGAGGCCGGCGAGTAAGCCGACGCCTCTCGAAGGTTTCACGTGTTGCGACAGGGCGGCCTCCGGGCCGCCCTGTTTTTTTGTTGCGCGTGATCCCGGTCTTCACAAACTCCAATTCGTCATTCGCGGGCTCGACCCGCGAATCCATCGCTTGGGAAGAGTTTCTTTCGAAGGTCGATGGATGGCCGGGACAAGCCCGGCCATGACGGCGGACAGGTCGAGCGGCACGAAATGATCAGGCCGGCATTGGCGTCAACGTCGACGTCGCCTCGTCGAGGCTCAGCGCCTCGGTGACGCGCCGGGCCAGCGCGAAAAAATCCGGCTTTCTAGGCGAGGTGCGGCGGAAGGCGAGCGCGATGGTGCGGCCGGGCTCCGGCGCCACGAAGCGCAACAGCTTTATGCGCGGGTTCTGCGCCTCGACGCGGGCGGCGACCTGCGGCAGCAGGGTGGCGCCGTAGCCCGAGCAGACGAGCTGCACCACGGTGGCGAGGCTGGTGGCGCCGAGCCCGATCGCGTCGCTCCGCCCGCCGGCGCGCGCCCCCGAGCACACCGCCAGCGCCTGGTCGCGCAGGCAGTGTCCCTCCTCCAGGAGGATCAGCCGCTCCCGCTCGATCGAACGCACCGTGATGGGCTTGGCCGCCGGCCTCGGGTCGTCGGCCGGCACGGCGAGCACGAACGGATCCTCGAACAGCGGCACGGTCTCGATCTCGTTTTCCTCGACCGGCAGGGCCAGCATCACCACGTCGATCAGGCCGCGGGCGAGCTCGTCGAGCAGATGCCGGGTCTGGCTTTCGCGCAACTCCACCATCAGGTCCGGGTGATGGCGCTGCAGCGCGGGGAGCACCTTGGGCAGCACATAGGGGGCGAGCGTCGGGATGACGCCGAGCCGCAGCCGACCCGACAGCGGCGCGGCGTGGTGGCGGGCGATGTCGACGAGGTCGCGGCTTCCCGCCAGCAGCTCCTCGGCCCGGCGGGCGACCTCGGCGCCGATCGGGGTGAGCACCACCTCACCGGGGCGGCGCTCGACCAGATCGACCCCCAGCCGCGCCTCGAGGTCGCGGATCTGCATGGAAAGGGCAGGCTGGCTGACCGCGCACTCGCCCGCGGCCTTACCGAAATGCTTCCGGCGGGCGAGCGCCGCGAAATACTTGAGCTGTCTCAGCGTGATCATGTCGATAAGATAACCTGATCGATATCGGCAGACAATACGATTAGACCTGATCGAAAGACGGGTCCATGGTGCCACGACACCGAGCGCCCCCCGCGCCCCGTGGAACACCGAAAAAAAGCCCGGAGGAGCTCGCATGGCGGAGCGTCCCGTCCTCACCACCACGGCCGGCAATCCGACCGTCTCCCACGCCGAGGGCCGGGGCACCTGTGGCGAACCCGTCATCGGCGCCGACATATCCTGATGCATCGACGCCGAGTCGTGGTCGGCGAGATGGTGCGGCTGACGAAGAGCGCGACATCCACGGCGCCGCGCTGAAGCTCGCGCACCGCGAAGGGCAACCGGGGCGTCGTCGGCGACACCTCGAATTCGTCACGGACGGAACAACGCGAACAAATTCACCGAACACGATCGGAGAGACCCATGACCGCAAAGACTGACGAGAGCGCCGGCAAGTGCCCGGTCGTGCATGCGACCGCGCCCAGGGCCAACCGCGACTGGTGGCCGAACCAACTGAACATCTCGGTTCTGCACCAGCACTCCCCGCTGTCCAATCCGATGGGCGAGGCGTTCGACTACGCGGAGGCGTTCAAGACGCTCGACATCGAGGCGCTGAAGAAGGACCTCACCGCGCTGATGACGGATTCGCAGGAGTGGTGGCCGGCCGACTTCGGCCACTACGGGCCGCTGTTCATCCGCATGGCGTGGCACAGCGCAGGCACCTACCGCACCGGCGACGGCCGCGGCGGCGCCGGCGGCGGACAGCAGCGTTTTGCGCCGCTCAACAGTTGGCCGGACAACGTCAACCTCGACAAGGCGCGCCGCTTGCTGTGGCCGATCAAGCAGAAATACGGCCAGAAGATTTCCTGGGCCGACCTGATGATTCTCACCGGCAACGTCGCCCTCGAATCGATGGGGTTCAAGACCTTCGGCTTCGGTGGCGGCCGCGCCGACACCTGGGAGCCCGAACAGGACATTTACTGGGGGCCCGAAGGCAAGTGGCTGGCCGACGAGCGCTACTCGGGCGACCGTGATCTCGACAATCCTCTCGCCGCCGTTCAGATGGGCCTGATCTACGTCAATCCGGAAGGCCCGAACGGCAATCCTGACCCGCTCGCGGCGGCCAAGGATATTCGCGAGACGTTCGCCCGCATGGCGATGAACGACGAGGAAACCGTGGCGCTGATCGCCGGCGGCCATACCTTCGGCAAGACCCACGGCGCCGGCGATGTGACTCTGGTGGGCCCGGAGCCGGAAGCCGCCGGCCTCGAGCTGCAGGGCCTCGGCTGGCAGAACGCCTATGGCAGCGGCAAAGGCGACGACACCATCGGCTCGGGCCTGGAAGTCATCTGGACCACGACGCCGACCAAGTGGAGCAACAACTTCTTCTGGAATCTGTTCGGCTACGACTGGGAGCTGACCAAGAGCCCGGCCGGCGCGCATCAATGGACGCCGAAGCATGGCGCCGGCGCCAATTCGGTGCCGGATGCGCACGACCCGACCAAGCGTCACGCCCCGTCGATGCTGACCACCGACCTCGCCTTGAAGGTCGACCCGGCCTACGAGAAGATCTCGCGCCGCTTCCACGAAAACCCGGATCAGTTCGCCGACGCCTTCGCCCGCGCCTGGTTCAAGCTCACGCATCGCGACATGGGACCGATCGTGCGCTATCTCGGCCCGCTGGTCCCGAAGGAGGTTCTGCCGTGGCAGGATCCGATCCCGGCGGTCGATCACGAGCTGATCGGGGAGCAGGACATTGTCGCGCTGAAGGCCAAGATCCTCGCGTCGGGCCTGTCGGTGTCGCAGCTCGTCTCGACGGCCTGGGCCTCGGCGTCGACGTTCCGCGGCTCCGACAAACGCGGCGGCGCCAACGGCGCGCGCATCCGCCTCGCGCCCCAGAAGGACTGGGACGTCAACCAGCCGGCCCAACTGGCGAAGGTGCTTGAAAAGCTCGAAGCGATCCAGAAGGAGTTCAACACGGCGCAGACCGGCGGCAAGAAGGTCTCGCTCGCCGACCTGATCGTTCTCGGCGGCGCTGCGGCGATCGAGAAGGCCGCGAAGGATGCCGGGCACGACGTGAAGGTGCCGTTCACGCCCGGCCGGATGGACGCGTCGCAGGAGCACACCGACGTTCCGTCCTTCGCGCCGTTGGAGCCGACCGCCGACGGTTTCCGCAACTATCTCGGTGGCAAGCCGCGCGTGTCCCCGGAGGAGCAGTTGGTCGACCGGGCGGAATTGCTGACGCTGACGGCGCCCGAGATGACGGTGCTGATCGGCGGCCTACGCGTGCTGAACGTCGGACAGCCGGCGCACGGCGTGTTTACCACGAAGCCCGAGACGCTGACCAACGACTTCTTCGTCAACCTGCTCGACATGAGCACGCGATGGCAGCCGTCGGCCGGCACCGAAGGCGTGTTCGAAGGGCGCGACCGCAAGACCGACGAGGTGAAGTGGACCGGCACCCGGGTCGACCTGATCTTCGGCTCGCACTCCCAGCTCCGCGCGCTGGCGGAAGTCTATGCGCAGGCGGATTCCAAGGAGAAGTTCGTGAGGGACTTCGTGGCGGCCTGGACCAAGGTGACGAACGCCGATCGCTTCGACCTCGCCTGATCCCCGACCCCCCGGTCCCGAACCCCCGCGGGACGAACGAAGCGGCCGGAGCGCAAGCTCCGGCCGTTTTGGTTTTCGAACTCTATGTGTTTGTCTGGTGGATCCGGAACGGCGCGCTGCGCGCGCCCGCTCCGCACCTACCCGCGCGTCAGGCCGCGCCAGCGCAGAACCAGATAGGTCGCGACCGAGGAGACGACCGAGGCGACGACGCCCGACCAGAATCCGAGATCGTGGTCGGAGAAGGCCATGCCCTTCAGGTTCATCCCGAAGAAGCCCGCCATCAGCGTCGGCGGCAGGAACAAGATGGTGACGATCGACAGGGCGCGGAGATTGCGGTTGGTCTCCTCGACGAGCTGGCTCGAGATCTCGTCCTGCAGCAGGCGGGCGCGGTCGCGCAGCGCGTCGATCTCGTGGTCGAGCCCATCGAGCCGCTGCGACAGCCGCCCGGCCTCGAGCCGCAGCGGCGGGCTCAGCGCCTCCGGATCCTGCGCCTCGAGCCGATGGAACAGGGCGCGCAGGCCGGACAGTTGCCGGTGCAGCCGCACCGTGGTCCGCCGGAAGGCGCCGAGCCGCTGGCGGTCGCCGGCCGTCTCACGATCGAGAATGCGCTCCTCGATGCGGTCCATCTGCACGGCGAGATCGTCGGCGAGACGATCGATCGCGTCGGCGATGTGGTCGACGATGAGGTCGAGGAGCGACGCCACCGACTCGAGCCGGCGGCCGCCGCGCAGCGCCTGCCGGGTCGCCTCGACGGCGTTGAGGGCGCGCCGCCTTGCGCTGACCAGGCAACGCTCCGTCATGGCGAAATGCAGCAGCCGGATCTCTTCGGTGATGCCCTCGAAGTCGCGGCCGAGATCGGCGATGACGCCGTACACGCAGGCGCTGTCGGCCTGGAGCTGCTGGTGCGTGTCGGGCCCGACCAGCGCCTCGATCGCCTCCTCGGGCAGATCCGGGAACGCCTTCAGGAAGGCGCAGCCGCGCGCGTCGGCGAGGTTGAAGTGGAGCCACAGCCAGCCGTCGTGACGCGGCTCGATCGGGCGATCGACCGCGAGCTCCTCGGCGCCGCCGTCGTCGTGAATGCGGAACGCCCAGACCAGCCCGGGCAGCGGGTCCGACCCGACTGTCGGGCCCGGGCTCGGCAAATGCGTCATCCTCTACTGCGCGGCGTCCTTGGCGGCCCGCTCCTCGGCGGCGGACTCGGCGTCGTCGACGGTCTTGAGGGCTTCCGGGTGCGGCATCGAGATGATGTTGTAGCCGGAGTCGACGAAATGGATGTCGCCGGTGACGCCGGTGGAGAGGTCCGACAGCAGATAGAGCGCGGCGCCGCCGACCTCCTCGATGCTGACAGTCCGCCGCAGCGGCGCGTGGCGCTGCTGATAGTTGAACATCAGCCGCGCATCGGCGATGCCGGCGCCGGCCAGCGTGCGCACCGGCCCCGCCGAGATGGCGTTGACGCGCACGCCCTGCGGCCCGAAATCGGTCGCCAGATAGCGCACCGACGCCTCCAGCGCCGCCTTGGCGACGCCCATCACGTTGTAGTTCGGCATCACGCGGGTGGAGCCGCCATAGGTCAGCGTGACCATGCTGCCGCCGTGGTTCATCAGCGCCGCGGCGCGCTTCGCCACCTCGGTGAAGGAGAAGCAGGAGATCAGCATGGTGCGCATGAAGTTGTCGCGCGTCGTGTCGGCGTAGCGGCCCTTCAGCTCGTTCTTGTCGGAGAAGGCGATGGCGTGCACCAGGAAGTCGATGCCGCCCCAGGTCTCGCCGAGCCGCGCGAACACGCCGTCGACCGAGGCGAGGTCCTCGACGTCGCACGGCAGCACGAGGTCGGAGCCGACCGATTCGGCGAGCGGCTTGACGCGCTTGCCGAGCGCCTCGCCCTGATACGTGAAGGCGAGCTGGGCGCCGTGCGTGGCGAGCGCCTTGGCGATGCCCCAGGCGATCGAGTGGTTGTTGGCGACCCCCATCACCAGGCCGCGCCGGCCCAGCATCAGGCCGCTCTTGGTGCCGCCCTGCTCGGCCGTCATGACGAACGGCCTGCGTGGCGGAAACCGAACCACGGCGTGTTCCGCCGTCTTGCTGTCCTTCGCCATGTCTGCCCCGCCTTCCCTGGCGCCGCCAGCCGCGGCGACCCGCCCGGACTCGCCCGCCGTGACGATATGTCCCGTCGGGCCGTCTGGTTCTCTATGTCGGGCGTGCAACAGCCGCGTGACGGCAACGGCACGGACGAACGGCCCTGTGGACGAGTCTCTGCCAGCACGACATGACCTTTCGAACGGAGGGCCGCGAAGGCCGGCTCAGGCATCCACGTGCTTGAAGACGATCGAGGCATTGGTGCCGCCGAAGCCGAACGAGTTGGACAGCACGCAACCGAGCGTGAGGCCGTCCTTGCGCTCGCGCACGATCGGCATGTCGGCGAAGGCGGGATCGAGTGTCTGGATGTTGGCGCTCTCGCAGATGAAGCCGTTGTTCATCATCAGCAGCGAGTAGATCGCCTCCTGCACGCCGGCCGCGCCGAGCGAATGGCCGGTCAGCGACTTGGTGGCGGAGATCGGCGGCACCTTGTCGCCGAACACCTCGCGGATCGCCTCGATCTCCTTGATGTCGCCGACGGGAGTCGAGGTGGCGTGCGGGTTGATGTAGTCGAGCGGCGCCTTGACGTCGGCGAGCGCCATGCGCATGCAGCGCGCCGCGCCCTCGCCCGAGGGGGCGACCATGTCGTAGCCGTCCGAGGTGGCGCCGTAGCCGGCGACCTCGGCATAGACGCGGGCGCCGCGGGCGCGCGCATGCTCGAGCTCCTCCAGCACCAGCACGCCGGCGCCGCCGGCGATGACGAAGCCGTCGCGGTCGGCGTCGTAGGCGCGCGACGCCGTGGTCGGCGCGTCGTTGTACTTGGACGACATCGCCCCCATGGCGTCGAACAGCACCGAGAGGGTCCAGTCGAGCTCCTCGCAGCCGCCGGCGAAGATCACATCCTGCTTGCCGTACTGGATGGTCTCGTAGGCGTTGCCGATGCAATGGTTCGAGGTCGCGCAGGCCGACGAGATCGAATAGTTGACGCCCTTGATCTTGAACCAGGTGGCGAGCGTCGCCGACGCGGTCGAGGACATCGCCTTCGGCACCGCGAACGGCCCGACCCGCTTCGGGCCCTTGCTGCGGGTGATGTCGGCGGCTTCGACGATGGTACGGGCCGACGGGCCGCCGGACCCCATGATGATGCCGGTGCGGATGTTGGAGACCTCGGTCTCCTCGAGCCCGGCGTCGCGGATCGCCTGCTCCATGGCGACGTGGTTCCACGCCGCGCCGCACCCCAAGAAGCGCATGGCCCGCCGGTCGACCACGTCCTCGGGGACGAGGGTCGGCGCTCCGTGCACCTGGCAGCGGAAGCCGAGCTCGGCGTATTTGTCGGCGCGCGAGATGCCGGACTTGGCTTCGCGCAGGCTCGCCAACACCTCCTGGGTGTTGTTTCCGATGGACGAAACGATGCCCATCCCGGTGACGACGACGCGTCTCATGATTCCGATTCCTGAATGTCCGGCGGGCGCCTCGCCCGCGCTACCGGCTACGCCGGGCCCGGCTGCGGCGCCTGATCCCGGAACAAGCCCACCTTGAGATCCATTGCGCGGTAAATGACCGAACCGTCAGCGGACAGCCAGCCATCGGCAACCCCCAGCACCAGCCGGGACCGCACGACGCGCTTGACGTCGATGCCGTAGACGACCTTACGGACGGTCGGGAGAACCTGACCGGAGAATTTCAGCTCGCCGAGCCCGAGGGCGCGGCCCTTCCCTTCGGCCCCGAGCCAGCCGAGGAAGAAGCCGAGAAGCTGCCACAGCGCATCGAGGCCGAGGCAGCCGGGCATCACGGGATCGCCCTTGAAATGGCAGGGAAAGAACCACAGATCCGGCTTGACCTCGAGCTCGGCCCGCACGAGCCCCTTGCCGTGATCGCCGCCCTGCTCGCCGATCTCGCCGATGCGGTCGAACATCAGCATCGGGGGCAGTGGAAGCTGCGGTCCCTCCGAAAACATCTCGCCTCGGCCACAAGCCAGGAGATCTTCGTACTCGAAGCTCGACCGACGATTGTGCATTCCGTGAGACCCCCGAAAATCCCGGTCCTTGGGCCGGGTCGCCTTTCCCTAACACACGACAACGACCGGTCAAACCGCCCGTCGAGCCAGGTTCATCGGAATTGTCGGCGCGCCTCCCGGGGCGCGTAAATGCGATGCAGTTGCAAGAAGCAGGGCCTGCCGATATGATGGCCTCACACAAACAGGTTCAGCCGCCGCGGCACGCGAGTTCGGTCAACATGCAGAGAAATTCTCCGGCTTTCAATGCCGGTCCGGGGTCGAAGGCGGGGGAAGCAGGAGCATTCTTCGCCCAGCGCACCGAGCTCAACGGTTGCCCGTGGCACGACGTGAAGAGCATGCTGCGCGGCGTCGGCCTGCGTCCGACCCTGCAGCGCATGGCGCTCGGCTGGATCCTGTTCGGCAAGGGCGACCGCCACCTGACGGCCGAAATGCTCTACGAGGAGGCGTCCCGCGCCCGCGTGCCGGTGTCGCTCGCCACCGTCTACAACACGCTCCACCAGTTCACCGATGTCGGCCTGCTGCGCCAGGTCGCGGTCGACGGCTCGAAGACCTATTTCGACACCAACGTCTCCGAGCACCACCACTTCTTCCTCGAGGACAAGAACGCCCTGGTCGACATCCCGACCGTCGAGACGGCGATCGGCACCCTGCCGGCGCTGCCCGAGGGCTACGAGGTCGGCCGGGTCGACGTGGTGGTCCGCCTCAAGCAGAAGAGCAAGTAGGCCGGAGACGCTGCACCTGCCGCAGCCGTCGTCATTCCGGGGCGCGAACCAAAGGTTCGCGAGCACGGAATCCATACGCCCGGTGCCGATGGCGATCGAGAGACAGGGGATATGGGTTCCGGGCTCGGCCTGCGGCCGCCCCGGAACGACCGGAAACATCCTGCGCCGCGCGGCGCCCCTCCCTCAATCGATCTTCTCGTTGGGGTAGACGCCCCACAGGCGCTCCTGGGCGATCCAGCCGTCGAACTTGTCGCCGACGAAACGGCACCAGCGGCCGTCGCAACGCTTGACCGTGCCGACCACACCGGGCTCGAGCTGTGCCTTGACGGCACTCGCCGGGTCGGCGTCCTGGCGCACCACAACCAGGTCGTCGGCGCCCTTGGCGCGCGCCACGAAGGCGGTGCGCTTGCCCGACAGGAGCGAATGGTAGACCCAACCCTCGGCGCCTTCCCAGTCGCGGATGCGGCGCCAGTTCTCGTACTCGGCCGTGATCTCCACGGGCAGACCGGCGCGCGTATAGACCCAGGTCACCTCGTGGTCCTTGGTCGGACCACCCCGAACATTGACCCGATCCGGCTTGAGGCTGACGAAACGCGGCACCGGCAGGCCGCTCTGCGCGCCGGTGGGCAGATCGCCGGCCCGGGCGGGCCCGCGGTCGGCCGCGGCGAGGGCGAGAATCGCGGCCCCGAGCAGCACGGCGCGGACGCCGGCGCGGCACGCGCGCGAGGCGTCGACAGCATGCGGGCTTGCCTTTCGGCGCATGCCGAAAGCAGCCCGAACAGGGGATGGTCGCAGCCGGTTCTGGCGCATTGTGTTATCCCGGCCATCTGATAGAGAAGAACCGGTGTGGTCCGTCTCCAAGAGCCTCTGAGCGCGGGAATCCAATGTCCGCGATGAGGGTTAAGGAGGACTGAAAGACCGCGAGCCCGCTCGTTGCGAGCGCCCTGGACGCGGTGGGGCAAACGACATGCCGAATCGGAAGAAGCCGGTCGTGGTGGTGACGCGCAAGCTGCCCGACAGCGTCGAGACCCGCATGCGGGAACTTTTCGACACGCGCCTCAACATCGACGACACGCCGATGACGCCGGCCGCCCTCGCCGAGGCGATGGCGGATGCCGACGTGCTGGTGCCGACCGTGACGGACCGCATCGATGCGCACGCGCTCGGGCACGCCGGCGACAACCTCAAGCTGATCGCCAATTTCGGCAACGGCGTCGACAATATCGACGTCGCCGCAGCCCTCCAGCGCGGCATCACGGTGACCAACACGCCCGGCGTCCTCACCGAGGACACCGCCGACATGACCATGGCCCTGATCCTCGCGGTGCCGCGCCGGCTGACCGAAGGCGCCGCCCTGATGATCGGCGACAAGCCGTGGACCGGCTGGACGCCGACCTGGATGCTCGGCCACCGCATCTCCGGGAAAAGGCTCGGCATCATCGGCATGGGCCGCATCGGCCAGGCAGTGGCGCGGCGCGCCCGCGCCTTCGGGGTGCAGATCCACTATCACAACCGCCGCCGGGTGCCGCTCAAGATCGAGGAGGCCGTGGAGGCGACCTATTGGGAGAGCCTCGACCAGATGCTCGCCCGCATGGACATCATCTCGGTCAACTGCCCGCACACGCCGGCGACCTATCATCTGCTGTCGGCGCGGCGCCTCAAGATGATGCTGCCGGGCGCCTATCTGGTGAACACGGCACGCGGCGAGATCATCGACGAGAACGCGCTCGCGCGCATGATCGAGTCGGGCGAGATCGGCGGCGCCGGCCTCGACGTGTTCGAGCACGAGCCCGCCGTCAACCCGAAGCTGATGCGGCTCGCCCGCGCCGGCAAGGTGGTGCTGCTGCCGCATCTCGGCTCGGCCACCATCGAGGGCCGGGTCGACATGGGCACCAAGGTGATCATCAACATCCAGACCTTCATGGACGGTCACCGCCCGCCCGACCGGGTGCTGCCCTCGATGCTGTGACGACTGTCGGGCGCCGCGAGGCGCCCGATCCGCTTCGGGCCTACGCCCTCCTCCCCGCCCCTTCCCCGCGCAAAGCGACGCCGCCGACCCGGTCCGCGGCGGCCGTCCATGCCGGCCGCCTCCGTAACCGCCGCAGCTTGCCGCCGGCCACGCTTTGGTGGAGCATCGCCGGGTCCTGACACCCGCCCACCGAGGCATTGGGGACTACGATGTGTAACCGAGTGACGGCGCGCGACAGTGCGGCTCTGGCCGCAGTGCTGGTGCTGCTTGCCGTTCCGATGGCGGCGGCGGCGGCCGGCACGTTGGCGCCCAAGGACATCCAGACGACCTTCTTCGACGGCAAGGGATTTATGGCGACGACCCCGTCCGGCGTGACGTTCCGGATGGTGTTCGACGCCGACGGCAAGGTCCGGCGCGAGCCGACCGCCAAGACCGGCGCCAAGGGCGAAGGCACCTGGACGCTGGCCGGCGACGGCTTCTGCACCACCTGGAAGGGCGCCAAGGCCAACTGCTTCACGGTCGTCCCGGCCGGACCCAACACCTGGTCGGTGATGAAGGGTCCGACCCTGAAGGCGACCTGGAGCAAGTAGGACGCAGCCGCCATCGGCTCTGTAGGGCGCAATGAGCGCAGCGAATTGCGCCGCGCAATGAAGATCGGCCCGACCCGGATCGGCTTCCGACGGTGCAATTCGCTGCGCTCATTGCACCCTACGAAGCTGGCTCACGCCGCCCGGTAGGCCGACAGATCCGTGATGGTGGCATGCTCGCCGGTCAGCGGGTTCTCCGGATCCCAGGCGTAGCGCAGCGTCTCGAAGCGCAGGGCGCGGCCGTCGACCATCAGCAGCCGGCCGACCAGGCCCTCGCCGAAACCGACGATCTCGCGCACCACCTCGACCGCCATCAGCGACCCGATCACACCCGTGAAGGCGCCGAGGATCCCCGCTTCGGCGCAGGCCGGCACGGTGCCGGGCGGCGGCGGCTCCGGGAACAGGCAGCGATAGGTCGGATTGGGTCGCCCGTCGGCCCCGCACTCGTGCGCCCGCAAGGTCGTGATGGTGCCGTCGAAGACTCCGACCGCCGCCGTCACCAGCGGCTTTTTGGCCAGGCAGCAGGCGTCGGAGGCGAGATAGCGGGTGGTAAAATTGTCGGAGCCGTCGGCGACCAGATCGTAGCGACCGATCAGGTCGAGCGCATTGTCCGCCGTCAGCCGCACCGGATGCGGCTCCACCGCCACCAGCGGGTTGAGCCTCGCGATCGCCTCGGCGGCGCTCTCGACCTTGGGCCGGCCGAGATCGGGGGTCGCGTGGATCACCTGCCGCTGCAGGTTGGAGAGCGACACACTGTCGTCGTCGACGATGCCGAGCGTGCCGACACCGGCCGCCGCGAGATAGAGCAGCAGCGGCGCCCCCAGCCCGCCGGCACCGACCACCAGCACGCGCGCATTCTTCAAGGCGTTCTGGCCCGGGCCGCCGACCTCGTGCAGCACGATGTGGCGGGCATAGCGCTCCAGTTCGACGGTCGTCAGCATGGTCCGGCCTTTCTCGCCCCGCCTGCTTTGGGTAGGGTTCGCCCCGCGCTCTATCACGTTCGGGAGGCCGGAATGAACCGTCGCGTCGCGCACCTTGCGCTGGCCGTGTCGCTCGCGGGTTGCTTCGGCGTCGTGATCCCGGCGGCGGCGCAGGCGCCCGCCGCTCCGCCCGTACCCGCCGCGCCTGCCGCGCGGCCGAAGCCCGCTGCCGCTCCCCAGGCGCAGGCATCGCCGAAGCCAGCGGTCGCAAACCCCGCGGCGCCGAAACCGGCTGCGCCAAAACCATCGCCGGGCTCGGCGGTCTGGGCCACGGTGCCGGAGGCCGAGCGCATCGCCGTGCAGAGCGACCTGATCTGGACCGGCGACTACAACGGCGTCGCCACGCCGGAGTTCGGCGAGCGCGCCGTCGCCGCGGTGAAAGCCTGGCAGAAGCAGCACGGCTCCAAGGAGACGGGCCAGCTCGAGCCGGCCGATCGCGGCCGCCTCGCCGAGCAGGCCCGCATCCTGCGAGAGCGGGTCGGCTGGACCATCCGGGACGACCGGGCAAGCGGCGTGCGGCTCGGCCTGCCCGAGAGCATGGCGCCGAAGGCGTCACCGGCCCAGGGCGGCGGCGGCACGCACTGGCAGTCGGGCAAGGGCGAGGTGCAGGTCTACACCTTCCGGTTCGCTGGTCCGGACGTGACGCTCGCCCAGGCGTTCGAGCAGCAGAAGAAGGAGCCGAAGACCCGGTCGGTCCAGTACGCCGTGATGAAGGGCGACTTCTTCGTCGTCTCCGGCCTGCAGGGCCTGAAGAAGTTTTACGTGCGCGCCCACGTCAAGGACCGCGAGGTGCGCGGCATGACGGTGCTGTACGACCAGGCGCTCGAGGGCACCATGGATCCGGTCGCGGTGGCGATGTCGAGCGCCTTCGTGCCATTCCCGGAGAGCACCGCGGGCGTGGCGGCGCCGCGCCGCCGCGTCGAATATGCGAGCGCCGTGGCGGTCGGCGCGGCCGGCGACCTCGTCACCGACGCACGGGCGCTCGAGCAGTGCCGCAGCGTGCAGGTGGTCGGGCACGGCTATGCCGAAATCCGGGCCAGAGAGGCCGGTGTCGCGCTGCTGCATCTCTACGGCGCGCCGAGGTTGCCGGCGCTGGCGCTGGCGCCGGGCGGAACCGCGGGCAGCGACGCGACGCTGGTCGGGATCGTCGATCCGGCCCAGCAGGGCGGCGGCGCAGCGGTCTCGACTTGGGCCGTGAAGCTGGCGCCGGGCGGCACCGTGACGCCGCTGCCGCCGCCGGGCTTTTCGGGCGCCGCGGCCGTCGATGCGTCCGGCCGTCTGGTCGGTATGGTGGTGTCGTCGCCCACCCAGGTCGCCGGCCCCGGCGGGCCGGGCACCGGCTTCGTCTCGGCCGAGACGATCGGCCGCCTGCTGGCAGCCCAGGGCGTCGACGCGGGCGCCCCGCCGGCGCGGTCGGGCCTCGACGCCGCCAAGGCCGCCGCCGTGCGGGTGATCTGCGTGCGCGATTGATCCGATGGTCATTCCGGGGCGCGGGCTGCAAGCCCGCGAGCCCGGAATCCATACACACAGACCGGGATTATGGATTCCGGGCTCGCGGCCTGCTGGCCGCGCCCCGGAATGACCCGTTGTTCGTCGCCTACTCCGCCGCCTCGCGGAGGTCGTCGGGCGCCTGGTGATGCGGCTGGTTGAACTCCGGCTTGCGCTTCTCCAGGAACGCCGTCATGCCCTCGCGCTGGCCGTCGGTGCCGAACAGCGCGTGAAACGCGCGGCGCTCGAACCGCAGCCCTTCCGCGAGCGGCAGCTCGTGGGCGCGCTGCACCAGCTCCTTGGCCGTCATCACGGCCGGCAGCGACATCGACGCGATGGTCTCGGCCGCCTTCATGGCGACGTCCATCAGCTCGGCGAGCGGCACGACCCGCGAGACCAGCCCGCAACGCTCCGCCTCGACGGCGTCCATCATCCGGCCGGTCAGCACCAGGTCCATCGCCTTCGCCTTGCCGACCGCCCGGGTCAGCCGCTGCGTGCCGCCGAGCCCGGGCACGATGCCGAGCGTGATCTCCGGCTGGCCGAACTTGGCATTGTCGGCCGCGATGATCAGGTCGCACTGCATCGCCAGCTCGCAACCACCGCCGAGCGCAAAACCCGCCACCGCCGCCACCGTCGGCTTGCGCGAGCGCGCCGGGCTGTCCCAGTTCGCCATGTAGTTCTTGGTGAAGGTGTCGATGAACGACTTCGGCTGCATCTCCTTGATGTCGGCCCCGGCCGCGAAGGCGCGGTCCGTGCCGGTGATCACCACGCAGCCGATCTCGTCGTTCTGGTCGAAGTCCGCGAACGCCGCCCTGAGTTCTTCCGCCAGGGTCGAGTTCAGCGCGTTCAACGCCTTCGGCCGGTTCAGCCGGATGACGCCAACACGCCCTACGGTGTCGATGAGCAGGGTCTCGTACGTCATGGTTCAATCCTTTTTGGACCGAGCCGGGGGGAGCTCGGGCGCCGGGTCGTAGCGCGTCGCGGGGGTACTGCAGCCGCGCGAAGGGCGGAACGAATTGTAGTGGCCCAAACGTGCTGCATTGCAGCAGGGGTAACGCACCAGACCGTCACAGGCAATCATGATTCGCTTAATTTCCAGTGATCACGGGGGTTCTAAAAGAACCGCACAGCACAAAAACGATGCTGCAATGCGAATTGTGCATAGACTTTGCCGCCTCCACATGCGGCTTGGGGCGATTACTTGGTAACCTCCCGTACATCCTCGGCGCTGTCGGATGAGCATCCCGCAACCACCCCGGGAAAATATACGAGCTGTTTAGATCCGGTGACGGCCGAGCGGCACGGCCCGGCACGACGACAGCCCCGCCGAAGTCGTCGAAACCGGACAGAAGTCGTGCTACAGGCGGCCCGACCAACGGGTGGCCGGGGAGCACATGTCCGCTGCAACGATCATCGGCAAGGATGCGCGCGCCGACGCGCTGGTCGCATCCTATGCGGGCGCCGGCTATGCCCGCGTCGAGCCCGCCATCCTGCAGCCGGCCGAGCCTTTCCTGGCGCTGTCGGGCGAGGACATCCGCCGCCGCATGTACCTGATCGCCGACGGCGGCGCCGGCGACCTCTGCCTGCGGCCCGACCTCACCATCCCGGTGGCGCTCGACTACCTCGCCTCGCCCGACGCCGGCAAGCCGGCCCGGCTCAGCTATCTCGGCCCGGTGTTCCGCCAGCGGGCGGGCGCCTCCGGCGAGTTCCTGCAGGCCGGTCTCGAATCGTTCGGGCGCCCCGACAAGGCGGCGGCCGACGCCGAGGCGGTGGCGCTGGCGCTGGAGGCGACCGCGCTCTACGGCCTCGCCGCCCCCGACATCCGCATGGGCGATGTCGGCCTGTTCGCCGCCCTGATCGCGGCGCTCGACCTGCCGCCGGTGTGGCGCCGCCGGCTCGCCAAGGACTTCAACCGCAAATCCGTGCTGGCCGAGGATCTGCATCGGCTGACCGAGCCGCCCGGCAACGGCCCGCCCGAATACCAGGGCGTGCTGACGGCGCTCGCCAACTCCGATCCCAAGGGCGCCCGCGCGCTGGTCGCCGACCTTCTGTCGATCGCCGGCATCACCACGGTCGGCGGCCGCTCGGTGGCCGAGATCGCGGCGCGCTTCCTCGAGCAGGCCGAGCTGGGCGCCGGCGCCGCGCTGCCCGGCGAGGTGCGCGACCTGGTCGAGCGCTTCTTCGCCGTCGCCGGCACGCCGGCGGATGCCGCGGCGGCGCTCCGCAGCTTCGCGGCCGAGGCGAAGCTCGACCTCGCGGCCGCCCTCGACACCCTCGACGAGCGCCACCGCCTGCTCGCTGCAGCCGGCATCGACACGGCGCGCATCCGCTTCGCCACCGGTTTCGGGCGCGGGCTCGACTACTACACGGGCGTGGTGTTCGAGCTGCACGACCCAGCCGGCCGCATCGACGGCCAACTGGTGGCGGGCGGGCGCTATGACGGCCTGTTCGCCCGGCTCGGGCAGCCCGAGCCGATCGCGGCGGTCGGCTTTTCCGTGTGGATCGAGCGGCTGGTCGCGCTCGGCGCCGGACCGGCGGGAGAGGCACGATGAGCGCCTTCGTCATCGCGGTGCCGGCCAAGGGCCGCCTGCAGGAGAACGCCGAAACCTATTTCGCCCGCTCCGGCCTGAAGCTCGTCAAGCCGCGCGGCGCCCGCGAGTACCGCGGTACCGTCGCCGGCGTGCCGGAGATCGAGGTGGCGTTCCTGTCGGCCTCGGAGATCGCCCAGCAGCTCGCGACCGGCGCCGTCCATTTCGGCATCACGGGCGAGGATCTGATCCGCGAGAGCATCCCGCAGGCCGACGACAAGGTGGTGCTGCTGCACGGGCTCGGCTTCGGCTTCGCCACCGTGGTGGTGGCGGTGCCGCAGGCCTGGATCGACGTGCGCAGCATGGCCGATCTCGACGACGTCGCCACGGCGTTCCGCATCGAGAACGACCAGCGCATGCGGGTGGCGACCAAATACGTGAACCTGACGCGCGCGTTCTTCGCCCGCCACGGCATCATCGACTACCGCATCGTCGAGAGCGCCGGCGCCACCGAGGGGGCGCCGGCGGCCGGCACGGCAGAGCTGATCGTCGACATCACCTCGACCGGCACGACGCTCGCCGCCAACGCGCTGAAGATCGTCGACGACGGCATCATGCTGCGCTCGCAAGCCAACCTGGTCGCGGCCCGCGGCGCCAACTGGGACAGCGCCGCGCGGGACACCGCACGGCTGGTGCTCGACCGCATCGCCGCCTTCAGCCGGGCGAGCAATTTCCGCGAGATGCGCACCCGCTTTCCGGGCTGCAACGAGACGCTGCTGGCCGAGGCGCGGGACAAATTCGGCGTCGAGGCACCGTTCGGCGGCCCGACCTCGTCCGGCATGCTGACGCTGCACTGCCCGCCCGACCACGTCCACGCGCTCGCCACCTTTCTTCGCGCGCACGGCGCCGCGAGCGTGGTGGTGGGGCCGCTCGACTACGTCTTCGCCTGCGAGAACCCGCTGTTCGACCGGCTGGAGGCGGCGCTCTAGGGCGTGATGACGGGTCATTCCGGGACACGCGCGACAGCGCGTGGACCCGGAATCCAGTCACGAATGTTGAATGCGCCGCTGGATTCCGGGTTCGCGGACCTGCGGTCCGCGCCCCGGAATGACGGTGTCAAACGCGAGGATCGAGCTCGGCAGCCTCATCGGCCGGCCGTCGCACCCGGAACACGACGAAGTGCGACATGGTGAAGTTGACCACGAAGCTCACCAGGATGGCGCAGCCCTTGGCGAACCACACCGGCATCACCTGGGCGACCAGCACCAGGGTCGCGGTGTTGGCGATGGCGCCGACGATGCCCGAGGCGGCGAACACGCCGTAGTCGCGCAGCCGCAGCGTGCGGCCCGATTCGGCCGCGAACGTGAAGGTGGAGTTGAGCACATAGGAGCCGGTGACGCCGACCACCCAGCCCATCAGGTTGGCGGCGATCAGCATGAGGTCGTCGGCGCCGCCGCAGCCGCACAGGCCCGACAAGGCCGCAAAGCCGCGGACGCTCGCTCCGGCCGATTGGAGCGCCGCCAGCGCCAGGAAGAACACCCCGGCGTCGACAAAGGTGTTGATCACGCCGATCAGCGCGAAGCTGACCGCCTTGCGGACGAAGACCACGCGCCGGCGCAGCGCCGGGGCGGCGTGCGGAAACAGGGCTTCGATCCGGGTCGGGTCCATCAGGGCATCCGCTTCGACTGGCGCCGTGCCCTTACCACGGCGGCGGCGCGGAACCGAGCCCGAACCGCGGCGCGGCGGACAAGCGCAACGCCCCGCCGCGACAGCCCCGGCGCCTTGCGCTATAAGCCGCCCATCGCGACGAACACGGACGACGACGGAACGCATGACCTCGGGTGACCCAGCATTGCGGCAGGACGCGGGCGCAAACACCGCGGGCGCCGACGGCGCGGCCAAGGCCGCGCGGGCGGCCGCCGGGCTGTCGATCGTGATGCCGGTGTACAACGAGGCCGGCGGCCTCGCGGCGCTCCACGACCGCCTCGTCGCGGTGGCGCGCACGCTGCGCGAGCGCCACGGCCTCGCCTGCGAGGTCGTCTATGTCGACGACGGCAGCCGCGACGCCTCGCTCTCCATCGCCGACAAGCTCCCGCCCGACGGGCTCGACGTGCAGGTGGTGGCGCTGTCGCGCAACTTCGGCAAGGAGGCGGCGCTGCTCGCCGGGCTGGAGCATGCGCGGCTCGGCGCCGTGCTGTTCATGGATTCCGACGGCCAGCATCCGCCCGCCATGGTGGAGACGCTGGTCGGCCACTGGATCGACGACGGCTACGACGTCGTCTACACGGCGAAGGCCAGCCGCAAGGCCGAGTCGCTGCCGCGGCGGCTGAGCGGCCGGGCCTTCTACACGCTGATCAACTGGGGCTCGCGCCACAAGATCCCCGAGGACGCCGGCGACTTCCGCCTGCTGTCGCCGCGCGCCGCCGCAGCATTGCGGCAGCTTCCCGAGCGCAACCGCTTCTTCAAGGGGCTGGCGAGCTGGATCGGCTTCCGCCAGCTCCGCATCGACTACGAGCCGGCGGCCCGCGAGCACGGCACGTCGAGCTGGAATTTCGGCGCGCTGCTCGGCCTGTCGATCGAGGGCCTGACGGCCTTCTCGGTGGCGCCGCTGCGCATCGCCAGCCTACTCGGCATCGCGCTCGCCGCCACCGCGTTCCTGTTCGGCGTGCAGATCCTGATCGAGGCGCTGTTCTTCGGCACCGCCGTGCCGGGCTATCCGTCGCTGCTGGTCGGCGTGATGGTGCTGGGCGGCGTGCAGCTCGTGATGATCGGCGTGATGGGCGAGTACATCGCCAAGATCCTGTCGGAGGCCAAGGGACGGCCGGTCTATTTCGTCGCCGAGCGCAGCCTCAGGCGCGCCGACGGCGCCGATGCGCCGGTGACGACGTCTGCACCGGCCCCGGAGCGGCGCACGTGACCACCACCGCCTCACCCGCCGCGCCGCCGCGCCGCCTCATCCTGTGCGCCGACGATTACGGCCTCGCCCCCGGGGTCGACGACGCCATCCTCGACCTGATCGGGCGCGGCCGCCTCAACGCCACCAGCGTGATGGTGTTGCCCAAAACCTTTTCGACGGCCGAGGCCGAACGGCTCGCCGCCACGGCGCAGGGCCGCGCCGAGATCGGCCTGCACGTCACCCTGACGGCACCGTTCCGGCCGCTCACGGCCGGCTTCGGCCCGCTCGCCGGCGACGGCAGCTTCCTGCCGATCGGCCGCATGCTGGTCGCCTCCTTCGCGACGCCGATCGACCGCGGCGCGGTGGCGCGCGAGGTCGATGCCCAGATGGCGGCCTTCGTCGCCGCCTTCGGACGGCCGCCCGACTATGTCGACGGCCACCAGCACGTCCATCTGCTGCCCGGCGTGCGCGAGGCCGTGCTCGCCGCGGCGCAGCGCGCCAATCCGGGCGGCTGGGTGCGCCAGTGCGGCCAGGTGACCTCGGCGCTCAAGCGCCTGCGCGATCCCAAGAGCCTGCTGCTCGACCGGCTGAGCGGCGCCTTCCGCCGGCTCGCCGAGACGTTCGGCGTCGCCACCAACCCGGCCTTCGCCGGCACCTACACGTTCAAGCCCGGCACCGACTACGCGGCCCTGTTCCCGGGCTTCCTGAAGGACCTGCCGGACGGCGCCCTGGTGATGTGCCATCCGGGCCGGGTCGATGCCGAGCTGGCTCGGCTCGACCCGCTCACCGACTTGCGCGAGACCGAGTACGCCTACCTCTCGGGCGACGCATGTCCGGCCGCGCTGGCCCGGGCGGGTTTCACCCTAGCCTGACCCGGTGGGTGCGGCAGGCTGCCACGGGCCTCCTCCACCACCATTCCACCGCGACCGGCATCACCATATAGGGGGCGCACGAGACGGCGCGGCGCTCCGATGCGATCCGCAGCCGCTCGGCGCTCGTGCCGGACACCGGCCCACAGGAGAAAGAGATGACTCCGCAGGAACACCAGCTCGTCACCGATCTGTTCGAGCGCCTCGCCACCCTCGAGAAGGAGCCCCGCGATCCCGAGGCCGAGCGCGCCATCCGGGACGGGCTGTCGCGCGCGCCCAATGCCCTCTATGCCCTGGTGCAGACCTCGCTCCTCCAGGACGAGGCGCTGCGGCAGGCGCAGGCCCGCATCGACGAGCTCGAGGCGGCGCTCTACCCGCCCCAGCCGGCCCAGCAGCAGGGCGGCGGTTTCCTCGACAATCTGCGCAGCGCCATGTTCGGCGGCGGCCAGGGACAGCCGCAGGGCCAGGGCCGCGGCTCGGTCCCCTCCGTCCGCCCGGGCGAAAACCAGGGCGGCGATCCGCGCTGGGGCGCGCCGCCGATGGGCGCGCCGGCCGCTTACGGCCAGCCCGGCTACGGCCAGGATCCCCGCTATGCGGATCCCCGCTATGCCGGCCAAGGTTACGGCGGCCAGGCCCCGGGCTATGGCGGGCCGGGCGCTCCCGGCTACGGCGCGCCGCCCGCGGGCCCCTTCGGCGGCCGCGGCGGCTCGTTCCTCGGCACGGCGGCGGCGGCGGCGGCCGGCATGATCGGCGGCTCGCTGCTGCTCGACAGCCTGCGCAACATGGGCCATGCGGCTGGCGGCGGCAGCCATGCCGCCTTCGATGCCGGCAGCGGCGGCGGCGACAGCCGCTCGGCCTGGGGCAACTCGGCCGACAGCGGCCTCGCCCGTGACGCCGGCCTCAACGACATCGGCAGCGGCAGCGGCAGCGGCGGCGCCAGCCGCAGCGCGGGGGCCTACGAGGATCCGGGCGCGTTCGACCAGGACGACGGCGCCGACGATGACGAGGACGGCGGCGACCTCGGCGGCGGCGGCGACTCCGATTACGCGTGAGGCCCGCGAAACGAACGCGCTCTGAATCTCAGAGCGCGTTCGAAGCTGCACCACCGATACGTTGCTGACCTGCCCTACCGCCCCCGCGCCTTGGCCAGTTCGCGCTCGGCGAGCGGCAGCCAGCGGGCCTGCTCGGGGCTCAGCTTGCGGCGCGCCGCGAGGTCACGCAGCACCGTCACTACGGCGCGGTAGCGCTCGACCGGCTCGTCGCCGGCGCTGGCGAGGCGCCACTGCAGCACCGCCAGCTCCCACTGCCACTGCGTGTTGGCGGGATCGAGCAGCGCCAGCCGCTGGCTGATGGCGAGCGCCGCCCGGTAGCTGGCCAGCGCCGCGGCGGCGTCCCCCTTGGCGGCGAGCGCGTCGCCGATCTTGCTCTGCGCCACCGAGACGTCGCGCTGGGTCGTCGGGGCGGGGGTCTCGGCGGCGAGACGCTCGCGTGCCGCCAGGCTGGCGCGGTAGGCGGCGAGTGCGTCGTCATAGGCCCCCTTGGCCATCAGCACGTCGCCGATGCGCTCGTGCGAGACCGGCAGGTCGCGTTGCCAGCGGGTCGTCTGCGGATCGCCGCCGGCGAGCCGCTCGCGGATGGCGAGGCTCGCCCGGTAGGAGGCGAGCGCCTCGTCGAAGGCGCGTTGCGCCTTCAGGGCATCGCCGAGCCGCTCGTAGGACACCGACATGTCGCGCCGCGCCGCCGCGTCGGCCCGATCGGCGACCGCGAGCTGGAGCGCAAGGCCGGCCCGGTAGCTGCCGAGCGCGTCGTCGCTCGCGCCCTGCGCCATCTGCACGTCGCCGATCTTGTTGTAGAGGATCGACAGGCTGCGCTGCCAGCCGGCCCCGGCACCGGGATCGACCGCGGCGAGCCGCAGCGACAGGCCGGTGCGATAGCCCTTCAGGGCCTCGTCGTGGGTACCGCGGGCGACCAGCACGTCACCGAGCCGCTCATAGGCGACCGACAGGTCACGCCGCGCCGCCTCGCCGCCGGGGTCGAGCGCCACCAGCTTCTCGCGGATCGCCAGCGCGGCGCGGAACTGCCTGAGCGCCTCGTCCTGCGCCCCTTTGGCGAGCAGCGCGTCCCCCACCGCCGTGACGGCGCGCGAAACATCGCGTTGCCGCTCGGTGCTCGACGGATCGGCGGCGGCGAGCCGCTCGGCGCCGGCCAGTGCGGCGCGCGCGCTCTGCAGGGCCCGGTCGGTCGCGCCTTGGGCGAGTCGCATGCCGACGACGCCGAGTTGCGCCGCGATGATCTCGCGCTGCAGGTCCGGGGCGGAGATGCCGGGTCCGTTCAGGCCGTCCAGCAGCGCCTCGGCGGCGGCCGTACGGGTCCGCTTGCCGTCGGCGAGGCCGAGCGCCTCGTAACGCTGCTCGAAGGCGACCAGCATGGCCGCCCGGCGCAGCCGCAGCCGCGGCTCGTCGCCGCCGGACGCCGCGAGGTCGCGCAGCATCGCCTCGGCCGGCTCGGCGATCGCCGCGATCACGATGCGGGGCGCGCCCATCCGGTCGGCGAAGTCGACCGTGCGCAGCGTCGCGTCGGTGCCGGCCGCGACGACCCCGTCGAGCAGCGCCGGGCTGTGCGGCAGGACGAAGCGGGCGAGGCCGAAAGCGCCGCCGACCAGCACCAGGAGAACCGCGGCGGCCGTCAGCCAGAAGCGCCGGCGCCGGCGGCTCCGGTGCGCCCGCTCGGCCGGTCCGCGAAACTCGTCGACGCCGAGCCCGAGCAGCGCGGCGGCAAGCCGCATCACCACCTCGGACCGCGGCGTGCGGCCGGAGCGCGCATCGATGACGAGCGGGGCGAGAGGCTCTTCAGGCGTCTCGCCGACACTGCCGTCGGGCTTGATCTGGAAGCGCAGCGCCGGCGGGCAGAGCTCGGCCTCCGGCTGCTCGGGCGTGCCGCCGACCAGCACGGCGATGATGCGGTCGCCGCGGCCGAGCGCCTTGAACCGGCGCACCACGTCGTCGACGGCCCGATTCGCGGCGGCGTCGGACGAGCACAGGACGATCAGGAAGCGTGAGTCGGCAAGCGCCGCGACGGCCGGATCGGACACGATCGGCTGGGCCGGCACCAGCAGCCCCGGCGGCTCCGGTAACGGCGCGGCGACAGGCGTCGGCGCCGGCAGCTCCGGCGCTGCGGCCGCCGCGGCCTCGGCCGGCGACGGCAGGATGAGGGTGAGCCCCGGCGTGGCCGTCGCGACGGCGGGCGTCGTGGCGACCGGAGGGGGTGCGGAAGCCGGCGTCTCGGTCGTGGCCTCCGGGCTCGCAGCCGGAACGGCGGCCGATTCGGGAGCCGGAACGGACGGCGCCGGCGCAACCTCGTCCGGCATCGCGGGCGGCGACTCGGCGGCGAAGCGGAACAGTGGCTTGAGCGATTTCGGCACTGGCCCCTGCGGGGTCTCGCGCCCGACCAGCGCCCACGGCACGCCGGTGTCCTCGAGGCCGCGCTGGATGGCCCGGCCCAAGGCGTCGTCCGCCTGCGCCTCGACCAGGAACGCTCGGTATTTCGGCTGGACCACTTGAGCCACGATCTCCTCCCCGGCCGCCCCCGCGGCCGGTCCGTTATCGCACCGACCGGGACCCTATGGGCAAGATTTTGGCCCCCGCGTGTCAAAGGCGTGCCGCCCGGCCTGCGCCGAACGCAGGAACGCGCCCGATCCCTCAGCAGAATCGGACGCGCCCCGCGCCAGTAATCAACAGGTCGACGTGCGGTCGTGCTGTGGGGCCTGGACCCTCCGGAATGGCGCCGTCCGGCGGACGGCGCGGAATGCCTGCCGGGGCGGCGGCGCCGCTCCCGCTTCGCGACTCAGCGGCTTTAGATCACCACCACCTTGGTGCCGACCTTGACCCGCTCGTAGAGGTCGATGACGTCCTCGTTGCGCATGCGGATGCAGCCGGACGACACCTGGGTGCCGATCGTCCAGGGCTCGTTCGAGCCGTGGATGCGGTAGAGGGTCGAGCCGAGATAGAGGGCGCGCGCGCCGAGCGGGTTCTGCGGGCCGCCCGCCATGAAGGTCGGCAGGCTCGGCTGGCGTTGCAGCATCTCGTCCGGCGGCCGCCAGTCCGGCCATTCTTTCTTGGCGCTGACCGTGTGGACGCCCGCCCAGGTGAAGCCCGGACGGCCGACGCCGACGCCGTAGCGCATCGCCCGGCCGCCCCCCTCCACCACGTAGAGATAGAATTGCCGCGTATCGACGACGACGGTGCCGGCCGGCTCGTCGCCCGTATAGGCGACCACCTGGGGCCGGAACCGCGGATCGACGGCGGTCCGGCTGTAGTCGGCCGGATCGACGCCGGCGTAGCGGCCGCCGCTGAACTGCTCGGCCGGCTCCTGCCGATACTGCGGCGTTCCGCGGGCGCCGGCATCGCCGCCGCCGAAGATCGCCTCGATGAAGCCGCCGCCGAGGGCTGGCCGTGGGGCGGCCGGCCGCATCTCCGTCTGCGGCACCACGTAACTGCGCCCCGACGTGCCGTAGGGGCCGGGCACGTAGGACTGAGCGGTCGCCAGCGATCCGGACAGCGCGGTCGCGGCCAAGGCGCAAAGAAGAACGCGATACATGACGGTCTCTGCACTCGTTACTGCGTTAAACGGTTCTGACACCAAGCCTTGGTGCATTTCGAGTAAAAACGAAAAGTGGACACCAAGTCGTAAAAATGAGCGGCCCGGCGTTTACTGTAGCGGTATGATCGAAACAATTCGAATGACCATGGTGTCCGAAACGTAAACACCGAAGTTTCATGGTTAAGGCCGCGTCAACACGAAAAACACGGTTAATGCTTGGTTGACGACCTGAGGTCTGGCGACCGCTGGGCGCTGGACACGCCCGGGCCGCCCCTCAGGACCCCGCGTGCCGGGCCCGTGAACCGGGCGTTAAAGAATGGTCGGCTAGAACGATAAACAACACCTCGAATTGCGAACCCTCCATGCAGCCGCGCAAACTCTTCCGCATCGAGCAGCTCCGCCCCGTCGAGGACGTCGCCACCGGCGTCGCCGGCGCCGAGAGCGACGGCGTGCCGCCGGCCTCGGCCAACGACGCCGATGCCGCCCTGCGGCACCTCGAGGTCATCACCGAGATCCGCGGCGTCCGCGCCCTGATCGAGGGTCGAGCCCAGGACTCTGAACGCGCCCTGGAGAAGTTCCAGTCGCAGTTCAACGAGTTTCACAAGCTCAAGGCCGAGCTCGACGTGATCGGCAACGCCATCACGGAGACCAAGCGCGAGCTCGCCACCATCCATGTGACCGGCTTCAACGGCCAGGACATGTCGCGGGTGGCCAACGAGCTCGACGCCGTGGTGGACGACACCGAGCGGGCCACCGACGCGATCCTCGGCGCCGTCGAGGACATCGACGCCCGCGCCAACACGCTCGCTGCCACGGTGACGGCCGAGTCCGACCAGGCGACCGCCCGCGAAATCCAGGACTGCGTGGTTCGAATCTTCGAGTCCTGCAACTTCCAGGATCTCACCGGACAGCGGATCAGCAAGGTGGTGGCGGCCCTGAAATTCATCGAGGACCACATCCACCGGATGGAAGAGATCTGGGGTGGCATCGAAGCCTTCGGGGAGTTCGCGCCGGCCGTGGCGGCACCCGAGAAGCCGGAGGAGGACAAGCTCCTCAACGGCCCCAAGCTCGAAGGCGACATCGGCCACGCCTCCCAGGACGACATCGACGCGCTGTTCGGCTGAGCCGGACGGCTCCCGCCGGCCTCACGCCGGCTTACGGATCATCGCAAAGCACGCGAGCGCCACCACGGCGAACACCGCCGACAGGGCCAGCGCCGCCATGTCGGAGCTGCGCTCCGCCACGATCGCCAGCACCAGCGGCGCGGCCGCCTGCATGGCGAGCCACGGCGCCGCCAGCCGGCCGACCAGCACGCCGAACCCGGACGGGCCGAACAGCGCCAGCGGCACGGTGCCGCGCGCGATGGTGACGAGCCCGTTGCTCGCCCCGAACATCACATAGAAGACCGCCGCCGCGGCGACCGACAGGCCGGCCACCGCGATCAGCACAAAGGCCGCGACCATCAGCGTGAAGGCGAAGCGCGCCAGATACAGCGGGTGGGCGCGGCCGCCGAAGGTGAACTCGCACACCCGCGCCAGCACTTGGCAGGGGCCGAACAGCATCCCGATCAGCACCGCCGTCGAGGCATCGATGCCGCCGCGCTGCAGAATCGCGATGAGATGTGCCGACAGCGCCGAAGGAATGAACGCATAGGCGGCGAAGCCGGCCATCACCAGCAGGAAGGCTTTACCACGCGGCGGCAGGACCTTGGCCGGCGGCGGCGCGTCGGCGACCGGCCCGGGTGACGGCGCCGCCGGCTTGCGCGGCAGAACGAACGCATGCAGCGGCGCGGCGACGCCGGCGAGCAGCGCCGCGTAGACGAGGCAGCAGCCCTGCCAGCCGAGCGCGTCGCAGAGCGCCCGCGTGGTCGGCCAGCTCACCGTCGAGGCGAGGCCGCCGACGAAGGTGAGGAGCGTGATGGGCCGCCGCGCCGCGGCCCCGAACAGACGCCCGAGGGTGGCGAAGGCGGGGTCATAGAGCGACGCCGCCATGGCGACGCCCATCACGGCCCAGGCGGCCAGATAGGCGAGCGGATGCGTCGCGACGGCGAGCGCGACAAGCCCGACGGCGCCGGCGAGCGAGCCGGCCGTCATCGCCACATGGCCGCCGCGGCGATCGATCACCCGGCCGACCAGCGGGGCCACGAGCCCGCCGGCGAGCAGCGCGGCCGAGAAGCCGCCCATCGCGAAGGACAGCGACCAGTCGCGCTCGGCGGCGATCAGCGGCACCGTGAGGACGGGCGGGTAGAACAGCGCCCCCCAGGCGAGCACCTGGGTGACGGCGAGCACCGGTAGGGCGCGCCAGGGACCGGCCAGGATCGTGCGGATGCTCGCCATCACTCCCCGACAGTCCCGCTCCACCGACCGCCCGGCAAGGTGGCGTCCTCCCCCGCACGCAAGGCTCGCGGGCGGCACGCGCCCATGCTAGCCGTAAGGGAAAGGATCGGCACTCACAACGATCCGCAACGGGAGGACGACCTGATGACCGCTCGACGGCGCGCGCTCGCCTTCGTCTCGTCTTGCTTTGCCATCTCTTGCTTTGCCATCGCCCTGCTCGCCCTCGCGTCGGCCCCGCCCGCCGTCGCGCAGGACTATCCGTCCCGGCCGGTGCGGCTGATCGTGCCGTTCGGGGCCGGCGGCCCGGCCGACGTGTTCGCCCGGGTGCTGGCGCAGCATCTCTCGGAGTCGCTCAAGCAGTCCTTCGTGGTGGAGAACCGGCCCGGCGCCGGCGCCATCATCGGCACCGAGGTGGTGGCGAAGTCGCCGGCCGACGGCTACACGCTGCTGATCATGTCGAACACCCAGACGACCAACGAGTCGCTGGTGCCGAACAAGCCGTTCGAGCTGATGCGCGACTTCGTCGCGGTGTCGCCGATCAACTCGTCCGACCTCTTGATGGTGGTCAACAACGCCGTGCCGGCCAAGACGCTGGGCGAGTTCATCGCACTCGCCAAGGCGCAGCCGGGCGGGCTCAACTACGCCTCGTCGGGCAACGGCACGCCGTATCACATGGCCGGCGAGCTGTTCAAGGCGATGACCGGCACCACCATCGTCCACGTGCCGCACAAGGCCTCGGGCGAGGCCCGCAATGCCGTGTTGGGCGGCCATGTGCAGATGATGTTCGACGCCATCACGACCATGCGCAGCAATGCCGAGGCCGGCCAGGTGCGCGCGCTCGCCACCACCGGCGCGGTCCGCTCGACCCTGATGCCGGACGTGCCGACGCTCGCCGAGGCCGGCGTGCCCGGCTACGAGGCGACGATCTGGATCGGCCTGATGGCGCCGGCCGGCACGCCCCCCGCGATCGTCGAGAAGCTCAACGGCGCGGTGCGGGCCGTGATCGCGAGGACGGACGTGCGCGAGGCCTGGAGCCGCCAGGGCGCCGTGCCGATGGACATGACGCCGGCCCAGTTCGACGCGTATCTGCGCGCCGACATCGAGAAATGGGCCAAGATCGTCAAGCTGTCCGGCACCGGCGCCAAGACGGATTGAGGCCGAAAACCTCAAAGCGAACTCCTCGGTCGTGCTCCGCGAAGGCGGAGCACCCAGTACGCCGCAGCGATCCGAGTGAAACAAAGTCGTCCGATGGATACTGGGTCGTCCGCCTGCGCGGACGAAGACGATCGAGATTCCGTGCTCGGGTGCGGCTCGCGGCCGGCCGCCGCCCTCACCCGACCTGCTTGGCCATGACCAGGTCGGTGCCGGCCGGCAGGCTCGCGGCGATCGCGACCGGGATCGCGTCGGGCCGGGACGGCACATAGCCCTGCTCGGCGAAGAAGGCCGCCTCGCCGCCGACCACGACATAGAGGGTGCGGCAGCCGAGCGCGACCGTCTCGCCCTCCAGCGCCGTCGCGATGGCACCGCCGAGGCCGCGATGGCG
Organism: Rhodoplanes sp.; assembly: GCF_013377085.1. Lineage (GTDB taxonomy): Bacteria > Pseudomonadota > Alphaproteobacteria > Rhizobiales > Xanthobacteraceae > Rhodoplanes. Next base: position 13,551 of record NZ_JACAAX010000049.1, on the reverse strand, counting down.
CAGCACCGGCAGCGTGACGATGCGCAAGAGGCCGTCGTCGCCATGCACCTCGATGCCGCCGAAGCCGACCGGCACGTCGTTCTCCTCGAAGCGCCAGAACCAGCGGCCCGGCGCATCGATGTCGTCATGCGGCAGGCCGGCGCGCTCGAGCGCGCGCCGCAGGCCTTCACGCTCGAACGGCGCGAGCGGCAGCCAGAGAAGCTTTGGATGTCCCGCCGTCATGCGGGCCTCGCCATATCAGCGTGGCGCCGCGGGAGCCGGCGCCGGACGCGGGCCGCGCGACGCGGTGGTGCCCTCGGCGCCGCAACGCACCAGCACCATGGTACCGTAGCGACCGGCGACCTCGGGGTCGACCCATCTCAGCACCAGCACGCGGCCGTCGAAGGAGACCACCTCGCGGTCGTCGGCGTCGCCGGACTGCGGGTTCGGGCCGATATAGGTCTTGCCCTCGGCACTGCCCTTGAGGAGCATGTCCTGCATCTGCGGGTTGTCGTGGCCGTACATGGCGACGCCGACCGAGCTGCGGTTGATGACGAAGGGCAGCTTGCACTGGCCGCGGGCGGAGGCCTCGGTGCGGGCGCGGTCCTCCGGCCGGTGATAGGCGGCCATGCCCCAACGGCCGACGATGTCCTCGGGCCGGATGTTGGACGGCGGCGCCGCCGCCATCGGGGCGGGCTCGGGAGCCGTGCCACCACCGGAGAATGACGGGAGACTGCTCGCGCATCCGGCGAGGGAGGCGAGTGCGGTGGCGGCCGTCATCATACGCGCGGCGCCCCGGAACAAACCGACCATGACGATCTCCGACATCAATGTCCCACTGTGATGGGCGGAAGGCATTGGCGCAAGCGGGAGTTTTACCGCGTCCCGACACCGAATGGCTCGGCCGTGTCGTCGATCTTGCGGTCTATGATGAACGCCGCATCGGGCTCTCCGAGATGGGCAATTCGATGACGCGGTGGCCGGCCCGGCCGGTGGGAGCCGACCGCGGGCGGTTCGGTCGGTTGCGCCACGCGCCCTGCCCGGCTAAGCCTTGGCCGCGACGCGAGCCGCCGCGGCGGCTCCCCCTGCCGGCGGGACGCCGCGGGCCGGCGAGCTTCGGGCTCGGCCCCGACCGGGCGGAATGCCCATTAACCGCGCTTATCCGACCCCGGCCCGGCGCGGGTCCGGCGCCTTGACAGCCCCGGCTCCAGACCCTATCTCCCGGCCAGCGCTGGCACTCGCGAGGTCCGAGTGCCAAGCCTTCAAGCCCAGGTTTTCAATCGAACCCCAGCCACCCCCAGTGGCGACGAGGATACACAGTCCATGGCGAAGACCACGTTCCGCCCGCTGCACGACCGGGTCGTCGTGAAGCGTATCGAGGCCGAGGAGAAGACTGCCGGCGGCATCATCATCCCGGACAGCGCCAAGGAGAAGCCGAGCCAGGGCGAGATCATCGCCGTCGGCCCGGGCGGCCGCGACGAGGCCGGCAAGCTGATCCCGCTCGACCTGAAGGTCGGCGACAAGGTGCTGTTCGGCAAGTGGTCGGGCACCGAGGTGAAGCTCGACGGCGTGGACCTCCTGATCATGAAGGAGTCCGACATCATGGGCGTGGTCGGCTGATCCACCGCCTGTCCCCTCGTCGTCCGTGACCGCGGGCGCGCACCTGCGCTGCCCCGCCCGGACGACGACCCCCCGACTGAAACGATTTCGGAGCAAGCAACATGGCTGCCAAGGACGTTCGCTTTTCCACCGACGCGCGCGACAAGATGCTGCGCGGCGTCGACCTGCTCGCCAATGCCGTCAAGGTGACGCTCGGCCCCAAGGGCCGCAACGTCGTCATCGAGAAGAGCTTCGGCGCTCCCCGGATCACCAAGGACGGCGTCACCGTCGCCAAGGAGATCGAGCTCGAGGACAAGTTCGAGAACATGGGCGCCCAGATGGTGCGCGAGGTCGCCCAGAAGACCAACGACCTCGCCGGTGACGGCACCACCACGGCGACCGTGCTGGCCCAGGCGATCGTCCGCGAGGGCGCCAAGTCGGTGGCCGCCGGCATGAACCCGATGGACCTCAAGCGCGGCATCGAGATCGCCGTCGCGGCGGTGGTGAAGGACATCGAGAAGCGCGCCAAGAAGGTCGGCTCGTCGGCCGAGGTCGCGCAGGTCGGCACCATCTCGGCGAACGGCGACAAGGCCGTCGGCGAGATGATCGCCGGCGCCATGCAGAAGGTCGGCAACGAGGGCGTCATCACGGTCGAGGAGGCCAAGGCGCTCGAGACCGAGCTCGAGGTCGTCGAGGGCATGCAGTTCGACCGCGGCTATCTGTCGCCGTACTTCATCACCAATGCCGAGAAGATGACGGCCGAGCTCGAGGACGCCTACGTCCTCCTGCACGAGAAGAAGCTGTCGGGCCTGCAGGCCATGCTGCCGGTGCTCGAGTCGGTGGTGCAGTCGGGCAAGCCGCTGGTCATCATCGCCGAGGACGTCGAGGGCGAGGCGCTGGCCACGCTGGTCGTCAACAAGCTGCGCGGCGGCCTCAAGGTCGCGGCCGTGAAGGCGCCGGGCTTCGGCGATCGCCGCAAGGCGATGCTCGAGGACATCGCCACCCTGACGGGCGGCCAGGTGATCTCCGAGGACCTCGGCATCAAGCTCGAGAACGTCACCATCCAGATGCTCGGCCGCGCCAAGAAGGTGCTGATCGAGAAGGAGAAGACCACGATCGTCGACGGCGCCGGCAAGAAGGACGACATCGTCGCCCGGGTCGGCCAGATCAAGGCGCAGATCGAGGAGACCACCTCGGACTACGACCGTGAGAAGCTGCAGGAGCGCCTCGCCAAGCTCGCCGGCGGCGTCGCGGTGATCCGCGTCGGCGGCGCCACCGAGATCGAGGTGAAGGAGAAGAAGGACCGCGTCGAGGACGCCCTCAACGCGACCCGCGCGGCCGTCGAGGAAGGCATCGTCCCGGGCGGCGGCGTCGCGCTGCTGCGCGCCAAGGGCTCGGTCGGCAAGATCAAGCACGACAATCCCGACGTCCAGGCCGGCATCAACATCGTGCTGAAGGCGCTCGAGGCCCCGATCCGGCAGATCGTCGAGAACGCCGGCGTCGAAGGCTCGATCGTGGTCGGCAAGATCCTCGAGAACAAGTCGGAGACCTACGGCTTCGACGCCCAGAGCGAGAAGTATGTCGACCTCGTCGAGGCCGGCATCATCGACCCGGCCAAGGTCGTCCGGGCGGCCCTGCAGGACGCGGCCTCGATCGCCGGCCTGCTGGTGACCACCGAGGCGATGGTCGCCGAGCTGCCGAAGGACAAGCCGGCCCCGGCGATGCCGCACGGCGGCGGCATGGGCGGCATGGACTTCTGATCCAGGTCGACTGATCCAAGCCGGCTGATCCAAGTCGGACATCGAGACGAAGGGGCTGCCGAAGGGCGGCCCCTTTTTTGCGGTCGTTCACCCGATCAGCTCGCGCACGGCGCGGGCCGCCTGATCGATCGCCGTGTGGGCATAGGCGTCGCCGCCGGCATCGGAGTTGGCGATCGCCACCCGGCCGGCGGGTTTTCGCGCACGGGCGAGCAGCGCCCGGTGGCCTTTGTCGAACAGCGTGCTCGCCGTGTAGGCATAGCCGTGCGACCAGCGGTTCACCGTGATGCCGGCAATGTCGCGTCCGCAGGAAAAGCCGCCGGGGCCGAGCATGCGGTCGAGCTCGTCGCGGATGCGCTCCTCGAAATCCGCGAAGGTGGCGTCGAGCAGCGTCGCCCGGCCGATGCGGAACTGCTCGCGCGCATCGAGGCCGCTGTTCGGCGCGCCCGGCACGTGGACCAGATGCAGGCCGATCGGCTCGTCGGGCCCGCGCGAAAAACCGTAGCCGCCCATCGAGACCGGATAGTCGAGCTTGACCCGGCAGTGAAACGACATCGGCGCGGCGATCTCGTGGACGCCGAGCGCCACCCACGGGCGCCAGTCGCGCACCGCCACCTTGGTGTAGACGAGCGGCGCCCGGACGCCGGCGGCAAGCGCAAGGCGCTGCGCGGCCGGCAACTCTGGCATCAGATGCGGCACCATCGCGCTGAAGCAGGCGAGCACGACGTTTGCGGCGGCGACGCGCTCGGTTCGGCCGTCTCGCACATAGGCGATGTCGACGCCTGCGCCGGCGTTGCGGACATGCACGCAGGTCGAGTCGAGCCGGATGCGCACAAGACTGCCGTCGCGGTCGAGCGCCGTGTAGTCGACCGGCGCAAGCACGATGTCGTCCATGCTGCGGCCCGGGATCGCGGCCGGCACCAGCGAGCGCACCAGGAGGCGCGCCAGCGACGCGTTGCCGTCCGGAAAATGATGGATGTAGGGCTCCGCATCGGCCGCGCCCGACCTGCCCAGGCCGAGCTTGGCGAAGCCCGGATAGCCGGCCTTACGCGCGTCGTCGGCCGACACCGCGTCGCAGCCGAGCGCGAAATAATCGAGCGTGCGGCCTTGGAAGCAGTTCGCCGCCTCCTCGCTGCAGCCGCAGATGCGGATCAGCCAGTCGCGATAGCTGGTGGCGGCCAGAATGGCGCGCTTCTCGGCCCGCGACTTGCCGGCGAGCGGATCGACCGCCTGCTCGTAGAGAGCAACGAGCTGCGCCCGGCTCGGCTCCGAGATCGGGAAGCCGGCGACGAAGTCGCGCACGGATTTGGCGTTGAGCAGGCCGGGGCCGAGATCGTCGGCGACCGTCATGGTCGGGTCGCCCGCCACCAGCACGTCGCGCCCGAACTTTTCGCGCGGGAAGAAGACGCCGCGGGAGAGGCCGCGGGACGGATAGAAGCGGCGATCGAACGTGGTCTTGAATCGATCGAGGTCGATGCCGAGCGCCGTGACGAGGCCCATCGCGGCAGGGCTGAACATGGTGTGCGGCGACTGCAGCGACTCGCTGCCGCCATAGCCGAGGATCAGCCGGTCGCCGACCCGGAGCTCGTTGCGCTTGGCGTGCCCGCCGAAATCGTCGTGATTGTCGATGACGAGAATTTTTTGCCGCCGCCCGGCCTCCCGGCGCCAGAACCAGGCGGCGGCGAGCCCGCTGATTCCGGCGCCGACGACGACGAGATCGTAGCGCTCCGACACCGCCACGCCGGCGAGATCGACGCTGTGCCCCTCGCGCAGGGCGTGCGCGACCTCGAACGAGCCCGCATGATGACCGCGCAAGCCGCCGAGCGCCGGCGGATCGCGCGCTGCCGCACCAGCCGCCGCCCGCGCCTGCGTCGCCGGCGCCAGCCCGGCGGCGATCGCCAGGGCGACGCCGTCGAGAAAATCGCGTCGCGAGATGTCGTGCGCCAAGCGGCCCGCTCTCCCATACCCACGTGCATCGCCACCTGCATCTTGGCGTGCATCGCCGCCCGTTTCTCGTAGCAATACGGGGCCGTGCCGTCGATCCCGGGACCCGGCCCGGGGCTCGCCGCGGGGCTGGCACCACCGGATGGGCACCCGCGTCGACCCGCCACTTGCGCCCTCGGCGACACGTGGTGCACATTTCATACAACGCATGCACTCATCCCGCGGCATCGGTCTTGCATTTGCTCGGTGCCCACAGTCCCACCCCCGGAGGCGCCATGCCCTTCTCTCCCGATCGCCGACGCTTCGTGTCCACGGCCGCCGCGGCCGGCCTCGCCGTCTCGCTGCCGCGGAGTGTTTTCGCCCAAGAGCCGCGTGTAAAACTCCGGCTCGGCATCGTGCCGCTGATCTCGTCGGGGCCGATCTTCCTGGCGCAGGCGAAGGGCTTCTTCGACAAGGTCGGGCTCGACGTCGAGCTGCGCATCTTCAACGACGGCGTGCTGGCGATGCCGGCGCTGGTCGCCGGCGAGATCGACGCGACCGTCGCGACGCTCAATGCCGGCCTGTTCAACACCGTGTCGAAGGGCGCGCCGTTCAAGCTGATCCTCGACCGCGGCTCGGAGAAGCCCGGCTCCGGCTCGATGACCATCGCGGCGTCGAACGACATGGTGAAGGCCGGGATGACGTCGCCCGACAAGATGGGCCTCTTGAAGGGCAAGCGCATCGCCATCCAGGCGCCGGGCGGCATCGACCAGTATCTGCTCGGGCTCGGCGTGCAGCGCGCCGGCCTCGACCCCAGGACCGACGTCGAGTGGTCGACCGGCCTCGCCTATCCGGACATCGTCAAGGCGATGGGCGCCGGCCAGGCCGACGCCGCCAATATTCCGGTGCCGCTCGGCTTCCTGGTCGAGAAGAACAATTTCGGCAAGCTGGTGTTCTCCGGATACGACATCGAGCCCAATACCCAGCTCGGCTGCTGGGCGATGTCGCAAAGGTTCCTGCAGGCCAACAAGTCGGCGGCGGTGCGCTTCGCCATGGTGCACACCCATGCGGGCCGGCTCTACAACAAGGCCGCCGCGGCAAAGGACCCCGACGTGATCAGGATCATCTCGGAGGCGACAAAAGTGCCGCCCGCCCTGATCGAGATGGCGGCGCCGCGCTGGACCTGGTTCAACGAGGACGGCATGCCGAACATCGACTCCTGCATGGCGCAGGGGAAGTTCTGGACCGACCCGATGAAGCTGGTCAGCGGCAGCGTCACCAAGGAGCAGCTCTTCGACCTGTCACCGGCCGTCGAGGCGAACGCCGCGCTCGCCAAGGCGAACCCGTTCGGGTGAGCCGATCAGACGAGCCTTAGTGTGCTGGTCGTTCCGGGGCGGCGCGACAGCGCCGAACCCGGAATCCAGCGACGCCTTCGGAGTACGCGGCTGGACTCCCGGTTCGCACCTTCGGTGCGCCCCGAAGTGACCGAGGATGTGCATACGCCGCCCTCACTCCCGCTCGCCGCTCTCCCTCTCCACCTCGAACGAGCGCAACAGCTTCCGCAGCAGACGGGCGAGCGTCTCCTGCTCGGCCCGGCTGAGCTGATCGGCGATGCGCCGCGACTGTGCCGAGTGCTCGGTCATGGCCTTCTCGGCCAGGTTCTCGCCGCGCCGGGTCAGCGCCACGCGGGTGGCGCGCTTGTCGTCGGGGTCGGGGCGGCGCACGGCGAGGCCGAGCTTTTCCACCCGGTCGATGCGGTTGGTCATAGCACCGGAGGACAGGAGGCAGGCGTCGGTGAGCGCGGTCGGCCGCAGGCCGTCGCTGTTTCCGGCGCGCTGCAGCGTGACGATCAGGTCGAAGACGTCCCAGGTCAGCCCGAACGGCCGCAGCCAGTCGTCGACGGCCTCCCGCAGATGCGAGGAGAGCCTGAGAATCCGCCCGAGCGTCGCCAGATAATGCACGTCGATGTCGGGCCGCGCCGCGCCCCACTCGACGATGAATCGATCCATGGCGTCTGCATCGGATTTGCGCACCGGCCGCACTCTCATTTATCTTGACATGAAGATAATATCGCCTCAGGCTTTTGCATAACAGGAGATCGGCCGGCTGCAAAGCCGGGCGCGATCGTCGACACCGGTTCCGGAGATGGACGCGACGATGTCATCCGTGTCGTCAGCAACGGCGTCCTCGGCAGCGGCCTCGTCGGCCGCGACCACCATCGTGGTCGAGGAGATCGGCCTCACCTTCCCATCGAAGAGCGGCGAGGCCACGGTGGCGCTCGCCGAGGTGAGCTGCAGGTTCGCCCCCGGCAAGGTGACGGCGATCATCGGCCCGAGCGGCTGCGGCAAGAGCACGCTGCTGCAGATCGTCCGCGGCTTTCTCACCCCGACGCGCGGAAAACTGCGCTTCGTCGCACCGGGTGCGAGCACCGACGCGAACGCCGAGGCCGCAGCCGCTCTCGGCAAGCCGCCCCACATGGCCACCGTCTGGCAGGCCTTCAACCTGTTTCCGTGGCGCACCATTCTCGACAATGCCGCCTTCGGGCTCGAGGTCGCCGGCGTGCCGAAGGCCGAGCGCGTCGCACGCGCCAAGAAGGCGCTCGCCGCGGTCGATCTCACCGGGTTCGAGCAGAAATTTCCGCGCCAGCTTTCCGGCGGCATGCGCCAGCGCGTCGGCATCGCCCGCGCTTTGGTGATGGAGCCCGAGGTGCTGCTGCTCGACGAGCCGTTCGGCGCGCTCGACGCGCAGACCCGCCTGGTGCTGCAGGAGCAGCTCGCCGCGCTGGTCGAAACCTCGGGTACCACCGCCATCCTGGTCACGCATTCGATCGAGGAGGCCGTGCTGCTCGCCGACACCATTCTCGTCATGACGGCGCGGCCCGGCCGCATCGCCGCCGAGATCGTCAACGACCTGCCGCATCCACGCAGCATGGCGACGACGCGCGACCCGCGCTTCGCCGCGCTGTTCGACCGCATCTACGGTCTGTTGCGCCAGGAGGTGATCCGCGCCATGGCGACCGAAGGAGCCGACGCGTGAGACCCGACGCCCCGATCGCGACGCCGGCTGCCGCCTCCGCGCCGAGCGCCGGCCTGCTGGTGCGCCTCGGAGAGCCGAAGACGCTCGGCTGGATCGCGGTCGCGGCCGTGCTGCTCGTCTGGGAGCTCGCCGTCATCGTCCTGGAGCTCAACCCGATCTACCTGCCGCAGCCGAGCCGCATCGTCGTCGCGCTCGTCGAGATGTTCAGCAGCGGCGGTCTCACCAAGGATCTGATCGCGACGCTGACGCGAATCTTCGGCGGCTTCTTCATCGCGCTCGGCTTCGGGGTGGCGCTCGGCGTGTGGATGGCGACGTCGGAGCGGGTGCGGGCCATTGCCGACAATTTCATCGCCGCGCTCTATCCGCTGCCCAAGGTGACGCTGATCCCGCTCCTGATCATCTGGCTCGGCACCGGCGGCCCGTTCATGCTCACCATCAGCATGCTGGGGGCGTTCTTCCCCGTCGTGATCAACACGGTGCTGGGCATCAGCCAGTGCGACCAGGGTCTGGTGCTGGCGGCGCGCGACCTCGGCGCGAGCCGGCGCCAGATCATCCGCATGGTGCTGCTGCCGAGCGCCATCCCGTCGATCTTCGCCGGCATCAGGCTCGGGCTCGGCGTCTCGATCATCCTGGTGGTGGCCGCCGAGATGGTGGTCGGCAAGGTCGGGCTGGGCGCCCGCCTCTATCTCGCCGGCCAGGTGCTGGAGACCGAGCAGGTGTTCGCCGTGCTGATCGTGCTGGCGACGCTCGGCATCGTGGTGACAAAGTTCCAGGATGCCATCGACATCCGCCTCGGCCACTGGCGCGTCAACTAGAGCCTCGCCGGACGCATGAAACGAGTCCTCCTTCCGCTCGTCCCCGCGCAGGCGGGGACCCAGGGGCGACACGGCAGAGAAACCCTGGATTCCCGCTTTCGCGGGAATGAGCGGAATGTGGAGCCGACGCGACCAAAGACATTTCGACCCTGAGGTCCTTTTTTCTCACGTCATCACCAGCAACGCACCGGAGACGTCCCATGACCTTCGAGCTGAAGTCGATCCATCCCGATCCGTCGCAGGCCCACAAGATGCCGTATGCGCCGGCCGTGCACATCGTCGGCGCCTGCGACCTGATGTTCATCTCGGGCGCCACCGCCTCCCCCCTCTATCACCATCATCCGCATCACGACGACGAGCACGTCCATCCGCACTCGATCGAGCAGCAGACCAAGAACGCCATGGAGGCGATCAAGTCGATCCTCGACCATGTCGGCGCGAGCTGGAAGGACGTGGTGAAGGTCACGAAATACCTGACCGACATCCGCGACGGCGACGGTATGCACAAGACCATGCGGGCCTATTTCGGCGACTGGGCGCCGGCCAGCACCATGGTGTGCATCAACCAGCTCTCCTCCCCGGGCGCCCGGGTCGAGCTCGACATGATCGTGGCGCTGCCGAAGAAGGGGTGACCGACACGGTCGCGCGCGACCTGCTGTCCGTCTCGTCCGGAGGAGCGCTCCACGGGAGCGCGTCTCGACCCGTATGCCCCGCCGGCCGCCGCCCCCCGCGCTCGTAACGCGGGGGGGACCGCCAGCGTGCGTCGTGACGAGGTCAGTGCAGCGGCGCGACCTGGGCGTCGGCGACCGTCCTCTTGTCCATTGCCAACGCGGCGGCGAGGCCGATGAGTGCATTGAAGGCGAGCCACGCGCCGACCATGGCGTTGTTGTCGAACGTGTGGGTCAGCCAGGCCAGGATCGCCGGGGTGAAGCCGCCGAACAGCGCCGCGGCCACGGCCTGGGCGAAGGAGTAGCCGGACGTTCGCGCCGCCGCCGGAACCAGCTCCACCATGGTGGCGACCTGCACCGAGCTGTAGGCCGCATACATGAACGAGAACCACAGCTCGAACACGGCGAACTTGAACACACTCGGCGACGCCGCCAGCCAGGCCAGCAGCGGATAGGCCGTGATCGCCGCCGTGAGGGTGACGACGATCAGCATGGTCCGGCGGTTCACCCGGTCGGCCACCATGGCACAGACCGGCAGGCAGACCAGCGTGGTGAGGCCGACGAAGAACAGCGTGACGAAACCGGCGAGCGCGCCGAGATTGAGACTGGCGATGTAGGTCGGCGCGTAGGTCTGGATGGTCTGCGACGTCACGGTGGCGAACGTGACGGTGCTCATGCAGAGCAGGATCGTCCGCCAGCCGGTGACCAGGCTCTTCAGGATTTCGCCGAAGCGCGGCGTGGTCTTCTTGCGGGCGAACACCGACGTCTCGGCGAGGCTCGCGCGCAGCCAAAACATCACCGGCATCACGGCGCAGCCGATCAGCAGCGGAACGCGCCAGCCCCAACCCTGGATCTCGGCCGGGGTCAGGGACTGCAGCATCACGATGCCGACGATGGAGGCGGCCATCACGGCGAACTGCTGGCTGCCCACCTGCCAGCAGGTATAGAAGGCGCGCTTGTTCGGCGGCGCGATCTCGGCGAGATAGACCACGACGCCGCCGAGCTCGGCCCCGGCCGAGAAGCCCTGCAGCAGGCGGCCGAGCATCACGATCAGCGGGGCCGCGAGGCCGATACTCGCGTAGGACGGCGTGCAGGTGACGGCCAGGATGCCGATCGACATCAAACTCAGCGACAGGACCAGCCCGTTCCGCCGCCCGTGCCGGTCCGTGTAGGAGCCCAGCACGATGGCGCCGATCGGCCGCGCCAGGAACCCGATGGCGAAGGTCATCAGGGCCAGCATCAGCGAGACATGCTCGTCGGAGGTCGGGAAATAGGCCTGCCCGATGTAGCGGGCGTAATAGCCGTAGATCATGAAGTCGTAGATCTCGAGCGCATTGCCGGCGCCGACCTGCACGATCGGCTTGATGGCGAATTTTCGCGGGGCGGCGGCGAGCGGGATCGTGCTGACGGCCTCCGACATGAGCCTTTCCTCCTGGCTGCGTTCTTGTTCGTAGCGGGACGGCAGAGCCGCGGCGCGGCTTAAAAAAAGATCAGGCGAGGAGCGTGGCATCGACCCCGAGACGCCCGCCCCAGTCGAGAAGGCTCGCGCGCGTCTCCTGCGAGACCGGCACGCCCTCGGCGCGGCACCGGGCGATGTTCCGCGCGGCCTGGTCGCCGGGGAGTCGCACCGGATTCGCCGGATCGATCGGCGCATTGGCGCGGCACTGGTCGGCGAAGAAGCCCATCTGGGCCGCGAAGGCATCGCGTCCGGCGAACGCCTCGGGGTCGAGAAGCTGGAGATAGACGTTCGCGCCCCACCGGTTCGGCGCATCCATCCGCCCGTGCCCGGACAGCCCCTGGGTCAGCGCCTCAACCATCAGCGCGAGGCCGAACCCTTTGTGGCCGGCCTCTGCCCCGCCCAGCAGCATCAGGGTGCCGCGGTCCTCGGCGCGCTCCACCAGCGACGGGTCGCGGGACGGCTGCCCGCCGCTGTCGAGCACCCAAGGGTGGTCGAACAGCTCGCCTGCCGCCGTCTTTTCGCGCGTCATCGAGACGGTGGTGAGCGAGGCGGAGATGTCCACCAGCACCGGGCTGCGGCCCGCCGGAAAGCCGATGGCGAGAGGGTCGGGGCTGAACAGCCCCTCCCGGCCGCCGTACGGCGCCACCGACTTTGTATGCGGACCCGACGAGGCGATGATCGCGACATAGCCGCGGTCGGTCGCCTCCTTGGCATAGGCGGCGAGGCAGCCGATGTGGTGGCTGCGCCGCATCGCCAGGGTGAACACCCGGTGCTCCGGCAGGCGCGCGAAGCCGAGCTGCAGGGCCTGGTCCATCAGCCAGGGGCCGGGCAGGTAATTGCCGTCCCAGACGACCGTCGCGCCGCCGTCCCGCACCCGATCGGGAGCCCCGGTCTTGGTCATCCCGCCGTCGACGAGCTGGCGCAGATAGGCGCCGCACTGGGCGAGGCCGTGGGTGTGGCGGCCCATCATGTCGGTCAGCAGCAGAAAGCGCCCGACGCTGTCCGCCTTGTCGGCGTCCAGCCCTGTCGCGGCGAACAGGGCCGCAGCGAACCGCCCCAGATCCTCGGAGGGAAAGCGAGCCATGGTGGCGAGCCAGTGGACGTTCATACCGTGTCTCCCGGCCAGGACTGTCGTTGTCTACGCCCGACAGTTGCAACCCGTCCAAGTTTGAAACGGCATCGTTCGATGCTATTTGAGTATCATGATCACGTTGGGGCAGATGCGGTGCTTTGCCGCCGTGGCGCAGGAGCTGAACTTCCGCCGCGCCGCGCGACGGCTGAACATGACGCAACCGCCGCTCAGCCGGCAGGTCCAGGCGCTGGAACACGAGGTCGGCGCCGCGCTTCTCGACCGCACCGGCAGGGCCGTGAAGCTCACGCCCGCCGGGCAGGTTTTCGCGCGCTCGGCGCTGCGCATCCTGCACGAGGCGTCGGAGGCGGTGCGGGAGGCCCAGCGCATCGCCCGAGGTGACGCGGGCGCGCTGACCATCGGGTTCACGGCCGCGTCGAGCTACGTGTTCCTGCCGCGCCTCGTCGCGCTGGCGCGCGAGAAGCTGCCGGGCCTCGCCCTGACGCTGCGCGAGCTGACGACGCCGGAGCAGTTGGAAGCGCTCGAGTCGGGCCATATCGATGCGGGCTTCATGCGGCCGGTAACGCATCGGGCGGGCCTGCGCACGATCCGGGTTTTTCGCGAGGCCCTGGTGCTCGCGCTCCCGGCGGCGCACCGGCTGGCGGCGCAGCCGCAGGTCGGGCTGCACGACATCGGCGGCGAGACGCTGATCACCTACCCGCCGGTCGAAGGCCCCTATTTCCACAATCTCGTCTTCGGGCTTCTGAACGTGGCCGGCGTCATCCCGGGCGGCGTGCAGCACGTCACCCAGACGCATTCGATCCTGGCGCTGGTGAGCGGCGGCTTGGGAGTGGCGCTGGTTCCGCAATCGGCCGCGCACTGCCTGCCGGCCGGTGTCGTTCTGCGGCCGCTGAGCGGGACCGAGGAGCCCCGCTGCGACCTCGTCCTCGGCTGGCCGGCGACGACCGAGCAGGCCGCCTGCGAGGCCCTGGTGAGCCTCGTGTCGGATCACGCCGAAGTTCTTCAGGCGCCGCCGTGAGGCCGAACCATCAAGGCCGCGCACTCACCCGAGGCTCTGAACCGACTGTCTCATCAGGCCTGCACCGGCTCTTTCCTCGTGGTAATGAGCGATCGGCAGGATCGCGTTACGGCCGTGGCCACCCTCACCCTGAGATGCGGCCTGCGGCCGCTTCTCAGAGCCTGACTCGAAATTCGTCCTTTATCGACAGGGCCTGGCGAGGCGGCG
>NZ_JACAAX010000048.1 GCF_013377085.1 Rhodoplanes sp. | reverse complement strand
CTGCTTCGCAACAGTCTCGGAATCCTCCGAGTCAATCACCCGGAAACCGTATCACTTTTTCAGCGGATAGCCCGGCATCAGGTCGTAGGGGTGCTTCCAGCCCGGCAGCGCCTTGATGCGCTCCAGCCAGGCCGCGATGCTCGGATAGGTCGCGGCGATGTCGAAGCCGAACTCCTCGGCCGGGTAGAACAGGTAGCCGCACATCGACACGTCCGCGATGGTCGGCCGTTCGCCGAGCAGCCACGGCCGGCCGGCGAGCCGCTTGTCGACGACGGCGAGCGCCGCGTCGGCGCGCCCCTTTAGGAAGGCGAGCACGGCCGGGTCGCCCGGCGTCTTGGCGAGCGTCTTAAGGAAACGGTAAGGACCGAGGAAGCCGTTGACCTTCTGGTTGTCGAAAACGATCCAACGCCAGGCCTCGAGCTCCTCGTCCTCGCCCTGCGGCAGATACTTGCCGGAGCGCTTGGCCAAATAGGTCAGGCACACGCTCGACTGGCTGAGCTTGCGCTCGCCGTGCACCAGCACCGGCACCTCGCCCATCTCGTTGACGTCGGAGCGGTAGCCCGGAGTGCGCGTCTCGCCGGCCTCGAAGAAGTCGACATAGACCGGCTCCCAGTCGCCGCCGACCAGATTGAGCATCAGCGCCACCCGGTACGCATTGCCGGACTGTGCGAAGCAGTAGAGCTTGTACTCGGCCATCCTGTTTCCCCCATCGATCGCGTCGATATGACCACCTTGCCGTTCCGCCGGCCGGCGCGGCAGGCTCCAAAGCCCTGCCGAAGGCGCCCGAAACGGTCGTCCGAGGCGTCGTGCCGCCGTTCGAGAGTGAACGGACTTCGCCTTACATTTCTATCCTTTTACGCTTTCTAGACGCCTTCCGCCTAGAGTCCGTCATGCGCCCCGATGGGCGCAGCCGCGCATTCGCGTCTTGGCCGGGAGCTTCGGATGGATATCTCAACTGCGCTCGGCCTCGTCTCCGGCGCCGTCGTGCTGTGCGTCCTCATCCTGATGGGTGGCGACCTGCGGATGTTCGTCGACGTGCATGCCTTCATCGTCATCTTCGGCGGCGCCTTCGCGGCGACCCTGATCCGGTTCCCGCTCTCGTCGATCTTCCACGGCCTGCCGCTCGGCCTGAAATTCGCGTTCTCGCTGCGCCGCATGACCCAGCGCGAGCTGATCGACGAGATCTCCAACCTCGCCGAAGTCGCCCGCAAGCAGGGCCCGATCGGCCTGGAGAAGGTCGAAACCGAGGACTCCTTCCTGGCCAAGGGCATCCGGCTGGTCGCCGACGGCTACGACGTCGACTTCATCCGCGACAATCTCGAGCGCGACCGCGACAACTTCCTCACCCATCTCGACGAGGGACAGAAGATCTACCGGGCGATCGGCGACTGCGCGCCGGCCTTCGGCATGGTCGGAACCCTGATCGGCATGGTGCAGATGTTCGCCAACATGACGGATCCCTCCAAGCTCGGCCCGTATATGGCGGTGGCCCTGCTCGCCACCTTCTACGGCGCCACGGTGGCCAACCTGTTCTGCCTGCCGATCGCCGACAAGCTGCACGGCAAGCTGGTCGACGAGGAGATCAACCGCACCCTGATCATCGACGGCGTGCTGATGATCCGCGACGCCAAGAGCCCGTCGGTGGTGCGCGAGATGCTGCTCGCCTACGTGCCCGAGAAGAACCGCGAAGAGATGACCGAGGCGGCTGCGGCCTGATCCAGGACGGGTCGGAGAGGCATTGAACGATGGCACGGCGGAAGGACGGGGGGCACGGCGGAGGGCACGGGTGGTTCGTCACCTTTGCCGACCTCATGGGCCTGCTCGTCGCCTTCTTCGTGATGCTGTGCGCCTTCTCGACCCAGGATCAGCAGAAGCTGCAGATCGTCGCCGGCTCGATGCGCGACGCCTTCGGCGTGCAGGCCAATATCCGCTATTCCGGCATCATCGAGGTGCCCGGCCTGCCGACCCGGCCGAAGCTCAAGAACGCCGCCCACATCCCGCCCGAGGAGGCCTCGGCCACTCCGACCCCGGATCAGCACGACCGCAACAGGACCATGGGCGCGCGGCTGAAGGAGGACAGGGCCTTTGCGCTGGCCGCGGCGTCGCTGCGCCAAGCCTTGCAGGACATGCCGGAGCTGACCGAGGTCAGCAAGCACATCATGATCGAGGAGACCCGCGAGGGCCTCAACGTCGAGATCGTCGACCAGGACGGCCGCTCGATGTTCCCCGAGGGGTCGCGCGAGCCCTACGAGCGGACCCGGCGGCTGATCGAGAAGCTCAGCGTCCCGCTCAAGTCGACTCCTTTCCGCATCTCGATCACCGGGCACACCTCGGCCACCAAGACGCCGTTCCGGCCCGGCTTCGGCCCCTGGGAGCTGTCCGCCGAGCGCGCCAACGCGGTGCGGCGCGTCCTGGAGGAGGAGGGGGTCTCGAGCGGCAACTTCTTCATGGTGGCCGGCAAGGCCGACACCCAGCCCCTCTTCCCCGACGACCCGTATATTGCGGCAAACCGACGCGTCACCATTACCCTGATGCGGGAGGAGCCCCCGATGCCGCTCGATTTCGCCCCGTGAGGCCGCCGATCGGCACGATTACGGCGGCCCGGCGGATCGTCTGAGCCCATCGCGGCTGGATAACGGCCGGTTGCCGGCCGGTCGCTTCCTCGTCGACGGTTGTGTCGGCCGCCGGGCGTGCTATGGGCGTGGCGCGACGGCGCGGCCGGCCACCCGCGGGGCATGTCCCGAACGGATCCGGCGGCGCACGATGGCGGGAACCTGATCGGCGAGACCATGAACGAGACGACCCGCGACACCGCGTCGTCCGATCGGCACGATTCGCTCACGCGCAGCGACGTGCACGATTCGAGCTTCTGGTCCCTGACGCTGGGCAGCGTCGGCGTCGTCTATGGCGACATCGGCACGAGCCCGCTCTACGCCTTCCGCGAAGCGATGCGCGCGGCCGTCGGCGACGGGCCGATCACGCAAGAGGCCGTGCTGGGCGTCCTGTCGCTGATCCTGTGGGCCCTGACCATCGTGGTCACGGCCAAATACGTGCTGCTGCTGCTGCGCGCCGACAACCATGGCGAGGGCGGCACCCTGTCGCTGACGGCGCTGGCCTCGCGGGCGATCGGGCGGCGCACCGTGCCGGTCGTCACGCTCGGCATCATCGGCGCGGCGATGTTCTACGGCGACTCGGTGATCACGCCGGCCATCTCGGTGCTGTCGGCCGTCGAGGGCCTCAAGATCGTCACCCCGGCCTTCGAGCACGCGGTGCTGCCGCTGACCGTCACCATCCTGGTGGCGCTGTTCGCCGTCCAGTCGCGCGGCACCGCGCGGGTCGCCGCCTTCTTCGGCCCCGTGATGGTGGTGTGGTTCGTCGGGCTGGCCGGGCTCGGCTTCCTGCACATCGCCGACGACCCGCACATCTTCGCGTCCGTCAACCCGTTGCACGGGGTGCGGTTCGTGGTCGCCCATCCGGTGACCGGCCTGGTCACGCTCGGGGCCGTCTTCCTGGCCGTCACGGGCGGCGAGGCGCTCTATGCCGATCTCGGCCATTTCGGCCGCAAGCCGATCCGCTCGGCGTGGTTCTGCCTCGTCTTCCCGGCCCTGGTGATCAACTATCTCGGGCAGGGCGCCATGGTGCTGGCCCATCCCGACGCCATCGAGAACCCGTTCTACCGCATGGTGCCGGAGCCGTTCCTGCTCCCCATGGTGATCCTCGCGACCGCCGCGACCGTGATCGCCAGCCAGGCCGTGATCACGGGCGCCTACTCGATCACCCGCCAGGCCATTCAGCTCGGGCTGATCCCGCGTCTCGCCATCCGCCACACCTCCGAGGCCCATTCGGGCCAGATCTACATCCCGCGGGTGAACACGGCGCTGCTCGTCGGCGTCCTTCTGCTCGTCGCCATGTTCAAGACCTCGAGCAGTCTCGCCTCCGCCTACGGCATCGCCGTGACGACGACCATGGTGGTCGACGGCCTGCTCGGCTTCGTGGTGTTTTGGAAGCTGTGGCAGTGGCGGCCCTGGGTGGCCGCCGCCGTCATCGCGCCGTTCGTGCTGATCGACAGCACCTTCTTCGTCGCCAACCTGCTCAAGCTGGTCGAGGGGGCCTGGGCGCCGCTTCTGTTCGGCAGCGTCATCGTCCTGATGATCATCACCTGGCGGCGCGGCTCGCGGCTCCTGCTCGCCAAGACCCGGCACCTCGAGATTCCGCTCGAGTCGCTGGTTCAGACCTTCAACAAGAAGCCGCCCCATATCGTGGCAGGCACGGCCGTCTTTCTCACCGGCGACCCCGACTCGGCACCGACGGCGCTCCTGCACAATCTCAAGCACAACAAGGTGCTGCATCAGCACAACGTGGTGCTGACCATCGAGAACCTCGACACGCCGCGGGTCCTCGAGGAAGACCGCGTGCGCATCACCCAGCTCTCGCCCCTGTTCACCAAAGTCGTGCTGCGCTTCGGCTTCATGGAGACGCCGAACGTCCCCAAGGCGCTGGCGATCGCCCGCAAGCAGGGGTGGCACTTCGACATCATGTCGACCTCGTTCTTCCTGTCCCGCCGCTCGCTCAAGCCGGCGGCCTCGTCCGGGATGCCGAGGTGGCAGGACAACCTGTTCATCCGAATGGCGAAATCGGCGAGCGACGCAACCGACTTCTTCCAGATTCCGACCGGCCGGGTGGTCGAGGTGGGAACCCAGGTCTCGGTGTGACGGCGCGCCCGCGCCGCCGTTCCGAACCGTTCACCTCCCCGTGAACGGGAGCCGACGCGGCTCCGCATGCATTCCTTGCAAGACGGCCCCGCCTGACCCAGCCTCGTGTCGGTGCTATAAGCCCGCGCTCCGGGCCATCATGGCCGACGAGGTTGATACATGAACGAACACGCTGCCGGCACCGATCCGTCGGAAGCTCTCGTCGCCGTCGATGCCCACGGCCCGGTGCGATCCCAGTTCTTTCCGCTGATGATCGGCAGCATCGGGGTCGTCTACGGCGACATCGGAACGAGCCCGCTCTACGCCTTCCGCGAGGCCGTGATGGCAGCCGGCGGCGGCGCGGCCAGCCGTGACGCCGTGCTCGGCGTGCTCTCCCTGATCCTGTGGGCGCTGGTGCTGGTCGTCACCTGCAAATACGTGCTGATCCTGCTGCGGGCCGACAACAACGGCGAGGGCGGCACCCTCACCTTGATGGCGCTCGCCCGCCGGGTCGCCGGCAACGGCAGTGGCGTGATGCTGGCCTTCGGCATCGCCGGGGCGGCGCTGTTCTTCGGCGACGCGCTGATCACGCCGGCCATCTCGGTGCTGTCCGCCATCGAGGGCGTCAAGATCGTGACGCCGGCTTTCGACCATGCTGTGGTGCCGCTGACGGTCGCGGTCCTGGTGGTGCTGTTCGCCGTCCAATCGCACGGCACCGCGCGGGTCGCGGCGCTGTTCGGCCCGATCATGACGGTGTGGTTCGTGGTGATCGCCGTCGCCGGGCTCGCACACATCGCCGACGATCCCGGCATCGTCGCCGCCCTCGATCCGACCCGCGCCGTGGCGTTCCTGTGGACCCATGGCAAGGTGGGTTTCATCACGCTGGGCGCCGTCTTTCTCGCCGTCACCGGGGCCGAGGCCCTGTATGCCGACCTCGGCCATTTCGGCCGCCGGCCGATCCAGACGGCGTGGCTGGTGCTGGTGCTGCCGTCGCTCGCCCTGAACTATCTCGGCCAGGGTGCGCTCGTGCTCGCCCACCCCGAGGCGATCGAGAACCCGTTCTTCCTGCTGGTTCCCGACTGGGCGCTGCTCCCCATGGTGGTGCTGGCGACCGCCGCGACCGTCATCGCCAGCCAGGCCGTGATCACGGGCGCCTATTCGCTCACCCGCCAGGCGATCCAGCTCGGCCTGCTGCCCCGGCTCGAGGTGCGCCACACCTCGGAGGCCCAGGAGGGCCAGATCTACGTGCCGCGCGTCAACCACGCGCTGGTGCTCGGCGTGCTGCTGCTGGTGGCGCTGTTCCGCTCGTCGAGCGCGCTCGCCGCCGCCTACGGCATCGCCGTCACCGGCACCATGGTGGTCACGGCCGCGATGGCCTTCGTGGTGATCTGGAAGGTGTGGGGCTGGTCGCCGCTGTTCGCCGCCGCCCTGATGGCGCCGTTCTTGGCCGTCGACCTGACGTTCCTGTCCGCCAATCTCTTGAAGGTGGCGGAGGGCGGCTGGGTGCCGCTGGTCTTCGCGGCCGCCGTCGGCGTCGTGATGTACACGTGGCAGCGCGGCACGCGCCTGCTGTTCGAGAAGACGCGCCGGCTGGAGACCCCGCTCGACGCGCTGGTCATGGTGCTCGAGCGCAAGCCGCCGCAGCGGGTGCCCGGGACCGCGGTCTTCCTCACCGCCGATCCGCACAGCGCACCAACCGCGCTGATGCACAGCCTGAAGCACTACAAGGTCCTGCACCAGAACAATGTCGTCCTCAACGTCGTCACCTTGCATACGCCGCGGGTAAAGCCCGCCGACCGCGTCAGCATCGAGCGCATCGGCGAGAGCTTCTCGCGGGTGACGCTGCGGTTCGGCTACATGGAGAGCCCGAACGTGCCGCGCGCGCTCGGCGTCGCGCGAAAGCTCGGCTGGCAGTTCGACATCATGTCGACCTCGTTCTTCCTGTCGCGCCGGCTGCTCAAGCCGGCGGTGCGATCCGGCATGCCGCCTTGGCAGGATCGGCTGTACATCGTGCTGGCCCGCACGGCCAACGACGCCACCGAGTACTTCCAGATCCCGACCGGCCGCGTCGTCGAGATCGGCACGCAGGTGACCATTTAGCGGGACCATCCAGGCCGTCGACAAAGCGCAGCGATCGATGGCGCGGTCCGGTCCGGTCGCACCGCACCGTCGCCCTCCGGCCGTGCCTTGAAAGCGCCTGCCGCATGCCCAATTCTCCCCTGGGGCCGGTGAGATCAGCGATTCGACCCCGGGGAAGCCGGTGCGAGGGACGTCGCGGCCGGTGCTTTCGCAGGAGAGACGCCGCATGTTCGGACTGTTCGGGCGCAGCCAGGTGCGCAATCTCAGCCCTGAGGAGGTGGCGGCCGATCTCGCCGCCGACCGTGTTCTGCTGGTCGATGTGCGCGAGCCGAACGAGACCGTGCGTGAGCGAATCCCCGGCGCCGTGCTGATGCCCCTGTCCGTCTTCGAGCCCGCCGATCTGCCCGACCCGGCGGGGCGCGAGGTGGTGTTCTCCTGCGCGTCCGGCATCCGCTCGGTCAAGGCGGCCGAGATCGCGCAGGCGGCCGGGCTGCCCTACCGTGCGCATCTCGCCGGCGGCATCAAGGCCTGGAAGGCCGCCGGCCTGCCGACCGAGACCTGAAACACCCGCTTACAAAGTTCCCCGCGGGGCCGGATGGACGCCGCCCGACGGCCCGCCTATGAAGTAGCCACCCGTTCGATCGCATCGGACTCGTGACGTGAAGGAGCTGACATGCGTGCGCTGCTGCTGGGGGCCGCCGTGGCCGTGACGATGGTGTCCGGCATCGGCCGGGCCGACGCCGATCCGTTCGGGATCTGGTCGCCGCCGTCCTGGTCCACCTGGTATCCGTGGTGCGCCAACCTCAATATCGGCTTCGAGCAGACGAGCTGCGCCTATTCCACGCTGCAGCAGTGCCTCGCCACGGTGCGTGGCGTCGGCGGCTCCTGCGGCCCCAATCCCTATCCGCCGCCGCCCGGCCCGCCGCCGCGCGTCAAGCGCAAGCGCGCTCGCTGAGCGCGCCGCGTCGACGAGCCGGGAGCGAGCGATGCCCGAAGCGGCGATGCGCCCCGCGGCTGTTCGGTTCGCCGCTGCGCTTCTTGCTCTGACGGCCGCGAGCGATCCGCTCGCGGCGCAGGACCGCGTCGTCAACGTCTACAACTGGTCGGACTATGTCGAGCCGACCGTGATCGAGGCGTTCACGCGCGAGACCGGCATCAAGGTGCGCTACGACACCTTCGATTCCAACGACACGCTGGAGACCAAGCTCCTGGCCGGCCGCTCCGGCTACGACGTCGTGGTGCCGAGCGCCTATTTCCTCGAGCGCCAGATCAAGGCCGGGGTCTTCCTGCCGCTCGAAAAGGCGAAGCTGCCCAATCTGAAGAACGTGTGGCCGCAGATCGAGCGCCGCGTCGCCACCCACGATCCCGGCAACCGCTTCTCGGTGAACTATCTCTGGGGCACGGTGGGCATCGGCTTCAACGCCGCCAGCGTGCGAAAAATCCTCGGCTCCGGCGTGACGATCGACAGTTGGGATCTGGTGTTCAAGCCCGAGAGCTTGGCGCGGTTCAAGGACTGCGGCGTCCACATGCTCGATTCGGCCGACGACATCATGCCGGCGGCGCTGCATTATCTCGGGCTCGATCCCAACACGACCGAGCAGAAGGATCTGGAGCGCGCCGCCGATCTCATCACCAAGATCAGGCCGTCGGTGCGAAAATTCCATTCTTCCGAATACCTGAATGCACTCGCCGGCGGCGAGATCTGCCTGGTGGTCGGCTTCTCGGGCGACATCGTGCAGGCGAGGAAGCGCGCCGCCGAGGCGAAGAACGGCGTCGAGGTCGTCTACGCCATCCCCAAGGAGGGGGCGCAGATGTTCTTCGACAATCTCGCCATTCCGAAGGACGCCGAGCACGTCGCCGAGGCGCACGCCTTCATCGATTATCTGCTGCGGCCCGACGTGGCGGCGAAGACCTCGAGCTTCGTCTCCTACGCCAACGGCAACCTGGCCAGCCAGCCGTTGATCGACAAGGCCGTGTTCGAAGACAAGAGCGTCTATCCGGACGAGGCCGTGATGGCGCGCCTCTACACCAACACGGCGCGCGACGCCAAGACGACCCGGCTGATGAACCGGCTGTGGACCCGCATCAAGACCGGGCGGTGAACCGCCTCCGAGGCGGCGTGGATCGCGCCGTCCCGTCCGCAGCGAGAGACCGTCGGCCGACAGCCACGGCGTGCCGGCAGGGCCTTCTACGCGGCGATCGATAAACTTTTAGCAGTCGGCCAAATCGAAAATCAGGCTCTCTCGGCGATCCTGTCCGCCGTCGAGACTCTCCGATCGACGCCAGGGGGAGGTGGAGCCATGCTGCGCCCGCGCCAGGAGCTTGCTCACATTGGACGAACGGCCGCGGTCGCATTCGCGGTCGCCTTGGTGCTCACGCCGACCTCGGCGTTCAGCGCCAAGCTGCGCATTCCGTTCTTCCGGCCGGCTGCGGCCGCTCCGGCTCGCACCATGCCGGCGCAACCGCGCGCTGGAGTGTACGTGACCGCTTCGCCACGGACCGCCGCGGCGGCGACGACCGGCGTGTCGCCGGCCGGCACGCCGCCCGTCGGCCTGTCGTCCGCGGGCGACCCGTCGACCGCGCCCGTGCGGACGGCGAGCGCCGCCACGACGCCTCAACGAAGCGCCGCCGACGAGCAGAGCGCCCACCGCAAGGCGTGGCTCGACTTCTGCCAGCCCAAGCTGCTGCCGCCCGATCGCTACGGCGTCGAGCGCTACGTCTACGCCCACCAGGGCTGTCAGTTCGGCCGGACGGAATAAGACCAGCCTTCTTCGTCCTCGACCTTCATCGTCATTGCCGGGCTTGACCCGGCAATCCATCGAATGTCGAAAGAAGGTCTTTTGAAAGCGATGGATACGCGGGTCGAGCCCGCGTATGACGAGTCGGACTATGTGACGGCTGGCACAAGCGGCGCGCGCAACCTCACCGCCAGCGGCGGTGCAGCCACAGCCATTGATCGGGATATTCGCGCACCCAGCTTTCGACCACGCTGGTGATCGCCTGCATGGTGCCTGCCACATCGATGCGGCCGTCGGCGTCGCGCGCGGGCGGCACCGCTTCGGTGATCTCGCCGGTGAAAACGCCTTCCGGCAGGCGGATGATGCGGACGCCGTGGATCGGGCACTCGTATTCGCGCGCCAGCATGGCGATCAGCGGGCTCACCCGGCAGGTCCGGCCGAAGAACACCACCTCGACGCCCTTGCTGTCATGCTGGTCGACCAGCATGCCGACGTGATGGCCCGTCTCGAGCCCGCGTGCGAGCGTCATCGGCGCCCCGAAGCCGGACGCCACCAGCTTGCCCATCAGCGGCTCGCGCATCTCCACCAGCACGTCGGCGACCGAGCGCATGTTGGGACGCCGGAACAGCACCATGGAGCGCAGGCCCTCGATGCCCGCCACCACGGCCGGCAGCTCCCAGTTGGCGAGATGCGCCGTGAAGACGAGCGCCGGCTTCTCGGAGTTGCGCAGCGCCTCGAACCGCCGGAGCTCGCGCTCGCCGTATGTCAGGAAGGGCCGATCGCCGCGCGCACCCTGGGCGGCGATGCGGTCGAGATTGACCAGCTCGACGGCGACGCGGCCGAGATTGTCCCACACGCCGGCGAGGATGCGCTCGATCTCCTCGGGCGACTTTTCGGGGAAGGCCGCCTTCAGATTGGCGCGGCCGATGCGGTGCTCGCGCATCAGCGGACCGATGGTGCGCATCACGGCGCCGGCCTTGTTGCTGGCGCTGATGCGGTCGAGCCGGCGCAACAGACCGATCGCCGGCCGCACGGCGCGGCGGCCGGCACGGTCGACGCCGCGCTTCAGCACCAAGGCGGCGCGCCAGGTCCAGTACTTCCAGTAATGCAGGGGCGAGTGCATCGGGCCGCGATCAGAACGTCACGACGACCTTGCCGAACACCTGCCGGCCGGCGAGGCGCTCGAGCCCGTTCTCGAACTCGGCGAGCGGCACCTCGGTGTCGACCACGGGCTTCAGGCCGGCCGCCATCTTGGCGAGCGACTCGGCGATGTTCGTCAGCGTGGCGCCGAACGAGCCGATGATGCGGTATTGCTGCTGGAAGAGCTGCATCAGGTTGAGCGTGACGCTCGGTCCCGAGGTCGCCCCGCAGGTGACGAGGCGGCCGCCGCGCTTCAAGCAGAGCAGCGAGCCGTTGAATGTTTCGGCGCCGACATGCTCGAACACCACGTCGACGCCCTTCTTCTGGGTCAGCTTGCGGGTGACGCCTTCGAAGCGGGCGGTCTTGTAGTTGATCACGTGGTCGGCGCCGAGCGCCTTGGCCTTCTCGGCCTTGGCGTCGTCGCCCACCGTGGTGATCACGGTGCAGCCGATCTGCTTGGCCATCAGGATCGCGGCGGTGCCGATGCCGGAGCCGCCGGCATGCACCAGCACGGTCTCGCCGGGCTGGAGCTTGGCGTTGTCGAACAGCATGTGCTGCACGGTGGCGAATCCGATCGGCGCGCAGGCGGCGTCGCGCAGCGAGACGCCGTCCGGCACCGGCACGACCAGGCGGGCCGGCAGGTTGATCAGGTCGCGGGCGAAGCCGTCGACGTGGAAGCCCATGATGCCGCCGACGTTCTCACACAGGTTGTCGCGGCCCTCGCGGCAGGCCTTGCAGGTGCCGCAGGTGAGCGCCCCGTACATCACGACGCCCTGGCCGGGTTTTAACGTCGTCACGTCGGGCCCGACCGCGGCGATCTCGCCCGAGGACTCGACGCCGACGATGAGCGGCATCTTGCGCTTGGCGAAGGCCATCCCGCGAAAACCCCAGACGTCGAGATAGTTGAGCGCGACCGCCTTGACCCGCACCTGCACCTCGCCGGCGGCGGGCGGCGGTGGCGGGTCGACCTCCGTCAGCTCGAGCTTGCGGTCGCCGAGCAGCATCAGGGCGCGCATGGGGAAAACCTCGAAAGGATGGGAGCGCCGCGTCGGACGCTCGAAAAAATCAGCGGTGGATGCCTATCGCCGCCGAAAGACCGCCGTCAACCGGCAGGACGGCGCCGGTGATGTAGGAGGCGACGGGCGACAGCAGGAAAGCGACGAGGCCGGCGATCTCGTCCGGCCTGGCGAAGCGGCGGGCCGGGATCTGGCCCTCCATCTGGGCCCGGTACTTCTCGTAGGGCGCCATCATGGCGGTGTCGATGAAGCCGGGCGCCACGTAATTGACGGTCACGCCGGTGCGCGCCGTCTCGATCGCCAGCGTGCGTGCATAGGCGAGCAGTGCGGCCTTGGAGGCCGCGTAGGCGGCATTGCCCTGGTTGGCCTGCAGGGCTGTGATCGAGCCGATGGCGACGATCCGGCCGTTTTTCGCGCGCATCATCGGGCGCGCCAGCGCGCCAGCGAGCCGGGTGAACGACCAGAAGTTCACCTGCATGGCCGCCTCGGCCTTGGCCTGATCCAGCATCATGGCGAGGCTGTCGTAGCTCTGCCCGGCATTGTGGACGAAGCCGGCGAAGGCCGGCATCTCCTCGAGCCTTTTCGCGAACGCCTCGACGGCGTCGCGCTCGGCGAGGTCGAGCCGCTCGGCAACGATCTTGCTGTCCGGTGCAGCCGTCGCCAGCTCCGCCACCAGCGCGTCCGCCTCGGCGGTCGCCGAGCGCACCGTGAAGGTGACGTCGTGGCCGGCCAGAGCGAGCGCCCGCACGATCGCGGCGCCGAGGCCGCGGCCGCCGCCCGTCACCAGCACATGCGGCCGCTTGTCGGTCGACGCCGTCATGTCGGCTCCAGGCCCATCACCAGCGTGACGTTCTGGCCGCCGAAGCCGAAGGAGTTGGACAGCGCGTGCGCCATCTTGGCGTCGCGCGCCACGTTCGGCACCACGTCGAGCGGGATCGCCGGGTCGGGGATCTGGTGGTTGATGGTCGGCGGGATGCGCTGGTGCAACAGCGTCAGCGCCGTGAACACTGCTTCGACCGCCCCGGCCGCCGACAGCGTGTGGCCGACCATCGACTTGTTGGACGAGATCGGGATGCCGCCGGCATGCTCGCCGAACACGGCGGTGACGCCGAGGCACTCCATCTTGTCGTTCTCGGGCGTCGAGGTGCCGTGCGCGTTGATGTAGTGGATCTGGTCCGGCGTGAGACCCGCATCGGCAATCGCCTGGCGCATGCAGCCGATGATCGGCTTGCCGTCCGGGCTGGTGCGGGTGCGGTGGAACGAGTCGGAGAGCTCGCCGCAGCCCTCGACGACGCCGAGGATTTTTGCGCCGCGCGCCTTGGCGGCCTCCCAGCTCTCCAGAACGAGCGCCCCGGCGCCCTCGGCCATGACAAAACCGTCGCGGTTCTTGGAGAAGGGCTTCGCCGCCTCCTCGGGCGGATCGTTGGCGGTGGTCAGGGCCGAGAGGAGCGAGAAGCGCACCAGGCTCTCGGTGTTGACCGAGCCGTCGGTGCCGACGCACAGGGCGGCGTCGACCTCGCCGCGCCGGATCGCCTCGACGCCGAGCTGGATGGCGCTGGCGCCGGAGGCGCAGGCGGTCGACAGCGAGATCGGCATGCCCTGGGTGCCGAACCGCGTCGCCAGATTGTCGGCCACCGAGGCGAACTGGAAGCGCTCGTGGTGGGCGCGGAAGCGGCCGGTGGCGGCGGCGCGCAGCATGTCGTCGTAATCGGCGTGGCCAGCCGCCCCCGCCGCGGCGGCGAGCTCGACGCGCTGCGGCCACTCGAGCTCGACCGGGGGGACGGCGAGAAACAGCGGCCCGGGAAAGCGGCCCGGCGAGCCGATGCCGGCCTGGGTCACGGCCTCGTCGACGGCGAGCTCGGCGAGGCGCTCCGAGAGCAGCGGCGCGCTGAACGGCTCGGTGGCGACGAAATCGACGCAACCGGCGATGCGGGTCTTCAGCCCGTCGGTGGCGAAACGCGTGATGGTGTGGATGCCCGACTGGCCGGCGGTGAGCTTCGACCAGTTCTCATCCTTGCCGGCGCCCAGCGAGGTCACGATCCCCATGCCGGTGACCACCACCACGGGCCGGCCGGCCTTGTCGCGCACTGCCATGTCGAGTCTCCTCACAGTGGGGCGTGGCAGGACCTCTGCCCGGCTCCCAGCTTCGTCATTCCGGAAGCCTCGCGAAGCGAGGCTGTCCGGAATCCATAACCCCTGTCAGTGTTTATGGATTCCGGGCTCGCCGCTGCGCGGCGCCCCGGAATGACGGAGTGTCTATTCCTACCGCACCGCCTCGACCAGAGCGAGGCCCTCGCCGCGCCAGTGGCCGACGCCGGTGACCACCACCTGGTCGAGCGGGCTGTCGAAGGGCTTCTCGAAGCCGGTGGTGTCGCATGGCGCGAACAGCCGGCCGTGGCCGAGCGCCAGCGTCGCCAACGCGATGTTGAAGACGAATTGCGGCTCGATCGAATGGCCGGCGACGCTGCCGGTCGCCCGCACGGGCAGGCCGCGGGCGGCCAACAGGGCCCGTTCCTCGTCGGTGGCGCCCGTCACGCCGGTCGCACCCGACACAACCGCCGCACGGTCTGCGGCGACGGCGGGCAGGGCGCCCCACAGGCGGTCGAGCGACGCCTCGACGGCACCCGGCGCGCGCGCCGTGCGGTCGCTGACGACGGCCGAAAGGCGCGCCAGCGGCTTCGCCCCGCGCGCCTCGGCATGTGCACGCGCCTCGATCACCAGGAAGGCGCCGAGCGAGGCGGTGGCGAAGCCCGGCTGCCCGGCCCGGTCCCAGACCGGCCGGTACGGGTCTTTGAGGGCGTAGCCGCCGAACTCGAACAGCAGCAGGAGGTCCTTGCGCTCGCCGTTCTGCGAGCCGCCGACCAGCGCCACGTCGCTCTGCCCGGCGGCGATGCGGGCGAGCGCGATGCGCACCGCCTCGATGCCGGAGCCTTCCTCGCCCATGAAGGTGCGCGAGGAGCCGGTGACGCCGTGCACGATCGAGATGTTGCCGGCGAGCAGATTGGAGAGCTGGGCCAGGAACAAGGTCGGTCGCAGGTCGCTGGTCAGGCGCTCGTTGAGATAGGCGCCCGGATTGTCGGCGCCGGCCAGCCCGCTGACGATGGCGCTGTCGACCGCATAGTCGCGCTCGCCGCCGCCGGCCGCGACGATCATGTCGGTCCGGCCGAGCACCTCGGCCTGGCCCTTGAGGCCGGCCGAGTCGAGCGCCAGGCCCGCCGCATAGACGCCGGTGCGCTGCCACTGCTCCATCTGGCGCTGATCGCCCTTCTTGGGGATCTGCGAGTCGAGCGTGAGCGGCGCCAGCGGGTGCACCACATAGGGCGCGAACGTGGTGGCGTCGTAGACGGGCGTGGCAGCGTCGTATGCCTGCCAGTGGGCGTCGGCGCCCTCGCCGAGACACGAGACGAGCCCGATCCCGGTGATCCAGGCCTCGCGTGACGCGTCAGCCATGGGCAATGGCCTCCAGAGGGAACCCGATCTTTCGCGCGAAGTCTTCCATGCCGGTGCGGAAGCTCGGATCCGGGAAAGGGACGATGCGGAACGTGATGTCGGCCTCGCACACCGCCTTGCCGTCGCAGCGCACGCTCGCATGCGCCATGGCGAAGCCGGAGCCGTCGTGGACGAGGCTGCCGGCGATCGACAGCGCCTGTCCGGGGGTGACGAAGGTGCGCAGCTTGGCTTCCTTGACGGCGGCCAGGAAGGGCATGCGGGAGAAGCCGTTGAGGCCGATCAGCAGCCAGCCGCAGGTCTGCGCCATGGCCTCGATCAGCAGCACGCCGGGCATCAGCGGATGGCCGGGGAAATGCCCCTCGAAGATCGTGCTGGTCTCGGGCACCTGGGCATCGACCGCAATCGTCCGCGCGTCGAGATCGAGGGCGACGATGCGATCGATGAGCTGGAAGTACTCGAGTCTCATGAAGCCGCGCTCAGGCGCCTTTCGCGGCGACGAGCGAGTCGATCCGGGTGCAGAGATTGCCGAGCACGAAGTACTGCTCGGTGGTGGCCTTGCCGTCGTTGACCTCCTGGGTCCACTGCTCGAGCGGCAGCTTGATCCCGAAGGCTTTGTCGATCGCGAATGCGATATCGAGAAAGTCGAGGCTGTCGATCCCGAGGTCGTCGATGGCATGGCTTTCCGGCGTGATCTTGTCACGCGGAATGTCGCATGTTTCTGCGATGATATTGGCGACGGTGTCGAACGTCGAGGACATCGGATACTCTCTGAATGCCGTGAATCCAGCCGGCATGCGCGTGCGCATGCCCCCCATACGGCGGCGATTTTTCGCTCTTTCGTTCCGGTCCGTATAGCCAAGACACCGGGGGAGCGCAATGCGCGCCACGCCGGGTTGCCTGCCGGCCCGCAATCCCCTGGGGATGCGCTCGAAACCGGTGCCGCCGCGCGCCTCCGGCAGGCCGGGGGCCGGTCCGCCGAGGGGGTGGGTCACCGGCTCGGCGGGTCGAGGGGCACCGGAACCGGGGTACAACCCCGCCGTCCGCTCAAAACGCAGTCCTGGTTCTTGCGCATGTCGGCCATGGTGGACGCTATCCACAGGCCTCCGGCGGTCAGGGTGGCCAGCAGGGCGAGGGCGAGCGCATTGGTGATCATGCGGTGGCGGTAGTCGTCCGGCTCGTCGCCGTGGGCGTAGCGGTCGAGATCGGCCACCGGGTTTTCGGATCGCGGCGGGGGTACGCCACGCGGCCCCGGCGCGCCGTGACGCGGCACGAAGGGAACGACCCGGCCGCGCTCGTCGGACGGCGCTTCGGCGGGACCGCCGCCGCGACCGGCCCGGGGGGCTCTGCTGTCGATCCGGCCGATGGTGGGGCCGCCGGACGTCATTGTCGCTCATCCTGCATGCGATCAGCCCGGCCGGCCTGTGCCACTGTGCGGCCTGCCGTTGTCCAACCGAGCAAGTCTAGCACTGCCGGCTCCGGGCGGGCACCCCGTTCCGGCAAGTCTTGTGCAGTCAGTCCGGCGGGGCATTCGCAGCAATATTACGCCGACTCTGAACAGATGCGATCAAGGTCGTGCGCCAAAAACCGCGAGCGGGATCGCTCAACCCGTTCGGACCGCATCAACGCCACGTAAACGTCTCGTCCCGCATAAGTGTGCCGGTATCCCTTTCTGGCCACGGAGTCCGCGATGAGTCGCCTTGGCACGATCGCGGCCGCCCTGATGCTGTTCGGCTCCGCGGCGGCCGCCGAGACCTACCGGGTGGGCACCATCGAGGTGGTCGACCCGTGGGCCCGCGCCACGCCGCAGGGCGCCACCGTCACGGCCGGCTATATGCGGATCATCAATCACGGCGAGATGCCGGAGCGGCTGCTCACCATCCGCTCGGGACAGGCGGGCGGCTTCGAGTTCCAGGAGCTGTCGCTCGACGACAACGTCATGCGGCTGCGCACGATTGCCCGCGGCGTCGAGATCGGCCCCGGCCAGACGGTCGAGTTCCGGCCCGGCCTGGCCTCGCAGGCGGTCTTTTCCGCCCTTGCCGGCCAGCTCCTGCCCGGCGACCTGCTCCCGGCGACCCTGATGTTCGAGCAGGCGGGGCCGGTCGAGGTGGGGCTGACGGTCCAGCCGATCGGCACCGGCCTGCGCCGGGCGAGCGCCCCCTGACCCGATGTCGTTTGTCGGCACAGCCCGAATCGTCGCCGGGACCGCCGTGCAACACGTTTGCTTAAGGAGGTTGGACTATTCCGGAAGGTTCCAGGATCGCGAGCCGGGGGCACCATGACGAGCGAGCCATCCGAGACACGGGCCGGTGACCGGGCGGGCGGATCTGCGCCGGCGGGCGCGGGCGGCCGGGTCGGGGTCGCCGAGGCGCTGCGCGAGACCTGGCTCGAGCTCTGGTACCAGCCCAAGATCGATCTGCGAAAGAAGTGTCTGGCGGGCGCCGAGGCGCTCGCCCGGATTCGGCATCCCGAACTCGGCGTCCTTCTTCCGGGCCGCTTCCTGCCCGGCATCGACGAGGACAGCCTGCTCGATCTCGCCGAATACGCCCTCGTGTCGGCGCTGGCCGACTGGTCGACCTTCCGGGCGGCCGGCTTCAACCTGAGGCTCGCAGTGAACATACCGGTGCATGTGCTCGGCCGTCTGCCGATCGCCGAGCTGGTCGCCGCCCATCGCCCCGAGAGCCCGGACTGGCCCGGCCTGATGGTCGAGGTCACCGAGGACCAGATCGTGCGCGACATCAAGCGCGCCCAGGTGATCGCCAACGCCCTGCGCGACAGCGGCATCTCGGTGTCGATCGACGATTTCGGCGCCGGCTACTCGTCCTTCTCCAGCCTGCGCGAGCTCGCCTTCGCCGAGCTCAAGCTCAACCACAGCTTCGTCAAGGACTGCGCCACCGACGCCACCAATGCGGCGATCTGCCAGACCGCGATCGATCTCGCCCACCGGTTCGGCAGCGTCGCGGTCGCCGAGGGCATCGAGAGCCTCGCCGACCTGCAGGCCCTGCAGATCATGGGCTGCGACTTCGGCCAGGGCGTCCTGTTGGCGCCGCCGATGCCGAAGGACCGCTTCCTCGGCCTGCTGCAGCAGCGCACCGCCAAGCCGAAGCCGGCGGCCGAGCCGGCCGTGTTGGCGGACGCCGCCAGCGCCTGAGGTTTCAGACCTTCGGCTCGGCGAATGGCAGTTTCGCTTCGCCTGGGAGCGGCACCCGGAAGACGTCGAGCGTCATCGCCACCAGAGCGTAGTAGCCGAGGATGCCGGCGAACTCGACCATCCCGACATCCCCT
Source organism: Rhodoplanes sp. (assembly GCF_013377085.1). Classification (GTDB taxonomy): domain Bacteria; phylum Pseudomonadota; class Alphaproteobacteria; order Rhizobiales; family Xanthobacteraceae; genus Rhodoplanes. The sequence goes on along the minus strand of NZ_JACAAX010000048.1, from coordinate 33,237 downwards.
ACGATCGCGTGGAGCCGCGCATAGGTGCGGTCGGTGACCCGCTTCTTCGCATAGAGCTCGGTGACGAAGGCGTAGACGGCCTTCTCGTCGGCCGCGGCCCGGGCCGGCGCGCGCCCGGCCTTCAGATCCGCGATGGTCGCCGGCTTGACGCCGGCCTTCTCGGCGATCGGCGCATGCACGTGCCACTCGTAATGGGCCCGCCACAGCCGCGCCGTCACCAGGATGGCGAACTCCGAGAGACGCGCCGGGACCGTGGTGCCGAACCGGCAATGCGCGCCGAGCTCCTGGGCGAGCGATCCGAAGCCCGGTGCATGCAGGAACACGCCGAACGGGCCGCGCAGGCTCAAGGCGCCGCCGCGCGGGCCCGCCCGCATGGCGGCCAGGAGCGCGCGCTGCGCCGGGTCGAGCGTCTCCTCGGTGAGGGCGGGCAGCCGATAGGCCGGCACCGCGGCCGAGGCCTTGGTCTTCGGAGCCGGTTTCGTCTTGCGGCTCGGCTTGGGCGTCGGCGCGGCTGCGCCTCGGCGCGACGCGGCGGGCGAGGCGGGGCGGCGGGGGCGGGCCATGACAGTCTCCTGGAGAGGGGCGCCCGCGAGGCTTGGCCGATTCCGCTTCGCCTGACAACGTGCCCGGCCCTTCGGGCGCGGTCGTTAAAATTGAAACGACCGGCTGAACCGGGCCGAAAAGCCTTTGTGGCAGGGTCTCTCCCGTAACTTGGGGACGGGGGCTGCGATGTGGGCGGCGATGATTTCGGTCATCGTGCTGGTGACGACCATCCTGCACGGGACGAACGAGCCGAGTGAGAGCGCGATGCGCAGCGCCTTCGCCCTGACGCTGTCGGACGAGGTGCGCGCCGTGCTCGACTACGTGGCCGAGACCGAAGGCACGGTCGGGGTCGCGCGCATTCGACGGGCCGGCACGGCGCTGTTCGAGATCAAGAGCTTCAGCAAGCAGGGCTGCACGAGGGCGCCGGACGGCGGCCACGACTGCGGCTTCGCCGTCGAGGTCGGCACCGTGGCGGGCCCGCTGACCCGCACGGTCCGCGGCCGCTTCATGCGCAGCGGCCCGCGCGGCCTCGTCTATTCGCACGCCGCCTGATCAGTGCCGCTCGATCGATGCGACCGGGCCGGCCGGGCGCCGGCCGGGCCGCACGCCCCTTGGCGTGCCATCACGGATCGGTGCATGCTATAGGCTGAACGCACGGAATCGGCGGCGGCGCCGCGCCGGACTCGCGCATTCGACGGAGATCGACCGCCCCGGCCCGAGCACGACGGAGCTACAGGACTGAGCATGAAGGCCGCCCTGGTGTTCGTCGGCCGCGCGGCTGCCGCGTCGGTGTATCTGCCGTACCGCTCCCGCGGCTTCATCTGTGCGCTCGCGGAAGCCGGCGTCGAGCCCGTGGTGATCGACGTCGACATCGATCCGGAGCCGAGCTCCGCCACCGTGCCGAGCGAGGTGCCCGGGATCGTCGGCTACCGCAACCAGGTCGACCGGCTGCCCTTGATCGTCGCCCAGGAGCGCGTCGGCGTGGTGCAGACCTTCGGGGCGACCGAGGATCTCGGATCGGTCTGGGGCCACGTTGCGCGTGCTGCGAAGCCGCTCGCCCATTTCGTCTCGTCGGACGGCGCCGTCGCCGACCTCCCGGCCGGGCGACCGCGCAGCCTGGCCGACCTCGTTCGCCGTGGCCGCAGCCTCGCGCATTGGCAGGCCCGCCATGCCTCGCGTCACGTCACCGCCGTTCTCGGCTCGAACCGCGCCGATCTCGGCCGTCACTTCCGGCATGGCTTCTTCCCGCGCGCCCGCTTCTCGGCGGTGGCGCCGCCGCCGTCGCCGCCGACCCGGACGTTCGGCGTGATACCGCTGGGGCAGCGTCGTCAGGGGCCGGTGCTCGGCTTCTGGGACCCGGATGCCGACGCGGAGGTGCTGGAGTTGCTGCTGCGCGCCGTCGCCCTCACGGGCCAGACCGACCTGTTCACCTTGAAAATCGCGCCGGCGTCGCTCGCCGGCCGTGCGGTCCTGCCGCCCGGCGTCACCGTGGCGGACGCCGCGAGTGCCGACGCGTTCCTGCGCGACGTCGACGTGCTGGTGGTGCCGCGTGCCGAGGATCGCGCCCTCTGCGCCGTGGTGGCGGCGCTGGCGGCACGCAAGAGCGTGATCGTGCCCGACACCGGCGCCGCCATCGAGATCGTCGACTACGGCCGGCGCGGCCTCCTCTACGCGGCCGGCAGTGCCTATCATCTCGCCATGGCGATCAACGTGATGGCGCAGTCGTGGACCAACCGGCCATTCTCGTTCGACGGCGTCGAGGAGTCGATCGCCCGCACGGCGCCCGATGCGGTGGCGCGGATGTTCGCCTCCGCCTGGCGGCGGCTCGGGGGGTGAGGCGTGCAACATGAGGCTCGTGGGGTGAGGCTCGCAGGGTGACATGACGCAGCTCGACCCGACCTTCGGCTTGATCGTTCTCGGGCGCGGCGACCCGCGGCTCGCCCGCGCGACGCTCGCGGCCGCCGAGACCTGGCGGTATCGGCCGGCCCGGATCGTGCTCGCCGTGCCGAGGGGGCGCGAGCATGCCTTCGCGGCCATGTCGGGAAGCGCCGGCGTCACCGTCGTCGCCGCGGCGGAGCCCGACATGCTGGCCGCGGCCGTGGCGGCGCTCGCCTCCGACGTCGACATCGTGATCGCGACACCGGAGGGCGTGGTGCTCGGGCCGCGCTGGCTCGATGCCGTTCGCGACCATGTGATTCTGTACGAGGACTCGGTGGCGGGCGTCGATCTCGTCCGCCAAGTGGTGAAGATCACCACCGACGGCGACGGCGTCAGCGATCTCGCCGTGGCAGAACGGCCGCGCGAGCCGGGGCTGCTCTCCTGGCTGCGCGGGCTGATCCGGGCCCGCAGCCTGCTCGGCGCGGTGTTCTGGGCGCGGGTCGAGACCCTGCGGCAGGTCAAGCTGGCGACCACGGGCGAGGGCGGCGACGCGGTCGCCTTCATGCTGGCGCTCGATCATCTGCGCCTGCGCGGCCGCACCACGGTGCGGTTCACGCCCCATGCCCGCCATGTGCGGCTCTTGCCGGAGCGCCGCACCGGCTTCGACGCCGGCTACGGACTGTATCGCCGGCTGGAGCAGCTCGCCGAGACCCGCCGCGCCGCTGCCGCGGTCGGCCCGCTGGCGCCGAGCCACCTCGATCACGGCCTCGAGCGCCTGCGCCTTCTCGCCGAGCAGGCGGTGCGCTCGGTCGTCGGCACGGCCGGCAAGCACAATGCCGCGACCTTCCTGAAGGGCGCGCTGGCCGCCCGCCGCGACGGCGTCTCGGTGCGCCGGATCGTGGCGCGGGATCTGCGCGAGTTGCGTTAATCCGAAGGGTGGGCCGCGGGTCCGGTGATCCGCCGCATCATGACTTGTGCGACGGCCGCGAGGGCCAGGCCGACGAGCGCGCCGCTCGCATCGACGGCAAAGTCCACGAGCCGGGCGTGTCGGCCGGGCGCGCCGATCTGCATCAGCTCGACCGTCGTGGCAAAGACCAGCACGGCGATCACCTGCAGGCGCGGGCGGCCCGGCGTCGCCAGGCCGAAGGCGGCACCGAGCGCCGCGAAGATCGCCAGGTGCTCGATCATGTGCGATGCCGTGACCGGACGCAGCGACGGCGGCACCACCGACAGCACCACGATGACGAGCGCGATCAGGCCGGCGGCGACGCGGCCGAGCTTTGCGGGCAGGTCCGTGCGGATCGCCGCGGCGTTGCGTTCGGCGAGATCCGTCATGCGGGTTCCTGTCCTGTGTGCACCAGCGTCGTGGGCTCGGCTTCCGGGCTCTTCTCCGGCTTGCTGAGCTCCTCGGCAAGCGCAATGTAGCGCGATCCGATGTTGTCCCAGCCAAAACGCTCCGCCGTGGCGCGGGCGCCACTGCGCAGCCGCGCCAGCAGGTCCGGGTCGGCGAAGACGGTGCGGATCTTCGCGGCGATGTCGCTCGCGTCCGGCGCGATCCGGAAACCGTTGACGCCGTCTTGCAGATAGTCCTCGATGCCGCCGACCGGAGTGGCGAAGACCGGCACCTTGGTCGCCATCGCCTCCATGCAGACGAGCGAGAAGGTCTCGTAGGAGGTCGGGAACACGAAGGCGTCGGCCGCCGCGTAGAACGACTCGACGTCGCGGCGCGAGCCGGCGAACACCAGCCGGTCGCCGGCCTTCGTCGCCATCCGCCGGAACGGCGCCGGATTCTCCGAGCCGACCACCAGGAGCCAGGTGTCCTGGTCGAGGAGCTCCAGCGCACCGACCGCATGGACGAGGCCCTTGCGATCGAACTCGTGGCCGATGAACAGCAGGAGCCGCGCGTCCGCCGGGATGCCGAATTCCCGGCGGATCCGTGCCCCCGCCTCGGGATCGGGGCGGAAGCGGTCGAGGTCGATGCCGTTCGGGATGATGCGGATGCGCGAGCGCGGCACGTCGTAATGGCGCTGCAGCTCCTCGGCGACCCGCGACGAGACGGCGACGAAGATGCGATAGCGAAGCCCGCCGATCATCCAGCGGTCGCGCGCCGCCACCCACAGATGCGTCGGATTGAGGAGCCAGCGCCAGCTTCCGGAGCGGCGCTTCTCGGCCAGGCTCTCGGCATTGACGGCGTGCACCACCAGCACGTCGCCGCGCAGGCTGTCGCCGTGGCTGATCACGACGGCGCCCTTGTGGCGCTCGGCGGCGCGCGTCGCGACGAAGGTGAACAGCGGCACCACCAGGGCGCGGCCGATATGCCGCAGCGCGCCGCGCGTCGGGATTTTCGCGAGCCATGGCGCGACGCGCTCGATCACGGTCTTGCGGTCGACCGTGCTGGCGACGTTGCTGGCGATCACCGAGTTGACGACGCCGGCACGGCCGAACACGCCGGCGAGCTCGAGCGCGACGCTCTCGACACCGCCGACCGAGCTCAGCTCCTGGACAATCTGGATGATTTCGAGTGTCATGGGGGTGTGTTCGGGCAAGATGACAGATGATCAGGATCGGTGGCGGCGCGTTCGCCGCTCTGTGTCTCGTGCTGACGGTGCTGCTCGGATCGGGCGCGCCGGCTGTCGCCCAGACTGCTTCGGCGAGCGGACCGGTCGAACCCCGGTCCATGACGCTGCGCGGGCGCGTCGGCGGCGGCAATCTGGTGACGCATCTGCCCGTCGCATCGGCGACGCAGCAGCTCTATCAGGCGCTGGAGGGTGTCGGCGCGCCGCTCGGCCGGATGGATTCCTACGGCTGGCGCGATCTCGCCCGGCGGCCGACCGTGCACGACTTCGACGCGGCGATGCGCGAGGCGCACCGCAATGGCATCACGCCGATCATCCTGCTCGAATACGAGGGCAGCTATCAGACGCTCGATCCGCCGCAGCCGATCGGTTCCTACGACGACTGGTACGCGGCCGGCCGCGCCTATGCGCAGCGCTTCCGTCCTGACGGCGATTGGGGCCGCGAGAACGGCGTGCGGGGTTGGGGCGCCACGATCTTCACGGCCATCAACGAGCCGGACGTGCAGGCGACCATTCCGCACGCCGCCTATCGCGACGCGCTCGCCGGCCTCGCCGACGGCGTCCACAGCGTCGACCGCACGCTGCGCGTCGTGCCGGGCGGCTTCGCCACCTGCAACTCGCACGGCGACGCGACGCTGCGCGGCTACGGCCCGGCGATCGCGCCGCTCTTGCAGGACGGGCGCCTCGACGGCATCGACCTGCACACCTACTACAACGCCCGTTGGTTTCCGCTCACCCGCGGCCGCGAGTTCTCCGCGCAAGGTTGCTTCGACCGCGTCAAGGCGGCGCTCGGCCTGACCCGCGACGTGAATTTCTACGCGACCGAGTTCAACATCGCCCGCGTCGAGGACTGGTCCGATCCGAAGCTCGCCGCGAGTCTCTTCCTCACCGGGCTGTGGGATCATCTCGGCGTGGTGAAGTCCGACCGCCGGACGTCCGCGACCGTGCTGGCCTTCCCGTGGAATCTCGGCGACACCGTCCGCGTCGACGGACCCGCCTATGCCATGGCGGAAGCCGAGAATCCGTGGACGCCGGACCCACGCGCCGTCGTGCTGCGGACCGTTCTGCAGCTCGCCGGCGACATGCGGTTCACGTCGCTCGATCCTGATCGCAGCGGGACGTATCGGCTCGACGGCGATGATGGTCTCCTGCTGGTCTGGCAGAACCGCCCCGGCTGGACCGACCGGCCTGGCCGAAGCTGGGCCGTCGACCTGCCCGACTGGGCGCGGCTGGCCGAGCTGTGGGGCTTCGACGGTCTGCTCAGGGTTCTGCCGGTTCATGGCGGAGCAAACTCGATCGACGGGTTGAAGGACAACGAGACCTACATGTTGCGGGTGCGCAGGCGTCCCTGATGCGTCACGTTCTGTAAGGCGGCATCGAGACAATGGCGTGTCGACGGATGCGAGACGATCAAGCCGCCTCACCGGTTTCCGACGCGTGAATGCGATATCGCGGTTTTCTCGATACTTCCATTTTTATGCATTTTTTCACGAGAAGTTGTCCGCCCCGCGACGGCCGTCCACGAGTCCGCGAGCGCCTGGGCGACGGCATCGTAAGTGTACCGGGCTAGAACATTGCGCTCGGCCGCCGCAGTCTTCGGGGCCCGGGTGCCCGGATCGGCGATCGCATCGAGGAGCGTCGCGAGCGTGGCCGGATCCCTCTCGGGAACGACCCAGCCGCCGTCGCCGATCACGTCGGGAATGGCACCGCAGGTCGAGCCGATCACCGGCACGCCGCAGCTCTGCGCCTCGACGATGACGCGGCCGAACTGCTCGCGCACCGCCGGCGTCGTCCGCGTCAGCAGGATCAGCGCATCGAGCCCATGCATGAAGCGCGCGACCTCGGACGGTGCTGCCCAGCCGCGGATGTCGACGCGGTCCTGCAGCCCGAGCGCCGTAATTTTTCCGCGCAACGCCGGTTCGTACGGGCCTTCACCGAGGATCGACAGTGTCACCGGATCGCGGGTGCGCGTCATCGCGTCGAGCGCATCGTCGAGCCCCTTTTCCTCGACGAGCCGGCCGACATAGCCGAGCCGCAGCGCCGTCGCAGGCGATGCCGATGCCGATGCCGACGCCGTCGCAGCGGCTGGCCGGAACGTGTCGCGGTCGACGCCATAGCCGATCGGGCTCACCGGGCCCGCGTAGCCGCGGGCCCGGACCACCGCGGTCGCATCGGGGCTGCGCGACAGCACATGCGCGGTCTTGCGCAGCACGTGCTTGCGGATGCTCTCGAACGGTGGCGGCAGGGTCTTCAGGATGTTCTGATCGACCTCCATCACCAGAGCGGCCGGACCCTTGAGCAGGCTCGCCTGCAGGGCGACGACGCTCCACGGCTCCTCCCACATGTGGATCACGTCTGGGCGGAGCTTGCGGATCAGGGCGCGCAGGCCCGGATAGAAATGTAGGTACCAGGTCATCGGGCCGGCCTTCGGCAGCCGGATCGGCAGCACGTGCACGGTCATGCCGGGATCGTCGGGCGGGTCGGCCGTGATGTCGCGACCGAATTGGTGCCATGTCGCCGGCACCACCAGGTGCACGTCGAGATCCTCGCGCGCCGCGAGGGGATAATAGCGCCGCCGCCCGACGTCGCGGCTGACGGCCGGGTGAGCGATCGACAGGATGCGGAGGATGCGACTGTCAGACACGGCCCAGCACCCGGGCAGCGACGCCCGTGGCTCCGATGAGATGCAGCTCGGCGAGCGCCAGATGGCGGTGCGAGCCGTCGAGCGTGTTGCGCGGCAACCGGAGCGGATCGTGGCTGTGACGCACCAGGCCCTTGCGGGTGGTGGCGGCGCTGGCGTAGCCGGCCTGCCTGACCAGGTCGAAGTCGCGCGGCCCGCAATCGCCGGAGCGGCCGTACGGGAAGGCGAAGTGCCTCACCGCGATCCCGAGCCGCTCCTCGAGGCGCTTGCGGCAGCCGTCGATCTCGGCGAAGGCATCGGCCTCCGACAACGACGAGATGCGGGCATGCGAGACGGAGTGGCCGCCGATCTCGACCAGCGGGTCGTCGCGCAGAGCCTCCAGCATGTCCCACGAGATCGCGTGCGTCTCGTGCATGGCCTTCTCGTCGACGCCGTTGTCCACACAGAACGCCGCGTAGCTTCGCTCCGGCGCGCCCCGCTGCTCCCAGGCTTCGGCGATGCCGGCATAGGCGGCCCGCTTGGCCTCGCCGGTGGCGACCTCGACGGTTCCGCCGTCGACGATCACGCGCGCGCGGTTCAGCAGCACGTCCTCCAGCCCGGCGCACCACATCGGCATGGTGCCGTCCGGGATGCCGGTGGTCACGAACAGCGTGACGGGCACGCCGTGCTTGCGGAACAGCGGCACCACGGTCTCGAAGGTGTCGCGATAGCAGTCGTCGACCGAGAAGTTGACGAAGCGGTCGCCGGTGTCGCCGCGTGCGGCGCGGCGCAGCGCCTCGTCCATGGTCACCACGGCCCAACCGGTGCGCTCGAGATAGCGGAGCAGCCGGTCCAGGAAGGCGACGTCGAGATAGAAGTTGCGGTTCGGCAGCGTTTCCCATCGCTTGGACGTCGCCGCGCGATGGAACGTGAACAGGCATCCGCGGGTACCGAAGATCGTGTCGGCGAGCTTGCCCATCGGTCGGACGAGCAGCTCGGCGCCGGGAAGCCAGGCCTGCGCAGCGATGGTCATGGGCATGATCACCTCCTCCTCGTCGTCGGCCAGCGATTGCGGATGCGGGCAAATACGGCCCGGCAGGTCGCCGGCATCAGCACGGCGGCGGCAAGCGCGATGGTGGCGAGGCATACGATGCCGCCGATGAACAGCCGCAGCAACATCCCGTTGATTTCTTCGTGAATCAGCCAGCCGAGGCCGGCCATCACGGCGGCCGGCCCGCAGGCGATCAGCACCAGTCCGGCGAGCCGACGGCGGCAGTCGAAGGCGACTATCGTGCCCCCGAGCAGCACCAGGCTGCGCAGGGCCTCACCGAGACCGAGCAGCAGCGGCCCGACATCGGCCGACTGCTGGAGGCCGGAGGTCGCGAGGTTGACGGCGATGTTGGCCGCGTAGGCGGTCACGACGATGATGGCGACCCGGGCATTGCGGCCGGTGCTGTTGAGCATCCGCAGCAGGATCCAGCCGAGCGTCGAGGCCCACAGGCCGACCGCGATGCCGCGCAGCGCCTGGCTGGTGAGGAGCACGCCGTGCTCCGTGAAGGCGCCGCGGAAAAAGACGAGCCGCACGATGTCGGGCGCGAACACCACGAGATAGATCGAGGCCGGCAGCGCCAGCGCCAGCACGGGCGCCGCGATCGCCTCGACGCGGGCGCGCTCGTCGGTGGCCGGATGGCTCGACAGCACGCCGAGCCCGACCGGCTGGCTGACCAGCAGGAGGGCGCTGTCGGTCAGCGTGCGCGCGTAGTCGAGCGAGGCGACCGTGCCGGTGGCGATCCGCGACGCCAGCAGGCGCTCGACCCAGACATTGAGCTGCTCGCCGAAGGGCAGCGCGAGCAGCGGCCGCAGGCGATGCAGGAAGTCGAGGCCGGCGGCGAGCACCAGGGCGGGGCGGGCGCCCGCGAGGCTGAAACGTCCCTCGCGCCACAGCGCCCACAGGCCCCAGCCGGCGAGCCCGTTGAAGGCGATCGTGAAGGCCCAGGCGAGCACGTCGACCCGGTGGGTCACCACCAGCAGGACCAGGCCGATCATGATGCAGAGATTGAGCAGGGCGGCACGCAGATTGGTCAGCCGCGAGATGCCGAGCGCGATCTCGCCGGCGGCGAGGCAGTTCAGCGCCACCGAGGCCGGCATGCCGAGCGCCATGATGCGCACGAAATCGAGCGTCAGGGCGCGGCCTTCGGGCACGAAGCCGCCGACCACCGCGTCCACCCACCAGGGGCCGGCCGCCTGGACGGCGAGCATCAGCAAGGTCGCGACCAGCGTCAGGGCGATCGTCAGGGCGGCGAGGCGCTGCGGACCGTCGCCGCGGATCTGCGCGTCCCGCTGGGTCGGGATCAGGATGGCGGGCACGCTCTCGTTCTGCAGGAAGACGAGCGGCAGCAGCACCGCCGTGAGGCCGCCGCGGAAGCCGTCGGCGACCAGCGAGGCGCCGAGCACCTGCGCCATCAAAAGCTCGCGGGCGAAGCCGAGAATCTTGCTGAGCAGCGCGCCGCCCATCAGCACGGCGATCAGCCGGCGGCTCGAGCGCGCCTTACCGCTCGGCGTCTCGTCGCTGGTCACGACCGACGTCATGCTGCGATCCGTCGGGTCGGCCGGGCCGGCGTGCGCGGGGCGGCGGAGACCAGCACCACGAAGGTCCAGAACAGGAAGCCGAGCTCGCCCGACGCGATGCTGGCGAGCGGCATCTGGAACAGCGCCCCACAGGCGATCGCGCCGATCAGCACGGCCTCGCGGCTGCCGTCGCGCGACGCCGCAACGACGGCACTGCCGGCCGCCCAGACGAATCCGGTCAGGCAGGCGATGCCGCCGACGATCCCCATGGCCAGCCAGCAGGCGATGACCATGCCGTCGACCGCCATGGTGCCGGCCGAGCCGACGTCCGACACGGTGAAGCCGACGCCGAACAGCGAGGAGTCCCACTGGCTCCACAAGGAGACGTATTGCTCGAGCCGCTCCTGGGCGCTGCCGTCCTGGCTGCCCTCGGTGAGCGAGGCGAGCCGTTCGCCGATCACCTCGGAGAAGGGCGTCATGGTGCCGGCGATCACGACGGCGGCGAGGAGACCGACCAGCACCACGGCGGCGCGGCGGCGGCTCACCGCGAAGGCGAGGCAGAACACCAGGCCGACCGCGAGCGACAGCCAGGCCGTGCGGTAGAGCGACAGCAGGAAGGCGAGCGCGGCCGGGCTGGCGAAGACGAGCGACTGCCAGCCGGGCCGAAGGAAGCCGACCAGCAGGAGCCCGACGCCCGTGAAGGTGGCGAAGCTCGCCGGGCCGTTCATGGTGCTGAAGGTCCGCACCCCGAACGGGATCGGCTGGCCGGCCGACATGATCGGCGCGAAGCTCATCCAGTAGCGGTCCCAGTTCGGCGGATCGACATACTGCCAGATGCCGTAGAGCCCGGTCACCGGCAGGATGACGACGAAGGCGGCGGCGGCCTTGCGCACCAGGTCCTCGGGCTCGTCGACGTCGATCAGGGCGGCGGCATAGAGGAGCGGCACCGACCATTTCAGCGCGCCCGCGGCGGCGTTCATCCAGTCGCCCTGGAACATCGACAGCACGGTCGCGTAGGCGACGCAGACGCCGACCAGCAGCAGCGGGCCCATCCGGCGGTCGAAGGGCTGGTCGCTTTCGAGGCGGCGCCAGAGCTGCGGGAACGGCGCCAGCAGCGTCAGCAGCGGGCCGACCAGCATGATGCCGGCCTGGTCGTAGCCGGCCGTGAGATCGACGAGACGGCGCACGAAGGGCGCGAAGGCGAACAGCACCAGGGCGGTCTGCAGGTGCTCGCCGGGGCTGCGCCGCCACGCGTACCAGCCGGCCGCCCCGCAGCCGAGGATGAAGACGAGACGCGACAGGCCACCGAGCGCCGGCCCCGCCACCGCGGTGGCGACGAGCAGCAGCACGGCCGGCACCCAGCCGCGCACCGGCCCGGTCAACCGGCCGGCCGCCGACAGCGTGCGGCTCATGCGTGCGCTCCAGCGGCGAGGCGGGCGATCACGGCGGCGACCGCGTCCTGCATGGCGGCGACGCCGTAACGGTCTTGCGCCCGCGCGGTGGCCCGATCGAGCTGTGCGGCGAGGTCGTCCGGGCGGGCCAGGACGCGGGCGACCGCGCCGGCGAGCGCCGCCGCATCGCCGGGCGGCACCAGCGTGCCGGCGGCACCCCCGTCCAGAATGTCGGCGGCCGCGCCCGCATCGGTGGCGACCACGGGCACGCCGGCCAGCATGGCCTCGACCAAGGTGCGGCCGAACGGCTCCGGCGCGACGGAAGGATGGATCATGACGTCGACCGCCTGCATCAGCAGCGGCACGTCGGCGCGGTGGCCGAGGAACTGCACCCGCCCGGCCAGCCCGAGCTTTTCCGTCTGGGCGCGCAGCGTCGCCGCGTAGTCCTGCTCGCCGAACAGCGCATCGCCGACGATGATGCCGCGCACCTCCGGGAGCGTGGCGAGCGCATCGAGCACCACGTGCTGGCCCTTCCACTGCGCAAGGCGGCTGAACACACCGACCAGCGGCCCGGCGGGCAGGCCGAGATCGCGGCGCAGGTCTTCACGCGAGCGCGGATCCCGGACGATGTCGACGCCGTTGGGCACGACCTCGACCAGATCGGCGCGGCCGCCGGCCGCCGCGAAGGCGCTCGCCGCGGCCTCGGAGGGCACCACCACGCGGGCGGCGAAACGGTTGGCGAGGGCGACCTGCAGGCGGCGCTGGCCGGCGCCGAAATGGCTGCCGTCGATGATGTCGTGCAGGTGCCAGACAAGCGGACGGCGGGCCGCCGCATTGGCGATCGCGGCCAGCACGAAGGCCTTCTGGGAATTGGCGTAGATCACGTCGTGGCGGCGCGCCGCTCCGGCGATCTCGGCCGTGATGCCGGCGAGCCGGCCGGCGAGCGGCGCCGCCCGCCACAGCGAGGCGTCGCGCTTCAGATTGGTGAGCCCGCGCCCGAACCGCGACAGCACCACGTCGAGGCCCTTGCTCCGCATCGCGGCCTCGAGCGGTCCGTCCTCGAACAGGAAGGCGGTCGCCCCGCGCCAGGCCCGCACCACGTCCAGCAGGATGAGCTCGGCGCCGGCGATCGCGCTCGTGTGGTTGACGAACATCACCCGCGGGGGCGCCATCAGGCGGCTCCCAGATAGGCGACGGGGCGCACCGCCTTGGTCTCGTAGAGCGGCAGGTCGTCGGGCTTCACCATGGTGATGGCGAGGCCGAACACGTCGCCGCCGGCGGCCCGCAGGCTCTCGATGGTGGCGGCCGCACCGGCGACCGAGGAACGGCCCCAGCGGGTGCAGCACAGAACGCCGTCGACATGCTTGGCCAGCACATGGGCGTCCATCAGCGCATCGGCGGGCGGGCTGTCGATCAGCACGAGGTCGTAGGTCTCGGCGAAGCGCAGCGCGTCGAGCATCGCCGTGCTCATCAGGAGCTCGGTCGAGGCGGTGGTCGGCCGGCCGGCCGGGATGGCGTCGAGATTGGGGATGCCGGTGCGCACCACCGCCTCGCGCAGCGGGAACTTGCCGGACAGCACCGCCGTCAGGCCGGGGGCGCCGGCGAGGTCGAGCGCCGCCGCGAAGGTCGGGCGCCGCATGTCGCATTCCATCACCAGCACGCGGCGGCCGGTGGCGGCGACGAGCTCCCCGAGCGCCAGCGTCGTGAAGGTCTTGCCCTCGCGCGGTCCCGGCGAGGTCACCAGGATGGTGCGGAAGCGCTCGTTCGAGCCGGCCAGCACGATGCCGGCATAGAGCTTGCGCAGCGCGTCCTGCAGGTGCGGATCGTGCCGTGCCTTCTGCAGCGCCGCCGGCAGCGGCAGCTCGGTCTGCCGGCTCCACAGCATGCCGAGCACCGGGGTGGCGGACGCCGCCTTGGCGACGCGCGGCAGCTCGGCGAAGATCGGCGCGCCGGCGGCGCCGGCGAGGTCGCCGGAGGCGCGCACGCTGCCGTCCGCCCGGTCGCGCAGCAGCGCCGCCGCGAAGGCGAGCAGCGAGGCGAGCGTCAGGCCGGCAGCCAGGAAGGGCAGCTTCTTGGGGAAGAACGGCTTGCTGGGGAACTCGGAGAGGCTGACCAGGCGGGTGCTGCCGAGCAGCACGCGGCGCTCGGTCTCCAGCTCGCTCGCCCGCTTGTAGAGCTCGGAATACTTCTGCCGCTTGATGTCGGCGCTGCGCACCATGCTTTCGATCGAGGCCTCGTCGGCCGTGGCGGCGGCGACCTCGGCCTTGATGGTCTCGGCCTGCTGCTTGAGCGAGGCGACCAGCGCATTGGCGGCGTCGTAGCTGCGCCGCGCACTCGTCGTCACGGTCGCGACCTCCTGCGTGAGGCGCTGCTGAAGCATGTCGCGCTCGTGCTGCAGGGCGCGCAGCGAGGGATGCCGGTCGCCGAGCGTGAAGGAGGTGTTGGCGAGCTGGCCGCTGATCACCGTGATCTGCTGCTTGAGGTCGGCGACCGAGCGGCTCGCCAGCACGGCGGGGGCGTCGGCGGTGCCGCGGGCCTGGCTCGCCTCGATCTCGCGCAGGCGGGCGGCGGCCTCGGCGCGCGCCGCCTCGGCGGCGGCGAGCTGCTGATTGATGCTGGTCAGCCGCTCCGAGCTGATCGGCGCGGTGGCGCCCCGCATCAGGCCCTTGGCGCGGCGGAAATTCTGGACGGCGGCGTCCTGCTCGCGCACCTCGGCATCGATCTGCTTGATTTCCTGCCACAGCCAGGCGGCGGCCGCCTCGCGGCTCGACGACATGCCGGCCTTCTGATCGTCCAGGAAGGCGGTGACGAGCGCGTCGGCGAGCGTGTGGGCGACGTCCGGCAGCGGCGACTGATAGGAGATGTTGATGACGCGCGAGCGACCGACCGTCCCGACCTTGTAGCGGGCCGCCACGTACTCGACCAGCTCCTCGCTCTCCGGCGTGAGCTTTTCGCAGGTCTCTGCGCGCGACGGGAGGAGGGCACCGAGAAGGCCGCGCCCGGCCTCGTAGCGGCACTCCTTCAGCACGGCGTCGCGGGCGCCCGGCAGCGCCATGGCGAGGCGCATCACGCGGGGCGAGCGCACCACCAGGAGCTGGCTCTCGAGATCGGCGGGATCGCCGATCTTCTGGGTCCAGGCGGCCGAGGCGTTGGGCGAGCCCGGCTCGGACTCGGCGACAATCACCGAGCCGGTGGCCAGATAGCTCACCGGCAACACCAGCAGGGCGACCACCGTGAGGGCCATCACGCTGCCGAAGACGAGCGCGGCGAGGCCGCGCCGCCGCCACAGCCTGACGAGAAGGCCGGTGCGGCGCGGAGCGCCGGCGAGGTCCGTCACGGTCGCGAGGGTGCCCATGCCGGTGCCTCTACGCGTAGCTGCGGGTGTTGAGCAGCGATCCGGTCGTCGCGTCGCGGGCCCGCCGTGCGTCCTCCATCTCCTTGTCGACGAAGGCGGAGAGCTCGGAGCGGAACCGCTCGGCCGAGAACCGGGCGGCCTGCACCCGGCAGGTCGTGCGCGAGAAGGTGTGCTCCTGCGCCACGAAGGCGCGCACACAGCTCGCGATGTCGTTCGGCTCGGGCGTCAGGAAGAACATGCCGGAGCGCTGCGGCAGCGACGAGGAGACAATCTCGCGGGCGCCGCCGCGGCCGAGCGCCACCACGGGCGTGCCCTCGGAAAGCGCCTCGACCATGATGATGCCGAAGTCCTCCTCGGCGGCGAACACGAAGGCCCGCGCCGTCGCCATCAGGTGGCGGAGATGCTCGTCGGAGACGAAGCCGGCGAACGAGACATTGGGCGTCGCGATCTTGCGCAGACGCTTGCCTTCCGGTCCGTCGCCGGCGACGACGAGCTCGAGATCGGGCATCTGCGCGAAGGCGCGCACCACGGCCTCGACGTTCTTGTAGGGAACGAGCCGGCTCGCCGCGAGGAAATGCGTGCCGCGCGGGACGTCCGGGCGATTCTTGGCGAGCGTCACGGGCGGATAGATCACCGTGGCGGTGCGGCCGTAGACGCGGCGGATGCGACGCGCCACGAAGGCCGAGTTCGCGATCATGGCATCCGGACCGTTCGCCGTGCGGCTGTCCCACACGCGCATGCGATGCAGGATCGTGCGGGCGATGGCGCTCTTGAGGCCGGTGGCGTAGCCGCTTTCGCGCAGATAGCTGTGCTGCAGGTCCCAGGCATAGCGCATCGGCGAATGCACGTAGGAGACGTGGACCTGGTCGGGTCCGGTCAGCACGCCCTTGGCGACCGCGTAGCTCGACGACAGCACGAGGTCGTAGCCGGACAGGTCGAACTGCTCGATCGCGATCGGCATCAGCGGCAG
This sequence comes from Rhodoplanes sp., assembly GCF_013377085.1. Classification (GTDB taxonomy): domain Bacteria; phylum Pseudomonadota; class Alphaproteobacteria; order Rhizobiales; family Xanthobacteraceae; genus Rhodoplanes. The sequence continues at coordinate 17,336 of NZ_JACAAX010000048.1, read as the reverse complement.
ATAGGAGCGATGCCGCGAGCGGATCAGCGGCATCTTCTGCAGGAAGCTGGTCGTCGCCTGCTCGTAGCCGATCTTGGCGCGGTCGGCGGGGGAGAGCAGATCGAACAACGTGAAGACGTCAGCGCCGGGATAACACTGAAGAATTTCCCGGAGGACGCGCTCGGCGCCGCCGACCGTGTAAAGCCAATCATGGACCACAGCGACGCGCACGGGGGTTGCCTCCACTTCCGCTGTCGGATTTCTTCTTCAGCGTTACCTACCGTCATATGGGCTAGTGACCGGCGCGCTCAATCGTTTCCTGAAGAGTTCGTTAATGACGGATGGTTAATTGTCGCGGTCGGCCGTTCACTCGTTAATAATGATTGCGACCTACGGCAGGCGATATTACGGCAAAAAAATGTCTAATGTTGCGGCCTGATGAGCCGGGCTGCGGCCGGGACGCGAATCTCGTTGATCCAGATACGAATTGGTCGGCGTCGCGCGCGTGGCCCGCCGAAACGGCGCGTCCGGCGTTGACGTGAACGTGATCCCGGACGAACGGTGCAAACAGGATCAGTCGGTGCCGACGGGCGCCCCGACCAGGCAGTTTCGCCCGTTCGCCTTGGCATCGTAGAGATGCCGGTCGGCCCGCTCGACCAGGGACTCGGAGGATTCTCTCGGCATTCGCGCCGCCACCCCGATCGACAGGGTGACGTGGCCGAGATTCTCCTTGGTGGCGCGGCGCAGCAGCGGCCGCTCGGCGACGGCGCGGCGGATCTGGTCGCCGATCGCCAATGCCTCCGCGAGGCCGGCGTTCGGCAGCAGAACCGCGAACTCGTCGCCGCCGTAGCGGGCCACGAGATCGCAGGAGCGGACATTGTTCTTGAGCGTGAAGGCGACCAGCCGCAGCACGTCGTCGCCGGTGGTGTGCCCGAACTCGTCGTTGAACCGTTTGAACCGGTCGACATCGACCATGGCGAGGGACAGTGGCTGCGGCTCCTCCTCGTCCTCGGCCTTGCCGGCGGCCTGCGCCAGAGAGAAGTCGAAATACTTCCGGTTGGCGAGCCTGGTGAGCGGATCCGTCATGCTCTCGATCCGCAGCGTCTCCATGTTCTCCTGCAGCAGGCGGAACTGGTCCTCGGACTGCTTGAGCTGCGCCTGCAGAAGCGCGTTGGTCTGCTGGATCGCGTCGGTGGAGCGGACCAGCGACTGGACGAGGCTGGAGACGGACAGGTCGGAGCGTGCCTCGCCGAGCATCTGGGCCGCGCTCTGCAGGTCGATGCCGTAATCGACCGCCGAGCCGTTCGCCACCGCGATCACCTGCTGGACTTTCTTGGTCTCGTTGCCGAGCGACTGCCCGACCGACAGGAGCTGGCCGAAATGGGGCTCGTCCGAGAAGTGCCGGCTGTGGATGGCCTGCACGCGGGCGCGCGACAGGCTCTCCCGGTCGGTGCCGTCGAGATCGCGGTTGAGGTTACCGTTGTGGCCGGTGAAATAGGTGAACCAGACCTCGAAGGTCGGCGGATCCGGGATCTGCCCGAGCCCCCGGATGTGGTCGAGCGCCTTGAGGGCGATCGTGAAGGCCGTCGCGGAATCGTCGGTGGCGGTCGAGTACGACATGGGACAGCAGCAGCTCGGTTTCAAATCGGATCGGCGTACAAACGCCCGCGCCGGAGAGCCGTCACCGCGAGCGGTGATCGCCGATAATGTGGCGCGTCATGGTTTACGACCTCTTAATACCATGCCCGGGTACCATCGCCAGAGGTTTGTGCCTGCCGACCCCGTCCGCCGGCCGCTCCCGGCGGCTCGCTTGTTCGGCCCGTCCGCCTTTGTTATGAGCGGCGGCGCCCCCGACCAGACATCCGATCGACCGAAAGGCTTAGTACATGCGTGTGGCAATGATCGGTACCGGCTATGTCGGGCTAGTTTCCGGCGCGTGCTTCGCCGACTTCGGTCACACGGTGACCTGCGTCGACAAGGATGCGGGCAAGATCGCCGCCCTGCGGGCCGGCGAGGTGCCGATCTACGAGCCGGGACTCGATCGCCTCGTCGAGACGAACGTGCGCGAGAAGCGGCTCGACTTCACCACCGAGCTCGCCGGTCCGGTCGCCGAGGCCGATGCGGTCTTCATCGCGGTCGGGACCCCATCCCGGCGCGGCGACGGCCATGCCGATCTGAGCTATGTCTACGCCTCGGCGCGCGAGATCGCTGCTGCGGTGTCTGGCTTCACCGTGGTGGTGACCAAGTCGACCGTTCCGGTCGGCACTGGCGACGAGGTCGAGCGCATCATCCGCGAGACCCGGCTGGAGGCCGATGTCGCGGTGGTGTCGAATCCCGAGTTCCTGCGCGAGGGCGCGGCGATCCGCGACTTCAAGCATCCCGACCGCATCGTCATCGGCACCGTCGACGAGCGCGCCAAGCAGGTGATGACCGAGATTTACCGGCCGCTCTATCTCAACCAGGCGCCGCTGCTGTTCACGGCGCGCGGCACCGCCGAGCTGATCAAGTACGCGGCGAACGCCTTCCTGGCCACCAAGATCACCTTCATCAACGAGCTTGCGGATCTGTGCGAGAAGGTCGGCGGCGACGTGCAGGAGGTGGCGCGCGGCATCGGCCTCGACAACCGCATCGGCGGCAAGTTCCTTCACGCAGGGCCGGGTTATGGCGGGTCGTGCTTTCCGAAGGACACGCTGGCGCTGATCAAGACGGCGCAGGATCACGAGGCGCCGCTGCGCATCGTCGAGACCGTGGTGGCCGTGAACGACCAGAGGAAGCGCGCCATGGCCAGAAAAGTCGCCGGTGCGCTCGGCGGCAGCGTGCGCGACAAGACCATCGCGGTGCTCGGCCTGACCTTCAAGCCCAACACCGACGACATGCGCGACGCGCCGTCGATCCCGCTGATCACCGCCTTCGACGACATGGGCGCCAAGGTCCGTGCCTACGATCCTGCCGGCATGGAGCAGGCCAAGCGCGATCTCGACGGGCTGGTGACGTTCTGCGGCAACGCCTACGAGTGCGCCGAGGGCGCCGACGCGCTGGTCATCGTCACCGAGTGGGAGCAGTTCCGCGCCCTCGATCTCGATCGCCTCAAGGCGGCGATGCGCCAGCCCGTGGTGGTCGACCTGCGCAACGTCTACCGGCCCGACGAGATGGCCCGCGCCGGCTTCGTCTATTCCAGCATCGGACGGGCGCCGTTCCGGGGGTGAGGGCGCTCGGGTCTTGGAGCGGGTCCGTCCGGCGTCATTCCGGGGCGCCGCGTAGCGGCGAACCCGGAATCCAACCGAGATCACGGAGCGTTCCGCTGGATTCCGGGTTCGCACCTTCGGTGCGCCCCGGAATGAACCAGAGAGTTCAGGCTTGTTCAGCTCCGCCTCAGCAGCTCGTCTGGCCGCAGCGGGCGGCGTTGATCTTCTGCTTGAGGGCGTCGCGGCCGACCGCGCCGATCACCACATCGGAGCCGACCACATAGCTCGGCGTGCCGTTGAGGCCGAGCGCCTCGGCGAGCCGCAGGCTCTCCTCGAGGCTCGCTCGCACCTCCTCGCCGCCCATGTCGCGCTCGATGCGGGCGACGTCGAAACCCGCGTCCTTGGCGGCGGCGAGCGCCTTGGCCTTGTCGGCCTGGCCGCGACCGGTCATGAGCCGCTGGTGGAAGTCGAAATACTTCTTGCCGGTCTTGTCCTGCATGCGCGCCGCGGCGGCGACCCGCGCCGCCTCGACCGATCCCTCGCCCAGCACCGGGAACTCCTTGAGCACCACCTTGAGCTTCGGATCGGACTGCAGCAGATCCTGCAGGTCGGTCAGCGCCCGCTTGCAGTAGCCGCAGTTGTAATCGAAGAACTCGACCAGGGTGACGTCGCCCTGCGGATTGCCGAGCACCACCTGGCGGGGCGAGTTGAACAGCGTCGCGGCTTGGCTCTGCACGACCAGCTTGGCCTTCTCGGCCTCGACCACGGCCTGCTTCTTCTCCAGCTCGGCGAGCACCTCCTGGAGGAGCTCGGGATGCTTGAGCAGGTACTCACGCAGGATGGTCTCGATCTCGCCGCGCTGCGGGGCCGAGAATGTCTGCGCGGCGGCCGGGACGGCGAGCGCCGAGAGCAGGGCGGCGGCGATCGCGAGCGCGTGCAGGGGGCGGCGGAACGGCATCTGTTGGTATCCTTCTTGGGTCATTGACCGGGGCGTTGACCGGCGGGAGCTCCGCCCGGGCGGAAGCTGGCGATGTCGTCGGCCTTGACCCAGCCGGGCGATCCGACCGGAAACCGCGACTTGGCGCGGGCGGCGATCAGGCGGGCCGTCCTTGTGTCGCCGCGGGCGACCGCGGCCTGGGCGGCGGCGAGGTCGGCCTGGGCGAGATCGCCCTTCTTACCGTAGGCCTTGGCGAGCTGGGCGTAGCCGTCGGCGATGTCCGGATCGGTCAGGGTGGCCTGGCGCAGATACGTGATGGCGTCGTCGGTCCCCTTCGGGTCGTTCGACTCGATCAGGGCCTGGGCCAGCAGCACCTGGATGAGCAGCGGGTTCGGCGCGCCGGCGACGGCGCGGCGCAGCGGCGGCACCGCCTCGGCGGCCCGGCCCGATTCGAGCAGGACCTGGCCCTTGAGCTCGTAGAAATAGGGGTTGTTCGGCTGCATCTGGATCAGCGCGTCGATCTGGGTGATCGCCTGGCGCACGTCGCCGTGGCGATAGGTCGAGATCGCCCGGGCATAGCGGCCCGGCAGGCTCTGGTCGGACAGCGGATAGAGCCGTGCCACCACGCCGGGCTGGTCCATGAAGCCGTGCAGCTTGGCCCGCATCATGTCGTGCCGGAGCTGCAGGTCGGCCGAGTCCTTGCGGTCGTAGAAGGGCGTGCGCGCCATCTCTGACAGCGCCGCGATGCGCTCCGAGGCCATCGGATGCGACTGCATGTAGGGGTCGGCGCCCTGCGAGGCGAAGAGCTGCTGGTCGGCGAATCGCTTGAAGGTCTCGTACATGCCGCGGGCCGACTGGCCCGTCTCGGTCAGGAACTTGACTCCGGCGCGGTCCGCCTGCTCCTCGTGCTGGCGCTGATAGGCGAGCAGCGAGCGCTGGATCATGCTGGTCGGCGCCGCCATGGCGACCGCCGCCGGATTGCCGCCGACCTGGCTCGAGCGCGCGCCGGCCGCCACCGCGCCGAGCCCGAGCAGAATCGCGATGATCGCCATCGTGCCGGCATTGGCGAGCTCGGTGCGCAGCTTGCTGAGATGCCCGCCGGCGATGTGTCCGGTCTCGTGCGCCAGCACGCCGATGATCTGGTTCGGGGTCTGCGAATCCATCAGGGCGCCGGCATTCACGAAGATGCGCCGGCCGTCCATCACGAAGGCGTTGAACGCCCGGTCGTTGATGATGATGACCTTGATGTTCTGCTGGCTGAGATTGGCGGCCTTGAGGACCGGCCGCGTGTAGTCGCGCAGGAGCTGCTCGATCTCGGAGTCGCGGATCAGCGGCATGCGCCCTTGCGCGTTCGCGGGCGCCGGCCAGCTCGCGGCCGTCACGGCACACGCCACAGCGACCGCGACGGCGCGGGGCGCCCGCAGGGTGAGGCGGCGCTTGACAGGGTCGCTCGCTGCGCTCATTCGAACCGTTGCTTGATCGCTCGCGGCCGACACTACGCAGGCGACCGGGCAGTCGACAACGGGCCGCAACGCGACCCGGATGCAACCAACAACCTGCAGAATGCGGCAACAGCACGGCGTCGGCGTAGCCCGAAGGCCGTCCCGGGCGGAGCGATCCAAGCTCTCCCGCGCATTCTCTCCGAGGCTTCCATGACCCGAGACCGCGCCCTGTGCCTGCCGTCGGCACGCAGCGACGTGCCCGCCTTCATGGTGATGGACGTGATGTCGGCCGCGGCCCGGCTCGAGCAGGCCGGCCGGCATGTCATCCACATGGAGGTCGGGCAGCCGGCCGCCCCGGCGCCGGCGACCGCGCTCGCCGCCGCCCGCGAGGCGCTTGGCGGCAGCGGCGCCGCGCTCGGCTACACCGAGAGCCTCGGCATCCCGAGCCTGCGCCGCCGCATCGCCCATCACTACGAGGAGGCCTATGGCGAGGCGGTCGATCCGGCCACCGTGGTGGTGACGACCGGCTCCTCCGGCGCCTTCGTGCTGGCCTTTCTGGCTCTGCTGGAGCCGGGCGACCGGGTGGCGCTGTCGGTCCCGGCCTATCCGCCCTACCGCCACATCCTGACGGCGCTCGGCTGCGAGCCGGTGCTGATCCGCACCGGTGCCGACACCCGCTTCGCGCTGACTCCCGAGGCGCTGCTCGCCGCCCACCGAGAGAAGCCGCTGAAGGCCGTGCTGGTGGCGAGCCCGGCCAACCCGACCGGCACCATGATGACGGCCGAGGCGCTCGCAGAGCTGGTCGCCACGGCCGAGGACGCCGGCATCGCCTTCATCTCCGACGAGATCTATCACGGGCTCGACTACGCCTTTCCGGCGACGACGGCGCTGACCGCGTCGCGCCGCGCCGTCGTGATCAACTCGTTCTCGAAATACTTCTGCATGACGGGCTGGCGAGTCGGCTGGATGATCGCCCCCGAGATCCTGGTGCGCCCGATGGAGCGTCTGCACCAGAACCTCGCCATCTCGGTGCCGACCCTGTCGCAGGTCGCGGCGCAAGCCGCCTTCGACGGCCGTGCCGAGATGGAGGCCGTCAAGGCCGGCTATGCCAGGAACCGCGACATCCTGGTCAAGGGCCTGCCGGCTTGCGGCATCGAGCGCTTTTTGCCGGTCGACGGCGCCTTCTATCTTTACGCCGACGTCTCCGACTTCACGCCGGACAGCCACGCCTTCGCCCGCGCCCTGCTGGAGGAGGCCGGTGTCGCGGTGACGCCCGGCCTCGATTTCGATCCGGTGTCCGGCCATCACTTCGTGCGCTTCTCGTATGCGCGCTCCGAAGCCGACATGATCGAGGCGGTCGACCGCATCGGCCGGTGGCTGAAGGGGATGGGGTAGGAACCAGCCTCGAGCCGGGGTGGCCGTGCTGCGGGGAACACGGCCGCGGTTCCGGCGGGCTGCCGGCAACTCCACCGAACGACGACGCGAAGCCGCCGTGCTCGGCCGGGAGCGAACGCCACCACAACCGCGGCCGTCGCAACCCGCACGGCGCATCGACGCGTGGTACGGGCGCTTGCCCGCTCGCGGCCGCGGCTGTCCGGCTTCGCGCGGCTGGGGCTCGAACCGCCGCAGGCCGGTGTTGTCGCCGCTGTTTTGTGGTCCGCAACGATCGTCCAGATGCGCTGGATTAATAAACGCAGACTATTATATTAGATCATAGTAATAAGAAAGAATTCACTTCATTTTTGAATTGTGAAATCAATCGAATAGTGGCGCAGGAGACCATAATACTACTTATGGACAATGCCGAGATTATTTGCCGAATAGTCTCATTGTGCGCGGTTCGCGTGAATCGGAATTCTGCTTAAAATTGCATGCGCAATATGAGTGCAACGAGGGCGGGCGCGATGTGGGCTTCGCTGTGGTTGCGGTACAACAGCACGACCGCCGCGGCGATCCGGCGGCGCGACTTCCTGGTGAAATACGGCACGCGTATCCGTTTGTTCGCGCTGATTGCGATCGCGATGCTGCCGATCGTCGGCTTCCGCACCTATGATCTCTCGCAGTATCAGCGCCGCGAAACCAACAGCGCCTTTGATCGCAGCCTCACCCTGGCGCGAGCCGGAGCGCGGGAAATCGGCGAGCTTTACCAGCAGGCCTCTTCGCTCATCGAGCTGTTGTCGGAGGTGCCGTTCGTCGCCAACTCCGACCCGGCCGCCTGCGAGCATCTGCTGAACCGAGCGGCGACGCAACAACGTCAGCCGCTCGACATGTTCGTCACCGATTCGACCGGCGTGGTCACGTGCGCCAACAACCCCGACTTCGTCGGTATCGACCTGACGGACCGCCTCTACGTCCGGCAGGCCCTGTTCTCCGGGGACGTGGTCGTCAGCGACTTCCTGGTTCTTCGCAACGTCCACCGGCCGGGATTCACGGTCTCGCGTGCGGTTCGGAACGCCACGACCGGCGAGCCCATCGGCGTCATCGGCACCAGCATGGACCTGGCTGTGCTGAGCGCCCTGATCGAGCACGTCGGTCACGATGGCGAGACGTCCACTCTTCTGATCGATCGGGCCGGCACGGTGCTCTCGCGGGTGCCCGACGCGGAAGAGACGTTCGCCGGCTACAGCATCGCCGAAACCGACTTCTACAAAGCGATTGTTCACGGCGGCGAGGGCCGATACGCGGGGCCGGGACCCGACGGGGTGGCACGGTTCGGGGCGTTCACCACGATCGCCAAGTCCGACGCCAAGATTTTCGTCGGCTTCACGCAGGATTCGGTTCTCGCCTACGCACGAACCGCGCTCGTCCGCAGCCTGTGGCAAGCCGCCGTCCTGCTGGTCGCCGCGGCGCTCCTCGCGTTCGTCGGCGGAAAGCTGCTGCTGTTGCGCTGGATCGAGCGACTGACGGCGGTGGCTGCCCAGCTCGGACGCGGCGACTTCTCGGCCCGCGCCGCAATCCCCTCGTCGGCCGGCGATCTCGCCCTGGTGGGGCATGCGCTCGACGATGCGTGCGAGCGGCTCGCCGAGCGCGAGCGACAGCTTCGGGCGACCGAACGGAAGCTGCGCGAAAGCGAATCGCGGTACCGCCTGCTCGCCGACAACGCATCCGACATGATCGTCCAGACCTCACTCGGATTCCGGCGCGAATACGTGTCGCCCGCCAGCCGGCAACTTCTGGGGCGCTCACCCGAAGAGATGGTCAAATCCGCCCCGCTGGAGTTCATCCATCCCGACGATGTCGGCCTGTTGATAGAGACGGTCGACACTGTCGCACGCGGCGAGCGCGACAAGGGGCTGGCGAGATTCCGGCTGCTTCACCGGAAAGGCCATTGGGTCTGGGTGGAATCACATTTCCGGGGATACCGGTCGTCGTCCGGCGAACTCGCCGGACTCATCGCCAGCATCCGCGACATCACCGAGCGGCACCGCGAGCAGGAAGCCCTGGCCGATGCGAAGATGGCGGCGGAAGCGGCGGCGCGCCACAGCGCCGAGTTTCTCGCCACCATGAGTCACGAGCTTCGAACGCCGCTCACCGGGATGCTCGGTGTCCAGGAGCTCCTGCAGAGCGAACCCGGCTTCGACGATCGGCAGCGCCATCTGATCCGCTTGTCCTGCGAGGCCGGACGCTCGCTGATGTCGATCGTGAACGACATCCTCGATCTTTCGAAGATCGAGGCGGAGCAACTGAAGATAGAGCGAATTCCGTTTCTGGTCCGTGATCTGGTCGAAGGATGTCGTCTCGTCGGGTGCGAGTCGGTCAAGCCGGGCGTGACGATCGTGGTGGACATTGCGCCCGACGTCCCCGTTTGCGGCATGGGCGACCCGGCCCGCATTCGTCAGGTTCTCCTGAACCTCCTCTCGAACGCCTGCAGATTCACCGTCGCGGGGAGCATCACGATCCGCCTGGCCTGGACCGCGGATCGGCTGCGCGTCGAGGTGATCGACACCGGTCCGGGGATCGCGCCCGACGTCGTCCCGACGCTGTTCCAGCGGTTTCAGCAGGGCGACCGATCGACGGCGCGCCGCTTCGGCGGCACCGGTCTCGGTCTGTCGATCAGCAAGCGGCTGGTCGGCCTCATGGACGGCGCGATCGGGGTCGACACCCATCCCGGCCGAGGCGCCGTGTTCTGGTTCGAGCTGCCGCTCGCGGTCGCGGATCCCCTGTCGGCTCGAGACGCCGAGGCGCATCCGGCCGAAGGCACCGAAACGTCGTGGCGAATTCTCCTCGCGGAGGACAACCAGACCAACCGGGAGATCATCCGCACCCTCCTCGAGCAAAGGGGGTACGTCGTGACTGCCGTACCCGACGGAACAGCCGCCGTGGCCGCGTTCCGGCAGGGGACCTTCGACGTCGTGCTGATGGATGTCGCGATGCCTGGGCTGGACGGTTGCGCCGCCACGGCCCTCATCCACAAGATCGAGCGGACGGCGGGCAGGGCGCCGACGCCGATCGTCGCCCTCACCGCCGGTGCGATGGCGGAAGATCGCGAACGCTGTCTCAAGGGTGGCATGGACGACTATCTCTGCAAGCCCATCGACTGGCCCCTGCTCTTTCGGGTGGTCGACCGGTTGGCCTCCAGACGCTCCGTGCCCACGCTTCGGGGCGCCATATGCGTCGAGCAAACGACCGTGATCGACGAGCCGGTGCTCGACGAGTCCGTCCTCGATGAGCTGGCCGGCGTCCTCGGGCACGATCGAATTGGTGATTTTCTCGAGTTGCTGCGGTGCGAGGCACGACGGGTCCCCCTGCTGCACGATCGATCCGACGCCCAGGAGGAGACGATCGCCCTTGCGCACCAGCTCGCGGCCGCTGCCGGCCAACTCGGCTTCAAGGAGCTGAGTGCCATTTGTCGCGGTCTCGAATCGCGGCTCCGAAGCGGGGTGGGGCTGGTTCGAACCGCTGATCTCGAAGCCGCGACCGAGCGCGCGATCGTGGCCGCCTCGACGTGCCGTTACGCGAAAGCCGGGGCCGGCGCGCCGGGCACGGCACCGAGCGCGGCCAGCTTCTTCCGCCCTCGATCGCCGGCCGACGCCCCGGACAGCGCGGGAACCGCCAAGCCGTAGTCCTCGTCCGAATCGGTGCCGCACACCCGACCCGCGGCATTCGCCGGACCGGCGTCTTCTCGCGCCGGCCCGGACTTTGCTAAGGCTCCTGCACGTGGCTGGTTCGGGAGGGGGCAGGTCGTCGTGCTGTCCAAGACGATCATGCTGGCGGCGGTTGCCGCCGCAGCGGGCCTGTGGGGCCTGCGCTGGCTGGCCCATCAGGCGATGCTCCGCGCCCTGCGGGCGCCGCGCGTGCTGCATGCGCAGGGGCCGCTCGATCTCGGCCTGCCCGCCGACAGCGTGCGCGAGGTTGCGATCGACGGCATGCGCGGCAAGAGGCTGTTCGCTTGGCTGGTGACGCCGGACGAGGCGGTGGCGCGGCCGCTGCCGGCCGTGCTGGTGATGCACGGCTGGGGCTCGAACGCCGCCATGATGCTGCCCGTGGTGGCGCCGCTGCGCGAGGCCGGCTTCGCGGTTCTGCTGCTCGATGCGCGCTGCCACGGCCGCAGCGACGACGAGGATTTTGCCTCGATGCCGCGCTTCGCCGAGGACATCGCGGCCGGCCTCGGCTTCCTGCGGGCGCAGTCCGGCATCGCCGCGGACAGGGTCGGGCTGATCGGCCATTCGGTCGGCGCCGCCGCGGCCCTCCTGCACGCGTCGCGCCGTCACGACGTGCGCGCCGTGGTGAGCCTGTCGGCCTTCGCGCATCCACGTGAGATCATGCGGGGCTGGATGGCCGAGAAGCACGTGCCGTATCCGCTGATCGGCTGGTACGTGCTGCGCCATGTCGAGCACGTGATCGGGGCGTCGTTCGACGACATCGCCCCGCTCGCCACCATCATGCGTGCCGAGTGTCCGGTGCTGCTGGTGCATGGGCGCCAGGATACGACGGTGCCGTTCTCCGACGCCGAGCGGCTCGCCGCCGCCGCCCCCGGCGTGATCCTCCTTCCGGTCGACGGCGACCACGATCTGCGCGATGCGCTCAGCCCCCACACGGGCACGCTGGTGGCGTTTCTGGCCGGGACTTGCCGCGAGCCGGGCCGGGAGAGCGGCTGAGCGGACCGCCGCGGGCGGCCTGACCGCTTGCGCGCGCGGGCGCCGCAGGGCAGCCTCTGTCCGTTACCGAACAAGGAACCGGCGCCACCCAACGGCGCCGGGCAGAGGAAGCGGCCGGCCGTTCCGGCGGGCCGCCCAAAACCCCACACGGAGGATGCATGTCGTTTGTCCGCAAGATTCTGATCGCCGCGGCCCTGACCGGGCTCGCGGCGCTGCCGGCCGGCGCCCAGACGGCCCCGGCGCCGGCGGCGCCGCCGCCCGTCACGGGCGAGTACGTGGTCAGCTATATCGAGGTCGCGCCCGACAAGGCGGCCGAGGGGTTGGCGCTGGTGAAGGGCCTGCGCGCCGCCGCGCTGAAGCACCCGGGCGTGGTCGGCGTCACGGCCCTGCAGCGCACCACCCATCCGCATCATTTCGCCCTGCTGGAGCGCTGGGCCGACAACGCCGCCCGCGAGGCGCATGCGGCGATGGCGGATGTCACTGCGTTGCGCCAGAAGCTCGCCGCCATCGCGACCGCGCCGTTCGACGAGCGGCCGCATCGGCCGCTCGCGGTCGGCGAGGCGAAGCCGGCGGCAGCGGGTGCGCTGGTCGCGGTGACGCATGTCGATTTCATCCCGACGGCGCGCGAGCAGGGCGAGGCGATGGTGACGGCGCTGGCCGGCGCGAGCCGTGGCGCCGCCGGCAATCTGCGCTTCGACGGCCTGACCCAGGCGAGCCGGCCGAACCACTTCACGCTGGTCGAGGTGTGGGCCGACCCGAAGGCCTGGAAGGGCCACGCGGTCGCGCCGGCGACCAAGACGTTCCGTCAGGACCTGCTGCCGAAGAGCGGCAGCCTCTACGACGAGCGGCTCTATCGCGCCGTGAAGTGAGACGACGGGCTCAGCCGGCACCGCAGCGTTCGCGGCGGTGCCGGCGCCCGCGGTGTCGGGTTCGTGCCGCGTCATACGCGTTCCGGCTGATCAGTTCGGCTGCTGCCCCCCACCCCCGACCCCTTTGGCGCGCAAGGGCGCGCCCCACCACGAGCTTCGCTCGCCGGGGGAGGGGAGGCGAAGCGCCGCGGTTCCCCTCCCCCCGCGAAGCGGCGGGGAGGGGTCAGGGGTGGGGGGAAGCTCCGAGCGCTGACCTCTGTTGTCTCGGATCCGAGCTGATCACCCGGATTTCGTATCAGTTGTGCTTCTTCACGTAGATGTTCAGCGACTGCCAGTCCTGGGCGGCCCGAATGCGGGCGCGCTCCCACGGATCGACGAAGCCGTCGGCCCGCGCCTGCATCTTCATCGCCTGGATGCGCTGCTGGGCCTGCACGAGCTGCACGGTCTCGCCGAAGGTGAGCTGACCGCTCTGCACCCCCTGCACGATGCGCTGCGACTGGCGGTTCTGCCGGTCGTCGATCGGGCCGGCCATCGCGGCGGCCGTGGTCGTCAGCAGGACGCCGGCGATCATGATGGTCTTCAGGATGGTCATGACACGCTCCTCGTTCTCCGAAGTTTGGGCCCGTCGCGGTCCGCATCTCGCGGTTGATCGGGGCTTCGACGATTCGGTGCGCCGGCCGCGGCTTTGGTTCGTCTGGCGGTCTGGAATTATTTATGAATATTCAGACAGATACGAGGCATAGTCGGGGCAGGGCGAGAAGACTTTTCAAAGGTCGATGAAGACTGCGGCGTCGCCTCGCCGCTTGTCACGGCAGGCGTCCGAACGACATGGCCGAGTGTCGAAGCCTTCGCTGCGGTGTGATCTGCTTCACATAGGAATCCGTGGTGCACCTCTAGAACCTCGGGACGGTCGCAAGCAGGGCGTGCACCAAGCATCCCGCGATCGCGATGGTCGGCCGATCGTGGCCGTAACCCCCCGGAGCCCCGGGACACACGACGCAACCATCGTTCGCTCGAACGATGCGCTGGGGCACCAGCGGCGCGGCGCGTCCGGGCGGCTCGTCGAAACGACATGGAGAACGTCATGCGGTTTTCTCGAACGACGCTCGCGCTCGCCGGCACGCTGCTGCTCGCCGGTTCGGCCATGCTGACCATGGCATCGGCGCGGGACAACACGGGCACGACGGGCCTGGGCGGCTGCGGGGCCGGCAGCCTCTGTGTGCTGTCGGCCGACGGGGTGGCCGGGCCGGCCGAAGGCGCCGTCACCATCGCGCCTGAATGCGCCGCCAAGGAGCTTCGCGTCATCACCTGGATCGAGCAGCACGGCGAAGCCGGCGACGTGCCGTCCGGCCGTCTCGCCGAGGCTGCGTTCGCGATGTTCGAGGCGCGGGCGGCGTGCCGGGCCGGCCGCGTGGCCGAGGGGCTCGCCGGCTACGACCGCATCCTGCGCTCCCGGAACTTTTCGGTCACGGGGACGGACTGACGGTCGTCGGTCGTATCGAGAAGGCGGCGTCGTGCACGGCACGGCGCCGCCGGCATTTTTACGGACGCGACGCGTCGGCCTGCTGTGCGGAAGCCCGCGAGTGCCCGCGAGTGGCCACGCCTCAGCGATGCAGGAGCGTGACGGCGGTGCCCTCGGCGACCACCGAGCCGGTGACGGTCCGTTCCTGATCGATCGCCCGCGACTGCTCCATCGCGACCCGCCAGTTGCCCGGCGGAAGCGGGATGTCGAGATTGCCGCCGGAATTGTAGATCACCAGGATCTCGCTCCAGGCATCGCCGCTCGCCGCCCCGGCGATGTGATTGACCAGCACGTCGCCGCGCGGCACCGTCGTCTGGACGGTTCGGTCGACCGCCTCCCAACTGCTCAGGCGGAGGGCGCTGTGCGCCCGCCGCAGTGCGATGGCGCTCTTGACGACATCGAACACGTCCTCGTGCGTCACCCGCAAGTCCCATTTGATGATGTTCGGGGCCTCGACATCGAAGCTGTTCGGGTTGCCGCCCTTCGTGCGGAGGAATTCGTCGCCCTCGGCGATGAACGGGATGCCCTGCGAGGTCAGCAGGATGCCCTGGCCGAAGGCCTGGATGCGCGCCAGATAGCCCTCGTCGCCGGCCCTGCCGTGCTGTCCGGCCCAGGCGAGGATACGATCGCGCAGGCACAGATTGTCGTGGACGCCGATGTAGTTGATGCTTTGGTCGGGACGTGCCGCGAACATCCGGTCGAACAGATTGTCGAGCGGCTGGTACGGCTTGTTGCTGAACCTGATGCTGCCGCGGCTGCCCGGCCGGATCTCGTCCGCGACGTTGCCCTGGTTGAACATGTAGCCGCCGGTACCGCCGCCGTTCAGGTCGCCGCCCCGAATGGCGTCGCGATAGGACGTGTTGAACACGCCGACACCGCTCCCGGCGATGAAGGCGACGGTGGCCTGCCGCACCTGGTCGCGCTCGGTCAGGTCGCCGCTCGGGGCGCCGACGACGGCTCCGCTGCTGGCGGAATACGGCTCGCCGTAGATCAGCAGCATGCGGTCCGGGTACTTGGTGTTCAGATAGGTCGCCCAGGCGTCGACGTCGAGATAGCGGAACACGCCCATCAAATCGAAGCGGAAGCCGTCGACCCGGTATTCGCGGACCCAGAACTCCAGCGAGTCGCGGATCATCCGGCTCACCATCGGGACGCCACCGTCGAGCGACCGTCCGGCGCCCGAGATGTCGCGCGGCAGGAAGTACCTGTCGGTGATCTTGCCGAGCCCGTCGTCGCGGCCGTCCGGGCCGATCGGGACATGATTGTAGACGACGTCCACGATCACCCTGATGCCGGACTTGTGGAGCTCGTCGATCATCGTCTTGAGTTCGCGGATCCGGGCGACCGGGTCGTTCGGAAACTGCGAGTAGATCTCCTCCGGGACGTTGAAGCTCTCCGGGTCGTAGCCCCAGTTGTAGCAGTCGGGCGGATTGGGCGCGGTCAGCGCCGAGCAGCCGCGAAAGTCGAAGATCGGCATGATCTGCACATGGGTGATTCCGAGATCGACCAGGTGGTCGATGCCGGTCGCGCGGCCCTGGACGCGGGTTCCGTGCTCGACCATGCCGAGGAACTTGCCGCGCTTCTCGCTCGACACGCCCGAGGAGGGATCGGCGGTGAAATCGCGCACATTGACCTCGTACACGATGGCGTCGGTGCGCTGCGCGAGCGGCGGCGCCGCGGCCCAGCCGCCGGTCGGGTCCGTTCGCGACAGGTCGACCACGACGCTCTCGTCGGTCGCCGGCTTGACCATCACGCCGAGCGGGTCGCGCACGGTGCGGCCGCCGATCCGATAGTTGTAGGTCTTGAGATGATGGTCGCCCGGGATCGTGACGCTGTACACGTCGGTGGAGGCGTCGGTGTCGGGCCGGCGCGCCATCGGCCGGAGCTGCGGCTCGCCCTGGAGGAAGAGCTTCACGTCGTCGCTGTCCGGTGACCAGACCGAGAACGTCGTGGCTTGCTGCGTGTAGCTCGCCCCCAGCGGGGACCACGCCGCCGCCTCACGGCCCATGCCGGCCATGAGCACGACGACGATCAGGCCCGTGGCCAAAAGCGCGCGCACGACGAG
The DNA here is from genome assembly GCF_013377085.1 of Rhodoplanes sp. Taxonomy (GTDB): domain Bacteria; phylum Pseudomonadota; class Alphaproteobacteria; order Rhizobiales; family Xanthobacteraceae; genus Rhodoplanes. The sequence goes on along the minus strand of NZ_JACAAX010000048.1, from coordinate 1,239 downwards.
TCTGGAGTGCATGGCCGTCCCCCCGGGGGCGAGAACGCTGTGCCGGCGACTGCTTCGCCGGACGGATGCCGCGGTGTGCGGTCCGACGTGTGCGTCCGGCGTCGGCCGATCGGAGCGCGTCGAGCAAAACCGGAGTCCGGTTTTGCGTCCGACCGTGCTCCGAACGCGATCTCGCCCTTGGACGATCGCGTGTGGCTCGAAGCAGGTTCTCTTTCAGATTGCAGCCTGTCAAGCGCGGGGCCCCGGCGCCGAGATCACAAGCCCGTTGGCCGAAGCGCGGCATCAGCCGGCGTCGGTCGGATCGCTCGACGTGGCCGCGTGGCGTCGATCGAGACCGGGTCACGGGCGTTGCACCACCTGCAACGCGGAACCCCGCCGCACTCCGGGGAGCGCGGCGGGGTTCCGTGGATGCGATGGCTCAGGCCGTCGTCGGCGACCCGGTCAGTCCTTGTCACCGAGCAGCTTGCGGGCCCACCAGCCGGTGCGGCGCGGTTTGGCCGGCTCGCTCTCGGCCGGCGGCGGGGGCACCGGTGCCGGTTCGGCAGACGGTGCCGGCTCGGCCGCAACCGGCTGGGCTTCGGCCACGGGCGGGGCCGGCGGCTCGCCGACATTCGCCACGTTGCGCGGCTCCAGCACGAAGGACACCGGCTCCCGCACGGTCGATCGGCGGCGCGGCGGTTCGGCCGGCGCGGGCGCCGGCTCCTCCGGCGCAGCCACGCGGGCGGACGCGCGGACCGGCTCGGCCGCGGGCTCGAGCGTTTCCGGAGCGAGCGCCTGCAGGGGCTCGGGCGGCTCCACCGGACCGAAGTCGGGCGGCGGCGGCGCAGCCTCGACGTGGCGGCGGCTGCTGCGGGCACGGCGCGGCTCGACCGGGCGCTCGGGCGCGTCGAAGCCGACGCCCGGCGTCGGCAGGTTCTCCGGGCCGAGCTCGGCCGTCGTATCAGGCTGCTGCGTCTCGCGCGGCGCCTCGGCCGTCACCCGGGCCGGGCGATCGTAGTCGCCCGGCATGTCGACGAGATCCGGCTGCTCGCCGGTTCCGATGTCCTCGCCGAGCCGCGGGCCGCCGAAGTCCGCGATGGCATCGGCGACCTCCGGCTCCAAGAGGTCGAAGCGATTGTCGGGATTGCCGTAGGGCGCGCCCGGCGTGCCGTCCTGCCGGCGATTGCGGCGACCGCCGCGGCGGCCGCGCCGTCGCCGTCGCCGTGCGCCGTCGCCATTGTCGCCGAGCTCGCCGTCGCC
>NZ_JACAAX010000047.1 GCF_013377085.1 Rhodoplanes sp. | reverse complement strand
CCCGCGGCCCGCGCCGCAGCCCCGGCCGCCGGCGGGGCGAAGCCCTCGGCGGCGGCGCCGCGCGCCATCGCCTGCTCGGGCGTGTTCGCCAAGTCGTCGAATCATCTGGCGCTCGCCGCGGCCTTCAACTCGAAGAACATCACCTTCACGGAGGTGGACGGGCCGGAGGGCAGCAAGCTCAACGCCTCGGTGCTGTTCCCCGACGATCCCAAGCGCCGGCTCGAGGTGCTGTGGCAGAACGAGGCGGCGCGCAGCGACACCTCGCTGATCGTCATCACGGGCCAGTCGACCTGGACGGGGCCGAAGGGCCTCAAGCTCGGGCTCGGCTTGGCGGCGCTCGAGAAGCTCAACGGCAAGCCGTTCAAGCTGTCTGGCTTCGATCAGGCCGATGGCGGCGCCGTGATGGACTGGCAGGGCGGCGCGCTGGCCTCGGTCCCGGGCGGCTGCAATGTCGGCGTGCGACTGGCGGCCGATCCGAAGGCGGCGGATGCCGCCAAGGCGCAGGCGGCCGGCAAGGAGCTCGTCTCCACCGATGCCGGCATCAAGGGCGTCAAGCCGACCGTCGTCGAGATTCTGTTCGGCTATCCGTCGTCACCGTGAGCCGGTGACGGGCGCCGCGCTCGGGCGGCGCGGGCTCGACGGGTTCGAATCGTCATCCGGGGGATGTCCGGGCGGGACTTGAACGGGATGCGGCGGACGAGGTCCGCCGCATCGCTTGCTTTGCCGTCTTTGCCGTCTCGGCGTCGCCTCAGCGGGTGATGTCGGCCACCACGGTGCCGGTGGTCGGCTCGACCAGCAGCACGCGGTCGTTGACCACGGCGTAGCCGTAGCCGCGGGCCGACGGCACCCGCACCAGCACCTGGCGCGGCACCGGCGCGAGCGTGACGGTCTCCGGAATGATCGAGCCCACCGTGTAGGTGACGGCGCGGACCGCCGGCGCCGCGGCGTAGCCGCCGTATCCCGGCGCGTAGCCCGGCGCATAGACGGTGGTGCCGTAGGGCCGCGCGTAGGTCGGCGTCACCACCTCGAGGGTGGTCGGGTCGTAGGACTGTTGCTGCCCGAGCGTGCGGTACAGCACGGTGCGCTCGGTCGGCGCCAGGGCCATCGGCTCGGTGGTGACGCGCCGCGTCACGGTCCGCGTGCTGCGCGGCTCCGGCTCGACGGCGCGCGCCATGATGGGCGGGGTGCCGCGCCGCGCCGTCCGCACGGCGGGACGTGTCGGCTCGATGACCTCGTCCTCGTCGACCACGACGGTGCGGGTCGTCGCCGGCGGCGGCGCATAGGGGCGCACGTCGATGCTGCCATAGCCCGGCGCGGCGGGCGCGACCACGGCATAGCCCGGGCTCGCCGCATAGCCGGGGGTCCAGGCGGGCGCCGGCACCCAGCTCTGGGTGTAGAGCTCACCGGACGGGCCGTAGGTCGGGAACACCGGCGTGGTGGAGACCACCGGGGCCGCCATGGTCTGCAGCGGCCGGCGCGTCACCGTGATGCCGTCCGGCCCGCGGGTGATCAGGGTCTCGACGGGCTCGTTCGACACCTCGCGGGAGATGACGGTCTGGGCGTTCACGGCGGCGGTTCCCGACAGGAGCGCCAGGCCGACGGCGAGCAGGCGAGTTGCGGTCATGCAGTTTCTCCGGTGCTGAAGGCACTGCAACCAAACGCCGTCGCTCCCGGTCCGTTCCGCCATGCCGTCACACGGATGCGTGAGCGTCGGTCCGGATCTCCAAAATGCGACGATCGTTCGGCGCGACGAGGGCAGACGGTGCCGCATATCGGCCCCGACGAGGCCCCATTGGGCTGAGCTAATCGTCTCGATTGGGTGCGCCATCGCTTTCTCCCCGGGGGCCCGCCGAAAGGCGGTCGGGGCTCGGGCGCCGCACGCAACGGGGACTGACTTGTTCAAATCAGGAGTACGGGGAGAATGACGTTGAACACCACCATCCAGCCGCAGGACGACGTCGAGGCCGCCGCCACCACGTTCGAGGGCGAGATCCGCGAGTTCGTCCGGCGCGACTTCACGCCGGTGCGGCGCAGCGGCGACACCGGCTCGGGCGAGTTCGCGGCGAGCAACATCTCGACCCTGGTGCAGCGGGTCGCCGGCACGTCGCTGGCCGAGATCGACAACCTGATCGGCGAGCTGCAGACGCTGCGCGACTACATCTCGAGCGAAGGCGAGCGGGTGCAGCGCGAGCTCGCCGGCTATGCCCAGCTCAACCAGGCCGCCATGACGTCGACCCGCATCATCGCGGACAGCATGTCGAAGTGGAAGACCGCGGTCGATCCCGCCCGCCCGGCCTGATTGGCGTTCACCCTCCCCTGGGCAGCGCGGCGGCGCCGCAAAACCCAGGGGGAGGGGCGACCTGTTGACCCGCGGGCCGGCCGGGTTCCTGGGCGCGGCCCGCCACCTGTTTCGCCACGGCCACGCCGCAAGTCCAAACGCGCCGTTAAGGATGTTTCCAATAGATTGGAACGTGGCCGCCGCGAGTGGCTGGCGTGCCTCTTGCTTTGTCGGGAGTGCGCGGGCGCGCGCGGGGGACGTGTGCAGGGCCGAACGGGGGAGACGTTCCATGATCATGGCACCGCTGCTCGCCGTGTCGCTGGTGGTGACGGCTGCAACCGGGCCGCTCGATCCGCAGCCGAAGCAGGCCGCCGTTCCGCATGCCGCCCTGCAGAGCGCCATGCACGCCACGACCGATTGCCTGATGCGGACCATCGCGGCCGATCCGCGCTCACGGCAGGCGAGCGCCGACGCGATGATGGGCGAGCTGATCGTCGACTCGATGCCGGCCTGCGCCGCGACGGTGCGCGAGATGATCGATGCCTATGACGCGTCGTTCGGCGACGGCACCGGCGAGCGGTTTTTCATGGGGCCTTACCTCGACGTGCTGCCGACCGCGGCGAGCCGTATGCTGAAGGCCGGGTCGCCGGCGAAGTAGCGCCGAAGAGCCCCGATCGGCAGCGATCGCAAGGAAGGGTTGGCCCAGATGACCAAGAGCGCGACCGGTTCGGACGCCGCCACAGCCGACGCGTCCGCGGCTCGGCTGATCGATGCGAAGATCAAGGAGCTGGGTGACTGGCGTGGCGAGACGCTCGCCCGCGTCCGAGCTCTCGTCAAGGACGCTTGTCCCGATGTCGTCGAGACGTGGAAGTGGCGAGGGGTTCCGGTGTGGGAGCATGCCGGCATCATCTTCACGGGCGAGACGTACAAAGCCGTCGTGAAAATGACCTTCGCCAAGGGCGCCTCGTTGAAGGACCCCGCGCGCCTTTTCAATTCAAGCCTCGACGGCAACACCAGGCGGGCGATCGATCTGCGCGAGGGCGACGAGATCGACGAGGAGGCGTTCAAGGCGCTTGTTCGTGCCGCCGTTGCGCTGAACGTCGCCACGCGGGCGACCGCGCGATCCGCCGGCTCCCGGTCGAGACCGAAAAGCGCCGGCCCGTCGTCGTGACGCCGCAGCTCCGCGCTCGCTATTTCTCCAGGACCTCGACCACCCGCATGTTGGTGGGGTCGACCAGCACGACGCGATTCTCGACGATGGTGTAGCGATAGGGCTTGGCTTCCGGAATGTCGGCCAGCGCCACATCGGGCAGCATGTAGAGCTCCATGGAGGCGGGCAGCTCGGCGCCTACCCGGGCATCGACGCCGGGCGGCACAGCCACCTTGCGGCCGGCCTGTGCGACGGCGCGGGCGACCGCCCGCTTCTGATCCTCGGTGAGAGCCACCGGCTGGCTCGACAGCGTGCTCACACCGCCGGTCGACGGCATCGCCGGCAGCGGCGGGTTCTGCTGGGCGTGTGCGGCGGTCGCGAGCGCCGCGAGGGTGCCGGCGAGCGTCAGCGCGGCCAAACGTGGCATCCTGGAATGCATGATCCGCCTCGCGGGGTGCGTGGGTTGTTCGTGAGCCAATGCCGCACCGCGGTATCGGTTCCCCGACGAGGCGTCCCCGATTTTCTCGAGGCCGCGTGAAAACTCAGGCGCTGATGCGCTCGATCTCGGCGCCGCAATTGATCAGCTTGTTCTCCAGCCGCTCGAAGCCGCGGTCGAGATGGTAGACGCGGTTGACCAGCGTCTCGCCCTCGGCCGCCAGCGCGGCGATGACCAGCGACACCGAGGCGCGCAGATCGGTCGCCATCACGGGGGCGCCCTTGAGCTTCGGCACGCCCGCGATGGTCGCGGTCTCGCCGTCGAGCCGGATGTCGGCGCCGAAGCGGGCCAGCTCCTGCACGTGCATGAAGCGGTTCTCGAAGATCGTCTCGGTGATGTGCGAGGTGCCCTTGGCCCGCGTCATCAGCGCCATGAGCTGGGCCTGCAGATCGGTCGGGAAGCCCGGAAACGGCGCGGTCGTCACCTCGACAGGGGCGATGCCGGCGCCGTTGCGCCTGATCCGGATGCCCTCGTTGGTCGCCGCGATCTCGGCGCCGGCCTCGACCAGCACGTCGAGGGCGGACTGCAGCAGCTCGGGCCTGGCGCCTTCCAGCAGCACGTCGCCGCCCGTCATGGCGACCGCCATGGCATAGGTGCCGGTCTCGATGCGATCCGACACCACGCGGTGGCGCGTGCCGTCGAGCCGGGTGACGCCGTCGATCTCGATGCGTGAGGTGCCGGCGCCCCTGATGCGGGCCCCCATCTTGATCAGGCAGTCGGCGACGTCGACGATCTCGGGTTCTCGCGCGGCGTTCTCGATGACGCTCGATCCGTGCGCCAGCACGGCCGCCATCAAGGCCGTGTGGGTGCCGCCCACCGTCACCTTCGGGAAGACGATCTCGCCGCCGCGCAGACCGTGCGGCGCCTTCGCCAGAACGTAGCCGCCGTCGATCTCGATGTCGGCGCCGAGGTCGCGCAGCGCCATCAGCAGGAGGTCGACCGGGCGCGTGCCGATGGCGCAGCCGCCGGGCAGCGACACCTTGGCGACGCCCATGCGGGCGACCAGCGGCGCGATCACCCAGAAGCTCGCCCGCATGCGCGAGACGAGATCGTAGGGCGCCGTGGTGTCGACGATACGCTTGGCCGAGATATGCAAAGTCTGCCCGTCGTACTCGCCGTCGCCCGGCCGCTTGCCGCCGACCATCACGTCGACGCCGTGATTGCCGAGAATGCGCTGCAGGAGGGCGACGTCGGCGAGCCGGGGCACGTTCTCCAGCACCAGCGGCTCGTCGGTGAGCAGGCTGGCGATCATCAGGGGCAGGGTGGCGTTCTTGGCGCCCGAGATGGCGATCCGCCCATTCAGCGGCCTGCCGCCCACGATGCGAATCCGGTCCATGATGCCCCCTCCCGGTGCAGCGGCCGGAATAGTCCGGCAGCGCCGCCCGCGTGTTGTCTTGCCCGTGCCTACCCGGGCTGGTTCTCGTCGAGGAATCCGGCGGAATCGTGGGACTCGGCCGGGCGTTCGGGCGACATCGCGGCGTCCGGGGATGCCCCGGCAGCCGGCACCGTGCGGGCGCGCGACTGGGCCTTGCGGCGCCTCAGGTTTTCCCGCAGCGCCGCCGACAGGCGCTGCTCGCGGGCGGCGCGCTCCTGCGCTTTTCCGGACTCGGCCATGGCGGGCCTTAGAGCACGGCGGCCCGGCCGGCGCAACGCGCCTGCCGGGCCGCTCGGCGACCCGATTCGCGATGCTCCGAAACGGGTCCGGGCGGCGGGGCAGGCCCGCCGCCCGGAAAGATCATGTCGCCACGGTCAGGTCGGCAGCAGGGTGCGGCCGAAGAACCACAGCAGGAACAGCACCATCGGGATGTGGAAGATGAACTGCGTAAAGGTGAAGCCGACGATGTCGCGCGCCTTCAGGCCGAGCACGCCGATCAGCGGCAGCATCCAGAACGGGTTGATCAGGTTCGGGATGGCTTCCGCCGCGTTGTAGACCTGCACGGCCCAGCCCATGTGGGTGTGCAGGTCCTTGGCGGCCTGCATCACATAGGGCGCCTCGATGATCCACTTGCCGCCGCCCGACGGCACCAGAAAGCCCAGCACGGCCGAGTAGATGCCCATCAGCACCGGGAAGGTTTCCTGGTTGGAGACGCTGACGAACAGGTTGGCGAGGTGGTGCGAGATGGTGAAGCCGTCGGAGCCCTTCACGGCCGTGAGCATCACGGCGATCGAGCCGTAGAGCGGAAACTGGATCAAGACGCCGGCCGTGGTCGGCACCGCCTTGGAGACCGCCGCGAGGAAGTTGCCGAGCCGCCAATGCAGCACCAGGCCGACCAGCAGGAACAGCAGGTTGTAGGTGTTGAGGTTGGAGATCGCCAGCAACGGATCCTTGGTGGTGAACTCGACATAGATGAAGCCGAAGCCCAGCACGGCGAGCAGGATCGAGATGATCGGGGTGCGCTCCAGCCACTCGCCGGGGCGGAACGCCTTGAAGCCGTCGCCGACCTTCGGGGTCAGGTCGATGCCGAAATCCTCGGCCGTCTTGGCGGCCCCGGCACGCGGCGCCGAGAAATAGGCGATCAGCACCGACACGATCAGGATGATCAGCGCCATCGCCATCGACTGCCACAGGAAGATCGTCTCGGTGAACGGGATGACGCCGGTGATGTCCGAGATCGCCTTGGGCAGGCTGCCCGGATTGGCCTGGAGCTGCGCCGCCGAGGAGTTGAGGCCGAGCGCCCAGGTGGCGCCGAGCCCGAGATAGGCGGCGGCGCCGCCGGCCCGGTAATCCATCTTGAGCTCGGTGCGCCGCGCCAGCGCCTGCACCAGCAGGCCGCCCAGGATCATGCTGAAAGCCCAGTTGAGGAACGAGGCCGACATGCTGACGAAGGCGATGAAGGCGATGGCGCCGCGGCCGGTGCGCGGCAGCCGGGCGATCCAGTCGATGAAGGCCGCGGCGGGCGGCGAGGTCGCCACCACGAAGCCGGTGATGACCACCATGGCCATCTGCATCGTGAAGATGATGATGGTCCAGAAGCCGGTGCCGAAGGCGACGGCGACATCGAGCGGCTTGCCGCCGAGCGACACCGCGGCGATCGCCACGCCGATCACGGTCAGGGCGGCGAAGACGAAGGAGTCCGGATACCAGCGCTCGGACCAGTTGGTGAAGACGATGGCGAAGCGGGCGAAGCCGCTTTCCTGTTCCGGCGTGCGGCCGCTCTTCGGACGAAGCGACTCGACGCCCAGATCGATGCTCATGTTGAAGCCCCCGCTCGAGGCGGTCGCCTGGCGCCGGCGCAGCTTTCCGGGGGCGAAACGGTGTCGGCGGAGCGAAACGCTCCAGCGACCGGCTCGCCTTGTCGAGACGAGGAGCACCGGTGGGACGACCGCGAGATACACACCGTGCCGGCCGCGCGGCCGGCACGGGCCGGATCGTGGGCGAAGCCACCCCTCGGTAGAATGATAAAGATCAACCGCTTGTGGGCGAATCAACGGGCTCCGGCGGCCATCCGGCGACGGCTGCCCCTGGAACCGCCCGGGCGGGCCTAGGCCGACGCTTGCGCCGCCCCCGGCCTTGTGGCAAGGAACCCCCGTCCCGAGCCGTGCGTCGCCCGGCAAATGCGGGCGCGATGCTGCCGTAGCTCAGTGGTAGAGCACTCCCTTGGTAAGGGAGAGGTCGTCAGTTCAATCCTGACCGGCAGCACCAGCGAACGATCCGTATCCACACCGGGTTTTTGGTCGAGATGGCCGTCGGCTGTTCGGGCGACGGTGCCGTGGACCCGTGCGGGTCGGGTTCGTCCTCGCGCGAGACCGCCGGGTGCCGCCAGGCGGGACCCGCGCGCGATGCTCCGGTCGAGCCACCCCGTGACGGCGCTGCGATGCCGTTTCGGCCAGGCCACGCGGCTGGCGGGACTTTGTGCCGGAAATCCCCACGAACACGTATGACTAGTATTCCTGTACGGATCGCCTAACGGTTGCATTGACGTGCGTCTCGCGCTCAAATGGGGCGCAGGGAAAGGTCCCGGCTCGGTTGCTCGATGCGCGTGTGCGGCCTGCTCGTCGACGGTTTTGGATCGGAGGGACGTCGTCGCATGCTCGATCTGGTGATCAGCCTGGGTCATCGTTGCTACACGGCGCAGCACCAGCGCCGCATGATGATCCATTCGGGCACGATGCCGTTCGACTGGGTCTGGTCGCGGAACGAGGGGCCGTCGCCGCCATCGAGACCGGGTTCTCGGGAATGCTCCAGCCCGACCGCATGGAGTTCCGCGACGGGTGGGTCTTCGATCGGCATTTCGATTTCGGTCACGTCCACGATTATCCGTTGCATCCGGATTTCATGACCCAGCACGGGCGGGTGGCGGCGCAGCGGGCTTTCCTGGTTCATCGCTTCCGCCGGGCGCTGTCATCGCCGGCGCGCATCCTGTTCGTCCGGCACGAGATGCCGGGGACGGCACCGCCGGACGCGGCGGAACGATTGCTCCGGGCGCTGGCTCGCTGGCGCCCGCCATCGTCCTTCCATCTGCTTTTTCTGAGCGATGCGCCCTCGGTCGCGACCGGACCGATCGGCGACAGCATCACCCGCGTCCGGGTTCCGGAGAGCTTCGGCGAGGACGACGCCGAATGGGATTCGGTGTTCGGCGACTTTCACAAGACCCACAGGATCGCATCCTATCATCCGGCCTTGGTCCGGCTCGTCGGCACGATGCCGGGGCGCCTTCGCGGTCCGGCCGAGAAGCTGATCGGACGCTGCCGCCGCTATGTCGTCTCGGGGCGAGCGACCGTGCTCGGGCGACTTCGGATGCAGACCTCCTGAGTCCTCGCGCCTTGCCGCAGGGCGACGGAACACCTCCCGTCGGGCCGCCTCGCCACCGCCCGCTCACCTCGACCACCCGTGTTTTTCGCGCCGCGGCGACGTCAAATCTGTCACTGCGGTTGCCATTTTTGATCGGCGTCAATGGGCGACCGGGCGTTGTCGTCGACTGCTGCCTCAACGCTCCCGATTCGTGACGTTGTAATCACCCCCCTTCCGTGAGTCTCCTGCGCCGACGGCGATCCAGTCCGGTCGCAATGCGGCGCTTTTCCTTTGCGACGGAGCCTTCACATGCACTCGCCCGCAACCGACCTGGTTCCGACGCCCCGCCGGATTCTCTGGCGCAATTCCGTGCTGGTCCTCGACGACGACGCCGCCAGCCGGCGGGCGATCTCCCAGTTCGCCGCGACGGTCGGATGGGCACCGGTCGCGGTGCCCACTTTCGCCGATGCGGAGGCCATGATCGAAACCCACAATTTCGATTGCATCGTCTCGGAAACGACGGTGGGGGGGCGCGACGTCGGGGAGTTCTTCGCGGCGCTGGCGGCGCTCGGCTGCGTCATTCCGGTGCTGATCGTCGGCGGAGCCGGCCGAAACGTCATCGATGCGGCCGCCGATCTCGGTTACGGGCTCGGCCTCCATGTCTGCTACCCGATCGAGAAGCCGCTGGCGATCTCGACGCTCTGCGACCGCCTGCTCCGCATCAACAAGCGCGTTCTGGACGGACACGAGAGCTGCTGCCACCGCGACTGCCACTGGCGGCGGTCCGATAGGGCGCCGGCGGCCTGAGCGTCGAAGCGGCCCGGCCGCAGCCGGAGTCGAAGGTCGTCGCGGCGCGGCACGGCGCTGACCGTTGCGCCGGCATCGGGCCGCGTCTATCTCGGCGCCGTGACGGCGCGGCCCCAGCCGGGCGTGCCGACCGGGCGGCCGTCGAGGGCGACGGTGGCGCCGCGCACCAAGGTGCGCACCGGCCGTCCGCGGATCTCGAAGCTTTCGAACGGCGTCGCGTTGCCGATCGAGTGCAGCCCGTCGGCCGCGACGCGGCCGGTTTTTTCCATGTCGACCAGCACGATGTCGGCGTCGGCGCCGACCGCCAGCACGCCCTTGCGCGGATAGAGGCCAAAGGCCTTTGCCGGCGCCTCGCAGGCCATCCGCACGTATTGGCCGAGCGTGAGGCAGCCGCGGGACACTTCGGCGAGCATCAGCACCATCGAGGTCTCGACGCCGGGAAAGCCCGGCGCGCAGTCCCAGATCACCGGCCGCATCTTCTCGGCGCGCAGATGCGGGGCGTGGTCGGTGGAAAGGATGTCGATGGTGCCGTCCAAAAGCGCGTTCCACAGCGGCCCGGCGTGCCCCGGCTCGCGCACCGGCGGCTTCACCCGCATGAAATTCTCGCCGAGCCGGGCGCCGTCGTCGGTGGACAGGAACAGATAGTGCGGGCAGGTCTCGACCGTCATGTCGACGCCGCGGTCCTTGGCGAAGCGGATATGCGGCAGCGAATGGCGCGTGCTCTCGTGGGCGATGTGCACCTTGGCGCCCGTCCACTCGGCGAACACGGCGGTGCGGGATACCGCCTCGACGGCGGCGAGGTCGATGTGCTGTTCGAGATGGGCGGCCGCATCGGTGCGGCCGGCGGCGCGCAGGCGCTCGCCCCGCCAGGACAGCAGCGGCGTGTTCTCGGCATGCACGGTGCAGCGGATGCCGAGCCGCGCCATAATCTCGAAGGCCTCGACGATGGCGCCGTCGCACGGGCAGGGCACCAAGGGATTCTCGCTGCCCATATAGAGCTTGAAGCTGGCGGCGCCGGCCTGCGCCATCGCCTCGAGCTGATCGAGATTTGTCTCGCCGATCAGTCCGTAGAGGCCGAAATCGACGATCGCCTGCGCGGCCGCGATGGCGTGCTTCTGCTCCAGGGCCGCGACGCTTCCGGTCGGCGGGTCGGTGTTCGGCATGTCGAACACCGTAGTGACGCCGCCGACCGCGGCGGCCTGCGTGGCGCTCGTCCAGGTCTCCTTGTGCGAGAACCCGGGCTCGCGGAAATGCACGTGAACATCGATGGCGCCGGGCAACACGAAGAGCCCGGTCGCGTCGATCGTTTCACGGGCAGGCGGCAGTGCGTCGGGCTGCCCGATGGCGACGATGCGGCCCTGGTCGACCGCGATGGCGGCCGGCACGGTCGTCTCCGGCGCGACGACGAGGCCGCCCGTGATCACGAGGTCGACGAGGCGCGCGGGCGGGGGCGGCGTCACGGCACGACCCCGGCGATCTCGGTGGCGACGTCGAACAGATCGGCATTGCGCTTGCGCAGCGAGCGCGTCATGGCGCGCACCTCCTCGGCCAGGGCCTGGGTGTCGAAGGTCGTCACCTTGCGGTTCTCCACCACGATCTTCCCATCGATCATCACGGTGTCGACCGCGCCGCCGGTCTCGGCGAAGACGAGCTGCGCCACCGGATCGTTGAGCGGCACCCACCAGGGCGCGTCGAGGCGATAGAGCGCGAGGTCGGCCGGCGCGCCGGGCGCGATGGTACCGAGGCCCGGCCGGCGCAGCGCCGCCGCGCCGCCTGCGGTCGCCATCCGCAGCGCGTCGCGCGCCGTGATCCAACGGCTGCGGTCCTGTTCGCCGGCGCGGTGGCTGGTCGCCACCGCGCGCATCGCCTCGTGCAGCACCATGTTGTCGTTGGCGCTCGCCCCGTCGGTGCCCAACGCCAACGTAACGCCGCGCCTCAGCATCTCGGGTGCCCGCGCCAGGCCGGTGCCGATGCGGGCATTGCTCTCGGGGTTGAGCACCGCGACGGCGCCGCGCGCCGCCAGAAGGTCGATGTCGGCGTCGTCGAGCCAGATCGAATGCGCGCAGGACCAGCGAGCCGACAGGACGCCGAGCGTTTCCAGGTGCCGCACGGCGGTTTCGCCGTACTTTTCGAGGGCGAGGGCGGCTTGTCGCCGGGTCTCAAGCAGATGCGTGTGGATGCCGGTGTCGTGTCGTTCCGCAAGCTCGGCGCAGAGCAGAAGCGCCGCATCGGTGCAGCGGTCGGGATTGGAGGGCGCGGGAAACACCGACAGCCGGCCGGCGCGGCCGTGCCAGCGTGCGATCGTGTCGGTCATCAGGTCGCGCAGCTCGTCGACTCCTTGCGGCTTCAGGATCTCGACCTGCGCCATGCGGTCGCGCAACGCGTCGGGCAGCGGCGCATCGGGAAAGATGTCGCTGAAGGCGCCGTCGAAGAAGCGCATGCCGAGCGCGACGCGCAGGCCGGTCTCCTCCCAGGCGGCCAGCACGGCGTCCATGTCGGCGGCCGTGAAGCGCTGGCCCGGGAAGTGATCGATCGCCGCCGTGGTGCCGCTGGTCATCAGGCCCCAGGCAGTCAGCAGCACGGCGAGGCGGATCTCGTCGGGCGTCCGCCGCGACGTGTGCGCCTGGGTCAGCCACATGAAGGCCGGATGGCTGAGGCGGTCGCCGAAGCCCGCCATGGTGCTCGACTGCGAATGGGTGTGGGCGTTGATCAGGCCCGGTGCGACCAGGCGGCTTGCGCCGTCGAGCGTGCGGTCCGGCACCTCCGGACCCGCATAATCGTCGTCGCCCACGGCGACGATCGTCCCGTCGCGGACCAGGACATGGCCGCGGGCAAAAATCCGCTCGGCGGCATCGAGCGTCAGGATGGTGGCGTCGCGGATGAGTGTCGTCGTCATGGCACGGCCGCGCCGGCCGTGTGAGGGCCGTCGCGCGGATCGAACTCCAGCCCGACGCCGTCCCGTACGGCGCGATCGTAGATCAGGCCGGCCAGAACCACGTCCTGGCCGGCGATGCCGATCGACTTGAACACGGTCACGTCGGTGCCTTCCGGGGCGGGCGGGACGACGCCCGTCGCCAGCACGGTCCCGATCTCCCCGAAAATCTGGTCGCGGTACAGCGCGCCGGAGGCGAGCGGGATGACGAGGTCGCCGGCGCGGGCGAGGCAACCGTCGAGATGGTCGGTGAAGATGCGGGCGCGGCGGATGAAGGCGTCGTCGGCCTCGCGGGTGTTCGGCCGGTTGGCGCCGCCCAGCACCACGAAGGTGCCGGGCCGCACCGCTTCGCCCGGGAACACCGGCTGCTCGGCCGTGCTTACGGCGGCGATGACGTCGGCCTCGTTGGCGGCGCGGCCCGCATCGCTCTCCACCGCGACGATGGCACCGGCGAGCTCCGGTCGCACCCCCAGGCCGGCGGCGAGGGCGTGGGCGCGGTCCTGGTCGCGTCCGACGATCAGGATGCGCGAGAATTTGCGCACCGCGGCGAGATACAGCACGGTCGCCGGGGCAATCTTTCCAGCGCCGAACACCGCGAGCGTATGGGTGTCCTTGGGCGCCAGCAGGCGGGCCGCGGCGGCGAAGCCGGCGGCGGTGCGGTGATCGTTGAACGCCGTCGTCGCCATGAAGGCGAGCGGCACGCAGGCGACGCCGTCCCACAGCACCAGCGCGCTGCCGGCGCTGCGCGACAGCGTCGCGTCGCCCGCATAGGCGTGAACATTGGTCTTGACGGCGAAGCGGTGGTCGAACGAGTGGCCGCCCAGCACCAGGGCGCCGCCGATGGGGTCGTGGCGCAGCAGGTCGAGACGGCCGGGCGCCGGCATGGCGCCGGCGGAATGCCGGCGATATGCTTCTTCGGCTGCGGCGATCGCGCTTTCGGAGTCGAGCAGGCGCTCGATATCGCGCTCGGACAGAAGCCTCATGGCGGCAGCCTCATCCCGGCCTGGACGAACTATGACAAAGCGGGCTCAGGCCCGCCAGTGGACGAAACGCTTTTCGCCGGCCGAGGTGATCCAGAACACCGACAGCGCGATCGTGATCGAGGTGACGACCGCCGCCCACAGAAGCTCGGTCTCGCGCATCTCGCCGGAATCGAGGATGAGATTGCCGAGTCCCTTGGAGCCGGTGATCCACTCGGACAGCATGGCGCCCAGGATGGCGCTCGACGCGGCGATGCGCATGCCGGTGAACAGGAACGGCAGCGCATACGGAATACGGACATAGCGCATCTGCTGCCAGCGGCTGGCGCCGTAGACATGCATCAGCTCGGCGGCGTTGCGATCGGCGCCGGCGAGCCCGCGCATCAGGTTCACCAGCAGCGGAAAGAACGACACGATGGTGACCACCGCCATGCTGGTGCTGATGCCGCGGCCGAGAAACAGCATCGCGAGCGGCGCGACGGCGGCGACCGGGGTGGAGCGGAAGGCGATCACCACGGGCAGCGAGGCCTGGGCGAGATTGCGGTTCATCGAGAAGGCGAGCGCGATGCCGGTCGCCAGCGCCGTCGAGACCGTGAGCCCGAGCGCAGCGGCCGTCAGCGTGAAGGCCGTCTGGGTGCCGATCACGCCGAGATTGGCGACGAAGGCCTGGGCGACTGGGCCGGGTGCCGGGATCAGATAGGGCGGGATGCGCAGGCCGGTGACGACGAGCTGCCAGGCGAGCACCAGGATGCCGACCGTGAGGGCGATCAGCGCGAGCCGTCGGGCGAGGAGCCGGCCGGCCCGCGGCCGGTCGATGGAGAGATCCTCGGCGCTCATGGCTGGTCCGCCAGCGTCGCGCCGGGCTCCCAGAAGATGGCGACGCGCTCGATCGCGGCGAAGAGGCCGTAGCCGCTCGCCGCCAACAGGCAGGTGAGCACCACCGAGAGCCACACCTTCGGCGGATCGTAGGCGAACAGCGCGTACAGCATCATGGCGCCGACGCCGCGATCGGCGCCGGCCCACTCGGCCGTGATGGCGCCCAGCACCGCCGAGGGCGCGGCGATCTTCAGGCCGGCGAACAGATAGGGCAGCGCGCTCGGCACCAGCAGATAGCGCAGCATCTGCAGCCGGGTCGCCGACAGCACATGGAGAAGCTCGCGTTGCCGCTCGTCGGCGGCGCGAAGCCCCTGGATGGTGCCGACCAGCATGGCGAACTGGCTGGTCAGCGCCGCGATGGCGATCTGCAATTGCGAGCCGTTGCCGATCCAGGTGGCGAGCAGCGGCGCCAGCGCGATGATCGGAATGCTGTGCAGCGTCACGCCGAGATTGTAGACGGGCCCGTAGAGCGGACGCACCAGCACGGCGGCCGAGGCGGCGACGATGGCGATGCTGGCGGCGATGCCGTAGCCGGCGGCGGCCCGCCAGGCGGTCTGGCCGACATTCTCGGTGATCAGCCGCGGATCCTGGATCGCCTCGGCCAGCACCTGGCCGGGCGAGGGGACGAACACGGGCAGCAGACCGGCGCGCTGGGCGATCTCGGCGGCGGCGATCAGCACCACCAGCGTGGTCAGCGGCCGCCAGGACGCGGCCCAGGTTCTCTGCAGCGTGCCGGCGGCGGCCATCACCAGGCCTCGACAGGCGCGCCCGCGCCGTGCTCGGCCGGCTCGGCGTCGCGGCCGAACAGGCCGTCGCGGACGCGGTTGACGCAGTCGTAGAAATTTTGCGTGCGCATCATGTCGAGGGTGCGCGGCCGCGCCAGCGGCACGTCGACCACGCCGGAGATTCGGCCGGGGCGCGCGCTCATCACATGCACCTCGTCGCTCATGAACACGGCTTCGGCGATCGAATGGGTCACCAGCAGCGCCGTGGTGCCCGACTCGGCCCAGATGCGCAAGAGTTCGATGTTCATGCGCTGGCGGGTGATCTCGTCGAGCGCGCCGAACGGCTCGTCGAGCAGCAGCACGTCGGGCTCGAGCACCAGCGCGCGGGCGATGGCGACGCGCTGCTGCATGCCGCCGGAGAGCTCATGCGGCAGCGCGCCCTCGAACCCCTTCAGGCCGACCAGCTCGATCAGCTCGTCCGGCGTCTTGGCGGAGCGGCGGGTGCTCTTGCGGCCGACGACGTCGAGCGGCAGCTCGACATTCTGCCGCACGGTGCGCCACGGCAGCAGCGTGGGGCTCTGGAACACGAAGCCGATCGCATGCTCGTGGCGCGCTTTTCGCGGTGAAACCCCTGACAGCGTCACGGAGCCGGCAAACGGCTGCATCACGTCGGCGACGAGCCGCAGCAGCGTCGACTTCCCGCAGCCCGACGGGCCGATGATCGAGGCGAAGCGGCCGGTCGGGACATGCAGGTCGACCTTTTCGAGGGCGATGACCGGCTGGCCCCGTCCCTCGAACACCATCGTGACATGGTCGACCTTGATGTCCCGCGACACGGCGCGCTCGTCTCCGTTCAGCTCTCTGCGTTCAGGTCGTCGACGTCATTGCCGGGCTTGACCCGGCAATCCAGCGCATTTCGAAATAAGCTCACTTCAAGCGATGGATGCGCGGGGTCGAGCCCGCGCATGACGGGTCGGAGCTCGTGTAGACTGGTATCAGCTCTTGGCCGCCGCGTCGGCGAAGCTCGGGTCGCACAGCTCCTCGACCTTCATGTCGCCCTTGACGAGACCGACCGTGCGGTAGAGCTCGATGATCTTGGCGAACAGCGGCATGTCGAGCACCAGCAGGCCACGGCTCATCGCCGGGCCGGCCTCGATATAGGGCTTGCTGTCCTTGATCTCGGTGAGCTGCGCCTCGTAGTTGAGGCCGGGATTGCCGTACTTCTCGACCATCATCTTGGCGGTGGCTTCCGGATGATCGAGCGCCCAGCGCCACGACTCCGCCGAGGCGCGCAGGAAGCGCACGACGAGGTCGCGGTTGTCCTTCAGAAAGTCCTCGCGGGCGTAGAGGGTGCCGGTGGTCTCGGGCAGGCCGAGGTCGTGGGCGTTGAGCGTGACGATCTCGATGCCGCGAGTCTGCAGCATCACGCCCTGGTTGGTGGAGTAGCCGGCATAGCCGTCGATCTGGCCGCTGACCAGCGCCGACGGATCGGGTGACGACGGCACCAGATTGACCGAGGCCGGATCGAGGCCCGCCTCCTTGATCAGATAGATCATCATCGGGCGGCCGGACGTGGCGGTCGCGATGGTCTTGCCGGCGAGCTCCTTGGCGGTGCGGATCGGCGTCTTGGCGAGGCTGATGATGCTGTACGGGCTCTTCTGGAACACCGTGCCGATCACCTTGATCGGGATGCCCTTCTCTCGCGCCACGATGAGCGGGCCGATGGGACGGTCGCCCATCGGCGAGCGGCCGCTCGCCACGTTGGCGACGGGATCCACGTTGGGGCCGCCCGACACGAAGGTCGGGTCGATGCCGAACTTCTTGTAGATGCCCTGGTCGATGCCGGCGAAATAGCCGCCGTACTGGATGCTCTTGATCCAGGAGAGCTGGAACGACACCGCCGTCTCGGCGGCGTTGGCGCGCGAAACGCCGCCGCGGTCGCCGAGCGACAGCATGGCGGCCGACAGGGCCGCGGTTCCGCCGATCTCCAGAACCCTGCGCCGGCTGAGGATGCGCTGGTCGGGTGAGGTCATCGCGGCTTTCCTTTCTGGCTCGATGCGTGCGGGCGGGCGCCGCGGACGGTCCGGCGGCGTGCAGGCGAGGATGTCGGTGTCTCAGCAAGCGACGTGCCACGCTGCGCGGCTGCAGTCTTGCCATCCGGAAAGCACGGGGCGCCCATGCGCGCGACGTCTGCGGCCGCTTCGGCGATGTGACGCGCGAGCAGCGTGGCGGCGCGCTCGGCGTCGCGCGCCAGCGCCGCCTCGACGATGGCCCCGTGTGCGCTCGCCGTGATCTTCGGATGGCGGCCGGCCTGCAACACGGCGAGACGGCGATAGCGGTCGAAGCGGTCGTGCAGGTCGCTGCAGAACTCGAGCAGCAGGGCTGAGCCGCAGGCCTCGATCAGCGCCAGATGGAAGCCGCGATGCAGCGCCTCCCACGGCTCGTCGACCAGCTTGTCGGGCGTGCGCGGGCGGCGGGCGAGACGGTGATGGGCGGCGAGAATCCGCGCCTCCCATTCGTCGTCGCCGTGCGCGATGGCGTCGCGCAGCGCCATGGTCTCCAACCTGATCCGCGTCGCCGTGATGTCGTCGAGCTCGTGCCGCGAGATCGGCGCCACGCGAAAACCGCGCTGGCCGTCCTGGATCACCAGGCCGCGCCCGACGAGCTGCGCCAGGGCCTCGCGGATCGGGCTCATGCCGACCGCGTAGGTCTCGCACAGCGGCCCGAGCCGCAGCCGGTCGTCCGGTGCCAGCCGGCCGAACAGGATGTCGGTGCTCAGGCGTCCCTGCACGGCCTGGGCGATCGTGCGGACATCGTCCAATTCCATGGCGGCCTCCCTGCCGTCTCGTCAGCAAGGGGCGGGCCAGCGCGGGTCCGGTCTGTATGCGAGGTTCTCGAGGGGCGAATGCCGGGAAATTGGGCAACCTTGTAGGCAAAGTGCCGTTTCGTATGCAAAGCGACGGAATTTCGAAATTCGCTCACATATTCGCGTGGAGCGTGCAGGAGCGTGGACCAGTTTGTCCCTCGCCCTCCGCTCATGCCCGCGAAAGCGGGCATCCAGGGGCGACACGCCGCGCCGCTCCTGGGCCGCACCTGGGTCCCCGCCTTCGCGGGGACGAGCGGACCGTAAGCGCTCGAAAACCCTGATCAGGACAGGGCGGCGATGCGGGCGGCCAGTCCGTACAGGGCGGTGTTGCGCGCGCGCAGATGGCGGACCAGATCCTTCGCCTCGCGCAAAACCGGCTCCGGATCGAAGGCGACGATGCGGCCGCCTTCGACCACGATGCGGCCGTCGATCACGACGGTATCGACCGTCGATCCGGAGGCGCCGAACACGAGCTGGGTCAGCGGATCGTTGAGCGGCGTCCACGCGGGCGTCGCGAGGTCGTGCAGCACGAAATCGGCCGGCGCGCCCGGCACGATGCGGCCGAGGCCGGCGCAGCGCATCACGGCGCCGCCCGCGCTCGTCGCCATGCGCAGCCCATCGGCGGCGGTCGGCCAGCGGCGGCGGTCGGGCTCGGACGGCCGCTGCAGCATCACGGCGATGCGCATCACCTCGTGCATGTCGAGATTGTCGTTGGTCGAGGCGCCGTCGGTGCCGAGCGCGACCGTCATGCCGGCGGCCAGCATGCGGGCGACCGGCGCGATGCCGGCGCCGAGCTTCAGGTTGCTCTCCGGATTGTGGACCGCGATGCCGCCGCGCTCCGCCATCAGGGCGATGTCGTCGTCGCCGATCCAGATCGTGTGGGCGCAGGAGAGCCGCGGCCCGAGCAGGCCGAGCCGGTCGAGATGGCGCACCATGGTGGTGCCGTAGCGTTTCTTGGCGATCTCGGCCTGCACGCGGGTCTCGAGCAGATGCATGTGCACGGCGGTGTCGTGTCGCGCAGCGATATCGCGCACGGCGTCGAGCAGCGCATCGCTGCAGCGGCTCGGATTGGACGGCGCCGGACAGATCGTGATGCGGTCGTCGGCGGCGCCGTCGTGCCGCGTGATGGCATCCTCGATCAGCGCGAGGCTGTCGGCGAGCGGAGGCGGCGCCAGCGGATTCTGCGCCGCGATCGAGACAGGCAGGCCGCCGGGCGGATCGATGTCGGTGTAGGGCTCGTCGAACACCCGCAGCGCCACCAGCGCGCGCAGTCCCGACACCGCATAGGCTTCGACCACCGCGTCGACGTCGCCGGGACAAAAACCCTGCTCCGGGAAATGATCGACCACGGCGGTCGTGCCGTTGTTCAGATGCTCGATGCAGCCGAGCAGTGCCGAGACGCGGATCTCGTCGGCGCTGCGGCCGGCCGTATCGGCCTGGTTCAGCCACATGAAGGCCGGATGGTTCAGCACGTCGCCCGTGCCCTTCAGCACGTTGAGGGGCGAATGCGTATGGGCGTTGATCAGGCCGGGCACCAGCAGGCGGTCGCGCCCATCGATGATGCGCAGGCCCGCGTCATCCGGGCGCGGCGCGCGCGCCTCTGCGGTTGCGCCGGGCTCCTGCACGGCGGCGATGCGGCCGCCGGCGACAAGAACGTCCTTTCGGGCGGGGGCGGATTCCGCGTCGAGCACGAGCACGTCGCGGACGAGTAGGCGGTCTGACATGTCTTGGCCTGGCGCAAGCGTGGTGAACGGCGGCGTCGCTCTCGCGGCGCACGACGCCGAACCAGCAATGAGCGTGCCATGCGGCCGGGTATCTGCGGTCGCCCGCCTCGACGGCGGACGCGTGCACCCCTCGACCCGCACGCTGGAGAACTACGCCGCCGCCACCGGCCACAGGCTGGTCATCGATCTGGTGCCGGTGACGGGGAAGGCGGGGCAGAAGCGGGCGTGATCACTCGGCCGCCAGCACCCGCACGCGTCGCTCGATCTTCGGCCAGTCTTCTGCGCGCGCTTTGCGCAGTTCGTAGCCGGACTGCAGGTTCATCCACAGCTCCGGCGTCGTGCCGAAGAACTTCGCGAGCCGCAGGGCGATGGCCGCCGTGATGGCCGAGCGGCCGTGCACGATGTCGTTGATGCGCGCCGGACCGAGATCGATGTCACGGGCGAGCCGGTTCTGGCTGATCCCGTTCGGCCTCATGAATTCCTCCAGCAGGATCTCGCCGGGCGGAATGGGAGGGAGCTTCTTCGCGGCCATTTTCGCTCTCAGTGATAATCTACGACTTCGACCTGCTCAGCACCATCGTCGAGCCACACGAAACAGATTCGCCATTGATCATTGATGCGGATCGAATGCTGGCCGGCGCGACTGCCTTTCAGCGCTTCGAGCCGATTGCCGGGCGGCACACGCAGATCGTTCAGCGATGCGGCTCCGTCCAGCAACAGAAGCTTACGCCGCGCCTGGCGTTCGATGGCACGAAAGCGCGGCACGTCCTCATCTGAGAACAGGCGAGCGGTCGCCGAGTCTTTGAACGAACGGATCATCCGCCGGCAGTATATTCCTTACGGAGGAATAGCGCCAGTGGAATGGCCGTGCCGTCACGCGGACGGAATGCTTGCGATCGACATCACCGCCGCTTCGGCTTGAACCCGCCGTGCTGGCCGGGGCGGCCCATAGTGGAGCGGGGGCCGGACGGCTTTTCGCCGGCGGGCCGGTCGCCCGCGGGCTTGTCCTTGCCGTAGGGGATCGACTCGACGCCGGGGCCCATCTCGTCGAGCGTCGGCTTGCGCGGGCGCTCGGCGTCTGGACGCTTGCTGTCCGGGCGGTGGACGCCGCGCTCGTGCCAGAGCGCGATGCCCATCTCGTCGAGGTCGGGCTTGTGGGGGCGGGCACGGGGAACGCCACCGGAGCCTTGCCCGGTGTCGGGCGCTGTCACCCCACCCCGCCGGCCTTTGGCCGGCGACCCTCCCCCTCCAGGGGAGGGTGGGGCGCTGCGGCCCGGGGCCCCACCCCGCGCTGCCCGTGCCTTGGAAATATCCACCACCTTGGCCGTTGGATCGTCCGTCACCGCGAGCTCGGTGGCGCGAAGGCGCTTGACCTCGTCGCGCAGGCGGGCGGCTTCTTCGAAGTTCAGGTCGGCGGCGGCCTCGCGCATGCGGACCTCGAGGTCGGCGATGACGGCCTGGAAATTGTGCCCGATGGTGGCGGCGTCCTCGAAACCGGCTCCCGACTTCGATCCGGGGCCGCCGCGGCCGGTCGCCACCAGCACGTGGTCGCGCTCGTACGGCGTGTCGAGAATGTCGGCGATGCCCTTCTTGATGCTCTCCGGCGTGATGTTGTTCTCGGTGTTGTAGGCCTCCTGCTTCTCGCGGCGCCGGCTGGTCTCGGCCATGGCACGCTCCATCGAGCCCGTGATGGTGTCGGCATAGAGCAGCACCTTGCCGTCGACGTTGCGCGCGGCGCGGCCGATGGTCTGGATCAGCGACGTCTCGCTGCGCAGAAAACCTTCCTTGTCGGCGTCCAGGATGGCGACCAGTGCGCATTCCGGAATGTCGAGCCCTTCGCGCAGCAGGTTGATGCCCACGAGGACGTCGAAGGCACCCAGGCGCAAGTCGCGAATAATCTCGATGCGTTCGATGGTGTCGATGTCCGAGTGCATGTAGCGCACGCGAATTCCCTGCTCGTGCAGGTATTCGGTGAGGTCCTCGGCCATGCGCTTGGTCAGCACGGTGACGAGGGCGCGGTAGCCCTGCTGGGCCACCAGCCGCACCTCGCCGACCAGGTCGTCGACCTGGGTGCGGGCGGGGCGCACCTCGACGGGCGGGTCGATCAGGCCGGTCGGGCGGATCACCTGCTCGGCGAACACGCCGCCGGCCTCGCCGATCTCCCAGCCGCCCGGCGTCGCCGACACCGCGACCGTCTGGGGCCGCATGGCGTCCCACTCCTCGAAGCGCAGCGGCCGGTTGTCCATGCAGGAGGGCAGGCGGAAGCCGTATTCGGCCAGCGTCGCCTTGCGGCGGAAGTCGCCGCGATACATGCCGCCGATCTGCGGAACGGTGACGTGGCTCTCGTCGACGAAGACCAGAGCGTTGTCGGGCACGTACTCGAACAGCGTCGGTGGCGGCTCGCCCGGCAGCCGGCCGGTGAGATAGCGCGAATAGTTCTCGATGCCGGCGCAGCTTCCGGTCGCCTCCATCATCTCGAGATCGTAGATGGTGCGCTGCTCCAGCCGCTGCGCCTCCAAGAGGCGCCCCGCGTCGGTGAGCTGGCCGAGCCGCCAGCGCAGCTCCTTCTTGATGCCGTCGATCGCCTGCAGCAGGGTCGGGCGTGGCGTCACGTAATGCGAGTTGGCGTAGATTTTCACGAAGGCCAGATCGTCGGTCTTGTGCCCGGTGAGCGGGTCGAACTCCTCGATCGATTCCACCTCGTCGCCGAACAGATTGATGCGCCAGGCGCGGTCCTCGTAGTGGGCCGGGAAGACGTCGACGATGTCGCCGCGCACCCGAAATGTGCCGCGGGAAAAGTCGGGCGTGCGCTTGTAGTGCAGCGCGACCAGATCGCCGATCAGGCGGCGCTGGTCGATGCGGTCGCCGCGCTTGAGCGTGAACGTCATGGCCGAGTAGGTCTCGACCGAGCCGATGCCGTAGATGCACGACACCGAGGCGACGATGACGACGTCGTCGCGCTCCAGCAGCGCCCGCGTCGCCGAGTGGCGCATGCGGTCGATCTGGTCGTTGATCGACGATTCCTTCTCGATATACGTGTCGGTGCGCGGGACGTAGGCCTCGGGCTGGTAGTAGTCGTAATAGCTGACGAAGTACTCGACGGCGTTGTCGGGGAAGAAGCTCCTGAACTCGCCGTAGAGCTGCGCCGCCAGCGTCTTGTTGGGCGCCAGGATCAGGGCGGGGCGCTGCGTCGCCTCGATCACCTTGGCCATCGTGAAGGTTTTTCCCGAGCCGGTGACGCCGAGCAGCACCTGGGTCTTGTCGTGGCGACGGATGCCCTCGACCAGGTCGGCGATGGCAGTCGGCTGGTCGCCCTTGGGCTCGAAATCGGATTTCACCACCAGGCGCTGGCCGCCCTCGCTCTTCTCCGGCCGCGGCGGCCGGTGCGGCGTCCACGCCTGCTCGTTCAGCTCGGGCCGCCCCTCGCGCAGCAGCCGGTCCAGCGACTGCGCGGTGGCGTTCGCCCCGGTGAAGCCGAACGGATGGGCGGGCTCGGGGGATACGCTTCCCTTTGGCGCCTTGCCCTTCGTCCGACCACCGGTCTGCTCCCTCCCCCCTTGCGGGGGAGGGTCGGGGAGGGGGGTAGCCCCGGTCGACGGCGCTTGTCGAGCACCCCCACCGCCAACCCCTCCCCACGAGCGGGAGGGGAGTCCAGGGGTCGTGCCCGATGGCGGTTCGGCATCGTCTCCGGTCAGCCCCAGCGCACGGGCGAGCTCGGGCGAGGCCTCGCGCAGCTCCTCGGCGTCGAGGTAGCTCGCCTGCGGCGCCTCGCCGAAGCCGGGCCCGGCGTCTCCCTCCCCCGCCTGCGGGGGAGGGCCGGGGACGGGGTGGCCGTGCTGGGCCGAGCGGCGGGCCATATGGGCGGCGGAAAAGTCGGCGCGGCGGTCGCGCGAGTTGTCGGCCGGCGGCTGCAGCCCGGATTTCGGCGCCTGTGGTTCAAATCTCGGCGAACTGTCTGCCCTGCGGTCGGGCGCCGGGTCGCGGCCCGGGTCGTGCGACCGGTCTCGCCCGGTCTGCGAGCCGATGCCGGCCTCGCCGCGGGCGATTCCGGGATTGAGCAGCGATTCGAGCGCCGGCGCGATCGGCGGCAGAGTTTCGCGCGACGCCTTCGCCCGGGTCGGCCGCGCCGGATCCTTACGGACCGGATCCTTGCGGGGCGGCTCCCTGCGGGGCTTTTGCGGGCTCGCGGACGACGGATCGGAGGTCGGGCCGGGTGGCTGGGTCGGGGGCTCGATCGGAGGCTTGGGCATGGCCGCAATATGGGCCGGCGACCATGGCGACGGAAGGGCCGCCGGGGCTGCCGGACAGGCAGCCGCTATCCTATATACCTCCGGCCGGCGACGCGGCCGGTCCCGCTCTCCCGACCGAGGAGTCTTCGATGGTTACGCCTCCGGATGCCTATCTCGATCTCCTGCAGCAGAAGAAGGCCTTCGCCAGCATCGCCACCGTGATGGCCGACGGCTCGCCCCAGGTGACGCCGGTGTGGTTCGACTATGCCGACGGCGTCGTGCGGGTGAACACCGCCAAGGGCCGGGTGAAGGCCAAGACCCTGACGCAGGGCGCGCCGGTGGCGATGGCCATCATCGATCCTGACAATCCCTATCGCTATCTGCAGATCCGCGGCCGCGTCCGCAGCGTCACCGAGGCCGGCGCCGACGACCACATCAACGCGCTGGCCAAGAAGTATCTCGGGGTCGACACCTATCCGTATCGCCAGCCCGGCGAGCAGCGGCTGTCCATCGAGATCGAGCCGACCTCGGCCTCGGGGATGAACTGAGGGGCGTTGTTCGCTGGTCATTCCGGGGCGCGGACCGCAGGTCCGCGAACCCGGAATCCAACCGCGAGCACAGACCTTGACGCTGGATTCCGGGTTCGCCGCTGTGCGGCGCCCCCGGAATGACGGTCAATTTTCGTGGGCCGTCAAACCCTCACGGCGCCACCAGCGACGGCGACTGGCCGCTGGCGGCCAGCTCCGTCGCGACGAAGCCGTCGGCCTTCATCTCGGCGATGAAGTCTTTCAGGAACGCCAGCGCGGCGGCGCGGCCCTTCGGCACGGCGATCGCCTGCTCGATGCCGACGAAGCGGCCGGGCATCACCCGATAGCCGGGATGCGACTCGGCGAAGGCGACCAGCTCCTGGCGCACGCCGGCGACCGCCTCCAGCTTGTCCTTCAGGAACAGCGCCCGCGCCTCGGGTCCGCTCGGCGCAAGCACGAGCTGCGCCTGCTTCAGGGTGCGGGTGAGGTGCAGCTCGTAGGCGCTGCCGCGCGCCCCGGCGATCCGCACACCCGCCCGGTCGACATCGCCGACATCCTGCAACGGCGAATCCGCCGGCACCAGGCAGGCCGCCTCGATCAGCACATAGGGCGGCGTGAAGTCGAGCTCGGCCGACCGCACCGGGTCGATCGCCATGAAGGCGACGTCCCATTCGCCGCGGGCCAATGCATCGAACACCTTTCCGGCCGCCGGATACGTGACATAGGCGACCGGGACGCCGAGCCGCGCCGCCAGCTCGCGGGCGAGCGCCGCCTGGGTGCCGCGCGGCTCGCCGGTCGCCTTGTCCTGCTGGGCCAGCACGGCATTGCCGAAATTGATCGCGGCGCGCACGCGCCCCTGCGGCGCGAGCTCCTTCAGCACGTCCTGCAGCACGTCCTGCATCGGTCCGATCCCCTGTTTGTCGGCAGCCGAGGCGCGATGCGCGGCTTCGGCCGCACTCGATACTACGGTTTGGCCTCCGGCGGTAAGGCCGAGGACTCGCTGTCCATGAACACCGGCGCAACGGGCGGGCGCCCGACTTGCACGCACCGCGGCGGTCGGGCATGAGAGGGCACCCCCGCTGTCCTGGATCGCTCAACCTCCGGAGTCGCCATGCCGATCTATGGCTTCGCGTGCAAAAGCTGCGGCCACATGTTCCAGACCCTGGTGCGCTCGTCGGACGTGCCGGCCTGCCCGGCCTGCGACAGCGGCGACCTCGATCAGCAGCTCTCGCTGATCGCCTCCCCGGCCAAGGGCGGGTCGGATCCGGAGCCGATGTGCGCCGGTGGGGGCGGCGCTTGCGGCCAGTGCCCCGGCATGGCGATGGGCGCCGGCTGCGGCTGACATCCCGCGCGCCGCTTCAGGCGCGCGTTCCCAAGGGGCTCGAGCGCTCAGCCGCGGGCCCAGCGGCCACGCTGAAAAATGCGGTCGCGGTCGTCCTCGCTCGCGGTGTCGCGCGACGACGGGATGGTGGCGACCTTGGCCATGGCCCGCTGCACGGCGGGCCGCGCCGCGATCCGCTCCACCCAGCGGGTCAGGTTCGGACGGCCTTCGACCGAGATGCCGAGAAAGCCGTGGTTGCGCAGCCAGGGGAAGGCGGCGATATCGGCGATCGAATAGTCGTCGCCGGCGACCCAGTCGCGCGATGCCAGTCGCCCGTCATAGAGGTCGAACAGGCGGTTCACCTCGGTGCGGAAGCGGCTGGCCCCGTAATCGTTGCCGGGCGGGGCGAATTTCGAGAAATGCACGTGCTGGCCGGACATCGGGCCGAGCGTCGACATCTGCAGCATCAGCCACTGCAGAACCTCGAGCCGCGCCAGCGGGTCGGCGGGAAGCAGCCGTCCGGTCTTCTCGGCCAGATAGATCAGGATGGCGCCCGACTCGAACACCGTGACGGGTTTGCCGCCCGGCCCGTCGTGGTCGACGATGACCGGGATTTTCCGGTTGGGATTGAGGCGGGCGAACTCCTCACGGAACTGCTCGCCCTTCCACACGTCGACCAGGATGGTGTCGTAGGGGAGCGCCAGCTCCTCCAGCGCGATGAAGACCTTTTGGACGTTGGGGCTGGTCAGGGCGTAGAGATCGATCATGGCGGCATGCTCCGCGGGTCGAGGCTGCGGTTAGGGCGACGAGACAGACTCTTCGGACAGAAGGGCGGGACCGGATCTGCTGATCAGAACCCGTCCACCACCTGCTGCACGTGCTCGACCTCGGGCGGGCCGGCGAAGGTGTGGCCGACGCAGGCACGCCACTCCTGGAAGTCGGGCGAGTTGCGGAAGTCCACCGTGTGGTTCTCCAGCGTCGCCCATTTGACGAACAGCCGATAGCGCGTCGGCTTCTCGACGCTGCGTTGCAGGGTCACGCCCGAGCAGCCCTTGGCGCGGCGGAAGAGCGGCACGGCCTTGGCGACGCCGGCCTCGAAGTCGGCCTCCTGGCCGGGCTTCACCTCGATCTGCGCGATTTCCAGGACCATCGATGCCTCGCAACGGGAAAGGGGGGGGAAGGGGGGGAACGGCGGGCCCGCATGATGCGTCGGCCGTCGCGTCGGCGCAACGGCCCCGCCGGCATTCCTCCCAATCACGGGCGGCGCAGCAGCACACCGAGCGCGAGCAACACCCAGGCGGTGGCGCAGCCTCGAGGGCGGTCGGGGCGGCGTCGGGATCCGAACAAGCCTCTGCGAATCGGTCGCCGGGCTTTCAGTCGGTGGACCACCAAAAAGCTGCCACCGAACAATACCGCCGCCGGTGGCAGGCATCGAGCTTCGGTCGGAAAACCGGCTTCGGCGCCATTGTCTCGCCGCCGAAGAACGCCGCGAATGGCAGATCGATAGCCCCGATAATTCCGGGGGATCGTCCAGAAATTACCGCTGCGGCGTCCCGGCCCGCCGGACGGGCTTTTTGAGGTAAGTACCGGCCGGGCGCCTTCGCCGCCGTGGACCCGACGGGATGCGATACCGTCGCCGGTTTGGGCACTCAAACCGGAGATTAGCTTCCGCCGGCACGCGAATCGCTGGTCTGGTTTCGGATATCGGAACTCTTTCGGGGCGCTGATCCGTCAGAGTTGCCCGCCGATTCGGCGGAATTGCCGGTCTCCGGGGTTTTCGACCGAAGTTATCCGGAGCGTTTCTAGCGTGTTTCGTCTTGCTTTTTTAGTCGGATATAATACAATCGGACCAATCCAAATTGCCGATTCCAAGTCGAGTGACGTGTGTTTGGGCGAGAGCCCGCCCCGGTGCCGGTAATTCGTCAACCGATAGTAATGTGTCCGAGTATTTGCAATTTTACCGCGGAATTTGCCTAAGAGTTTTTTTGTTGCTGTTGCCTCGGGCGCGTGAGAAGACCTTTTTGTGACCCACTCGCGCCGATTTCTACGCCGGTCGGATCGCATTCATTCGTTATAGGAAGCGTTCCATTCCCTTTCAGGAGAGTCCGAGAATGGCTGTCGTAAATCTCAAAGCCATGGACGTCGATGCGCTGCTCGCGCTTCGCGGCGAGATCGACGAGACGCTCGAGCAGCGGAGCCGGGAGCTGAAGAAGCAGCTCAGCGCACTCGAGACGGCCCGCGGCCGTCCCGCCCGTGCATCGGCCGGTGGCCGTTCCAGCGCCCTCAAGGGCGTCAAGGTTGCGCCGAAGTTTCGCGGCCCGAACGGCGAGACCTGGGCCGGGCGCGGGGCCCATCCCAAGTGGCTGTCGGCGCTGCTCGACGAGGGCCATGCGCTCGACGAGTTCTCGATCGAGGGAGCCGCCGAGGTCGAAGAGCAGCCTGCCGAGAAGCCGGCCCGCAAGGGC
Source organism: Rhodoplanes sp. (assembly GCF_013377085.1). Classification (GTDB taxonomy): domain Bacteria; phylum Pseudomonadota; class Alphaproteobacteria; order Rhizobiales; family Xanthobacteraceae; genus Rhodoplanes. The sequence continues at coordinate 25,392 of NZ_JACAAX010000047.1, read as the reverse complement.
GGCCGTGGCCGCCGCAAGCGCGGCTGATCGCGCCGCGTTGTCGCCTCGTCGTCGGTCCGGACGCCCAGCGGCCGGACCCGCAGGCTCTGTTTGTCGGGATGGATCTCGGCCGCGCCGGCATTCGGCTCCCGAGCTGCGACGCCGGCGCCGGCAGCCCGGATCGGTCATCGGCAGCGTCGGGCTGGAGCGGCCGGTCCAGTGCGGCTATGGCGCGACCCGCACCACGGCGCGTTGCGCGTAGCCGCGGTAGGGGCGCTCGACCGTCAGCATGGCGCCGAGCGCCCGTGAGCGGGCCGCCAGGCCGGCTTCCAACGTGTCGCGCGGCGTCACGTCGAACAGCGACAGCCAGGCCCGCAGCACCGCCCGCAGGCCGGTCGGCAGTCCCTCCTGGGCACCGAAATCGACGATCTGCAGCTCGCCGCCCGGCGCCACCATGGCGAGCGCGCGGTCGACCGCCGCCTGCCAGTCCGGGATCATCGACAGCGTGTAGGAGAAGTACACGCGCTCGAAGGCCGGCTCGCCGAACACGGCGACCGGGTCGAGCAGGGTTGCATCGGCATGGGCGATCCGGACCCGCCGGGCGACGCCCGCGCCCGCGATCTGCTCCATCGCGGTCGACAGCATCTCGGTTGAGACGTCGATGCCGAAGAAGCGCGCCTGCGGCCAGCGTTGCGCGGCCCGGACCAGATTGCGACCGGTGCCGCAGCCGATCTCCAGCACGCGCTCGCCGGCGCCTGGCTTCAGCCCGTCGATCAGATCGTCGCGGCCGAGCAGATAGTATTTCCGGGTGAAGTCGTAGAGATGCCGCTGGCGGCGATACATCCGGTTCATCCGGTCGGTCGCGTCGGACCCCATTCTCACACCTCGTCGGCCAGGACGTAGAGATGGAAGCCGCCATAGATGGCGGAGCGGTCGCGTGCCGTGAAGGCCCGCGAGGCGGCCTCCTCGTAGCGCCAGCGCGACAGGATCGCGTCGTCGAGCCGGCCGGGCAGCAGGCTCGGCTCGGCCGCCGTGCGGAAGATCACGCGGGCGCCCGGCCTGGCCGTGCGGGTGATCTCGCCCCACAACGCGTTCAACTGGGCGTCCGTCATCCAGTCCTGGGCGTCGAGCAGCACATAGCGGTCGGCCGACTGCGCCGGCTGCGCTGCCAAGTGCTCGGTCATCGAGGCGTTGACGACGGCGACGCGGTCTGCCCGGGCGCTGACGGCAGCGAAATTGCCCCGCTCGAGATAGGGCGGCACCGGGTCGTGCTCGCCGTCGCCGTAGCTGCGGCCGAAGGCCTGCCAGGCGAAATAGTTGTCGTTCAGGCTGAAGCCGCAGCTCAGCCGCTCGACGCGGCTGCGCAGCACCGAGGCCATGTCGCTGCCGGCCGAGGCCAGCGCCTCGTACTGGGCCGGCGGGATGCCGAGCCCGTAGAGCGCCAGCGGCCGGTCGGCGGCCCAGCGCACGAAGCGCTTCTCGAACAGCGGCGCCAGCACGGTCTCGAACAACTGGTACTGCTCCTCGCGCGAGCGCGCCCGCAGGACCGTCTTGAGATCGACGCCGTAGAGGCGCGCCACGGCATGGCCGAGCCCGATGAAATGGCCGAGCAGACCGTGCTTGTAGACGTTGCGGGCGAACAGCGAGATGCGCCGGCGGCCGAGCCCCATGGCGCCGCGGCCCTCCCAATAGGCGCGCGTGTCGGCATCGAGCCGCGGCGCCAGATGGTTCCAATAGGCCTCGACATTCTCGGCCTCGTCGGCGGTGCCGAAGAAGCGGTAGAAGGCGCGCCACGACGGCAGATGCCGGGCGGCGGCGAGCTTGAGCCGCACAAGCGCGACATGCGCCGTGTTGACGTCGACGGCGGTGATGCGCGCCGGGTTCGCCGTGAGATAGGAGAGCACGTTGCAGCCGCCGGACGCGATCGCCACGACGTGGTGATCGCGGGAGATCGCCAGCGCCTCCATGTCGACGGCCGGGTCCTCCCAGATCTGCGGATAGACGAGGCCGCGGAACATCCAGGCGAACACAAGCTCGGAGAGGCCCTGGCGCGAGAGCGCCGGGGTGCGGCGGACGGCGGCGCTGACGCCGCAGCGAAGCTTCGACGAGGAGGTCAAATCGGGCCTCGATGAATGCGGACGGGACGCTGTGCAACGCACGGACTCGGCCGGCGGCCGGTCTTCGGTGTGTATCGAGCCTCCCGTGACGTCTTCATGACGCCGCATGTGCAACACCGAGCCCCGTGACGTTGCCGAGGTGCCGGCCGGTGCGCCACGCGAAGTCGTGATCGCCAACCGCTGCATTCCTAGGTTGCAATTCTAATTATGCTCTCCTAAAAGTAGACGCCGCCGATACCAACGACGTCACGGAGCCCGCCGTCTCGCGGGCCCTCGTCCCGGCCCGATGCCGAGCCGTTTCAGCCGCGCCGGAGTCCTCCGGCGCGGGACGGACGGCGCATGCCCGGGTGGCGGCGGCGGACGGCGGGAGCAACGGACGGAGGGCAGGGGGTGCCGATGCGGCGGAATTCCAACCAGACCATCACGCTCGCGGGGACCGTCGTCGCCATCGACGAGGCGCGCGCCGCATTCAGCGTCCAGGCCCGCAGCGGCGACGTCTTCGAGGCGATCGTCGGCCCGAGCACGTCGTTTCAGGTGCTGACCAATCTCGACCAGATCTCGCGCGACCGCGTGCCCGATCCGGCGGGCGTGCCGCCCGAGGCCGGTCCGCTCTTCGCCCTGAAGAAATACATCGCGATCGACCGGCGCGTGTTCATCGGCGGGATCTATCAGGAGGACGGCGAGCACGTGCGCTTCGAGGCGCGCACCGTGTATCTGCTGCATTCGAGCCCCACCCGCTATCTCTTCGAGGAGACGCACTGGTGGCTCGTGCAGGTGACCCAGATGGCGGACCGCATCCTCGACCATCTGTTCGACCAGCGGCGCAACTACACCATCGATGATTTCGCCAAGTTCTATCACACCAACCTGAACATCCTCGGCCAGCCGACCGACGACGACGTGCAGGAATGCGCCGTGCTGTCGCGGCTGCTCTACGATCTCTCGACCGCCTTCCTGATCACGGGCGCCGAGCGGTACTTTCTCGCCGCCCAGGCGGCGATGAAATACCTGCGCGAGGCGTTCCGCTCGTCGAGCCACGACGGCGAGTACTGCTTCTGGGCCTATGGCCGGCGCCGCCACCTGGAGGGCGAGAAGGGCGAGAGCCTGTATTTCGCCTCGCAGGGCCCGGACGACACCAACACGATTCCTCTCTACGAGCAGATCTACGCGCTCGCCGGCCTGACCCAGTACTACCGCATCACGCTCGACACCGAGGTGCTGGAGGACGTCAGGCGGACCATCAACACGTTCCAGGCCTTCTACTGGGATCCGCCGAGCGCCAAGGACAAGGGCTTCGCCGGAACGGGCGGCTACTACTCGCACCTCGATCCCGTCACCATGCGGCCTGACACGCCGGCGCTCGGCCAGAACTATCGCCGCAAGAACTGGAACTCTGTCGGCGACCATATCCCGGCCTATCTGGTCAACCTGATCCTGACGCTCGAGCCGTTGCCGGCCGGCAGTGCCCGCGCCTATCTGGGCGACCTGTTGAAGGTCTGCATCGGCATTCTCGAGGAGACGACCTCGCTGATCGTCGAAAAATTCCCGGACCCCAAGTCCAAATATGTCAACGAGCGCTTCCACGACGACTGGACGCCGGACCACACCTACTCCTGGCAGCAGAACCGCGCCGTGGTCGGTCACAATCTCAAGATCGCCTGGAACCTGACGCGCTGCGCCAACTACTTCCACATGCGCGCCTCGCGCCGCCGCGCCATGGGGCACCCGGTCGAGGCTGCGGCCGACGATCAGCGCGCCACCCGTTGTCTCGCCGTCGCCCGCCAGCTCGGCGACAACATGGCGGTGGTCGGCCTCGACATGGTGCGGGGCGGCATCTTCGATTGCGTCGAGCGCGAGCCCACCGGCGGCGTGCCGATCCAGTTCGCCTGGGGCGCCACCAAGGATTTCTGGCAGCAGGAGCAGGGCATCCTCGCCTATCTGATCCTGCACGGCGCGACACCGGGCAGTCCGCACTATCTCGCGCTCGCCCGCGAGAGCTCCGCGTTCTGGAACCTGTTCTTCCTCGACCGCGATCGGCAGGGCTATTACTTCCGCACCACCGAGGACGGGCTCCCGATTCTCGACGGCCAGTACGGCATGAAGAGCAGCCACGCGATCGGCTATCACGCCTTCGAGCTCGCCTATCTGGCCCACGTCTACACGCGCACCTACGTGGACGCCGGCAACGGCGCCGACAACGGCTTCTGCATGTATTTCCGCATCACGCGGTCGACCACCCAGACCACCATCAACGTGCTGCCGGACTTCATGCCGCCCGGGCGGCTGACGATCGAGCGGATCATCGCCAACGGCGTCGACGTGACGGCGGGGCTGAAGCCCGCCAACCCCGACGACTTCCAGGTGCCGCTCGCGGGCCTCGACGGCGATCGCCGCGACGGCACCATCTCGCTCGTCGTCCAGTTCAGCGCGATCGCGCCCTGATCCCGTCTCACCTTCGCTGCGCCAGGAGCATGTGATGTCGAACACTCCGCTCGCCGGCAAGAAGATCGCCGTCGTCGTCGAGTCGCAGTTCATCCCGGGAGAAATCCGGATCTATCGCGAGCGCTTCGCCTCCTACGGGGCGACCGTCGAGCTGGTCTCACGCTTGTGGGGTCAGCCGAGCCAGCGCTTCTACTCGACGGTCGAGCCGGGCGCAGTCGATCAGCTCGAATGGATCGACGTCGAAAAGGATTTTGATCACGTCAGCCCGGACGAGTACGCCGCCGTGATCGTCGCAGCGAACTACACCAGCGTGCGGCTGCGCTGGAGCGAGCGCGAGGACATCACGGCGGCCAATGCCGCCGAGGTGGCCCGCAACGTCCCGGCGGCGCGCTTCTTCCGCCGCGCCATGGCGAACCCGAACATCGTCAAGGGCGCGGCCTGCCACGGCCTGTGGCTGCTGACGCCGTCGCCCGATCTGCTCGCCGGCCGCCGGGTGATCTGCAACAAGGTGGTGCTGGCCGACGTGGTCAATGCCGGCGGCATCTACACGCCCTGCGTTCCCGGCACGCCGGCGGACAAGCAGGTGGTGGTCGACGGCGATCTCGTCACCGACAATTCCTGGCACGCCACCGAAGCCTTCGTCGACGCCATCAAGGACGCGATTTTGGCGGGACCGGCGGCGCCGCCCGTCGATCCGTTGCCGGCCGAACCGGAACGGCGCGGACAACGCCACATCCTGATCGTGCTCTCCGAATGGGGCTATTGGGGCGAGGAGCTGGTCGGGCCATTGGAAGAATTCGACCGCGCCGGCTACACGGTCGATTTCTGCACGCCCAACGGCCGCAGACCGAACGCCATTCCGGTCAGCATGGATCCGGACTTCTTCGATCCGCCGCTGCAGCGGCCGGTGACGAGCCCTGAGATGGCGGCGCGCGTGCGCGAGTACGACGACCCGTCCACCGAGCGCGGCCGCCGCCTGCAGACGCCGATCTCGCTCGCCGCCTGGTTCCCCGAGCGCCCCTATTTCTCGGCGCCGAGCTTCGTGCGTTTGCTCGAAGCCTACAACCGCGAGCTGGAAGAGGCGCGGAAAAGTATCGCGCGCTACGACTCGATCCTGATCGTCGGCGGCTCCGGGCCCGTCGTCGATCTCGTCAACAACCAGCGGGTCCACGACCTGATCCTCGCCTTCCTCGACGCCGGCAAGCCGATCGCCGCCGAGTGCTACGGCGTCGCCTGCCTCGCCTTCGCGCGCGACATGAACATCCGCAAGAGCATCATCTGGGGCAAGCACGTCACCGGGCACTGCCTGGAATACGACTACAAGGACGGCACGGCGTTCGTGCGCGCCCGCAACACCTTCCTCGATTTCAACATGGGTCCGCCGCCTTATCCGCTGGAGTTCATCCTGCGCGACGCCACCGGGCCGGACGGCGGCTATCACGGCAATTTCGGTCATCCGACCAGCGTGCTGGTCGACTATCCGTTCGTCACCGGCCGCTCGACGCCGGACAGCGCGCTCACCGGCCGCAAGCTGATCGAGGTGTTGGACGGCGACCCGCCGTTGCGGCGATGGGGGTGGTGAGGAACCAGCGGCCGTCGTTCCGGGGCGCGGCCGACAGGCCGCGAACCCGGAACCCATAACCCCGGTCTGTGTGTATGGATTCCGGGCTCGCCGCTGCGCGGCGCCCCGGAATGACGGAAGCATCGTGGGAGCGCCATGATCCACCAGTTCATCTTCGCGCACGCAAAGCCCGGCATGAGCGAGGTCGATTTCCAGCGCTACTGGGTCGAGGTCCATGCGGTGCGCTATGCGAGCAAGATCCCGCAGATCCGCAAATACAAGGTCGATACCCGCATCGCCCGACCGGGCGATCCCGCCGACCCGCCGTGGGGCGGCGTCGCCGAGATCTGGCTCGACGACGAGGAGACGCAGGTCGCCTCGCTGCAGACGCCCGAGCTGATCGAGGGCGCCCGCGCCGACGAGCCGAGCTGGGCGGCGTTCTGGCAGACCGTCGTGCTCGACACCACGGCGCATCTGTTGCTGCCCGGCCCGCCCGAGGCGCGCGACGCAGCCCAGGTCCTGCTGCTGGCCCTCTCCAAGCGCCGCGAAGGCCTGCCGCTCTCCGACTACCGCGCGCATCTGCTCGGGGCCCACGCCGACAAGGCCAAGGTCCTGCCGGGACTGCGCCGCTATCAGCAGGGCCATGTCCGCGACGGCTCCTATGGGGTCGGCGAGGCGATCCTCGATTGCGTCGAGCAGTTCTGGTTCGACCACGCCGACGCGGCGGCCGCCGCCGAGCGGTCGATCGAGGGCACGTTGCTCGCGGCCGACTGGCGGCTGTGCGCCGAAACGCGCTGGCTGCATCGCATCCTGCTGCGCGAGCACTGGATCATCGGCCCGCAGCCGCGGCCCTACGTCCCCTCGTGATCCTGGCCGGAGGCCCGCATGCCGCTTCGTCCCGTGCGTTTCGAGTATCTCACCGGGCTGCGCCACATCGCGTTGAGAAACCCGCGCCTGACCGGGAGCTGGGACGCTGCCGGTCGCGTCTCGGCGCAGTGGTCGACCGTGCCGATGGAAAGCGTCTTGGCCGAGGACGGCTGCCCGGCCTTCCGCGCCACCGTGCAGCTCGACGACGCCGAACTGGGCCGCGAGTTCCACTGGACCGTGATCGTCGACACGGCGGACGCGGCGAGCATCTGTGCGGTGGCGACCGAGGCGAACGATGCCGCCTCGTCGGACCGCACCCGACGCTTCGTGCTGACCGACGCCGCCGACCAGGTCGAGCGCTACTGGCTGACGAACTGCCGCCGGCTCGGCGCCAACCGGGCGTTCGCCGGCGGCGCGCCGACGCCCCGCTTCCGCTTCGCCGTGTGGGCGCCGAACGCGCAGACCGTCGAGCTGGTGCGCAGCCGGCTCTCCGGCAGCGGCAACGACGATGGCGGCTACATCCACGACGACGGCCGCGGCGTCGCCGCCACGATCGCGATGCAGCGCAGCGACGACGGCGTGTGGAGCGCCGAGATCGCCGACCAACCCGGCGTCGCCGGGTTCGAGCAGTGCGACCACTCGCTCTATATGTACCGCATCACCCGCGACGACGGCACGATCGCGTATCGCACCGATCTCTACTCGCGCTGCCAGATTGGCAGCGGCGACGTCGATCCGGCGAAGCAGCAATGGAACGGCCGGCGCCAGGAGCTCGACGGCACCAAGAGCTGCTCGGTCGTCGTCGACCCGGAAAAGGTCACCGAGTTGTTCGACTCGCCCGTCTTCCCGGAGACGCGCTGGCTGTCCGAGGACGATTTTTGGCGCGACGAGCTCGATCCGGCCCGGCCGGTGCCGCATCGGCTCGAGGATCTGATCATCTACGAGCTGCATGTCGACGGGCTCGCGGCGGGCAAGGCGCCGCGCGGCACGCTGAAGCACGCGATCGAGCTGCTTCCCTATCTGCGCGACCTCGGCGTCAACGCCGTCGAGCTGATGCCGCTGTCCGAGTACGAGGGCTGGGCGAGCTGGGGTTATGGCTCGTCGCACTACCTCGCCATCGAGTATGCGGGTGGCGGGCGCGACCAGTTCAAGCACTTCGTGCGCGAATGCCACCGCCACGGCATCGCCGTGATCATGGACGTGGTCTACAACCACTTCGTCAGGGATGCCGAGCGGGCCGAGTGGGCCTACGACTCCACCGCACCGGACCGCAACATCTACTATTGGTACGAGGGCAGCCCGCACGACTACGCGCAGCCGGACGGCGGCTATGTCGACAACATGTCGACCGGCTGGGCGCCGCGTTTCTGCGAGGAGAACGTCCGAAAGCTGTTCATCAGCAGCGCCGCCATGCTCTTGGACGAGTTCCATGTCGACGGCTTCCGGGTCGACCAGACCACCTCGCTGCACGCTTATGCCGTGGTTCATGCGGACGGCCGTGCCGCCGAGCGGGCGCGCGGCTTCGGCATAAAATTCCTGCGCGAATGGACCCGCACCATGCGGCTGGTGCGCCCTGACACCGTCCTGATCGCCGAGGATCACTCCGGTTGGCGGGCCGTGACGCAATCCGCCGACGCCGGCGGCCTCGGCTTCGACGCGGCCTGGTTCGCCGAGCACTATCACCAGCTCGTCGGCGATGCGACCAACGAGTCCTCCCGCGCTAGACTGCTGAAGATCGCCGGCTGGGGCGACGACCGGCCGCTCGCCATGTCGTGGTTCGCCGGCACCATGGCGGCGAGCACATCGGGCCGCGTCGTCTATCACGAGTCGCACGACGAGGCCGGCAATTCGAGCTATCGCGAGAACGGCCAGACGATCCGCTCGGCCCGCACCATCCTGGTGGCCGTCAACGGCGCACCGCTCTACGGCGACACCCGCCTGTTTGCCGAGGCCCGCACCCGCGTCGTCGCCGGCCTCACGCTGCTCGGTCCGGGCACGCCGATGTTCTTCATGGGCGAGGAGGTGGGCGCTTCGGAGCCATATCGCTACGACGACTTCATCGCGCACCGCGAGGACTTCGTCGGCCTGCGCGACGGCATCGGCGCGAACCTGTTCCGCTTCTATCAGGACCTGATCCGGCTGCGGCGCGGGCGCGCCGCGCTGCGCTCGCACGCGCTCGAGATCCTGCACGTGCACGACGCCAACCGGGTGCTCGCCTTCCGGCGCGCCGAGGCCGGCCAGGATCTCCTGGTGATGGCCAGCCTTGCCAACCACGACTTCGGCGCCGGCTACCGCATCCAGCATCCGGCGCTCGCCGACGGTCGCTGGCGCGAGGTGCTCAACAGCGACGATGTCGCTTACGGGGGACGCGGGCTGCTCAATCGCGGTGACGTCGAGACCACGCACGGGGCCTTCACGGCGGTCCTGCCGGCCAACACCGTCGCGGTGTTCGAGCGGGTGTGAGCCGGGATCGACGAGATCGGTCCTCGATCGTTCGAGGATTGTGGGAGCCCCCCGCCCGCGATGCCGACCGACGGACCATGCGCCGGTCGCGACCAGGTTCGTGTCGCGGCGAAAGCGGCGTTTGGCCGCATCAGGATCATCACGAATCCAGCGGTACTTCGATAGTGTCCGGGCGCGGAGACGCGGTGCCGAAGCGCGGCCCGGACGGCTCGATCATGCAATTGATATGCTTATAAAATAATCATTGTGCAGCGCAAAAAATAGGCAATGAATTCGAATCGGAAAGATGACTGACCTGGAACAAGGAATAAGTCTATCGTTTCGCTTATTCCCGCGCCAGCTTACAGGTCGTCCCTCCGAGGTCCCTCACGTCTCGCTCCTCTCCCCGCTCTCCGCCAGGTCGAGGTTGCACCGCATGTCCGATTTGCCGACAGCCGCCCCGTTCGGGCTGGACCGCCGCCGATTCCTCGGCGGGGGATGGCAGGGTGAGGCCGCCGGCACGCGGCCTGCCACGATCGCCACGGCCCGGGTCCTGGTGCAGGCCGCGCCGGCCCGCCTCGACAGCGTCGCCGATGCGATCGCGGCGATCGCCGGCGTCCGACTGCTGACCTGCGATCCGCCCGGCCGGCTGACCACCGAGGTATCGGCCGATGCGGTGGCGGGGGCGCTCGCCGCGCTCGCGGCCGTTCCCGGCGTGCTGACCGCGAGCGTGGTCGGCGCCAGCACCGCGCGCATGCATCCCGGTCCGGAGGCGGTGTCATGAACGTCTGCGGCGTTCTCGTCCATGCCGTCCCGGCCCGCGCCGACGAGGTCGCGCGGGCGCTCGAGGACATTCCGGGCAGCGAGCTGCACGGCACCGCCGAGGGCGGCCGGCTGATCGTCACGCTCGAGGACACGGCGCACGCGACCGCCATCGACGGGCTCGCGGCGATTCACCGGCTGCCCGGCGTCGTCGCCGCGGCGCTCGTCTATCACGGTTTCGATCCGGACCGCGGCTCTGCCGCTCCGCCCGTCATGGAGGCTTGAAGGCAATGTCCGAGCAGACGCGACGCGACACCATGAAGCTGGCCGCCGTGGCGGCCACCGCGGCGGCCGCCGGCGTGACGCTTCCAGAAACCGCCGAGGCCCAGGTGACGCGGCCCGACGGCATCCGCTGGGACAAGGGCGTCTGCCGCTTCTGCGGCACCGGCTGCGGCGTGCTGGTCGGCGTCAAGGGCGGCAAGGTGGTGGCGACCCAGGGCGATCCGGATGCGCCGGTCAACCGCGGCCTCAACTGCATCAAGGGTTATTTCCTCTCGAAGATCATGTACGGCGAGGACCGCCTGACGCGGCCGCTGCTGCGCATGAAGAACGGCAAGTTCGACAAGACCGGCGACTTCACCCCGATCACCTGGTCGCAGGCCTTCGAGATCATGGCCGAGAAGTGGAAGGCTGCGCTGAAGAAGAGCGGCCCCTCGGCGGTCGGCATGTTCGGCTCCGGCCAGTGGACCATCTGGGAGGGCTACGCCGCGGCGAAGCTCTACAAGGCGGGGTTCCGCTCCAACAATCTCGATCCCAATGCGCGCCACTGCATGGCCTCGGCGGTTGCCGGCTTCATGCGCACCTTCGGCATCGACGAGCCGATGGGCTGCTACGACGACGTCGAGCACGCCGACGCCTTCGTGCTGTGGGGCGCCAACATGGCGGAGATGCACCCGATCCTGTGGTCGCGGCTCACCGACCGGCGGCTGACCCACGAGGGCTGCGAGGTGCACGTGCTCTCGACCTTCGAGCACCGCAGCTTCGAGCTCGCCGACAACGGCATGATCTTCGTGCCGCAGACGGATCTCGCGATCCTCAACTACATCGCCAACTACATCATCCAGAACGGCGCCGTGAACGAGGACTTCGTGAAAAAGCACGTCGCCTTCGCCCACACGGTCGAGGACATCGGTTACGGGCTGCGGCCGACCCATCCGCTGGAGGTCGCAGCGAAGAACGCCTCGCACAAGGCCGGCCAGGGCGGCGCCCTCGATCCGGCCGGCATGCGCGACATCACCTTCGACCAGTACAAGGAGCAGGTCGCCAAATACACGCTCGACTACACGGCGAAGCTCTCCGGCGTCGAGCCCGAGAAGCTCCTGCGGATGGCGAAGCTCTACGCCGATCCCAAGAAGAAGATCGTCTCCTACTGGACCATGGGCTTCAACCAGCACGCCCGCGGCACCTGGGTGAACAATCTCGCCTACAACATCCACCTGCTCACCGGAAAAATCTCCGAGCCCGGCAACGGCCCGTTCTCGCTCACCGGCCAGCCCTCGGCCTGCGGCACGGCCCGCGAGGTCGGCACTTTTGCCCATCGCCTGCCGGCCGATCTCGTGGTCACCAATCCGCAGCACCGGGCCTTCTCCGAGAAGATCTGGCAACTGCCCGAAGGCACGCTGCCGGGCAACATCGGCTACCACGCCGTGGTGCAGCACCGGATGCTCAAGGACGGCAAGCTCAACGCCTACTGGGTCCAGTGCACCAACAACATGCAGACCGCGCCGAACATGAACGGCGAGGGACTGCCCGGTTACCGCAACCCCGACAACTTCATCGTGGTGTCGGACCCGTATCCGACCGTGACGGCGATGGCGGCCGACCTGATACTGCCGACCGCGATGTGGATGGAGAAGGAAGGCGCCTACGGCAACGCCGAGCGGCGCAGCCAGTTCTGGCGTCAGCAGGTGAAGCCGCCGGGCGAGGCCCGCTCCGATCTCTGGCAGGTCGTCGAGTTCTCGAAATACTTCAAGGTCGAGGAGGTGTGGCCCGAGGAGCTGATCGCCAAGAAGCCGGAGGTTCGCGGCAAGACGCTCTACGACGTGCTCTATGCCAACGGCGCCGTGAACAAGTTCCCGCTCGCCGAGCTGCAGCAGGACTTCGACAACGACGAGTCCAACGCGTTCGGCTTCTACCTGCAGAAGGGCCTGTTCGAGGAATACGCCGCCTTCGGCCGCGGCCACGGCCACGACCTCGGGCCCTTCGAGCTCTATCACAAGGCACGCGGGCTGCGCTGGCCGGTGGTCGACGGCAAGGAGACGCTCTGGCGTTTCCGCGAAGGCTACGACCCGTATGTGAAGGCCGGTGAGGGCGTGAAGTTCTACGGCAAGCCGGACGGCCGGGCGCGCATCATCTTCTGCCCCTACGAGCCGGCGGCCGAGAGCCCGGACAAGGACTACGACATGTGGCTGTGCACCGGCCGCGTGCTGGAGCACTGGCACTCCGGCTCGATGACGCGGCGCGTGCCCGAGCTGCATCGCTCGTATCCGACCGCGCAGCTCTTCATGCATCCGGACGACGCGCAGCAGCGTGGTCTGCGCCGCGGCCAGTCCGTCAAGGTGATCACGCGGCGCGGCGAGGTGTTGACCCGGGTGGAGACCCGCGGCCGCAACAAGATGCCGGTCGGCCTCGTCTTCATCCCGTTCTTCGACGAGGCGCAGCTCGTCAACAAGCTGACGCTCGACGCCACCTGTCCGATCTCCAAGGAGACCGACTTCAAGAAGGCGGCCTGCAAGGTGGTGCCGATCTGATCCGGCGCGCGCACGGCATCGAGCGAGCAAGCCCATGGCGACCGAGACCGACAAGAAGGCTCCGACCCGCCGCCGCTTCGTGCAGGGCACCCTGCGCACGGCGGTAGGCGCGGGCGCCTGCGGGCTCGGGCTTGCGCTGTTCTCGGCGCAGTCGCGGTCGCTGCCCGCCGACGCACTGCGTCCGCCCGGCGCCTTGCCGGAAGACAAGTTCCTGTCGGCCTGCGTGCGTTGTGGATTGTGCGTGCGGGCCTGCCCCTACGACACGCTGAAGCTGGCCGATCTGGCGGCGGGCGCGGCCGGCGGCACGCCCTATTTCCGGGCGCGAAAAATCCCGTGCGAGATGTGCGACGACATCCCGTGCGTAAAGGCCTGCCCGACCGGCGCGCTCGACAAAGGTCTGACCGACATCTCGCTGTCGCGCATGGGCGTCGCCGTGATCGTGTCGCGTGACACCTGCCTCAATCTGCAGGGATTGCGCTGCGACGTCTGCTACCGGGTCTGCCCGGCGATCGACAAGGCGATCACGCTCGACCAGACCCACAATCGCCGCACCGGCAAGCATGCCGTGTTCGAGCCCGTCGTCCACCCCGACGCCTGCACGGGCTGCGGCAAATGCGAGAAGTCCTGCGTGCTCACCGAGGCGGCGATCAAGGTGCTGCCCGTGGCGCTCGCCGTCGGCCACCAGGACGTCCACTACCGCCGCGGCTGGGAGGAGAAGAGCAAGGCCGGCCGCGAGCTGGTGCCCGGGATCATCGATCTGCCCGACCGGCTGCCGGAGCTGAAGCCATGACGGCCCGCATCCCCGGACGCGCCGCCTGGGCCGAGCACGGCTTCTGGTCCGCGCATCGGTACCTGATCCTGCGTCGCCTCAGTCAGCTCGGCGTGCTGGCGCTGTTCCTCGCCGGCCCGCTGCTCGGCGTGTGGATCGTCAAGGGCACGCTCGCCGCCAGCCTGACGCTCGAGGTGATGCCGCTCACCGATCCGTTCGTGGTGGCGCAGACGCTGGTCGCCCGCCACTGGCCCGAGATGACGACGTTCACCGGCCTCGGCATCGTGGTGGCGTTCTATCTCGTCTTCGGCGGCCGCAGCTATTGCGCCTGGGTCTGCCCGATCAACCCGGTCACCGATCTGGCCGCCTGGCTGCGGCGGAGGCTCGGCGTGGAGAAAGGCTGGGCGATGCGGCGCGAGACCCGCTGGCTGGTGGCGCTCGCGGTCCTGACCGCGGCAGCCGCGACCGGCACGGTCGCGTTCGAGCTGATCAATCCGATCACGCTGCTCTATCGCGCCGCGCTGTTCGGCACCTTCGCCGGTCTCGTCGTGGTGGTCGCGGTGTTCGCCTTCGATCTCGTGGTCGCCCGTGACGGTTGGTGCGGCCATCTCTGCCCGGTCGGCACCGCCTACGGCCTGATCGGCAAGGCGACGCTGCTGCGGGTTTCGGCCCGCGGGCGGGAGCGCTGTGACGATTGCCTCGACTGCTTCGCCGTCTGCCCCGAGCCGCATGTGATCGCGCCGGCCCTGCGGGCGCGGGCCGGCGGCGGCCCGGTGATCATGTCGGGCGACTGCACCGTGTGCGGGCGCTGCATCGACGTCTGTCCCGAGCGCGTCTTTGGGCTCGCACACCGTTTCGACACGCGCGTGGATGCGGCGGCTCCGTCGCCCGCGCGCCCCGCCGCCGGCCAATCCGAGCCGGCCGCGCTGGAGAAGGCTTGAACCGATGACACCGTATCGCCGATGGAGGGCAATGATGGCCGACAGGACGCGTATTGGAGCCGCGCTCGCCGCACTCGCATTTGCGCTCGTCGCCGTCGCGCTCGCGCTGACCGGGCCCGGTCTCGCCCAGGAGCGCACTGCGGTGAAGAGCCTGCGCGGCGACGTCGCGCTGGAGGAGACCGGAGCGGCGCCGCCGGTGATGAAGCAGGACACGCCGGCCGACGGCATGTTCGGGCGCGCCTATCGCCAGCAGCCGCCGCTGATCCCGCACCGGATCGAGACCTATCAGGTCACCAAGGACTTCAACCAGTGCATGACCTGTCATGACTGGCCCGCCAACATCAAGGCCGGAGCGCCGAAGGTCTCCGAGACTCACTACAACGACCGCGAGGGCAACCGGCTCGACAAGATCTCCGGCACGCGGTTCTTCTGCACCCAATGCCACGTGCCGCAGCTCGACGCCAAGCCGCTCGTGCAGAACACGTTCCGCAACGCCACCGAGGTGAAGTGACGCCGCCGCGCCGGTGCTGCGGCGCGTGAAAAGCGCAGCCGGCCCGGCGCAGAAGAAGGATCGGCACGATGAACGACAACTCCACGACCCCGACCCCGGCGACGCCCGATGCGACGCCCGCGGGCGCGCCCGCCAAGGCGCCGGGCCGGCTGCGCCGCCTGTGGCGCTGGTTCTGGAGCCCCTCCGGAACGCTGTCGCTCGGCGCCCTGCTGATCATCGGGTTCTTCGGCGGAATCGCCTTCTGGGGCGGCTTCCACACCGTCGTCGAGGCCACCAACACCGAAGCGTTCTGCATCTCGTGCCACGAGATGGAGGCGAACGTCTTCCGCGAGTATCGTCAGACCGTGCACTACACCAACCGCACCGGCGTGCGCGCGGTGTGCACCGACTGCCACGTGCCGAAGGACTGGACTCACAAGATGATCCGTAAGGTGCAGGCCTCCAACGACCTGCTGCAGCACATCCTGGGCACCGTCGACACGCCGGAGAAGTTCAACGCCAAGCGTATCCAGCTCGCCACCAATGTCTGGCGCACCATGAAGACCACGGACAGCCGCGAGTGCCGCAACTGCCACGACTTCATCCACATGGACTGGTCCGTGCAGGAGAAGCGGTCGGCCGAGAAGCACCAGGAAGCGGTACGGAACGCCAACACCTGCATCGATTGCCACCGCGGTATCGCCCACCGGCTGCCGCCCGGCGCCCAGGAGGCGGCCGACAAGCTGTGGCACGAGCTGTCGCAGAGCAGTGCGCCAGCGCCGGCGACGCCGGCGGGCGGGGTCGCCGCAGCGCGCTGACGGGACAGGTGGTCTGGGCGGACGGTGCGGTCGAGCCTCAGGAGGGCAGCACCGTCGCGCCGGAGCGGCGCCAGAGTCGTGCCGACCGGCGGCGCCGCGCGCAGGCGCGGGCGACCCGCCGGGTCACGGCCGAGAGACGCGCCAGCGCGTGGTCGACCCGCACGGCTTCGAGACGATAATGACCGCCCATCCGGTCGAGCAGGTCGGCCGGTGACAGGGGCAGGGGGCTGCCGGCGGAGGCCGTGATCTCGCAGCGGCCGAGCAGCGCGCCGGTCTCGCCGTCCCAGGCGGCGACCAGAAGCGTCCTGCGTGACGGCGAGGTCCCGTCGGCCCGCACCGACAGGGTGTATCCCGCGTCGTCCCGATCCGGCCGCCGCAACAGCGCGCCTCGCGCCATGATCCGCCTCCCCGCAACATCACGATCGGGTGCGAGGATGCGGGCCGACGTGTCACCGGACCGGCAAGGGACGCTGCGCCGCTGCGCCGTTTTCGCCGGCAGGCTGAAGCGGCGGTGAGGCGGATCGTTAAAATTGTTCGGAACGTGCCGGCCGGCGGCGAGCCGAACAGATCGGATGGTCTCGCCGAGTCCGTATCCGCCGACCGTCGGCCTGCGGTAGACTGCGGGAGGTCGTCGTCGAGGAGCCGCCGTGCGCATCGATTTCCTGGGGTTGGAGGCGTTTCTCGGCATCGCCGAGCGTGGCAGCTTCCATCGTGCCGCCGCCAATCTGAACTTGTCGCAGACCGCGCTCAGCCACCGCATGCGCAAGCTCGAGGACGATCTCGGCGTCAAGCTCTTGGCGCGCACCACGCGCCATGTGGCGCTGACGCCGGCCGGGCTGGAGCTGCTGCCCAAGGCGCGTCGCATCCTCGACGAGGCGACGCGCTCGTTCGAGGATCTGCGCCGCCAGGGCCGCGCCCAGCAGGAGCGGCTCGCCATCGGCTGCCTGCCGACGATCGCGATCCGCTACATCCCGCGGGTGCTCTTCGAGTTCACCCGCATGTATCCGGATCTCGACGTGCAGGTCTTCGACAACTCGGTGAGCGAGATCGCCGACCATGTGCAGTCGGGCCGTGCCGAATTCGGCATCACCATCGTCTCGGCCAATCGCTGGGACCTGGAGGTGACCGAGCTCGTCAAGGAGCCCTTCGTGCTGGTCTGCCAGGCCGACCATGCCTTCGCGAGCAAGAAAGCCATCAGTTGGTCGGATCTCGAGGGCCAGAAGCTGGTCCGGGTGAGCCCGCAGACCGGCAACCGCATTCTGCTGGACGACGCGCTCGGCAGCCGCCGCGAGGCGCTGACCTGGCGATACGAGGTGCAGCACCTCTCCACCGCCATCAGCCTCGCGAGTGCCGGCGTCGGCCTCGCCGTGGTGCCGCGCCTCGCCGTGGAGGCGAGCGGAAAGACCGGCATCGCGACCGTGTCGCTCCGCAATCCGAGCGTCTCGCGGGCGCTCGGCGTCGTGGTCAAGCGCGGCCTGCCGCTGTCGCCGGCCGCCGAGGATCTCTTGCGCATCATCAGCCGCACATTGCGCAGCCGCGCGTGATCCGTCCTGCTCGACCGGCAGTCCGCGCGCTGTTCCACAGGGCGCAACGGATGGCCCGTGGTCTTCGCGATTGGTGACTGGTTTGCATGAATAGCCACAATAATGTCATTTGTTTGCGGCTCCCGAAGCGACCATGGTCCGCCCCGCGGCACGGCCCGTTCGCTTGATCGACGGCCGTCCATGTTCCCAGCGCCGGGCCGGACCAGCGTCCAGCCGTCGGCGCCGGCACATCAGAGACGGAACCATGAGTCCCATCCCGACGATTCCCCCGCCGCATCCCGATCCGCACGCCCCGCGGTTCGTGCTGCCGCCGCTCGCCTGCGACACCCATTGCCATGTGTTCGGACCGGACGCCCGCTATCCCTACGTGGCCGATCGTCCCTACACGCCGCCCGATGCGCCGCTCGCCAAGCTGCAATGGCTGCAGGCCCGGATGGGAATCGCGCGCGCCGTGCTGGTCAATGCGACCCCGCACGGCCGCGACAACCTGGTGGTGACCGACGCCATCGCGGCGAGCGGCGGCCGCTACAAGGGCATCGCCAATGTCGATGCGAGCTTCTCGGAGGCCGAGATCGGCAAGCTCGCCGCTGCCGGCATCGTCGGCTGCCGGTTCACGTTCCTGGGGCGGCTCGGCGGCCGGCCCGACATGAGCACGTTCGAGACAGTGGTGCGCCGCATCGCACCGCAGGGCTGGCACGTCGACCTCTATCTGCCGGCCAAGGACCTAGACGCGTTCGCGCCGGTTCTGGATGCGCTGCCGATTCCCTATGTGATCGACCACCTCGGCGTCGTCGATGCCAAGCTCGGTGTCGAGCAGGCGGCCTTCCGGGCCCTGGTCTCCCGCTTCGAGCGCGACCCGAAATGCTGGATCAAGCTCACCGGCGCCGAACGCATCTCGTCGGCCGGGGCGCCCTATCACGACGTCGTTCCGTTCGCCAAGCGGCTGATCGAGGTCGATCCCGACCGCCTGCTGTGGGGCACCGACTGGCCGCACCCCAACGTGCCGGCGATGCCCGACGACGGCGATCTCGTCGATCTCGTTCCTTTGTATGCTGAAGATCCCGCCGTCCGGCAGAAGCTGCTGGTCGACAATCCCGCGCGTCTGTTCGGCTTCTCCCCGTGATCCGTCCGCGCGACCGAAAGGATATGTCATGACCCGAGACATCAGATCCACGTTCAGCCGCCGCACTCTTCTGCGCGGCGTCGCGGGTGGCCTGGCCGGCGGCCTCGCGGCGCCGGCCGTCATCTCCGGCTCGGCGTGGGCGCAGGCGAAGTACCCGAACCGTCCCATCAAGGTGGTGGTGCCGTTCGGTCCGGGTGGCGTCGCCGACATCACGGTGCGCATCGTCACCGAGCGGCTCGGCGACAAGGTCGGCGCGCGCTTCGTGATCGAGAACGCGCCCGGCGCCGGCGGCTCGCTCGCCGGCTCCCGGGTCGCCTCCTCGGCGCCGGACGGCTACACGCTCGCGCTGTTCTCGAACGGCACCGCGGTCAGCGTCGGCCTGTTCAAGCAGCTCCCGTTCGATCCGATCAACGGATTCGTGCCGATCTCGACGCTCGGCCTGTTCGACTTCATTCTCGCGACCAACAAGCAGACCGGCTACACAAAGCTCGCCGATCTGCTCGCCGCCGCCAGGGAGAAGCCCGGCGCCCTCAACATCGCGACCGTGATCGCCGGCTCGACCCAGAACCTGTCGGCCGTGTTGTTCAACACTGAAGCCAACATCAAGACCGAGATCATCGCCTATCGCACCACGCCGGACGCGCTGGTGTCGCTGCTGCGCAACGACGCGCAGCTCATCATCGACTCCTATGCGTCGCTGAAGGGCTCGGTCGAGGACAAGAACCTGGTCGCACTCGCGACCTCGGGCGCCAAGCAATCCGTCGTGCTGCCCGACGTGCCGCCGGTCGCCGCGGCGGGCGTTCCCGGCTTCGATGCCACCTCGTGGAACGCGCTGTTCGCCAAGACCGGCACGCCCCCGGAGGTGGTGCAAATCCTCAATGCCGGCCTGCAGGAGGTGCTGGTCGAGCCCGAGGTCAAGGCGAAGCTGCTCGAGCTCGGCATCGTCGCGACGGCCTCGACGCCCGGCGAGCTGTCGGACCGCCTCACGGCCGACATCAAGCGTTGGTCGGCCGTGATCGACAAGGCCGGCATTCAGAAGCAGTAGGTCCATCCCCGTCGTTCCGGGGCGCGGCCGCAGGCCGCGAGCCCGGAACCCATAACCCCAGTCTGTGAGTATGGATTCCGGACAGCCTCGCTTCGCTCGTCTTCCGGAATGACAAAAACCAAAGAGGTTCCCCATGAGCAAAACAGGACTCGTCGTCACGGCCCATCCGGGCGATTTCGTCTGGCGCGCCGGCGGCGCCATCGCGCTGCACGCCAAGAAGGGCTACCGGGTCAAGATCGTCTGCCTCGCCTATGGCGAGCGCGGCGAGAGCCAGTTTGCCTGGAAGCAGCCCGGCATCACGATGGAAAAGGTCCGGGCCGGCCGCAAGGACGAGGCCGAGCGCGCCGCCGCGATGCTGGGCGCCGAGATCGAGTTCTTCGACGCCGGCGACTATCCGCTGCATCTCACGGCGGAGCATCTCGATCGGCTGATCGACATCTATCGCGAGCTCAATCCGTCCTTCGTCCTCACCCACGCTTTGGAAGATCCCTACAACGTCGACCATCCGGAGGCGGCGCGCTTCGCCCAGGAGGCGCGCATTCTCGCCCAGGCGATGGGCCACAAGCCGGGCGCCGACTACACCTACGCGGCGCCGCCCGTCTTTCTGTTCGAGCCGCATCAGCCGGAGATGTGCAACTTCAAGCCCCAGGTGATCCTCAACATCGACGAGGTCTGGGAGATCAAGCGCAAGACCTTCGAGATCCTCGCCGCCCAGAAGCATCTGTGGGCCTATTACGAGCGGGTGGCGCTGAACCGTGGCGTCCAGGGCGGCCGCAACACCGGCAAGCCGATGACCTATGGCGAGGCCTATCAGCGGCTGTTCCCGATGGCGCTGGGGGAGCTGGCATGAAGCCCGTCGTCGTCCGCAACATCCCGCGCGCCGATGCCGCGGTCGTGGCGACGCTCGCCGAGCTCGGCGTCGCCTCCGTGCACGAGGCGATGGGCCGCATCGGCCTGATGAAGCCCTATATGCGGCCGATCTATCCGGGCGCCCAGATCGCCGGCAGCGCCGTCACGGTGCTGGCCCAGCCCGGCGACAACTGGATGATTCACGTCGCCATCGAGCAGCTCCGCCCGGGCGACGTGCTGGTGGTCGGCGTCACCGCCGACAACACCGACGGCATGTTCGGCGACCTGCTCGCCACCTCGCTGAAGGCGCGCGGCGGCGTTGCTCTCGTCATCGATGCCGGCGTGCGCGACGTGAAGACCCTCACCGAGATGGGCTTCCCGGTGTGGTCGAAGGCGATCTCGGCGAAGGGCACGGTCAAGGCGACGCTCGGCTCGGTCAACGTCCCGATCGTCTGCGCCGGCGCCATCGTCAACGCGGGTGACGTGATCGTCGCCGACGACGACGGCGTCGTGGTGGTGCCCGTCAAGGACGCCGCCGCGGTCGCGGCAGCCGGCGAGGCGCGGGTCGCCAACGAGGAGGAGAAGCGCCAGAAGCTCGCCTCGGGTGTGCTCGGCCTCGACATGTACAAGATGCGCGAGCCGCTCGCCAAGGCGGGCCTGCGCTGGGTGGACAGCCTCGACGAGGTGTGACACCCAGGCGTTCCCGACAACCTCGAAGAAGAAGGGAACGACATGGATCTCGGTCTCGCGGGAAAGACCGCCCTGGTGCTCGGCGCCGGCGGCGGTCTCGGCGGCGCCATCGCGACGGCGCTCGCGAAGGAGGGCGCGCGCGTCGCCATCGGCGACATCGACGGCGAGGCACTGAAGAAGACGGCGGCGGCGATCGAGGCGGCGGGCTCCAAGGCGCTGCCGCTCACCTGGGATCTGGCCGACCTCGCCTCGATCGACACCCACGTGGCGGCGATCGAGGCGGCGTTCGGGCCCGTCGACGTGCTGGTCAACAACACCGGCGGCCCGCCCCCGACGCCGGCGAGCGGCCAGGACCCGGCGGTGTGGGCCAAGCACTTCCAGTCGATGGTGCTCTCGGTCATCGCCCTCACGGATCGCGTCCTTCCGCAGATGCGGGCGAAAAAGTTCGGACGCATCATCACCTCGACCTCGTCGGGCGTGGTGGCGCCGATCCCCAATCTCGGAATGTCGAACGCGTTGCGCCTCACGCTGGTCGGCTGGTCGAAGACGCTCGCGCGTGAAGTTGGCCGCGACGGCGTCACGGTCAATATCGTGCTGCCCGGCCGCATCGCGACGCCGCGCATAAGATTCCTCGACGAGCAGAAGGCCAAGCGCGAGAACCGCTCGGTCGAGGAGGTCTCGGCCGAGAGCACGGCGTCGATCCCGGTCGGACGCTACGGCGATCCGAAGGAGTATGGCGACGTGGTGGCGTTCCTGGCCTCGACCCGGGCGTCCTATCTCACCGGCTCGGTGATCCGGGTCGACGGCGGCTTCATCCCGAGCATCTGATTCTCGCCTGGCGTCCCGGCTGCGGTGCCGCGTGCGGCGTTGCACCGCTGGTCCGGGGGCCGGCGCTCACGGTCCGCCGCCGGTCCGGGCCAGATAGGCGACGATGTCGGCGCGCAGCCCGGCATCGTCGAGTGGCGGCAGGCTCATGCGGGTGCCCGGCACCATGGCCTGCGGATCGCGGATGAAGCGGTCGAGGGTGGCGGCGTCCCAGGTCAGGCCGGCTTCGCCGGCGGCCCGCAGGGCGTCGGAATAGTCGAAGCCGGACCGGGTCGCGGCGCGCCGGCCGAGGATCCCGGCGAGCAGCGGGCCGTCGAGGGTCGCGGTCTCGTCCGGGTCGACGGTGTGGCAGGAATAGCAGCGCAGGAAGGCACGTTCCTCGCGCACCGCGTCGCCGTCCGCCGCGGCCGAGACGGCGGCGAGCAGACTGGCCGAGAGCATCCCGGCCGCGATCGCACCGGCGGCTCCCGCGGACCGAGACGCACGCGCTGCTGTTGTCACTTCGCGCCGTAGCGGATCACCCGCACCCGCTCGGTGCCGGACTCTGCGATCCAAACCTCGCCTTTGCGACCCAGGAGCTGGCGCACATTGGAGCCCGGCTTGTCGCTCGGGAAGCTCTCGAACCGCTCGGTCGCCGGGTCGAACCGCACCACGGCATTGGCGGCCCAGTCGGTCAGCCACACGCCGTCGTCCGGATCGACCCACACGGCGTAGGTGCGCGGCTTCTCGCCCGGCAGCTTCCAGGACCTCCAGGTCTTGGCAGCCGGATCGTAGACGCTGACGTTTCCGCTGTTCCACTCGCTGATCCACAGCCGGCCCCTGGAGTCCGACCAGACGCGGCGGGCGCCCTGGGCCTTGGTCGGCGGCTCGAGCACCGTGACGGCGCCGCTCTCCAGGTCGGCATTGGCCAGATAGCTGCCGGCCAGCGACACGAACCAGATGTCGCCGCGCGGGGTTCCGGTGATGCCGTACGGACCGCGGCCCTTGGGCGCGTCCCACACCCGCATGTCGCCCGAGGCCGGGTCGAGGCGGCCGTACACGCCGTTCTGACCCGTGAACCAGATGCGGCCCCGGCCGTCGAAGGCGGCGGTGTTGAGGTTGACGAACGGCATACGCTCCGGCGGCAGCGGCCACGCCTTCACGGCTTTGGTGGCCGGGTCGACCCGCACGATGGCGTTCTGGCCGCCGTCCGTGAACCACGGCGCGCCGTCCGGTCCGACGATGACGCCGTGCGGCGCCGAACCCTTGCCGAGCGGGATGCGCTCGACCGCGCCGGTCGCCGGATCGAGTCGTCCGGCGATTCCGAGCTGCTGGCCGGCGTACCAGACCTCGCCGTTCGGTCCGGCGGCGACGTCGTGCGGATAGTCGCCCTTGGGGAGCTCGTAGTACCGCTGCTCCGCCGCGCCGGCGGCGAGCGGGAGCAGCGCGAGGGTCAGCGCGAGCGCAAGCGACAGCCGCATGGGTGTCCTCCGTCTGGATCCTGCGGCGGAGACCTTACGGCGGGATGCGGAGCGGGGTTCTTCACAAGGCCGGGATGCGGGTGTCGCCCGTCTATCGGCATTTCGGGGGACCGGAGAGGCGGCGGCGGCGTCGTCGCCTCTCCGGCTGTCATGAACGCGACCGTGGCTACTGCGGCTGCGCCTGGCCGGTGAGCAGTGGCGTGATGCGCCGCACCGCGACGCGGCGGTTCTCCCGCAGCGGGCCGTCGGTCGGGACCTTCAGATACTGCCGGCCATAGCCCTGCGTGGTCAGGTTCTCGGCCGGCACCCCGAACTGCTGGGTGAGGACGAGCGCGACCGATTCGGCACGGCGGTCCGACAGCGACAGGTTGTCGTCGTCGCCGCCGACCGCGTCGGTGTGCCCTTCGATCAGAAACACCTCCTGCGGATTGCGCCGGATCGCCCGGTTGAGGCCCTCGGCGATGCCGGCGAGCAACTGGACCTGATCAGGACCCAGCTCCCACGATCCCGTCTCGAACGTCACCGTGTCGAGGTCGACGCGGGGCATGTGGTCGCGCAGCGGTGCGCTGTAGCGGATCTCGTCGAGCGTGTAGGGCCGCTCGATGGCGGACACGGGCGGCGCCGTCAGGGTGTCGTAGAGCAGCGCCGGGCTCGCCCGCTCGGTCTCGACGATGTAGCGCTCGCGCGGGATGCTCACGACCGGCGGCGCCACGTCGACGAACAGCGCGCCGAGGCCCAGCCCGACCACCGCGCCGACCGCGAGGCCGGTGCCGAAGCCCGGTCCGCGCGGACCCGGTCCGGGAGGTGGGCCGCCGGGGCCGCCCCAGCCGGGCCGCGGGCGGTTGTCGATGATGATGATCTCGCGGCCGTCCGGCAGCAGACGGCTGCGCCGCACCAGATAGCCGTTGTCGTCCGTCACCGTGACGATCCGGTCGCCGTCCGGGCGCACCACCATGGTGACGTTGTCGTTGCCGCGCCGCTCGACCCGCACGTCCTGGGCGCCGTAGCGGAAACGGTCGACCTCGTTGTGGCGGATGATGGTCCGGTCGCCCTCACGGAAAATGGTGCGGTCGGGCTCGCGGATGATCGTCGTGCCGCCCTGGACGGTCTCGCGGCGCTCGCCGCGCAGATCGTCCATCCGGCGCAGCGGCTGACCCTGCGCCGACTGCGGCGCGAAGCCGGCGCCCGGCGCGCTCGGCGCGATCGGCCGTGCCTGCTGCTGGGTCATCGCCGGCACGCCGGCCGGCGTCAGCGGTGCAGCCTGGGTCGACGGCACCATGGCGGGCGGCGCCGCCATGGTGGCGGGCGGCGGTCCGGGCGGAGCCGCGACGGTCGGCGGCGGCGGCGCGGCCGGCAGTCCCTGCACGGCCGGCGGCGGCCCCTGACGGCCCATTGTCGGGGGCGGTGCCTGGACGGTCGGGGGCGGGAGCGGGCGTCCGCCCTGGGCGGCCGGTGGCGGGAGTGGCTGCTGCCCAAGCGGCGTCGTCACGGTTCCGGGCGGCGGCGCCGCGGGTAGTCCCTGCACGGCCGCAGGCGGACCCTGTCGACCCGGCGCCGGAGGCGGTGCCTGGACGGTCGGCGGAGGCGGCGGCGCCGCGGGCTGACCCTGCACGGTCGGTGGCGGGCCCTGGCGGCCCGGCACCGGAGGCGGTGCCTGGACGGTGGGCGGAGGCGGCGGCGCGGCGGGCTGACCCTGTACGGTCGGCGGCGGGCCCTGGCGGCCCGGAGGCGGTGTCGGCGCTGGCGCCTGCGCGGCGGGCGGCTGGCGCTGGACTCCCGGAGGCGGGGCCGGAGGCGGCGGGGCCTGCACGGTCGGCAGCGGGGCCGGACGCGGAGGCGGCGCTACGGCGGCCGGAGG
>NZ_JACAAX010000046.1 GCF_013377085.1 Rhodoplanes sp. | reverse complement strand
CTCGGGGGCCTTGTCGGCCTTCGGCGGCGGCGCGTGGTCGCCGCCGTGCGGCGGCTCGGACGGGCCACCGTCGTGGCCGCCGTCGTGCCCGCCATGGGTCGCGTGCCCGGTGACGAAGCGGCCGAATATCCAATCGAAGCCGCGCCCGACATCGTCCATCACGGTGAACACCGCCGGCACGAACAACAGCGACAGCATGGTCGAGACGACCAGGCCGCCGATCACCGCGATCGCCATCGGCGAGCGGAACTCGCCGCCGGCGCCGAGCGCCAGCGCCGCCGGCACCATGCCGGCCACCATGGCGAGCGTCGTCATGATGATCGGTCGCGAGCGTTTTTGCCCGGCGTCGATGATGGCGGCGGTGCGGTCCATCCCCTTGGCCATCGACTCGATGGCGAAGTCGACCAGCATGATGGCGTTCTTGGTGACGATGCCCATCAGCATCAACAGGCCGATCGACACCGGAAGGTCGAGCTGATTGCCGGTGAGGAGGAGCGCGATGACGGCGCCGCCGATCGACAGCGGCAGCGAGAACAGGATGGTGATGGGCTGCAGGAACGAATGGAACAGCAGCACCAGCACGGCATAGACCGTCACCATGCCCTTCGCCATCACGGGCGGGAACCCGTCGAGCAGCTCCTTCTTGGCCTCGGAATCGGCGGAGGGCTGCAGCCGCACGCCCTTGGGCAGATGCTGGATCACCGGCAGGCCGTCGATCTCCTTCTCGGCCTTGCTCTGCGGCGTGTGGCCGACCAGATCGGCCTCGATCCGGACCTGCCGCTCGCGGTCGTGCCGCGAGATCACGGCCGGCCCCTGGGCGAGCTGGATGTCGGCGATGGCCAGGAGCGGCACCGTGGTGCCGCGCAGCGTCGGCACCCGGAGCTGCTCCAGCACCTGCCGGTCGGCCCGGCCGGTATCCTCGATCACGACCCGGATCGGAACGAGGCGGTCGCCGACATTGAACTTGGCGAGCCTGGGGCCGACGTCGCCGATAGTGGCGACCCGGACCGTGGCGGCGAGCGTCTCGGTGTTGACGTAGAGCCTGGTCGCCAGTGCCTTGCGCGGGATGATGCGCAGCTCGGGACGGTCGAGGGCCGCCGTCGACACCACGTTGGAGATCGAGGTGAGGCGACGCATCTGGTTGGCGAGCTCGGCCGCCACGTTGGCGACGGTGGCGCCGTCCAGCCCGGTGACGATCCGCGAGATGACGCGCTGGCCGTTCTCGTCGAGGAACCAGTAGCGCACGTCAGGCACGTCGGCGAGATCGCGGCTGATCTCGCGCTCGAGCTGCGACTGGGTGACCTTGCGTTCCTTCCGCGGAACGTAGTTGATGATCAGCGCCGCGGTGTTGACCTCGGTGACCTTGGGCGGAATGCGGCCGCCGTCGACGAAGACGCTGCGGACCTCGGGGCGCTGCTTGAGGATGTCGACGATGCGCCCGGTGACGGTCTGGGTCTCGGAAAGCTGGGTGCCGGGCGGCAGCTCGATGGCGAGCATCGAGCGCGCCACGTCCTGCTGCGGCAGGAAGCCCGAGGGCAGCAGGGTCAGGCCCCAGATCGACGCGCCGAAGATGGCGAGCCCGATCAGCACCGTGACGTAGCGCATGCGCACGGACGATTCGAGCACGCTCGTGTAGAGCCGCATCACCGGCCCGGGCGGCTTCTCGTTGTGCGCCTTCGGCCGCAGGAAATAGGCCGCCAGCATCGGCGTGACGAGACGCGCCACCACCAGCGAGAACAGCACCTGCACCGACACCGTGATGCCGAACTGCTTGAAGAACTGCCCGGCGATGCCCGGCATGAAGCTGGCCGGCAGGAACATCGCCACGATGGCGAAGCTGATGGCGATGACGGCGAGGCCGATCTCGTCGGCCGCCTCGATCGACGCCTCGTAGGGCGACTTGCCCATCTGGATGTGGCGTTCGATGTTCTCGATCTCGACGATCGCATCGTCGACCAGGATGCCCGTGCTCAGCGTGATGGCGAGCAGCGTCACCAGGTTGAGCGAGAAGCCGAGCATGTCCATCACCCAGAAGGCCGGGAAGACGGACAGCGGCAGCGCGATGGCGGCGATGGTGGTGGCGCGCCAGTCGCGCAGGAACAGGAACACCACCACGATGGTGAGCAATGCGCCCTCGATCAGGGTCTGCATCGCGTTCTCGTAGTTGGCGCGGGTGAAGTCGACCGAACTGTCGATCAGCTTGACGTCGACGTCGGGAAAGGCCTCCTTGATCTTGCCGATCTCGGTCGCCACCGCGTCGGAGACGCGCACGTCGCTGGCGCCCTTGGCACGATACACCGCGAAGGCGACCACCGGGTCGCCGTTCAGTCGGGCGAAGGTGCGCGGATCGACCACCGTGTCGGTGACGACGCCGAGATCGTCGAGCCGGACCTCGCCGCCTGCGAGCAGGCTGAAGGTGGTGCCCGCCAGCGCCTCGATGGTGGTCGCCCCGGCGATGGTGCGGATCGCCTGATCGCGGCCGCCGATCTCGGCGCGTCCGCCGGCGACGTCGGCGTTGTTCTTGAGGAGCTGCTCGCTGATGCCGGCGGCCGTGAGGCCCACGGCCTGCAGGCGGTCGGGATCGAGCGACACCAGGATCTCGCGGTCGGCGCCACCGATGCGCTCGAACTTGGCGACCCCCTTGAGGCCCTGCAGGTTCCGCTTCACCACGTCGTCGACAAACCAGGAGAGCTGCTCGGGCGTCCGCCCGGGGGCGAGCGCCGCGTAGGTCATGATCGGGAACGGAATCACCTCCTGGCGCTGGACCAGCGGCTCGGTGATGCTGCTCGGCAGGCTGGAGCGCACCCTGGTGATGGCGTCCTTGACGTCGTTGAGGGCGCGGTCGGGATCGGCGTCCAGGCTGAACGTGATGGTGGTGACGGAGAGGCCGTCACTGATGTTGGAATCGATGTGGTTGATGCCGACGATCGCGGCGCAGGCGTCCTCGATCGTCTTGGTGACCTGCGCCTCGAGCTCGGCCGGGGAGGCGCCGAACTGGGCGACCACCACCGAGACGATCGGCACGTCGACGCTCGGCAGCCGGGTGATCGGCAGCTTGATGAAGCTGTACCACCCGAGCATGACGATGATGATCGAGAAGACGATGGAGGGCAGTGGCTTCCGGATCGACCATGCGGAGATGTTCACGTCACCGCTCCTCGAGCTGTCCAGTGGTCTCGTCGCGAGCCATCGGGCGGACCTTCTCGCCGTTGCGCAGCGAGCCGCCGGCATTGGCGATCACGACCTCGCCTTCCTTGATGCCGTCGCGGATTTCCGCGCCGCTCTCCGAGACGAGGCCGACCTGCACGGTGCGGGTCTCGACGGTCTTGTTGCGCACCACCTGCACGGTGGCGCCCTCGGTGCGGAAATGCACGGCGGAGCGCGGCACCGAGACGCCGCAGCTTCGCGCCGCGTCGATGACGGCGCGCGCGAAGGTACCGACCCGCAGCGACGGGTCGTTCTCGATCGAGACGCGGACCTGGCCGAGCTGGCTCACCGGGTTGATCTCGGAGGGCACCAGCCGCACGCGGCCGGGAATCTCGCGACCCTCCTCGAGCTCCACCCGGGCGGTCTGGCCGGCCGAGAGCTTCGGCAGATAGATGCTCGGAACCTCGGCCATCAGCTCGATCTCGCCGTCGACGGCGATGCGGAACAGAGGATCGGGCGACTTCGCCGAGGCGAGCGCACCGAGCGTCGCGTTGCTCTTGATCACCACGCCGTTGACGGGCGCCCGCACCGTGACGGCGACGCCGTCGGCGCGGGTCAGGCGGGCGAGCGACTGGCCGGCGCTGACGCGGTCGCCCTCGCGGGCCAGCACCTGGTTCACCTTGAAGCCGGTGTCGACCTCGGGGATCACCATCGCCTCGGAGCGCGCCATCAGCAGCCCGTTGACCCGGACGGCGCTCGAGAAGCAGGCCGTCTCGGCCTTGGTGACGATGACGACGACGCCCGGCGCCGCCGCGGGCGACGCCTTGTCGGCGGCCTGGGCCGCCGTCGGCGAGACGAGCGGCGAGATCGTGAGGACCGTCGTGACGAGCGTCGTGCAGGCCGCCGCGCACAGCGATGCCGCCGCGACCGCCCACCTCGTGATCACAAGAGGTTTCATGCGGGTGAAGCCCATTCCATCGCGATATCGGACGCCGCGGCGAGCTGGCGCGGCAAGGGGAGGACCAACATGGCCGGCCGAAAAGACACGCGTGAAATACAAAACCAAAATGGGGATGCAATTTTTGTCAATGTTATGCCTTCCGGGTTTCGCCGGCAAGCCGGGCGACGTCGACCTGGATGCGGCCGCGGCCGAGCGTGACGATGCCGCTCGCCCGCCACTCCTGGAGCTGACGGTTGACGCTTTCGCGGGTGACCCCGACCAGGCCGGCGAGCTCGTCCTGGGTGATCTGCAGATCAGAACCGAAATCGGCGGCGAGCGCCTCCAGCCGGCGGGCGAGCCGCACCGGCAGCGGCTGGAACATCATCTCCTCGGTGCGTTCGTTGGTCGAGCGCAGGCGGCCGCACAGAAGCTCGATGATGCGGATCGCCAGCCGGGGTTCGCGTTCCAGCATGGCCAGAAACTCGGCCCGCGGCAGCACGAACAGCTCGCTGTCCTCCTGGGCGACCGCATCCGCGGTGCGCGAGCGGCCGTCCAGCACGGCGATCTCGCCGAACAGATCGCCGGGACCGAACACCTCGATGGTCATGCGCTCGCCGGTCGCGGTGCCGGTCTCGATGCGGATCTGGCCGCGCCGCACACCATAGAGCGCGTCGCCGGGATCGCCCTTCTGGAACAGGGTCTGGCCGGCCGGCAGCTTGCGAAGCTGGCACAGCCGCGCAATGGCCGCGATCGCGTCCGGATCGAGGCCGGAAAACAGCGGATTCATGCCGAGCAGGGTGGCGAACTCGAGCGGCTTGCCCATTCTGGTCCTCGCGCCGGCCGGGATCGTCCCGCAATGCCAATATGACGGTTTCATCCGGAGCATAGACCGAATAAGAAGACGGGCAAAGACGACCCCGGCCGGATGGCCGCGGTCGCTCGCCCCGGCGACAGGCGCCGGCGCCCGATGCGGGCGGCGACGTTTCGTTGGTGCAATCACTCCGCAACGGAGTTCACGAACGCGTGGTCAAAACCGGTTCCGGTCGATCGAAACGCAAGCGTACCGGCCGGTCCGCAGCCCGGCCGCGAGGCGCCTCCGTGTCGGCGTCCCGGCACATCGCCGCAGGCCGCAGCTTCGAGCGGTTGCTGGCGGCGCTGGCCCACGATATCCGCACGCCGCTGACCGGGATTCTCGCGATCAGCGAGCTGTTGGCGATGACGCCGCTCGGGGCCCGCGAGCGCGGCTGGGTCGAGGCGCTGAAAAGCTCGGCCGAGCACCTGACCGCCCTCACCTCGCTGATCGTCGACGGGGCCCGGGCCGGCGAGCGCGGCCTGGTGCTGCGGCGCGAGCCGTTCGACCTCAGGCGCCTCGCCGAGGATGCCGCCGTCTCGGCCGCCGCCCGCGCCGAGGCCAAGGGCATCGGCTTTACGGCGACGGTTGCCTCCGACCTGCCCGCCATCGTCACCGGCGACCAGGTTCGACTGCGGGCCGCGATCGAGAACCTGCTCGACAATGCCGTGAAGTTCACCTCCGCGGGCAGCGTTCGCCTCGCCGTCGACCTCGAGCCGGCCGGCGAGACGCATCAGGTGAGCTTCGCCGTCGTGGACAGCGGGATCGGCCTCACCAAGTCGGAAATCCGGCGCCTGTTCCGGCCGTTCTCGCAGGGCAGCGACCGGGTGGCCGAGAGGTTCGGCGGCTCGGGGCTCGGCCTCGCCTATGTCAAGCGCCTCGCTCGCGCCATGGGCGGCGACGTGACGGTGACGAGCACGCCCGGCCAGGGCAGCACGTTCCGCCTGGTGGTGACGCTCGCGGCGGCGCCGGCTTCCACGGCGGCGACCGAGGACGGCTCCGCCGCGGGCGGCGTGCCAGACGTCGAGACGGGCGATGCGCCGCCCGCGGCGGCCTTGCGCATCCTGTGCGTCGAGGACAACTCCTATGGCCGCATCATCATGCGCACCGTGCTGGGCGAGCTCGGCCACACGACCGACTTCGTCGACAGCGGCGAGGCGGCCATCGAGGCGCTCGGCCGCGCCGCCTACGACCTCGTGCTGATGGACGTGGTGCTCAACGGCTTCGACGGCTTCGAGGCGACCCGCCGGCTGCGCGCCCTGCCGGGCGAGGCCGGCACCGTGCCGGTGATCGGCCTGTCCGGCCAGGCGACCAAGACCCACGAGGCGCAGGCCCGCGCCGCCGGGATGACGGGCTATCTGCAGAAGCCGATCAGCCCGCGGATGCTCGCTCGGGCGCTGCGCGCGGTGCCGCGGCGGAGCTGAGTCCAATCCCCCTGCACGATGGCCCGGCGGGCGATCATCAGGGCGACCATCAGGGCGGCGGCGAGCCCGAACTGCACCGGACAGAACGGATAGGCGAGCAGGAAGGCCACCACGACGGCGAAGCCGGCCGGCTCGTCGGCCAGAAAGCCGTCGTCGAGGCCGAGCCGCAGCAGGAAGGCCACCGGCACGGCCAGCAGCGTCATGTCGTAGATGTAGACGTAAGGGGTGATGAGCAACGCCGCCGTCGCGAGCGCCGCCGCCTTCAGGCCATAGGGCGCGCGGCTGCGCCACAGCAGGCAGACGCCGACGGCGACGGCGAGACCGACGCCCGCATGGATCGTCCAGGCGAGCGCCTCGCTGCCGCCGAGCGCCCGTGCCAGCCCGAACACGCTCTGCAGCTTCCACCAGTTGCCCAGCCCGAGCACCAGGAAGGTTTCCCGGGCGGCCGGCATGGCCTCGACGAAGGCGAGCCAGGGCGCCGTGCCGAAGGCGATCCACGAGGCGGCGGCGAGCGCCGCCGCCGCCACGGCCGCGGCCCCGAACGTGCGCCAGTGGCCGCCGATCACCAGCACCAGCGGGATCAGCAGGCCGAACTGCGGCTTGTAGGTCAGCAGGCCGAACAGGCAGCCGGCCAGGATCGGCCGGCGCGGCAGCGCCGCCAGGGCGCCGCCGAGCAGCGCCGTGGTGAGAAAGCCGTTCTGGGTCGCCGTGACGTTCCACAGCGCCGCCGGAAAGCCCAGCGCCACCAGCACGCCGGCCCACCCGCCGACGATCGCCCGGATGGTCAGGACGTAGAGGGGTGCCGTCACGGCGATGAAGGCCAGCATGGCCGGCACCAGCGGGAGCAGCGCGAAGGGGGCGGCCAGCAGCAGGAAGGTCGGCGGATAGAACATCGGATAGTGGTCGGGGAACGGCCGGCCGGTGGCGGCGACCACCACGTCCTTGGCGGCGGCGGCGTCCCAGGCCAGTGCCGGCGTGCCGTCGAGCGCCAGCCGCCCGGCCGACCACAGGGCGGCGAAGTCGTTGACGATCGGCCGGCCGTCGGGGTCGACCAGCCAAAGGCCCTGCAGCACGCTGCCGGCGAGCAGCACCGCATAGCCGAGCGCCAGCGCCAGGGCGACGGTGGCGACCAGCCGGCGCGGCGCCACCGTTTCGGCAGTTCCGACCCGGACGGCGTCGGACGCGCTCATGTGTTCGGGATCCCTCGGCCGGCGGTACGGTCGTGGCCTGGAGCCTAGCCGGGCGGCGCTTTCCGAAGGCTTAAAAGTGAAGCCGAGCCGCTACCACACCTCACATGATCGCGAGCGCGCCGAAAGCCTGTCACGCGACTGTCATGTCTTTCGCAGAAGTTAACCCCCTGGGTCTGTGCTGATCGGCGGCGTAGTCAATGGGCGGTATGCGTGCGGACGACTTGGCCGCCGGATGGAATGTGGAGCCATGTCGCACTGAGCTCGAGAGGGGCGTGCTGCTGGTCTCGCAACACCCCGCGCCCCGTTCAAAATGCTCTTCAATGACAAAGGACATATCGGTGATGACGCGCATTTTTCGGGCGCCGCTCGTGGCCGCCGTCGTGTCGATGCTCGCACTTGTCGCATCGACCGGGCAAGACGCGGCGATGGCACAGGATCGGCTGATCGGATCGGGGGCGAGCTTTCCGTTCCCGATCTATTCGGCGTGGTTCAAGCAGTTCTCCAAGGAGACCCCCGGCGTCATCGTCGACTACCAGGCCAAGGGCAGCGGCGCCGGCATCCAGGATTTCATCAATCGCACGGTCGATTTCGCGGCCAGCGACGCGGCCATGACGGATGCGGAGCTCGCCAAGGTCGACGGCGGTGCCGTGCTCATTCCGATCACGGCCGGTGAGATCGTGATCGCCTACAATCTCCCGGGCAATCCGACCGGCCTGAAGCTGCCCCGCGACGTCTATCCGGACATCTTCCTCGGCAAGGTGACGCGCTGGAACGATCCCCGCATCGCCGCCGCCAACCCGGACCTGAAGCTGCCGGACCTGCCGATCACGGTGGTCCGCCGCTCCGACTCGAGCGGCACGACCTTCGTGTTCACCAAGCATCTCTCCGCCATCAGCCCCGAGTTCGCCAAGCAGGTCGGATCCGGCACCACGGTGGAGTGGCCGAAGAGCGACAAGATCGTCGGCGCGCCCAAGAACGACGGCGTCACCGCGACCGTCAAGCAGACGCCTGGAGCGATCGGCTATATCGAGTATGGCTACGCCAAGCTGACCAAGACCACCACGGCGGCGCTGCAGAACAAGTCCGGCCAGTATGTCGAGCCGAGCGCCAAGTCGGGCGCCGCGACGCTCGCGGCCGCCACGCTCGGGCCCGATCTGCGCGGCTGGATCGAGGATCCGGAAGGCGCCGAGGCCTACCCGATCGCCACCTTCACCTGGCTGCTGTTCTACAAGAAGCAGGACGCCAAGAAGGCGGCGGTGCTGCGCCAGCTCGTCGACTACAGCGTGACCAAGGGCCAGGCCATCGCCGACAGCATGGGCTACATCCCGCTGCCGCCGCCCGTCATCGACCGCATCAAGGCGGCGGCCGCCGAGATCAAGTGACCGGCTGACGACCGTCCACGATCCATCGCCACGCCCCATCGCCACGACGACGCCTTCGGCCGACCTCGGACAGCTCGATGTCAAATCAACCCTTCGCTCTCGCCGCCTCCGCCGACGCGGTTAGCCAAGCGCCATCCGGTGTCGAGCACATCGTCGACCGGTTGTTTCGTCTGCTCGCCCTGCTGGCGGCCGGTCTCCTGCTCGTCCTGGTCGGCTACATCGCGTGGAAGATCGGCGGGCAGGCTCTGCCCGCCATACGGGACTACCATCTCGACTTTCTCACCACGTCGACCTGGAACGTCCAGGAGAAGCGGTTCGGGATCCTTCCCGGCATCTGGGGAACCCTCTACAGCTCGTTTCTCGCCCTGCTGATCGGCGGGTTCTTCGGCGTGACGGTCGCCATCTTCCTCACCCAGGGCTTCCTGCCTACGCGCGTCGCCTTCGTGTTCCGCCTCGTCATCGACATGCTGGCCGCGATCCCCAGCGTCGTGTTCGGCCTGTGGGGAATTTTCGTGGTCATCCCGGCCATCCGGCCGGCGGCCAACTGGCTGCACGAGCAACTCGGGTTCATTCCGTTCTTCGGCACCTCGCTCAGCGGTCCCGGCCTGCTCCCGGCCGCCATCGTGCTGGCCATCATGGTGCTTCCGACCGTCGCCGCGATCTCGCAGGACGCCCTCAACTCGGTCCCCTACCGGACCAAGGAGGCAGCGTTCGGAATGGGGGCGACGCGCTGGGAGGTCATTCTCAAGGTGATGGTGCCGACCGCCGCCGGCGGCATCTTCAGCGCCATGGTGCTCGGCTTCGGGCGCGCCCTCGGCGAGACGATGGCGCTCGCCATGCTGATCGGCAACTCCAATCAGGTCACCTTGTCGCTGTTCGCTCCGGCCGAGACGCTTGCGGCGCTGCTCGCCTCGCATTTCCCCGAAGCCGGACCGGTCGAGGTGGAAGCCCTGATGTATGCGGCGCTCGTGCTGCTCTTCATCACTCTCGTCGTGAACGTGGCCGGCATCGGCCTGCTCACCATCACCCAGCGCAGAATCTCGGGCAAAGCATGACCTTCAGCGTTCCCTCCGAGAGCCAGATCGCGTCGGCCGACGCGCCGGAGCTCACCCATTCGTGGTCCGACGGACGGGCCGTGAGCAATGTGCTGCTCACGGTCGGCGCCTGGACTGTCGCCCTGCTCGCCAGCATCCCGCTCGTCTCCGTTCTCTACATGCTGATCACGGAGGGCGGATCGCGGCTGTCGCTCGAGCTGTTCACCGATCTCCCCCCGGCGGGCTTCGAGCTCGGCGGAGGATTCGGCAACGCCATCGTCGGAACGCTGGTCATGGTGGCGATCGCCGCCGCGTTCAGCATCCCGGTCGGCGTGCTGGCGGCCGTCTATCTCTCCGAGCTCGGACCGACCAACGGGCTCGGCCGCTCGGCACGGTTCCTGGCGAAGGTGCTCACCGGCTTCCCGTCCATCCTCGCCGGCGTCTTCGTCTATGCGGTGCTGGTGCTCGCGATGGGGACCTACTCGGCGATGGCGGGCGGTGTGGCGCTCTCGATCCTGATGCTGCCGACCGTGGTCCTCACCGCCGAGGAGGCCCTGAAGATGGTGCCTCGAAAGATGAAGGACGCGGCGCTCGGGATGGGCTGCACGCGAACCCAGATGATCTGGAAGATCGCCCTGCCGACCGCGCTGCCCGGAATTCTCACCGGCGTCATGCTCGGCGTCGCGCGCGTCGCCGGCGAATCCGCCCCGCTGCTTTTCACGGCGCTGTTCAGCAACTACTGGCTGAGCCGGCTGAGCGAGCCGACAGCCTCGCTGTCGATCCTGATCTACAACTTCTCCAGCATGCCGTTCGAGAACCAGATCCAGCTCGCCTGGGCGGCGTCTTTGGTGCTCGTTCTCATCGTTCTCGTGTTCAATTTGTTGAGCCGCCTGTTCGGTCGACCGAAGTACTAGGAGGTTATCCATGACCGCTGCTCAAGCCGTCGCCGTCGAGCGTGCCCCGATCGCGGACATTCGAGCCGCCGCCAGCTCGGTCGATCCCGACATTGCGATCGACTGCAACGTCAGAAAGATCATGTACGGGTCGTTTCTGGCCGTTCGCAACAGCCGGGTGCAGATCCGCAAGGGCGGCATCACCGGGTTCATCGGACCCTCCGGCTGCGGCAAGAGCACGGTTCTTCGTAGCCTCAACCGGATGAACGACCTCATCGAGGGATTCAGCCTCGAGGGCGACGTCCATTTTCTCGGCCAGGACATCTACGCCAAGACCGTCGATCCCGTCGTCGTGCGCCGCTACATCGGGATGGTGTTCCAGCAGCCGAACCCGTTCGCGATGAGCATCTACGACAACGTCGCCTTCGGCCTGCGGCTCAACCGCTTCAAGGGCGACATCGATGGACGCGTCGAGCACGCGCTGCGCCGGGCGGCTTTGTGGGACGAGGTGAAGGACAAGCTCAAGGCGAGCGGACTGTCCCTGTCGGGCGGCCAGCAGCAGCGCCTCTGCATCGCCCGCGCGGTGGCGACCGAGCCGACGGTTCTCCTGATGGACGAGCCGTGCTCGGCCCTCGATCCGATCGCAACGCGACGGATCGAGGAGCTCATGCTCGAGCTCAAGCAGGACTACACGATCGCGCTGGTGACCCACAACATGCAGCAGGCGACCCGCGTCGCCGACATCACCGCCTTCTTCGGGGTCGACATCTCGAACGGCGGGCGGACCGGCTACCTGGTGGAGATGGGACCGACCGACCAGATCTTCCAGGCTCCACGGGAAGAGCTGACCAAAGACTACATCGGCGGCAAGTTCAGCTGACATCACCGGAGCGGAAGCTATGAGCGTCGGGCATGCTGCGCGATGGATGATCGCGGCGGTCGCGTTGTCGATCGGTTTTCCTGTCGCGGCGAGCTGGGCGCAGGGCGCCGGACCGGCCGCCCCGGTATCGCTGCGCGGCGCCGGCGCCACCTTCCCGGCTCCGCTCTACAAGAAGTGGATCTCGATCTATCAGGCTTCCCACCCCAAGGTGTCGATCGCCTACGAGGCCGTCGGATCGGGCGAAGGGGTGAAGCGGCTTCTCGCCGAGTCCGTCGATTTCGCCGCCAGCGACGAGGTCTTGAACGCCGCCGACGCGGCGAAGGTCGGCCGCGGTGCGGCGACCGTGCCCGCCACGGCCGGAATGATCGTGCTCGCCTACAACATCCCCGGCGTGACGGGCGAGATCAAGTTGCCGCGCGACGTCTATGTCGGCATTTTCGCCGGAACCATCCAGCGCTGGAACGATCCCCGCATCGTCGCGGCCAATCCGGGCATTCGCCTTCCGGCACGCGACATCGCCGTGGTGGCCCGGCTGGATTCCAGCGGCACGACGGCAGCGTTCACGCGCCACCTCGCGGCCGCCCACCCGTCGTGGGGCACGCAAGGCCTTGGCGTCGGCAAGCTCGTCGGATGGCCGGGAAAGACCATGCTCGCCGCCGGCAACGAGGGCGTGGCGGCGCGCATCAAGGTCAGCGAGGGCGCCATCGGCTATGTCGAGTTCGGCTTCGCCAAGCGCCTCGGCCTGCCGATGGCGGCGCTGGAGAACAAGTCCGGCGCTTTCGTCACCCCGAGCGAAGCCGCGGCGCAACTCGCGCTGTCGGCCCGGGTGGTGCAGGTGAGCGAGCTGGACCGCTCGGTGGTCGACCCGACGGCCGCCGGTGCCTATCCCATCGTCTCCTATAGCTGGCTGTTTCTCTTCCGGCGGCATCCCGATCCCGCGAGGGGCCAGGCCGTCCACGATCTTGTCGCCTGGGGGCTGTCGGAAGGCCAACAATACGGCGCCGAGCTGGGCTATATTCCGCTCTCGGCCGACGTGATCGCTCTCGGTCGCGAGGCGCTTCAAGCCATCGCGTATTGACCAGGTGCAACGCCAGATCCCGAGCCAGATGTCGATCGAGGCAGGGTCCGCTCCGCCCCCGCGGCCGGGGCGCGGCGGGACGGCGCTCGACCTCGGCGCGATCGAAGCGTCGCTCCGCGACCTCGCGGAGCAGTTTCCGCGGGTCAATTCGGCTCTCGGCAGCCCACGTGATCCGCTGGAGCGTGTCACCGTCGACGCCATGGTGAGCGGTTACGCCTTGGTCGACGACCTGATCGGACGCGGGATCGACCTCTTCTCGCTCGGACAGCTCCGCACGTTTCTCGAGCTCAACGCGCTCGTTCTGTGCGGGCCGGACGAACGGGTGCGGTCGGAGGCCAGGCAGCATCTCGCCGCGACCGAACGCCATTTCTACGACAATGCGGAAGGCGGCATCCGCGACATCATCGAGTGGCACGCCCTGCATGCCGCCGAGTCGGCCTGGATGCGCGCCGCCGGCGTCTATATCCGCATCCTGAGCGAACCGGAGCTGTTCATCGAGGGCAATCACCGGACCGGCGCCCTGGTGATGAGCTACATTCTGGTCCGCGCCGGCCATCCGCCTTTCGTGCTGACGATCGAGAATGCCAAGACCGCCCTCGATTTCTCGACCATGTTCACGATGAAACGAAAGGCCGGCATGGCCTTGCGCTGGCAAATGCCGTGGCTCAAGCGGCGCTTCGCCGCCTTCCTCCAGGCTCAGGCGGACCCGCGGTTCCTGCGCCGGACGTGAGCGCGTCCGGCCGATCGCCGGGTCTCCGCCCTGGCACGACATCCACGCTCGGCCGGCGCTATCGAGCCTGCGTCCCCCGCGCCCGGGGTGCCCGATCCGCGACCATGCCCCCTCCTTTGCAGGGGGAGGACGATGACGAGGAATCGCCCGGATTCGGTATCACGCCGCCTTGTCGGAGGCGGCTTCCTCCACGATCCGCACCACGTCGGTCATGATGCGGTTGAGCTCGAAGTCCTTGGGCGTGTAGACGGCGGCGACGCCGGACGCCAACAGCGCCTTGGCGTCGTCGGGCGGGATGATGCCGCCGACCACCACGGGCACATGCGCCGCGCCGGCCTCGCGCAGCTTTGCAAGAACCTCGGCGACCAGCGGCATGTGCGAGCCCGACAGGATCGACAGGCCGACCACGTGCACGTCCTTCTCGCGCGCTGCCGTCGCGATATCGGCCGGCGTGAAGCGGATGCCCTCGTAGACCACGTCCATGCCGGCGTCGCGGGCCCGCACCGCCACCTGCTCGGCGCCGTTGGAGTGGCCGTCGAGGCCCGGCTTGCCGACCAGGAACTTGATGCGCCGCCCGAGCTTTCGCGACACGCGGTCGACCTCGGCGCGCAGATCGTCGATGTTCCTGGCATCGTTACGGGCCGCGTGCGAGACGCCGGTCGGTGCCCGGTACTCGCCAAAGCCCTCGCGCAGGACAAATCCCCATTCGCCCGTGGTGACGCCCGCCTTGGCGCAGGCGATCGACGCCGGCATGATGTTCTTGCCCTCGCGCGCCGCGCGGCGCAGCTCGGCCAGCGCCTCGGCGACGGCGGCAGAATCGCGGGCTTCGCGCCAAAGTTTCAGGTTGGCGACCTGCTCGGCCTCGATCTCGGGCGGGATGGTGATGATCGAGCCTTCGCCGGTCGGCAGCGGCGACCGTTCGGTCTCGACGAACTTGTTGACGCCGACCACCACCTGCTCGCCCGCCTCGATCTGCTCCAGCCGGCGCGAGTTGCTCTCGACGAGCTGGCCCTTCAGATAGCCGGTGTCGACCGCCGCCACGGCGCCGCCCATCTCGAGAATGCGGCGCAGCTCGTCACGCGCTTCGGCTTTCAGCTCCTCGACCTTCTTCGCCACCTCGGTGGAGCCGGCAAAAATGTCGCCGTACTCCAGGAGATCGCTCTCATAAGCAAGAATCTGCTGGGCGCGCAGCGACCACTGCTGGTCCCACGGCGTCGGCAGGCCGAGCGCCTCGTTCCAGGCCGGAAGCTGCACGGCGCGGGCGCGTGCCGACTTCGACAGCGTCACGGCCAGCATCTGCAGGAAGATGCGGTAGACGTTGTTCTCGGGCTGCTGCTCGGTGAGGCCGAGCGAGTTGACCTGCACGCCGTAACGGAACAGCCGCTGCTTCGGGTCGGTGACGCCGTAGCGATCGCGGGTGATCTCGTCCCACAGCTCGCAGAACGCCCGCATCTTGCAGATCTCGGTGATGAACCGCATGCCGGCGTTGACGAAGAACGAGATGTGCCCGACCACCTCGCCGAAATCGTCGATCTCGCCGGCCGCCTTGACGGCGTCGAGCACGGCGACCCCGGTGGCGAGCGCGAAAGCGAGCTCCTGGACGGGCGTCGCGCCCGCCTCCTGCAGGTGGTAGGAGCAGACGTTCATCGGGTTCCACTTCGGCATCTCGCGGGTCGTGAACAGGATCACGTCCCTGATCAGCCGCATCGACGGCGCCGGCGGGAACACATAGGTGCCGCGCGACAGATACTCCTTGATGATGTCGTTCTGGGTGGTGCCCGCGAGCTTCGAGCGCGGCACCCCTTGCTCGTCCGCCACCGCCACGTAGAGGGCCAAGAGCCAGGCCGCCGTCGCATTGATGGTCAGCGAGGTGTTCATCGCGTCGAGCGGAATGCCGCCGAACAGGGTCCGCATGTCGCCGATATGCGAGACCGCCACGCCCACCTTGCCGACCTCGCCGCGGGCGAGCGCATGGTCGGAGTCGTAGCCCGTCTGGGTCGGCAGGTCGAAGGCGACCGACAGGCCGGTCTGCCCCTTGGCGAGGTTCTTGCGATAGAGGGCGTTCGACTCCCGAGCGGTCGAGTGGCCCGCATAGGTCCGGATGATCCACGGCTTGTCGCGCATCGAGGACGTTCCCTGCAAAAGAGTTTTTTACTGTCGAAATGTCGTCGCACCGCGCGGATCCTCGCGGGATCCGCGGATGCGTATCGCCTGCGCACGCCTTATCTTTTCGCGTCGAGCGTGATCTGGCCCGAAAACCGGTTCCCAGGTTTCGGGATCATGCTCTAGCGACGGATCAGGCCGACCAGGACCAGCAGAATGACGGCGCCGATGACGGCGTGGAACACGGCGCTTAAAAATCCGCCGCCCCAGACAATGCCGAGCCGCGGAAGCAGCCAGCCGGCAATGGCGGCGCCGACGATGCCCACCGCGATGTTCCCGACGAGACCGAAGCCGACGCCGTGGACCAGCTTGCCGGCCAGCCAGCCGGCGAGCGCCCCGACGATCAGCCACACCAGCAAGGACAAGCCCATCGTTCGTCCTGGTCCGGAGGAGAGCCTCCGCGTCAGTCTTATTGCACTGCGAGAGGAAGCATAACCCGGCGTTGTGGCACTGTCAGCCCGGTCCTGCGGAGAAATTCTGCGGCATTTCGGCGGACCGCCAGGATCGAGCTGGAGGATCAGGCCGAAGGGTCAGGCCGCAGACGCCACCGGGGCGGGCTCGGACGCGAGGACCAGCGCCCGGCGGACGATCAGGAACAGGGCCAGCAGGGTCGTCGCGGTGCCGACCGGCACGCCGGCGACCGGCAGCACCACGAAGGCGAGCGCGATCGCGGCGAGGCCGGCCCGCTCGCCGAGTAGAAAGCCTGTCGACAGCGCGCCGCGCAGCAGGAAGGCGAGCGCGACCGCCAGGATCGCGAGGTCGTACAAATAAACGTAGGGCGTGGCGAGCAGCACGCCGGCGGCCAGCGCCGCCGCCTTCATGTCGAAAGAGACGCGACGGCTGCGCCACATCAGGCCGAGGCCGAGGGCGGTCGCGCCGGCGAGGAGAAGCTGCAGCGTCCAGGCGAGGCCGGCGCCGCCGCCGGCCACGCGCACCAGCGCGAACAGGCTCTGGAACTTGTAGAATTCGGCATTCGTCCCGGACAGCAGCGCGTCCGAGGTCAGCGGCAGCCAGTGCAGGAAGGCGGCCCACGGGGCGCTGCCGAACACCAGCCAGGTCACGGCGCCGAGGGCGAGCGCCGTCCCGGCCGCCGCGATCATCACGGTCCACCGGCCGGCGACCGCGAGCACGAGCGGAAACAGCACGCCGTATTGCGGCTTGTAGGTCAGGAGCCCGAGGCAGACGCCCGCCGCGACCGGGTGGCGCTCGAGGAACAGGAGCGTGCCGCCGATCAGCGAGGCCGTGAGGAAGCCGTTCTGGCCCGGCACCAGGTTGGGCACGACCACCGGGAAGCCGCCGGCGACGAGCCAGCCGAGGCGATCGCCGACGATGCCGCGCACCGCTGCGGCATAGAGCGGCAGGGTCACGGCCATCCAGGTCACGAAGGCCGCCCAATAGGGCAGCGTCGCCAGCGCCGCCGCGACCATCAGGAAGGGCGGCGGATAGTGCCAGCCGTAATAGGCCGGCACGGCGCGGCCCAGAGCCGCGTCCTCGGCGGCGCGGTGCGCGGTCCAGTCCCAGGCGGCGGCCGGATCGCCGGCGAGCGCCAGCTTGCCGGCGGCGTAGACCATCACGAAGTCGGTGTGAACCGGGCGTCCCGCGGCATCGACGATCCAGTCTCCCGACATCAGGACGATCACCATGTAGCTGAGGTTGGCGACCAGGAGGGCGAAGCAGGCGAGCCGCACCGCGTCGATCCCGGGCGGGCCGGCGGCGGCCCCGGGCCCAGGGCCGGTCGCGGAACAGGCAGACGGGGCCGGCGCGGCCATGGTCGAATCCAGTGGTGACCGGGGGCTCGCGGCACCCCGGCGCGAGCTTTCCCCCCTCCGAATTGACGAAGCCTTAAGGGCTCCGAACGGCCTTGTGACCATGGTAGTTATTGCGACGCGATATTCGGTGATGCACACTCGCCTGAATTACGGGCGGACAATAATTTTTCCGGCGGAGGACGTCCCATGTCGGCCGTGACAAAGCTCAGCTCGTCGACCGAGCCCAAGGACCTGTACGAGATCGGCGAAATCCCGCCGCTCGGCCATGTCCCGGCCAAGATGTATGCCTGGGCGATCCGCAAGGAGCGCCACGGCCCGCCCCAGGAGGCCATGCAGATCGAGGTGGTGCCGACCTGGGAGCTCGGCGACGAGGACGTGCTGGTCCACGTGATGGCCGGCGGCATCAACTACAACGGCGTCTGGGCGGCGCTCGGCCAGCCGATCTCGCCGCTCGACGGCCACAAGAACCCGTATCACATTGCAGGATCAGACGCCTCCGGCATCGTCTGGGCGGTCGGCAGCAAGGTGCACCGCTGGAAGGTCGGCGACGAGGTCATCGTCCACTGCAATCAGGACGACGGCGAGGACGAGGAGTGTAACGGCGGCGACCCGATGCTGTCGCCCTCGCAGAAGATCTGGGGCTACGAGACGCCGGACGGCTCCTTCGCCCAGTTCTGCCGCGTGCAGTCGCGCCAGCTCCTGCAGAAACCAGTCCACCTCACCTGGGAGGAATCGGCCTGCTACACGCTGACGCTGGCCACCGCCTACCGCATGCTGTTCGGCCACGCGCCGCACATCCTCAAGCCGAGCGACAACGTCCTGGTGTGGGGCGCCTCGGGCGGGCTCGGCGTGTTCGGCGTACAAATCTGCGCGGCCGCCGGCGCCAACGCCATCGGCGTCATCTCGGACGAGACCAAGC
Organism: Rhodoplanes sp.; assembly: GCF_013377085.1. Taxonomy (GTDB): domain Bacteria; phylum Pseudomonadota; class Alphaproteobacteria; order Rhizobiales; family Xanthobacteraceae; genus Rhodoplanes. The sequence continues at coordinate 36,688 of NZ_JACAAX010000046.1, read as the reverse complement.
GCCAATACGTGCTCGACCTCGGCGCCAAGGGCGTGATCAACCGCAAGGACTTCAAGTGCTGGGGCCAGATGCCCCAGGTCAACACGCCAGAATACGAGACCTGGACCAAGGAAGCGCGAAAATTCGGCAAGGCGATCTGGGACCTCACCGGCAAGAAGGACGTCGACATCGTGTTCGAGCACCCCGGCGAGGCGACCTTCCCGGTCTCCTGCCTGGTGGTGAAGCGCGGCGGCATGGTGGTGTTCTGCGCCGGCACCTCGGGCTTCAACATCACGTTCGACGCCCGCTATGTGTGGATGCGCCAGAAGCGCATCCAGGGCTCGCACTTCGCCCACTTGAAGCAGGCCTCGGCCGCGAACAAGTTCGTCCTCGACCACCGCATCGACCCGTGCATGAGCGAGGTTTTTCCGTGGGCGGAGATCCCGCTCGCCCATCACATGATGTGGCAGAACCAGCACAAGCCCGGCAACATGGCCGTGATGGTCAACGCCCCGTCGCGCGGCCTCAAGACCTTCGAGGACGTGCTGGAGGCGGTGGGGCAGTAAGGCGAGAGGCGGGCGAGCAGGTCGCCTGCCGGGAACGGTCACGCCAGACCTCATGGTGAGGAGCGAGCGAAGCGAGCCTCGAACCATGCGGCTCCAGTACGTCGGCCGCAGACGACGTGCCCATCGCGACGAGCGGACATCGAGCAAGCTCGATGTCCGAAGCGACCACTCCGTCGACCTGCCGTGTCGACAGCAGGGAGCCCATTGAAATATCCCAATTTGGGTGATATCAATCCCAAATTGGGAAAGTCAATGGACATGACCCCCCTCAGCCTTTCGAACGCCTTGTTCTCCAAGGTGCAGCAACGCGTGCTGGGGCTTTTGTTCGGGCATCCGGAGCGCAGCTTCTACGGCTCCGAGATCGTCAAGACCGTCCGCTCGGGAACCGGCGCGGTGGATCGGGAACTGTCGCGCCTCCACCGCAGCGGCCTCGTGACGGTCGAGCGCATCGGCAACCAGAAGCACTACCGGGCCAATCGCGCCTCCCCCATCTTCCATGAGTTGCACAGCCTCGTTCTCAAGACGGTGGGACTCGCGGACCCGCTCAAGTCGGCGCTGGAGCCCTTCGCCGGAAAAATCAGGTTCGCCTTCGTTTACGGCTCCGTCGCCAAGGGCACGGACACGGCCCGCAGCGACATAGACCTGATGGTGGTGGGCGAGGACCTGTCCTACACGGACCTTTATCCCGCGCTGCAGAGCGCCGAACAGGTTTTGAGCCGCCCCGTGAACCCCAGCTTTCTCACCGTGGCGGACTGGCAGGTTAAGCGCGCAGACAAGAGTCCCTTCATCGAGAAGATTCTGGACCAGCCGAAAATTTTCGTCGTCGGATCTGAAAGCGACCTCGATCATGAGCAATCAGGAGCTCGATAATCTCGTCAAGCTCGGGACGCTGAAAGCCGAGTCGGGAACACCGGCGGAGTTCGACGGCCTCGTCAGCTCCGCGAAGAAGCGGCTCGTCGATGCGCGCAACGACAGCCTCGTCTTCGAGAGCCGTTTCGATCTCGCCTACAATGCCGCGCACGGCTTTGCCCCGGCGGCGCTGCGCCACAAAGGCTACCGATCGGACAAACGCTACGCCGTCTTTCAAGCGTTGCCGCACACGCTCGGCTTGGAGGCGGCTGTCTGGCGCGTCCTCGCCAAGGCCCACAACGACCGCAACCTCGTCGAGTACGAGGGTTATTCCCATGTCGACACGCAGCTTCTCGCCGACCTGATCCGCTGCGCGACGCTGCTGGAGCACACCGTGGCGCAGCTCCCGCGGCTTACAAACGAGGCCGGCCGCTAAAAGCCGATCAGGCGGTGGCACATTGCCTGCATGTGAGTCTGGCTGCTAGGACGCCGCTTCACCCCCCGGGCCGCAGCCCGTGTCGCCCGAGGCGACGCGGCCGCTGCCGCAGGCGCTTCGCCACGGACGCTCCCCCATGAACGCTCCCGCTCCGCTCCACGACGACTTCGCCAAGTGGTCCGCCGACTTCGCCGGACTCTTGGACGTGTTCTGCCAGGTTGTCGAGGAGCACCGCCCGGTCGCCGGCGTCGCCGACTTCGTCCGCGCCTGCTTCTCGGCCGACGGCATTCTCCAGGAGCCGCGCGAAAACAACGGCGCGCTGGCGCGCTGCCAGGCGCTCTCCATTGCCTTCCAGCTCCTCAACATCGTCGAGGAGAACACGGCCAACCAGATGCGCCGGCGCGCCGAGGGCCGCCGGCACGAACGCGAGCCCGGGCTGTGGCGGCACGATCTCGAAGACCTTCTCGGCCGCGGCCATGGCGAGGACGAGGTCCGCCGCACGGTCGCGACCGCCTCGCTCGAGCCGGTGCTGACCGCGCACCCGACCGAGGCCAAGCGCGCCACCGTGCTGGAGCATCACCGCGCCCTCTATCTGCTGCTGCTCGAGCGCGAGACCCGATCCTTCACCGACATCGAGCTCGGCATCTACACGCGGCGCCTCAAGGCGGCGCTGCAGCGGCTGTGGCGGACCGGCGAGATCCTGCTCGAACGCCCCGACGTCGAGAGCGAGATCCGCACCGTCCTGCACTACATGGAGACGGTGTTCCCCGATGTCGTCGAGCTCCTCGACCTGCGCTTCCAGCAGGCCTGGCGCGACACCTTCGGCAGCGCGCCGCCGCGGCTGCCGCGGTTCGGCATCGCCACCTGGGTCGGCGGCGACCGCGACGGCCATCCGTTCGTGACGACCGACGTCACCGTGCAGATGCTCGGCCGCCTGCGCGAGGGCGCGTTGCGCCTCCTGCAGGCGCGGCTGGCGCAGCTCGCCGTGCGGATCAGCCTCGCGGCGGCCGGCGACGACGTGCCGGCCGTGCTGCGGCGCCGGCTCGACGAGACCGTGGCGCTGCTCGGCGAGGAGAGCCGCGCGGTGCTCTCCCGCAATCGCGGCGAGCCGTGGCGGCAGATGGTGAGCCTGCTGCTGATGCGGCTCGCCCATACGCGCGACGGCGGCCCCGACAGCCCGGGCGCCTATGCCTCCGCGGCCGAGCTGGTCGCCGACCTGGAGGCGATCGAGACGGCGCTGACCGAGACCGGCGCCGAGGAGATCGCGGCGACCGACGTGCGTCCCATCGCGGCGCAGGCGCGCGTGTTCGGCTTCCACTTCGCCCGCCTCGACGTGCGCCAGAACTCGGGCTTCCACGACCGCGCCGTGTCCGGGCTGCTCGCCGCCGCCGGCAACCGGCGCACCGACTATCCCGACTGGAGCGAAGCCGAGAAGCTCGCCTTCCTCGAACGCGAGCTGGCGACGCCACGCCCGTTCACCGGCGATCACACGGTCCTCACGGGCGAGGCCGAGGCGACCGTCTCGCTGCTGCGGGCCTTGCGCGCGCATCTCGACCGGCACGGGCCGGACGGGCTCGGACCGCTGGTGATCAGCATGACGCGCAGCGTCTCCGACCTCCTGACGCCCTATCTGCTCGCCCGCGAGGCCGGCCTGCTGATCGACACGCCGCTCGGCCCGGCCTGCCTGATCCCGGTGGTGCCGCTGTTCGAGACTATTGGTGACCTGGCGCATTGCGACGCCATCTTCGACTCCTTCCTGTCTCATCCGATCACCCGCAACACGCTCGAGCATCTTCGCGCGCGCGACGGAAAGGCCGTGCCCGAGTGCATCGTCATGCTGGGCTACAGCGACAGCAACAAGGACGGCGGCATTCTGGCCAGCCACTGGGCCCTGCATCTCGCCGAGGAGAAGCTCGCCGGGATCGGGCGCGAGCGCGGCGTGCGGGTCGAGTTCTTCCACGGCCGCGGCGGCACCATCGGGCGCGGCGCCGGGCCGACGCATGCGTTCCTCGATGCGCTGCCGGCCGGCAGCCTCACCGGGCGTCTGCGCGTCACCGAGCAGGGCGAGGTGATCTCGCAGCAATACGCCAACCGCGTCACTGCCACGTTCCATCTCGAGCGGCTGCTCGCCGGCGTGGTCCGCACCTCGCTCCTGCACGAGGCCGGCCCGCATCCGCCGCATCCGTTGCGCGCGCTGTGGGAGGAGGTGGTGGCGCAGAGCTACACGGCCTATCGGCAGCTCGTCGAGGCCGACGGCTTCATCGACTTCTTCCGCGCCGCGACCCCGATCGACGCCATCGAGCAGGCCCGCATCGGCTCGCGCCCGAGCCGCCGCACCGGCCGCGCGACACTCGGCGATCTGCGCGCCATCCCGTGGGTGTTCTCGTGGAGCCAGGCGCGCTTCCACCTGCCCGGCTGGTACGGCGTCGGCAGCGCCGTCGCGTGGCTGCGCCGCGAGCGCCCCGAAGGCTTCGAGGCGATCCGCGCCGTGCTGCCGCACTGGCGCTTCCTCGACTACGTGCTGCACAATGTCGAGGCGAGCCTGTTGATGGCGAGCCCGACCGTGATGACGCTCTACGCCTCGCTGTGCGAGGACGAGCGGCTGCGCGACGACATGCTGGCGACGATCCTGGCCGAATACCACCGGACCTGCGAGGCCGTCGCGGCGCTGTTCCCGGACCCCGTCGAGACGCGGCGCCCGCGCTTCCTGCGCACCATCGAGATGCGGGCCCGCGGCCTCACCTGGCTGCATCACGAGCAGGTCGACGTGCTGCGCGCCTACCGGGCCGCCCCCGACGAGGCCAAGCTCGACGCCCTGCTGCTCACCGTCAACGCCATCGCCATGGGCCAGAAGACGACGGGGTGAGGCGAAATCCGGTTGATCAGTTCATCCCGTGACGGCACAGCGCGCCGGACTCGACCTCCAGCGACATTCCCCCACCGTCGTCATCGCCGGGCTCGACCCGGCGATCCATCGTCCTGCGGATAAGCGTTTTTTGCGAAACATGATGGATGCGCGGGTCAAAGCCCGCGCATGACGCTTTGGGGAGTGATCCGGGCGCCGCACGCGTGTCCCGGATCAGGTCTTGTCGCCGACGACCGCGGTCGCCGAAATCTCGACCAGCAGGTCGGGCGAGATCAGGCTGGCGACCTGCAGCAGCACGGTCGCCGGGCGCGCCTTGGCGAACGCCTTGCCGTGGGCGCGGCCGACCGCTTCCCAGGTCTTGATGTCGGCGACATAGATGCGGGTCTCGACCACGTCGTCCAGGCTGGCCCCGACCTCGGCGAGCGCCGCACCGATGCGCACGAGGATCTCCTCGGCCTGGGCGCCGGCATCGCCCGGATGCAGCGCACCGTCGGGGCCGCTGGCGGTGGTTCCCGACACGAACACGAAGGCACCGGCCCGCACCGCACGGGAATAGCCGATGATCTCGCCCCACTGGCCGGGGACCGCGACTCGTTGACGTTCCATGGTGCACTCTCGTGATGCGAAGGACACTTGCGGCAGGCAGCGGCGCCGACGCGGCGTCGCCTACTGGGTGAGAAAGGTCGGATAGAGCGGCTTCCAGAACCCGCATCTGTGCGCGACGGAAGCATCGAACGTCCGGACCTCGCCGGGGACGAGGTTCATCACCGACGTCTCCGAGGCGTAGCGCGGCCAAGCCGCCGCGCCGGCCGCGACCGGTATGCCGGTGCGAGCGAAGCTCGTCCAGTAGGCCATCATCTGGTCGGCGAGCTTTTGCGAGGGCGGCGCGAGGGCGGGTCCCGCGACCTTGGTCGTGTTGTCGAAATGGGGAAACTGATAGAGCAGCTCGGACGAGTGCACGGCACCCATCTCGAAACCCGGATCGGTCGTCACGGGCGGGGCCGCCGGGTCGCCGAACACGTATTCGTAGACCGGAACGTGCCTGCGCATCAGCTTGCCGGCCTCGAGATAGATGCAGTTGTTCAGCCCGATCTTCGGGGAGAAGTCCGACATCACGCTGCCGAGCGCCGTCGGCGCCGAAGAATAGGCCGTCACCGGATACGCCTTCAGCACCGTCGGCGACTTGTCCCCGTAGACGGCCTTCAGGTCGTCCGGATAGCTCTCCGCCGTGATCCTGGCTCCCGCCATGACGTCGTAGGCGACGTAGAGCCGCAGCTCCTCGCTGTCGCCGCCGTTGAGAACCGGCACCCGCACGAAGCGCCCGGTGCGCAGCGCCTCGAAGCTCTGGAGCGGCACCGTCTCGGTGCCCCAGACCGGCGAATAGGTCATCAGGTCGGCCGCGCCGACCTCCGCGGCCGCGGCCAGCAGATCCGTCACCTTCGCCTTGCGCAGACAGGCGAGCGCCGTCGCCTTGTCGCCGCAGCCGACCTTGGCGGCGACCTTCACGCCGATCTCGCCCCCCTCCGTTACGGAGTGAAGCGGATGGGCGCATCCGCCGCTCTGCACGATGGCGCGACGGAACAGACCTCTGGTCTGGCGCGGCGCGATCAGATGCATGCACACGCTCGACGCGCCTGCCGACTCGCCGGCCAGCGTGATGTTGTCGGGGTCGCCGCCGAAGGCGGCGATGTTGCGCTTCACCCAGCGCATCGCCAGACGCTGGTCCTCCAGCCCGTAGTCGCCGTTGTGGGCGGCGGCGAAGTCCGGATGCGCCATGAAGCCGAACACGCCGAGCCGGTAGTTGAGCGAGACGACCACCACGTCGCCGGACCTGGCGATGGCGGAAAGCGGATAGAGCGCGCTCGAGCCGCCGACGAAGGCGCCGCCGTGGATCCAGACGATCACGGGTTTTTTGCCACGCGGTCCGCTCGCGCGGCCAGGGCCGGTGACCGGCACCGTGACGTTGAGGGTCAGGCAGTCCTCGATGTCGCTCGCCGCGGTGAGTCCGTAGCGTGAGACCTGCGGGCAGGCATTGCCGTAGTGGATCGCATCGCGAACGCCGCGCCAGGGCTTCGCCGGCTTCGGCATGGCGAAGCGCAGCGCGCCCACCGGCGGCTCGGCGTAAGGGATGCCCTTGAATTCGCGCAAGCCGTTCCCGACCATGCCCCGCACCGCCCCCGTCTCGGTGACGACGACGGCGGCATCCGAACGCGGTGCGTGACGCGGTGCGGCGACGGTCGGGTCGAGCGCGGCAAGGCACACGGCGAGCGCGAGGCCGAGGCCCACCATGCTCCTGGGAGCGCGGAGTGTATCTGTCATGTGTCTGTTCCGAACCGGGCGAGACGCCCGTCGGAACAGCTATCGGCAAAAGACGAACAAACGATGGACGCGCCGCGCCGGCGCCTCAGCGCTTGTCGAACTCGAACAGCTCGGTCGGGTTGTCGACCAGCATCAGGCGCTGGGTGCGGGCATCCTCGGCGATCTGCGGAATGAGATCGACGAGCTCGCCGTCGTTCGGCATGAAGCGCGAGATGTTGGGATGCGGCCAGTCGGTCCCCCACACCACCCGCTCGGGCGCGTGGCGCACCAGCGCGCGGGCGAGCGCCACGGCGTCGGCGAAGGGTGGCCCGGCGCGCGAGATGCGGTCGACGCCGGAGAGCTTGACCCAGATGGTGCCGCGGTCGAGCAGGCGCTTGAGCGCCCCGAAGGCGAAGCCGGCCGTGCCCTCGGCAACGTCGACGCGGCCGATGTGGTCGATCACCACCTTGGCGCGGATCGACGTGATGAGGTCGAGCGAATCGAGCAGCTCCTTGCCGGTGACGTGGATGGCGACGTGCCAGCCATGGGGCCGCACCAGCTCGATCACGGTGCGCATGTCGTCGAGCGACGGACGGCCGCCGAGATGCTGGAGAAAGTTGAAGCGCACGCCGCGCACGCCGGCGGCGTGCAGCCGCGCGACCTCCTCGGGCGCCGTGCCGGGCGTCAGCAGTGCGACGCCGCGATAGCGTCCGTCCGTGGTGGCGAGCAGGTCGAGCAGCGCCGCGTGGTCGGTGCCGTGGCAGGACGACTGCACGAACACGCCGCGCTCGAAGCCGAGGAAGTGGTGCAGCGCCAGCAGCCTCGCCTTGGGGGCGTCGGGCGGCGTGAACGGCCGCTTCGGCGCATAGGGAAAGACATCGCCCGGCCCGAAGATATGGAAATGCGCGTCGCAGGCGCCGGGCGGCGGCACATAGGCCGGCTTCTTCGGATGCGGATCGGGCGGAGGACACGTGGGCTCTTGGCCCGGCTGCCGGTCGACTTGCGTCATGGTGGTCCTATCCAGACTCAATCGCAGCGTGCCGTCATGCCGCCATCGACGACGATCTCGGTGCCGGTCACGAAGCGCGCCTCGTCGGACGCGAGAAACCAGGCGGCAGCCGCCGTGTCGCGGCCGTCGCCCATGAAACCGGGTGGGATGCGGGCGACGTGCGAGCGCAGCAGCGCCTCGACGTCACCGCCGGCACGCTGGCCGGCGACCCGCGCTTCCACCATGGGCGTGTGCATCTGACCCGGAACCACGGTGTTCACCCGGATACCATGGCCAGCATACTGCACGGCGACCACGTTTGAGAACTGGATAACGCCGGCCATGCAGGCCGCATAGGCGATCTGCGCGGCCGCCGATCCAGCACAGGCCGCCGCGGCCACGATGGCGACCCTGCCGTCCGGACGTTTTGCCATGCCCCCTCACTGGCCCGGCTTCACCCCGGCGGCGACCACCACCTTGCGCCACTTGTCGATCTCGCTGCGGATATATGCGGCGAACTCTTCCGGCGTGTCGCCGACCAGGATGGCGCCCTGGGCCGCGAGCTTGTCCTTCACGTCGGGGCTCTTCATCGCGTCGACGGCGGCCTTGTGGAGCTTGGCGATCACGGCCGGCGGGGTCGCGGCCGGCGCCACCATGCCGTACCAGTTCTCCGCCTCGACCTGCGGGAAGCCGGCCTCCGCCGTGGTCGGCACGTCCTTCAGGCTCGGCGCCCGCTCGCGGCTGCCGACCGCGATCGCCTTGAGCTTGCCGGCCTGGATGTGCGGCAGCAGCACCGGGATATCGAGGAACACGATGTGGACCTGTGACGCCAGGATGTCGGTGACGGCGGGCGCGGCGCCCCGGTACGGGATATGGACGATGTCGATCCCGGCCGTGATCTTGAGCAGCTCACCGGCCAGATGCGGCATGCTGCCCGGCCCCGAGGAGGCGAAGCTGATGTCGCCCGGCTTGGCCTTGGCCAGCGCCACCAGCTCGGCCATGGTCGAGACCGGCAGGGTCGGCGCCACCGCGAGGATCTCCGGCACCTTGGCGACCAGGGTGATCGGCTTGAAGTCCTTCAGCGGATCGTAGGGAATCTTCTCCTGCAGGCTCGACGAGATGGCGAGCGCGCCGGCGCTGGTGACACCGATCGTGTAGCCGTCCGGCTCGGCCTTGGCGACCGCGTCGGTGCCGAGCACGCCGCCGGCGCCGCCGCGATTGTCGATCAGCACCGGCTGGCCGAGCAGCTCCGACATCCGCTGCCCGACCGTGCGGGCGATGATGTCGTTCGGCCCGCCGGGCGGGAACGGCACGACCAGCCTGATGGGCCGGGACGGGAACTCCTGGGCGCCCGCCAGGGCGGGGGCGAGGAGCAGCGTGAGGCCGACGAGGGCGCGAAGAAGCGGCATGGGCGACTCCGGGGGAGAGGTCGGAAGCGAGAAACGCCGTCGTTCCGGGGCGCGGGCTGAAAGCCCGCGAGCCCGGAACGACGGAATCACATCTGCACGCCCTTGTCGGCGAAGTATTTCAGCGCGCCCGGATGCCACGGGATCGAGGAGTTGCCCTTGAGCTGGTACTTGAAGTCGATGCTCTCGGCCTCCTTGTGGACGGCGACGAGGTCGGCCTTCTGGTCGAAGATCGTCTTGACGATGTCGTAGGCCATCAGGTCCGGCATCTTGTCGCTCGCCACCAGGACGTTCCACACCACGCTGATGTGGTTGTCCTTGCCCTGGCCCGGATAGGTGCCAGCCTTGATGGTGTCGGTGGCGTAGAGCGGGCCGTACTTGGCGTTCATCTTGGCGACCACCTCGTCGTGGTCGACCATCTTGATTTTTACACCCGGCGTCGCGCCCAGATCCGTCACGGCGGCGGTCGGCAGCCCGCCGACCCAGAAGAAGGCGTCGATCTTGCGGTCCTTGATGGCGTTGACCGACTCGGCGACGCCGAGCCGCTCGCGCCGCATGTCCTTGTCCTTGTCGAGCCCGGCCGCCTCGATGACGCGGAACGCCATCACCTCGGTGGCGCCGCCGGGCGAGCCGGTCGACACCCGCTTGCCCTTGAGATCGGCCATCTTCTCGATGCCGGTGCCGTCGATCGTGACCACGTGCATGCGGTTCGGGTAGAGCACCAGCAGGGTGCGCACCTCGACCTTGTTGCCCTTGAACTTGTCCTCGCCCTTGAAGGCGTCGAGCGCGGCGTCGGCCATCGAGAAGCCGACCTCGCTCTGGCCGGAGCCGATCAGCTTGAGATTGTCGACCGAGCCGCCCGTCACCTCGGCCGTGGCCTGCACGCCGGGCAGGTTCTTCGACAGCACGGCCGCGAGCGCGCCGCCCATCGGATAGTAGACGCCGCCGGTGCCGCCGGTGCCGATCGCGATGGCCTTCTGCTGGGCCACGGCAGCGCCGGCCAACACGAGAGCCGTCGCGGCGGCGCCGACGAGGAGTCGGGGGACCTTGAAGCGCATCTGGACGTTCTCCCTTGAACGATCAGGTTTGGTTTTCTGAATCGTGGGGCCGTTCGGCCCCGTCACGCCGACTGGGGTTCGCCCCGCGTCCTGATCTGCCAGAAGCCTAGCAGAGCGACGAGCGCGAGGCCAAACCAGGCCGGCTGCGGCACGTCGACGTTCAGCAGCCATTCGGTCGCGGGCTCCAACAGGCTCGGGAACACCAGCAGCAGGCCGGCCAGCGTCCACAGCACCCGCTCGCCCGGCGTGCAGCGGCGAAAGCCCCAGTTCTGCGCCGCGACCGCCAGCGCGCCGAGCCCGGCCGCGGTCTTCAGCGTGATCAGCACGATGTCGATCAGGCCGCCGTTTTTCGGCGCAACCATCAGCAGGCCGACTCCCATCGGATCGAGGATGAAGACGAACGGCACCAGAAAGGCCGGCAGCGTGTATTTCCACGCCTGCAGCGTCGTCTTGTAGGGATCGCCTCCGGTGATGGCGGCCGCCGCGAAGGGCGACAGCGCGGTCGGCGGCGACACCTCGGACAGCACCGCGTAGTAGAAGATGAACATGTGCGCGGCGAATTCCGGCACGCCGAGCTTGGTGAGCGCCGGCGCGGCGATGACGGCGCAGATGATGTAGGACGCCGTCACCGGCACGGCCAGCCCGACGATCCAGACGATCAGGGCCGTGTAGATGGCGGTGAGCAGCAGGCTGTTGCCCGCATAGGCGAGTACGATCGAGGAGAACTTCAGCCCCAGCCCGGTGAGCGTGACGACGCCGACGATGATGCCGGCCGAGGCGCAAGTGGTGGCGGCGTTCAAGACCCCGATGGTGCCGTCGGAGAGCGCCCGCACCAGCTTCCTGGGCCACAGCGCCGTCTCGGGCCGCAGGAAGGAGAGACCGAAGGCCAGCAGCGTCGACCAGAACACCGACAGCATCGGCGAATAGCCCGCCACCATGAAGCCGATGACGGCGAACAGCGAGACGAAGTGGAAGCCGTAGCGCTTCAGCATCTGCGGGATGGTCAGCGACGTGTCGTAGGGCACGTTCTTGGCGCCGAACCGCTTGGCGTCGAGCTCCACCATGAACAGGAGCGACAGGTAGTAGAGGCAGGTCGGAATGATCGCCATCCAGATCACGTCCAGATAGCTGATCTTCAGGAACTCGGCGATCAGGAAGGCGGCGGCGCCGAGCACGGGTGGCGACAGGATGGCGCCCAGGCCGCCGGCCGCCAGCAGGCCGCCGGCGGCGTTCTTCTCGAAGCCGGCCCGCGCCATCATCGGATAGGCGACGGCGCCGATCGTCACCGTGGTGGCGACGCCGGAGCCCGACGGACCGCCGAGCAGAAACGACGACAGCACCACGGTGCGGCCGGCGCTGTTGGGCTTGCCGCCCATCACGGCGAGCGAGAAGTCGATGAAGAACTTGCCGGCGCCCGAGTGCTGCAGGAAGGCGCCGTAGATCGTGAACATGATGATCAGCGTGGAGGAGACGTCGACGGCGACGCCGAAGATGCCCTCCAGGGTGATGAACAGATGCCCCACCAGCCGGCTGACCGTGTAGCCGCGATGCGTCCAGGGCGGCGGCAGATGCGGCCCGACCAGCGCATAGACGATGAACAGGATCGCCACCACGGGCATGATCCAGCCGGTGGTGCGTCGCGTCGCCTCGAGCAGCAGCACGATGAAGACGACGCCGAGCACCACGTCCCAGCGGTCCGGTACGGCGGCGCGGTCGGTGAACTCCTCGCCGCCGGCGAGCGCGTAGCCGAGAATGCCGACGCAGGCGATCGCCGCGACGACGTCCCACCAGCGGATGGCGTTGCGGAAGCGCGTCGCCAAGGGAAACAGCAGGAAGCACAGCACCAGCACGAAGCCGACATGGATGTAGCGCAGCGGCTGGGTCGGCACGATCGCGTAGGCGGAATAGAGATGGAACAGGGTGGAAACGACGGCGATCGCCGTGACGATCATGCCGGCGCGGCCGGACAGGCGGTTGGCCGCGCCCTCCTCCTGCTCGATATAGGCCTCGGCTTTTCGCAAGGCCTCGTCCGAGATGGCGCCCTGCGAGGTGAGCCGAACGTCAGGCATCGCCGAATCGACCGGCGCCGGACGGCCGGAGGAGCCCGGAACGTAGCCGGGCGGCGGCTCGAGCGGCCGGAACGGATCGTTTCTCGCGGCGGCGCCATACTGAGACGATCCCGGCAGGGGCGTTCCTGGCGACGATGCCGGCTGGCTCGCGGAGCCCGGCGGGGCCGTCGCCGTGTCGTCTGATGCGGTCGGGTGCTCGGAACTCGATCGCGACGCGGGGCCCGCGCCGGTACGCTCGTCGGCCATGCTCGTTTCCTGCCCTGGGCCGCCGGCGGCGACGGCCTGTCGTTGGTCGCGGGCTCGTGGCGGCCCGCTTTATGCGCAAACCCTCCCAGGCCGCGCGGCGAAAGTCCAGTGGGACGAACGGATGACGGGAGGAGACGGTGGGCGGTGCGGGAGGAAACACAAAAGGACGGCAGCAAGAACCTGATGATTGAAACGGCCGGACCAGTTGGAGATCGAGCACGGCGCCGCGGTTCCCCTCCCCCCGCTCGCGCAGCGAGTGGCGGGGAGGGGTCAGGGGTGGGGGGCTTCGGCGCAAGACACACCAGCCACCCTTGCGAATGCGGATGCGCTGTTCCCCCCACCCCCGACCCCTCCCCACCGCTGCGCGGGGGGAGGGGAGCCGCAGCGCCCGTCGCGATGCGCTCTCCGGCGCCTGCCCTGCTACGCCGTTTCCATCCTGGCCACCGGCCGGCCGTCCTCGCGAAGAACCCGGATGGCGAAGTCGAAGCGGCCGACGTCGAGGCAGATGTCGAGGTCGCCGGGATGCATGTAGGTGACCTCGGGATCGCGGAAGTCGGCGATCTGGCCGCCGGCCAGGATCAGGTCGCACGCCGCCGCGGCGTTGCCGGGCCGGCCTTCCAGCAGGTTGCGCAGGTGGATGGCGCAGACGTCGTCCTCGTCGGCGCGCACGACGGAGTTGCGGCCCATGGCGACCAGGGTGACACGCTCGGGCCGAGCGGCCAGCACGGCCCGGGTGGTCGCCGGCGCGGTGACGAGCGCGCCCGCGTAGAGGCGCTCGGATTGCCCGAGGGCCGCGACGACGCCTTGCGTGCCGGAGCTGGTGCGCTGGATCACGGTGCGCCCCTCGAGGTCGAGCTCTCCGGCCTCGAACGGCGAGTTGCCGAGCTCGAAGCCAGGCACCTTGACGCCCTCGACCTCGCCCATGCAGACGCTGCCGACGCCGGCGTCGCGCAGCGCGAAAGCCTCGTCGACGCTGTCCACCATGACGATCTTCTCGGCACCGCGGGAGAGCACGACGGCCGCCGTCGTGAAGGCGCGGAACACGTCGATCACCACCACGGTCCCGGCCGCGCGCCGCGCGCCTTCCAGCAGGCTTTCGATGACGATGTTCAAGACGCTTCGCCTTTCTTTCGCCAGCGCTCGAGCATCAGGACGAGCCGCTCAGAAGCCGCATCGTGACGGAGCTCGGCGCTTCGGTCCCCCTCCCCCCGCGAGCGCAGCTCGTGGCGGGGAGGGGTCAGGGGTGGGGGGCACTGCGCTACCGCATTCGACGACGGTTGCGATTGTCTCCAGCACGCCCTCGATATTGCCGAGAACCTCGTTGTTCCAAAAGCGAAGAACGCGATAGCCCTTCGTCTCGAGATAGGCGGTGCGTGCGTCGTCGCGCGCAAGGTTGTCAGCCGCTGCGTGCTGTCCACCGTCGATCTCGATGACGAGGCGCGCCGCATGACAGGCGAAGTCTGCGAAAAAAGGACCGATGGCCGCCTGCCGGCGCCAGTGCGACGAACCGGGCGGGACACGCCGAAGATGCCACCAGAGCTTTCGCTCCGCATCGGTCATGGCGCGGCGCATTGCGCGCGCGGGGGGCACCCGGGTGTCGACCGAACGGGATTCGGACTCGGCCACGCCGTTCCCCCCACCCCCGACCCCTCCCCGCCACGAGCTGCGCTCGCGGGGGGAGGGGAGCCGAGAGGCCGTGCGCCGGAAGAAGGCCCGGCGCGCGTGCGGTCGGTCACACCGTGCCGGAGCTGCCGCCGCCGAGCGCCGCCTGGGCGGCGGCGAGGCGGGCGATCGGCACCCGGAACGGCGAGCACGACACGTAGTCGAGCCCGATCTTGGCGCAGAACATCACCGAGGCCGGATCGCCGCCGTGTTCGCCGCAGATGCCGGTCTTGAGGTTCGGCCGGGTCTTGCGGCCGCGCTCGGTGGCGATCTTCATCAGCTCGCCGACGCCCTCGGTGTCGATCGACACGAAGGGGTCGCCGGGCAGGATGTTCTTGGCCGTGTAGGCGCCGAGGAAGCTCGCGGCGTCGTCGCGGCTGATGCCGAAGGTCGTCTGGGTGAGATCGTTGGTGCCGAACGAGAAGAACTCGGCCGTCTCGGCGATCTCGCCGGCGCGCAGCGCCGCCCGCGGCAGCTCGATCATGGTGCCGACCGAATACTTGAACTTGGTCTTGCTCTCCTCCATCACGGCCTTCGCCATGGCGTCGATGCGGGCCTTGACCAGGTCGAGCTCGGCCTTGGTGGCGATCAGCGGCACCATCACCTCGGGCACCACCGCCTCGCCGGTCTTCTTGGCCGCCAGGACGGCCGCCTCGAAGATCGCCCGCGCCTGCATCTCGGCGATCTCCGGATAGACGACCGCCAGGCGGCAGCCGCGGAAGCCGAGCATCGGGTTGAACTCGGCGAGCTCCTTGGCGCGATCGGCGAGCTTGCGCGGATCGGCCGCCATGGCCTGCGCCACCTCGGCGATCTCCTGCTCGGTGTGCGGCAGGAACTCGTGCAGCGGCGGATCGAGCAGCCGGATGGTCACCGGCTTGCCCTTCATGATCTCGAAGATCTGGGCGAAGTCGTCGCGCTGCATCGGCAGCAGCTTGGCGAGCGCCTTGCGGCGGCTCGCCTCGTCGTCCGCCAGGATCATCTCGCGCACCGACCGAATACGCTCGCCCTCGAAGAACATGTGCTCGGTGCGGCACAGGCCGATGCCCTCGGCGCCGAACTTCACGGCGACGCGGGAGTCGTTCGGGGTGTCGGCATTGGTGCGCACCTTGAGCTTGCGGACCTTGTCGGCCCACCCCATCAGGGTGGCGAAGTCGTCCGACAGGGTCGGCTCCTGCATCGGCACGCGGCCGGCCAGCACCTGGCCGTTGGCCCCGTCGATGGTGATCACGTCGCCCTTCTTGAAGACGTGGCCACCCGCCGTCATGGTGCCGGCCACGTAGTCGACCCGGATCGAGCCGGCGCCGGCGACGCAGGGCTTGCCCATGCCGCGCGCCACCACGGCGGCGTGCGAGGTCATGCCGCCGCGGGTCGTCAGGATGCCCTCGGAGGCGTGCATGCCGTGGATGTCCTCCGGGCTGGTCTCGACCCGCACCAGGATGACCTGGCGGTTCTGGGTCTTGAGCAGCTCGGCCTCGTCCGAGTTGAAGACGATCTCGCCCGAGGCGGCGCCCGGCGAGGCCGGCAGGCCGGTGGCGATCACCTTGCGCTCGGCCTTGGGATCGATGGTCGGGTGGAGGAGCTGGTCGAGCGAGGCCGGCTCGATGCGCAGCACCGCCTCGTTGCGGGAGATCAGCCCCTCGTTGGCGAGATCGACCGCGATCTTCAGCGCCGCCTTGGCGGTGCGCTTGCCGTTGCGGGTCTGCAGCATCCACAGCTTGCCGCGCTCGACCGTGAACTCCATGTCCTGCATGTCACGGTAGTGCTTCTCGAGCTTGGCGTAGTACGTCGACAGCTCCTTGAACGACACCGGCATGGCCCGTTCCATCGACGGCCGGTCGGAGCCCGACTCGATCCGCGCCGCCTCGGTGATCTCCTGCGGGGTGCGGATGCCGGCGACCACGTCCTCGCCCTGGGCGTTGATCAGGAACTCGCCGTAGAGCCGGCGGTCGCCGTTCGACGGATTGCGCGAGAAGGCGACGCCGGTCGCCGAGGTCTCGCCGAGATTGCCGAACACCATGGCCTGGACGTTGACGGCGGTGCCCCAGCTCTCCGGGACGTTGTTGAGCCGGCGATACGTGATGGCGCGCTGGTTCATCCAGCTCCCGAACACGGCGCCGACGGCGCCCCAGAGCTGCTCTTCCGGGTCCTGCGGGAACGCATGCCCGGTCTCGCGCTCGACCCGCAGCTTGTAGCGGCCGACCAGCTTCTCCCAATCCTCCGCCTTGAGGTCGGTGTCGAGCTTGTAGCCGTGCTCTTCCTTGTGCTCGTCGAGGATCTCCTCGAAGTGGTGATAGCCGACGTCGAGCACCACGTTGGAGTACATGGTGATGAAGCGGCGATAGGAATCGAAGGCGAAGCGACGATCGTTGGACTGCTTGGCCAGCGCCTCGACGGTCTCGTCGTTGAGGCCGAGATTGAGCACCGTGTCCATCATGCCGGGCATCGAGGCGCGCGCACCGGAGCGCACCGAGACGAGCAGCGGATCGGTCTTGTCGCCGAAATTCTTGCCGACGATCTTGGCGACGTGGTCGAGCGCGGCGCGGATCTGCGCCTTGAGCTCCTTCGGATAGGTCTGCTTGTTCTGGTAGTAGTAGGTGCACACCTCGGTCGTGATGGTGAAGCCGGGCGGCACCGGCAGGCCGAGGCTCGCCATCTCGGCGAGATTGGCGCCCTTGCCGCCGAGCAGGTTCTTCATGCCCGTGCGGCCTTCGGCCTTGCCGTCGCCGAACGTGTAGACCCACTTGCCCTTCACGGCGACCGGAGTCGGCGCCTTCGCGGGCGGCTTGGCGGCGCTCGGCTTGGCGACGCGCGCCGCCGGCTTGACGGCCTTGGTGGCCGGCTTGGTGGTGCGGGCAGCGGGCTTGGCCGGACGAGCGGCCTTGGCGGCGGGCTTCGGAACGGGCTTGCGCAGCGTCTTGGCGGCGGCGGGACGGCGGGCAGCCGCGACCTTGGCGACCGCCTTCTTCGCGGTCTTGGTCGCCGCCTTGGTCGCCGCCTTCTTGGCGGCGCCCGCCTTCACGCTGACGGCCCGCCCTCCCTTGGCGGTCGCTACGGACGGGCGGCGCTGTGCTTTGCTCGACTTGGCCATTGATTGCTCCGATGTGCGCGAAACGCTGAAGACTCCTCGGGCGGCGCGCGCAATTACGGTACACGCCGCAGCGGGGGTCGATCCCTCTGGTCCTAAACAGACCTTGATCATCCGAGACTGAAACCGTCCGGATTTTTTAAGGAGCGCAGTTTCCACCGCCCGCGCGGATTTTGCTAGCCCTCGATGCGGGAAAAATCCGCCACCGCCAGCGTCGCGGCGCGGATGCCGTCGAGCAGCCGCAGACGATTGGCTCGCACCGCCTTGTCGTCGGCGTTCACGGTCACTTTCTCGAAATAGGCGTCGACATGCGGCCGCAGCGTCGCGATCGCGCTCATCGCGCCGGCAAAATCCTCTCGCGCCACCGCGGCTTCCGCCTCGCCCTGGGCCTTCTCGATGGCGTGGCTGAGCTGCCACTCCTCGGCCTCCCGGAACAGCCCGGCATCGACCGCCCCGGTGTAGCGGGTGCCGTCGCGCTTCTCCTCGATGCGCAGAATGTTGGTCGCCCGCTTGACCCCGGCCAAAAGATTCTTGCCGTCCTCGGTCTCCAGGAATTTTGCCAAGGCCTCGACGCGGCGGACGATCTGCAACAGATCGTCCTGGCCTTCGCCTTTCAGCGCGAGAACCGCATCGACCAGATCGTGGCGCGCGCCCTGCTCGCGGAGCTGCACCTTCAGCCGGTCGGCGAAGAAGGCGAGGAGGTCGGCGAGCCGAGCGGGCGTGTGGTCGATCGTGGTTCCGATTTTTCCAGACTGTATATCAGCCTCAGAAACCTCAGAAATCAGCTTCGGCACGATTGTGACGTGCCGGGCTGGGGCATGGGCGCCTGCAAATTCTGCGATGTCCGCCAGTCGGAGCCGCAGCCCGTTCTCCAGCACGATCCGGATCACCCCGAGCGCCGCACGACGGAGCGCATACGGGTCCTTCGATCCCGTCGGCTTCTCGTCGATCGCCCAGAAACCCACCAGGGTGTCGAGCTTGTCGGCGAGCGCCACCGCGATCGACACCGGATCGGTCGGCACCCGGTCGGCCGGGCCCTGCGGCTTGTAGTGCTCCTCGCAAGCCGCGGCGACGCTCGCATCTTCCCCCTGGGCGAGGGCGTAGTACTTGCCCATCAGGCCCTGCAGCTCGGGGAACTCGCCCACCACCTCGGTGAGCAGATCAGCTTTCGCCAGCAGCGCGGCGCGCTTCACACTGTCGACATTCGCCCCGACCAGCGGCGCCAGCTCCGCCGCGAGCCGCCCGATGCGGACGATGCGCTCGGCCTGCGTGCCGAGCTTCTCGTGGAAGACGATCTGATCGAACTTCTTCAGCCGGTCCTCGAGCTTCGTCTTCAGATCGGTCTCGTAGAAGAATTTCGCATCCGACAGTCGCGCCCGAATCACCCGCTCGTTGCCGGCGACGATCGCGTTGCCGCCGTCGACCGCTTCCGTGTTGGAGACCAGCACGAATTTCGGCGCCAGCGTTCCGGTCTTCGGGTCGCGAACGACAAAACATTTCTGGTTGGCCCGGATGGTCGAGCGGATCACCTCGCCCGGAATTTTCAGGAACGCCGGGTCGAACGAGCCCATCAGCACGACGGGCCATTCGACCAGGCCGGCAACCTCGTCCAGCAGGCCCTGGTCCTCGACGAGCTCGAACCCTTGCGCGAAGGCGAGTTGGCGGGCCTCGTGCAGGACGATGTCGCGCCGCCGCGCCGGATCGAGCACCACCTTGGCGTCGAGCAGCTTCTGCACGTAGTCGTCGTAGTGCTTCACCCGGAATGTCGCCGGCGCCAAAAAACGGTGGCCGCGCGAAACATCGCCGGCGGCGACGTGGTCGACCGCGAACGGCACGATGTCGGGATCCTCGGTCTCCGGCCCGAAGGTGGCGACGATCGAATGCAGCGGCCGCACCCAGGTGAGCCGCCCGGACCCCCAGCGCATCGACTTCGGCCACGGAAAGGTGCGCACGACCAGGGGAAGAATCTCGGCCAGCACGTCGATGGCCGGCCGGCCGGCCTTTTCCACCAGCGCCACGTAGAAGTCGCCCTTCTTGGGGTCCTTCTGGACGGTCGCCTGGGCGATGTCGGTGAGCCCCGCACCCTTGAGAAAGCCTTCGATGGCCTTGTCGGGGGCGCCGACCCGCGGGCCCTTCTTCTCCTCGCGCAGATCGGGCTGGCGGGCCGGGATGCCCTGGACGGCCAGCGCCAGCCGCCGCGGCGTCGCGAAGGCGGTGGCGCCGTCGTAGACCAGGCCGGCATCGACCAGCTTGTCGGTGACCAGCTTTTTCAGGTCCTCGGCCGCCCGCGCCTGCATGCGGGCCGGGATTTCCTCGGAAAAGAGCTCGAAGAGAAGGTCGGGCATGGGAGGTCAAACTCGGCGGCGCCGTTCCCCTCCCCCCGCGCGCACAGCGCGTGGCGGGGAGGGGTCAGGGGTGGGGGGCATACGATCGTCGCCCAGCGCCTGGGCAATCACGGTCAGCACACCCTCGATGTTGTTCAGGATGTCGTTATTCCAGAATCGAAGAACGCGGTAGCCTCGGGTTGCGAGATAGTCGGTTCGAAGGGCATCGGCCGTGGCCGACGCGGCCTCGCCGTGCTGCCCGCCATCGACTTCGATCACCACGCGTCGCTCGTGGCAGGCGAAGTCGGCGAAGTACGGGCCGATGGGGGCTTGCCGGCGCCAATGCGACGATCCGGTCGGCAGCCGTTTCAGATGCCACCACAGCCTCTTCTCGGCTTCGGTCGTGGCGCGGCGGAGGGCGCGGGCGAGACCGGTGCGAGCGTCGATGCGCGTCGGATTTGCCTCGGCCGCCAAAGAGCCCCCCACCCCCGACCCCTCCCCGCCACTCGCTTCGCGAGTGGGAGGAGGGGAGCTGAAATGCCGTGCGTCCTCGATCGTCGCAACCGCCGAGCGGAGCACGTCGGCCCGTGCCCTACCCGGCGCCGCCGGCCGCGGTGGCCAGCCAGGCCTCGCCGCAGGCCTTGGCCAGCTCGCGGACCCGCAGGATATAGCTCTGCCGCTCGGTGACCGAGATGACGCCGCGGGCATCGAGCAGGTTGAACACGTGGCTCGCCTTGATGCACTGGTCGTAGGCCGGCAGCGCCATCAGATGGCGCGATGCCTTGGCGTCCTTCGGGTCCCGGCGCCAGCCGGCGTCGAGATACGTCTTGCAGGCGCCCTCGGCCATGCGGAACTGCTCGAACAGCATGGTGGTGTCGGCGTGCTCGAAATTGTGCCGCGAGTACTCCTGCTCGGCCTGCAGGAAGACGTCGCCGTAGGAGACACGCTCGGCGCCCTCGCGGCCGTTGAAGTTCAGGTCGTAGACGTTCTCGACGCCCTGCACATACATGGCCAGCCGCTCGAGCCCGTAGGTCAATTCGCCCGACACCGGCGCGCATTCGAAGCCGGCGACCTGCTGGAAGTAGGTGAACTGCGACACCTCCATGCCGTCGCACCAGCACTCCCAGCCGAGCCCCCAGGCGCCGAGCGTCGGGCTCTCCCAGTCGTCCTCGACGAAGCGCACGTCGTGCAGCGCCGTGTCGATGCCGATGGCGGCGAGGCTGTCGAGATAGAGCTGCTGCAGGTTTTCGGGGGACGGCTTCAGGATCACCTGGAACTGGTAGTAGTGCTGCAGCCGGTTGGGGTTCTCGCCGTAGCGGCCGTCCTTGGGCCGGCGCGAGGGCTGCACATAGGCGGCGTGCCACGGCTTTGGCCCGAGCGCCCGCAGCGTCGTGGCCGGATGGAACGTCCCGGCGCCGACCTCCATGTCATAGGGCTGCAGGATGACGCAGCCCTGGTCGGCCCAGTAGCGCTGCAGGGCCAGGATCAGCCCCTGGAACGAGCGTTCGGGCCGCATGTGCGGCGGCAGGTCGGATTTTGGCATGGTGGCTCGCATCGACGGTCATCGACCAGGATCGGCCGCATCGTCGACGCATCATTGTCGCGCCCCGGCCGCAGGCCGCGGACCCTAAAGGCAGGGATTCAGGGGGTCAAGGCGAGGGACTCGGTTGTACGCTCGAGCGAATACACCTAATATGTTTTTATGACCGAACCTAAGACCATTCGCGAAACTGCGATCCTCGTCGGAGGGCTCGATGCCCGACTCGGCCTGGTGCAGAAAATGGTCTGGGGCATCTTCGCCCTTCTCGGGACGCTGCTGGCCGGTGCGGCCGCCCTGTATGTCCAGATCGGGGATCTCAAAACCGAGATCGCGGGGATCAAAGCGACCGTGGCGGCGTCCAGCGACCGCCTCGGCAAGATCGAGAAAAGCCTAGAGGATCTTCGCATAGAAATCGCGCAGGCGCATCGGGTACTCTCGCGGCTCGATGCGCGACTCTCTTCGGCCAATATACCGCCGCGCCCACCTGTAAACGCACCCGAGCCTCCCCCCCTCGTAAGCGTGCCCATGCCCCCACCTCCGAGTGAAGCGCCCCGCCAAAACTATCAGGCGTCAGACCGCTGAACTGAACCGGCGCCTGATGTCCTGCTCCGCGAATGCGAAGTAGCCGGCCGCGGACAGGAGCGCCACGCCGGCTGCGGCGAGCGTGACGAGTGAGACGCCTCTGGCGTCCAGCAGCCCCATGAGCCCGCCGGCGACCGCGGCGAATGCAACCGCGAATGCAGAGCAGGCGAGAAGAAGGAGAAGTCGTTTCAGCAGGTCACGTGCAGTCATGGCTCGTCTCCACGCACACGCGCGGCCCCGATCCGGGCGGTACGACAGACATATGGGTCGCGTTTGGGCCGTCGCCACCGGCACGGCCCACACGCCCGCCCCGTTCCGTTGGGTTTCGGCCCCATCCCTCTACTCCGGCCGATACACGCCGGTGCGCGGGTCGCGGCGCAGCTTGGGCAGGCGCGAGGGGTCGATCGCCTCGGCGGGGCGCATCTGCTCCAGCTCGTCGTTGATGCGGCGCCATTCCTTCAGCATCACGCGGCCGAGCGCCGCCACGCCGAGCGCAGCGATGGTGGCGGCGATCATGGGCGGGAACACGAACGGCATGCCGGTTCTCCTCTTCACGGCCCGCGGGGGTGAGGGCGGCGCGGGTGAGCCGCTGAGTTCGAGTCCGGCACACCGGCGCCGGTTCAAAAGTGCGTTCGGTTCCCGGCCGGGCCGGAACCTGCGTCACAGTCCGTAGCGGCCCCAGATGGCGCGCGCCTCGACGGCCGAGATCGCATCCTCGGCCAGACTACGCGGGAGGCCGAAGCCGGGATCACCGGTGGCCCCCATCAGCCGGCGCGCCAGAAAGCCGCGCTCCGCCGACACCACCGGCATCGTCACGTCCTTGCCGAAACGCTCGCGCAGATACGACCGCAGATCGCCGAGCCGGTCGACCAGACCGTGGCCCAGCGCCGTCGACGCCGTCCAATACTCCCCGGAGAACAGGGTTTTTTCCGGGCCGGCCAGGCGGGCGCCGCGGCGGCTGCGCACCAGATCGATGAACAGGGCGTGGATCTCCTGCTGGATCGCTTTTATGCGCGCGACATCGTCCGGGTCCTCGGGGAGGAACGGATCGAGCGACGACTTGTGCTCGCCCGCCGTGTAGATGCGCCGGGCGATGCCGAGCCGCTTGATCGCCTCGTCGAATCCGAAGGTGGCGCCGATCACCCCGATCGAGCCGACGATGGAGGCCGGATCGGCGACGATCTCGTCGGCCGCGCAGGCGATCATGTAGCCGCCCGAGGCGCCGACATCCTCGACGGCGGCGATCACGGGCAGGTTCTTCTCCTCGGCGAGCTGGCGGATGCGTCGGAAGATCAGATGCGACTGCGCGGCCGAGCCGCCCGGCGAGTTGATGGACAGCGCCACCGCCTTGGCGCCGCGCATGGAAAAGGCGCGGTCGAGCGAGCGGGCGAGGCCGGACAGCGTGACGCCCGGGCGCAGCGGGGTCGACACGCCGATCACGCCGGTGAGCCGCACCACCGGCACCAGCGCCGCATCCTCGCGCCAGCGGCGCGGCAATACCGGGCCGATCAGCCGCCGCGCTTGGGCCAGGAGATCAGCCACGGGCCCGCGCGCCCCGCTATTCACCGGTTCCGTCATGCTGATTCCGTCATGCTGCCGTCGAACCTCCGTTGCAGTCTGTCGCCACGCACATCGCCCCCGACGCGCAGCTCGGCACCGAGACGACAAGCCGGCCGGCCCGCAAGGGTTTCCACCACTCTGCGGCAAATCGAGCGAAGCCGACTCGGGCGGGGGCGGATCATAGGGGCGACGCCGCGCGGTCGCGAGTTACGGATCGTTTACTCTTTCGGTGTCGAGTGTGCGGGCGCCGACATGGTTGATCAAACCTTCGCGAGATCCCGCCCAAAGGCGCACGTCTTGCATTAATTCCGAGGTGTGCCGCACCCGCCCGCCTGGGCGATGGCATGCGACCGTCGGACGTTCCGGCCAGAGCCGGAGCTCCCGGCCAGACGAGGTGACGATATGGAGATCAAGGTCCTGATCATCGCGACGCTTTTTGGCCTGATCGCGGCCCTCTACCATGTCGCGGACCGCCGGCTCGCCCGCTCGGCCGAGCCGTGGACGCCCGAGAAGGCGTGAGCCACGGCGTCGCCTTTGTCTGTTTTCGAAGCATGACGGGGCGCCTCATGGCGCCGCGAGCGGCAGGGCGGCCCCGCCCCGCAACACAAATTCGGCCTCGACCGTCGGTTGTCCTGCCCGATCGTTGAGCACCAGCCCCGGCCACAGCGCCAGCGGCGCCCGCGCGCCCTTCCCGGCCCGCACCAGAACCCGGATCGCCGCGGCCTCCGGCTTGCCGTGCACGGGCAGCACCGCGGCGGCCCCGAAGGCGCCGCCCAGCAACCCCAAGAGTTCGGCGAGCCGATCGGCCGGGTAGATCACCGAAAGAGTCCCCCCGGACCGCAGCAGCCGCGCTGCGGCGGCGATCCAGCGCTCCAGCAGGGCGTCGTCGGCCACATGGGCCCGGCGGCGCTCCGGATCCGGCGAGGCGGACAGCCGCCGGGGATCGTTGAAGGGCGGGTTCATCAGCACGCGATCGGCGCAGCCGGCGGGCAGTCCCGCCTCCGCGAAGACCTTGGGCGGCGACGCGACATCGAGCCGCACCGCCGCGACCCGGTCGCCCAGGCGGTTGCGAACGGCGTTCTCGCGCGCCGCATCGGCGAGCGCCGCATCGATCTCGACGAGTGTCACCCGCAGGCCGGGGAGGCGCACGGCGAGCGCCAGCCCGGCGGCACCGACCCCGGCGCCGAGCTCGACGGCGTGCTCGCCCGCGCGGCCGGGCGTCGAAGCGGCCAGCAGCACGGCGTCGTGGCCGAACCGGTGTCCGCGCTTCGGCTGGAGCAGGTGCAGGCGACCGCCCAGGACCGCGTCGTCGGTCCAGGCCTCGGCGGCACGGGCGACGTCCTTCGCGGAGACCGACGGGTCAGCCGGCGTCGTGCCGGCGTCAGGGCGCATCGGAGCGCAGCTCGTTCCCGAGCCCGGCATCCTGCAACAGGCGCCGGGCCTCCTTGACCCGCGGCTCGGCCACCAGGATGCGGCGCGGCAGGATGCCGATCGAGCCCTCCAGCACGCTCATGTTCTGGTCGAGCACCAGGTGCTCGATGCCGGCGGCGTCGAGCAGCGCGACGACGGCCGACACCAGGACCGGGTCGTTGGCGCGCACGATCTCCCTCACGAACGGCCCTCCATCGCAACGGACCGCTGCATCTCGCCCGGCGACGGCTGCGCCAGATAGGCGAGCAGCTTCACCTCGCGCCGGCCGCGCGTGACCGTGTCGAGGATCAGGCCGCAGGCGAGCGACAGCACCGCGAGAATCATCACGCCGGTGGACAGAAGCGCGGTGGGCAGGCGCGGCACCAGACCTTGCTCCAGCCAGGTCAGGATCACGGGTACCGAGAGACCGACGGACAGCACCGCCAGAAACAATCCGACACCGGAGAAGAATACCAGCGGCCGCTCGGCACGGTACAGCTTGGCGATGGTCCACAGGATGCGGAAGCCGTCCCGCCAGGTGTTGAGCTTCGACTCCGACCCCTCGGGCCGCGCATAATACGGGGTCTGAATCTCCGCCACCGGCATGTCGAGCTCGAGCGCATGCACGGTCAGCTCGGTCTCGATCTCGAAGCCGCCGGACAGCACCGGGAAGGACTTCACGAAGCGCCGGGAAAACACCCGGTAGCCGGACAGCATGTCCGCGAAGGGCGCGCCGAACATCCGCTGGACGACACCGGTGAGGACGCGGTTGCCGAGGCGGTGGCCGCGCCGGTAGGCGCCGGTGCCCTCCTCCATCCGGGCCGCCACGACCATGTCGAGGCGCTCGTCGAGCAACCGGGCGATCATGTCGCGGGCGCTCGGCGCATCATAGGTAGAATCCCCATCGACGAGGACATAGACATCCGCGTCGACGTCGCTGAACATGCGGCGTACGACGTGGCCCTTGCCCTGCTTCGGCGCGGTGCGCACGATCGCCCCGGCGGCGCGGGCGACCTCGGCGGTCCGGTCCGTCGAATTATTGTCGTAGACACAGATGGCGGCGCCGGGCAGCGCCACGCGAAAGTCGGCGATGACCTTTGCGATCGACGCATCTTCATTGTAGCAAGGAACCAGCACGGCGATCCGCGGGCCGGGGCCGGCGCTCGCATGCCGCAGGTCCATTCGATCGGCGAGACGCGTCACAATTCATCCTCCTGCGGGCGTCCGGGGGCGCCACGGCAGTGGCAATCAGCGCACTTGCCCGGGCAACGTAGCATTTCTATTGTCGCGGGTCCTTGATTTCGGAGAATCGGCTTTGGCCGTCGTTATTCCTTTCGAATCGCATTCCGGTGCTTCCGTCGATCGACTGGTGAGCCACGTGACCGCAGACATGGCGCGCGTCAACGCCGCCATCCTGTCCTGCACGGGCTCCGAGGTCACCATGATCCCGGAAGTCGCCAACCATCTCATCACCTCGGGCGGCAAGCGGCTGCGGCCGATGCTGACCCTCGCCATGGCACAATTGTCGGGCTATTCCGGCGACGGGCACGTCAAGCTCGCCGCCTCGGTCGAGTTCATGCACACGGCGACGCTCCTGCACGACGACGTCGTCGACGAGAGCGACATGCGGCGCGGCAAGCTCGCAGCCCGCATGCTGTGGGGCAACGAGGCGAGCGTCCTGGTCGGCGACTTCCTGCTCGGCCAGGCGTTCAAGCTGATGGTCGAGGTCGGCTCGCTGCGGTCGCTGGAGATCCTCTCCAACGCCGCCGCCGTGATCGCCGAGGGCGAGGTGCGCCAGCTCGCCACCGCCAAGAACACCGCCACCACCGAGGACGAGTATCTGGCCGTGGTGCGGGCCAAGACGGCCGAGCTGTTCGCCGCGGCCTGCGAGGTCGGGCCGGTGATCGCCGAATTGTCCAAGGCCGAGCAGTCGGCGTGCCGCTCGTTCGGCATGAATCTCGGCATCGCCTTCCAGCTCGTCGACGACGCGCTCGACTATGGCGGCAAGGCCGCCAAGCTCGGCAAGAATGTCGGCGACGATTTTCGCGAAGGCAAGATCACGCTGCCCGTCGTGCTGGCGTTCCGCCGCGGCTCCGACAGCGAGCGCGAGTTCTGGCGCCGGACGCTGGAGACCGGCGAGGTCACCGACACGGATCTCGAGCATGCGATCGGCCTGATGGCGAAGCACCGCGCCCTCGACGACACCGTGACGCGGGCCCGCCACTACGGCGCCATCGCCCGCGACGCGCTGGCGCTGTTCCCCGACTGCTCGGTCAAGCAGGCGCTGGAGGAAGCCGTCGAGTTCGCGGTCGCCCGCACGCATTGAGGCATCGAGACGTCACGCGCGGGCGAAGACCCGCGCATCCATCCCGCTCGCAAGGCCTTTGTCGCGGACGATGATGGGTCGCCGGGTCGAGCCCGGCGGCGACGCGGGGCCGTGGACATTCGTGCCGCCGGACGGCGGTGACGGCCGTCGCGATTTTGGCTACGCTGTCGCCATGACGGTTCACCCCCCGGTGACGCGCACCACCACGGCGGCCGAAGGCCTGCCGCGATGGCGCTTCACGGTCGACGAGATCGATCGGATGACCGAGCTCGGCCTCTTCCACGAGGACGATCGGATCGAGCTGATCGGCGGTGAGATCGTTCCGATGCAGGCGAAGGGCGGTCGCCACGAGATGCTGAAGTCGGCCCTGAATCTGTACTGCGCAAAGCGACTGCCGGAGGACGTGCTTTTCACCCCTGAAACGACGTTCCGGCTCAGCGTCGACACCTTCCTGGAACCGGACTTCGTCTTCTACCCGAAGGCCGAGGGGTGGTCCGGACTCGCCGCACAGACGGCGCTGCTGGTGGTCGAGCTCGCCGATTCGAGCCTGCGCTACGATCTCGGCCGCAAGGTCGGCCTCTATGCAGGCTTCGGCATCGCCGAATTGTGGGTGATCGACGCGGTGAAGCTCGTCACTCGGGTCCACCGCGAGCCGGGGCCGGGCGGATACGGCTCGATCCGCGATGTCGCCGGCAACGAGCCTCTGGTGCCGGACAAAATCCCCGCCCTCGCCGTCACGCTGGCGGACCTCGAGCTGCACTGACGCCGAGACGGAGCCTCACCGCGCCAGCGCGGTCGCCTGCACCCACCAGCCGGGATGACCGGTGCCGAGCGCCAGCGCCGCATCGGCGGCGAGGCGCGGATCGTCGAACAGCGCGAAGCAGGTCGAGCCCGAACCGGACATGCGGGCGAGCCGGCAGCCGCGCAGCCGGCGAAGCGTCGCGATCAGTTCGCCGACCGCCGGCGCCAGCCGGATCGCCGGTGCTTCGAGATCGTTGCCGTTTTCGGCGAGGTATTCGTAGAGGCCGTCGGCATCCGTCGGCAGGTCGCCGTCCGAAATCGGCTCGCCACGGCGCTCGCCGGCTGCAAGGCCGAGGGTGGAAAACACGTCCTTGGTGGCGAGCGGAAAGCCCGGCCCGACCAGCACGGCGAACAGCGCCGGCAGCATCACGGTCGCCGACAAAAGCTCGCCGACGCCGCGCATGATCCGCGGCCTTGGATCGAGGCACACCGGCACGTCGGCGCCGGTCTTCAGCGCCGCCTCGTCGAGCCTGGGGTCGTCGAGCGGAAGGTCGTTCAGGCGCGCCAGCAGGCGCAGCGCCGCCGCTGCGTCGGATGAGCCGCCGCCGAGCCCGCCGCCGGCCGGCAGACGCTTGATCAGATCGAAGGCACCGAAGGTCAGCCCCGGCACGTGCTCGCCGAGCAGCCGCGCCGCCTTGAGCACCAGATTGTCGGCGACCGGCCCGGCCTGCGGCGCGGTCGGTCCCGACACGTCGAGGCCGAGCGACGCGCCCTTCCGCAGGGTCAGGCGGTCGCCGAGCGACGTGAAGGTCACCAGGCTTTCGAGCTCGTGATAGCCGTCGGAGCGCCGGCCGAGGATGCGCAGCGTCAGATTGACCTTGGCGGGCGCGGTTTCTTCCAGCAGGTCGGATGCAATGGTGGTGGTCATGGAATGCCCGAGAGGCGCCGGTGTCAAAGCGGAGCCGGACCTCACTCACCGGCGTCATCGCCGGGCTTGACCCGGCGATCCATCACCGGTGCACAAAGCGTTTACGAAGCTTGATGGATGCGCGGGTCAAGCCCGCGCATGACGATTTTCATGCGTGCAGCGCGACGTGTGCAACCCGTAGCGCTTTCCGCGAGGACGCGAGCAACCCCGCGCTCAGCCGCCGTCGTTGCCGGCGGCGGGCTTCGGCTTCTCGGCGTCGGCCGCGGTGGCCGGCTCCTCGAGCCCGGCCTTCAGCTTCTGCTCGATCTTGGCGAGATCGTCCGGCTCGGGCTTGAGGTCGCGCGCATGCGTCCACTGGAACTTCGCCTCGAGCTGGCGGCCGATCCGCCAATAGGCGTCGCCCAGATGGTCGTTGATGGTCGGGTCCATCGGCTTGAGCTCGACGGCGCGCTCGAGATTCTTGATCGCCTCGTCGTAATTGCCGATGCGGTAATAGGCCCAGCCGAGCGAGTCGACGATGTAGCCGTCGTCGGGGCGCTGGTCGACGGCCTTGCGGATCAGCCGCATGCCGTCGTCGAGATTGACGTGCTGGTCGATCCACGAATAGCCGAGATAGTTCAGCACATGCGGCTGGTCGGGATAGAGCTCGAGCGCCTTTTTCAGATCCGCCTCGGCCTTGACCCACTGCTTCGAGCGCTCGTAGCAGATGCCGCGGAAGTAGTAGATCATCCAGTTCGGGCGCGTCGGATTCTTCACGAGGTCGATCGCCTTGCCGTAGGCGTCGGCGCAGTCCTCGTACTTCTTGCGGTCGCGCAGAATGTTGCCGAGCGCCAGGATCGCCTCGATGTCGTCGCCGTGCGCCGCGATCAGCTTGCCGAGCTGGGCGCGCGCCTCGTCGGTGCGGTCGAGCGAGTCGAGATTGAGCGACATCTGGATGTCGGCATTGCGCCGCAGCGGCGAGTCCTGCGGCACCCGCGAATAGACGCTGATGGCGAGCTCGGGCTTCTTCATCGCCTCGTAGAGATCGGCGAGCGACAAGAGCGCCAGCGCGTGATTGGGCTCGAGGTAGAGCGCGAGCTGCAGATAGGCGAGGCCGCGATTGGCGAGGCTCAGTTCCTCCTCGCGGCGCGCCAGAGCGGCGCCGAGGCCGTACAGCGCCTCGGCAGCACCAACCTGCGGATTGTCGACCAGGCGCGGCAGCGCCTCGCCCTTCTCGAGCGAGGCGATCGCGCCACGGATCAGCGGATGACGCGGCAGCGCGGCGTCGAATGTCTGGAAGACCTTCAGGGCCTCGTCGCGCTGGCCGTTGCGCGACAGCCAGCCGCCCCAGGCCTGCACGACGCGCAGCGCCGAGGAGTCGAGCTTGTAGGCGCGCTCGAAACGCTTGCCGGCCTCTTTCTTGTTGCCGGCGAGGTCGTAGACCAGCCCGGCATGGAGGTCCTTGAAGATGCCGTACCAGTCGGGACCGGTCAGGCGGTCGATCATGTCGACCGCACCCTTGGTGTCGCCGGACCCCTGATAGGCCCAGGCGCCGAGCAGAGTGGCGATCAGGTCGCTCACCGGTCCGCGCACCGCCTGGCCGAACTGGGTCCGGGCCTGGGCGTACTGCTTCTGCTTGAGGGTGCGCACGCCGAGCACCAGCCGCACGTTCGGATTGCGGGCGTTGCGGTCGGTCTGCAGCAGCCGCTCGCCGAGCTTGACGGCCTCGTCGATGTCGCCGTCGGCGAGCACCGCATAGAAGGCGTATTCGAGCAGCTCGGGATTCTTCGGGTCCGCCTTCAGGGCGGCACGGTAATAGGCCGAGGCCGACGAGGAATCGCGCCCGACGCTGGCGGCACGCGCCGCCAGATAGTCGCCGGCGAGGCCGTTACGCGGCGGCTCGCGCATCGGCTCGCGCGCCGCGACGGCCGTGGAGGACTGCGCTGCGACCGCGCTCGGCAGGCTCGTGACGAGCAAGCCCGTGACGAGGACGGCTGCGGCGGCGAAAGCCACGGCTCGGAATGACGACGCACGTCTCACGGCTGGATCATCTCCTTATGGACGGGATCCCGTCTCATCGCGGGGGCATGCCGGCGCCCCGCAACCGATCGTCTCGAGACCGGCCGCCTTGCAACCGGCACTGCGCCGGCCGCACGTGGGTTCGAACCATGCGGGCGTTCGAACCATCGGGCAGCGGGCCGACAATGACCGTTTTGCCGGCCCCTCGCAAGGGACGCGGCACCGCGGCAGCCTGTCCGGACTGGAAAGACCGTGCGATCACGGCTGTTTGGCGGCGCCCCGGTGGCGCCGCCGTGACGGCGGCATCCGGGTCATGTCTGGACCCCGCCGACCGTCCGCCA
This sequence comes from Rhodoplanes sp., assembly GCF_013377085.1. Lineage (GTDB taxonomy): Bacteria > Pseudomonadota > Alphaproteobacteria > Rhizobiales > Xanthobacteraceae > Rhodoplanes. The sequence continues at coordinate 5,430 of NZ_JACAAX010000046.1, read as the reverse complement.
CGCGCCGGCGCCGGCCGACTCACATGCTCGGATAGACCGGGCCGCCGCCGCCCTCCGGCGCCGTCCAGGTGATGTTGCCGTTGGGGTCCTTGATGTCGCAGGTCTTGCAGTGCACGCAGTTCTGCGCGTTGATCACGAAGCGCACCCGCGACTGCGGGCCGTCGTCGTCCCGCACCCATTCGTAGACGCCGGCCGGGCAGTAGCGCCCCGACGGGCCGGCGAAGACGTCGTGCTCGGACGCTTTCTGCAGGCCGGGATCGACGAGCTGCAGATGCACCGGCTGGTCCTCCTCGTGATTGGTGTTGGAGAGATAGACCGAGGACAGCCGGTCGAAGGTGAGCACGCCGTCGGGCCGGGGATAGGCGATCGGCCGGCAGCTCGCCGCCGGCTTCAGGCTGGCGGCGTCCGACTTGCCGTGGCGGCGCGTGCCGAACAGCGAGAAGCCGAGCGTGTTGGTCCACATGTCGAGGCCGCCGAGCCCGATGCCGATGGCGGTGCCGAACTGCGACCACAGCGGCTTGGCGTTGCGCACCCTCCACAGATCCTTGCCGATGTCGGAGCCGCGCCAGCCGGCCTCGTACTCGGTCAGCTCGTCATGGGCGCGGCCGGCCGCGAGCGCGGTGGCGACATGCTCGGCCGCCAGCATGCCGGACAGCATCGCATTGTGGGTGCCCTTGATGCGCGGCACGTTGAGGAAGCCGGCGTCGTCGCCGATCAGCGCGCCGCCCGGGAATGCCACCTTGGGCACCGACTGCCAGCCGCCCTCGGCGATCGCGCGGGCGCCGTAGCCGATGCGCTTGCCCCCCGCGAAGGTGTCGCGCACCAGCGGATGCGTCTTGAAGCGCTGGAACTCCTCGAACGGCGAGAGGTACGGATTCTCGTAGTTGAGATGCAGCACGAAGCCGACCGCGACGAGGTTGTCGCCGTAGTGATACAGGAACGAGCCGCCGCCGGTCTTGTTGTCGAGCGGCCAGCCGAACGAGTGCTGCACCAGCCCGGGCTGATGCTTGTCCGGCGCGACCTGCCATAGCTCCTTGATGCCGAGTCCGAATTTCGGCGGCTCGCGGTTCTGATCGAGGCCGTAGCGGGCGATCAGGCGCTTGCCGAGATGGCCGCGCGCGCCCTCGGCGAACAACGTGTACTTGGCCCGCAGCTCCATGCCGCGCGTGAACGAATCTTTCGGCGCGCCGTCCTTGCCGACGCCCATGTCGCCGGTGGCGACGCCCAGCACCTCGCCGGCCTCGCCGAACAGCACCTCGGATGCGGCGAAGCCCGGGTAGATCTCGACGCCGAGCGCCTCCGCCTTGGTCGCCAGCCATTTGCAGACGTCGCCGAGCGAGACGATGAAGGCGCCGTGATTGCTCAGCAGCGGCGGCATCAGCCGGCTCGGCAACCTGACGGCGCGCTGGCCGAACAGCATGTAGAACCGGTCCTCGGTCACCGGGGTCTTGATCGGCGTGTCCTCGCTGCGCCACTCCGGCAGCAGCCGGTCGAGCGCGATCGGATCGATGCAGGCGCCGGACAGGATGTGGGCGCCGACCTCGGCGCCCTTCTCGACCACCACGATCGACGCATCCGGCGCGAGCTGCTTGAGACGGATCGCCGCGCACAGACCGGCGGGCCCGCCGCCGACGATCACCACGTCGAAATCCATCGCCTCGCGATCAGGCAGCTCTCCGTCCATCTCGTCCCCCGGTTCGATCGGCACGGGCCGCGCCGTTCGCGGCTGCGGCCCACAAAGGCAGAACGCGCGCGAACGCACCCTGCGACAATTGGAAGCTGTGACGCGACACGGCCGCACGGCCGCCGCGCCCCCGCCCGCCCGACACGGACGATCGCGCGCCGGCAACGCTGTCGCGCCACGTCGGCTCTCGGTATCCCACCAACGAAGCGCCGCGAAAAGCCCGTCTCGTTGATCTTCCGCAAGATCGAACCGCCATTCCGGACCGGCCGGCGCAGCGGCGCGGGACGGACCGCACAGAGGTGCGCGCAGCCGGGTGCGAATTGCTGTATTCAGGACGCGCCATGAGTGCCGATCCCCCAGGCTCCGATCCCGCCGGCCTCGCGACCGCGACCGGACGCGCCGCCGCGCGAGATTTGCTCGCCTTCTATCTGGAGGCGGGCGTCGACGCGCTTCTGGCCGAGGAGCCGGTCGACCGGCTGCGGCCCGAGGAGGTGCCGGAGCAGGTTTTCGCCCAGGCTCGAGCCCCCGCACCGGCGCGCGAGGCGGCCCCGCCCACGCTGCGCACGCCGGCGGTGCGGCCGGCTCTCGACCGTGGCGGCAATCTCCCGGGCATGAGCACGGCCCACGGCCCCGGTGCGCCCGCAGGCTCGCCTGCCGGTGCGCCTGCCGCGCCCGAGGAGGCCGTGATGGCGGCCCGCGAGGCCGCCCGCAGCGCCGCGACGCTCGACGAGCTCGCCGCCATCCTGGCGCGGTTCGAGGGCTGTGCCCTGAAGGCGACGGCGACCAGGCTGTGCTTCGCCGACGGCACGCCCGGCGCGCCCGTGATGTTCGTCGGCGAGGCGCCGGGCCGCGACGAGGACATCGAGGGCCTGCCCTTCGTCGGCCGCTCGGGAAAGCTGCTCGACCGCATGATGGCGGCGATCGGCCTCGACCGGCACGCCCCCGGCGACAACGGCGCCTACATCGCCAACGTCGTGCCGTGGCGGCCGCCCGGCAACCGTACCCCGACGCCGCTGGAAACCCAGACCTGCCTGCCCTTCGTGCTGCGCCAGATCGAGCTCGCCGATCCCGACATTCTGGTCTGCCTCGGCGCTCCCGCCGCCCAGACCCTGATCGGCACCAAGGAGGGCATCATGCGGACCCGCGGCCGGTGGTTCACGATCCACACCGGCAAGCGCGAGATCCGCGCCATCGCCACCCTGCATCCGGCCTATCTGCTCCGCCAGCCGCTGGCCAAGCGCCTCGCCTGGCGGGATTTTCTGGCCGTGAAGGCGGCGCTGGCCGAGCGCACGCGCTGATCCGGCGCGAGCCCCGGCCCACCCGGTTGTCTGAAATTCACTGACGAGCGAGACAGGCCGGCGAGACCGCCGGCGACGCCGCAGGCCTCAGGGCCGCGCCATCCGGCAGGCCGGATTGTAGGCCCAGTTGCGGTCGAGCCCGACCACGCACCACTCGACCCCGAAGGTCGAGCCGATCATGCCGGTGTCCTCGGCGATCGAGTAGTGGATCGTCCGGTACTGGCCGTCATTGGTGAGCACGCGACCGCTGCAGAAGCGGCGCGGAATGGTGCCCGAGGCCCACGGCATGAACGCCACCTCGTGCAGCTTGTCAAAGCCGACGATCTTCAGGGCCGAGTTCCAGAACCGCGATTCCTTCTCGCCGAAACGATCCTGGATCTTCAACAGCGGCGCGGTCTCGTCGCACAGCGGCACGACGGCCTCGTAGCGCGGACCCGACAGCCAGAAATTGAGCTCGAGCGGGTTTGCCGCCCGGCTTTCGGCCGCGACGCCACAGATCAGCGCCGCGGCCGCAGCCGTCGCCAGCATCCGGACAGATTTCCGTGTGGCGCACATGGCCAGCCCCCTGCCTTCCCCAGGCCGGACCGTGCAGCGACCTCCCGCAGGGGTCAAGAGCCGCGCCGCCCCTGCCCGCACGAAGGCGGGAAGGTGTGGCCCGGCTGCACAGGGGGACGGAGGCACTCCCGCGACACTTGCACCGACGTGTCAGAAATGGCACATTTATTCGAAACGGGATGATCAGTCGGTCAAAGAAGCTGCCGGCGCGGTTCTACGTGGGCGCGACGGGGGCGAAGTCCGGTACGGGACAGGATTCTGGAGCTGTCCACGGCCGACCGGCACACGGTCGGCAAGGACATCCAGAAGGTTGAGTTCGGCTGGCCGCTGGGCCGGCCCTATTGCGCGCCCCTCGGGTCCGGCTTGTGGGACGTCCGGAGCACGCTCGAACGCAATCGAATCGCGCGGGTGATCTTCAGCATGCACGACGACCAGATGATTCTCCTGCACGGCTTCATCAAGAAGACGGAGCAGATTCCACAGCGAGAAATCGAGCTGGCACTGAAAAGAAGACGAGAGATCACGTGATGACGCAGCGAAAAGCCGGGATCAGCAGCGAGACGTTCGACGAGTTCCTGGCCGGCCAAGGCCTGTTGGAGAGCTGCGAGGATCACGCCCTCAAGGAAATGATCGCCGACCAGCTTGCGGCGGCCATGAAGGAGCAGGGACTCACCAAGACCGAGATGGCCTCGCGGATGAAAACGAGCCGCCGCCAGCTCGATCGCCTGCTCAATCCGACCGTCCCGTCGGTGACGCTCGACACCCTGCGCCGCGCCGCCACGGCGGTCGGCCGCACGCTGAGGGTGGAACTGGTCTAACCGCGCCTCACCCCCAGTCACCCAGCACGGCCTGGACCAGCGCCAGGGCGGCGACCGCGGCCGTGTCGGCGCGCAGGATTCTCGGGCCGAGTGCCAGCCGGATCACCCCGTCGCGCTCCAGCAGCATCGCCCGCTCATCCTCCGAAAATCCGCCCTCCGGGCCGATCAGCACGGCGAGCGGCGGCGCCGTCCCGTCGGCCCCGCGGACGGCGGCGAGCGCGGCCAACGGATCGGCGACCGGGGCGTCCTCGTCGCAGAAGACCAGGCAACGGCCGGGTTCCAGCGCCGACAACGCGCGAAAGAGCGGCAGCGGCTCGGCGACCTCGGGCAGCGCAAGAATGCCGCACTGCTCGGCCGCCTCGATGGCATTGGCGCGCAGCCGCGACGTGTTGACGCGCTCGGCCTGGGTGTGGCGGGTGACCACCGGCTGCAGCCGCGAAGCCCCCATCTCGACCGCCTTCTGCACCAGATAGTCGAGCCGGGCCCGTTTCAGCGGGGCGAACAGGTAATGGAGGTCGCGCGCGGCCGTCTGCGGCCGGATCTGGTCCTCGACCAGGAGCGAGGCGCTGCGGCGGCCCTCCTCGGCGAGCGCGGCGCGCCACTCGCCGTCGGCGCCGTTGAAGACCAGCACCGGATCGCCGGGCTTGAGGCGAAGCACGTCCCTGAGATAATGCAGATGCGGCGCCGTCAGGGCGACGCGGGCGCCTGCCGCCAGCGGCGCCTCGACGAACAGGCGGGGGCTGCGGAAATCGTAGCGCGCCATGCGCTCCTCCGGGGCGAATGGCCGCGGGCGATGGCGGCCGCGGCTTGACGGGACGGGAGAAAGGGCCGCGAATCGCCCCCTTCTCGCCAAGTTCAAAGTCTTTTGTAGTTCGGAACCAAAACCGCGACAGGGGGAAACGGCATGCGGACGACGCGACCCGGACACCGAGCGCCGCGCTGCGCGGCCCTGGTGGCCGTCGGCCTCGCAGCCGGCCTGCTGTCCACCGCGGCCATGGCCCAGACGTCGCCGTGGCCCGCGAGCCCGCCCGCCGCGAGCGGCGGCGGCTCGGCGTGGCCGGGCGACCAGCCGCAG
>NZ_JACAAX010000045.1 GCF_013377085.1 Rhodoplanes sp. | reverse complement strand
GGTTCGGGCGGTCCTGGCCAGGACCGTCCGGGCCAGGACCGCCCGAACCAGGACCGTCCGAACCAGGAGCGCCACGGGCGCGGCCAGGACCGCTCCGACCGGCCACGACAGGAGGGCGGCCGCCGGCCGGACCGCGGCGACCGCTCGGATCGTCCGCCGCGGACCTATCACAGCCGCGACGAGCGGGCCGACCGGGGCGACAAGCAGCCCGACCCGAACTCGCCGTTCGCCAAGCTCGCCGCCCTCAAGGCGCAGCTCGAGGCCAATGCCAAGGAGCAGCACTGACGCTTGGTCGACCTCGTCCGGCAGCGCATCGACAAGTGGTTGTGGCATGCCCGCGTGGTGCGCACCCGCAGTGCCGCCGCGGCGCTGGCGGCCGGCGGCCAGGTGCGGGTCAACGGGGCCAGGATCGACGCGGCGAGCCGGCCCGTGAAGCTCGGCGACGTGGTGACGATCGCGCTCGACAGCCGGGTCCGGGTGCTCGCCGTGACGGGCTTCGCCGAGCGGCGCGGCTCGGCCACCGACGCCCAGGTCCTGTTCCGCGACGAGGCGCCGCCGGCCGCGGCCACGCCTGCCGAGGCGTCGCCGGCGGTCCGCGAGCCCGGAGCCGGGCGGCCGACCAAGCGCGACCGCCGCTCGCTCGACCGGCTGCGCGGCGACGAGCCCTGACTTTTTTGCTCCCATGGTGAAGACGGCCGGCGGGCGGGACAGCCTGGATCCGGTGCGAGGGGCGCGTCGGAGAGCGCGCGAATCGATCGCATCGGAGCGGTGATAAAATACCGAAAAGGCTTACGGCTGGCGGGGTTTTCGGCTGCTGTCCGCAGCACTTCGCTTGCGCCCGCGGTGGCGATGCGCTACCCACTCGCCGAACCGGCCGCGAGTGGCCGGCCGGAGTCGAGCATGACCTACGTCGTTACTGAAAACTGCATTAAATGCAAGTACATGGACTGCGTCGAGGTGTGTCCCGTCGATTGCTTCTATGAAGGCGAGAACATGCTCGTCATTCACCCCGACGAATGCATCGATTGCGGCGTATGCGAGCCGGAATGCCCGGCCGAGGCGATCAAGCCGGACACCGAGACGGGCCTCGAGCAGTGGCTCGGCCTCAATGCCGAATACGCCAAGAGCTGGCCGAACATCACGGTGAAGCGCGATCCGCCTGCCGATTCCAAGGAGTGGGACGGTAAGCCCGACAAGATGCAGCAGTTCTCGCCAAATCCGGGTGCCGGCGACTGACGCTGCCCTGGCGGTAGCGACTGCAGCAACCGCCAACTCAATAAAATTTAATGTTCATTTGCTGTGGTGATGGCCGAATGCCGCACCGCACGGATTTGTTTTTTGCAAAGAATGTGATATATAAGCATCACACATGAGATCGCGGCCCCGAACGCTCCCTCCCGGGAGCATATTTTTTCGGGGCGTCCTGGGGAACCGTCAGACGGAGGCGCGTCTTTCCGCGAGAAAGCGCGCGAGCACAGTGGCAGGCAAAACTCGTCACAAGTCGAAGCTCAAGAAGAGCACCGCAAAGACCTCCTCGAAGGCGTCCACCACCAAGGCGTCCGGCAAGGCGACGGCGGCAGCCCGTCGGCGGACGACCAAGACGACGCGCGCTCATGTGCGCCACGGCAACCCGGCAGCCAAACCGGCGGTCCGGGCCGAGAAGCCCTCGGTCCGGCCGGCGAAGCCGGTCGCCAAGACGACTTTGAAGACGACTTTGAAGACGACTTTGAAGACGACAGACAAGCCGACCGCCAAGTCGACTTCGAAGACGATAGCCAAGCCGACCGCCAAGACGATCCACAAGCCGAGCGCCGAGACGATCCACAAGCCGACCGCCGAGGCGACCGTCCATGCGGCCGTCAAGGCCCCGGCCAAACCAGCCGCCCGCCCCCGGGTGGAAGACCACGGCAAAAAGCCGGAGGTTGAAGGAGCAGTTCCCGGAATGACCAACAAGAAGACGACCCAGCGTCAAGGTTTCAAGACGAGCGAGTTCATCGTCTATCCGGCGCACGGCGTGGGCCAGATCACGGCGATCGAGGAGCAGGAGGTCGCAGGCCACAAGCTCGAGCTGTTCGTCATCAATTTTGTCAAGGACAAGATGACGCTGCGGGTCCCGACCGCGAAGATCGGCGCCGTGGGCATGCGCAAGCTTGCCGAGCCGCCGATCGTCAAGCGGGCGTTGGAAACCCTCAAGGGTCGTGCCCGGGTCAAGCGGACCATGTGGTCCCGCCGTGCCCAGGAATACGAGGCCAAGATCAATTCGGGCAACATCGTCGCCATCGCCGAGGTGGTGCGCGACCTGTTCCGCTCGGAGAGCCAGCCGGAGCAGTCCTATTCCGAGCGGCAGCTCTACGAGGCGGCGCTCGATCGGCTCGCCCGCGAGATCTCGGCCGTGCAGCGGATCACCGACACCGAGTCCGTCAAGGAAATCGAGGCGGCGCTCGCCAAGGGGCCGAAGCGCGGCCCGAAGGGCGCCGAGGAAGACGATGCGGAGGCGGCCGAGGCGGCCTGATCGCCTCGGCGGGCGGCTGCCTGCCCGAATCCTGCCTGCCAATAAAAAGCGCCGGCCCCGCCGGCGCTTTTTTTATGGCGCGGCGCTTTTCCAGCCGGACGGCGAGCGTCGCTTCGCATGCCGCGAAGCGACGGCCGAGGGAGCTGGGCCGCCTTGCGCCGCCGACCTGCGGACGACAATCTTAGATTGCATCAATGGAGTTGATATTACCTACGGCTGCTCTACGCTCGGCGTCCGGCCCAGTCGTGTCAGCACGGAGCCCGCGATGCCCAAGCCGCCGATGCCCAAGCCGCCGAAAGCGCAACCCGAGAAGGGCGGGCTCCGCCCGGCCCAAGGGCCCGTCAGCATCTTCATCAGCTATGCGAGCGAGGACCAGGACCTCGCCAAGGACGTCAACCAGGAGGTGCGCCGGCTGTTTCCGGCGGGCGTCCGCACCTTCTTCGATCGCGCCAGCCTGGAGGCGGGCACGGATTTCCGCGAGGCCATCGACCAGGCCCTCGACTCGGCCGACATCCTGCTGATCCTGTTCTCCGACCAGAGCAAGTCGAGCCACTCCTTCACGGGCTACGAGGCCGGCTTCTTCTCTCGCTCGAAAGCGCAGCGGCCGAGCCTGGCCTCGGGGGTGTCGCGGGTGATCATCCCGTTCTGCATCGGCAGCAAGGCGCCCGCCGCCACCTTCAACCTGCAGCACATCAACGTCGACACCGAGGAGGTCATCAGCCTGTTCGAGGAGCCGACCAGCTTCCTGCGCAAGGAGCCGCGGCCGCTCGACGACGACAACCCGGTGCTGAAGCTGCTCACCCGGATCGCCCAGATCGTCGCCCAGGTCACCGACCTCGGCGACCAGGACGCCATGCGGGCCAACATCCGCGACGCGGCGGAGCGGCTGTACCAGCGCATCTTCAGGTATCTGCAGACCCGCAAGTGGCAGGAGGACATTCCCGAGCGCAAGATCATCATCCGCACCGGCGTCGCGACCCCGGACCGCGCCGACCAGCTCGCCCAGGCGACCATCGATCTGGAGGGCGGCTCGTTCGGTCTGTTCGGCATCGCCGAGACGCCAACCCGCAGCTTCGCCTGGACGCAGTTCCTGGCGATGATCACGCCGTCCGAGCTCGCCGCCGCCTGGGCCGAGGGCCTCAAGCTGATGGTGTCGGCGGCCCTCGACCGCGACTTCGACGACAACTACCACGTCGTCTCCAGCGTGAAGGGCGACAAGGCGTTCCGCCTGTTCGTCTCGCGCGTGGTGACGTTCTACAACGGCAACACCGAAATCCACATCTACGTGCTGGAGATGAAGCACAAGGACTACGGCGACGAGCTGACGAGCCGTCTCCTCAAGGGCATCTCGGTCGGTCTGCAGTTCCGCTTCCTGGTGCTGGAGCCGCAGAGCCCGTTCACGGTGGCAAAGCTCAGCTATCCGACCGTCAAGATGAAGCCGGCCGTCACCGAGCTCCTGGCCCAGATCCGCGTGATCCTGCGCGACTGCCGCAACGCGCGGCTGGAGGATCCCGACATCCTGGAGCGGATCTTCGGCGACGACGGGCCGACCATCGTGAAGCGCAATCTCGAGACCTGGGAGGAGACGCTGAAGCGTCTCGACACGGCGGCGCACGATCTGCTCGCCACGGCCAGCCCCGATGCCGGGCCGGCCAAGGACGGCTTCCTCGCTGCGCTCGCCGGCTTCGCCGAGAACACCGACGCCATGAACCGCGAGTTCACGGCCCGCGCCCTGCAGGCGCTGGCCGAGGAGATCAGCGACATCACCGGCGCCGGCGCGCACGGACATGCCCGGCCGCTGCCGCCCGTGAAAGGCACGCCGCCCTACAAGAGGATGGGGTGATCGCGACGCAAGACACCTCATCAAGAATCATTAGCGCGCGTCGCGGCGTCTCCGCGTCATGTCAGAAATCAGAAGTGCGGTTAGGATCGCGTGAAGGACGACCGCCGGCCACAGCAACACGCCGGTCGAACCACCGATCAAACCGAGGGAGGCAAGATAGAGCGCGACCAAGGCGTTGTAGGTCAACATGCCGACCACCGGCGGACCCGGCCAGCAGGCAATTCCCAAAGCGATCAGGGCGATGCCGGCGACGCGCGCGACCGAGATGGCGATGCCCGTCAGTGCCTCGCCGAACACCAACTGCCCGGCCAGCGACGGATCGATCAGCAACGCCGATCCGGCAGCGCATTCTACGACAGTCGTGACGATCAGCACCCGTTTCATGGCAAGGCGTCCCCTCTGACATGCTTGTCGCGTTCGCGCATGGCACCGTACAGCGCGCTACTCGTCCGCCAGGGAAAATTGCAGCAGCAGGGTGCGTTGCAGGAACGAGAAATTGTCGTCCGAGACGATCGTCAGCACGGTTTCGCCGGTCGGCGTCACATGCGTGCTGATCGCCTCCATGTTGTCGATCTGAAAGCCCATGTCGGCGAAGAAAATCTCCGGCCCGTCGACCAGCGCGCCCGGGGCGAGCGTCGCCAGCGCGATCCGCCGCAGCCGCATGGCGATGCCGGTCGTCCAGGTGAAGCGGCGCTCCAGCAGCAACAGGTCGCCGTCCGGCAGCATGGTCGCGTCGCTGATGTCGAAGCCGTCGCGGCGCGCCACTGTGAACAGGCCCGGCCGTGGCCCGCCGATCAGCGCCGCCTTGATGTTGCCGGCCGGGTCGAGCGCCCGCTCGCTGATGGCGATCAGGGTGCCGGCGAGCGGCGACGGCTTCGGCACGAAGACCAGCGCCTCGATGCCGCGATTGGTGGGCAGTCCTTGCAGCCCGGCCGGCCACGGCGTCAGGCGGGCCGGCGCGGCGACGCCCTGGCGGGCGAAGTCGAAGCGCACGATGCGGTTGACGCGCTCGATCCCGACATAGAGGACGCCCTGGTCCTCGGCCAGCGACTCGGTGTCGTACCAGCCGCGCGCCACCAGCGTGCGGCCGTCGGGCCCGAGCATCGCCGCCATGGCGGCGTCGGCGATGCCGACCGGGCGGCTGCCGTCGTAGACGATGCGGCCGGTCAGCCAGTCGGCCTTGTCGCTGATCGCGACGAAGCGCTCGGCGTCGAGCATCTTCAGCCCGGAGATGCCGCCGAACGCCTTGTGGCGCGAGGAGAGCTCCATGCCGCCGCGGAACTGCAGGCGGCCGAAGCGGACGCGGTCCGGCTTGCCCGGCTCGAAGGCCGTGAAGGGCCGCGCCTCCACCGTGATGGGCTCGCCCCGCGTGGCGACGACGGCCGGATCGGGTTCGGCCCGGCCGACCGGGGTGAGGGCGCCGGTCACCAGCAGCGCGAGAAGCGCCCCGGCGAGCACCAGGCCGGCCGTGCTCCCGCGGGGACGGCCGCGGCCGCTCACGCGTCGAGCCGGCGCTTGGTGCGCTGGCGCCGCTCGCGCGACATCGCCTGCTCGTCGAACAGCTCGGCGAGCTTGTCGGTCATCACGCCGCCGAGCTCCTCGGCGTCGACGATGGTGACGGCGCGGCGGTAGTAGCGCGTCACGTCGTGGCCGATGCCGACGGCGATCAGCTCGACGGGCGAGCGCTGCTCGATCTCCTCGATGATGAAGCGAAGGTGCCGCTCGAGATAGTTGCCGGAGTTCACCGACAGCGTCGAGTCGTCGACCGGCGCACCGTCCGAGATCATCATCAGGATCTTGCGCTGCTCGGACCGTGCCAGCAGGCGCTTGTGCGCCCAATCGAGCGCCTCGCCGTCGATGTTCTCCTTGAGCAGGCCCTCGCGCATCATCAGGCCGAGATTGCGGCGGGCCCGGCGCCACGGCGCGTCGGCCGATTTGTAGACGATGTGGCGCAGGTCGTTCAGCCGGCCCGGATTGGCCGGCTTGCCGGCGGCGAGCCACGCCTCGCGCGCCTGCCCGCCCTTCCAGGCCCGGGTCGTGAAGCCGAGGATCTCGACCTTGACGCCGCAGCGCTCCAGCGTCCGTGCCAGGATGTCGGCGCAGGTCGCCGCCACCGTGATGGGGCGCCCGCGCATGGATCCGGAGTTGTCGATCAGCAGCGTCACCACGGTGTCGCGGAAGTCGGTGTCCTTCTCGTGCTTGAACGAGAGCGGATGCATCGGATCGATGACGATGCGGGTGAGCCGCGCCGGATCGAGCTGCCCCTCCTCGAGGTCGAACTCCCAGGAGCGGTTCTGCTGCGCCATCAGCCGGCGCTGCAGCCGGTTGGCGAGGCGGGCGACGACCCCCTGCAGATGGGCGAGCTGCTTGTCGAGATAGCCGCGCAGCCGCTCGAGCTCCTCGGGCTCGCACAGATCCTCGGCCCCCATCACCTCGTCGTACTTGGTGACGAAGGGCTTGTAGGCGGGCCCGCGCGGCTCGTTGCGCCGGTCGCGCATGCGCCACGGCTCGGAGGCGGACTCCGGCTCGCCGGCGTCGGCGTCCTCGGGGAGGTCGGCGGAGGGTGCGTCGAGCGCCTCGGCCGAGCTTTCCGGCAGGTCGTCGGCGGAGGCGTCGGCCTCCTCGACGGTCGATCGCTCCATGTCGTCGCTTTCGGAGGACTCGCCGTCCTGGCCCTGATCGTCCTTCTGGCCCTCGTTGTCTTTCTGGTCGGCATCGTCCTCGTCGTCGGAGCGGCCGCGCTCGTCGCCCATGTCGAGCGAGTCCAGCAGGTCGTGGACGACGTCGCCGAAGCGCCGCTGGTCCTCCAGAAACTTGCCGAGCTTGTCGAGATCGCGGCCCGCCTTCTCCTCGATCACCGGGCGCCACAGCTCGACGATCGTGCGGGCCGCCAGCGGCGGCGTCGCACCGGTCAGCCGCTCGCGCACGATCATGGCGAGGGCGTCCTCGAGCGGCGCGTCGGCGCGGTCGGTGATGTCCTCGTAGCGGCCGCGGTGATAGCGGTCGTTCAGCATGGCGCCGAGATTGCCGGCGACGCCGACCATGCGCTTGGCGCCGATCGCCTCGACGCGGGCCTGCTCGACCGCCTCGAACACGGCGCGGGCCTGCTGGCCGCCCGGCATCAGCTTCCGGTGGACCGCATTGTCGTGGCAGGCCATGCGCAGCGCGATGGCGTCGGCATGGCCGCGCACCACGGCCGCATCCTCGGGCGTGAACTTGCGCGGTGGCTCGGGCAGCCGCGCCTTGTTGCCGGCCGCGCCCGGCCGGTCGGCGGCGAACTGCACCTCGAGGTCGGGCTTGCGGGCGATCGCCCGCAGGCAGACGCCGACGGCCCGCTTGAACGGCTCGTTGGGCGCTTCCTTGCCGCCTTTGCCCTTGGTGGTGTTCGACGCCATATCGGGTACCGCTTTGTGCCCCACACTCCGCTCATTCCCGCGAAAGCGGGAATCCAGCGCGTCTTGCCGTGTCGTCCCGGGTCCCCGCGTTCGCGGGGACGAGCGGATCAGGACGAAGGCGCCTCAGCTCAGCGCGACGTTGACGGACGATTCCGGCAGCTCCTGACCGAAGCAGCGCTGGTAGAACTCGGCGACCAGCGGCCGCTCGAGCTCGTCGCACTTGTTCAGGAAGGTGACCCGGAACGAGAAGCCGATGTCCTTGAAGATGTCCGAGTTCTCGGCCCAGGTGATCACGGTGCGCGGGCTCATCACGGTCGACAGGTCGCCGTTCATGAAGGCGTTGCGGGTGAGGTCGGCGACCCGCACCATCTTGCCGACGATGTCGCGGCCCTTCTCGTTGCGGTAGTGCTTCGCCTTGGCGAGCACGATCTCGACCTCGTTGTCGTGCGGCAGGTAGTTCAGCGTCGTCACGATCGACCAGCGGTCCATCTGGCCCTGGTTGATCTGTTGGGTGCCGTGATAGAGGCCCGAAGTGTCGCCGAGCCCGACCGTGTTGGCGGTGGCGAACAGGCGGAAGCACGGATGCGGCTTGATCACCTTGTTCTGGTCGAGCAGCGTCAGGCGGCCCGACACTTCGAGCACGCGCTGGATCACGAACATCACGTCGGGGCGCCCGGCGTCGTACTCGTCGAAGCACAGCGCCACGTTGTGCTGCAGCGCCCATGGCAGGATGCCGTCGCGGAACTCCGTGATCTGCTGGCCCTCGTGGATCACGATGGCGTCCTTGCCGATCAGGTCGATGCGGCTGATGTGGCTGTCGAGATTGACGCGCACGCAGGGCCAGTTCAGCCTTGCGGCGACCTGCTCGATATGGGTCGACTTGCCGGTGCCGTGATAGCCCGTGACCATGACGCGGCGGTTGCGGGCGAAGCCGGCCAGGATGGCGAGCGTGGTCGGACGGTCGAAGCGGTAGTCGGCGTCGATGTCCGGGACGTGCTCGTCCGGCTCCGAGTAGGCTGGAACCTCCAGGTCGGAGTCGATTCCAAAGAGCTGTCGGACCGACACCTTCATGTCGGGCAGCCCGGCCACGGCTTCAGTTGCGGCAGTCATTGCTCCTCCTGGCCCCGGCGGGGGCGGGGCATGCGGCATCGGCGGCGTCTCGTCCAGCCGCCCGTTTATTTAGCAGACCGTCCGCTTGGCGCGAAAGCGGTCTCTAAAACTGGTCTACGGGCGGGAGCTTATCCCGATATGGGGTGGAGCGAAGGGCGGTGCATCATCCATAAACGCAACACGCCCTGCTTCGTCCCACATGGCTCGTCCACTTGGCTCGACTACCTGGCTCGCGGCCGCCGGGGCGGCGCTCGGCCGGTCAGCACAGTCCGGTCGACTTCAGATAATTGTAGGCCTCCAGGATTTCCCGCAACTTCTCCTCGGAGCCGCGGTCGCCGCCGTTTGCGTCGGGATGGTGGCGCTTCACCAACTCCTTGAATCGGCACTTGATTTCAGTCCGGCCGACGCCCGGATCGAGACCCAGCGCGTGCAGGGCCTTGCGCTCGCCATTGCGGACCGAGCGGCGCTCCTGCTCGGCCTGCGCGTGCGCCGGGTCAGGGCGCGCGCCGGGACCGAACTCGCGGTGAAAATCGAACGGGTCGTTGGGGTCGCCGCCGAACACGGTGTCGGGACGGAAGCGGCGGGTGCGCGGATTGCCGGCGAGCCCGAGCTTCCAGGTCGGACGGTGGCCCGTCACGGCATCCTTCTGGTACTCGGCGACCGCCATATCGCTCATGCCGGCGAAGAAATTGTAGTTGTGATTGTACTCGCGGACATGGTCGAGACAGAACCGCCAGTACTCGCGCGCCTGCGTCCGGCCCTTGGGGGCGCGGTGGGTCGCGACTCCGCAGCAGCCCGGCCACTCGCAGGCCGGTCCTTCGACGGGACGCCGGTCGCGCTCGGGCTTGACGCGAATGCGGTCGAACAGGGGTGAGTCGAACTTCATCACGGGCCATTATGGACGTCGACCGAACCCCCGCAAGATTGACAGGGGTCGGACGATGTGCTCGCCGACGGTCAGGACGTGGGACGGAGCGTTGACGGGATCGTCTCTAACATAGGATGCACCATGCTGGTTCGCGACCTTATGACGGAAAAGCTTTCAGCCGCGTTCTCGCCCGTGCGCCTCGAGGTGATCGACGAGTCCGATCGCCACGAGGGCCACGCCGGCGCGCGGCCGGGCGGCCAGACCCACTTTCGCGTGCGCATCGTCGCCGAGGCGTTCCGGGGCAAGAGCCGGCTCGACCGGCACCGGGCCATCAACCAGGCGCTCGCCGCCGAGATCGCCGGCGGCGTCCATGCGCTGGCCATCGAGGCCGCCGCGCCGGGCGAGGGCTGACTCTGTCTTCACCCTCCCCTGGAGGGGGAGGGTCGGGGCGCGCGACAGCGCGCACCGGGGTGGGGTGAAGCCACGGATGACGGTGGCGCTGTCACCCCCTCCCGGATCGCTGCGCGATCCGACCTCCCCCCTCCAGGGGGAGGTGATGGAAAGCCGCGGCGCGTTGCTCGGAAATTCTACCGCTCACCCCACCCGCATCAGCGCGCGGCGGCGGGCGAGCGGGGTGATGCGCAGCGAGGTTATGCGGTTGCGCTGGCGGCGCAGCACGTGGAAGCGGAAGCCGTGGAACGTGAAGCTCTGGCCCGGTTCCGGGATCGAGCGCGCCTCGTGGATGACCAGGCCGGCGATCGTGGTGGCGTCGCCGTCGGGCAGGTCCCAGTCCATCACCCGGTTGAGATCGCGGATCGGCACGCCGCCGTCGACGTTCACCGAGCCGTCCGGCTGCGGCCGCACGCCCGGCACCTCGACGTCGTGCTCGTCCGAGATGTCGCCGACGATCTCCTCCAGAATGTCCTCGAGCGTCACCAGCCCCATCATCTCGCCGTACTCGTCGACCACCAGCGCGAAGTGGGTCTTGCGCCGGCGGAACGCCTTGAGCTGCTCGGACAGCGGGCGGATTTCCGGGACGAACCAGGCCGGGCGCACCAGGCTCATCACGTCGATCTTGGTGAAATCACCGTCGGCCGCGTGGATGGCGCGCAGCACGTCCTTGACGTGCAGGATGCCGACGATGTTCTCGGGGCTCCCCTGCCACAGCGGCACGCGGGTCTTCGGGCCCGACAGCACCGTCTCGATGATCTTCTCGGGCGGGTCGGAGGCGTTCGCCATGATGACGTCGGTGCGGTGGATCATCACGTCGGCGACGGTCAGCTCGCGCAGGTCGAGGAGGCCGTCCAGCATGTCGCGGTCGATCTTCTCGACGCCGCCCTCGCGGTGGAACAGGTCGACGGCGCCGCGCAGCTCCTCGTGCGCCGACAGGATCGGGACGGCCTCGCCGATGGTGATGCCGAAGCGCGCCAGGATGAAGCGCACCACCGCGTTGATGGCGCCGAGCACCGGCCCGAGCAACTGGACCGCGAGCGCGATCGGCCGTGCCACCGAGAGGGCGATGCGGTCCGGATTGTCGAACGCCGCGGTCTTCGGCAACACCTCGCAGAACACCACCACCAGCACCGTCATGATCACGGTCGCGTAGACCACCCCGACCTCGCCGAACCAGGCGAGCAGCAGCCCGGTCGCCAGCGACGAGGCGACGATGTTGGCGACATTGTTGCCGATCAGCAGGGCGCCGATCAGCCGCTCGCGGGCGGCGAGAAGCTCGTTGACGATGCCGGCGCGCGAATTGCCGTCGCGGGCGAGCCGCAGCATCGCGGCGCGCGACGAGGCGGTCAGCGCCGTCTCGCTCCCCGAGAAGAAGAACGAGGCGAGCAGGCAGAGCAGCACGGCGGTGACGATCAGCCAGTCGGCGAAGTCCATGGCGGGGTCTCGTAGGGGCGCGACATCCAGTGTGACCTCTCCCCGCGTGCGGGGAGAGGTCGGATGCCGCGCGAAAGCGCGGGATCCGGGTGAGGGGGCGCCTCCGTATCCACGAGACGCCCCCTCACCCCGACCCTCTCCCCGCACGCGGGGAGAGGGAGAGCTGGCGCCGCGACCGCGATGTCAACTCCGACGCGTGCGTCTTTCACGCGAGCTGCGACGCCACGAAGGCGCGCACGTCGTTCGGGTCCACGTCGCGGGTGACGAAGGCCTGGCCGATGCCGCGCACCAGGATGAAGGTGAGCTTGCCGCGCTTCACCTTCTTGTCCTGCGCCATCAGATCCATCATGCGGTCGGCGTCGGGCCAGCGGAACGACACGTCGGCGACCCGGGTCGGCAGGCCGATCTCGGCGAGGTGCTTCTCCACCCGCTCGACGTCGGTCTTCGGCAGCAGGCCGAGCCGCGCCGAGAAGCGGAACGCCAGCACCATGCCGAGCGACACCGCCTCGCCGTGCAGCAGGCGCGCGGAAAATCCGGCCGCCGCCTCGAAGGCATGTCCGAAGGTGTGGCCGAGATTGAGCAGCGCCCGGTCGCCGGTCTCGCGCTCGTCGCGGGCGACGATCGCGGCCTTCATGCGGCAGCAGGTGGCGACCGCGTGCTCGCGGGCCGGGCCGCCGGCAAACAGGTCGTGCGCATTGCTTTCCAGCCAGGTGAAGAAGGCGGCGTCGCCCAAGAGGCCGTATTTCGCCACCTCGGCATAGCCGGCGCGGAACTCGCGCTGCGACAGCGTGTCGAGCAGGCCCGTGTCGGCCACCACCAGGATGGGCTGGTGGAAGGCGCCGACCAGGTTCTTGCCGAGCCGCGAGTTGATCGCCGTCTTGCCGCCGACCGAGGAGTCGACCTGGGCGAGCAGGGTGGTCGGCACCTGGACATAGTCGAGGCCGCGCCGGGTGATCGCCGCGGCGAAGCCGGAGAGGTCGCCGACGACGCCGCCGCCGAGCGCGATCACCACGTCGCCGCGCTCGATCTTGGCGGCCAGAAGCTCGTCGCAGACGCGCTCCAGCGTGGCGAAGCTCTTCGAGCCTTCGCCGGCGGCCACGATCACGCGGGCGCAGGGAATGCCGGCGGTGGCGAGCGTCGCCTCGACGGCGGCGAGATGCAGGGCCGCGACCGTGACGTCGCACACCACGGCGGCCTTGGCGCCGGGCTTGAGTGCGGCGAGCCGCGGACCGAGCGAGGCCAGAAGCCCGCGCCCGATGACGATGTCGTAGGCGCGCTCGCCGAGCGCGACATCGACCAGAACGGGCTCGCCCGGGCGGGTTGGAGCATTCATGACAAGGGTCCTTTTTCGGCCTCCGGCCCGGACTGGGATCCGCATCGCGGCCCAGCCTGCTGATCGACCGTCCGATCGGCCGGCTCGCCAGGCCGTGTCACGCCGAGACGCGCGGCGAGCGCCGCGACGATCTCCTCGACGATGACATCGTGCGGCACCTCGCGGGACTGAATCGTCAGGTCCGCCTCGGCGTAGACGGGATAGCGCTCGGCGATCAGCTTGGCCAGGGTCGCCTCGGGATCGGCGGTCTGCAGCAGCGGCCGGTCGGAGCGGCGGCGGATGCGCCGCAGCAACACGTCGAGCTCGGCGTTCAACCACACCGAGAGGCTGCGGTCGGCGATCAGGTCGCGGGTGCCCGGGTTCATGAAAGCACCGCCGCCGGTCGCCACCACGCGGGGCCCGTCGGCCAGCAGGCGGGTGATCACCCGCGCCTCGCCGGCGCGGAAATAATCCTCGCCATGCTCCTCGAAGATGTCGGGGATCGACATGCCGGCAGCCGCCTCGATCTCGGTGTCGGCATCGACGAAGGGCAGCCCCATGCGGGCGGCGAGCCTTCGGCCGATCGACGACTTGCCGGCCCCCATCATGCCGATCAGCACGAGCGAGCGGCCGTCGAGCGCGCGCGCGACCGCGAGCGCGAGCGGCGACGGCTCGGGAGGGGGGCGCAAGGCGATGTCGGTCATGCGGTCCGGATCATCCGTTCGATGAATGTTCGGTCGATACAACCCCCGGCACCGCCTGTCCATCGGCCGTGCCGGCTCTGCGGCTCGCCCGGCGAGACGCCCGGCGGGTCGTCTTTACAAAACTTTACGTCCCCGAGAAGCCCCCGAAACCGCCGTCCACGACTGTGTCGCCATGGCCGAACGGCCGAGACCCATCGCCACGACGACCGGCGAGGCGAGCGCCCGACGATCGTTGCGACACCACGAGGAGACCTTCCATGACCGACCACCTTCCGGGCCCGCTGCCCGCGTCCGCGTCCCAGCCGCAGGCACCGGCCAAGCGCCGCCGCCTCGCTCCCTATGTGATCGCCGCCGTTCTGGCCGGCGCGGTTGGCCTCGGCGCCTTTGCCACCACGTCGTTCAGCCAGGGCATGGGCATGGGCTTCGGCCCGCATTTCGGCCAAGGCGGCCCTGGTTTCGGCCCCGGCTTCGGCCGCGGCGCCTTCGATCCGGCCCAGGCCGAACAGCGCGCCGATCGCATGGTCCGCCATCTCGCGGTCGAGCTCGACGCGACCAACGAGCAGCAGGACAAGCTGCGCACCATCGTCAAGGCGGCCGTCAAGGACGTGCTGCCGATGCGCGAGAAGCTGATGGCGGCGCGCGGCCAGGCGCGCGATCTCCTGGTCGCCCAGACGGTCGACCGCGCCGCGATCGAGAAGCTGCGGGCCGAGCAGATCACCCTCGCCGACGCCGCCAGCAAGCGCGTCGCCCAGGCGCTCGGCGACGCCGCCGAGGTGCTGACCCCCGAGCAGCGCCGCAAGCTGAACGACCGGCTGCCCCCGGCCGGTTTCATGCGCGGCTGGTCGCGCGGATAAGTCCCCGCCGCCGTCCTGCCGCCGACGGAGCGTCGCCGTTTCCACCCCGGACGGCGACGCTCTACACTGTCGTCTTGGATTCGTGCTCCCGCCGCTGGCCCGCCCACAACCGTTCCATGACCGACCACATCCTGCTGATCGAGGACGACGCCCGGCTCGCCGAGATGGTGAAGAGCTATCTCGGCCAGGCCGGCTTCGACGTCACGGTGGCGGCGACCGGCCAGGCCGGCATCACGCTGCACGGTCGCCATACCTTCGATGCGCTGGTGCTCGACCTGATGCTGCCCGACATCGACGGGCTCGAGGTCTGCCGCACCATCCGGGCGAAGGCCCGCACCCCGATCCTGATGCTGACGGCGCGCGGCGATGCCATGGACCGGGTGATCGGGCTCGAGGTCGGCGCCGACGACTATCTGCCGAAGCCGTTCGAGCCGCGCGAGCTTTTGGCGCGGCTCAAGGCCGTGCTGCGGCGCTCGAAGGGCGGCATGGATCTGGCCGAGGTGATGCGCTTCGGACGCCTGGAGATCGATCTCGGCGCCCGCCAGGCGCGGCTCGACGGCGAGCCCAGGGCGCTGACCAGCTATCAGTTCGAGCTCCTGCTGGTGCTCGCCCGCCATGCCGGCCGGGTGATGACCCGCGAGGCGATCATGGACGAGGTCAAGAACGAGCGGCTGGAGGCCTTCGACCGCTCGATCGACGTGCATGTCTCGCGCATCCGCGCCGCCATCGAGGACGACCCCAAGAAGCCCCGCCGCGTCATCACGGTCCGGGGCGCCGGCTATGTTTTTGCGAAGGCGCAGGAGTGAGGATGTCGGCCCGAGGCGCATGTCGAGCGGATCGCACGCCCTTCACCTCCCCCTGGAGGGGGGAGGTCGGCGGACGAAGTCCGCCGGGAGGGGGTGAACGGCCTCTCCGGTCCGCGGGGCTTCACCCCACCCCGGACGTCCGCTTCGCGGCCGCCCGACCCTCCCCCTCCAGGGGAGGGTGAAGGCTGATGCGCCGCCTCTATCACAAGATCTACCTGACCATCGTCGGCTCGCTGGTGCTGCTGGTGCTGGTCGCCGGCGCCATCTGGCGGTTCGGTCCCGGCGGTCCGCCGGTCGGGCAGGCTTTCGAGATCGCCGGCGAGCTCGCCGCCGTGGCGCTGCCGCCATCGGATGCGCCGCACGCTGCCCAGCAGGACGCGCTCGCCCAGCTCGGCCGCCGGCTGCGCCTCGACATCGCCCTCTACGACGCGACCCTCCAGCCGATCGCCGCGGTCGGCCGGCCGCTGCCGCCACCTGATCCGACCCGCGACTCCGGCCTCGTCTACGGCCCCGGCGGCCCCGCCTGGGTGTTCCGTCTGCCGGACGATCGCTGGCTCGTCGCGCGGCCGCCGCCCCGCCACCGCAGCCCGGTGCTGGCCCTGATGGCGGCGCTGGCCGTGATCGCCCTGGTGGTGGCGGTCGCCGCGTTCCCGGTGGTGCGCGGGCTGACCCGGCGCCTCGAAACCCTGCAGGCCGGCGTCGAGACGCTGGGGGCCGGCCATCTCGCCGCGCGCGTGCCGGTCGAGGGCCGCGACGAGGTTGCCCGCCTGGCGGCGAGCTTCAACCGCGCCGCCACAAGGATCGAGGAGCTGGTCGGGGCGCATCGGCTGCTGCTCGCCAACGCCTCGCACGAGCTGCGCACGCCGCTCGCCCGCATCCGGCTCGGGGTCGAGCTGATGAAGACGCGGCCCGATCCGCGCCACGCCACGGATCTGGAGCGCGACATCGCCGAGCTGGATGGGCTGATCGACGAGATCCTCTTGGCCAGCCGGCTCGATTCCATCGCGACGCCGCCGGCGAGCGAGGAGGTCGATATGCTCGCGCTCGCCGCCGAGGAATGCGCCCGCTGGGACTGCACGCTCGACGGCACGCCGGTGACGCTCGCCGGCGACCCGCGCCTGCTGTGCCGGATGATTCGCAATCTCTTGGAGAACGCCGAGCGCTACGGCGCCCCGCCCGTCCGGGTCGGCCTCGCCGTCGAAGGCCGCCGCGCCGTGCTGACCGTCGCCGACGGCGGGCCTGGCATTCCGGCGGCGCAGCGCGAGCAGGTGTTCGCGCCGTTCTTCCGGCTCGCCGGCGATTCGCGCGGGGCGGGCCTGGGCCTGTCGCTGGTGCGACAGATCGCCCGCCTGCATGGCGGCGACGCGATGGTCGCGCCGGGGCCCGCGACGGCGAGCTGCTTCCGGGTCGAGCTGCCGCTCGCCCGCGCCTGACCGGGGCTCGTCCGTCCGCCGGCCGCGCACGGGCCTTGCCAGGGGCCGGCGAACATGATCGTAGTCGGTATCCCCGACTTGGCCCCGAGGCGCCGCAGGATCCATGCCCAGCCTGTTTCGCTTTCTCGCAGTCGTCGCCGTGATCGGCGGCCTGATCTATGCGGGGATGCTGGCTCTCACCCTGTTCGTCGACGTGAAGCCGCGCGAGATCAGCGTCGCGGTGCCGCCCGATCGCTTCGTCAAGCCGCAGCGCTGACCGCGATGACCCGGACGCCGTCGGCCGCCCCGAAAGCCGCCGCCAAGCCGGCCGCCAAATCCGTCGGAAAGGCCACGCCCGCAAAAGTCCGGCGCGGGCGTCCCAAGAAAGCCCGCACGGTGGTCGACCGCCACGTCGACCTCTTCCTCGACATGATCGCGGCCGAGCGCGGCGCCGGCGCCAACACGCTCGACGCCTATGCGCACGATCTCGCCGACGTCACGGCCCGGCTCGCCGCCATTGGCCGCACCATCGCGGAGGCGCGCACCGAGGATCTGCGGGCCTACCTGGCCGGCCTCGCGGCGCGCGGCTTCAAGCCCACCTCGGTCGCGCGAAAACTGTCGGCGATCCGCCAGCTCTACCGGTTTCTCTATGCCGAGGGGCACCGCAAGGACGACCCCGCCGCCGTCATCGAGGGGCCGCGGCGCGGCCGCACGCTGCCGAAAATCCTGTCGGTCGCCGAGGTCGACCGGCTGATCGGGACGGCGCGGGAGTTGGCGACGCGTCCCGAGCAGCCGGACGGCGAGCGCCGCCGCGCGCTGCGGCTGATCTGCCTGCTCGAGGTTCTCTACGCGACCGGTCTGCGTGTCTCCGAGCTGATCGCGCTGCCGGCGGCGGCGGCGCGGCGCGACGAGCGCATGCTGGTGGTGCGCGGCAAGGGCGACAAGGACCGCATGGTCATCCTCAACGACGCCGCCCGCGCCGCCATGCGGGAGTGGCTCGCGGCGTTGACGGAGGCGGGCCTCGCCGAGGGCGGCAAGTGGCTGTTTCCGTCCTTCGGCGAGAGCGGCCATCTGACCCGCCAGCATGCCGCCCGCGAGCTGAAGGATCTGGCCGTCGCCGCCGGCATCCGCCCCGACCGGATCAGCCCGCACGTGCTGCGCCACGCTTTCGCCAGCCACCTGCTGCAGAACGGCGCCGATCTGCGCTCGGTCCAGATGCTGCTCGGCCATGCCGACATCTCGACGACGCAGATCTACACTCACGTCCTCGAGGAGCGTCTCAAGAGCCTCGTGCGCGACCTCCATCCGCTGGCGGACGAGGAGTAGGGCGGCGCCAGCGGCGGCATCATCACCGACCGTCATTCGTGGTGGCGCGACGCCCCTGAACGACGAACGAACAGATCAGCCGGCTCCCGTGTCATACCAGCGTCACTGGCTTCGCCCCTTCGCGTCATGGCCGGTTTGACCCGGCCATCCATCAAGCTACGGAAAAGAAAGCTTTTTCTCGAGATGGATACGCGGGTCGAGCCCGCGTATGACGACTCAGAGTATATGGCGGCTGGTGTCAGATGCCCTGGCCGCCGGACACCTCGATCCGCTGTGCGTTCACCCATCGGGCGTCTCCGGACAGCAGGCTCGCGATCATCGGGCCGATGTCGTCCGGCAGGCCGGCGCGGCCGAGTGCCGTCATGTCGGCGAAGACCTTGTTGATCTCCCGATTGTCGCGCACCGCGCCGCCGCCGAAGTCGGTCTCGATCGCGCCCGGCGCCACCGTGTTCACGGCGATGCCTCGCCGGCCGAGCTCCTTGGCCATGTAGCGGGTCAGCACCTCGACGGCACCTTTCACGGCCGCGTAGGCGGCGTAGCCCGGGAACGTCACGCGGGTCAGGCCGGAGGACAGGTTCACGATGCGACCGCCGTCGGCGACGAGCGGCAGCAGCGTCTGGGTGAGGAAGTAGACGCCCTTGAAGTGGACGTTCACCAGGCGGTCGAACTGCGCTTCGGTGGTCTCACCGATGAGGGCGCAGTCGCCGTGTCCGGCGTTGTTGACGAGGTGGTCGAACGTCTCGCGTCCGAAGGTGTCGCGCAGCGCCGTTCGCAGGCGCTCGGCGAACGGCGCGAAGGCGGCGACGTCGCCGGTGTCGAGCGGCAGGGCGACGGCCTTGCGGCCCATTGCCTGAATCTCCTGGACGACGGCTTTTGCATCGTCTGCTCGGCTCTGGAAGGTGAGGACGACATCGCCGCCCTGTCGGGCGACGGCGAGGGCGGTGGCGCGCCCGAGGCCGCGGCTGGCACCGGTGACGAGGGTGATCTTGGTCATGGGAGGGGGGGTCCTTTCGTCGTGTGATCGGCGCCCTCGATATGCCGCCTGGACGCCCATCGCGGTTGCCGGAACCTCGACGTTTCTTGCCTGATCCTCCAAAATCGGTGCGGGGCGGGCCGAGACCGGATAGGATCGCGCCATGACGACGCTTCTCGATGCCGTCCGCCGCCACGGCGAGGCCCATGCCGATGCGGCGGGGATCGCCCGCACGCCGATCCCGGGCCTCACGACCGTGCGCGCGACCGCGCCGAGCGATCTCGTCTACGCCATCTCCCGGCCGCTGATCTGCCTTGTGGTGCAGGGGAGCAAGCACGTCACCATGGGGACACGCGGCTTTTCGTTCTCGGCTGACGACTCGCTCCTGATCACGGCCGATGTGCCGACCGTCAGCCAGATCACCCGCGCCAGCACCGCCGCGCCCTATCTGTCGCTGGTGCTCGAGCTGGACCCCGCCGTCGTCGCCGATCTGGCGGCCCGGATGGAGGCGGTGTCCGGGGCCGACCCGTCGCCGGTGCGTGTCGATCTCACCGATGCCGAGGTCGCCGATGCGGCGCTGCGGCTGATGCGGCTGATCGATCGCCCGGCATCGGTGCCGGTGCTGCAGGCGCAGCTCGTGCGCGAGATGCACTACTGGCTGTTGGCCGGCCGGCACGGGACGGCGATCCGTCGGCTTGGTTGGCCGGAAGGCCACGTCCAGCGCGTGGCGCGCGCCGTCGCGGTGCTTCGGGCCGAGTTCGCGCGGCCGTTGCCGGTCGAGCGCCTCGCGGCCGTGGCCGGGATGAGTCCGTCGTCGTTTCACAAGCACTTCCGCGGTGTGACCTCGCTGTCGCCGCTGCAGTTCCAGAAGCAGCTGCGGTTGATCGAGGCGCGGCGGCTGATGCTGTCGGAGGGCGCGTCGGCGAGCAGCGCGGCGTTCGCGGTCGGCTACGAGAGCGTGCCCCAGTTCACCCGGGAGTACGGCCGAATGTTCGGCCTGCCGCCGGTTCGGGACACGAACGCGGCACGGAGCAAGCCCCAGGCGACCGCCTAGGCGGCTTCCCGCTCCCTTGACTTCCGCGGCATCCGGGGGCTTTTCTCCCCCGCCCGCGGCTTCCGCGGGCGGAATCCCACTCGCCGGTCAGACAGTTGATGCGCAGTTATCTCGATTTCGAAAAGCCGGTCGCCGAGCTCGAAGCCAAGATCGAGGAGCTGCGCGTCCTGGAGCAACCGGC
Organism: Rhodoplanes sp.; assembly: GCF_013377085.1. GTDB lineage: Bacteria > Pseudomonadota > Alphaproteobacteria > Rhizobiales > Xanthobacteraceae > Rhodoplanes. The sequence continues at coordinate 36,959 of NZ_JACAAX010000045.1, read as the reverse complement.
CGGCGCCGTCGAGATCGGCGACGAGGTCGCGCGCCTGGAGTCCAAGGCGGCCGACGCGCTGAAGGCCCTCTATGCGAACCTGACGCCCTGGAACAAGACCCAGGTGGCGCGCCATCCGCAGCGGCCGCACTGCCTCGACTATGTCGCCGGGCTGATCTCCGACTTCACGCCGCTCGCCGGCGACCGCAGCTTCGGCGAGGACGAGGCGATCGTCGGCGGCTTCGGCCGCTTCCGTGGCGAGAGCGTCTGCGTCATCGGCCAGGAGAAGGGGTCGTCGACCGAGAGCCGGCTCAAGCGCAATTTCGGCATGGCGATGCCGGAGGGCTACCGCAAGGCGGTGCGCCTGATGGAGCTGGCCGACCATTTCGAGGTGCCGGTGATCACGCTGGTCGACACCGCCGGCGCCTATCCCGGCATCGGCGCCGAGGAGCGCGGCCAGGCCGAGGCGATCGCCCGCTCGACCGCCGCCTGTCTGGCCCTCAAGGTGCCGAGCGTCGCGGTCGTGCTGGGGGAGGGCGGCTCCGGTGGTGCCATCGCCATCGCCACGGCCAACAAGGTTCTGATGCTGGAGCACGCGATCTACAGCGTGATCTCGCCGGAGGGCGCCGCCTCGATCCTGTGGCGCGACAGCGGCAAGGCCCAGGAGGCCGCGACCGGCATGAAGATCACGGCCGACGACCTGCTCAGGTTCGGGGTCATCGACGCCATCATCCGCGAGCCGATGGGCGGCGCCCATCGCGACTGGCCGGCCGCCATCAACGCCACCGGCGACGCCATCGCGGCCGCCTTCGACAGTCTCCGCGAACTCGGGCCCGAGGCGATCCGCCAGCAGCGGCGCGACAAGTTTTTGGCGATCGGCCGTACGCTCGCCTGACGGGCCGACGATCGGCGGCGCACCCTGTGGACGAATCGTTTCCGGCCGTTAACGGTTCGGCAAGGAAGTCGCCGCAAGCTCCCGTCAGTCCCCGGAAATCCGCGATTCACCATACCGGTGAGCGCCAACGCGGCCCCGCCCGGTTGCCTTGCTTAGACCACATCTTAACGCTAACCGGTACTTACGGAATGGGGACGACGAGGGGGAGTGCCGTTTGAACCGTCATACGGCTCTGGTCCGTACGCTCACGGCGTCGGCGGCGATCGCGGCTGCGGTTGCCCTCGCCGGGTGTCAGACCGATGGAATCTCACAGATTCCGAGCAAGGCGATGCAGCCGCTCTCGCGCGAGATGCAGGCCACGCTCGTCAAGAAGGACATGCCGGTCGAGTCGCCGGTCCTTCTCCGAGTCTTCAAGGAAGAGGCGGAACTCGAGGTCTGGAAGCAGGACTCCGCCGGCCAGTACGCCCTCCTCAAGACCTACCCGATCTGCCGCTGGTCGGGTGAGCTCGGCCCCAAGGTCAAGCAGGGCGACCGTCAGGCCCCCGAGGGCTTCTACACGATCACGCCCGGCCAGATGAACCCGAACTCGAGCTTCCATCTCGCGTTCAATCTCGGCTTCCCGAATGCCTACGACAAGGCGAACGACCGCACCGGCGCGTTCCTGATGATCCACGGCGACTGTTCGTCGTCCGGTTGCTACGCCATGACGGACGAGCAGATCTCGGAAATCTACGCGCTCGGCCGCGAAGCCTTCCTGGGCGGCCAGAAATCCTTCCAGGTGCAGGCCTATCCGTTCCGGATGACGGGCCTCAACATGGCCCGCCACCGCAACAGCCCGCACATGGCGTTCTGGCGGATGATCAAGGACGGCAACGACCACTTCGAGGCCACCCGCCAGGAGCCGAAGATCGACGTCTGCGAGAAGCATTACGTCTTCAACGCGACGCCGGTGTCCGGCCGCTTCGACCCGACGGGGCGCTGCCCGGCCTATCAGGTGCCGCAGGACATCACCGCGGCCGTCAAGGACAAGCAGGACCAGGACGAGCACCAGTTCGCGTCCTACGTGGCGCAGGGCGTCCGCACCGTGGCGGTGACGACCGGCAGCGACGGCGGCATGCACCCGACCTTCCTGGCCAAGGTCAACACCAACGAGACCTTCGTCAGCAACGGCCGCAAGGTCGCGTCCCTGCCGCCGTTGAGCCCGGGCGGCAAGCCGACCTATGTGTACCTGCCGACCCAGACGGCAGTCGCCTCCGCCGACCCCGAGACGACGTCGGGCGTGATCGGCAGCACGCGGGTCGCCTCGGCGGACGGCTCCTCGGATTCCAGCATCGGCGCCATCGGCAAGTGGCTCGGTCTCGGCGGCAAGGCCGAGGATACCCCACCGCCGCCCAACCCGAAGCCCACGACGGCCGCCAAGCCGGCCGCCGCGAAGCCAGCGCCGAAGCCGGCGGCGCAGACCATGCTCGCCTCCTCGTCGTCGCGTCCGGTGGCGCTCGGCGCCATCCGGCCGACCCAGGCGCCCGCTCAGGTCCAGGGTCAGTCTCGAGCCGAGGCGAAGCCGCAGGGCACCGCCCAGGCAAAAGCCGAGGCCAAGGCCGACGCCGCACCCGCCGCCTATGCCGGTGCGACGCTGCTGCCCGGCGCCCAGCCGGTCCGTGGCTCGTCGGCCTTCGAGAACCGCTGGGGCGGGATGTAGGGCCGCACGGTCCGGCCGCCGTCACATCAGCCGCTCGATCTCGCTTCGGCTCGCCGACTTGCGCAGCTTGATGAAGCGCACGACGCGCTGTGCCGCCTCACCGGTCAGGTCGATATAGTGCTGGAAGGCGGCGCGCGGGTCGTCCGGCTCGCCGATGGTGGTCGACAGCACGTCCCTCGCATCCGACCAGCCCAGCCCGGCCGCCTTGCACAGGATCAGCATCGCGTCCTCGGAGCGCTGGCGGATCAGGTTGCGCACCGCGACCGCCGGCACGTCGGCCACGGCGGCGAGATCCTCGATGACCGGGCCGCGCTGCTTGAGCCGCACATGCTCGCACAGGCGTGCCTTGAGATTATCCGGCTCCATCCGGACCGAGGGGCCGCCGTGATGCGCGGCGTGCAGGTGGGCATGGACGAGCTGGTCGCCGATCGCCCCGATGGCGTGGTCGAGGCGCGTGCGCACGGCCGGATGGGTCGAGTCGGCGAGGCGCCGCCGGACGATCTCGGTGGCGTTGTGCACCAGGTCGCAGAAAATCGCCGGCGGCACGTCGCTGCGGCCGGCGATGATCTCGGCGAGTTCCTCGTCGCCATGCGCCCGCGCCGCGATGGTGCGCAGGCCGGTTTCGGAGAAGCGCGCGCCGTCGTTCGCCGTGACTTTGCGGGTGACCTCGATATCGCCGCGCTCGACGACGATGTCGGTGACCACCTCGGAGAGATGCTCGCGCGCCGCGATCGCGGCGAGATGGGCCTGGCTCTTAGTGCGCGCGACATCGACCAGGATCTCGTCGGTGAGCCGCGGCGAGTGCTCGAGCACCGGTCCCGAGATGCCGATGTCGTCGTGTCGGCAAAGCCGACCGATTGTGCCGGGCGGCGCGTTGGGCAGCGGCGCGAGCTGCAGGCCCAGGCGGATGAGCGCGTAGCGTTCGACCGTGTCGACGAGCTGCTCCATCACGTCGTCGAACAGCGCGACGTGCTCGTCGCCGAAGCTGTCTGTGCTCGCCAGGAACAAGTCGGTCACGCGGCGCAGCACCTCGCTCCGCCGGGCGCTGGTGCCGGTCGCCAGCGCGCCGGACAGCTCTTCGATCAGGGCCTGTTGTCGGTCCATGGCAACGGTCCGGGATCAGGCCTCTTCGCCCGACAATACGGTCGGCCAGGCTTGCGGGACGGGGGGTGCGTCGTCTGCGCCGGCGATGAACGACACGCCGATGCGATGCCGGCTGCGCCAGGCGAGGTTGCAGTGGACGCGAAGCCGGCCGGGGTCGACCACCAGCTCGAACGTGCGCGGGATCCCGGCGGGATCGGCGACCAGCAGGCAGGCTCCGCCTTTCGAAATGTTGAGAACGGCGCAATCCATCGCGCCCTCGGCGACGATCTTTGCGGTCGCCAAGGTCAGATAGCGCGGAAATCGGCGCTGCTCCCGTCCGCACGGCTCGGCTGGCGATAGAGCGAGATCGGACATCGGTCCTCGACGTGAGACGAGTCTGGTTCGTGACGTGGCCGGGAGCCAGGCTCGGTCCGGCTCGGACCGCTTAATACGGCATAGTCCCGGTACGAGTGTGCGCATTAATACTTTTAAGCGCACCCTGGAAAGATGCCGCCAAAGGTTGAATCTGCCGTTACTCGAAGTCTGCAATCACGCCCATACGTATTCGCGCGATGGATACGGCCTGCCAGCCGGCAGGACCCGGCGGGGCACACGGGAAATATCTGGGATTTACATCAGGCGCTGGATTTCGGCCGGGGTGGCCGAGCGGCGCAGCCGGATGAAGCGCACCACGCGCTGCGCCGTCTCGGACGTCATCGAGGTGTAGGTCTCGAAGGTCGTGCGCGACTTGCCGGTCGCGCCGGTCGCCCCGATCAGCACGATCTTGGCGTCCGGCCAGGCGAGGCCGGCGACCTTGCAGAGGATCAGGATGCCGTCGACGGAGCCCTGCTTGATCAGGTTCTTGATGGCGATGACCGGCACCTCGGTGATGGTGGCCAGATCCTCGACCACGGCGCCGCGTTGGCCGCTCCTGGCCTTCTCGCACAGCCCCTTCAGCTTGTCGGGGGCGGGGCTCGCCGGCGGCGCGGCGGCGGCGTCGGGCTTGCGCCTCGCGTGCAGGAACTGGGAGCCGATCGCCGTCATGGCCTGGTTGAGGCGGGTGCGCACGCCCGGCTGGTCGGAGCGGGCGAGTCGCCGGCGCACCTCGTCGGTGGCGTTGCGCACCAGGTCGCGGAATACCTCGGCCGGCACGTCGCCGCGGCCGGCGACCAGCAGGGCCAGCGCCTCGTCGAGATGGGCGCGGCTGGCGATGGTGCGGAACCCGGTCTCCGAGAAGCTGGCGCCGCCATTGGCCGTGATCTTGCGGGTGACGTCGAGGTCGCCGCGCTCCACCACGACGTCGGTCACCACCACGGAGAGAACGGTGCGCACCGCGATGGCGGCAAGATGCGCCTGGCTCTTGCTGCCGGCGATGTCGGCCAGCACCGCGTCCGACAGACGGCTGGAGCGCTCCAGCACCGGCCCGGCGACGGCGATGTCGTCGCTCAGCCCGAGCCGGGAGAGGGTTCTGATCGGGGCGTTGCCGAGCGGCGCGAGCTGAAGGCCGAGGCGGATCAGGGCGTGCCGCTCGACGGCGTCGACCATCAGCTCCAGCACCTGGTCGAACACGGCGACGTGGTCGTCCTCGAAGGAGCCGGCCTGGGAGAGGAACAGCTCGGTCAGCCGGCGCAGGATCTCGCTGCGCGTGGCTGGCGTGCCCTGGCTGAGGACGGCTGGCAACTCGGCGATCAGCGCGTGCAGGGCCATGGCCGGTCGCCAAATATCTGGACACAGAGGGGCGGACCGCCGCCGGTCATGCCGGGTTGGGTGGGGCGTTGCTGTCGGCCGCTCGCGGCGGCGCCGGGTGACACATCGGGCATGGGCGGACGACCCGAAAGGGGGGGCGGTTGGCCGGGGGGATCGACGAAAGCTTCGACCCCTGAAACGGGACCGACGAACCTGCCGCCTGTTGCACCCTTTTTGGTGCGGCAGACTGAAATTAGACCGGAATGCTGAACAGGGTGTTACCGGGCTGGGCGGGCTAGCCCGGGTTCGCCGCCTGGACGCGGCGGCGGCACGGAGGTCGGGTCACTCCGTCGAGCCGGCTCTGGACAGCGGTGCGTCAGGCTCCGCTTCACCCCGCCCCGGTGGGGGCCAGGGCATGCCCACATCACGCTCCACGCAGGCGAGCCGTCGTGCGCAGGCGCGACCCGCGCATCCATCACGCTTCGTACCCCGTTGCCGGGCCGAGAGGCGCGACCTGGCCGGGAGGAGGTGAGCGGTGCCGACGGCCGTCGCGTCAGGCGTAGCGGCCGTGGCAGTGCTTGTACTTCTTGCCCGAGCCGCAGGGGCAGGCCTCGTTGCGGCCGACCTTGCCCCAGGTTGCGGGGTTCTTGGGGTCGCGCAACGGCGCCTCGGCCGTGTCGGCCTGGCGGGTGCCGAGCAGGAATCCGGCGTTGGCGGAGGCGAACTCGTTCTCGCCCGTCGACGGATCCAGCTTGGTCGCCTCCATGAAGGGGAGCTGGCTCTCCTCGGGCTGCTGCTGCACGATCTCGACCCGCATGAGCTGCGCCGTCACGGCCTCGCGCAGGCTCTGGCTCATCGCCTCGAACAGGGCGAAGGCCTCGGCCTTGTACTCGTTGAGCGGGTCGCGCTGGGCGTAGCCGCGCAGGCCGACCACGTTGCGCAGATGGTCGAGCATCACCAGGTGCTCGCGCCAGAGATGGTCGAGCGACTGCAGCAGGATCGACTTCTCGATGTAGCGGACCACGTCGGGTCCCCACTGGGCCACCTTGGCGGCCATGTGCTCGTCGGCCTTGCGCTCGACGCGGGTGATCAGCTCCTCGTCGGCGATGCCCTCTTCCTTGGCCCACTCCTTGATCGGCAGGTCGAGGCCGAGCACGCGGTTGAGCTCCTCCTCCAGGCCGGCGACGTCCCACTGCTCCGGATAGGCGTTCTCGGGCACATGCTTGGCGACCAGCTCGTCGACCACGCTGCGACGCATGTCGGTGACGATCTCGTTCGTCACCTCGTCGTGCATCCAGTCGATCCGCTGCTCGAAGATCACCTTGCGCTGATCGTTCATCACGTTGTCGAACTTCAGCAGGTTCTTGCGGATGTCGAAGTTGCGCGCCTCGACCTTCTGCTGCGCCTTCTCCAGCGCCTTGTTGATCCAGGGATGGACGATCGACTCGTCCTCCTTGAGGCCGAGCTTGGTCAGCATCCCGTCGAGCTTGTCCGACCCGAAGATGCGCATCAGGTCGTCTTCCAGCGACAGGAAGAACTTGGAGTGGCCGGGGTCGCCCTGGCGGCCGGAGCGGCCGCGGAGCTGGTTGTCGATGCGCCGCGACTCGTGCCGCTCGGTGCCGAGCACATAGAGGCCGCCGGCGGCCAGCGCCTTTTCCTTCAGGCGATCGACCTGGCCGCGGATCTCGGCGATCCGGGCTTTCTTCTCGTCGCCCTCGGGCAGGTCGACGAGCTCCTGGCGGACCCGCATGTCGGCATTGCCGCCGAGCTGGATGTCGGTGCCGCGGCCGGCCATGTTGGTGGCGATCGTGACGGCGCCGGGCACGCCGGCCTGCGAGACGATATAGGCCTCCTGCTCGTGATAGCGCGCGTTCAGGATGGCGAAGACCTTGGCGTTGGTGGCGCCCTCGTCGCCCGAGTACAGCGCCGCGAAGGCGTTGGGGTCGGTGAAGTCGTGCGCCTCCCAGCCCTTGTCGCGCAGCATGTCGGCGAGCTGCTCGGACTTCTCGATCGAGGTGGTGCCGACCAGCACGGGCTGGCCGCGGGTCTTGCAGTCCTCGATCAGCGTGATGATGGCGCGGTACTTCTCGGCCGCCGTCCGGTAGACCTCGTCGTCGTCGTCGATGCGGACCATCGGCAGGTTGGTCGGCACCTCGACGACCTCGAGATTGTAGATGTCGAGGAACTCGTCCGCCTCGGTCTGCGCCGTGCCGGTCATGCCGCCCAGCTTCTGGTACATGCGGAAGAAGTTCTGGAACGTGATCGAGGCGAGCGTCTGGTTCTCGGGCTGGATCGGCTGGCGCTCCTTGGCCTCGAGCGCCTGGTGCAGCCCGTCCGAGTAGCGCCGGCCCGGCATCATGCGGCCCGTGAACTCGTCGATGATGACCACCTCGTCGTTGCGGACGATGTAGTCCTTGTCGCGCTGGAACAGCTTGTGGGCGCGCAGCGCCTGGTTGACGTGGTGCACCACCGAGACGTTCTCGACGTCGTAGAGCGAGTCCGTCTTGAGCTGGCCGGCCTCGCGCAGGAGCCGCTCCATCTTCTCCATGCCGACCTCGGTCATGGTGACGGTACGCTGCTTCTCGTCGACGTCGACGTCGACCTTGTCGAGCCGCGGGATGAACTTGTCGATGGTGTTGTAGAACTCGGAGCGGTCGTCGAGCGGGCCGGAGATGATCAGCGGCGTGCGCGCCTCGTCGATCAGGATCGAGTCGACCTCGTCGACGATGGCGTAGACATGGCCGCGCTGGACCATGTCCTCCAGCCGGTACTTCATGTTGTCGCGCAGATAGTCGAAGCCGAGCTCGTTGTTGGTGCCGTAGGTGACGTCGCAGGCGTATTCGATCTTGCGCTGCTCGTCGTCGAGCCCGTGCACGATGACGCCGACGGTCAGGCCCAGGAACCGGTAGACTTGGCCCATCCACTCGGAGTCGCGCTTGGCCAGGTAGTCGTTGACCGTGACGACGTGGACGCCCTTGCCGGCCAGCGCATTGAGGTAGACGGCGAGCGTCGCGACCAGGGTCTTGCCTTCGCCGGTCTTCATCTCGGCGATGGCGCCCTCGTGCAGCACCATGCCGCCCATCATCTGGACGTCGAAATGGCGCTGGCCGAGGGTGCGCTTGGCGGCTTCGCGGACGGTGGCGAAGGCGGGCACCAGGATGTCGTCGAGCGTCTTGCCCTCGGCAAGCTCCTTGCGGAAGGCCTCGGTACGGGCCCGCAGCGCCTCGTCCGACAGGGCGGCGATCTGCGGCTCGAGCGCATTGATCTCGTCGACCCTGGGGCGGTAGGCGCGAATGCGTCGATCGTTCGCGTTTCCGAACAGCTTGCGGACGACAGCGCCGAACATCCCGGAGGTCCTTATCTGTGGCCGCGAACATGCGGCCGGATCTGTGGCCGCGCACCCGCGACCGGTCCGAACGTGCCGGCCGACCGGCCCTCAGTCCCGGCGCAGCCCAGGATCAAGGCGCTTTCGGGGGGCGGAGGCGCGACGTCGTCAATCCCACGGGACACACCGGCGAGCGGTGGACAGATAGGAGTGGGTCCGGGCCTTGTCAATTGGCGCCTTTTGGCCGTCCGTGCCGCAATCATGCCTCCGTTTGCCGCTAGCAGACGCGCGGTTGCCAACCACAGCGCGTTGCGCGAGGGTGCGCTGGCCGCCTCGGCGGGCAGGCAGGCCCGTCTTTCCCAGGGATTCTCGATGATTACGCAAACTTCATCCTCGCGTCCGGTGTCCCCGGCGCGTCGCCGCTCCAAGCTCGGCGTGGCCCTCGTCCTGACGGCCGTTTTGACCGCGGGCGCTTTCGCGCAGGCCCCGGCGCCCGCCGCGGCGACCGACCCGGTCGTCGCGAAGGTCAACGGCGTCGAGATCCGGCAGAGCGATCTCGCCATCGCCGAGGAGGATGTCGGCCAGAACGTTCCGGCCGGCACGCCGGACGCCAAGCGCGACTGGCTGGTCAATTATCTCACCGACATGATGCTGCTGGCGAAGGCCGCCGAGACCCAGAAGATCACCGACGCGCCGGACTTCAAGAAGCGCCTCGCCTATCTGCGCAGCAAGGCCCTGATGGAGACGCTGCTGCGCGACTCCGGCAAGGCCGGCGCGACGCCGGACGCCATGCAGCACGTCTATCAGGAGGCCGTGAAGCAGATGGCCGAGGAGCAGGAGGTGCATGCGCGCCACATCCTGTTCCGGGTCGCCGACGCCAGCGACCAGAACGCCAGCAAGGCGGCCGAGGCCAAGGCCCGGAGCACCCTCGACCGGATCAAGAAGGGCGAGGATTTCGTCAAGCTGGCCACCGACCTGACCGAGGACCCGCCCGGCAAGGCCGACGGCGGCGATCTCGGCTTCTTCACCAAGGACCAGATGGTGCCGGAGTTCTCCGACGCCGCCTTCAAGCTCGACAAGGGCCAGGTCTCCGAGCCGATCAAGACCTCGTTCGGCTGGCACCTGATCAAGGTCGAGGACAAGCGCAAGCGCGAGGCGCCGCCCTTCGAGCAGGTCAAGGACCAGATCGAGACCTTCGTCACCCGCAAGGCGCAGATCGAGCTCCTCAACAAGCTGCGGGCCGAGGCCAAGATCGAGCGGCTCGACAAGCCCGAGGCCGCCCCGGCTCCGGCCGCGGCCCCCGGCGCGCCCACGCCGGCCCCCGCGCCGGAGAAGAAGTAAGACCGATATCCTGGATGCCTCTTCACCTCTCCCCGCACGCGGGGAGAGGTCGGATGGCGCAGCGATCCGGGTGAGGGGGCGTCTCCGTATCCACGAAACGCCCCCTCACCCCGGCCCGCTCCCCGCACGCGGCGAGAGGGAGAAAAGGCGCCGGGCCGCGCATCGGTCGCGGGCTCGTCGGCCGCCTTCCCCGGCCCTTCCCCGGTCTCCGCTTGACCCCGCTGGCCGGCGCTCCTAATCGACGCGTCGACGTTCGTTGAAGGCGCGGGAGGGGCTCGCGCCGGTTCACCAGGGGTCTGGGCCGATGGCCGCCGTCTCTCCGCTCGCGCCCGAGCGCTTTCCCGAAATGCCCGAGATTGCCGGGGTGCGGGTCGCGACCGCCGCGGCCGGCATCCGCTATGCGGGCCGCACCGACGTGCTGCTCGCCGTGCTCGACCCGGGCACCGCGGTCGCCGGCGTGTTCACCCGCTCGAAATGCCCGTCGGCCCCGGTCGACTGGTGCCGGGCCCGGCTGAAGGCCGGCAAGGCGCGCGCCCTGGTGGTGAACTCCGGCAACGCCAATGCCTTCACGGGCCGCTCCGGCCGCGACGCCGTCAAGCTGACGGCCGACATCGCCGCCGCCTCGGCCGGCTGCAAGCCGGCCGAGATTTTCCTTGCCTCGACGGGTGTGATCGGCGAGCCGCTGCCGGCCGAGAAGTTCGGCGGCGTCATGGACGGCCTGGTCCAGGGCGCCCAGCCCGGCCGCTGGGACGAGGCGGCGCGCGCCATCATGACCACCGACACGTTCCCCAAGGGGGCGGCCGCGATCGTGCGGATCGACGGCAAGCCGGTGACCATCTGCGGCATCGCCAAGGGGGCCGGCATGATCGCGCCCGACATGGCGACGATGCTGTCCTTCGTGTTCACCGACGCGCCGCTGTCGCCCGCCGTGCTGCAGAGCCTCTTGTCGAAGGGCGTCGAGGACACGTTCAACGCCGTGACGATCGACGGCGACACCTCGACGTCCGACACGCTGCTGGCCTTCGCGACCGGCGCCGCCGCGGCGCGCGGTGTCGCGAAAATCACCCGGGCCGGCGATCCGCGCCTCGAGCCGTTCCGCAAGGCTTTTACGCGCGTGCTGGCCAATCTCGCCGAGCAGGTGGCTCGCGACGGCGAAGGGGCGCGAAAGCTGGTCGAGGTGATCGTCGAGGGCGCGGCGTCCAAGAAGGCGGCGCGAAAAATCGCCATGTCGATCGCCAACTCGCCGCTGGTGAAGACCGCGATCGCCGGCGAGGACGCCAATTGGGGCCGCGTGGTGATGGCGGTCGGCAAGGCCGGCGAGCGGGCCGACCGCGACAAGCTGTCGATCTGGTTCGGCGGCGTGCGGGTCGCCCACAAGGGCGAGCGCGACTCCGGCTACGACGAGGCCAAGGTCTCCGAGCTGATGAAGCGGCCCGAGATCGAGCTGAAGGTCAATCTCGGCATCGGCAAGGGCCGCGACCGGGTGCTCACCTGCGACCTGACCAAGGAGTACATCGCGATCAACGGCGACTATCGGTCGTGAGCGGATCGGTGTGTCGTAGGGTGGGCAAAGGGGCGCCGAAGGCGCGCCGTGCCCACGTCGGAGGTCGCGCGTGGGTGTGGCGCGCGTGGGCACGGCGCGTTCCGCGCCTTTGCCCACCCTACCGGGCCGGCCTTTTCAGGAGCCTCCCGTGAAACTGGTCCTGGTCGCCGCCTGCGCGCTGATCGATGCCGACGGGCGCATCCTGTTGGCGCGGCGGCCCGAGGGCCGGTCGATGGCGGGCCTGTGGGAGTTTCCCGGCGGCAAGGTCGAGGCGGGCGAAAAGCCCGAGCAGGCGCTGATCCGCGAGCTCGACGAGGAGCTCGGCATTGCCGTGAAGGAGCCGTGCCTGGCGCCGCTCACCTTCGCCAGCCACACCTATGACGACTTCCATCTCTTGATGCCGCTCTATGTGTGCCGGCGCTGGGAGGGCTTCGTCACCGCGCGCGAGGGCCAGGGCCTCGCCTGGGTGCGCCCCGCCAAGCTGCGCGACTATGCGATGCCAGAGGCCGACGTGCCGCTGGTCGCGCACCTGATCGGGCTTCTCCTGTAGGGCGCAATGAGCGCAGCGAATTGCGCCGGCGAAAGAAGGCGGCGTGATCAGGTGCAATTCGCTGCGCTCATTGCACCCTACGGCTTTCGTCCGGGATTCGCCTTCTCGCCCGCCGAAATCTCCTTGGTGCCGAGCGCGTCGGCGAGCCGCGTCGTCGCGCTGCCGGGGCGCAGGGGCTTCTGCTGGCTCTCGTGCGGCGCCCAGCCGGACAGCCAGACGATCTCGAAGGTGGCGCGCACGCGCCCGTCGGGATCGGAGAAGCGGTCGGTGTAAATCTGCAGCGCCCGCAGCAGCGTCGTCCGCCGCAGTGGACGGCGGCGCCGCTCGGCGAGCGGGTTGGTCGCTCCCATGCGGCGGAGGTCCTGAATCAGGGCGACCGGCGAGGCGTAGCGCACCGTCACGGCGTCGACATCGGTGACCGGCAGGGCGAAGCCGGCGCGCTGCAGCAGTGCGCCGACGTCGCGCACGTCGGCGAACGGCGCGACCCGCGGCGACAGCCCGCCGTCGCACTCGCTCTCGGCGGCAGAAAAGCTCTGGCGCAGCTCGGTCAGGGTGGCGCCGCCGAGGAGCGCGGCGAGAAACAGGCCGTCGGGCCGCAGCGCGCGGCGCACCTGCGCGAACGTGCCGGGCAGGTCGTTGACGGTCTGCAGCGCCAGGCCCGAGACGACGAGATCGAGCGAGGCGTCGGCGAAGGGCAGTGCCTCCTCGTCGGCGGCGACCGCAAGCCCGGTGATCCGATCGGCTGTCGCCAGCATATCCATGGCGATCAGGGTGCCGAGGCGCGGATGGAAGGCGAGCGCGGTGCGCACCGCGTCGGTCGGCGTGCCGAGGTCGACGACGCGGTCGAAGGTGCGCAGCGTCGCGGCGAGCCGGTCCGCCATGTCGGCGGCGACGCGGTCGAGCAGGAAGACCGCGGATCCCAGCGCGGCGGCGCGGCGGCGACGCTGCAGAAGCAGGGGACGGTCGAAGACGCGAGGAGCAACCATTTACCATCCTGCGTTATGATGCACACGGATAGGTGAGTCTTGCCGACCGGCCGAAAGCCGGCCGAGACGGCCGAAGGTTTTGGCGCGCCACTTGCATGAGAACCAAGGGTGGCGCGCAACGTGCGGTTTGAGACAGCCTGCGGTTCGAGACAGCCTGCGGTTCGAGACAACTTGTGGTTCGAGACAACGTGCGTTGCAGGACGAGAAGTGTTGCGTCACGACGTGCGCCGAAAATCGACGCCCGTCGAGCGAAGGTGATGAACGAGGGTTCATATGGCGACGCGGACGTTGGCCACAACCATGACCGGCCTGCGGTCCGTGTTCCGCGTCGCCGTCGATGCCGTGTTGCCGCCGCTGTGTCCGGCGTGCGGCGATCCGGTGAGTGATGCAGGTGCGTTGTGCGCGTCCTGCTGGTCGCGTTTGTCGTTCATAGCGCGGCCTTATTGCGAGCGGCTCGGCGTGCCGTTCGCTCACGATGTCGGGCCAGGATTGGCCGGGACGGGCCTGTTGTCGCCGCGGGCGATCGCCGATCCGCCGGCCTTCGGGCGGGCGCGGGCGGCGGTTCGTTACGACGAGGTGGCCCGATCGCTGGTTCATGCGTTGAAGTTCGGGGATCGGCTCGAGCTCGCGCCCATGATGGGGCGATGGATGGCCGAGGCCGGACGTGAGTTGATCGGGACGGCGGATGCACTGGTGCCGGTGCCGTTGCACTGGCGGCGGTTGTGGGCGCGGCGCTTCAACCAGGCCGCTCTGCTCGCCACCGTGATGGCGGAATCGCGCGGCATATCCGTGCTCGCCGACGCGATGAGGCGGGTCCGCGCGACGCCGCAGCAGGTCGGCCTGACGCGCGCCGAGCGTGCCAGCAACGTGCAGTCGGCGTTCCGCGTCACCGAGACGGGCCGAGCCGCCATCCGGGGTCGGCGCCTGATCGTTGTCGACGATGTGATGACGACCGGTGCGACGGCGGAGACTTGTGCACGAACATTGTTGCGGGCGGGGGCCACCAATGTCGATGTCGTCGTGTTCGCCTGTGTCATAGACGCAACGGTGATATGACTTTCTGGCGACACGGATTGTTGATGCGTCGCACTCTCCCGTATAGTGGTTCGCTGCCATAAGTGTGCAGCGCAATGTAAGTGCCGTGATGCCTGTGGTGCGATGTGTGACGGCGATCCGCTGGCGGGGTCGCCAGACCACGATGTGACCATCGGGACGACGTGACCATCGGGACGACGTGCCCCTATCGACGGCGTGACCGCGAGTGCCGGCTGTACGAGACCAGACGATCGATGCCAGACATTGAAATCTATACGACTCCCTTCTGTCCCTATTGTTCGTCCGCGAAGCAACTGCTTCGCCAGAAGGGGGTCGACTTCACGGAGATCGGCGTTGCCGGTCTGCCCGATCGCCGCGCCGAGATGGTGGCGCGTGCGCAAGGTCGGACCACGGTGCCGCAGATCTTCATCGGCGATACACATGTCGGCGGCTGCGATGATCTCTACGCCCTCGACGAGGCGGGCAAGCTCGACCCATTGTTGAGGTCGTGACGGAGGGCAGTTTCATGACATTCCAGCTCAGAGAGAACTCGACCTTTCGGGTTGCATTGATTCAGCTTCAATCGGGTCGTCGTCCGGCGGCCAACATCGATTCGGCCATAAAGCTGATAGGCAAGGCCAAGGAGCGCGGCGCGCATTATGTGCAGACGCCGGAGATGACCAATCTGATGGAGAGCGACCGGGCGCGCCTGCTCGAGCTGGTCGCGCCGGAGGAGAGCGACGCCGGGCTCGCGGCGCTGCGCGACACCGCGCGGCTTCACCGCATCTGGCTGCATGTCGGCTCGCTCGCCATCAAGATCGGCCCGGAGATGGCCGCCAACCGCTCGTATCTGATCGATCCGAACGGCGACGTGGTGGCGTCCTACGACAAGATCCACATGTTCGACGTCGATCTCGCCAACGGCGAGACCTATCGCGAGTCGCGCATGTTCCGCCCGGGCGAGCGCGCCGTGGTCGGCGACCTGCCGTGGGGTCGCATCGGCCTGTCGATCTGCTACGACCTGCGCTTCCCGGCGCTCTACCGGGCGCTCGCCGAGGCCGGCAGCTCGTTCATCGCGATCCCGGCGGCGTTCACGCGCCAGACCGGCGAGGCGCACTGGCACGTGCTCATGCGGGCGCGCGCCATCGAGACCGGCTGCTACGTCTTCGCCGCGGCCCAGGGCGGCCTGCACGAGAGCGGCCGCGAGACCTTCGGGCACTCGATGGTGGTCGATCCGTGGGGCGTCGTCATCGCCGAGAACGGCACCGAGCCCGGCTTCGTGCTCGCCGAGATCGATCCCGCCGCCGTCACGGCGGCGCGCAGCCGCATTCCGTCGCTCACGCACGGCCGCCGCTTCGAGGTGACCGAGCCGACCGCAGGAGCGGTTCATGTGCACGCTCCTGTGCACGCCCTGCAAGAGGCGAAATGATCCGCTATGCCCTCGCGTGCCCGAACGGGCACGCGTTCGAGAGCTGGTTTCGGAATTCGGCCGACTATGACGGCCAGGCCGCTCGCGGCCTGGTCACCTGTCCGGCATGCGGCAGCGCGAAGGTCGAGAAGGCCCTGATGACACCGCGGCTCGGCCGCTCCTCCAAGACGGAGGCCGGCCGTGCCGCCGCGGCTGCCGCGATGGCGGAGGTCACGGCGGCCGGTGTCGCAGCAGCCGGGGTCACGGCGGCCGCGCCTGCCGGCGATGCCGGGGTTGCTCCGTCGGCGGCCGCGCCGGCCGCCGAGCCGCGCGCGCCGGTCGCGCTGATGTCGCCCCAGGAGGTCGAGCTGCGCCGCAAGCTCAGGGAGCTGCGCGATCACCTGGTGAAGAACGCCGAGCATGTCGGGGGCCGCTTTCCCGACGAGGCGCGCCGCATGCATTACGGCGAGACCGAGCACCGCTCGATCTACGGCGAGGCCTCGGCCGACGAGGTCGAGGCGATGCTCGACGAGGGCATCGCGTTCCATCCGCTGCCCACGCTGCCGGACGAGCGGAACTGAGCAAGGTGCTCTGTCGTTCCGGGGCGGCCCGAAGGGCCTAGCCCGGAACCCATACGGCCTGTCTTTCGAGAGCAATCCGCACCGGGGTCATGGATTCCAGGCTCGCGGACCTTCGGCCCGCGCCCTGAACTGACGGCCTTTGCCCGCTCCCTCACTGCCCCCAAAGCAGCAGCACGACGCCGCCGACGATCAGGGCAATCCCGAGCAGCTCGCGCACCGTGGTGCGCTGCTTGAAGGCGAAGCGGCTGACGGCTTGCGCGAACAGCACCTCGACCAGCGCCAGCGTGCGGACGTTCGCGGCCGATGTCAGCGCGAAGCTGAGAAACCAGAACTGCGAGGCGAGCGCCCCCATGAAGCCGGCGACCAGCGACGGCCGCCAGGCTCGCAGCACCGCGACCATCACGGCGCGGTCGCGCAGCGCCAGATAGAGCGACAGCAGCACGGCCTGGATCGTCAGCCCGACGCACAGCGTGGTGGTGGCGGCGGTGAGGAAGTCGGCGCCGAGGCTGAGGATCGCCCCGCGAAAACCGATCGCCGAGAGCGCGAACAGCGCCGCCGAGCCGAGGCCGAGCAGCATCGGCCGCATGCCGCCGCCGCCGCCGGCCTGGCCGGGCTTGACCGACATCAGCACCACGCCGGCCGTGGCGATGGCGATGGCGGCCGCCATCGGCAGCGTCACGGTGTCGCCGAGCACCAGCAGCCCGAACAGGGCGACCTGCACGGGCTCCGTCTTGGTGTAGGCGATCACGGCGAGAAACGAGCGCTCGCCCATGGCGGCCAGCATCATGGCCGTGGCGCCGATCTGGGTGAGGGCGCCGGACGTCACGAAGAGAAAGAACACGGCCGGCGGCCGCGGCGGCACGGTCCCGGTCACCAGCACGATGCCGGCCAGGAACACCAGCGCGAAGGGCAGGCCGTAGAGGAAGCGGACATGGGTCGCCCCGACGGTCCCCAGCGTCCGGGTGAGCTGCCGCTGGGCGGCGTTGCGCGCCGTCTGGGCCGCGGCGGCCGCGACCGTGAAAGCGGCCCAGATCCAGGGTCCGTCCGACAAAGGCTCGTCTCCGGGCGAGGCCCCGCCGCGCCGGCGGAACGAGAGAAGGGGTGGGGCACGCGACGGCGCGGACGCGCAGCGTCAACCTGTCCGTGGGCCACCTCGCCTGGCCGCTGGTGCAGGAAACGCCAAACCGTTATATCTCATAGGGCCGGGATGGTGGCGTGATCGAGCGCAGGCGCAGGCGATCGGTCGACGGACACGCGGGGGCTGCTCGCAAAGAACCGGGACGGGGACCCGCAACGGGTCCGGTGATCGGCAGCGGACGGATCCGCGGACCGTGCCTCCAGGTGGAGGCGCCTTGACGAATCGCGTCCTGGACGGTCAAGCCGGAGGCGGTCGGCCGCCGGCACGCCGGGGTTGTGACGCGTCTCGTTCGGACAGACGATGCTGCAGGAGGGATGCGATGAAAGCCCTGACGGTCGGCGGAGCCATGATCGACACCATCGCGATCATCGAGAGCTCGCGCATCGAACGAATGGCGATGTCCAATGCCGACAGTTCCTTCCTGCTGATGGAGGAAGGCCGCAAGACCGAGGCGCTGGAGATTTCCACCCATATCGGCGGCGGCGCCGTCAACGCCGCCGTGTCGATGGCGCGGCTCGGCTTCGACGTCTCGAGCCTGATCAAGCTCGGCCAGGACAGCCGCGCCGAAATGATCCTGACCACGCTCGAGCACGAGGGCGTCTCGACCCGCTGGGCGCTGCGTGACCGCAAGGCGCCGACCGGCGCCTCGGTGCTGATCTCCTCGCACGACCGCAACGCCGCCGTGTTCACGTTCCGTGGCGCCAACACGGGCCTGGAGGCGGAGGATCTTCACGACCACGCCTTCGCGGTCGACGTCATCTACATCACCTCGCTCAGCGGCAAGTCGGCCGAGCGGTTCCCCGACATCGTCCGCCGCGCCAAGGCGCAGGGCGCGCTGGTCGCGACCAACCCGGGCGTCCGCCAGCTCTCGGCCCGCGCCGGACCGTTCCAGGACGCGCTGCGCATGGTCGACATCGTCGCGCTCAACCGCGGCGAGGCCTCGACCCTGGTGCCGAGCCTGATCGCCCAGTTCGGCGAGGGCGGCCCCAAGCTGCCGCTCGCCCCCGGTGAGGAGCGGCCCGAGATCGACAATCGGCCGCTCTCGGGCGGCGGCTTCGACATGAGCGTCGTCGCCTTCTTCCGCGCCGTGACCAGCCTCGGGCCGAAGCGGGTGCTGCTCACCGACGGCAAGCGCGGCGCCTATGTGGCGACCCCGGACGAGATCGTGTACTGCCCGTCGGTCGACTGCATGGTCGCCGGAACGGCCGGCGCGGGCGACGCCTTCACGTCGACCTACACGTCCTTCGAGGCGCTCGGCTATCCGCCGCTCGAGGCCCTCAAGGCGGCGACCATCAACGCCGCCTCGGTGGTCGGCTTCGTCGACACCCAGACCGGCCTGCTCAAGCGCGACGAGCTGCAGGCCAAGATGGCGGCGCTCGGGCCGGACTTCGCCACCCGCCGCTGGCCGCTGCATTTCGAGTCGCCGAGCGACGACCGTCTCGGCGATATGGCGGCGGAGTAGGGGACGCAATTCCGTCACTTGATTCTGCGCCGGCGCCAGCGGCTCCCTCTCCCCGCCTGCGGGGAGAGGGTCGGGGTGAGGGGGCATCTCGTGGATACGGAAACGCCCCCTCACCCGGACCGCTGCGCGGTTCGACCTCTCCCCGCGAGCGGGGAGAGGTGAAAGCCGAGACCATGGACGAGCCCCGCCTCAACATCCCCGAATGGACCGTGTCGGAGCTCTCCTCGGCGCTCAAGCGCACCGTCGAGGACGCCTTCGGGCATGTCCGGGTGCGCGGCGAGATCTCCGGGTTTCGCGGCGTTCACTCCTCCGGCCATGCCTATTTCGCCTTGAAGGACGAGAGCGCCCGCATCGACGCCGTGGTGTGGCGCACCGCCTTCGCTCGCATGCGGGTCAAGCCGGAGGAGGGCCTGGAGGTGATCGCCACCGGGCGGCTCACCACCTATCCGGGGCGCTCGACCTACCAGATCGTCATCGAGACCCTGGAGCCGGCCGGCCTCGGCGCCCTGATGGCGCTGCTCGAGCAGCGCAAGCAGGCGCTCGCCGCCGAGGGCCTGTTCGACGAGGCGAGGAAGCAGCTCCTGCCGTCGCTGCCCAACGTGATCGGCGTCGTCACGTCGCCGACCGGGGCCGTCATTCGCGACATCCTGCACCGTCTCGCCGATCGCTTCCCGCGGCCCGTGCTGGTGTGGCCCGTGCGGGTGCAGGGCGAGGGCGCGGCCGAGGAGATCGCCGCCGCCATCCGCGGCTTCAACGCGCTGCCCGAGGGCGGGCCGATCCCGCGGCCGGACCTCCTGATCGTCGCCCGCGGCGGCGGCTCGATCGAGGATCTGTGGGCCTTCAACGAGGAGGTCGTGGTGCGGGCCGCGGCCGACAGCGACATTGCGCTGATCTCGGCCGTCGGCCACGAGACCGACGTCACCCTGATCGACTTCGCCGCCGACCGCCGCGCCCCGACCCCGACGGCCGCCGCCGAGATGGCGGTGCCGGTCCGCTCCGAGCTGTTGGCCCGCGTCGACGGCCTCGGCCGGCGGGTGCTGACCTGCTGGACCCGGACCCAGGAGGCTCGCCGCGTCGCGCTGCGCTCCGCCGCCCGGGCGCTGCCCACCGCCGATGCCTTGTTCGCGGTGTCGCGCCAAAGGCTCGACGGGGCCGCCGGGCGGTTGCCGCGGGCGCTGCTCGCCGGGGCCCACCGCCACCGCTCCGACTTTTCGCGGATCGCGGCGCGGCTGACGCCGCTGGTGCTGCGCAGCCGGGTGGCGCGCGAGCGCGAGCGCCTCGCCGTCCTGTCGGGACGCACGCTGCGCAGCCTGCGCGTTCGATCCGAGCGCCGCCGCGACCGTTTCACGGCCGCCTCGGGCCGGCTGACGGCGGCGCTGCGGGCCGCGCTGGCGGCGCATCGCCAGGCCCTGGTGCGCGACCGCGAGCGCATCGCCGCACTGTCCAGCCGGGCTGCCCGGGCCTCCAGGGGGCTCCTGGCGGAGCGCCGCGCCCGCCTCGCCCGGGCCGGCCAGCTCCTTGCGGCGCTGTCCTACACGGGCGTGCTGGCGCGCGGTTTTGCCCTGGTGCGCGGGCCGGACGACCGGCCGCTGCGCAGCGCCGCCGCGGTGGTGGCCGGGCAACGCCTCTCGCTCCAATTTTCCGACGGGAGGGTGGGCGCCACGGCCGACGGCGGTACTGGCGCCACGCCGCCCACCTCGCCGCAGGCGTCGCCCCAGCCCTCCCCGCAGGAGCGGCCGAACCCGGCCAGGCCGGGGCGCCGAAAGGCGCCTGCGGCCGGGCAGGGCACGCTGTTCTAAAACCAGCCCTCGCAGGCTTCGCCCCCTCGCGTCATGGCCGGGCTTGACCCGGCCATCCATCAAGCTACTGAAACTGATGTCTTTTCTAGAGATGGATACGCGGGTCGAGCCCGCGTATGACGAGTCAGAGTATGGGACGGCTGTTCTAGAAAACCGTCCTCACCGGGCCAGCCAGGCCGGGGCGCGCTGGAACGCGTCGGCGCGGGCCGCCGGATTGGTGCCGCTGTGCGCCCGGCCGGAGCCGTCGGCCGAGAAGGTGAGGCCGGTGTGGAGGCGCACCGGGCGGTCGGGGGCGTCGAAGTCGTGATAGGCGCCCGGATAGACCTCGATGGCCGTCAGGGCGCTGCGGCCGCGTGCGCCCGCCACCATCTGCTCGCAGGCCGCCGCCGGGGTCCAGTCGTCGGCGCCGCCGATCAGCACCAGGGTCGGCACGCGGGCGCTCCAGGCCCGTGGCACCAGGCGGGCGCAGCCCGGATAGAATGCCACGGCGGAGCGGAAGTCGGGGCTCGATCGCTCCGTGCGGCTCTGCGGGCGGACCGCCCACAGGACGCTGCTGCCGCCGTTCGACCAGCCGAGCAGCGAGATCCGGTCGGCACGCACATAGGACTGCGCCTGCAGCCAGCGGCGCGCCGCGTCGGCGTCGGCGGTCCGCTCGCGCTCGGGCGTGACGCTGCGGGCCCGCACCCGGCACTGCGAGCCCAGCCCGCGCGAGCCGAAGCTGTCGGGAAACAGCACGACGAAGCCGCGATCGTTGAGCGCCTTGGCCCAGTCGCGGTAGCGCGGATCGAGGCTCTCCTTGGCGAGCCCGCCGCAGCCGTGCAGGGCAACCACGGCCGGGAACGGCCCGGCGCCGTCCGGCCGGAACAGGGCGGCCGTGAGCGTGGTGTCGCGGGACGGGATGCGCACGGCCTCGCCGCCGAATGCGCCCGCCGGGGCGGATGCCGCCGGTGTCGCGGCCATGCCGGCGGCCTCCGCGGCGGGCGGCTCGGATGGGCCCGGCGCCGCCCGCCCGGGCGCGGTCGCGAGCACGATGAAGAGCAGTGAGGTGACGACCCGCATGGCTCCGCCGTTCATGGCCCATCCTACCATGGCCGCGATCGCCGATCGACGTGGGCCGTTTGCGCCGCTCGGCGGGGTTTCGTCGTCGCCCGCGAGCGATTACATTGGGGCCGGACGCCGCCGGCTGGTCCGGCCCGAACGTGCTCGGGAGGTCTTTTGTGCTGAACCGCTTCGATTATCGCTCGCCGCAGACGGGCGAGGCGGAAATTCGTTATCTCGACGCCGATTTTCGCGTGCTGCGCCCCGGCGCCTTCGTGCGTTGCGCCGTGACGGGCGTGCCGATCCCGCTCGAGGAGCTGAAATACTGGAGCGTCGAGCACCAGGAAGCCTATTCGGGTCCCGAGGCGGTGGCGCAGCGGCTCTATCCCGACCGCCTCAAGCCGACCTGACCGAAGTGCCGCGTTCCTAAAGCCGCAGGCCGGTCCGCCCCGCCAGGAAGGCCCGCATCGCGGCGGGCTCGTCGAGCACCAGGCCGACCGGCAGCACGGCGCTCCTGGCCGCCAGCCCGGCCAGCGCCGGATCGCCCTGCAGGCGCAAGACATCCTTCTCGGTGGTGACCAGCCGCAGCCCGTTCGCGTCGGCGTCGGCAAGGAGCCGCGCGGCCTCCGCGGGCGTGAAGGCGTGGTGGTCGGCGAAGCGCACCGTCTGCGCCGGCGCCAGCCCGGCCGCCGCCAGCGTCGCGACGAACTTGTCCGGATCGGCGATGCCCGCATAGGCGAGCAGCTTTTGTCCGCGCAACGTCGCCACGGCGGCCGGGTCCGGTGCCAGGCGTCCGAAGAACACCGGCAGGCCGCGCTTGCGGACCATGCCGACGATCTCCTCCGCCGCGGCCGACGGCTCGCCCACCACCAGCAGGCCATGGGCGCGGTCGAGCTGCGCCTCGAGCGGCGCGCGCAGCGGCCCGGCCGGGACCACGCGGGCATTGCCGGCGCCGCGGCGCCCGTCGAGCACCACCAGGGCGATCGTCTTGACCAGAGACGGGTTCTGCAGCCCGTCGTCCATCACGATGGCGCTCGCCCGCGCGGTGAGCGCCAGTGCCGCACCGGCGACGCGGTCGCGGGCCAGGATCGTCGGTGCGACGCGGGCGAGCAGCAGCGGCTCGTCGCCGACATCGGCGGCGGCCGCCGTCGGATCGACCCGCAGCGGCCCGGCGAGCCGGCCCTTGTAGCCGCGGGTGAGAAAGACCGGGGCGAGCCCGGCCGCCTGCATCAGGCGGGCGAGCGCGATGGCGGTCGGGGTCTTGCCGGCGCCGCCGACCGTGAGATTGCCGACGCAGACCACCGGCACCGGCAGGGTCGCGCCCGGCCGCCGCAGGCGCTTCTCGGCGACATGGCCGTAGATCGCGGCGAGCGGGGCCAGCAGGCCGGAGGCGAGGCCCGGTGCGCGCCACCAGAAGGCTGGTTCACGCATCGCCGGGGCGGCTCCCGATCCGGATCTGCGCCAGATAGGGCTCCAGCGCCGCCATGGTACGCTCGACCGCGCCGGCGAGGATCTGCACGGTCCGCTCGCCCGCCGCGGCGAGCCGCGCGCGCGCCTCCTGGTCGGCGAGCAGCAGCGCCAGCCGACGGGCCAGATCGTCGCCGTCGGCGACCGGCTGGGCGCCGCCGGCGTGGTCGAGTGCCGCGTAGATGTCGGCGAAGTTCTTCACATGCGGCCCGTGCAGCACCGCGGCGCCGAGCTTGATCGGCTCGATCGGGTTCTGCCCGCCATGCGGGATCAGCGAGCCGCCCATGAACACGACGGGCGCGAGGCGATAGAGCAGGCCGAGCTCGCCGAGCGTGTCGCTCACATAGATCTCGGTCGCCGCGTTGGGCAGCACGCCCTGCGAGCGGCGCCGTGCCTCGAGGCCGGAGATCTTCGCCATCATGGCGATCTCGTCGCCGCGATCCGGATGGCGCGGCGCGATCACGGTGATGAGCCGCGGGAAGTCGATCCGCAGGCGGCGGTGCGCCTCGATCAGCACCATCTCCTCGCCCGCATGGGTCGAGGCGGCGACGACCAGGGGTCGGCTGCCGAGCGCGCGCCGCAGCTCGGCGAAGCGGGCGGGATCGACCGGCAGGGCCGGCACGTCGAGCTTGAGATTGCCGGTGACGCCGATGCGCGGCGCGCCGAGCGCGCCGAAGCGCTGCGCGTCCTCGGGCGAGCGCACCAGGCAGAGATCAAAGCGCGACAGCAGCGCCTCGATGGTGGCGGGCGCGCGCCGCCACTTCTCGTAGGAGCGCTCCGACAGCCGGCCGTTGATCAGGATCAGCGGGATGTGGCGCGTGGCGCAGCCGACGATCAGGTTCGGCCACAGGTCGGACTCGACGAACAGGCCGAGATCGGGCCGCCAATGGTCGAGGAAGCGCGCCACATAGGACGGCGCGTCGAGCGGCACGAACTGGTGCAACGCGCCGGCCGGCAGGCGCCTTGCTGCGACCTCGGACGACGTCACCGTGCCGGTGGTGACCAGCACGGCGAGGCCGCGGGCGCAGAGGCGCTCCACCACGGGCAGCGCCGCGATCAGCTCGCCGACGCTGGCGCCATGCACCCACACCAGCGGACCGCGTGGCCGCGCCGCGCCGGCCTCGCCGCGTCGTTCGGCAATCCGCTCGGGATGCTCCTTGCCGCGCTTCAGCCGGTGGGCGAGCAGATAGCGGGCAAAGGGAGTGGCCACCGTGGTGGCGAACCGGTACGCCGCGAAGGTGAACGGCAATCGTTCGACCAAGACCGCCGCCTCCCTTGTCGCGCAGATCCGTCGGGCAGAGCCGTCGCCCACGGGAGTGGTGCGACGGAGGGCCGGCTCAGCGCGGCGTCCGCGCCAGCGTCGCGACGATCTCGCTCACCGCCCGATGGCGCGCGGGGTCGGCTGCGATCAGCGCCTCGTGCGTCGGAACCGGGCGGTTGTACCGGATGGATTCACCCGTAACCGTCGTCAGCGTCCCTGCGGCTTCGTGCACCAAAAGATCGGCAGCCGCAAGGTCCCAGTCGTGGCTCTCGCGGGACGCGAAGGCGACGTGGATCGCGCCCTGTGCGACGCGTGCGAAGCGCAGCGCCAGCGAGTGAACCTTGGGCTCCAGCACCAGGCCGGGAGTCGTCGCGGCGAGCCGTTCGAGCAGGCGCGGCGGGCCGGCGACGCGCGAGCCTGCGAGCGTCGCTCTGTCCTGCGCGACGCCGGCGCGCGCGACCGCGATCGGCGTGCCGTTGCGGGTCGCGCCGCCTCCCGCGGTGGCGAGGAACATCTCGTCGCTCGCCGGCGCGAACAGCGCCCCGATCACGGGCCGGCCATGCTCGACCAGCGCCACCGAGACGGTCCAGTCGGGCTTGCCGGCCAGGAATCCGCGGGTGCCGTCGATCGGATCGACCACCCACAGCCGGTCGCAGCCGAGCCGGGCCGGGTCGTCCTCGGTCTCCTCGGAGAGCCAGCCGCAGCCGGGCAGCAGCGCGCCGAGCCGCTCCTTCAACAGCCGGTCGACCGCGAGATCGATCTCTGACACCGGCGAGCCGTCGCCGGCGCCCTTGAACCAGCTCTTGATCGGGCTGCGGGTCGAGCGCAGCGCCAGCGCGCCGGCCTCGCGCACGAGCGCGGCGAGCCCTTTGACGACGGCGCCGCGGTCGATCTGCTCAGACGCCTGCAACGGTCAGTCCCTCCGCCCGCACCGTGGGTGCGTTGACGCCGAAGCGGAACGTGAGATCGTTCGCCGGCCGCAGCGTGCCGAACATGTCGATCAGGTTGCCGGCGATCGTCACCTCGCTGACCGGATAGGTGAGCTCGCCGTTCTCGATCCAGAAGCCGGCGGCGCCGCGGCTGTAGTCGCCCGTCACCATGTTGACGCCCATGCCGATCAGGTCGGTGACGAACAGACCGTCGGAGATGTCGGTGAGCAGCTCGCCGGGCGTTTCGGCACCGGCCTCCAGATGGACGTTCGACGCGCTCGGGCTCGGCGTCGAGGAGACGCCGCGCTGCGCGTGGCCGGTCGTGGTCATGCCGAGCTCGCGCGCCGTCGCGCAGTCGAGCAGCCAGGTCGTGATCACGCCGTCGTCGACCAGCGCGCGCGGCTTTCCGGCGACGCCCTCGGCGTCGAACGGATGCGAGCGCAGGCCGCGCCGGCGCAGCGGATCGTCGATGATGCGAATGCCGGGAGCGAAGACCTGCTGGCCGAGCTTGTCGCGCAGCAGGCTGGTCTTGCGGGCAATCGAGGCACCGTTCACAGCCGAGACGAGATGCGAGACCAGCGAGCCGGCGACGCGCGGATCGAACACCACCGGCACCTTGCGGGTCGTCACCTTGCGCGGATCGAGCCGCTTGACCGCACGCTCGCCGGCCGAGCGGCCGATCGCGGCGGGATCGTCGAGATCGCTCGCATAGACGGCCGACGACCAGTCGTAGTCGCGCTCCATCCGGGTGCCCTCGCCGGCGATCGCCTGCATCGACACGGAATGGCGCGAGCCGACATAGATGCCGGTGAAGCCCGTCGAGGTCACCAGCACCATGCCGCCGATGCCGGATGACGCCGAGGCGCCGCCTGATTTGCTCACCCCCGCGACCGCGAGCCCCGCAGCCTCGGCGGCTTTCGCGCGCTGCTCCAGCACGTCGACGTCCGCCACGGCGCGATCGACGAGATCCAGATCCGGAATGTCCTTCGCCAGCAGCGCCGGATCGGCGAGCCCCGCATGAGGATCCTCGGGGGCGACACGTGCCATCGCGACGGCGCGCTCGGCCAGCGCATCTACGCCCTCGCGCACCAGATCGTTGGTCGACACCACCGCCTGGCGGCGGCCGACCAGCACGCGCAGGCCGACATCGTCGTCCTCGGAGCGCGTCGATTCCTCCACGGTGCCGTCGCGCACCTCGACGGCGAGCGACACGCCGCGCGTCGCGATCGCATCGGCCGCATCGGCCCCGGCGCGTTTCGCCGCAGCGACGAGACGCTCGGCGAGGGTGACGAGCGCGGACTGATCGAACAGGGAGGACATGGGCGGGCTTGCGCTTTCGATGCGAGGGACGACGAGACGAGCGGGTCGGACGAGCGGGCGAGACGGGCCGGCGGATGCAGACACGAGATGGGGCGCGCGGCCGCGGCGATCAAGGAGAAACCGCCGCTGTGCGGAGGCGGCGCGGCCGCGTCCTTTTCGGGGCGACCTTTCCAATGAGAGCGGCTTTCGCAACGCTCCGTCAAGCATGTGGTTCGAACGATTGGAGAAACGCCCGATTAACCAGGGCTTTTAAGACGAAACCAAGCGATCGGCGCTAGTCTCACATGAAAGATCGGGCCGACAGAGTCCGAACAGGGATGCTTAAAAAGCGAGGCGTCAAATGAGTGCCGGTGGGGTCGCTCCCTCCGGGTCGAGCCGGCATGTCCGGCTCGACCCCTTCGCTCTTCCGGTTCGTTTCCGGACCGCCGACACGTCCGCCGACACGTGCGAACGGATCGTCGAGCTCGCCCGCGAGCGGGTGGTGCTGCGGCGCGCCGTCGCCGGCATGCGGATGAAGCTGTCGCTGCCGATCCAAAGCTATCTCGGCGTCGCGCTGCGCGTGGTGCCGCCCGACGAGACCGGCGACGGTTCGGTCGCGGTCGTGCTGGCGCATCGCGACGAGGCGCTGACGGTGCCGCTGTTCGTCGCCGCCGACGGCACCGACGCGGTCGCCGAATGGCAGCTCTGGGCCAATGTGCTCGGCCTGCCGCTCCTGGTCGCCGAGCCGGACGGAAGCTTGCGCGAGCCTTTCGCGCGGCTCGGTGCGGTGCGGGTCGCCGAGTCTCAGGGGCGTCGCCGCCGCTGCGGCCCGATCAAGCGTCGCCGCGCCTCGATCCTGCTGCGTCGCAAGCCCGGCCGGGTGTCACCCGCGCCGCAGGTCTTCAGGAACGAGAAAGAGATCATCGCGCGGAGCTGACCGAGCCCCTTTCAAGTAGGGTGCAATGAGCGCAAAGCGCGAATTGCACCGAAACGATCTGGACATCGGCCCGCCCGTTCGGCGGGCCTTTTTTGTTTAAGGGTCTATCCGGCGCAATTCGCTGCGCTCATTGGCGCCCTACGGCTGCGGCGCCTCACGATCAAATCATCCAATCACCGCTCGCCGCGGCACCGGCGTGCCACGGCTCGCCTTGACAGCATGGTCGAGTCCGCCCACAATTAACGAAATAAAATTCGCTAGGCGAAAAATCGCCGCGAGCATAAACCCAAGGGGAGTGAAATGGCCGCCACGCGGAGAGAATTCGGCACGCTCGTCGCAGCGGCCGGTGCAGCAGTTGCGATGCCGGCCGTCTGGCGGTCGGCACACGGGCAGGGCGCCCCGATCCGGATCGGCACCACCATCTCGAAGACCGGTGCGTTGTCGGCGACCAAGAGCACCCTCACGGGGCTCGAGCTGTGGCGCGACGACGTCAACAAGGCCGGCGGCCTCTTGGGCCGTCCGGTCGAGCTCGTCACCTACGACGATCAGAGCGCGGTGGCGCAGATCCCCAGCCTGTTCTCCAAGCTGGTCGACATCGACAAGGTCGACGTGCTGGTCTCCCCCTACGGGGCCGGGCTGTCGGCGCCGCTGATGCCGTTCATCAAGCAGCGCGACCTGTTCACCATCGGCATGTTCGCGCTGGCCGGCAACGACGCGACGCGGCACGACAAGTTCTTCCACAGCGCGCCGTGGGGGCCGGACTCGAAGATCAACTGGGCGCGCGGCTTCTTCGACGTCGCCAAGCAGAACGGCTGCAGCCGCATCGCCGTGCTGTCGGCCGACGTCGAGTTCGCCAAGACGGCGGCCGGCGGCGCCGAGCAGATCGCCGCCGAGTACGGCATGACGGTCGTCTACAAGCAGAGCTATCCGCCGGCGACCAACGACTTCTCGTCGATCCTGCGCAACATCAAGGCGCAGACGCCGGACGCCGTCTTCGTCTGCTCCTATCCGCCGGACTCGACGGCACTGGTGCGCGGCCTCTCCGAGGTCGGCATCGGCGACAGCGTGAAACTGTTCGGCGGCGCCATGGTCGGCACGCAATACGCCTCGCTGCTGACCTCGCTCGGCCCGGCCCTCAACGGCATCGTCAGCTTCGCGCTCTATGCGCCGGAGCCGACCATGGCCAACACCGAGATGACGGCGTTCCTGTCCCGCTACGAGAAGGTCGCGGCCGAGCAGGGGCTCGATCCGCTCGGCTTCTACATCCCGCCCTTCGCCTATGTGGCCGGCCAGCTCATCGCCGCCGCCGTGACGGGCGCCGGCTCGCTCGACAAGGCGGCGATGGCCAAGGTGCTGCACGAGACCGAGGTGAAGACCATCGCCGGGCCGGCCCGGTTCAACGCGATCGGCGACTGGACCGAGCGGCGCGTCCTGATGGTGCAGTTCCGCGACATCAAGGGCAAGGACGTCGAGCAGTTCCGCCAGCCCGGCCGCCAGGTGATCCTCGATCCGCCGTCGCTGCGCTCCGGCGAGCTGGTCGCGCCGCTGGCGAAAGCCCGCTCGTCCTGAGTTTCTGGCGCGCTCCGGACTTTTCGTCCGGTGCGGGTTCCCCCGGCGGTCCGGCGGGCGTCGCGTGCGCCCGCCGGTCGCGTGTGATGCAGAGCCGACGATGATCCTCGAACTTCTCGCCAATGCCGTCAGCACGGGCGTGCTGCTCGGCTGCATCTATGCGGCGCTCGCGCTCGGGCTGGCCGTGTCGTTCGGCCTCCTGCACATCCCCAACATCGCCCATCCGGTGTTCGTGGTGACGGGCGCCTTCGCCGCGACCGTGTTCAACGCCATGGGCTGGGATCCGCTCTTGGTGTCGCTGCCGCTCGCCCTCGTCTTCTACGGCGCCGGCATCGCCTTCTTCGAGTTCTATTCGCGCATCTACGAGAAGCGCGGCGAGGCCGACACCATGCAGGCGCTGACGCTGTTCTTCGGCGTCTCGCTGGTCATCGAGACCGTGCTGGTGATGAAGTTCGGCGCCGACCAGCGCTCGACCGACGTCGACTATGTCGGCCAGAGCCTGGTCCTGGGTCCGGTCGTGATGCCGTACCGGCTGCTGATCCCGGCCCTGGTCGCGCCCGTGATGGTGACGGCGTTGTGGCTCTATCTGAAGTTCACCTATGCGGGCATCGCCATCCGGGCGGTGGCGCACGACGAGCGGGCGCTGTCGGTGAGCGGCATCAATCCGGGCTGGATCAAGCGGCATGCCTTCGGCCTCGCCGCCGCGACGGCGGCGATCTCGGGCGCCGCGCTCGTGATCGTCGGGCCGATCGACCCGTTCGCCGGGCGCATGCAGATCGGCCGCGCCTTTGCGGTCGTCATCCTGGCCGGCATGGGTTCGATCCCGGGCACGCTCGCGGCCGGCATCCTGATCGGCGTCACCGAGGCGCTGGTCGGCGCCTTCGGCAGCCCGTCCTGGGCGCCCGCCGTCGCCTTCACGATGCTGCTGGCGACGCTCGCCTTCAAGCCGTCCGGGTTGTTCGGAGCGTCGCGATGAGCAGCCGGGAGACCGCGATGGACCTTGCCGTTCGCCGCCCCGGGCGCTCGCCGTCGGCGGGCCGGCGCTCGCTCGTCTTTGCGCTCGGCTGCGTGGGCGTGCTGGCGCTCGGCGTCGTGCTCACGCGGACAGTCGAGAATCCCTACATCTTCTTCGCCGGCTACGTCGTGATCCAGTATGTCGCGGTGGCGACCGGCTGGAACGTGCTCGGCGGCTACGCCGGCTACATCAATTTCGGCCCCACCGCCTTCTATGGCGTCGGCGTCTACACGGCGGCTTTCCTGGTCAAGGCGATGGGCGCGCCGCTGCCGGTGTCGATCGCGGCGGCCGGCGCCGCCGGCGCGCTGCTCGGCCTCGCGATGGGCTGGATGACGCTGCGGGTGCAGGGCGTCTACTTCGCCATCGCCACCATCGCGCTGGTCGTGATGGCCGAGACCGTGGTCCACAACATCGATTATCTGGGCGGCGCCTCCGGGCTCGCGCTGATGCCGCCGCAGGCGCCGGCCTGGGCGGGCGGCCAGCCGCAGTTCATGCTGATGGTGATGCTCGCGATCGCCGTCGCCTTCGTCGCCGCGGCGCGGTGGATCGAGATCTCGGCGATGGGGCGCGCGCTGCGGGCCCTGAAGGCGAGCGAGGTCGCGGCCGAATGCGCCGGCGTGCCGACCTTCCGGCTGAAGCTGATCGCCTGCGCGATCTCGGGCGCCATGCTGGCGATCGCCGGCGCGCCTTACGTCTACTACGCCTCCTTCATCGAGCCCGGCACCGCCTTCAGCCTGGCGCTCAGCCTCAATGCCATCGCCATGCCGCTGATCGGCGGCAAGCGGAGCTGGGTCGGCCCGGTGCTGGGCGCGCTGCTGCTCGCCACCGTCCAGCAGGCGGCCAGCGTCACCATCTCGTCGGAGCTGAACATCCTGGTGGTCGGCGTCGTGCTGATCGCGTTCGTCGCGGTGGCGCCGGACGGCATTGTCGGCATCGTCGAGAAGCTCACCGGCCGGAGGGGCGCATGAGCGAGCCGATCCTCGCCGTCACCGGCGTCGAGCAGCGCTTCGGGCCGTTCCGGGCGCTCGGGCCGGTCGACCTGGTGCTGCACCGGGGCGAGCGGCTCGGCATCATCGGGCCGAACGGCTCCGGCAAGACGACGCTGATCAACTGCATCAGCGGCACGCTGCGCCCGCAGCAGGGCCGCGTCGTCTTCGACGGCGTCGACGTCACCGACGCGCCGCCGCACCGCCGCGCCCGCATGGGTCTGTCACGCAGCTTCCAGATTCCCAAACCCTTCACCGGCATGACCGTGCTGGAGAATCTTCTGGTGCCGATCGACCAGATCTGCCCGTCCGGCGACGCCGAGGACCGCGCCTTCGCGGTGCTGGAGTCGGTCGGCCTCCTCCGCCGCGCCGATCACGAGGCCGCCGGACTGTCGCAGCTCGAGCTGAGAAAGCTCGAGCTCGCCCGCGCTTTGGTGGTGCAGCCCAAGGTGCTGGTCGCCGACGAGGCGATGGCCGGCCTGTCCGAGGGCGAGATCGACGACGTGCTGGCGATCCTCACCCATCTGAGCGCGACCGGCATCGCCGTGATCATGATCGAGCACATCATGCATGCGGTGATGCGCTTCTCGACCCGCATCGTCTGCCTGGAGACGGGCCGGGTGATCGCCGATGCGGCACCCGAGGCCGTCGCCGCCGATCCGCTGGTGCAGAAGGTGTATTTCGGTGAACAGACTCGTCATTGAGGGACTTTCCGCCGGCTACGGCGCCGTCACGGTGCTGCGCGACGTTTCCATCGAGGTGCGCGAGGGCGAGTTCGTCGCGCTGCTCGGCACCAACGGCAACGGCAAGAGCACGCTGCTCAACACCGTGATGGGCCTGGTGAAGCCGACCGCCGGCCGCGTCGCGCTCGAATGGGACGGGCGCCGCGTCGACCTCGGCGGGCTCGCGCCGCACGCGATCGTGCGCGAAGGCATCGCCATCGTGCCGGAGGGGCGGCGGTTGGTGCCGACGCTCAGCGTGACCGAGAACCTGCTGCTCGCCGGCTCGAGCCCGCGCGGCCGCGCGACGCTCGCCGACACGCTCGCTTGGTGCTTCGACACGTTTCCGGTGCTGAAAGAACGCCGCGCCCAGCTCGCCGGCACCATGAGCGGCGGCCAGCAGCAGCTCCTCGCCATCGCCCGCGCGCTGATGTGCGCGCCGACCGTGCTGGTGATCGACGAGCCCTCGGTCGGCCTCGCGCCGATCGTGGTGGGCCAGGTGTTCGAGGCGATCGCCCGGCTGCAGGAGAGCCGCAAGCTCACCATCCTGATGGCCGAGCAGAGCTTCTTCCAGGCCGTCGACGTCGCCTCGCGGGCCTATGTGATGCAGCACGGCCGCATCATCCGCACCCTCGACCGCGCCGACGGCGCCATCGACCACGCAGAAATCCGCAACGCCATGATGGGCGTCGCGGCGGCGTGAAGGCGGCTTCCGCTTCTCATAGCAGCAGCGACGATTTCTCCCCCGTCATGCCCGCACTCGTCGCGGGCATCCACGTCTTATCTGACGTGCCGCGGCCAAAGACGTGGATGGCCGGGACGAGACCGGCCATGACGAGTCATGGGCGGCTGCTGATCAGCTCGAACTTGAAGATGGCCGGCGCCGGCGCGTGGAACTGCCCCCCACCCCCGACCCCTCCCCACCATTCGCCAGGGCGAATGGGGGGAGGGGAGCCAAGGCGCCGTGCCGAAAGTGAGATGGCCGAGGCGCTTTCTTCTCCCCTCCCCCCGCGAGCGAAGCTCGTGGCGGGGAGGGGTCGGGGGTGGGGGGCGGTTCTTGCTCTGACGTCGATTATTCGACTCGAACTGATCACCCGGAAATCCTCGTCAGAGACTACAGCCCCCCCTCACGTCGCGACGGAGGGATACTCCTTGCCGGCCCAGTGGCTGAGCTTGGCGGCGAACTCGCGCTGGAACGACAGCGGGCCGTGCTTGGCCATGTACTCCTCGTCGTAGAGCGCGATGAAGATGGTCAGCGACAGGAAGAAGTGCGCCCCCATCTCGAACAGCGCGACATAGTCGTGCCTGATCAGCGCCTCGCGCTCGGCGTCGGTGAGACTGTGCACGGTCGAGCGCTCGTAGTCGTTGAGCTTCGGGCCGATCGACTGCTCCCACGTCGTCACCAGAGCGCGCGGATCCTCCTTGTAGCGACGCAGCAGCTCCGGGTCGCGGTCGACCGTGTAGAGGAACTTGTCCACATAGTACTTGCTCATGCGGCCGCTCCTTCCGGATACCACGTGAAGTAGGCTTCCATCGTGTGGAAGAGGTCGAGATTGTCGACATAGGCGGCCTTCTCGGGGCCGGCGATGCCGAGCATCAGGATCATGTCCATGAAGCCGGCGGTGGCGTTGCCGGCCTTGGCGAGGCTCTCGTGCGTCACGTTGGCGAGGATCGCCTCGATGTCGCCGTTGGCGAGCCATTCGATCGCCTGGCGGTCGAACTCCGGATCGGGACCGTGCTCGCCGAACTGGCGCGGGCCGCCGAGCTCGAGCGACAGATGGCCGGTGCCGATTGCGGCGATGCGCTTGTCGGACGGATAGGCGTCGATGATCTCGCGGATCGCCCGGCCGAGCTTCCAGAATCGTTTTGGAGAGGGCAGGGGCGGCGCGAAGATGTTGGCGTAGATCGGCACCACCGGCAGGTCGGCCTGCGGCCGCACCGTGATGATCGGGCAGATGATCGAGTGGTCGATCTTCAGCTCGTTGGAGAAGGCGAAGTCGAACTCGCGGTCCAAGAGCCCCTGCAGCATGTAGCCGGACAGCTCCTCGTGCCCTTCGAGCACGTATTTGGGCAGGCCGAACTCGCGCTCCTCGTTGTAGAAGGTGGCGTCGTAGCGCGGCGCCTTGCCGATCAGGAAGGTCGGGTAGTTGTCGAGGAAGAACTGGTGGAAATGGTCGGCGCCGACCATCACCAGGATGTCGGGCTCGGCGCGTGTCAGCGTCTCGCGATAGGCCTCGACCTTGCGCTTCCACTCGGCCGCCTGCGGCATCTGCTGCTCGGGCGGGGCCGTCGTGGCCTTCAGGTAGAACGGATGATGCGTCGAGGCCAGAACGGCTGCGAGCGTCGCCATGTCATCTTCTCCCCCTGTGAACGTCTCCGGGCTCCGGGGTGTCCGGACCCGAGTGCGGGTGTCGGTCCGAGCGGTCGCGGTCCGGATGGTCGGAACGATCCCGTCGCGCGGCGGCCGATGCGGCCGGTGCGACGGGCGTGGCGACGTTACGGTGTTCGGCAGGCCGGCGCGGGCGCCGGCCGCGTTTCCTCCCTGCGATGCGAGAGCTCGCAGATGTTATTTTTCGCTAGACGAAAATATATTCGCTAGAGTATTGGCGGCCTGCGGCGCTTGTCAAGCGCCGGAAGGCCGCCCGGGGCACGAGCATGCCGGACCCTGGGAAGGCCGCAGCATCTGCCCGCGCGGGCGTCGCCGCGGCGCGCGAAAGGCGGCCGGCGTCAGCCCAGCAGCGAATGCGCCAGACCCGGATAGCGCGCCAGCAGATGGGCGATGCGGCCGGCCGAGACCTGCAGCTCGGCGAGCCGCTCCTCGACCAGCTTCGTCGCATCGAGCCGCGGCGAATAGCCCGATGTGTTGATGGC
Organism: Rhodoplanes sp.; assembly: GCF_013377085.1. Classification (GTDB taxonomy): domain Bacteria; phylum Pseudomonadota; class Alphaproteobacteria; order Rhizobiales; family Xanthobacteraceae; genus Rhodoplanes. The sequence continues at coordinate 2,358 of NZ_JACAAX010000045.1, read as the reverse complement.
GGCGACCACCCGGCCGGCCTCGTTCTTCACCGGCACGGCGAGCGACGTGATGCCGTAGTCGAGCTGATCGACCGACACCGTGTATCCGGCGCGGCGCGCCTCCTCGAGGATTGCCGTGAGCTCGGCGCGATCCGTGACAGTGACGTCGGTCAGCTTGGCGGGGCGAAACTCCCGCCAGTAGGCGGCGAGCTCGGCGGGCGGCAATGCGGCGAGCAGGATGCGGCCCATCGAGGTGGCGTAGGCCGGATAGGTGACGCCGACGCTCGCGGTGCGCCGCGCCGCGCGCAGCTCGGAGAAATGCGCGATGTAGAGGATCTCGGTTCCCTCGAGGGTCGCCATCGAGGCGGCATCGCCGAACAGCGTCACGATGCGGCGCAGCTCGGGCAACACGGCCTCGTCCATGTTGGCGGCCTGGAGATAGGCCGAGCCGAGCGTGAGGATGCGGGGCGCGAGCAGGAAGCGCTTGTTGTGCCGTTTGACGAAACCGAGCTCTTCGAGCGTGTGCAGATTGCGGCGCGCCGTCGCCGGCGACATGCCGGTGATCTGCGCGACCTCGGACAGGGTCAGCTCCGGCGTGGTGCGGCCGAACGCCTCGATGACCGCGAGCCCGCGCGCCAGCGCATCGACGTAATCGGATCTCTTCGTGTCGGCCTCGCTCATCGACATGGTCCACGCGCGCCCGCGGCCGCGCGACGGCGAGCCGGCGCAGAGCCTTCGTTACAGGAATATCGAAATCCCGGCGAAAGAAAAGCCGATCCGCCCGCGTCCGCGGCGCAGGGTGAGATCCTTCGGCGCCGTCGGAGTCTCGTCGCGGCGACGGCGTCGTGGCGACGACGTCGCCGCTGCTGCACCGCGCTACAGCGCGGCGTCGAGCACCAGGCCGGCGAACAGCAGAAGGCCGGCGTCGCGGTTGGAGCGGAACCGCATCAGACAGTTCGCCGTGTCGGCGATGTCGACCGTGGCGATCTGCCAGCCGAGATGCGCCGCGAAGGCCGCGAGCCCGACCCCGAACCAAAAGCCCGCGCCGGCCGCCAGCCCGGCCAGGCCGATCAGCGACACGGCGAGCCCGTAGAACAGCACCAGCATGGGCTTCGTGCGCTCGCCGAACAGCAGCGCCGTCGACATGACGCCGGCGAACAGATCGTCGGCGCGGTCCTGGTGGGCGTAGATGGTGTCGTAGCCGATCACCCAGGCGATCGAGCCGAGATAGAGCAGCACCGGCGCGAGGTCGAGGCGGCCGAGCGCACAGGCCCAGCCCATCAGGGCGCCCCACGAGAAGGCGAGGCCGAGCACGCTCTGCGGCCAGTAGGTGAACCGCTTCATGAACGGATAGAGCGCGACGATGCCGAGCGAGGCGATGCCGGTGGCGATGGCGAAGCCGTTGAACTGGACCAGCGCCAGGAAGCCGACCAGCGACTGCAGGATCGCATAGGCGAGCGCCTGCGAGAGGGTGACCTGCCCGGCCGCGATCGGCCGCGACCGGGTGCGCTCGACCCGCTTGTCGATGTCGTGGTCGGCGATGTCGTTCCAGGTGCAGCCGGCGCCGCGCATCACGAAGGCGCCGACGAAGAACAGCATCAGGTGCCAGACGTTCGGCAGCGGCCAGCCGGCCGCGACGGCGGCGAGCGCGGCCGACCACCAGCACGGGAGCAGCAGCAGCCAGGCGCCGATCGGACGGTCGAAGCGCGACAGGCGCAGATACGGCTTGACGGCGGACGGGGCGTTGCGGTCGACCCAGTTGCCGACCGAATCGGCGACCCGGCCCTGCAGCGTGTTCATCGAGCGATCGAGCTTCCGGTGAGAGTGTTGAACGTGCCGGTGCCGGGCTTGGCGCCGCCCGACGGCGCCGTCGTGACCGGGGCGCTGGCGGTGCCGAGCGCCTCGCTCAGGCTCGGCGGACCGGCGGGGCCGGCGCCGACCGGGCCGGTCGCGCAGACCTGCTTGGCGTTCTTGGCGATGTTGGTGCTGCCGGCCGTGAGCTGCGTGACGATGTTCGGCGGGATGCCGCAGGTCGGCGCCTTGTCGCGGGCGAACTTCGCCCAGGTGCCGATCGCCGTGGCGAAGCCGGTGAACAGCTTGCACAACTCCTCGCGCGGCACCTTCTTGTCGACGCCCGCCTTGGCGGCCTTGCCGCGTTTGTCGGTTTCGGCCTGCAGCTTGGCGAACTCGTCCATGCAGGGCGGTTGGCCGCCGGCGCCGGCGCCCGGGCCTGGACCCGGGCCCATTCCCATGCCGGGACCGCCGGCGCGGGGCGGCACCGGCGTCATCGGCCCGGCGCCCATCGGGGAGGGGGTGGGCGCCATGCCGGCGCGCGGCGGGCTCGACGGCCACGGCGTCTCGGCGCCGCCACCCTGCGGC
>NZ_JACAAX010000044.1 GCF_013377085.1 Rhodoplanes sp. | reverse complement strand
TGCGTATGAGGGACATCGCACCGCGATGTCCCTTTGCGTATGAGGGACATCGCACTGCGATGTCCCTTTGCGTATCGATCGACCGCTGCGTCTCGATGTCGCGTCAGCGGGCGCGTGTCGCGGCGTCCGTTGTGGCGTTCAGGCGGCCCGCACCGTGGCGAGAAACTTCTCCACCTCCAACCGAAGATGGTTGCTCTCGTCGGCGAGCCGTCCGGCCGCGACGTGAACGTCGCCGGAGGCCGCCCCGGTCTCCTCGGCGCCGCGGCTCACCGCCGTGATGGTCTCCGCCACCTGAGTTGTTCCCGACGCCGCCTGCTGGATGTTGCGCGAGATTTCCGCCGTCGCCGCGCTTTGCTGCTCGACCGCGGCCGCGATCGCCGACGACACCTCGGCGATCTGGCCGATCGTGCCGCTGATCTCCTTGATGGCCGCGACCGACTCCTGGGTCGCCGCCTGCATGCCGGAGATCTGGGCGCCGATCTCGCCGGTCGCCTTGCCGGTCTGAGCGGCCAGCGCCTTCACCTCGTTGGCCACCACGGCGAAGCCGCGGCCGGCCTCGCCGGCGCGCGCCGCCTCGATCGTCGCATTGAGCGCCAGCAGATTGGTCTGCTCGGCGATGGCCGTGATCAGCGCGACGACGTCGCCGATGCGCTGCGCCGCGGTCGACAGCGCGCCGATGCGGGCGTCCGTCCTCGCCGCCTGGCTCACCGCCGCGTCGGCGATGCGGCTCGAGGACTGCACCTGGCGGCCGATCTCGTGGATCGACGAGGTCATCTCGTTGGTCGCCGCCGCGACGGCCTGGACGTTGACCGAGGCCTCCTCGGATGCGGCGCTCACCGTCACGGACATCTGCTGGGTCGTGTCGGCCGTGCGGGTGAGCGTGCCGGCCGTCGCCTCGAGCTCGGTCGCCGACGCCGACACCGAGCCGATGATGCCGCCGACCGCCGTCTCGAACCGATCGGCGAGCTGCACCATGTCGGCCTTGCGCTGCTCCGCGGCGCGCGCCTCGGCCTGCTTCTGCTCGGCCTCCAGCCGCTCGTGCGCGACGGCGTGCTCCTTGAACACCTCGACGGCGCGCGCCATCAGGCCGACCTCGTCGCCGCGGTCGAGCGAGGGGACGACGACGGTGTGGTCGCCGTTCTGCAGGCGTCCCATGATCTGCGCGAGCGCGGCGAGCGGCCGCGTCTGCCAGCGCAGCACCGCATAGAGGCCACCGCCGATCAGCACGGCGGCGGCGAGCGCCTGCAGGGCGATGCTGCGCAGCAGGGCGTCGAGCACGCTGAGGAACTCGCTCTGCTTCACGCCGACGAACAGCACCCCGATGGTGGTGCCGGAGGCGTCCTTGATCGGGTCGTAGGCGGCGAAATAGGGCACGCCGAGAATGTCGGCTTCGCCCCGATAGGGAATGCCGCGCACCAGCACGGCGTCATGGGCGGGGCCGACGAGCTTGGTGCCGACCGCGCGGGCGCCCTTGGCGTCGAGCACATTGGTGGTGATCCGCGTGTCGCGCTGGAACACGGTGGCGGTGCCGCCCACCAGCGTGCGGATGCGGTCGACCAGCTCGGTGTCGCCGTTGAGGGTGCGGGAGCCCGCCGTCATGGTGTCGCCGGCGAGCCGCAGCGCGCCGCTGTTGCGCAGCACCTCCCAGGCGACGCGCATGTTGGACTCCTGGCGGGTCTGTGCCTGGGCCCGCAGCTCGCGGTCGACCTGGGAGTAGACCACGCCGAGCAGGCCGATGCAGAGCAGCGCGATGCCGAGCACCGTGAGAGCGGACATCTTGGTCGGCAAAGACATGCGCGCGAGAAGATCGAAACGTTTCACAGCATGCTCCAGTGCAGACCGCCGGCCGTGGGGACGGCAGCGAGGATCGGACGGATGACGGCTGCAGGGACGGTTCGGGATCCGAAAGGCAGTCGATGGCTGGAATCAGAATCGGTTGCGGTTCGGACCCGTGCCTTCGACGAGTCCGGGACGTTTGGTCCTGTTCCGACTATTGATCCAGGGTCTGTTAAGATCGACTGAAAATGGCCGGGGAACGATCATCTGATCAGGTGATGACACGTATGCAGATTCGCCAAGGTGGCGCGCGGCGGGGCGTTCGCCGGTCTCGTCCGCTCAGGTGATCGACAGCACCAGGCCACCGTCGACCCGCACGGGCGAGCCGGTGATGGCACCGCCTTCGTGCGACACCAGGAACGCCACCACGTCGGCGATCTCCTCCGGCCGGATCAGCCGCTTGATGATCGAGGTCGGCCGCGCCTCGTCGATGAAGGCGCGCTCGCCCTCGGCCGTCATCGGCCGTCCGTCCGCCGCGAACATCGCCTCGACGCCCTCGGTGCGGGTTGGGCCGGGCAGCACGGCATTGACGGTGACGCCAGTGTCGGCGAGCGCCTGGGCGAAGCCGCGCATCAGCGCGAGGTCCGCCGACTTCGAGAAGCCGTAATGGATCATCTCGGTCGGGATCTGGATGCCGGATTCCGACGACACGAAGACGACGCGGCCGAAACCCTTTTCGCGCATGCGCGGGCCGTAATGACGGGTGAGGCGTACGCCCGACATCACATTGGTCTCGAACATCCGCTGCCAGTCCTCGTCGGGAATCGCAAAGGCGTCCTTCACCTCGAAGATCCCGACATTGTTGACCAGGATGTCGACCGCGCCGGCCGCCTGCGTGATGGCGACGATGCCGCGCGCCGTCGCGGCGTCGCCCGGTGCGGCGAAAAGCTCGGCCTCCGGCACGGCCGCCTGGATGCTGTCGATCGCCTCGGCGACGTCCTCGTCGCGGCGGCCGTTCACGGCGACCGTGGCGCCGCAGGCGGCGAGCTTCTTCGCCACGGCGTGGCCGATCCCCTTGGTCGAGCCGGTGACGAGGGCGCGCAGCCCGGAGAGGTCGACATGCATGGGGGACTCCTGAACCCTGGCTGAACTCCGCCCAGGCTGCGGGGGCATTGCGGCGCGGCCGCGGCGCGGCTGCTCAGACCCGTCCGGCCGGTGCCGCGTCGGCGCGGCGGTCGGACGCCGGATCGCGGTCCTCCGGATGGCGCGCCACATAGGCGGCGACGAACGAGCAGAGCGGCACAATGCGCAGGCCGCGGGCGCGGGCCTGGTCGAGCGCCCCGCGCACCAGCCGCGACGCCAATCCGCCGCCGCGCAGCGCCGGCGGCACCTCGGTATGGGTGAACGTGATGGTGTCGCCCGACATCCGGTAGGCGGCGACCGCCAGGTCGTCGCCGGTGCCGAGCTCGAAGCGGGAGAGGGCGGGGTTGTCGCGGACCGTGTCGCTCATCCCTGCGAGATAGGGTGTCGCCGCGCCGGCGCAAGGCAGCACTCCCAGCCGCTCCTCGGCGCGCTCCGGCTGGCCGCGCCGGGCGGCCTCTGAACCTTGGGCGGCACGACTGCGACCAACGTCCTGCGGTCCGGTTCCGCCACGGGGACGGCATGGCATTCGGATTCATTTCTATCCCGCTCGACGAGGCGCGCGAGGGCCTCGATCTCGAAGCGCATTTCGGCGACCGCACGACGCTCGACGACATCGTCATCGCGTCGCCGCGGCCGTCGCTGCTGGTGGTGCGCTACAGCGGCAACCACGCGGTGGCGGCCGGCGATCTCGACATGGACGGGCTGGTCTCGGCGAGCGTCGCCGGCATCGTGGTCGACGGCGATCTCGAGCTGTTCGGCGCCGTCGTCAACCGGCGGGCCGGCGCCCACCCGGCCTTCCTGTGGGTGCGCGGCAGCCTGCATTGCCGGGCCGTCGCGGTCGGCCGCATGGATCTGGTCGTCGACCGCAACGTCACGGCCGGCCTGATCGTGGCGACCGGCGAGGACGGCCATCTGGCGATCGGCGGCGACGTGCATGCCGAGCGCATGGTGGTCGAGGACGGCGCGGTGGCGAGCGTCGGCGGCCATATCGCGGCGCGCGGCTGGAACGGCTCGGACAACGCCCAGGTGGCGCTGCGCCGCAGCCGCTGGGCCGACGAGCTGCGCCCCGAGCTGCGCGACGAGTTCTTTCGCGGCGACGGCGCGCTCGCCTGCACGGGCGCCGAGCTGGTCCAGGCGCTGTTGGCCGGGCGCGACATTTTGCGGCCGGAGCCGTGAGGCTTCGGACCTCGGCCGGGGCGCCATCGGTCACAATCTCGGCGTATCCGCGGCCGAGAGGAGATCGTGACCATACGAGATCGTGACGGCGGAACACCGTTTGCCGCCGCGAGTCGGACAGGGGCGGGTGGTGACGGAGAGATCGGTCCGCCGGACCGTTTCGGCCGGGACGCAGTCCGGAGCACGGCGGCGGGCGGCCGCCTGGGTCTTGTCGCTTTCGGCCCTGCTGGTCGCCGCCTGCGGCCTGACTGCCTTCGACGAGACCGCATCCGCCCAAAGCGCAGAGCACGTCGACCGCAACCGGCCCGGCGCGACGGCCCGTCAACCCGTGCCGCGCGTGCCGCTTGCGCGCGTTCCGGTACGTCTGGGCGCGCAGGGGCCGGGGATGCCGGGCGCTCAGGCCCCAGTCGTTCGCGGTCCGCTCGCCCGCATCCCGCCGGCCGGCGCACCCGGGATGCGTACGCCCGCCTATGGTGCCCCGGTGACGGGGCCGGCCGCTTCGGCGTCGCCCGGCCCGGTCCCGACGATGCGTGGTCCCGCCGGCGCGCCACCGGCCGCCTCCGGGCCGCCCGGCCCGCAAGGGCCGCGTTTCGGCTCACCGCCGGCGGCCAGCATGCCGCCGTCGGTCCGGGCCTCCGCCGCTCCGTCTCCGCAGCCTGCAGCGTTCTCCCGTCCCGCCGGACTGCCGGCCCGCAATGCTTTGCCGCGTCCCGGGACGCTGCCGCAGCCCGACGCGATGCGACCGGCCGCCCGGCCGGGTCAGGGCCCCGGCCAGACGGCGGCACTGCCGCGCGGAAATGAGCTGCCGCGCGGCAACGCACTGCCGCGGCCCGGCGGTGCCTTGCCGGCAGCCAATCGACAAGGCGCGATGCCTCCCGGCGCTCGTCCCGGTACGGTGCCGGGTCCCGGCACGGTGCCGGGCCCGGGCTTCGGGCGTCCGGGATTTGCGCCCGGACCCTATCGCTCGCCCGCCGCCGCCGCGTGGGCGGGCATACGGCAGCGCTATTACGTGCCGCCGCCGCCCAGCGCCGGCCCGCCGCCCGGCCTGGGCATCGGCCGCAGCGAGCACGAGCGCGTCTACAGCGGCCTGCCGCCGGTCGGCGAGACCCGCTACATCCCGCGCGAGGTGGTGGTGCAGATCGCCGACACGGTGCCGCGCGCCGATGTCGAGGCGGCGGCCCGCCGGCTCGGTATCGCCGTGGTGGAGTCGCACAGCTTCGCGGCGGGCGGCCGCACGCTCTACCAGTTCCGCGCCGCCGACGGACGCGACGTCCGCGACGTGATCAGCGGCCTCGAGCGCGACCAGATCGTCGCCGCGGCGCAGCCGAACTATGTCTACCGGCTCGACCAGGCGGCGGCCGTTCCGGCGGGCGATCTCGCACCCGCTGCGGCGCCGGCCCCCGCCGGCGTGGCCCAAGAGTCCGCCACCCCGGCGGCTGCTGCGACCACGGCCGATGCGCCGCTGCCGGCCGGCGATCCCGGCCAGTACACGGTGGAAAAGCTGCATCTCGGCGAGGCGCACGCTTTTTCGCGCGGCCGTGCCATATCGATCGCCGTCATCGACTCCGACGTCGATGCCCGCCATCCCGACATGCACGGCGCCGTGGTCGAGCGCTTCGATCCGGCCGCCACGCCGCCGCGGCCGCATCTGCACGGCACCGGCATGGCCGGCGCGATCCTGTCGGGCTTTCGGCTGCGCGGGGTCGCCCCGGCCGCGACCGTGATCGCCATAAAAGCCTTCGACGAGCGCAACAGCGGGCCCGAGGCGACCACGTTCCAGATTCTCAAGGGTCTCGACCACGCCATCCGGCGCGGCGTGCGCATCATCAACATGAGCTTCGCCGGCCCCTACGACGTGATGATCGAGCGCAAGCTGCACGAGGCCTACGACAAGGGCATCGTGCTGGTCGCCGCGGCCGGCAATGCCGGGCCGAAATCGCCGCCGCTCTATCCGGCCGCCGACCCCGACGTGATCGCCGTGACGGCGACCGACCGAACCGACAAGCCGTTCGCCCAGGCCAACCGCGGCAAGCACGTGGCGATCGCGGCGCCCGGCGTCGACGTTCTGGTGCCGGCGCCGAACGGCGCCTATCAGCTCACCACCGGCACCTCGGTCGCGGCCGCGCATGTGAGCGGCGTGATCGCGTTGATGCTGGAGAAACGGCCGGATCTCACGCCCGACGAGGTGCGCGCCATTCTGGCCGGCAGCGCCGTGGCGCTGCCCGGCTCCACGGCGGTGCAGACCGGCGCCGGCCTGGTCGATCCGGTCAAGGCACTGACCTTCGAGCCGCCCGCGACGGCCGAGCCGGCCGTCGCCTCCGATACGCCGGCGAAGCCGGCGGCGCCCGCCGCCGCGGCTGCAGCGACCGCGGCGACGCCCCGGGCGGCGCAGCCGGCCCAGGCCTCGGGACAGGCGGCGCGATAGCGACCGGCGGGGAGAGCTCGCCGTTTGACGTGGGCTCCTGAAGGATCCGAGTGATCAGCTCGGATTCAGAAAAACTGATGTCAGCCGAACTGATCAGCCGGATCCGGTATCACACCAACCGTCTTTGTCTTCGACCTTCATCGTCATTGCCGGGCTTGACCCGGCAATCCATCGATCTTCGAAAGAACCTCTTCTTTCGAGCGATGGATGCGCGGGTCGAGCCCGCGCATGACGAGTCGGAGTGTATGAAGACTGGTCTCAGTCGTCGATCAGCTCGAGCGCGCGCGAGCGCCAGTCGAGCACGGCCGTCTGCTTGGTCATCTTGCCGGCGAGCGGGCCGAACTCCTCGCGCAGCACGCCGGCGGCGAAGCGCGACAGGAACAGCGACTTCAGCTCGGCCCGTGCCCGGTCGACGCCGATCTCGTCGTAGGGCACCGACGCCAGCAGCAGGAAACCGTCGTCGGGGATGCGGCCGGCCGCCATGTTGTCGACGATGATGGCGGCGGCCTTGCGGAGCGGGTCGGCGAGGTCCGGGCTGTAAGGGCCGATGATCAGCGCCAGATTGGGGGTGTGGAGGAAGTCGAAGCCGCGCCCCAGGCAGATCATCCATTCGCGGTGCTCGACGTCGAGCATGCGCTCCTGCCGCCGCGCCTGCTCGCGCACCTGGGCGATGTGCTCGAGGTTGCCGCGCAGCAGCGGCAGCAGGTCGGCGCGCATCTGCGCCGGCATGTCGGGGAGGAGCGCGGCGAGACGCGGCTCGAGCGTCGCCGCATCGGCGGCCGAGCAGCCGGCGAGATCGAGCGCGGCGCCGTCGGCGCCGTGGATCACCAGCGCGTCCTCGTCGGTCTCGAAGCCGCAGACCAGCGGATAGACGGTGCCGTGGCCGCGCCCGAAAATGTGCTCGACCTGGCCGCGGACCTCGCGGGTGTGGGCGATGGCGGCCGCCGTGTCGTGGCCGAAGCCGGCGCAGCCGCGGCGCGGGTCGCCCTTCGACCAGTGATAGGTGATGAGGAACAGCACGCGGCGGCCGGCGCCGGTCATGCGCGAGACGTGATGCGCCAGCACCTCGCCGAGATGCGGCCAGCCGAGGTCGAAGATGCCGCCGAGATTGCGGAACGGCATCAGGATGCCGGTCGGCGTGTTGGTGGCGACCGGGATGTTGATGCGGCCGTCCATGCATTTCAGCACCGCGATGGCGGTGGGGTGCTCGGCCAGATAGCGCTCGCGCGCCAGCCACGCCTCCGGGCTGCGAAACGCCTCGCCGTGACGGCGGGCGAGGTCGAACACCCAGTCGATGCGCTCGGCGATGGGCTTCCTGTGGATGTCCCGCATGGCGTCCTCCCGGTGGCGCTTGTCGGCCTTTTCCGGAGAGTATAATCGCACCGGTTGCGGTCGTCTCGCTCTGCGTCCGTCGGGGGAGGTGGGGCGGCGTCAGCGCCCGTCGCGCTCTCGCAGCGCCGTGCGCAGCGCGTCGGCGATGATCCGGGGCAGGGCGGCGGTGAGCGCCGCGACCTTGCCGTCGACCGCCGCCAGCCGGCGGACGGCGTCGTCGAGCTTCCTGCCGAGATCGTCGACCTTGCCGTCCATGCGGTCGAGCCGCGCCTCCAGGCCGAGCATCCGGTCGCTGGTGCGCCGCGTCTCGGCGAGGACGTGGCGCGTCACCATCTTCTCGCCGTCGACCTCGCGCTCCAGCACGTCGAGGCGTGCGGCGAGCTGGGTAAATTCGTCCCGGGTGATGATCTCGGTCATGCGGCACCTGCAAGGGTTTGTTCCCGGACTATAAGCCCGGCCGTCCGAACGACAATGATCGGGCGGAAGCCGGAGTCGCGTTGAGGTCGACCGCGCCGCGTACTATATTTTTGCCATGATCCGGTCGTGGCGGAACTCCGTGACCCGCAAGGTCTGGGACGGCGAGCGGCCGAACCAGTTGCGGGGGCTCGATTTCGATGCCGCTACGGATTTGCTGCTGGCCCTCAATGTCGCCAAGGGACCGAACGACCTCGGCCCGCTCAAGAGCCTCGGCCTGCACAGGCTCAAGGGCGATCGCAAGGGACAATGGGCCATGACGGTCAATCGACGCTGGCGGATTTGCTTCACCTTCCGAAAGGGTGACGCTTACGACGTCGAGATCGTCGATGACCACAAGGGATGAATGCCATGCCTCCTGCCGCACATCCGGGTCGGCTGCTGAAACGTGAGCTGGCGGCGCGGGGCCTCAGTGCCAATCGGCTCGCTCTCGACCTGGGCGTCCCGTCGGGTCGGATCACCGATATTTTGAACGGCCGCCGCTCGATCTCGGCCGACACGGCCGTGCGGCTCGGCCGCTGGTTCGGCAACGCCCCGCAGTTCTGGCTCGACCTCCAGAGCCAGTACGACATCGCCATCGTCGAGAAGGAGCGGGGGCCGGAGATCACGCGGCGCGTCCGCCCGGCCGATGCGGCATGAGGACGAATCGAACAGGGCATCCCGGCCGTCGGTGCCCTGGCCCGCTCGTCGCCCGTTAGTAAACCATCAACCACACCGGCGCGCTCGCCTTGCCGGGCGCCGCCGAATGGCGCAGTTTTTCGCCGTCGCGTTGACCAGGAGTAAACCATGAGCGGATCGGACGTCACGGGTATCGCGGGCGACCAGCTTCGAACCATCGTCGAGCGCATCGAGCACATCGACGAGGAGATCAAGGAGCTGAACGAGGCCAAGAAGGAGATCTTCCTGGAGGCCAAGGGCAACGGCTTCGACGTGAAAATCCTGCGGGAGGTGATCCGCATCCGCAAGCAGGACCAGAAGGAGCGCGACGAGCGCGAGACGCTGCTCGACATCTACCTCGCGGCCATCACCAACGCGGCCGTGCCGAGCGCCGGGTCGGCGAAGAAGAAGGCCGCCTGATCGTTCGAGCGATCCCGCTGCGACGACGCCAATCCCCGGCTCCGCCGGGGATTTTTGTTTGATCCTCGATAGACCGGTCGCTGAAGCAGACGAGTTGGTCCGGGGCGCGAGCCGCAGGGTCGCAAGCCCAGACTCCATATCCCCGCTGCTGATTGCTCCCGAGAGGCGTCACGCCGAAACCGGCGTCAGCACGGCCGTAGGGCGGAATAGCGAAGCGTATTCCGCCATCTCGGCGCCGTCGCCTTGATCGATGCAGCGCATGCCGTACCATGGAGGCATGCCCGAGTATCGCCGCGCGTTCGTTCCTGGCGGATGCTGGTTCTTCACGGTGGCGCTGCTCGATCGACGAAGCGCGCTGCTCGTGGAGAAGATCGAGCTTTTGCGGGCGGCGGCGGCCTGGACCTGGCAGCGCTATCCCTTCCACATCGACGCGTTCGTCGTCCTTCCCGACCACCTCCATGCGGTCTGGACCCTGCCGCCCGGCGACGCCGATTTCTCGATCCGCTGGCGCATGATCAAGACGCGGTTCGCCCGCGCCATCCCGCCGACGGAGCGGCGAAGCCGGGTGCGCGTGGCCCGCGGCGAGCGCGGCATCTGGCAGCGGCGCTTCTGGGAGCACCTGATCCGCGACGAGCGCGATTACGCCCGTCACGTCGAGTATTGCCACATCAACCCGGTGAAGCACGGCCTGGTCCGGCGCGTCCGTGACTGGCCCTATTCGTCGTTCCACCGCGACGTCCGCGCCGGCGTGTTTCCGGAGGATTGGGCCGGTGAGGTGGATGTCACGGGCGATTTCGGCGAACGCGACGAGCCGCGTCGTAGGGCGCAATAGCGCAGCGTATTGCGCCGAAGGGCCTGGCCGCGGGAAGGTGCCGAAGATGGCGGAATACGCTTCGCTATTCCGCCCTACGGCGATCCGGGCTACGCTTGCTGCGCTCGTTAGGGCTACGCTTGCTACACTATTCCGCTCTACGAAGATCCGGGCTGCGGCTGCTGGTTCTTAAGCCAATCTAGATAAGAATGTAACCAACGAAATTGGATCCGATCTCCAGCAAGTCGGCGCAGCAATTCTTCGTGACTTAATACAAACTGCAGGTGCGGGCCGAACATTGTTGCCTTTTGGCCAAGGAGGGTCGCAAGTTCGCCCTCTCCGGCTTTGTTTACACTTTCAGTTATTGCGCTGGCAACTGTATTAAATGGTTTAGACTTCTTTAGCCCTTCTATGCCAATGAGCGCTGCAATGCCGCCCAGGATTATGCCCGATACCCCACCGACAGCCCCTCCTACAATTGGTAACGCTCCGCAGGTGGCTCCCGCAATCAGCACAATTGACACGTTTCGGGTAGTGCTGACGCTGTAGGTTGTTGAACGCTCTGGGTGGTTTCCTACGTCGATCTCTTCCGCAGCTTCTTTGACAAATGCTGCCGCTTCGGGATCAATTAAGTCTGGGAACCGTTCAAGCTCGTTCCCCAGTTCAAGTGTCGCTGCCCGCATTGCGCGGTCCGCCTCCGGGCGCCTCTGATATCGTTCTGCGAGTTCGATTAGCTCCAACCCTGCCTTTGTAGAAAGGATAAACGGTCCATGAAGGCTGGTAAGGCTGTCCAATGCTTCTTTGGTTGCGTCCTCTAAGCTAGGCAATAATCGATCTGCAATTTGCCTTTCGGCAGCTGCGGCGGCACTTTGTAATCTTAATCCAAGTCCGTAAAGCTTCGCAAAATCAATATCCTCAACATCACTGCTAATCGTTTCGCCATACAGACAAACAAGTTTAAGTAAACTCGGATGTTCGTTCTCGCTTAGACTGTTTTGCAGCGCTTCGCAGGCTGTTTCGAGGAGAGGTTTTAGACTCCGTATGCGATCGACGTTGTTTCCTGTGTCATCTATTGAGCCCGGGGGTGCAAAAATAATAGCTCCATCGATCGCCATCGTGAAGTGCGGACCAGGGCCTTGTCCTGGTATGTCGGGCGGAAACTCCAATGGCTGCTCGGAGAAGTCGAAATCCGGTAGGCCCTGTTCCCTTCTCAAATGCTGTATTATCTGAATTGTTCGTTCTGGATTCTCGCGCAGCGAAAGCGTTTTCAAATACGAATCATCTAGGGGGCAATTTTCGCACCAAATTCCGCCTGCTCTTGGCCGAATAACGCTCGCTCTAGCTAGGTTTGTCAAAGTTGCAAGTGGGGATAAATCCGAAACCTTTGTGTCATCCATATCAATGCGAGTAAGTCCTGTAAATAGACTTAGAGGGGAAATTTCCTTAACCTGAGTGCCGTCAAAATTTATGATCTTAATGCGGTGCAGTCCCTTGATTGGCGTCAATGTAGTAACACGGGAGCCAGCAAGGAAAAGATTCTCAAGATCAGTAAATTTTTCGATTGGAGATAGATCCGATACTGGAGTGCCAGAAACATTTAGATAACTAATCGATGTCAAGTTTGCAATGGCAGACAGGTCCGAAACATACGTACCGCTGATATTTAATTCTTCTAGTTTAATAAGGTCTTGAAGTGCATCAATCTCGCGCACTGGGCATCCGGTCAGTGTTAGGGATTTCAAGTTCAAAAGACCCTTGAGCGGAGATATGTCGCGCACACCAGAGCGGCTTATAACTAGAAATTTCAATCTCGTTGCGGCTGATAATGCCGTGATATCTCTTAAATACGGTGAAGAAACAATTAGGGATTGAAGATTAGTTAAATCGGAAAGTGGTGAAAGGTCGTTAACTAGCGTGTCAGTTAGATACAAATGTGTCAATTGCTTTGCGTCGCGGAGAGGCTCTAGGCTTGTAATGTGAGCTCGGCTAATGTCGATGGCCCTTAAAAAGGGGAGGTCAGTCAGAGGGGGGATCTTATGTAAAGATCTCCGGCCTTTGCCAAGCGTTAAAGAATATTGTTGAAGCGACCGCGCGCGGTCAATTTGCTCGACCGCTTCTGCGTAGACTTCGTCTGGGGTTTTATTGGGTGCTCTTCTGCGTGACCTAAGCGACATGATGCGCTCATTTGGTGAGAATAACCAATCGTACAACGAAAATTGCGGCCTTGTCACTCCGCCGCCTGCGCGCCCCGCTTCCTCCGCGTCGCTGCGCTCGGCGCCGCCGCCGGCGCCTTCCTGTCCAGCACCGGCTTCAGAAACTGCCCCGTATAGCTCCGCTTCTCCTTGACGATATCCTCGGGGGTCCCGGCGAAAACGATCTCGCCGCCGCCGTCGCCGCCTTCGGGGCCGAGGTCGATGATCCAGTCGGCGGTTTTTATGACCTCGAGATTGTGCTCGATCACGGCGACCGTGTTGCCCTGGGCGACCAGCTCGTGCAGCACCTCCAACAGCTTCTCGACGTCCTGGAAGTGCAGGCCGGTGGTCGGCTCGTCGAGAATGTACAAGGTGCGCCCGGTGGCGCGCTTGCTCAGCTCCTTGGCCAGCTTCACCCGCTGCGCCTCACCGCCCGACAGCGTGGTCGCCTGCTGGCCGATATGGACGTAGTCGAGCCCGACCCGGTGCAGGGTCTTGAGCGTGTCCCGCACCCGCGGCACGGCGCGGAAAAACTCGGCGCCTTCCTCGACCGTCATGTCCAGCACGTCGGCGATCGACTTGCCCTTGAAGGTGACGTCGAGGGTCTCGCGGTTGTAGCGCTTGCCCTTGCACACGTCGCACGTGACGTAGACGTCGGGCAGAAAGTGCATCTCGATCTTGATCACCCCGTCGCCCTGGCAGGCCTCGCAGCGGCCGCCCTTGACGTTGAACGAGAAGCGCCCGGGCTCGTAGCCGCGCGCTTTCGACTCCGGCAGTCCGGCGAACCACTCGCGGATCGGCGTGAAGGCGCCCGTGTAGGTCGCAGGATTGCTGCGCGGCGTGCGGCCGATCGGCGACTGGTCGATGTCGATGATCTTGTCGATGTGCTCCAGGCCCTCGATGCGCTCGTGCGGGGCAGGGGCCTCGGCCGCGCCGTGCAGCTTTCGCGCGATCGCCTTGTAGAGCGTGTCGATCAAGAGCGTCGACTTGCCGCCGCCGGAGACGCCGGTGACGCAGGTGAACAGGCCGATCGGAATGTCGGCCGAGACGTTTTTCAGATTGTTGCCGCGCGCCCCGACGACCCGCAGCACGCGGCGCGAGTCGGGCACGCGGCGTTCCGGAATCGGAATCGCGCGGGTGCCGACCAGAAACTGGCCCGTCACCGACTTCGGGTCGGCCATGATGTCGGCCGGCGTGCCCTGCGAGACGATCTCGCCGCCATGGATGCCGGCGCCGGGGCCGATGTCCAGCACCCAGTCGGCGGTGCGGATGGCGTCCTCGTCGTGCTCGACGACGATCACGGTGTTGCCGAGGTCGCGCAGCCGTTTCAGCGTCTCGATCAGCCTTGCATTGTCGCGCTGGTGCAGGCCGATCGAGGGCTCGTCCAGCACATAGAGCACGCCCGTGAGGCCGGAGCCGATCTGCGAGGCGAGGCGAATGCGTTGGCTCTCGCCGCCCGACAGCGTGCCGGAGGCGCGGGCGAGCGTCAGATAGTCGAGCCCGACATCGATGAGAAAATTCAGCCGCTCGCGGATCTCCTTGAGGATGCGGGTGGCGATCTCGTTCTGCTTGGCGTTTAGCGTCTTCGGCAGGTCGGTGAACCAGGCGCCGGCGCGACGCACCGACATCCCCGAGACCTCGCCGATATGCAGTCCGTCCACTTTTACCGCCATGGCCTCGGGCTTGAGCCGATGGCCGTCACAGGAGGCGCACGGAATCGCGGTGAAGTATTTCGAGATCTCCTCGCGCGCCCACTCGCTCTCGGTCTCGCGCCAGCGCCGCTCGAGATTGACGACCACGCCCTCGAACGGCTTCTTGGTCTCGTAGGCCCGCATGCCGTCGTCGTAGACGAACTTGATCTCGTCGTCGCCGGAGCCGTACAGGATCGCGTCCTGGGCGCGCTTCGGAAGGTCCTTCCATTTGGTGTCGAGGGTGAAGCGATAGAACTTCGCCAGCGCCTCCAGGGTCTGGATGTAATAGGGCGACGACGACTTCGCCCACGGCGCGATGGCGCCGCGCTTGAGCGTCGCCTCCTTGTCGGGGATCACCAGGTCGGCGTCGATCTTCTGGTCGAGACCGAGGCCGCCGCAGGCCGGGCAGGCACCGTGCGGGCTGTTGAACGAGAACAGCCGCGGCTCGATCTCCGAGATGGTGAAGCCGGACACCGGGCAGGCGAACTTTTCCGAGAACATGATCCGCTGTGCGTCCGACGCGGCCGCGGCGGCGAGCTTGGTCTCTTTCGGCGGGCGGGCGGTTTGCTCTGCCTCGTCATGGCCGGGCTTGACCCGGCCATCCATCTTCTTTTGCAAGGATGGATCACCGGGTCTGGCCGCTGCGCGGCCGCCCGGTGATGACGCCGTGGGGGAGGCGCCCGACGAATCGGCGAGTTCCACCACGGCGATGCCGTCAGCGAGCTTGAGGGCGGTCTCGAACGATTCGGCCAGCCGCGTCGCGATGTCGGGCCGCACGACCAAGCGGTCCACCACCACGTCGATGTCGTGCTTGAACTTCTTGTCGAGTGCCGGCGCCGCGGCGATCTCGTGGAAGGCGCCGTCGATCTTGACCCGCTGGAACCCCTTCTTCAGCAGGTCGGCGAGCTCCTTCCTGTACTCGCCCTTGCGGCCGCGCACGAGCGGCGCCAGCAGGAACAGCCGCGTGCCCTCGGGCAGCGCCATCACCCGGTCGACCATCTGGGAGATGGTCTGGCTCTCGATCGGCAGGCCGGTGGCGGGCGAGTAGGGCACGCCGACGCGGGCCCACAAGAGCCGCATGTAGTCGTAGATCTCGGTGACGGTGCCGACCGTCGAGCGCGGGTTCTTCGAGGTGGTCTTCTGCTCGATCGAGATGGCGGGCGACAGGCCGTCGATCTGGTCGACGTCCGGCTTCTGCATCATCTCGAGGAACTGGCGCGCATAGGCGGAGAGCGATTCGACGTAGCGGCGCTGGCCCTCGGCATAGATGGTGTCGAAGGCGAGCGACGATTTTCCAGAGCCCGACAGGCCGGTGAACACCACCAGTCTGTCGCGCGGCAGGTCGACGTCGAGATTCTTGAGATTGTGCTCGCGCGCGCCGCGAATCGAGATCAGGCGGCCGTCGGGGCGTCGCGGCTTGTCGAACAGGTCGGTCATCGGTCACCGGGCTCGGTCCACGGGGCGGCAGGGGCGCGGCACGCCGCGCAGACCTGGCCCGGACGGATTGGAGGCGTGACCAGAACTTAATGAGAACGGAGCGGTTTCGCCAGCACCCCCGGGTTATCAACAGCGTCCCCGGCTGCGCACTACGGGATGCACACATCGCTTGCCATGTGTGAGAGCGTCATGCGCGGGCTCGACCCGCGCATCCATCGATTTTCGCAAAAATGCTTTGTTCGCAGGATGATGGATCGCCGGGTCAAGCCCGGCGATGACGACGGTGGGGAAGGTGCACTCTTTGCAGACCACCAGATGGTCTCGACAAAACGAGATCTGTGCATCCCGTAGCGGCTGCGCAGGGCGGGGAGCGGCGATCGCCCGGGGTCGGTGGTTTCGGCCCCCCGGCCCGCACCGGTCACCCCAAAACAGCGGAAACCCCGGACCTGAGGTCCGGGGCTCCACTGGGACTTCTAGAGGCCGTCGTTCGGGACTGACGATCAGTACCGGGCGACCAGCGGTGCGCCACCGCCGAAGCGGTAGTTCAGGCCGATCTTGGCGGTGCTGATGCCGCTGTTGTCGTGATCCCAATTGTAGCGCAGGCCATCGCCCGGGTTGATGCCCGACACGGTCTGGTTGTTCAGGGCGATGTACATGTACTCCGCCTTGACGCTCCAGTTCATGTCGAACGCCCACTCGATGCCGCCGCCGACCGTCCAGGTCGCCACGGTCTCGCTCGCCGAGGCGTTGATGGTCTGCAGGCCGAAGCCGTCGAACACCGAGTTCTGGACGTTCACGAAAGCGGCGCCGCCCTTGACGTAGATGAGGGCGCGATCGAACGAATAACCGAGACGGCCGGCAACGATGCCATACCAGTTGCCGATCTTGGTCGACGAGGCCACGCCGGGCGCCACCGCTGCGTTGTTGAGCAGGAGCGGGTCGTAGGCCGAGCCCTTGATGTTCAGGTAGCCGAGCTCGCCTTCGAGGCCGAGCACGAACGGCGAACCGACCGGCTGATAATTGCAGCCCAGCGTGCCGCCGCCGATGAAGCTGGCGTCGGTCTTGTAGCCCCAGGCGCCGACGGCCGAGTAGCCGTTACGGTCATAGGCGCTGATGTCGCCGTCGCTCCACGCGCCGCCGACATAGCCGCCGATATAGCAGCCGGTCCACGAGAACACGGGCGCGATCACGGGCGGAGCCTTCACGGGCATCCGGGCCGGGAGATCGGCAGCAGAGGCCACACTGGCCATTCCGAGTGCCGCAACAGTCGCAAGCAGGATCTTCTTCATGGGAGCCCCCCGATAGAGTCGATGGAATAAAATAGAACGGGTGGCATCCGGATTGGTGACATTTTGGCCACAACCTATGGGAAACAAGATTCACCGCTGTGCAACCAAAACAGGCTAAATCTATCGGATGAGGGGTAGAGTGGAATTAGACCAACCTTCAGAAGCTTCAATTCACCTGGGTCATGCCGGGCGTGTCCCGGCCATCCACGCTCTTCCTTTCGAAAAGCGTTGTAGACGTGGATGGTCGCGACGAGCGCGGCCATGACGGGTTGGAGGTTCTGGGAGCTGGTATTGTCGCCGAACGCGCGAGCAAGGCTGGCCGGGGTGCCGCAGCCGGTGCTTGCCGGGGCGTCGGCTCGAAGCCCTCGACGCGGTCCCCGACATGCAAAAAGCCCCGGGCGTGCCCGGGGCTTTCGCTCGACGGAGAAGTCGACGAGATCAGTAGCGAGCGACCAGCGGGGCGCCGCCGCCGAAGCGGTAGTTGATGCCCACCTTGGCGGTCTGGATGCCCGAGTTGGCATGATCCCAGTTGGCGAAGCCGCCGCCGGCGATCGGAGCCGTCACGGTCTGGGTCTGGTCGAGGCCGATATACATGTACTCGGCCTTGACGCTCCAGTTCATGTCGAGGGCGTATTCGAGACCGCCACCGACCGTCCAGGTCGCCTTGGTCTGGCTGGCGGACGCATAGGCGCCCGTGCCCGGCTGCGCGATCGAGTTCTCGACGTCGACGAAGGCGACGCCGCCCTTGACGTAGATGAGGGCGCGATCGAACGAGTAGCCGAGACGGCCGGCGACGATGCCGTACCAGTCACCGATCTTGGTGTTGGAGTAGAGCGTGGTGGCGCCGGCGGAGAGCGGGTCGATGCCCGTGCCCGTCAGGTGCATGTAGCCGACTTCGCCTTCGAGACCGAGCACGAAGGGCGAGCCGACCGGCTGCCAGTTGCAGCCCACGGTGCCGCCACCGATGAAGCTCGAATCGGTCGAGTAGCCCCACGAGCCCGGACGGACGATGACGCCGTTCCGGTCGGTGGCCACGGTGTCGTCGGAGCTCCAGGCGCCGCCGACATAGCCGCCGACATAGCAACCGGTCCACGAGAACACAGGCGCGACCATGGGCGCCGCCTTCACAGGCATGCGCGCCGGCAGGTCGGCCGCAGAGGCGGCACCGGCAAAGCCGAATGCCGCAACAGTCACGAGCAGAATCTTTTTCAAAGGAAGCCCCCCAAAGGAGTTGATGCCGCACATTAGGAGTTTCCCGGTGCCGAGGGGTGATATTTTGGTCACAACGGATAGGAATGCAACTGTCTGAAATGAGACCTAAAAATGGCAGAGCCGTGACGCTGCGGGATGGGCGTCGGCCTCTAGCCTACTGTTGTACCAACCCATATCCACCAAACCGTGCCACAACCCGAAACATTCGGACCACGTCAGCACGTCATACCAGCCGTCACATACTCCGACTCGTCATACGCGGGCTCGAACCGCGTATCCATCTCTAGAAAACACTTAAATTTCAGTAGCTTGATGGATAACCGGGTCAAGCCAGGCCATGACGCGAGGGGACGAAGCCAGTGACGGCTGGTATCAGGCGCGGTCGAGTCGTCCGGCCGGGCGGCTCGCGGCGGCGGGTGGCCGGGAGATATCGGAGAATCGGAGCCGGCCTCGCCGGAAAAGGCTTGCGCGCCGGCGCATTGGACCGAGACAGGTTCCAGAGCATCCGAGACTACCGCGCCGCGATGGCGTCGCCGCGTTGTGCGGCCGTCCGCGCCGGCCGGGATGAGCACGACAAGTGGAGACCGCGCTGGCGATCGCGGGCCTCAGGGATTCGTCAGGGCCCCGTCTGCCGGCTCCCGACATGCAAAAAGCCCCGGGCGTGCCCGGGGCTTTCGCTCGACGGAGAAGTCGACGAGATCAGTAGCGAGCGACCAGCGGGGCGCCGCCGCCGAAGCGGTAGTTGATGCCCACCTTGGCGGTCTGGATGCCCGAGTTGGCATGATCCCAGTTGGCGAAGCCGCCGCCGGCGATCGGAGCCGTCACGGTCTGGGTCTGGTCGAGGCCGATATACATGTACTCGGCCTTGACGCTCCAGTTCATGTCGAGGGCGTATTCGAGACCGCCACCGACCGTCCAGGTCGCCTTGGTCTGGCTGGCGGACGCATAGGCGCCCGTGCCCGGCTGCGCGATCGAGTTCTCGACGTCGACGAAGGCGACGCCGCCCTTGACGTAGATGAGGGCGCGATCGAACGAGTAGCCGAGACGGCCGGCGACGATGCCGTACCAGTCACCGATCTTGGTGTTGGAGTAGAGCGTGGTGGCGCCGGCGGAGAGCGGGTCGATGCCCGTGCCCGTCAGGTGCATGTAGCCGACTTCGCCTTCGAGACCGAGCACGAAGGGCGAGCCGACCGGCTGCCAGTTGCAGCCCACGGTGCCGCCACCGATGAAGCTCGAATCGGTCGAGTAGCCCCACGAGCCCGGACGGACGATGACGCCGTTCCGGTCGGTGGCCACGGTGTCGTCGGAGCTCCAGGCGCCGCCGACATAGCCGCCGACATAGCAACCGGTCCACGAGAACACAGGCGCGATCACGGGCGGCGCCTTCACAGGCATCCGCGCCGGCAGATCGGCCGCAGAGGCAGCACCGGCAAAGCCGAACGCCGCAACAGTCACGAGCAGGATCTTCTTCATAAGACGGCCCCTCCTTCCGAGAAGAAATACCGAAGTCCCAGGGCAGAACCTAAAATGAATCGCCCAACGGTTGGTGACATATATGCCACAGGACCTTGCGAAGTCGGGGTTGGGCGGCCCCCGCAGACCTTCGCGGCAAGCCCCGATTCAACGCGTGTGCAGGTCCTTGCCGGTTTCGATGCGATCAATGCAACTCTCTGAAAAATAGATTAAAATTGAGCGTGGCTGGGGGGCTTGCGGTGGTGCCTTTGAGTCGCCGTCGCATCGGCTGCCGCGCCTGCCGGGGGACGCTCGGGCGGGGCGTTCCGCGCCAGGCAAACTGTCGGCTTGCTTAAGCAATGGTTGCAGGGTATGGAACATAAGCAGAACATCAGCGTGTGGACAAACCCCGGCTCAGCCTTGTTGAGGAGTCCATAAGCTATAGGGTGTGGCCGCGCTCCGCGCCGGCGCCCGTGTTTATGTCCGGGGCCGGTGCCATGACTCGTCCGGCGATCGACCATTCGGTCCCTCGATCGGCACGGCCGGGTCGGCAGGGGCGGGTCGCCAGTGCGGCCGGACCGCGTCCACGGGGTCGGACCCGAACGGGTCGAAACGCATACGGGTCGAGATACAAGGAGCGGAGTTCAGCGATGGCGGGTTCGGTCAACAAGGTCATTCTCATCGGCAATCTCGGCGCGGATCCGGAAATCCGCCGCACCCAGGACGGGCGGCCGATCGCCAATCTGCGGGTGGCGACGTCGGAAACCTGGCGCGACAAGGCGACCGGCGAACGCAAAGAGAAAACCGAGTGGCATCGCGTCGTGATCTTCAACGAGGGGCTCTGCCGGGTGGCCGAGCAGTACTTGAAGAAGGGCTCGAAGATTTACCTCGAAGGCTCTCTGCAGACGCGTAAATGGCAGGATCAGCAGGGCCAGGACCGGTACTCCACGGAAGTCGTTCTACAGGGCTTCAATTCTGTCCTGACGATGCTGGACGGACGCCCCGGCGCCGGCGGCGAGAGCTTCGATCAGGGCGGCGGCGGCGAGGACTTCGGCGCCAGTGGACCGGCCCCGGCGCGCGAGCGCCGGCCGGCGGCGGCCGCGGCGCCGGCGCGGCGCGACGATCTCGACGACGACATCCCGTTCTGAGCCGCGGGTCCGTTTCGTCTGCTTCGCCCGTCGGGACGGGTGGCGGCGCGGCGCCGGGCCTCGAGCGGACGCCGCGCGTGCCGGTTTCCGCCGAGCGCGGGGACGCTCTAAAGTCGAGCTGATCGCGCCACCCGACTCGCCGCCGTGGGGCGGCGGCCGGTGCAGGCGCTACGCAGGCCAGCATGCAGACACTCGCCACCGCCCTGCTGCAGGGGCTGAAGGACCACGGCGCCCGGGAGATGTTCGGCATCCCGGGCGACTTCGTGCTGCCTCTCTTCAGGGTCATCGAAGAGTCGGAGATCCTTCCGTATTTCACCCTCAGCCACGAGCCCGCCGTGGGCTTTGCGGCGGACGCGGCGGCGCGCTATCACGCCGGCCTCGGCGTCGCCGTGGTGACGTATGGGGCCGGGGCGTTCAACGTGGTCAATGCGGTTGCCGGCGCCTATGCGGAGCGCTCGCCCGTGGTCGTGGTGGCGGGCGCGCCGGGCGCCCGCGAGCGATCGAGCGGCCTGCTGCTGCATCACCAGGCGCGCAGCGTCGACACCCAGCTCGCCGTGTTCAAGGAGATCACCTGCGACCAGGCGGTGCTGAACGATCCGGCCACTGCCCCGCAGGAGATCGCCCGGGTGCTGCGCAGCGCCCGCGAGCGTGCCCTGCCGGTGTATATCGAGCTGCCGCGCGACATGGTCGAGGCAAAGGTCGCCCGCGTCCCGGTGCTGCCGCGCCGCTCCGCCGACCCCGACGCGCTGGCCGAATGCGCCGACGAGGTGATGGCGCTGCTCGGCCGCGCGTCGTCGCCCGTCCTGGTGGTCGACGTCGAGGTGCGGCGCTACGGCATCGAGGCGCTGCTCGCGACGCTGGCCCGCCGGCTCGGCCTGCCGGTCGTCACCACCTTCATGGGGCGGGGCCTGCTGCAGCAGGCGCCCGACGTGCTGCGCGGCACCTATCTGGGCAGCGCCGGCGACCCCGCCGTCACCCGCCTGGTCGAGGATGCGGACGCGCTGCTGCTTCTCGGCGTCATCCTGTGCGACACCAATTTCGCTCTGTCCGAGAAGCGTTTCGACTGGCGCCGGACCGTGCTGGCGATCGACCGCGGCGTCCGCATCGGCCATCACGCCTATCCGGACCTGCCGATCGAGGATCTGGTCGAGGCGCTCTTGGCGCGGGCCGGGAGCGAGGCTGCCGCCAGGCCGCGGGCGTTGCCGCCCTTCGAGGCCTATCCGCGCGGCCTGGCGGCCGACGAGGCGACGCTCACCCCGACCGACATCGCCACCGCGGTCAACGACCTGTTCGACCGTCACGGCACCATGCCGATGACGGCCGACATCGGCGACTGCCTGTTCACCGCCATGGAGATCGACAACTCGGCGCTGGCCGCGCCCGGCTACTATGCCGGCATGGGCTTCGGGGTGCCGGCCGGCATCGGGGTGGCGGCGGCCACCGGCCTGCGGCCGCTGATTCTGGTCGGCGACGGCGCCTTCCAGATGACCGGCTGGGAGCTCGGCAACTGCCGGCGCTACGGGCTCGATCCGATCGTCGTGGTGTTCAACAATTGTAGCTGGGAGATGCTGCGGGTCTTTCAGCCTGAATCGAGGTTCAATGATTTGTCCGACTGGAATTTCGCCGCCGCTGCGCCGGCGCTCGGCGGCCACGGCGAGCGGGTGTCGACCCGGCGTGGCCTCGCCGACGCGCTGGAGCGCGCCGTGGCGCGGCGCGGCGTCTTCACACTGATCGAGGCGATGATTCCCCGCGGCGTGACCTCCAAAACCCTCGCCCGCTTCGTCTCCGGCCTGAAGACCGCCCGCGACCGCCAGTAACAATCCGTCATTCCGGGACGCGGGCCGTAGGCCCGCGAGCCCGGAATCCATACTCCCGGTGCCGGTGGCTCACGGGAGACAGGGGATATTGGTTCCGGGCTCGGCGCTCATGCGCCGCCCCGGAACGACCGAAACCGATTTGCCAGGGTTCCAGCGAACGGAGAGGCGGCCATCGTGCCGCAGGCCGTTCGAGTTGCTCACCCCCACACGGCCTTCGCCCCGTCGATCACGTATTGGACGGCGAGCGCCGCCAGCAGCACGCCGAACAGCCGCGCCAGCACGATGTTGCCGGTGATGCCGAGCCCGCGCGAGATCGCGCCGGCAAAGTGGAAGACTGCGAGGCAGAGGCCGCACACCGCGACGATGACGCCGAGCAGCAGCGCCGTCCGGGCCGGGTCGCCGGCGGCCTGGCCGGCCAGCAGGATGGCGGCCGTGAGCGCCCCCGGGCCGGCCATCAGCGGGATGGCGAGCGGGAAGGCCGCGACATGGCGCACCCGCTCCTCCACGGCTTGCTCGGCCGTGCGCGACTGGCGCTCCATCCGCACGTCCAGGACCATCTCGGAGGCGACTGCGAACAGCAGGATTCCGCCGGCGATCCGGAAGGCCGGCAGTGTGATGCCGAGATGGCTCAGCAGCCAGTCGCCGACCAGGGCGGCGCCGACCAGCACGGCCACGGCGATGAGCGTCGCGCGAAAACCGACCTGCCGGCGCGCCGCCGGCGGCAGCCCGTCGGTCAGGGCCACGAAGGCGGGGGCGAGGCCGAGCGGATCGACCACGATGAACAGCGTGACGGCGGCGGAGAGCAGGAACTCGACACTCATGGTACCGGCGTAGAGCCGGCCACGGGCGAGGTCAAATCGGGGCCGATCCGCGGCGCCTGCGTTCGCGCACCGACGCTCTCTCGGTCCGCGCGGCTTCGGATCGACCGCGACCAACGGCTCTCAGGTCGGCCGGTTGTCTCGGCTGCAGTGTCCGGGGGTCTGGTCGAAATGCTCCTGCGCCGCCCGCTCGCGGCTCTGGAAGGCCCACCTCCAGACCGAGCCGGGGCTGACGAAGGCGCCATCCTTCTGCTTCTCGTAGTAATCGACCCGATGCAGCGCGTAGCAATTCAGCTCGTTGCCCATTTCCCTGATACGTCCGAGCCTGCGCACGAGGTCGTCGTAGAGGTCCTTGCTCCAGGTCCGCTTCGTCTTGGCGTCGTCGAGAAGCGCATTCAACTGCATGAAACAGAAATGGATGCCGGCGAGCCGCAGCTTCAGGCTGTTCGGATAGAGTCCGAGGCGGGTGAGCTCGTCGGTCAGCGACTTTTCCTTGAGCGACCTCTTGCAGTCGATCCCCTCGGTTCCGGTCGACCGGTCGTTCTCGTCGGTGCCGCGCATCTGGTTGTAGTATCTTCCGAAGCCCTGATGTGTGACCTGCGGCGAGCCGTTCGCATCCAGGAAGATCGGCTGGTCGAGCGCGTAGTGGACGTCGGTCAGGAGCTGGTCGATGCCTTCGTTCCACTGCTTGAGATGGGCGTAATAGGAATCGAAGCGGCGCTTCTTCAACTCCGTGTCCCATTCGTTCAGCCGCGCCCGCGCGTCCTGCAGCCGGCCTTCGGAATCGTCTGCCAGGACCGGCGCGGCGAGCGGGACCGCTTTCGGGGGAAGCGCACGCGCCACGCTGCCGCCCGACGCGCCGCCGTTCGGTCCGGGCTTTTCGAATGTTCCCGGATGGTCCGGGCGACTCGTCCAAAGCTCGGCCGACGAGGTGACGGGTGCGACATTCGGGTTGCGCTTGGGGCCGCTGCTGTCGTCGCGAACGTTCGGCACCAGCAGGACGGACGCGCCCGGATGCGGAGGTTCGTTCGGTCGAATGAGGTCGCGCAGCGGTGGGATGAAGGTGAGAGTCGCGTAATGCCGGCGCCCGATGGCGGCCGTCACGTTTTGCGAGACCTCCAAGGCGTGCTTGGCCACGTCCGTCGCATTGTTGACCTTGACCGAATTGCTCCAGTTGATCACCTGAAACACGGCCGTGAACAGGACCGTCAGGGCCGCGAGCGTGAACGGAACGATGAAATGCGGTCGCCCGCGGAGCTTGGCGCCGACGATCTCGAGCTGGCTGCCATGGACCTTGTATTGCTCCGGTCCGTCCTGCTCGATCGACAACAGCAATTGGGGGCGAGAATCGCTTTTCGGACGTCGAGAAACCAGGGTCATCGTCACCCCCTCGGGTTGGAATCGTCCAAGAGCCACCAAATCGCCGCATTCAATCAAAAATTGAGTGAACTCGAAAATAACAACCGAGTGAAAGTCTGCCGTCGTGGAAGACCCGAACGGCGATCCGGTCCGCACCGGATCGGACCGGTCCGGCGCGCTCGTTCCGGGGCCGGCTGCCGGGCATTTCCGCCGGCCTTGCCGCAACCCTGCCGGCCGGCCCGGTAGACATCTTCTAAATTATTGTGCAGAAAGCAGAAAATCTCGCTGCCCGAAATCCCGGAACGCTGGTGTTCCGGGCTTCGATGGACTATCTAGAGGCCATCGGATTCGCCGGGATTCCACCTATTGGCTGACAACGACACTCCCTCTCCGAGCGGCTCCGGCCCATCGGACATTCGCCCCGTTTCCATCTCCGAGGAGATGAAGCGCGCGTATCTCGATTACGCCATGAGCGTGATCGTGTCGCGGGCGCTGCCGGATGCGCGCGACGGCCTCAAGCCGGTGCACCGGCGCATCCTCTACTCGATGCACGAGCAGGGGCACCTGCCGGACCGCAAATACGTCAAGTCGGCCCGCGTGGTCGGCGACGTGATGGGCAAGTATCACCCGCACGGCGACTCGGCGATCTACGACGCGCTCGTCCGCATGGCGCAGGATTTCTCCATGCGCCTGCCGCTGATCGACGGGCAGGGCAATTTCGGCTCGGTCGACGGCGATCCGGCCGCGGCCATGCGCTACACCGAGTGCCGGCTCGCCCGGCCCGCGCTGGCGCTGCTCGAGGACATCGACAAGGACACGGTCGACTTCCGGCCGAACTACGACGGCAACGAGCACGAGCCGGCCGTCCTGCCGGCGCGCTTCCCCAATCTTCTGGTCAACGGCGCCGGCGGCATCGCGGTCGGCATGGCGACCAACATCCCGCCGCACAATCTCGGCGAGGTGATCGACGCCGCGATCGCGCTGATCGACGACCCGGCGCTCGGGGTCGAGGACCTGTTGAAGATCGTGCCGGGGCCGGATTTTCCGACCGGCGGCGTCATTCTGGGCCGCGCCGGCATCCGCTCCGCCTACCACACCGGCCGCGGCTCCGTGGTGATGCGGGGCAAGGTCGAGATCGAGACCATCCGCAAGGACCGCGAAGCGATCATCGTCTCGGAGATTCCCTACCAGGTGAACAAGGCCACCATGGTGGAGAAGATCGCCGAGCTGGTGCGCGAGAAGCGGATCGAAGGCATCTCGGATCTGCGCGACGAAAGCGATCGCGACGGCTACCGGGTGGTGATCGAGATCAAGCGCGACGCCGTGGCCGACGTGGTGCTCAACCAGCTCTACCGCTTCACCCCGCTGCAATCGACCTTCGGCTGCAACATGGTGGCGCTGGACGGCGGCCGTCCGCTGACCATGTCGCTGAAGGATCTGCTGGTCGTCTTCATCGCGTTCCGCGAGGACGTGATCAAGCGGCGCACCAAGTTCCTGCTCGGCAAGGCACGCGACCGCGCCCATGTGCTGGTCGGCCTCGCCATCGCGGTCGCCAATATCGACGAGGTGATCCGCCTGATCCGCGCCTCGCGCGACGCCAACGAGGCCCGCGAGGCCCTGATGACGCGCGACTGGCCGGCCGCCGACGTGCTGCCGCTGATCGAGCTGATCGACGATCCGCGCCATCTGGTGCAGCCGGACGGCACCTTCAAGCTTTCGGAAGCGCAGGCCCGCGCGATCCTCGATCTGCGCCTGCAGCGCCTCACCGCGCTGGGCCGCGACGAGATCAAGGACGAGCTCGACAAGCTCGCCGCCGAGATCACCAACTACCTGGACATCCTCCGCTCGCGCGAAAGAATCCAGTCGATCGTCAAGGCCGAGATGATGGAGGTGCGCGAGAAGTTCGCGACGCCGCGCCGCACCGTCATCCTCGACCAGGACGGCGAGATGGAAGACGAGGACCTGATCCAGCGCGAGGACATGGTCGTCACCGTCTCGCATCTCGGCTACGTCAAGCGGGTGCCGCTGTCGACCTACCGGGCGCAGCGCCGCGGCGGCAAGGGCCGCTCCGGCATGCAGACCCGCGAGGAGGATTTCGTCGCGCGCCTGTTCGTCGCCTCGACCCACGCGCCGGTGCTGTTCTTCTCCTCGCGCGGGCAGGTTTACACCGAGAAGGTGTGGCGGCTGCCGCTGGCGGCGCCCAATGCCCGCGGCAAGGCGATGATCAACCTGCTGCCGCTCGAGCAGGACGAGCGCATCACCACCATCATGCCGCTGCCCGAGGACGAGACGACCTGGGGCGAGCTCGACGTGATGTTCGCCACCACGGGCGGCACGGTGAGACGCAACAAGCTCTCCGACTTCTCCGACGTGCGCCGCTCCGGCAAGATCGCCATGAAGCTCGGCGACGGCGAGGCGATCGTCGACGTGCAGATCTGCACCGAGCGGGACGACGTGCTGCTGACCACCGCGGTCGGCCAGTGCATCCGCTTCGCCGTCACCGACGTGCGGGTGTTCAAGGGCCGCGACTCGGTCGGGGTGCGCGGCATCGCGCTCGACGCCGACGACCGCGTCATCTCGCTGTGCATCCTGCGCCATGTCGACGCCTCCGGCGAGGAGCGCGAGGCCTATCTCAAGCGCGCCATGGCGGTGCGGCGCAGCGGCGGGGACACCGAGGGCGAGCCGGAGGTCGCGGACGCCGAGGCCGAGGTCGAGGAGACCGGTGCCGAGGGCGGCGCCGGCGAGAACATCGAGCTGGGCGAGCAGCGCTACGTCGCGCTGTCGGCGGCCGAGCAGTTCGTGCTGACGATCTCCGAGCGCGGCTTCGGCAAGCGCACCTCGTCGTTCGAGTACCGCACCACCGGCCGCGGCGGCAAAGGCATCGTCGCCATGGACAACCGCACCCGCGCCGGAATAAGGCCGCGGATCGGCAAGCTGGTGGCGTCCTTCCCGGTGGAGGAGAGCGACCAGATCATGCTGGTCACGGACGGCGGCCAATTGATCCGCTGCGGCGTCGCCGAGATCTCGATCAAGGGCCGCAGCACCCAGGGCGTCATCGTGTTCGACACCGCCGAGGGCGAGCGCGTCGTCTCGGTCGAGCGCCTCAGCGAGAGCGACGAGGCCGAGGGCGGCGAGAACGGCAACGGCCACACGAACGGCGACGGCGAGGGTGAGGCGTAGCGCCGCCGCACTCTTCACCTCTCCCCCGCGGGGAGTTTGCACAATTGGTCATTCCGGGACGCGCGCGTGAGCGCGCGGGCCCGGAATCCATACCCCCGGTGCTGATCGCTCTCGAAAGACAGGGCGTATGGGTTCCGGGCTCGGCCTTGCGGGCCGCCCCGGAACGACCAGCAACCGATCACTCGGCTCGGATTACATCGCCCGCAGCGCCGGTCCCGGTACTTCCTGGCGGATATGGGCGATGCGGTTGTGCGCGTCGACCTGGACGACGGTCGGGCGGTGGCGCTTCGCCTCCTCGGCGGTCATCTCGGCGAAGGTCGCCAGGATGACCAGGTCGCCGGGGGAATTGCCGTGCGCGGCCGCGCCGTTGATGCAGATCACGCCGGAGCCGCGCTCGCCCTCGATCGCGTAGGTCACCAGGCGGGTGCCGCGGGTGACGTTCCACACGTGCAGCTCCTGGTTCGTCAGGATCTTGGCCGCGTCCATCAGGTCGGCATCGATCGTGCAGCTTCCCTCGTAATGGAGGTCGGCATGCGTGATCGTCGCGCGGTGTATCTTCGACCAGAGCATCCGGATGTGCATGGCGCTCCTTTGGCAGATTTTTCCCGCCATGCCAACCGGCTTGGTCGAGACGCGCATGCGCCGGACGGACGTCCACGGGGACCCGTTTCGGATCCCCGTGAAGCTCGTCGGTCTCGGCTCGAGGCCGGGTCGCGCGTTCAGCCCGTCGATCAGGCGGTGAAGAGCGATCGCAGCATGCGGATATCGTCGATCTTCTCGATCGCGTTGATCCGTTCGATCAGCCTCTCGGTCTTTTCGGGGCCCAGGACGGGCGCCATCAGGTCCCGGGTCTTGGCGTTCACGGCCTCGGTGTCGATCGGGTTTTCCTTGGTGCCGGGCGGGAACTTGGTGAAGTGACTGACCTTCTTCCCGTCGGTCAGGGTCACCTCGACGAGCGCGCTGCGCGGGGCGGCGGGATCCATCAGGGCCTGATCGCCGACCAGTTGCACCTTGGCCCGCTGCGCCATGATGGCAGGGTCTTGCAGGAGCGCCGCATCGTGGCTGTCGACGAACGACACCGCACCCTTGACCAGCGCCAGCCCGACGAGGTGCTGGCAATTGACGTCCGGCATCGAGCTGTTGCCGACGATGCCGATGGCGTCGGTGGGCAGTTTGACCAGGATGCTCTGCACCTTGTCGGGCGTCAGGCCGTGCTGCTTGCGCAGCGTCAGCAACGCGTCGAGCGGCGACTGGATCGGATAGCCGACCGAGAAGGTCTTGATCGCCGTCTCGGTCACCCAGAAGCGACTCCCGAGTCCCTCGAGCATCGCCTCCGGGTTCGGTTTGGTCGACAGCGCGATGAACAGATTGTGGGACCCGTCGAGGACGTCGGCGACACCGGTCATCCCCTGCTGGACCATGGTGACGGCGGTGACGCCGTTGCGGGCGCCCATGCCGGAGAAATCGAACGCCTTCTCGACGTGATCCTCGTCTTTCACCCAGCTCCACAGGCCGGATACCTGCTGCGCGGAATAGGAGATGGCGAAGCGCATGCCCCTTTCGTCGAGCCGCGCCAGCGACGCCGCGGCGCCGAGCGCCCCGAAGGTGGAACTCGTTCCTTCTGCGCTCCGGTGCGTGCCGCGCACCAGATCCGGTCCCAGCGCCATCAGCAGATTGCAGGTGAGATCGTATCCGAGCGCCACCGCCCGGACGAACTCCTCGCCGGAGCGACCTTCCTTCTCGGCCATGGCGAGCGCGGCCGGCACCACGCAGCTCCCGGGATGCGCCTTGGTGATCGGCTCGAAGTCGTCGGTCTCGTCCGCGTGCGCGCACATCCCGTTGGCGAGCGCCGCATTCACCGCGGTGGTGCGAAAGCTCGCCCCGATCACCGAGGCCTGCTCGACGCCGCCCAGTCCGCGGACATAGTCCACGGCGATGACGCCGGGCTTCATCCTTGCCCCCGACACCATCGCGCCGAAGGTGTCCAGGATGCGATGCTTGCAGGCGACCAGAACCTCCGGCGGCAGGGCACGGTCGCGCGCCGACACCATGTAGCGCGCGAGCCGTCCGGTGACGTCGGTGGTCGTCGGGGCCGCGGCGAGGCGGACCGGCAGGGTGGCGAGGGTCGAGAGGGCGGCGGCGGAGCCGAGCAGCCCGCGGCGTGACATGAGATCGGTGGTCGACATGAGTTTTCACCAAATCCTTGAAATTGCGCCGCGCTCGACGCTAGCAGTGCGCTGGGTAGCGTCAAGGCCGGGGCGCGCTCGACGACGGGCGGCCGATTTTGCGCATCGCATCTTGTGGAGCTGATCCGCCCGGCACGGCGCGTCGTCCCGGCCCGGCCCGGACCGGCTCGCCTGCGTCACGGCGTCGGCCGCTTCGCACCCTCGGGAACCCGGAAGACACGCCCCTCGAAGACGGTGCCCCAGACCGGGATGTCTTTGAGCTTTTCCGGCGCAACGGCGTACGGATCCTGCTCCAGCACCGTGAGGTTGGCGATCTTGCCGGGCGCGATGCTGCCGATCAGATCCTCCTTCCGCCAGGAGTAGGCCGCATCGATCGTGATGGCGCGCAGCGCCGCGTCGACCGAGATGCGCTGATCGGGGCCGGCGACGCGCCCGGACGGCGTGATCCGGTTGACGCCGCACCAGGCGAGATAAAGCGGATCGCTCGGCGCCATCGGCAGGTCCGAGTGGTAGGACAACGATATGCCCTGGTCGAGCACCGACCGCGACCGCACCATCGCGTCGGCCCGCTGCGGGCCGAGCCCGAACGCGCTGTATTTGTCGGCGAACCCGACCGGGTAGTAGGGATTGGCGCTGACGATGGCACCGAGCCGCTTGATGCGCGCGACCTGGTCCTCGGTCGAGTTGGCGAAGTGCACGATCACGCAGCGATGGTCGGGGCGCGGGTGGTCCTTGGCGGCGCGCTCCAGGATGCCGAGCACCGTCTCCAGGCCGAGATCGCCGTTGACGTGGGTGTGGATCTGATAGCCGGCGTTCCAGAACAGCCGCGCCCGGCGTTCCAGCTCGTCCGGCGGAATGATCCACTCGCCGTGGTGGCCGTCCAGATAGCCGTCCGTCATCTGCATCAGTTGCGAGACGATGGCGCCGTCGGCGAACAGCTTGATCTGTCCCGGGAAGAACATCACCTTGCGGCCCGGCGCCTCCGGCGCCACGGCGATCTGCGCCTCCACGGCGTCGAGCGCCTTGTCGAGCCCGACCCGGTCGACGATGCCGCGTCCGTCGGCGATGAAGGTGCTGTACATTGGCGTGTCGGGCGCCCCGAGGATCTGCTCGTAGAGCGTCCACATGTCGGGCGTGTAGAGCGCGCCCGGCTCCATGTAGGCCGTCACGCCGTTGGCGTGCAGGTAGCCGACCATTTGCTCGAGGCCGAAGGCGAGGCGGTCCGGGGTCGCCAGCACCTTGAGCATCGGCGCCATCATCAGGTTGAGGCCGCCCTCCCAGAAATGGCCCTCCGCCCAGTTCGACTGCTCGCTGAACTGGCCCTTGTTCCGGGTCATGTCCTCGGTGAGGCCGAGCGCCTTCAACCCGGGCGTGTTGATGTAGAACTCGTGGCAGGAGCGATGCCATACGGCGATCGGCCGCGTCGCACTGATCGCATCGAGGGTCGCGCGGTCGAGCTTGCCGTGCCAGAGCGCGTGATAGCCCCAGGTCAGCAGCCAGTCGGCGGGCGTCTTCAGCTTCGCTTCGGCCGCCTTCAGCCGCGCCAGATAGTCGTCGCGGCTGGCGGAGGCCTTGTAGACCACGCCCGGCAGCACCCAGTCCTCGGGCGCGATGACCTCGACCGCCAAGGTGAGCGCGCCGAGGATCGGGTGCAGGTGCTGGTCGATCAGGCCCGGCATCACGATCTTGGCGGCGAACGAATCGTCCAGCGTGTAGGGCCGGGCGCCGATGGCCGCCTTGACCTCGTCGAGCGAGCCGACGGCGAGGATGCGCTTGCCCGAGACGGCCACCGCGGTCGCGGCCGGCGCGCCGCGCTCCATGGTGATCACCCGTCTCGCCGTGAACACCGTGATCGGCGCCGCCGTCCCTGCGGGCTCGTCGCCGCGCAGGCCCTTCGCCAGGCTCTCGTTGATGCCGCCGTCGGCGCGCGCCGCCGACATCACCGCCTCGGCGATGAACGGACCGCTGGCGGAGACGGCGGCGGCGCCCTTCAACACATGCCGGCGCGACGGAAAGGAGAGCGAGCGGAACGCGGCCTGAAAGACCGGGCTGCAAGCGATGCACATGACGTCGGCTCCCGCATCGAATCGAAAATGCGCCTCGTCTTTAGGCCGGAGCCGATGAACTTGGAATGGGGGCGCCGGCACTTTCGCCGGCCGCCGCGGGCGCCTTGCGCCGCGTCCACCCGGCGGCGCTACTTGATCGACGCCACCACCTTGCGAAAGCTCGGATGCTCGGCGGTCTCGAGCCATTCGAACAGCACCATCTCGGTGGTGACGATCTCGGCGCCGTGGCGCGCCATGCGC
The DNA here is from genome assembly GCF_013377085.1 of Rhodoplanes sp. Classification (GTDB taxonomy): domain Bacteria; phylum Pseudomonadota; class Alphaproteobacteria; order Rhizobiales; family Xanthobacteraceae; genus Rhodoplanes. The sequence continues at coordinate 25,017 of NZ_JACAAX010000044.1, read as the reverse complement.
AGGATTGCCGTCTCCTTGCTCTCGGCCCGGCGGGAGCCGACCGCGTCGCGCACCACATAGACCTGGCGCCTGGTCCCGATCAGCCCCAGCACGGTCTGGCAGACGCACACATGGGCCTCGCAGCCGGCGACGACCAGCGCGTGGCCCGGCGCCAGCGCCGGCAGAAAGCCCGGCGCCCGCACCGCGTCGAAGGTCATCTTGGGGATGACCGGGGTGCCGTTTTTCGCCAGCCCGCGGACGGTCTGGCCCAGGCCCTTGGGGTTCTGCTCGGTGAAGAGCGTGGGGATCCCGATCATGGTCGCGGTATCGAGGAGACGCCGCGCGTTGGCGATCGTCGCGTCGCCCTCGGCGATCGCCGGCATCAGGCGCTCCTGAAAGTCCACCACGAGCAGGATCGAACGCTTCGGATCGATGGTCGGCATCGGCCTCCTCCGGCGGCGCGCGACAGCGCCGGTCACGCCATCGTCATGTCCAGCGTAACCCGCAATGCGCGTTCGGAAAATCCCCGATCGACGGGTCGGCTGCGGCTTTTTGGGTCGGATTGGCGCAGGGCTGTGTGCGGGCCGGCGCGGGACCGGCGCCGGCGTGCCGTTCGGCCACGCGCCGCCGGGGCGCTTCTATCGCGTGCGGCTGCCCTGCAAGTAGTGATCGATACTGGCCTGGATCGTGTCGGCGGGCACGCTCAGCTCGGTACAGCTCAGCACCAGGGTTCCGGTGCCGCTGCCGAGCGTGGCGATCGTCCGCTTCCAGCCGCCGGCCGTGTAATCGCTCAGGGGGGCCGACAGTCCGAGCCAGATCGATTTCTGGCCGTAGAGTCGCGCGACCGCGCTGGACGAGATCTTGCTCCAGGGAATCGGACGGTCCACCCATCGGCGATCGAGGATCCCGGTCTCGTCGACCGTCAGGACCACGTCATTGTCGAAGAAGCGCCGGACACGGGCCACGAACATTGGACCGGCGACCAGAACCAGAGGAACGAACCAGAGGATCCCGAAGTCGAACGGTCCGGTTTCTCGGCCCGTCGCTCGCAGATAGATTTCCATTACCGCGACCGCGAGCCCCGCGACGGGAAAAATCCCGGTTATGAGCGCCGTAAAGATGAGACCCAGCTTTCTGTAACGGGCGTGGATCGGCATCGTCGTGGTCCTGTCGAGAGTGTTCGATCCATCCTATGCGCTGTTGCAGACAAGGCGTGCGGCGTCGGTTCTGCCGTGGTCCGGTCGTCCGGCAACGGATCGGGCCACGCGGACGGATCGACGCCCTATGGTAACATGATATCGCAGTCCGCGCGGTCTCGAAGTGAAGATTGCCGGAGCGAGCGTATCCCGGGACAGCGGCGCCGAAATCCAAAGTCTTCGTCCGCCGGAACGGCCCGGTTGCGCCATGTGATCTGCCCGGGCTACGCGGCTGAACGTGTGGGCACGGCGCTCGGCGTGGGCGCGGCGCTCCGCGCCTTTGCCCGTGCTACGCTTGCTGCATTCAACAGATCTTACGCTCTCGTCGGCCGAGCACTCGTCGGTGGAGGGGCCAGGGCCCGTCGCAGGCCGGAGCGGCTTTTGCTAGGACCGCTCCCGGCACCGTCATCATGCCGCGGTGTCGTCTCCGCGCTCGCCGGGCGTCATCGTCTGCGCGGTGATGCGCTCGCCGGCCCGGCGGAGCCGCCGGCACAGCTCGCGATTGATGTTCTGCAGCACCATCGCATAGGCCTGGATATCGGCCTTGTAATAGGCGTAGAGGCTCGCGGCCGTGAGCTCGTACAACACGGTCGGGCTTTTCGCGAAAACCGTGGCGGATCGGTTCTGCGCCTCGATGAGCGTCATCTCGCCGAAGAAATCACCGGGACCGAGACGCGCGATGCAGACCGGGGATCCCGTCTCGCCGCGCTTGCTCACCAAAAGCTCGCCGGACACGACGATGTACATCGATTGCCCCGACGCCCCTTCCGCGACGACCGTGGCCGCGCCGTCGACGCGGCGCTCGACCAGCATCGCGATCAGGCGATCGAGTTGAGCATCGGAGAGCCCGCCGAAGAACGGCGTCGCGACCAGGAACGCCTTCAGATCGGGCGAGCTGACAGCCATCCGCGCACCATCTTCGAGTCGGACACGGCAGAAGGGTTGACCGATCGATCGCCTCGGGATGCCGGCCACCTCCGACGGCCGGATGCTACACGCTTCCGCCCGCGGACAGGAGACCCACCCGCTCGGCGGACCGGGGGCGCAATCGGCAGGCCGCACGGCGCCGGGCTCGTCTCTCCGCCCTCATCCCAAGAAGGCCGCGCATGCCGTAGGATGGGTCGAACAACGCGAAACCCATCGTTTAACACCGCGGCTGGATCGATGGGTTTCGCTGCGCTCAACCCATCCTACGCGCTTAGGCAGAACACCTCGGAAGGTTATGAGAATGAAGAGTATTATTGCCGCCTTCCGACAGCGAAGGCTCGAAATCGATTTCATCGAAATGCTCCTCGTGCAGAACAGGTCGGGGAATGGCGCTGTATCATACTCTGGAAAAGGCTTTATACGTCAAACAGATAAAGACTCGCTCATATTCAAAATATACGTCGATAAGGCTCATAATACAGATTTTGTTATTGACTTTAATAGTATTATAAAATTAAAGTCAGGCGAGATATATGATGAAGAATCATTCTATACGCTCACCGGTGTCGCCAGTGATGGATCAAAATGGTGCGCTGAGCGCATACTGCCGAATTGCACTTGGCTTGCAGAGTATCAAAACCCGGTTGTTCATGGCGATCTGCATTCATGCATGTGCGGTGATTGGTCAACGGACCAAAAAGTTCTTGTACTTCATTTTTTCGATGAGGTCGATCTTCTCGGTCTGACCGACGATGTGAGGTTTATAGCTGACTGCCGAGAGTTCCATATCCATAAGGATGAGGGAGGCTTTTTTATTTGCGTGAAGTCGGATACGTCGCTTCCGGCCCATTTCGAGGTGCGCATTGAAGAGGCGCTTCGCTTTCTCCTAGCGCGATCAGTTGCTCCGCGCGTATTCGTCCAAGGTGATAGGCTCAAGTTGATGGCGGCTGCCTCGCGTTCGCGCCGGACGGCCCTGGAGCCGCCGATCGCGCGTAATTCGCATGTAGTTATCAGCCAGTCGTGGGATTTGTTCCGCCAGTATTTAAGCTATGTAATCAATGAAACAAAAAGCCAATACTGGAATCCAGTTACTGGGCATATTCACAATGCGATAGAGGCCAGTGCAAATTCATTGGATGCCTGGGCGATTGGCATCGGTGTTGCTGTAGAAGGTTTAGCGATGATGCTTTCTATGGAGCGCGATGAACAGGAGAACGAAAATATTAAAACCCTACAACGATTCATCATCGATCAGGTGAATGGCCATGAAGAGCACAGAGTTTTCGCTGCTCGCATCCGTGGTCTCATTGGCAGTCTGACCTCGATACGGGCCATCGATCGTATGAACAAGCTGGCCGAAAAGGGTGGCGCAGATCGTGTTCACGTGGCTGCATGGAAGAAGCTGAGAAATAGGGGAGTGCATCCGACAGCAGAGAGCCAGGAAGTCGGTTCGTTGGATTACCAGAGATTCATCGACGATCTTCACCGATTAAATGTCTTACTATACCATATCGTATTTCATATTATAGGCTATCGCGGGCCATACACTGATTATGGAACTCGGAATTTTCCGATCAAGGACTATCCACTCATGGGGGTATCAAACTCGGTAAAGAGTGAGCAACCGTAGCCCGGATTGAGCGGCAGCGAAATCCGGGGGCTTCGTGCGCGGAAAAAGATCCTGGGTTTCGCTCGCGCTCAACCCAGGCTACGGCCTCTACGGCCTCGTCCCGCCCCACAAAAACTTATCCCCGCCCAAAATTCCGGCCGCATAATTGAAAAGTCCTGCTCGTCGAGGGGCGTCGACCGGTGACGTCGGGCGATGGGGCAGGCCGGCTGTTTGGCGCGACGCCGTCGCGCCGGACAGGTCGGTCGCCGGAACTCCCGGGAAATCCGGCCGGCGAACGCGGCGCCTGCGGGTCCGGCCTCGTCAGCCGGGCTCCCGGGGGCTTTTGGGGCTCCGCCCTCCGGGCACGACGACCCGGGCGCGAGGAGCATCGCTGAAAGGATCCGGCACCCGGTCGGTCCGGATCCCAAGCGCGGCCCGAAAGCCGAAAATCGCCGCAGGCGGAGCGCCGGGAGGCGGGCGTGCGACGTTTTTCGCACGCGCTGCGCTTCCACAAGCGCGGACAACAGTGTGGCGCCTGCCGGCGCTCCGCTCCCCTCGGGTTTTCCAAACAACCGAGGGCACGGGTCATGGGCACGCCCCGGGCGCAAAAAACGCGTCGCGGGATCGAGCGAACTCGGGTTTTGGGGCGGCACCGGTCTCGAACCGGGCCAGCCGGCCGCGACACCGAAAGGTTTGGGGCGAGGGGGCGCGTCGGTGGCGCAGGCGCATCGACGGGTCGGGCCGCCTCCGCCTGAAAAAATGTTTTCGCGAGCGCCAAGGATTTTTGCGGCGGCCCGCGTCCAAGCAGGGAGACACGGAGCGGGAGATGGGCGGCGGCGACCAGAATCTCGACGACGAGCGCGCGTGCAACGCGCGCCCGGACGATAAAGGTCCGGACGACGGGGCGTTGGCGCGGCGGGCCGCACGCGGCGACCGGGCGGCGTTCGAGGCGTTGCTGCGCCGCCATTACGACAGCGTCCATCGGCTCGCCCGGCGGCTCACCGGCGATCCCGGCCGGGCCGACGACATCGCCCAGCAGGTCGGCCTGAAGCTGGCCAGGACCATCGGCTCGTTCGACGGCCGGGCGCGCTTCACCACCTGGCTGCATGCCGTGGTGCTGAACACGGTGCGGGACGACGGCCGCAGGCGTCAGGCCGAGGCCCGCACGGTCGGCGCCTATGCCGAGATCGAGGCGTTGCGGCGGGCCGAGGCGGCCGACACGGCGGCGCGCCGGTCGACCGCGCTGGAGGCGGTCGCGGCCCTCTCGGACGATCTGCGCGAGACCGTGCTGCTCGTTCTCGACGGGCTCACCCATGCGGAGGTCGGCGCCGTGCTGGGGGTGAACGAGGGCACGGTGTCGTGGCGCCTCTCCGAGGTACGGCGCTGGATCGGAACGTTGCGGGAGACGGTCGATGGCTGATTTCGATGCGTTGCGCGAGGCGCTCGACCGCGAGACTCCGCGGCCCGATGCGGCCGGCCGCGAGCGCGCCATCGCGGCCGCGCTGCAGGAATTCGACCACGTCGCCCAAGGAAACCCGGCGGCGCCGCGTCTCATCGTGTCGGAGGGAGCATCGAGGCTCCGCAACGACAGGAGGCGCAGGATGAGCACGTCGGTGACATGGCGCAGGGTGACATGGCGCAGCGAGCCGGTCCGATGGGCCGCGGTCGCGGCCCTGCTGGTCGCGGTGGTCAGCATTCCGCTGGCGCTGCGCGTCGCCGATCCGGGGGTTTCGCCGGTGCCGCAGATCGCGTCGACGCCGCCCGGCGCGACCTCCGTCGCTTCGACGCCGCCGACGCCGCGCCAGGACGTGACGGCCGACAGCGTGATCGCGCGGCTGCTGCCGCCTGCTCCGGCCGAGCCCGAAGCGCGCGACGAGGCCGCGGTCCGCGGCAACGTGGTCGAGCAGGATGCCAGGCGGCAGGCCGAAGCAGCGGCCCGCAAGGCGCAGGACAGCACGACCATGGCGATGGTCGCGCCGCCCGCATCCGCCGGCGCGGCCGCGGTCGGTCACGCCGCCCCGTCGCGCATGACGGAGGCGCTGCGCGCGCCCGTGCACCGCGCTCCGACTGTCGCCTCGGTCCTGCCGTCGCCGCCGCGGCCGCCCGGCCTCGACATGGTCCCGCCGCGTGAAAATCCCGGCACGGCGCGCTATCCGGCGGTGGAGACCGGCGGCTTCAAGCGCGTCGCCGAGGATCCGGTGTCGACCTTCTCGATCGACGTCGACACCACCTCCTATGCGGTGGTGCGGGCGCATCTCAATCGCGGCCGGCTGCCGCCGGCGAGCGCCGTGCGCACCGAGGAGCTGGTCAACTATTTCCCCTATGCGTATGCGCGGCCGACCTCGCCCGACCTGCCGTTCGCCATCACCACCACGCTGGTGCCGAGCCCGTGGGCGGCGCAGCGCCGGCTCCTGCATGTCGCCGTGCAGGGCTACGAGATCCCGGCGGCGGAGCGAAAGCGCGCCAATCTGGTGCTGCTGGTCGACGTCTCCGGCTCGATGGGCTCGCCGAACCGGCTGCCGCTGGCCAAGAGCGCGCTGGCGCTGCTGATCGACACGCTGCGTCCCGACGACACGGTGTCGATCGTCACCTATGCGGGCCAGGCCGGCGTCGCGCTGGAGCCGACCCGGGTGGCCGAGCGGTCGCGCATCCGCGCCGTGGTCGACCGCCTGCAGGCCGGCGGCTCCACGGCCGGCTTCGACGGCATCGCCACCGCGTATCGGCTGGCGCGCGAGCACTTCGCCGACGGCGGGGTGAACCGGGTGCTCTTGATGACCGACGGCGACTTCAATGTCGGGCCGGTGAGCGGAGAAGCGTTGAAGAGCCTGGTCACGGACGGGCGCAAGGCCGGGATCTATCTCTCGGTGCTCGGCTTCGGCATGTCGAACTACCAGGACACGACCATGCAGACGCTGGCCCAGAACGGCAACGGCAACGCGGCCTATATCGACACGCTGTCGGAGGCCCGCAAGGTGCTGGTCGACGAGGCGAACGCCACCGTGTTCCCGATCGCCGACGACGTGAAGATCCAGGTCGAGTTCAATCCGGCCGCCGTCTCGGAATATCGGCTGCTCGGCTACGAGACCCGCATGCTCCGTCGCGAGGATTTTTCCGACGACAAGGTCGATGCCGGCGAGGTGGGGTCCGGCTCCGTCGTCACGGCCATCTACGAGATCGTGCCGGTCGGCGGACCTGCGACCGTCGATCCGCTGCGCTATGCGCCGCGCACCGCCACGGTGGCGCCCCCGCCCGCGCCCGCCAAGGAGCTCGCTTTCCTGCGGCTGCGCTGGAAGCGGCCGGGCGAGCCGACCAGCCGCCTGATCGAGCGGCCGATCGAGACGGCGTCGCTGCAGGACGTCGCCAAGGCCGGCAGCGAGCCGCGCTTCGCCATCGCGGTCGCCGGCTTCGCCGAGCTTTTGCGCGGCGGGCGGCATCAGGGAAGCTTCGGCTATGGCGACGTGCTGAAGATCGCCGGCGCGGCGCGCGGCGAGGATCCGTTCGGCTGGCGCAGCGAGTTTTTGGGTCTCGTCCGCCTCGCCGACAGCCTGTCGCGGTCGGGCGCGGCATCGCCGACGGCGGAGCGACCGTAGCATGGCGGTCCCGCAGCGAGGCGGCGTCGACCGTCGTGGCTTTCGGGACCTGGGCGCTTCGGCTAGTCTGCCGGCTTCCTCCAGCCGGCAGACACATCCGATGACCTGGTTCGCGTCGCCCACCGACATCGAGAGCCGCGTCTATGCGCGCCTGCCGGACACGTTCCGTCATGCGCGGCAGACCGAGTGGGGCGCCGCCAACAAGCCGGGCGTCGCCGTCGACAGCTTCCTCGAGGGACCATGCCTCACCCCCGACGGAACCCTCTACGTGGCCGATATCCCGTACGGCCGCATTTTCGCAGTCGATCCGAGCCACCATTGGAGCCTGGTGCACGAGTACGACGGCTGGCCGAACGGCATGAAGCTGTCCCGCGACGGCAGCCTGACGGTCGCCGACTACAAGCGCGGGCTCTTACGGGTCGATCCGGAGAGCGGCACCATCCACGCGATCTGCACCACGGTGAACAGCGAGAGCTTCAAGGGGCTGAACGACCTCGCCATCCTGTCCGACGGCTCGATCCTGTTCACCGACCAGGGCCAGACCGGCATGCACGATCCGACCGGGCGGCTCTATCGGCTGTGGCCGGACGGGCGACTCGACCGGCTGGTCGGCAACGCCGCCTCGCCGAACGGCGTCGCCGTCAACCCGGCCGGGACCCATGCCTATCTGGCGCTGACGCGGGCCTGCCAGATCTGGCGCCTGCCGCTGGCGCCGTCGGCGCTCGCTTCGAAGACCCAGGTGTTCGCCCAGCTCCCCGGCGGCCTCTCCGGGCCGGACGGCCTGGTGATGGACGCCGCCGGCCGGCTGATCGTCTGCGATCCCGGCCACGGCTGTGCCTGGGTGCTGTCGCCGCTCGGCGAGCCGCTCTTCCGGGTGCGCTCCTGCGCCGGCCGGACGCTCACAAACGCGGTGCTGCGCCCGGACGGCCGCACGCTGCTGATGACCGAATCGGAGAGCGGCCAGATCCTCGAAGCGGTTTTGCCGGAGTGAATCGCCGCCTACGCCTCTCCCATCTGCTTGGCCCGGGCCAAGAGGGCTGCGGCGCGGGCGAGGTGAGGGCGGTCGTACATGACGCCGTCGATGCCGACGACGCCGGCGCCCGGTGCCGCCGCGAAGGCGTCGACGATCGCCTGGGCGCGGGCGATCACCTCGGGCCGCGGCGTGAACACGGCGTTGATCACCGGCACCTGGGCCGGGTGGATCGCCATCTTGCCGGTGAAGCCGTCGCGGCGCGCCTCCTCGCATTCGCGCGCCAACCGCGTCTCGTCGCGGAAGTCGATCGAGACGGTGTCGATCGCCTGCACGCGCGCCGCCGCTGCCGCCGCGAGGCAGAGCGTTCGGGCCAGCCGGTAGGGATCGAGGAAGCGGCCGTCGGCATCGCGATTTGCCTCCGCGCCGAGCTCGACCGAGAGATCCTCGGCGCCCCAGGTGAGGCCGGCGAGGCGGCGGGTGGCGCCCTGATAGGAGCCGGCAAGGAACAGCGCCTGGGCCGTCTCGGTGGCGATGGCCACCACCGTCACGTGCCCCTCCGACAGGCCGGCGGCCGCCTCGCGCACCGCCAGCTTGGCGTCGAGATGGATCACGGCCGGGCCGCCCTCCGCCTTCGGCAGCATCACGGCGTCGGGCCGCGCCGGAATGACGGCATCGAGGTCGGCGTCGGTGAGGCCGGTCTCGAGCCCGTTGACGCGCACCAGCAGGCGTGGCCGGGACGACCACTCCGACACGGCGGCGATGAACTCGGCGGCGGCGATGCGGGCCTCCGCCTTGCGGTCGGGGGCGATCGAGTCCTCGAGGTCGACGATGACGGCGTCGGCGCCGGATTCCATCGCCTTGGCGAGCTTCTTCTCGGCATCGGCCGGAACGAACAGCAGGGATCGCATGGGTGGCCTCAATTGGGACGTTTGAGTATGAAGACTTGGCGGCGGCACTCCGCCACCAGCTTGTCGTTCTGATTGAAGGCGCGGTGGTGGAGCTCGACGATGCCGGCGTTCGGCCGCGACGCCGATTCGCGCTTGTTGATCACCTCGGTCTGGGCCCGCAGCGTATCGCCCTCGAACAGCGGGTGCGGAAAGACCACGTCGGTCATGCCGAGATTGGCGATGGTGGTGCCGCAGGTGAGGTCCGACACCGACATGCCGATCATCAGGCCGAGCGTGAACAGCGAGTTCATCAGCGGGCGTCCCCACTGGGTTTCGTTCTCGCAGAAATGCCGGTCGATGTGGAGCGGCTGCGGGTTCAGCGTCATGTTGGAGAACAGCATGTTGTCCATCTGGGTCACGGTGCGCCGATAGCGGTGCTCCACGACCTCGCCGATGACGAAGTCATCGAAATACAGTCCGCCGCGCGGATGGCGAACGGCCGTCGTGTGCGACATTCCTCTGCTCCCTGGGCCTCGTGCTCCCTGAATCTCGGACGGTGGCGGCCCGGCCGCGCAACAACCGATTCACCAATTGTTTACCATAACGAGCGCAGGCTCGATGGGTCGTCATGGGCCGATTCTGGCCCGGCTCCGCAGGCTGATCTTGGCTGTTCCCGCCGCAACCTCACCGACCTCCGGATGGGCGGTCAACGACGCGATCAAGACCGCCTCGCGCGCGACCGGGGCGAGCTTCACCTATCTGCTCGCCACTGCGAAGGTCGAATCGGACTTCAACCCCAATGCCAGCTCGGTCAGCTCCTCGGCCCGCGGCCTGTTCCAGTTCATCGACCAGACCTGGCTGACCATGCTGAAGGAGGCGGGGGCGGCGCTCGGCTACGGGCGCTATGCCGACGCCATCACCAAGAACGCCTCCGGCCGCTACGAGGTGAGCGACCCCAGCCAGCGGCAGGCCGTGATGAGCCTGCGCAGCGACCCCCAGGCGAACGCCGCCATGGCGGGGGCCTTCACGCAGCGCAACGCGGCGCAGCTCGAGGCCCGGATCGGTCGCACGGCGAGCGACGGCGAGCTCTATATCGCGCATTTCCTCGGCGCCGGCGGCGCCGGCAAGCTGATCACCCAGGCCGGCCGCAACCCGACCGGCATCGCCGCCGATGCGTTTCCCAACGCGGCGGCCGCCAACCGCTCGATCTTCTACGACAAGAGCGGATCGCCCCGCACCTTCGCCCAGGTCTACGGCGTGCTGGTCGGCCGCTTCGACCAGGCCCGCACCGGCGCCACCCAGACGGCGACCGCCGCGGCGGTGCAGTCGACCAAGGCGACCGCCGCCGCCGACCGGCTCGACCCGGCTCTCTTCACGCCGACGACCTATCAGGGCGACGCCAGCCGCAAGGCGGACTCGCCGCTGTTCCACAGCCTGTTCCAGAGCGAGCCCGAGCGGGCCGGCGTGTCGCGCTTCATCACCGAGCTGTGGACCTCGCGTCCGCATGTCGCCGCCGCGCTGAGCGGGGCGGTGGCCCAGGCCGCGCCCGGCTCGATCGCCTCGAGTGACCCGACCCGCGCGGCCGAGCTGTTCGCCGCCCCCGGCGTCGGCGCCAGCGCCGGCGGATTGTTCGGCAATCGGGGGTAGGGGCGCGGGGAGTGAACGTGTCTGCGAGCCGCCTTCGGGCGGCAATGAAGATCACGCGGCGATAGAATTTTGGCGTTTCAGCGCGGCCTTCAAATCGTATGCCTCATCGACTCTTTCCTGCAGACTGGGTTCGGTGGCGGTTCGAAACCGGTTAATCAGGTCATTGCAAGCCAGAATCGCCTCCTCGAAGCGCATCAGATCACGCAATATCTTAGCCTTGTTGAGTAGCGCCCAGGCAACATCCTCCCGTAAAGGGAGTTCGGGGTCGGAAAAGAAACGGCAAATCAAACGGTCGTTCGTATCGATGGCGTCATCAAGTAGTCCAAGACGCTCCAAGGAATTTGCTTTGTTCAGAAGTGCTATTGAAGAGTATTTTTGCAATCCCGATTCCTTATTGGTTTCGAAGCGACTGATAACGTCATCATACACTGTAATCGCCTCGGCAAATTTCAGTTTTTCGCTAAGCGCAATACCTTTGTTGACGAGTGCCCTCGCGACTGCTTCCCGAATTACTGGCAGTGTGGAAGTCCCGAACCGACTGACGATATCGGTGTGAGTGGCAATCTCTTCGTCGATGCGTCCGAGAGTGCTGAAACTTGAGCCTTTGTTCGAGAGGGCGATCGCGACCTGTTCCTGAAGCGCCGAATCAGTTGAACAGCCGAAACGAGTAACCACATCGTCGCATACAAAAATCCTATCTTCGTGACGCCCGAGCGCCGCGAGCGTAACGCCCTTGTTAACTAAAGCGTCGGCCAGGATTCGTTTTTGATCAATACCTGTTGAGTTCAACAGTTTTCCGATGATCGCGTTGAAACTCTCCATCGCACCGGCTAAGTCGCTTAGTTGATGGCGTGCAATTCCGCGCAGATTTTCTGCCGAGGCCCATTCCGATTCTGTTGTGGCGGCTCTAAAGGCGCGGTTTGCGAATACTAACACGCCTTGCGCATCCCGATTTGATGGCATCAGAAGCTGTTTCGCCTCGTTCAGCCAGAACCCATAGTCGGGCCTAAGCGACCGGTATCCCAGATCCTCTGTCGTGCTCGACGAGAGTGGCACGGTAGGACCAAGCGACAAATGATCTGACTGGTTTCTTGAGTGGCTATCTTTCCATTCTGCAAGGAGTTCTTCAAGTTTATTGCAAAAATCGCTGACATGTGGATATGAATTAAAAAGGTACTTTCGTCCGGTCTCAATGGCTTCTTTAAACTCCTTCACCCTTTGATATTGAGGTCCGGGGTCGCGCTGCCGGCCCGAGTCGACATCTTTGAAGAACAAATGAATATTTCGGATCCTTTTCTCCTCGTAAAGCTGTTCGGCAACCTCCCATTCCTCCTCGGTCCCTGATGACTTGCCACTCCCAGTTGGGGAGCCCCAACGGTCATGAAATAAAAAAACAGCGTAATCGCATGTGCATAAATCCTTGTTGATAAGTTCTTGTGGGCGGCCTGCGCTGCTCCGCGCATCCTCCCAGCCAACGGCGGAGAAAATTACCCCGCTTGGATTGCCGTGTACTTTATTGAATCGATCGATCTTCTTTCGAAAGCTATCTCTCTCCTCTTCGAGGCCACTTGGTGATCCGATGAAAACTCGGTACTCGACCAGGGTCCGAGGCATGGGGCGCTCAGTTCGTCCAATATGCTGCCGTGAACGAAATATTGCCGAGTGAAGGATAGCCAAAACGCGTTGAGGTAGCAATGTGCGGTATTGGTGGGTCGCGAGGCCCAGGATCCCTTTGAAGCAAAATCCGCTGGATTCAAGCCGCGATAAGCGAACTACGCAGTAGGCAGCCGCCAGTTCAGGGGGGAGGCTCGAGCGTCATCGCCGATTCGCCGCGTTAACATTTCGGCAATAAACACAAACATTTATGGTGAACCCTTTGTTAAGGCCGCGACGCTAGGCTGATGCTTGTGGGGAGAGTGGCGTCGGAGGCAGGTGCCGATCCGTCCCCGCAGTCCCCGGTGTGATCCGGACACCTGTCCGGGTCGGGTCCATCGGGCGAGTTCATCAGCGAGTTCTGCGGACGCGTCCGATCCGGACGTTTCCGGTCAGGACGAGTCCTGTCCCCAGTCGCGTCGGGTCTCAGCATGATCGTTCGCCAGTTCCTTCAGTGGGTCCGCACCGCGCCCGCCGGTGAGCGGGCGGAGGCCACCAGCGCACTCGCCCGCGCCTATCTGTTCTCCGATCTGCCGGAGGAGGAGCGCGACGCCGTCGCCGGCGTGCTGGTGATGCTCGCCGACGACGTCTCGCCGCTGGTGCGCGCCGCGCTCGCCGAGGCGCTCGGCGCGAGCGAGGAGGCGCCGGCGACCGTCGTCCACATGCTGGCGCATGACCGGCCCGACATTGCCGCCGTGGTGCTGGCGCGCTCACCACTGTTCATCGACGCCGAGCTGGTCGATTTCGTCGCCACCGGTGGCGACGTCGTGCAGACGGCGATCGCCGGGCGTCTGCCGGTGCCGTGCGCGGTCGCCGCCGCGGTCGCCGAGGTGGCGGGCGCCGAAGCCTGCCTGGTGATGATCGAGAATTCACGGGCCGAGATCGCGCCCTTGTCCTTTGCCCGCCTGGTCGAGCGTTTCGGTCATCTCGGCGCAATACGCGAGGCGCTGCTGGCGCGGCCCGACCTGCCGGTGGAGAGCCGGCAGGCGTTGATCGCGCGGCTCTCGGCGACGCTGGCGAGCTTCGTCTCGGGGCGCGACTGGATGGACGGCAACCATGCCCGCATGGTCGCCCGCGAGGCCTGCGAGAAGGCGACGGTCGTGCTCGCCGCGACGGCCGGGGAGGGCGGGGCCGGCTCGCTCGTCCGCCATTTGCGCCGAAGCGGCCAGCTCACCGCTGGCCTCATCCTCCGCGCGCTTCTGTCGGGCAACATCGCGCTGTTCGAGGAGGCGCTGGCCGAGCTCTCCGGTCTGCCGCTGCGGCGCGTGCGCCTGCTGATTCACGACAAGACCGGCGTCGGCTTCCGGGCGATCTTCTCACGCGCCGAATTGCCGGCCTCGACCTTCGCGGCGTTCCGCTTCGCCCTCGAGGCGTGGCGCGAGGGGCCGGATCTCGACGGCGCGTGGCGCCTGCAGCGGCGCATGGTCGAGCGGGTGCTGACCGCCTGCGGCCAGACCGACATCGGCGAGGTTGCGCCGCTGCTGGCGCTGCTTCGCCGCTTCGCCGCCGAGGCGGCGCGCGAGGAGGCCCTGATCGCCTGCGAAAAGCTCGAGCAGACCGTGGTGGCCGAGCTGATGCGGGTGCGACTGGCGGCGTGAGGTCTTCACGGGTCGGTCATTCCGGGGCGCGCTGAAAGCGCGATCCCGGAATGACGTTGTTAAATACCTATCGCGGCCCCAGGCCCGGCACGGTCGGCGGGCTCAGAATGTCGTCGTCGTCCGGCAGCAACCCGCCGTTCTCGGCGCGCAGGAAATCGTCCGTCACCTCGCGCAGCCGTGTCGTCAGGGCGTCGGCGACCACGTCGGCGCGCGCCTCGGCGCGCTCGCGCACGATCGCCCGTACGGCGTCGACATGCTGGTCGATCAGCTCGAGCGGGATGCGGCGGGCGTCGGGCGTGCGCTCGATCAGCCGGCACAGGCTGGCGGCGGCCGCGGCGGCGTGCGGATAGCCGAAGGTGGCGGCGTGGCCCTTGATGTCGTGGGCGGCGTGATGGATCGTCTGCCGGGTCTCCTGGTCGAAACCCTTGGCCCGCACGGCGCCGCGCGCCGCATCGAGCCGCTCGCACTCGCTCTCCATCCAACCGGCGAACTCGCCCGACAGGGCGGCCAGCGCGCGCTCGGCGTCGGCGACCGGGTCGCTGCCACCGGCCAGGGGCTCCGCCCAGGCCTTGCGCAGCGTGTTCTGCGGCACGATCACGTCGTGGTCGCGGAATTGCGTGACCTTCGGCTCGCTGCCCCGGCCGGTCTTCCGCGGGCCGTCTCGACGCCCGGACGTCATCGGCGGTCTCCGCTCACTCGCTGATCTTGACGCGCTCGAACAGCGCCTGCTGCGGGATGATCTCGGCCTTGCCGGATCCCTTGCGGCGCTCGACCCCGACATAGTTCGGGTTGACCAGACGGCGCCGATCGGGCCCGAAGAACGTCTTGGTCTTGATGAAGGGCCGCGGGTTCACCACCACGGTCAGGATACGCTGATAGAGGGCGTTTGCCGAGATCGGCTTGACCAGGAACTCGGTGACGCCGCAGTCGCGCGCCGCCATCACGCGTTTCTTCTCGGAGTGGCCCGTCAGCATGATGATCGGCACGAACGGGTTGGCGTTGGCGCCCGGCTGGCGAATCATCTGGGTCAGCTCGAGCCCGTCGAAGATCGGCATCGCCCAGTCGGAGATGACGATGTCGGGGATGTTGTGCGTGAAGGCCTCGAGCCCGGCGGCGCCGTCCTCGGCCTCGTAGACCTCGCGTGAGCCGAAGCCATGCAGCAACGTGCGCAGGATGCGCCGCATATGCGCATTGTCGTCGATCAGGAGAAACCGCAGCCGGTTGAAATCGATACGGACCATGGCTCACGCACGCGGAACACGACGAAGGATCGTGCCGATCCTGGCACCGGACCGCTTAAGGAAGGGTTTAGGTTAACTCGGCGGGTCACCGGATGACTCGGACGCGATTCTGATCATCAGGTCTCGGTCTTTCGGGGCGCCGTCGCTTCGGGTCGACCCTGGCCATTCCCGATGCGCGATGGCGGCTCCTGGAAAGTGAAACGGGCGGCTCCGAGGAGCCGCCCGCCCTCGGCGCCACGCACCCGCACGGGGCAGCCCGGCACCAAGCCGCGTGTCAGATGCCCGGCTCGATCGATTGCAACGATACCGGCGGCCGCATATCGGGCGACGCACGAACGGGTGAATCAGACGTGAGCCCGGATCACGCGCCCGAGTGGTCGTGATAGGCTAAGGGCTTAGCCGACATGCGGTGTGGTATTTTTCGTCACGCGATTCCCCTGACGAGCAGTGATCGTCGCTGCGAGCCTGCGGCTTCTACATCTGGTTTTGTAGATGAGAACACGGATTTGGTGACGGAGAGCGGAACAGTACTGAATATTGGTGGAATCAATTCGCTGGCGCAGCATCACGATCGGTAGAAACACTATTAGTTTATTTGACCATGCGACGGCCGCGAGAGCAGTCTCCGCGCCATCGTGTTCCGTGTTTGCCGACCTCCCTCAACGCCGTGACCACGATCGAAAATGGATCGGGCACGCAAGGCAACTGGAGCAATACAATGAAGCACGCGACCAAGACGATCCTGGTGATCGCGATCGCAACGACCATGGCCGGCACTGCGTTTGCCGCGTCCAGGGCGCAGGCGGTCCGCGGTGCCATGGCGGCCAGCGACGGCTGGACCTTCACCCAGTCCTACGAAGATCCGGCTCTGGGCGATCAGGCCAAGGGCAGCATCCACTGAGCTTCGCCCTTCGACCCGGCTCGCCTTCGGTGAAGTCGGGCCGACACCCCGCAATCGAGACATCATCAACGGCTCAAGCACGACTCCTCGCTTCCGAGGGGCCGCGAGGGCGCCACTATGGGGAGGTCCCCCATGCCGCATCTCGTTGCATCGGCCATCGTCATCGGCGTCTTGACCACCACGGCAGGCGTCGCCTCGGCCGCGTCGATCAAGACAGACTGGCACGACGAGTCGCTCACGAGCGACCGCATACGACAGGATGCCGAACGGACGATCTTCCTCCCGTTGTATCTGAGCCCGGGCTGCGGCGACGTTGCTGACGCCCGCGTGTTCTGAGCGCGTCCGATACGCATCATCCACGACGGCGCCCGGCTTGTCCGGGCGCCGGATCGTGCCGCCGGTGACGCCTTGCGACGATTCCCGAGAACCCGAGCGCCTTCCTTCGCCGAACTCGATCAGTGGCTGAACTGCTCGCGCAGGATCCGCTCGTCGAGGCTGTGGCCGGGATCGAACAGCAGCTTCATGTCGATCGCATGGTCCATGCGGACATCGACATGCTGGACCGAACGGACCTCGTCGTGGTCGGCGACCGCGGCGACGGGGCGCTTGTCGGCCTCCAGCACCTCGATGGTGACGACCGCGCTGTCCGGCAGCAGCGCGCCGCGCCAGCGGCGTGGCCGGAACGGGCTGATCGGCGTCAGCGCCATGAGGGGGGAGCCGATCGGAATGATCGGGCCGCCGGTCGAGAGATTGTAGGCCGTGGAGCCGGCCGGGGTCGCCACCATGATGCCGTCGGCCGTGAGCTCGCGCAGACGTTGCTTCCCGTCCACCATGATGTTCAGCCGCGCCGCCTGGTAGGTCTGGCGGAACAGCGACACCTCGTTGATGGCGCGGTGCTCGTGCCCCTTGCCGCTCGCATCGATGGTGTGCATCACCAGCGGGTGGATGACGGTCGCCTCGGCGGCGTGCAGCCGCTCCTTCAGGCCGTGCTCGCGATAGTCGTTCATCAGGAAGCCGACGGTGCCGCGATGCATGCCGTAGATCGGCTTGCCGGTGCTCATGAAGACGTGCAGGGTTTTGAGCATCAGGCCGTCGCCCCCGAGCGCGACGATGATGTCGGCGTCCTGCGGGTCGACATTGCCGTAGCGGTGGACCAGCTTCTCCAGGGCCGTGTTCGCCTCTGGAGTCTGGCTGGCCACGAAGGCGATCCGCTCGATCTCGGCGGGGAGGCGGCTCATTCGGGCGGCTCGTGCGCTGTGGCGCCGCAACGCCGCCGGCGAGAAGGATGCGGCGATGGAACGCGCGGTGTTCGTCTATACGACCTTTCCAGGCCTTGTCGAGGCGGAGGACGCCGGCCGGGCCCTGATCGAGCGTCGGCTCGCCGCCTGCGTCAACATCCTGCCGGGCATGATCTCGCTCTATCGGTGGGAGGGGGTGATCGAGCGCGCCGCCGAGGTGGTGATGATCGTCAAGACGCGCGCCTCGCTGGCCGAGGATGTGCGGGCCGCCGTCAAGGCGCGTCATTCCTACACGACGCCGGCCATCGTGGTGATGCCGATCGAGAGCGTCGACCAGTCGTACCTCGCTTGGCTGCTGGCCGAGACGGCGCCGGCCGCAGGCGACTGAGCGGCGCGGGGCCGGGCTCCGCGCATCCTCGCGACGTGTAAGCTTCACGCGAGGAACATGACCTAACTTTCACGTAGGTGAACGAAATCCGTCTTCCGACTTCAGTCGCGGTTCAGCCGCTCGACGGCATCCTCTGCGCATCGGCCGGACCGAACCGGTCTACGGCCGGAGCAACGGCTCCTACCGAGCCGGCTCGTTTCGAGAGGACAGAGCATGTTGAAGACCATCGCCGTCGCTCTTCTCGCCGCCAGCGTCGCCGCCGGCGGTGCCCTCGCCCAGGGCGGTCCGGCGTCCGCCGGGACCAATCCGGCCGGCAAGACCCCGGCCGCGACAACCCCGGCGATCCGCACGGCTCCGGCCCCGCTGGCCCAGCCGACCGCCGCTCACGTGAAGCGTGTCACCCATGTCCGTCACGTGAAGCACGTGCGGTCCGTCAAGCACCTGCGGTCGGTCGAGCACGTCCGCCACGTGAAGCGCATCAGGCACGTCCGCCACGTGACCGACGTCCGGTCGGTGCGCCACGTGAAGCGGGTCCGCCACGTCACCACGATCCGGTCCCGCGACCTGCGTGTCGGCCACCATGTCCGTCACGCCGGCGTGTCCGGTCCCGCGGCCATGACGGCGCGCCCGCACCGCGCGAACTGAGGCGACGCAACGCCTTCTGATGCACCTGTGGAAGGCCGGCAACACCAGCCGGCCTTCTGCATGCCCAGCGGAACCCTTCGTATTGACGAGCCTCGGACGTGGCCGGATGGTCAGCCCGTGCTGGTTCTCCGCGGGCGACCGCGGAGAGGAAAGAGGGAACACGGAACGGGGCCTTCGGGCCGCGAAGCCGTGGCTGGTCCCGCAACTGTGAGCGGCGAGCCGCATCCGACACGGCCACTGGGAAACTGGGAAGGCCGGGTGCAGCGACGACCCGCAAGCCAGGAGACCTGCCTGCACAGTCACCCAACCGGTGGGCGGGGAGCCCCACACGGAGCGGTCTTTCGCAGCGGTGACATCGTGACCGGCGCGAGGACCATGGTGTTTCGATTCGACCCGCGACCCGACGATGATCGGTCCGTCCGGCTTCCGCCGGGGGCGCCGCCTATCGTTCGTCCGCGGCGTCCTTCGCGTCGGCTCATGCATCTCGAACCGCATGATCCACACAACGCGAAGGACACCGGGCATGACCCGCACGCTTAGCCGAAATCTTCTCGGCTCCACCACGCTCGTTCGCACCACGCTCGCCGCCGGCCTCTCGGCGCTGCTCGGCAGCGCCGCCTACGGGCAGAGCACCACGCTCCCCGACCTCACCGTGACGGCGACCCGGCTCGACTCCGGCATCACGGGCGCGTCGACCAGCATCATCACGGCGGACGACATCGCCCGCTCGCCAGAGGCGACCATCCCGGGGATTCTCGCACGCGAGCCGGGCGTGCAGGTCCGCAGCCTGTTCGGCGGCGTCAACGGTGCCAACGCGGTCGTCGATTTGCGCGGCTTCGGCGCCACCGGCGCCTCGAACACCCTGGTGCTGGTCAATGGCCGCCGCCTCAACGATCTCGACCTGCAGGGCGTCGACTGGGCCGCGATCCCGCGCGACAGCATCGCCCGCATCGAGATCACCCGCGGCAACAGCGGCGCCGTGCTGTACGGCGACGGCGCGGTCGGCGGCGTCATCAACATCGTCACCAAGACGGGCGCCGGGCTGCCCAACAAGCTGCGGGTCGAGACGGCGGTCGGCTCCTACGGGCAGGTCGAAGGAAACTACTCGGCCAATCTCGCCTCCGGCCCGCATGCGCTGAGCGTTTTCGCCAACGGGGTGCGGTCGGACGGTTTTCGCGCCAACAACGACTACCGGCAGTTCAACGGCGTCGGCAACTACACCTATGCGACCGAGTGGGGCAGCCTCTACGCCAACGTTTCGGCCGACGACCAGCATCTCGGGCTGCCGGGCGGCCGCACCGTCGATCCCACCCTCGGCATCAACCAGCTCGCCACCGACCGGCGCGGCACCAACACGCCGTTCGACTATGCCGACAAGCAGGGCCTCAACGGCACGGCCGGCATCACGGTCAGCTTGATGCCGGGTGCCGAGCTGATCGTCGACGGCGGCGTGCGCCACAAGGAGCAACAGGGCGGCTACTTCACCACCGTGAACGTGCCGACCTATTTCTACGAGGCGGCCCTGACCACCGCCTCGGTGACGCCGCGCCTGAAGGTCGACACCACGGTGGCGGGCCTGCCGTACCGGTCGATAAGCGGCGTCGACTTTTACGACTCCACCTATGCGTCGCCGCGCGGCCAATTCTCCGGCGCCGCGCCGGTGCATCGCTACGACCTCGACCAGGCCTCGCTCGCCGCCTACACGATGAACACCGTGACGCTGTTCGGCTCGACCGACGTTTCCGCCGGCGGCCGCGCGCAGCGTACGGCGATCCGTGCCCGCGACCGCTTCGACGCGTCGGCGCCGGGTGGCGCGTTCGACTCGGGCTCGAGTCCGTACGACGCCGCCGCCACCAACACGGCCTGGCATGTCGGGCTGGAGCATCGGCTCAACGGCATGATCACGCTGTTCGGCCGCGCCGCCCAGAGCTTTCGGGTCCCGACCGTCGACGAGCGGCTGTCGCTCACCGCCTACCCGAGCGACTTCAACCTGAAGACCCAGACCTCACACGACGCCGAGGCCGGCGTGCGGGCGCATGTCGGCATCTTCGACATGCAGTGGAGCCTGTACGACATGTATCTGGAGAACGAGATCCACTACCGGCCCGACATCTTCGCCAACGTCAATCTCGACCCGACGCGACGCTATGGCAGCGAGGCGATGGCGAGCGCCCAGGTGACCGAGACGATCCGGCTGAAGGCCGGCGTCGCCTATACGCGCTCGGTGTTCCGCGAGGGGCCCTATGCGGGCAACGACGTGCCGCTGGTCGCCCACAACACCGCGAGCGTGGGCGTCGCCTGGACCATTCTCGACAAGCGCCTCGTGTTCAACGGCGACATCCGCTATGTCGGCTCGCGCCGCATGGACAACGATCAGGCCAATGTGCAGCCGACGATCTCGCCCGTCACGCTGGTCGACGTGCGGCTCGGCGGCGAGCTCGACCGGTACTTCTGGTCAGTGTCGGTGCAGAACCTGTTCAACACGGAGTACTTCGACTACGCCGCGGCCAGCACTGTCACGCTCGGCCGCTACAGCGCCTATCCGCAGACCGGCCGGACGTTTCTGGTCAGGGCGGGGGCGACGTTCTGATGTCCCGTCATTCCGGGCCGGCGCAAAGCGCCGGACCCGGAATCCAGCCCGGCAACGGGCTTTCGTGACAGCGTCTGGATTCCGGGTTCGCGCCTCCGGCGCGCCCCGGAATGGCCATCAGCTCACGCCACCCCTTCGAGCTTGAAGCGCTCGCGCACCATCTGGACCACGGCGAGGTTGTCGACCTTGCCGGAGCCCAGCATGGGCAGCTTCTCCAGCACCACGAACTCGGCCGGGATCAGCATCTCGGAGGCGCCGCGCTTGCGGGCGAAGGCGATGAAGTCGGAGCGGTTGGCGCCGTGCTGGGTGGTCAGCAGCACCAGCTTCTCGCCCTTGCGGGCGTCCGGAATCGGCGCCACCGCATGGATCGCGTCCGGCCACAGGTCGAAGGCCAGCGTCTCGACGGCGGCGAGCGAGATCATCTCGCCGCCCACCTTGGCGAAGCGCTTGGCCCGGCCCTTGATGGCGATGAAGCCGTCGGCGTCGATCGTCACGATGTCGCCGGTGTCGTGCCAGCCCTCGGGCGGCCGCTCGATCACGCCGGGATTTTCGACCCGCAGATAGCCGACCATCACGTTGGGGCCGCGGATGAACAGCCGGCCGCCCTCGTCGACGCCCGGCACCGGGTCGAGCCGTGCCTCCATGCCCGGAAACAGCCGGCCGACCGTGCCGAACTTGTTGAACATCGGCGTATTGAGGGCGAGGGCGGGCGCCGCCTCGGTGACGCCGTAGCCCTCGAGGATCCGCAGTCCGAACTTCTCCATATAGGTGCGCCGCGTCGCCTCCTTGACGGCCTCGGCGCCCGCCATGACGTAGCGCAGCGAGCGAAAGTCGTACGGGTTGGCCGAGCGGGCATAGCCGTTGAGGAACGTGTCGGTGCCGAACAGGATGGTCGAGTTGGTCGCGTAGACCATCTCGGGGACCAGCCGGTAGTGCAGCGGCGATGGATACATGTAGACGGTGACGCCGTGCACCAGGGGCAGGATGAAGCCGATGGTGAGGCCGAAGGCGTGGAACACCGGCAGCACGTTGAACACCTTGTCGCCGTAGCCGAAGTCGACGATCGCCTTGGCCTGCGCCGCATTGGCCAGGATGTTGCGGTGGGCCAGCACGACGCCCTTCGGCACGCCTTCGGAGCCGGAGGTGAACAGCACCGCGGCGGGATCGTCCGGGCTGCGGGCGACCAGCGGCGTCTTGTACTCCATCATGCCGCGCAGCTTGTCGGTGAAGGTCACGGTCTGGCGGACGTCCTCCAGAAAGACGAGCCGATGGTCGGGGGCGAGCGCCGCGACCAGGTTGTCGAGCCGGCCCTTCTCGATGAAGGTGCGCGACGTGACGATGGTGGTTAGCTTCGCCGCCTTGCAGGCGGCCCGCACATTGGTCGGTCCGGCGCTGAAGTTGAGGATCGCCGGAACGCGGCCCGCCCACATCAGGCCCAGCAGGGTGACGACCGCGCCATTGGCGTTCGGCAGCAGCACGCCGATGTATTCGCCAGGTTGCGCGAGCGGCGCGAGCTTGCGGCCCAGCACGGCGGCGCCGATCAGCATCTTGCGATAGGTGAGCTCGCCGGAGACCGGATCCTCGACTGCGACGCGATTCGGGCCGTGGGCCTCGGCCGCCTCGATCATCGCCTCGGGAATGGTGCGATCCATCGAGGTGGTGCGGAAGACGAGGTCCGACATCACCCGGTAGAGCGCGGCGCCGGCGGCGACGCGCCGCTTTTTTCCGCGCAGCGTCGGATCCACGGAGAGCTTCACCGGCTCCAGGATGTCGACCGTCACCTTGGGAAACAGCCGGCGACGCACCTGGTGGCGCTCGAGGCGCGAGAACGGCGTCTGCTCCAGGCCCTGGATGCGCACCGGCAGCACGAAGGCGTCCGACTTGTCGGCGATCAGGCCAGCCCCGTCATAGACCTTCATCAGGCTGCCCGTGACCGTGATGCGGCCCTCCGGGAAGATGATCAGGCTGTCGCCGCCCTGCACGGCGTGGATGAGGGCGCGGGTGCCCCACGGCTTGGTCGGGTCGATCGGCATCGCCCGGGTGAAGCGCAGGAACGGCTTCACCCACCAGCGCGTCGCGATGGTGCTGTCGACGGCGAAGACCGGATCCTTGGGCAGGATCGACAACGCCAGCGGCGCGTCGAGGAAGCTCAGATGGTTGAGCGCGATGATGGCGTTCGGCCCGGCCTTCGCGACGTT
The DNA here is from genome assembly GCF_013377085.1 of Rhodoplanes sp. Classification (GTDB taxonomy): domain Bacteria; phylum Pseudomonadota; class Alphaproteobacteria; order Rhizobiales; family Xanthobacteraceae; genus Rhodoplanes. The sequence continues at coordinate 1,757 of NZ_JACAAX010000044.1, read as the reverse complement.
CTCCAGCCCGTGCACCTCGGCACGGAAGAAGGCGCGGAACACGATGGAGAGGAAGTCGCGCACCGGGTTGGTCGGCAGCGTCTTGAAGATCACCCAGCCGACCACGAGATTGGCGGCGCCGAGCACCATGAACAGAACCGCCGGCGTCAGCCCGGCGATCTGCAGCACGGCGACGAACACGGCGGCCGCGACCATGAACGCGGCGTTGAGCACGTTGTTGGCGGCGATCACCCGGGCGCGGTGGTCCTGGCCCGCCCAGGCCTGCATGGCCGAGAAGGCCGGGACGATGAACAGGCCGCCGGCGACCGCCATGCCGAACAGGTCGAAGGCGACATGGACGCCGCGCACCGAGCCGAACACGTCGCCGAGGCCGTGGCCCGTGGTGGCGCTCGCCACGCCCGACATCCACCAGCCGAGGTCGATGCAGAGGATGCCGAGCATCGCCGCGCCCAGCACGGTCGGCAGCAGCACGATGCGGCCGTGGGCGAGCCAGGCGGCGAACGCCGAGCCGATGGCGATGCCGATCGAGAACACGGCGAGATAGACCGTGATGACCTCCTCGGCGGCACCGAGCGTCGACTTGATCAGCGGCGGCATCAGCGACAGCGCGATGGCGCCGGTGAGCCAGAACCAGCTCACCACCAGGGCCGACCACCACAGCCGGCGATCCGCCTTCAGCTCGCGCAGCAGCCGCGCCGTCGAGCGGGCGATATTGGTATCGATCTTCAGGCCGGGGGCGCCTTCGCCGGTTTTCGGGATCATCAGGGCCGAGAGCCAGCACAGGATCGCGACCACCATCATCAGGCCGGCGAAGGAGGCCGGGTCGCCGCCGTCCTTGGCGGCGAGGCCGCCCACGATGGTGCCGAGCAGGATGGCCAGGAAGGTCGCGCCTTCCACGAGAGCGTTGCCGGCCGGCAGCTCCGTCTGCGCCAGATGGTCGGGCAGGATGCCGTACTTGATCGGGCCGAACAGCGCCGCGATCACGCCGATCAGGAACAGCGCGACGAACAGCAGCGGCAGCGAGTGCAGCCAGAAGCCGAGGATCGCGAACAAGGCGACGGCGATCTCGACGAGCTTGAGCCAGCGCGCCACGATCGCCTTGTCGTAACGGTCGGCGATCTCGCCGCCGAGCGCCGACAACAGGAAGAAGGGCAGGATCAGCGTCGCGCCGGCCAGCGTGATCAGCGCCTCGGAATTCGATCCCGTCATCCGGTAGAGAATCAGAAAGACGAGCGAGTTCTTGAGGAAGTTGTCGTTGAAGGCGCTGAAAAACTGGCACCAGAACAGGGGGGCGAACCGTCTGGTGGTCATCAGGTGAGAGAACATCGGCGGTCCTGCTGCGCTGGCACGGCCGCCGGTCGATCGGGGGCGACGGCCGGGCCCTTGGTCGGGGCGAGGAGTTAGCCGGGTTTTACGGCGTTCGGCAATACCGGGAGCGTGGTCGCGACCGGGCCGCGATGCGCGGGACGCGGTCGTCCGGAGGGGCTGGGGCGGATGCGTGCGGGAAGGCCGTGCCGACGCGATCCGGATGCCTAGCTTTTGATCATGCCCGGAGTCAGGCGACGCCCAGGAACGACGGCGCCCCCCGACGAATCACGGACGCGGTACGGATTGGCCGGATGCCAGGGGAGCGGGAGGGTCGTCGTGCTATCGTCGACGCCTGCCCAGGGGCGGGGCCGACATATGTCGCCACCGACCAGGCTCGCCACCGACCAGGCTCGCCACCGACCAGGCTCGCCACCGACCAGGCTCGCCAC
>NZ_JACAAX010000043.1 GCF_013377085.1 Rhodoplanes sp. | reverse complement strand
GCCCAAGCCGGCGCCCGCCGCCCCGCCGGCCCCGGCCGCCGCCGACGGCAGCGACGACTGAAGGGCCTCTGTCCACAGACCCCGGCCGACCGCTGGCCGCTCGAACGCTGATCGGCTAGGACGATCGGATGCCCCTGCATCTCCTGAAGCTGTGCGTCGGCTGCGACGGCATTGCCGATCTCGAGGACTGGATCCGCGAGCGGCTCGCCAAGCGCCCGAAGGGCAGCCCGCGCCAGCACGTCCACGTCACCCGCATGACCCCGAAGCGGGGCGAGGAGCTCCTCGACGGCGGCTCGCTCTACTGGGTCATCCGCGGCGAGATCGCCTGCCGCCAGACGCTGGTCGGCATCGAGCCCTTCGTCGACGGCGAGGGGGTCGGTCGTTGCCGACTGCTGCTCGAACCGACGGTCGTCCCGGTCGAGCCGCGGCCCTACCGGGCGTTCCAGGGCTGGCGCTATCTCGCCCCCAAGGACGCTCCGTCCGATCTCGCGCGCTCCGGCAAGGACGTGACGGCGATGCCGGAGGAGATGCGCCGCGAGCTGCGGTCGCTCGGCCTGCTTTAGGTGCCCCATCAAGGTCTTGGAGTAGAGCCGCCGCCAATTGACTAAATTTGGCTGCGAATACGCGGCGAAATTAGCTCGCGAGCGACGATTACTCTTTCCTTTGTCTGGTCATGCCTTGGAACCGCTGCTTGGCTTAGCCCTTGGGGTGCTATAGTTTAAAAGAGCTAAGTAGTCGGTCTAGGGCCCCACGATGTCGCAAGGCAAGACGCTGGTTGACTGCCAGACCTCGGCGGAGCGGCGCCGCGACATCCGTGTCGTGGTGAGCCTGCCCGGCCGCTATGTGCTGGTGCGGCGCCGGGCCACGCACGGCAAGCCCCCCGAATTCGCCTGCCGGCTGGTCAACATCTCGCCGCACGGCATGGTGCTGGCCGGCCCCGTGATCGGGACGATCGGCGAGCCGGTGGTCGGCTATTTCGACGAGTTCGGCAAGCTGGAGGGCAAGGTCCTCCGCAGGCTCTATGGCGGCTTCGCCATGAGCCTCGAGGCCGACGACGATCAGCTCGCCAAGCTCGAGTCGAAGCTCGACTGGCTCGACAAGCACCAGCGCGACGATATTCCCAACACGCGCCAGCACCGGCGGATCGTCCCGACCAGCCCGCATTCGACCCTGATCATGGCGGACGGCAAGACGGTGCCGTGCTTCGTCATCGACATGTCGGCGTCCGGCGTCGCCGTCTCGGCCGAGGTCAGGCCGCCGATCGGCATGCCGCTCGCAGTCGGTTCGGTGGTCGGGCGGGTGGTGCGCCGCTTCGCCGAGGGCTTTGCGGTGCACTTCGTCGAGGCGCAGGATCCGCGCCTGCTCGAGCACGTTCTGATCAGGCCGCCGGCACGGCCGCGCCATGTCCCGGCGGCCGATCCCTTGAGCGAGATCGTGGTGATCGACTGTTAGGGCCGCGGGCTCGAGCGCGACGGAATCAGCGTCTCACACAGAATCCGGGTGATCAGCTCACCGTCATTCCGGGGCGCACCGAAGGTGCGAACCCGGAATCCAGCGACGAATGCCGAGAACGTGGCTGGATTCCGGGTCCGGCGCGGAGCCTGTCCTCGGGCCGGCCGAAGGCCGGACCCGGGGGCGCCGTCCCGGAATGACCACCGAAGGGATCCTCCGGATCCGGTATCACACCGCGAGATTGTCGATCAGCCGCGTGGCGCCGAGTCGCGCCGCGACGAGCAGGCGGATCGGCCCGTCCTTTGCGGACTTCACCGGCGCCAGCGTCTCGGCGTGACGCGCCTCGAGATAGTCGACCGCGAAGCCGTCGCGGGTGAGCGCCGTGAGGCCGCTCGCCATCACGCCCTTGATCGGGCGTCCAGCGGCGATCCGCTCGGCGCACGTCTCGAGCACGCGATGCAGCGCCGGCGCGCGGACACGCTCCTCGGCCGAGAGATAGAGATTGCGCGACGACAGCGCGAGGCCGTCCTTCTCACGCACGGTCGGCAGACCGATGACTTTTACGCGCAGATCCAAGTCTGCGGCGAGCCGCGTCACCACCTTGAGCTGCTGATAGTCCTTCTGGCCGAACACGGCGATGTCGGGCCGCACCTGACCGAACAGCTTGGCCACCACGGTGGCGACGCCGCCGAAGAAGTGCGGCCGGAAGGCGTCCTCGAGCCCGGCCAGCGCTGGGCCCTCGGGTGCGATCCTGGTGGAAAACCCCTGCGGGTACATCACGGCCGTATCGGGCGCCCAGACCAGATCGACGCCTTCGCGGCCCAGCACCCCGACGTCGGCGGACAGGCGCCGGGGATAGCTCGCAAAGTCCTCGTGCGGGGCGAACTGAGCCGGGTTGACGAAGATCGAGACGACGACGCGGTCGGCCTTCTTGCGGGCGAGACGCACCAGCGCCAGATGGCCGGCATGGAGCGCCCCCATGGTGGGGACGAGGGCGACGGTCTCGCGCTTGGCGCGGAAGCGCGCGACAGCGCCATCCAGGGCCTTGAGCGTACGGGTGACGGGCAGGATGGCTTTCATGTTGTTCGATCAGGGTTTGCACGGCGACAAGGCGGCGCGAGGCGCGCGGCCGTCGTGACGTTCACGACTCCATGCGGGTCGAAGGGATAGCTTGACCCCGACAGGCGATCAAAACAAAAATCGACCCTGCGTGGAGGCGTTCATGTGGTCGGATGTAGAGCGTCGGAACAACGTGCGTCGGGGGCCGATCTCGGCGCATGTGATCGTTCTCGGCAACGAGAAGGGCGGGTCCGGCAAGTCGACCACGGCCATGCATCTCGCGGTCGCCCTGATGAAGGCCGGCCAGCGGGTCGCCACCATCGATCTCGATTCGCGCCAGAGCACGCTGACGCATTACATCGACCGGCGCCGCCTGTGGGGCCGGAAGATCAACCAGCCGCTCGAGATCCCGCTGCATTTCTGCATCGCCCGCGCCGAGGGCGTCCGTGTCGACGACAACGAGACCGCCGAGTTCGGTCGCTTCGCCGACGCCATCACGGAGATCGAGCATCGCCACGACTTCCTGGTGATCGACACGCCCGGCGCCGACACGTTCCTGTCGCGGCTGGCGCATTCGATGGCCGACACGCTGGTGACGCCGCTCAACGACAGCTTCCTCGACTTCGACGTGCTCGCCGCCGTCGACCCGCAGACCTTCGAGCTCACCGGAAACAGCCATTATGCCGAGCTGGTGCGCGAGGCGCGGCGCCAGCGCCGCATCGTCGACGGCAAGATGACCGACTGGGTGGTGGTGCGAAACCGGCTCTCGACGCTCGGCTCGCGCAACCGCAAGCTCGTCGGCGAGGGGCTCAACGAATTGAGTGGCCGGCTCGGCTTCCGTTTCGTCGAGGGCTTTGCCGAGCGGGTGATCTATCGCGAGTTCTTTCCGCGCGGCCTCACCGCGGTCGACGAGATCGGCGAGCAGGCGCTCGGGATGCGGCCGAGCCTGTCGCACGTGACGGCACGGCTCGAGGTGCAGGGGCTGTTGTCGAACCTGCGGCTGCCGCTCGACGATCGCGGCCGCAAGCGGGCGGAGGCGCGGGCCGAGTGGTTCATGAGCGCCTATCGGCCGCTCGAGGTCGACGACCTGCTCGACGGCGGCGATGGCGGTGGCGACGGCGATGGCGGCGACGGCCCGGCCACCCTGCCGCCGATGCTGCCGCCCGTTTCCCCGGTGTCCGGCTGAGGGCAGGGGCGTCCTTGTCGGCGCGGCTCCGTGTCGCCCCGTGCCGATGGACCGACGCCATTGCGCCGGGGGGTGTTCGCGGCCAATTGATAGGCATGGTTCGCCGAGGGATTCTCGTCTCCAACATCCGCAGGTGCCGCGATGGCGAAGCCGCCTGATCGCGCGTCCTCCCCCGAAGGGGCTAGCCCCGACCCCCACGCGCCGGCCACGACCTCGTCGCGGCCGGAGATCGATGCGTTCGTGGCCGAGGTGCGTGCGCTGGGCGCTGCGCGCGCGTCGGGAGCGCGCGGTCGCCTGGTCTTCGCGCTCGACGCCACCATGAGCCGCCAGCCGACCTGGGACACCGCCTGCCGGCTGCAGGCCGACATGTTCGCGGAAGCCGCCGCGGTCGGCGGGCTCGACGTCCAGCTCGTCTATTTCCGCGGTCTCTCGGAATGCCGCTCGTCGCGTTTCGTCTCCGATCCGCGCGCGCTCGCCGGCCTGATGGAGAAGATCGACTGCCGCGGCGGCCACACCCAGATCCGCAAGGTCTTGGCCCATGTGCGCCGCGAATCCGAGGCTGCCAGGGTCCAGGCGCTGGTCTACGTGGGCGACGCCATGGAGGAGTCGGTCGACGAGCTGTGTGCGCGGGCCGGCGAGCTCGGACTCGCGGGCGTTCCGGTCTTCATGTTCCAGGAGGGCGGCGATCCGGTCGCCGAGCAGGCGTTCCGCGAGATCGCCCGCCTCTCGGGCGGCGCGTGGTGCCGGTTCAGCGCCGGCTCGGCCCACGAGCTCGGCGAGCTGTTGCGCGCCGTCGCCGCCTATGCGAGCGGTGGCCGGCAGGCGCTGCAGCGCCTCAGCGGGACAAGCCGCTCGGCGGTGCGCCTGCTCGAGCAGTTGAGATCGCCATGACGTTTCTGATTGGACTGGCCCTGCTCGTGATTCTGTTGGGGGGCGCGAAGGTCTTCGCGCGCGCCAATCCGAAGGGAATGGTGAAGGGGGCGAGGATTGCGGGCGGGGTCGCGGCGCTCGGCGGTGCCGCCTTCCTGATGGCGCGCGGGCAGATCTCGATCGGGCTGCCGCTCGGCCTCACCGGGCTCGGCCTGCTGGGCTGGCTGCCCTTCGGCGGCGCCACCTTCGGGCAGCGCACCCGCAAGAGCCCGGGGCAGGTGTCCCGGGTGAGGTCGGCCTTCGTGGAGATGGAGCTCGATCACGACAGTGGCGCGATGCGGGGCACCGTGCTGGCCGGACGCTATGCGGGGACGGCGCTCGACGCGCTCGCCGTGCCGGATCTGGAGAGCCTCCTCGCCGAGATCGACGAGGAGAGCCGCACTCTACTTGCAGCTTACCTTGACCGCCGACGTCCCGGCTGGCGTGAAGACGCGCAGCGTGGTTCGGCAGCGGGGCAAGTCGGAGCGGCGAGTTCCGGCAAAATGACGGAACAGGAGGCCTATCAGATCCTTGGCCTTGAGCCGGGGGCGAGCGCCGAGGACATCGGCCGGGCGCACCGCCTGCTCATGAAGAAACTGCATCCCGACCAGGGGGGGACGACGTACCTCGCGGCCCGTGTGAACGAGGCCAAGGAGGTCCTGCTTCGCGGACATCGATAACAACTCCGAACGCTACGCAACATAAACTCTCGACGTACACGCGCTCTCGGCCGTTCTAGCCGCGGAGCCAGGCCTCCAGTGATCCCCCGTTTCGGGTGGTTCTCGTTGGTCGTCGTCTGGAGCGCGTAAAGCACACGACCCGCTCCAGGCGTTTAGAAAAGTCGGAGCGTTTCCTGCTCACGCCCCTCGGTCCGCTTTACCTCGTGATCGAGCGGGTCCTCAGTTCTTGATGGTCAGACAGGCGAAGTCGTTCCGCTTGAGATACTTGCAGGCGGCTTCGGCGGAGTCCTTCTCGAACCCGGCGAACCGCGCCCGGTAGAACGTCTTGTTGTCGCGCACCACCGCCTCGGTGAAGGGGTCGGCATGGCCGAGCAACGACTTGGCCTTGGCCTGGGCGGAGCTCAGGCGGTCCTTCGCCTCGCGCTCGCCCTCGAAGGCGCCGATCTGGATGATCCAGCCGCTGCGCGCCACCGGCTTGCGGGTGGGCTCGGCCGGCCGGCTCGCCGCGCTGGCGAGCGCGAAGGTGGTCTCGGCATCGGCGCTGGACACCGCGACCTCGCGAACGACGGCCGGGGCCGGGGCAGGCGCTGGGGCCGGAGCAGCCGCCACGGCGATCGGCGCAGGCGCCGGGGCCGCTGCGGCGGCCACCGGGGTCGGGGCAGCCGGGGCGATCGCACCGTGGGCCGCCTGGGCGACCGCGACCGGACGGGCCAGGGCCGCCTGGGCGGCGGCCGACGGGGTCGCGACGGCGACCTGAACGGGAGCTGCCGGCGCGGCGGCCGGCTGGGCCGGGATGGCGGCCACGGCGGCCGCCCGCACGGGCGCCGGCTGCGGCGCCGCGGCCGGCTGCAGGCTGCGGGTGGCGGTGCGCGAGATGTCCTCGTGCGCCGGGACGACCGGCAGATGGGCGAGCGACGGGGTCAGGGCGGCCGTCTGCACGCCGCTGAGCTTCACCTTGATGGTCTTGACCAGGATCGGCTTGATCGGGTCGGCCGTGGTCTGGGCCTGGGCCTGCGCCTTGGCGGGCTCGATCTTGCCGGGGGCGGGCCGCTCGATCTTGGCGGCGGCGACCGGGAAGCGCGTGCCCGGCATCGCCGTGGCGGCAGCCGCGGCGGTCGGCGGCGCGTAGGGCACGCTGCCGGCGGAGGCGAGCATCATCTGGCCGGCCGCGGCGGCCGGGGCCTGGACGTCGGTGTCGCGCGCCTCGGCGATCATCGGGGCGGTCCGCTTGGCCGAGGCCTCGGAGATGTATTTCTCGAGCAGACTACGCATCTTGGCGTCACGGGCGCCGGCCGACGAGCCGCCCAGCACCACCGCCACCAGATGGCGGTTGTTGCGCTTGATCGAGGAGACGAGGTTGAAGCCGGAGGCGTGGACATAGCCGGTCTTGATGCCGTCGACGCCCTGCACCGAGCCGAGCAGCCGGTTGTGGTTGCGGATCGTCTGGCCGCGGAACGCGAAGGACGAGATCGAGAAGTAGCGGTACTGGGTCGGGAAATGGTCCTGGATGGCGCGGCCGAGGATCGCCTGGTCGCGCGCCGTGGTGACCTGGCCGCTGTCGGGCAGGCCCGAAGCGTTGTTGTAGACGGTGCGGCTCATGCCGAGCGCACGCGCCTTGCGGGTCATCATCTTGGCGAAGTCGTCCTCGTCGCCGGCGATCGCCTCGGCGATCACGGCGGCGGCGTCGTTGGCCGAGCGGGTGACCAGGCCGCGGATCGCCTCGTCGGCCGTGATGGTCTGGCCCGGCTTCAGGCCGAGCTTGGTGGGCGCCTGCGAGGCCGCATGGGCCGAGACCTTGAGGGGCGTGTCGGCTTTGATCTTGCCGGCCTCCATCCGCTCGAACAGCAGATAGAGCGTCATGATCTTGGTCAGCGAGGCCGGGTGGCGGATGCCGTCTGGCTCGGCGGCGTGCAGCACCTGGCCGGAATTGGCGTCGACCACGATGGCGGCATAGGGCGGGCTGTAGCCGCCGCCCTTGGCGACGGCGTGGCGCCGGCGCCCGCGCGCGTCTGCCGTGTCCACGACCAGGGCGAGCGCGGCGACGCCGGTGAGCAGGGCGACCGCGATCGTGCGGAATCCACGCGTGTTCCCGAATGTCAGGAGCATTGTTTCCCCTCATCCACCGGTCGCTTTGGCCAGCGCCCGATGTGTCCCCGTGACGTCCTTGGCCGCCGGCCGTTTGCCAAACCTGCGGCGGCTCACGAGACCGTTACCGGTGAATTCGGGCGTCACCGAGACGACGCGCTTTGCTACCGTAGGCAGGGGGGGTTGCGAAAAGGTTAACGAATCCTTTGATCGATCTACGGAATTCACCGTTTATGGTGCAGTGCAAAATAAATTCTTGCGTTTTTGTGCAGTGCGGTATAAGATTTTTCAAGGTCGCAACGCCCGGTAGGTGATCACGACTCGATCACGCGGCCGTGCGGGTTGGCGCCAGAGAATTCAACCGGGAGACGTCCGATGAACCTTCCCCTCGATTCCCTGCCGGGCTTCGGCAAGGACAGCATGGACGCGGCCATGAAGTCGTTCGGCGCCGTGTCGCAGAGCGTTCAGGTGATCGTGGCCGAGACCGCCGATTTCTCGAAGAAGTCGTTCGAGCACGGCGCCGAGACGCTCGAGAAGATCCTCGGGGCCAAGTCGCTCGACAAGGCCGTCGAGCTGCAGTCCGACTACCTGAAGTCGAGCTACGAGTCCTTCGTCGCCCAGTCGCAGCGCCTGAGCGAGCTCTATGCCGACCTCGCCAAGCAGGTCTTCAAGCCGCTCGAAGGCTTCGCCGGCAAGTTCCCGGCCGCGCCGTTCACCAGCCAGGCGGGCAACTGACGACATTTTCCGCGCGCCGACGCATCCGCGCGAACCACACACGAGACAGCCGGGACGCGCGCCGACCAACGGCGCCTGACGCCCGGCCCAGAGGGAGAGCCCGGTCCTTGCGGCCGGGCTTTTCTCGTTGTGCGACGATGTCTCGAGGGGCCGGGCGCCCGAGGCGGGCCCTGGCGGGTCCACAACCCCGACGCGCCCGGACGCGCTACTTGGCGACGCGCAGGCGCGTGAGCTGGGTACCGATCTGGTCGAACGCCGTGATGATCTGGGACGACGAGGTCAACAGGTAGAACTTGCTCGAGTCCGTGGCGCATTTCTGCAGCAGCGTCGAGGTCGGGTCGCCGCCGGTGTTGACCTGGATGGTGTAGATGGTGATGCCGGCGGCCTTGATGTTGTTGCAGGTGCCGGACGTGCAGCTCGACGTGCCCTCGACGCACATGCGGGCGTCGACCGCGGTGGAGGTGCTCGACCCGTTGCCGTACCAGCGGTCCTGCGTATTGAGGCCGTCGCTGAGCAGGATGATGACCTGCTGGTACTGGTAATTGGCGTCCTTCGCGGGGGCCGTGAGCGGGCCGCCGCCGACCAGCGACTGCCAGCCCCACACGAGGCCGATCGGCTGGTTGGTGCTGCCGTTCGGATACATGTTGTCGACCAACGTCTTCATGTTGGTCCATTCGTAGCTCAGCCCCTTCATGGCGAGCGGGCAATAGCCGTACTGGTCGGCCGGGAACAACGTGGCCGTCGTTCCGACCACAGGTGCGTCGATCCTCTGGTCGTAACCGGTTCCGGCGGCGCTCGGGCTGGGCCCGCTCGACGTCCCGCGATCCGTGATGCAGCCGTTCCAGGTGCTGTGGGCGTCTACGGTCCAGGTGCCGCTGTGACTGGTGCAGCTCGACTTGGTCGAGTACTGGGATTTGCTGCAGCTACCGTTGCCGTCGTCGGCATCCCAGGACGTCCAGTCGATCCAGGTCGCACTCGAGTAGCCGGTGCCGACATTGACGTCGCGGCTGAACGGAATGATCGAGACATAGACGTCGCCGTCATTGGTGGCGGCGGCCTGGAGCTGGGTGAGCAGGTTCTTGGTCGCGGTCTGCAGCGCGCCGATCTTGTTGGAGCTCGCCATCGACCCGGTGTTGTCGAGCGCGAGCGCGACCCGCAGCCTGGTGTTGCCCCAGGCCGTGGTCGACGTCACCTTGATGTTCATCTGCGAAAAGCCGAGCAGCCCCATGAAGCGTGTCTTCATGGTACCGGTCGCGTCGACCACGACGTTCGACACCGCGCTCTTGGTATAGGCCGCGGACACGCCCGTGATGGTGGCGTCCTGCTGTGTGATCAGCGCGCGGAAATTCGCGTCGGCGGCGGCCTGGATCTGGTCGGAGGTCTGGCTGGATGCGATCTTGGAGACCGCGAGCGCGGCCGAGTCGGCGGCCGCCTGCATGTTGGCGCGGATGGCGTTGGCGCGGCTGTAGTCGATCGCCGCGCCGACCAGGCCGACGACCGGGATCAACGTCAGCGCGAACATGACGGCGACGTTGCCGCCCTCCGCGCGTCGGAACGCGCGGCACTGCGACGAGGCTCTCGGGAGAAGCGTGTTGGTGCTCATCGGACCCCTGCCGGATCATCCGTTTTGACGATCCGCCATCGTTACCGGGCGAGATCAAACCAATGCCTAATTTGAAACAAGAAAACCGGCCCGATCGAGCCCCGGGGACGCATTTGGGGCCGACAGCGCGAATCAGGGTGAATGCTTCGTCACCGCGATGGTCGGGATTCGGCCTTGACACGCCCGGGAAGGGCCGAGTGACGGGCACCGGCCGCGGCGGGCGTCGTGGGCACGGCTGCGATCACGGTCGCCGAGGTCGGCCGTCGCGGGGGCGGTCGTCGCGGGGTCGGTCGCAGTGTCGGTTCAGTGTCGAAGGGGGTCTCGGCCGACCGTCCGGTGCGGCACCGTGCGGGGCGCGCGCCGCTCTCCGCGGGCGAGCGCCGCCGTCACCAGGGCGCCGCGATCACGTTCGGCCGCGTCACTTCGCCAGGCGCAGCTTGGAGAGCTGGGTGCCGATGGTGTCGAACGTGGTGACGATCTGGTTCGACGCCGTCAGATAGAAATAGTGGTTGGTGTCGGTCGCGCAGGTCTGCAGCAGCGAGGCGTTCCCCTCCATCACCAGCACCGTGTAGATGGTGATTTTCGCCGCCTTGACGTTGGTGCAGGCCTTCTCGGTGCGGGTGTCGACCGCGGTCGAGTGGTTGCTGCCGTCGCCGCTCCAGCGGTTCTGGGTGTTGAGGCCGTCGGTCAAGAGCACGATGACGTCCTGGTACTGGTAGTTCGGGTCCTTGGCCGGGGCGCTGAGCGGCGCCGTCGTGCTCAGGGCCTGCCAGCCCCACACCAGGCCGATGGTGTTGTTGGTGCTGCCGGTCGGCGTCATCGCGTCGATCTTGGCGTCGAGCTTGGTCCAGTCGTTGGTGAGCGGCAGCATGGACGACGCGCAGTAGCCGTACTGCTCGGCCGGGAACTTCGTGCTGCTGTCCGGCGCCGTGTTCATCACGTCCCAGTTCTGGTCGCGGTCCATGACGCAGCCGTTCCAGGTCGAGTGCGCCTTCGGCGTCCAGGTGCCGCTGTTGGCCGTGCAGGTCGACTGCTTCGTGTAGCTGGGCTTGCTGCAGGTGCCGTTGAGGGTGTCCCAGATGGTGAAGTCGACCCAGTCCGGCACGGTGTCGCCGGTCTTGACGTCGACGTCCTTGCTGTAGGGGACGATGGCGACGTAGACGTCCTCCGGCACCCGCGCCGCATTTTTGAGCTGGGCGATCAAATTGTGTGACGCGGTCTTGAGCGCGTCGATCTTGCCGCTCTGCGCCATCGAGCCGGTGTTGTCGAGCACCAGGGCCACCCGCAGGCGGGTGTTGCCCCACACGGCGGTCGAGCTCGCCGCGACGGTGAGCTCGGAGAACCCCATCAGGCCCATGAAATTGGTCTTGACCGACCCGGTGCCGGTGATGACGAGCTGCGAGCCGTTTCCGGTCGTGTAGGCGGTGGTGATCGCGACGCTCTGCACGTCGGCTCGGTTGAACACCGCGTTGAAGATCGTCTGGGCCTGGGTCTGGATGGCGCCGGAGGCGAGCGTCGAGGCGTCCTTGGACACCGCCAGCACGGTCGAATCGAGCGCGGCCTGCATGGAGCTGCGGGCCGCTGCGGCCCGCGAATAGTCGACGGCCGCCCCCACCAGCCCGGTCAACGGTATGATCGAAAGGGCGAAGAGCGGTACGACGCTCGCGCGCCGGTCACGGATGAACCGCTGGAAAGCCATCGCGCACCACCAGGTTGGAAGGGCCCCGGCCATAGTGCCGCGCAGTCGTTCCCGTTCGGTTCAAGAGCCGCCGAACTTTCGCCGGGTTCCCTCAGTGTCCTGTTAACCAAGGCGCGTTCCGGCGTGTTACGGTAGGCGGGTGGCGCAATACCGGGCCGGCCGGTGGTGCCGAACGACTCGCCCGGCGTGTCCCGGCCGGGGCTCGGCCGCCGGCTCCGGTGCGTCGGTGGGGCCTCGGCGAGGCCCTGGAGGGCTTTTCGGACCGCCGGGAATCGCCCGCGCGGCCTGCGGCGGGCCGGCGCCATGTTCGGCTGGTGGCGAAGCGGGGCGTTGCTTATTATTTATGCTCCGGGGCCGCGCTGGGCTGCGGCATGCTTCCTGGTGCCCGTCCCGGACGGGGCCGGTCCCTTCCGTACCGAAACGAGATCATGACGGCCTGCTCGACTGACCCACTCATCGACCCCGTGGCCCGGCGCGACGCTTCGCCGCCGACCGCCGCCAACGGCGATCGCAAACGCCGCCAGGATCCCGCCGGCCCCGGCACGGCGGTCATCACAAAGACCAAGACGCAAACCAAAAGACCGAACCTTTACCGGGTGTTGCTGCTCAACGACGACTACACGCCGATGGAGTTCGTGGTGCATGTGCTGGAGCGCTTCTTCAACAAGGACCGCGAGGCGGCGACCCGCATCATGCTGCACGTCCACCATCACGGGATCGGGGAGTGCGGCATCTTCACCTACGAGGTGGCGGAGACCAAGGTGACCCAGGTGATGGACTTCGCCCGCAAACACCAGCATCCTCTCCAATGCGTCATGGAGAAGAAGTGACGAGCGGCGACTCCCTTCAGGACAGGACCATACGCTGATGCCGACCTTCTCGCGGAGCCTCGAACAATCGCTTCACCGGGCGCTCGCGCTGGCCAACGAGCACCGCCACGAATACGCGACGCTCGAGCATCTCCTGCTCGCCCTGGTCGACGACCAGGATGCCGCCGCCGTCATGCGGGCCTGCAATGTCGACCTCGAGAAGCTCCGGCGCAATCTCGTCGCCTATATCGAGTCCGAGCTGGAGAACCTGGTGACGGACGGCACCGAGGATTCCAAGCCCACGGCCGGCTTCCAGCGGGTGATCCAGCGCGCCGTGATTCACGTCCAGTCCTCCGGCCGCGAGGAGGTGACGGGGGCGAATGTCCTCGTCGCGATCTTCGCCGAGCGCGAGAGCCATGCGGCCTATTTCCTGCAAGAGCAGGAGATGACGCGCTACGACGCGGTGAACTACATCAGCCACGGGATCGCCAAGCGACCGGGGCTCACCGAGGCGCGGCCCGCCCGGGGCGCGTCGGAGGAGGATTCGGACGGCGCCAAGCCGAACGAGGACACCAAGAAGAAAGGTGACGCCTTGGAGGCTTATTGCGTCAATCTCAACAAGAAGGCGCGCGAGGGCAAGATCGACCCGTTGATCGGCCGCGACAGTGAGATCAGCCGCACCATCCAGGTCCTCTGCCGGCGCCAGAAGAACAACCCGCTGTTCGTCGGCGACCCCGGCGTCGGCAAGACGGCGATCGCCGAGGGCCTGGCCCGTCGGATCGTCCACGGCGAGGTGCCGGACGTGCTCAAGGGCGCAACCGTGTTCGCGCTCGACATGGGCACGCTCCTGGCCGGCACCCGCTATCGCGGCGACTTCGAGGAGCGCCTCAAGCAGGTGATCAAGGAGATCGAGGCCTATCCGGGCGCGATCATGTTCATCGACGAGATCCACACGGTGATCGGCGCCGGCGCCACCTCGGGCGGCGCCATGGATGCGTCGAACCTGCTGAAGCCGGCGCTCGCCTCCGGCACGGTGCGCTGCATCGGCTCGACCACCTACAAGGAGTACCGCCAGTACTTCGAGAAGGACCGGGCGCTGGTCCGCCGCTTCCAGAAGATCGACGTCAACGAGCCGACCGTCGCCGACTCGATCGAGATCCTGAAAGGCCTCAAGCCGTATTTCGAGGACTACCACAAGCTCAAATACACCAACGAGGCGATCAAGGCGGCCGTCGAGCTCTCGGCCCGCTATATCCACGACCGCAAGCTGCCCGACAAGGCGATCGACGTGATCGACGAGTCGGGTGCGGCCCAGATGCTGCTGCCCGAGCACCGGCGCAAGAAGACGATCGGCCTCAAGGAGATCGAGACCACCATCGCGACCATGGCGCGGATTCCGCCGAAGACCGTGTCGAAGGACGACGCCGTGGTGCTCGCCAATCTCGAGGAGAACCTCAAGCGCGTCGTCTATGGCCAGGACAAGCCGATCGAGGCCCTGGCAGCGTCGATCAAGCTCGCCCGCGCCGGCCTGCGCGAGCCGGAGAAGCCGATCGGCTGCTACCTGTTCTCCGGCCCGACCGGCGTCGGCAAGACCGAGGTGGCCAAGCAGCTCGCCTTGACGCTCGGCGTCGAGCTGATCCGCTTCGACATGTCCGAATACATGGAGCGCCACACGGTGTCGCGCCTGATCGGCGCGCCGCCCGGCTATGTCGGCTTCGACCAGGGCGGCCTGCTGACCGACAGCGTCGATCAGCATCCGCACAGCGTGCTGCTGCTCGACGAGGTCGAGAAGGCGCATCCCGACCTCTACAACGTGCTCCTGCAGATCATGGATCACGGCAAGCTGACCGACCACAACGGCAAGCAGGTCGACTTCCGCAACATCATCCTGATCATGACGACGAACGCGGGCGCCGCCGACATGGCCAAGGCCGCGTTCGGGTTCCATCGCGCGAAGCGCGAGGGAGACGACTCCGAGGCGATCAACCGGCTGTTCGCGCCCGAGTTCCGCAACCGGCTCGACGCCATCATCGGCTTCAACCATCTCGACGAGTCGATCATCGCCAAGGTGGTGGAGAAGTTCGTCCTCCAGCTCGAGGCCCAGCTCGCCGACCGCGACGTCACCATCGAGCTGTCGGACGAGGCCTCCAAGTGGCTGGTGGTCCGCGGCTACGATCAGCAGATGGGTGCGCGGCCGATGTCGCGGGTCATCCAGGAGTACATCAAGAAGCCGCTCGCCGACGAGGTGCTGTTCGGCAAGCTCAAGAACGGCGGCCACGTCCGGGTCATCGTCGTCAAGGACGAGATCGACGGCGACAAGCTCGGCTTCGAGTTCCTGGAAGGCCCGATCACGCCGAAGCCCGAGAAGCTGCCCTCCGCCCCCAAGGCGAAGCGGCGGCGGGGCGGCAGCGGCGGCCGTGGCGGTACCCGTCGGGCGAAGCCGCCCGGCCCGAAGGGCGAGGGTGGCCCGCCCTCCGGCGGCAACGGGTCGGGTCCCGGCGGAAAGGGCTCGGTGCCGAAGGTGCCGCTGGTCAAGGCCTAAGGTCCGCTCGGGCCTTCGCCGCAGGTCATCGAACTCATCTCGTCGTCACGCGCCCCGGTTCGCCGGGGCGCGCTGCGTTCGGGGCGGCTTCGGACAGCGTGGCTCGGAGGGCGCGCACGCGGCCCCCAACCGGCAGACTCTGCCCTTTGCCCGGTAGAATGTTCCAAGGTCTTGCGGCAGCAACGATTTGTTGACCAACCAAGTCCCTGGACGGCCTCGGGGTGGCGTCTGGCACGGTGGTTGCGAGGTGATCCGCGACACCGCCCCCGAACCCGCGTGAGTGCCATGACCTCCGCCGCCAACGATACCGCCCCCGCCACGACGCCGGCCAGCGTCGTCCTGATGATCGCCATCGTGCTGGTCGCCACCATGCCGGCGGTCGCGACCGGCGCGGCCGTTCTCGGCACCTGGCTCGCTCGCATCGGGTTCTGCTTTCCCGGCGCCGGCGGGTTCTGATCCCGCCTCGCCGCCAGATCTACCGGGCTGACGTCTGAGCGCCCGGTCGAAAGGCCTCGGCCGAACCGATCCCACGCCGGTTCGGCCGGGGCCTTTCCTATTTGTCCGCCTCGCGCGTGGTCGACCTCCGCATTGTCGACGCCGCCGAACGTCCCGCCATCTCCGCATGCCTCGTGCGGCGCGAACCCGATTGCGCCCTGCGGCAGCCTATGGGACAGAACGGCATGGCGCAGGACGGTACGGCTTCCGGCGGCTCTCCGGTGTGGGAGGGCTATCTCGCGGGCTGCAAGGCCGGCGCCGTGTCGGTGTTCCAGATCGTCCTGATCGGCACCTACATCAGCATCGGGGCGCTGGCCCACGATCTCGGCTACTCGGTCGTCTGGGTGGTGCTGTCGACCTTGGTGGTCTGGGCGGCGCCCGCGCAGGTCATCATGATCACGGCACTGGCCGCCGGGGCGGCGCCGATCGAGGTCGCCGTCGCGGTCAGCCTCAGCGGCGTGCGGCTGCTGCCCATGGTGGTGGCGCTGCTGCCGATCCTGCGCACGCCGTCGTCGCGCCTGCCGGGTGTCGTGCTGGCCGCGCATTTCACCGCCGTGAGCATGTGGATGGAGGCGCTGCGGCTCGCCCATCGCCGGCCGCCCGAGCAGCGCATCGCTTTCGCCAACGGGATCGGCACCATGCTGATCGCCAGCGCCTCGCTGGCCAGCGTCGCGGGCTTCTATTTCGCCCGGGTGCTGCCCGAGCCGCTGGTCGGCGGTCTCCTGTTCCTCACCCCGATGTCGTTCCTGGTGTCGGTCGTCCGCTCGAGCCGGATGATCTCGGATCGGATCGCCGCGGTGGCGGGCCTGGTGCTCAGCCCGCTGCTGGCGCTGCTCGGCGTCGGGCTCGACCTGATGTGGACCGGCTTGGTCGGCGGCACCGCGGCCTATCTGGTGCACCGCGTCGCGAGGGCGCGGCGATGACGGCGGATCTCTGGCCCTATCTGATCCTGGTGGTGGTCGGCTTCCTGCCCAACGAGGTGTGGCGCTGGCTCGGCGTCTTTTTCTCGCGCGGGCTCGACGAGACCTCCGAGGCGCTGCTCTGGGTGAGGGCGGTGGCGACCGCGATTCTCACCGGCGTGGTCGCCAAGATCATCGTGTTCGCGCCGGGGGCGCTCGCCGGGGTGCCATTGTGGATAAGGCTGGGGTCGGCGGCGGTCGGCATGGCGGCTTTCGCGCTGTTCCGCCAATCGGTGTTCGCCGGCGTCGTCGCCGGCACGGCTGCGCTGATCGCCGCCGACCTGGTGATCGGGCGCTGACGGCGTCTCCGCAATCCGGTCGACTTTGGCGGGCAGAGGGGACGAGGCGTACCGATCGGGGACACCACCAGCGAGGGCGCATGCGGGTTCTGCCGATCGTGCTGATCGCGGTGTTGGCCGGCCTGGGTGCGGTCCGGGCCGAGCCAGATCCCGTGCCGGCCCCGCCGCCTGCCGCCGAAGCCGCGCCGGCATCCATGCCCGAAGCATCGGCGCCCGAAGCGCCCGCGCCGACCGCCGTGCCGCCGCCGGGGACGCGTCCCCCGGCGCAGCCGGGCAGCGCCATGGACTCGATCTGTCTGATCCTCGAATCGGCGGCGGACGCCAACGGGCTGCCGCTGTCCTTCTTCGCCCGGCTGATCTGGCAGGAGAGTCGGTTCCGGCCGAACGTGGTCGGCCCGATGACGCGGCGCGGCCATCGCGCCCAGGGCATCGCCCAGTTCATGCCGTACACGGCCGAGGAGCGCGGCCTGCTCGACCCGTTCGACCCGGTGGCGGCGTTGCCCAAGTCGGCCGAGTTCCTCAAGGAGTTGCGGGAAACCTTCGGCAATCTCGGGCTGGCGGCGGCGGCCTACAATGCCGGGCCGCGGCGCCTGCGCGATTGGCTCGACGGGCGCGGCACCCTGCCGGGCGAGACCCAGCGCTATGTCCGTGCCATCACGGGCCGCACCGCCGAGGAGTGGGCGGCGCTCGGCCGCTCCGGCCAGGACGGGCTCGCGGAGCCGACCTCCTGCGCGACGCTCGCGGCGCTCCTGAAGGAGCAGCCCAGCATGTTCGTCGGCGAGCTGGAGCGGCGGGTGCGCGAGGGCGCGGCGCGGCCCTGGGGCGTGCAGCTTTCCGCCGGATTCTCGCGCGACAAGGTGCTGGCGGCCTATGCCCGGATCGAGAAACGCTTCCGGACCGAGCTCGACGGCCGCGATCCGATGATCGTCCGCACCGTGCTGCGCAGCCGCGGCCCGAGCGCCTTCTACCAGATGCGGGTCGGCGTCGAGACCCGGGCGGACGCCGTGAAGCTGTGCGGCACGCTGTCGAAGCAGGGCGGCGCCTGCATGGTGCTGAGGAACTCCCGCGGGACGCCGGAGCCGCTGTGACGCGGGTGGCCGCCCGGGCGGCCGGTCCCCCCTCCAACGCGCCGGCTCGGCGAGCCGCCCCACGAACGTCATGAAGTTGAGGCCGTATGCGGGTACGGCGGGAGCGGGTGGTCGGCGCCGACCGACCCGCCAGCCGCCGTCCGCGTCTTTCGGTGCGACCCTCCAGGAGAACCTCATGGGCCTTCTCGACAGCCTGATCGCCGGTGCCATGAAGAGCGCCTTACAGCAGCTCGACACCTCGGCCCTGCCGTCGATCCTCTCGCAGATTCTCGGCCGCACCGATCTCGGCGGCGTCGGCGGCCTGCTCGATGCGCTGCGCCGCGGCGGGCTCGACCAGCAGGTCGGCTCGTGGCTCGGCCAAGGCGCCAACGCGCCGGTGTCGCCGGACCAGCTCCGCAGCGCGCTCGGCAATGGCGATCTGTCCCGGATGGCGCAGGAGGCCGGGCTGCCGCTCGACCAGCTCCTCGCCATCCTGGCCCAGCACCTGCCGCAGACCATCGACACGATGAGCCCGAACGGCCATCTCGTCGAGGACCCGATGGCGATCAACCCGGGCGCCGACCGCGAGGCCGACCAGGGCGGCCCCGGCGACATCGGGGGCGGCTCGCTGGCCCAGAAGGCTGGCTTCGACGACATCGGCCGCTGAGCGAGCCATCGCCCGACAGTCACGCCGCGCAAGACGCCACGGTGGCGCCGGCGATGCTCGCGAAGGCGAGCATCGCCAAGGATATGACGGCAGATATTGAGAGGCGGGCGAAGCCGGCTCGGCGGCGGCTCGGTCGTCCGCCGGCCGGGTGTCGGACACACCGGGCGGGGCGCCTGCAGGCGGCGCGCCGCCGAAGCCGGCGCCCGCCCGCAGCATCTGCAGCACCATCAGGCGCTATTTCGGCGCCCGAGGTGCGTTCGGCACGCGATGTGCCGGAGACGCGTCACTTGCCGACCGCGTCGACCACACACTTCTTGGTGAAGCTCGTCTTGGCGGCACCGGCGAGCTTCTTCTCGGTCGCCGAGGTGTCGCAGGACGCCTTGGCGTCGGTCTCGCACTTCTTGAGGAAGCTGGTCTGAGCGGCGCCGCGGAGCTTCTTCTCGGCGGCCTGCGCCTTGCATGTGGTCGTCGAGGCCGGGGTTGCGGCCGGGGCTGTGGCCGGGGCCGGGGCCGGGCTCTGGGCTTGAGCCGTGGCGGCGATCAGGCAGAGAACGGCAGCGGCAGCGAATGTTCTCACGAGCGAATCTCCCGTTTGGTGGCACGAGATGTGCGAACCAGCCGGTAGCGAGAGATGATGGCAACGTGACGACCGTGCGGGCCGCATACGTGCGGCCGATGCAGAGAATTCACTCGGCGCACCACGGGATCAGCGCACCACGGGCGGCGCGCTGCGCAGCCGCTCGGTCCAGAACGGGCTCTTGGTGACGAACACGTTGTAGCCGACCGCGTGGTTGGTCTTGATGCGGTCGAGGAAGGCCGGCTCGCGGACCTCCTCGAACCGGCCGGTGCGCGGGTCGAGCACGAACTCGCGGCAGCCGGGCTGCGCCAGCACATGGCGGGTGACGCCATGGGTTCGGTCGGCGCCGTGCTCCTCGCACAGGATGATGCTGTCGGCATCGAGCAGCCGCCGGCCGCCCTTCAGGGCCTCGATCTCCACCCCCTCGACGTCGAGCTTGACGACGAAGCGGCCGTCCTGTTTCAGCGTGCCGTCGTCGATCAGGCTGTCGAGCGAGATCACTCCGACCTCCTCGCAGAACACGGCGTCGTCGCCGGCCGCGATCGTGAAGGCCTCGTGCTTGCGCCCGCTCAGGCGGGCCACGCCGCCGGCTGCTTCTCCGATCGCCTGGTGGCGGACGGCGAAGCGCCCGCCATTGATCTCGGCATTGCGGCGGCACTTGACGGCGTTGCGCGACGACGCTTCGATGGCGATCGCCCTGTGGGCGCCGAACGGCTTGCTGGTCACCAGTACGGACCACAGGCCGTAATTCGCGCCGCAATCGACGAACGTGTAATCGACGTCGACGACGTTCATCAGGAAGCGCTCGAGCTCCGCCTCGTAAACGTAGCGCGCGTCGAACAGGACGCTCCAGTAGCCGTCGCCGAACGGAAATGCGAAGCGGGCGTCCTCGTTGAGGTCGACCACGGCCTCGCGCCCGTCGAGCGCGATCGACAGAATCTTGCAGCCGATCGAGAAGCCGCGATGCCAGATCGGCTCGGTCAGCCGCGCGCCGGCCTTCATGGCGAAGGCGGCAAAGCGCTCGGTGAGGCTCGCGCCCCCCAGACGGCCGGTGCGGCGGTCGAAGGTCAGCGGAGGGGTTTGCCGGGGATCGGAAGCGGACATCGAGACGAGGTCTTTCGTTGGTCCGGCTTTATTTGTTGCTGTACTGTAACGAAGTTCGACAAAGCTGGTCCGATAGATCGATGCCTAGTCTATACCCGGAGCGGGCGGCCGAGGAAAGCGCGGCCGCACACGTCCGCGCAGGGTGCCGGACCTCGACTTAAATTTAGGTAAAGTTTGAAGAGGTGCACCCGTATGCGGGATGTGCGGGATGCCGAGGCCGCTCCGGTGGCCTCGGCCAAGTCTGTCAGGCGCGCCTGACAGGTCCCGCGGTGCCGCGCGCCGAGCCGCCCGCCCCTCATGGGCGGAACGGGATCGGCCACGCCGCGGCGCGTACGATCCCGCCACAGGGTCGTTGGTCCTTCTGCTCAGTGGTGCTGATGGCCGCCCGCGGCCGGGGCCCCGCCGGTGCCGGTTCCGGTGGTCGCGCCGATCGCCTGGACCGTGTAGCGGACCGCGACCGTGCCGGCCTTCTCGAACTTGAGCTCGCCCGCCAGCGTCTCGCCCTGCTTCAGGGGCTCCTTCAGGTCCATGAACATCACGTGATAGCCGCCGGGCGCGAGCGTGACGGTGGCGCCCGGCTTGATCTCCAGGCCCTGCGCCAGCGGCCGCATCGTCATCACGCCGTTCTCGGTCTTCATCTCGTGCACCTCGAACCGGCCGGCCTGGGGCAGGGCGCCGCCGACCAGCCGGTCGGGCTCGGTGCCCGTGTTGGTGATGGTCATGTAGCCGCCGGCGACCTTGGCGCCGCCCGGCGTCGCGCGGCTCCACGGCTGCTCGATGCGGAGCGAGCCGGCCTTGAACTCCTCGGCGGTCGCCGGCGCGGCGGCGACGCCGAGCGCGACGGCAAGGGTGCACGCGAGCGTGGTGCGAGTCATGAGCAGTCTCCAGAAAAGTGTCAGCCGCAACGCGCTCGGCGGCGCGCTCGACGGCAAGGGAGGCATGAAAGGCGGGTGGTCGGGTCGGCCGGGGGCCCGTCGCTCAAGCGACCGGCGGAGCGCGCGGTCGGATCGGCATGCGCTCGCTCGCCGCCACCACGGCGACGGCCGGGCGGCCCGAAAGCCGCGTCACGACCCTGGGCCAGGCCGGCCCGTGCCGGACGGGCGC
Organism: Rhodoplanes sp.; assembly: GCF_013377085.1. Classification (GTDB taxonomy): domain Bacteria; phylum Pseudomonadota; class Alphaproteobacteria; order Rhizobiales; family Xanthobacteraceae; genus Rhodoplanes. Next base: position 37,108 of record NZ_JACAAX010000043.1, on the reverse strand, counting down.
CGCAGCGACCGCGAGCCCTGGAGTCCCGCACAGGACACAGCAGTCGTGCCGGCGGCCGTCTTGTGTCGGGGCGGGTGCGCCGTCGTCGGACGGCGAGGCCGGGTCGGTCCCCGGCACGCCGAAGCAGAATCCATCGGCGCCCGCGAGGCCCGAGAGGACGGCGGCGGAGGCGGTGCGGCCCGGGGCCGAGAGAGACGGCAGGAGAACCTGGACGAGCAGGGCCGCCATCACGGCGACGGCGCCCATGATCCGCGACACCGGGCGTGGCGGTGCGGACGGTGGCGCGGCGTGGGGATGTCGTCTCGTCACACGCCTCGATAGCACGCCGGCTGGCGCGGCGTCACCCGGGTCGCGCCGGGGTGCAAGCCCTTGCGCACCCGGTTGCGCAAGGGCTTGCACTGTGGCGGCGGACCGTCGCGGGCAAGGCCCTCGCGGCTCGCCGGACGATTGCACCGACGCGAGGCCGCGACGATCATCCTGTACGCTCGTACGGGAATTTCCCGATGGGGCTATTTCGGATCGTCGGCGGGCGCGATCCATTGCATCCCGGCATCGGTCGCGACTCGCGATCACGGCGCCCGAGTCGGGGGCAGGACGGTGACGGTGGGGATCGGAAACGCCGCCCAGGTGGTTCTTCTGTCGTGTATTCGACACTTTATGTGTTTCTTATAAGTTCGTCGGTAGACTGACTCGCGGTTCGTTCGAGCTTCGGACTCCGTCGGCTGGTATCTCGCGCTGTGAGTCGTCCGCGTGATACTCACGACGTCTCACGCGTTTATCGGAGGCCATGCGCGTTTGCTCACCCAGCCAAACGCCGAATTCAATTGACCCTCGCACGGTCCGGATGTCTTTCCTGCGCCCTTCCTGGAACGGATTTTGCTCCGGACCCCCAATCGAAGACTCGGTCGGTGCGCCTGCGCACTACCGGAGGTGGACACTCAAATGGCAGACGTGATCAAGAACACGACGTTCAACGAGCTGAAGATCGGCGACAACGCCAGCATCGAGCGGACTTGCTCGATCCAAGACCTCTATCTGTTCGCGCACGTCTCGGGAAACACCAACCCGGTCGTGGTGCCGGACGGATCCCCGGACAGCCGCAAGGTGCAGGCGCCCTTCATGTGGGCGGGCTCGCTGATCTCGGCGGTGCTCGGCAATCTGCTGCCCGGCCCCGGAACGCTCTATCGTTCGCAGGATCTGCGCTTCGTCAACGGCGTGCATGTCGGCGACAAGGTGAAGGCGAGCGTCCGCTGCGTCGCCAAGAAGGATTCGCCCATCGCGGTGTTCGAAACGCGGATCGAGAAGGCTGACGGCACCGTGGTGGCCGAGGGCGCCGCCACCGTCGACGTTCCGGTCGAGCGCATGACCATGGCGGCGCGCGAGCTGCCGACCTTTTTTCTCGACAGCCTCGATCAGTTCACGCCGCTGATCGCGCGCGCCCGCAGCCTCGGCCCGATGGCCACCGCCGTGGTCTGTCCCGACGACCACAACTCGCTCGGCGGCGCCGTGCTGGCCGCGCGCGAAGGCCTGATCGAGCCGATCCTGATCGGCTCCAAGGCGGCGATCCTCAAGGCCGCCGAGGTCAGCGGTCTCGACATCTCGTCCTACAAGCTGATCGACACCGTCTCCGCCGTCGAGGCGTCGGCGAAAGCCGTCGAGCTGGTTCGTCGCGGCGAGGCCGCCTCGGTCATGAAGGGCAACCTCCACACCGACGATCTGCTCGGCCAGGTGGTGAAGAAGGACGGCGGCCTGCGTGCCGGCCGGCGCATCAGCCATGTGTTCGTGATGGACGTGCCGACTCTCGACCACCTGCTGTTCATCTCGGACGCGGCCATCAACATCGCGCCGGATCTCATCACCAAGGTCGACATCACGCAGAACGCCATCGATCTCGCCATCTCCTGCGGCATCGAGAAGCCGCGCGTCGGCATTCTGTCGGCGGTCGAGACCGTCAACCCGAACATTCCGTCGACGCTCGATGCGGCGGCCCTGTCCAAGATGGCCGAGCGCGGCCAGATCAAGGGCGGCATCGTCGACGGCCCGCTCGCGATGGACAACGCCATGGACGTCGCGGCCGCCCGCACCAAGGGCATCACGTCGCTGGTCGCCGGCCACGCCGACATCCTGATCGTGCCGAACCTCGAGTCCGGCAACATGCTGGCGAAGGAGCTCACCTTCGTGGCGCGCGCCGAAGCGGCCGGCTTGGTGGTCGGCGCGAGGGCGCCCGTGATGTTGACGAGTCGCGCCGACAACGATCGGGCGCGGTTGGTCTCGGCGGCGCTGGCGCAGCTCTACGAGTATCGACGGCGCACCGGCCACGCCGTCGCAGTCGACTGCGAAGTCGCCAAGGTCGCTGCAGAATAAGAAACGGGGACGACTTCCATGAGCGACCACATCATCACCCTCAACGCGGGGTCTTCCTCGATCAAGTTCGCGCTGTTCGCCGCCGAGGGCGGCGAGTGGCCGCGCATGATCACGATCGGCCAGATCGAAGGCATCGGCGTTTCGCCGGAGTTCGAGGCCAAGGTCGGCGGCAACAAGGTGAAGCGCGCGCTGACGGGCGCCGAGCTGCCGAAGAACCACGACGACGCGCTCAAGATCATCATCGGCTGGCTCTCGGAAACCTTCCCGGACGCCAAGATCGCCGCGATCGGCCACCGTGTCGTCCACGGCGGCCCGATCTACTCGGCGCCCATGCTGATCGACGCCGCGTCCTTGAAAGTGCTGGAGGGCTTCTCGCCGCTGGCGCCGTTGCACCAGCCGCACAATCTCGCCGGCATCGCGGCGGCCGAGCGGGCCTTCCCGGGCATTCCCCAGGTCGGTTGCTTCGACACCGCGTTTCACCGCACCCAGCCGTTCGTCAACGACACGTTCGGCCTGCCGCCGCAGTATTACGAGGAAGGCGTGCGCCGCTACGGCTTCCACGGGCTCTCCTACGAGTACATCGCCAGCCGGCTGAAAGACCGCGACCCGGCGGCGCTGCGCCGCACCGTGGTGCTGCATCTCGGCAACGGCGCGTCGATGTGCGCGATTCGGGACGGCAAGGCCCAGTCCTCGACCATGGGCTTCTCGCCGCTCGACGGGCTGTCGATGGGCACGCGCTGCGGCCAGATCGATCCGGGCGTTCTGCTCTATCTGATGCAGAGCAAGAAGATGGGGGCGGCCGAGATCTCCGACCTCCTCTACAAGAAGTCGGGCCTCAAGGGCATGTCGGGCGTGTCGAGCGACATGCGCGACCTCGAGTCCTCCGAAAAGCCGGCGGCCAAGCAGGCGATCGAGTATTTCGTAGCGCGCATTCGCCGCGAGCTCGGCGGCCTGATGGCGGTGACGGGTGGCGCCGATGCGCTGGTCTTCACCGGCGGCATCGGGTCGAACTCGAAGTTCATTCGCGAGCAGGTGCTGGTCGGCATGGAGTGGGCCGGCATCGTCTTCGATGCCGCCGCCAACCAGAAGGGCGCCGAGGTGATCTCGGCGGCCGGCTCGGCCGTCAAGGTCTATGTCCTGCAGACCGACGAGGAGGCGATGATCGCCCGCCACACCATCCGGGTGGCGAAGCTCGCGCCGGCGGTCGCCACCGCCTGAGCGGCGGCGCGCCTTTAGGCGCTGGCGCCGGCCTCGGCCGGAACCATCCTGTGATCCGATCCGACGCCCGCGGCGAGCCTCGTCGCGGGCGTCGGCTTTTCGGGGCGGGGGGCCGTCCCGAGCGTCGCTGATTGCCGGTTTTATCGCACCGCGATACGGCCTTGCCGTGCGGCCCGAAAAGAAACATTGTAGGCCGTCGCCGTGCCCCCGCGAGGGTTGCCGCGCCTCTGCGTGCATCCTGCGCGGCGCACCGGACGCAGGCGGGACGACGATCGCCCATAAGCTGCCCTGATTTCTCATAAGGCTGAAGATGAATTTCCCACGCGCCCCACGCTCGACCGTGACGTACGAGCCGCACCTTACGACGGCTCCGGACGCGACGCCGCTCGACTCCGACGTCTTTCAGCGGCGCTTCTTCATCGAGGACGTGTTCCCGAGCATCGATGCCGGCCGCTTCGCGGTGAAGCGCATCGTCAGCGAGCCGGTGGACGTGTGGGCCGATATCTTCCGCGACGGCCACGAGGTGACGTCGGCGGCGCTGCGCTGGCGCCGCGAGGGCGAGCGCGGCTGGCACACGGCGCCGCTGGTGCCTGTCGAAAACGACCGCTGGCACGGCACCTTCGTGCCGATCGAGCTCGGCCGCCACGTGTTCGTCGTCGAGGCCTGGACGGCCGGCTTCGCCACCTGGCGGCGCGACACGCTGGCCAAGCAGAAGGCCGGCGTCGACATCACGCTCGACCTGAAGGAGGGCCGCGAGCTGGTCGCCGCGGTGCTGCCGCGCGCCGGCGACGCGGCAGGACGGCTGCAGGCGGCCGTCAACATGTTCGACACGGCCGGCGACGCGCGGCCGCTGCTCGCCGAGGATCTGGCCGTCGCCATGGCGACCGTCGAGCCGCGGCCGGACCTCACCTGGAGCCACGCCTTTCCGCTGATGATCGAACGGGCGCGTGCCCGCGCCGGTGCCTGGTACGAGGTGTTTCCCCGCAGCCAATCGGACAGCCCCGAGCGCCACGGCACCTTCGACGACGTCATCGCGCGGTTGCCCGATGTCTCCGCCATGGGCTTCGACGTGCTGTATTTCCCGCCGATCCACCCGATCGGCGTCAAGAACCGCAAGGGCAAGAACAACTCGCTGAAGTCCCAACCGGGCGAGCCGGGCAGTCCTTATGCGATCGGCGCGGCCGAGGGCGGCCACGATGCCGTGCACCCGCAGCTCGGCACCATCGCGGACTTCCGCCGCCTGGTGGCGGCGGCGCGCAGCCACGGGCTGGAGATCGCGCTCGACTTCGCCACCCAATGCTCGCCCGACCATCCGTGGATCAAGGAGCATGCCGACTGGTTCAGGTGGCGGCCCGACGGCTCGATGAAATATGCCGAGAATCCGCCGAAGAAGTACGAGGACATCACCAATCCCGACTTCTACTGCGCCGACCGTGTCGCGCTGTGGCAGGCCCTGCGCGATGTCGTGCTGTTCTGGGCCGAGCAGGGCGTGCGGATTTTCCGGGTCGACAACCCGCACACCAAGCCGTTCCCGTTCTGGGAGTGGATGATCCGCGAGGTACAGACGCGCTTCCCGGACTCGATCTTCCTGTCGGAAGCCTTCACGCGCCCGAAGGTGATGAAGGCGCTGGCCAAGCTCGGCTTCAGTCAGTCCTACACGTATTTCACCTGGCGCACCGGCAAGGACGAGCTTTCCTCCTACATGGCCGAGCTGACGCGCCATCCCGAGCGCGAGTATTTCCGGCCGAACTTCTTCGTCAACACGCCCGATATTCTCCCCGTGCATCTGCAGGGCGGCGAGCCGTGGATGTTCAAGTCGCGCGTCGCGCTCGCCGCGATCCTGTCGGGCAGCTACGGCGTCTACAACGGCTTCGAGCTGTTGGAGCACGCGCCGGTGCCCGGCAAGGAGGAGTATCTCGATTCCGAGAAATACGAGATCAAGCCGCGTGACTGGAACGCGCCCGGCAACATCAAGGACTACATCGCGCGGCTGAACGCCATCCGCCGCGCCAATCCGGCCCTGCAACAGACCGCCAACTTCGCCTTCGCGCAGGTCGACGATCCGGCCGTGATGGGCGTCGTCAAGGAGTCGGTGGCGCACGACAACGTCGTCGCCGCCGCGATCGCGGTGGCGCCCGGCCAGCACGATGTCTGGTTTCATTTCGGCGATCTGCGGATCGGCCCGGACGGGGCGCGCCGCCCGGTGCGGGCGGTGGAGAACCTCGTCACCGGCGAGTGGCGGCTGGTCGAGTGGGGTGGCGTCCGCCTCGCCATCGACACCGACAAGGACCCCATCGTGATGCTCCGTTGCGTCGCCTGACGTCGCACCGGCCGACACCGCCGCGCGTCGCGGCGCATGGAGTTGGAAATGCGTATTCTGCTCACCACCAACGAGTATCCGCCCTATGTGTACGGCGGCGCCGGCGTCCATGTGGAGTATCTGTCGCGTGAGCTGGCGAAGCTGACGCCGGTCGAGGTGCGGACCTTTCATGAGCAGACCCTGGACGAGGGGCAGCTCCATGTCCGCGGCATCAAGGTCGACACCACGCTGTTCGCCGGCTGCCCGCAGACTTACGTGTCGCCCCTGAAGGCGCTCTCCACCTGCCTCGCCTTCATGGGGCAGGGCATCGGCAACGAGCTCGACGGCAGCGTCGAGATCATCCACTGCCACACCTGGTACACGCATTTCAGCGGGCTGCTCGCCAAGATTCTCTACAACATCCCGATGGTCATCACGGTCCATTCGCTGGAGCCGCTGCGGCCGTGGAAGCGCGACCAGCTCGGCCACGGCTACGATCTCTCCCGCTGGATCGAGAAGAACGCGCTGGAGACCGCCGACGCCGTGATCGCCGTCTCGCGCAGCACGCGCGACGACATCCTGCGGCTGTTCGAGGTGGCGCCCGAGCGCGTCCACATCATCCCGAACGGCATCGACACCGACGAGTACCGCAAGATCCACGCGCCCGAGGTGCTCACAAGGCTCGGCATCGATCCTGAGCGGCCCTTCGTGCTGTTCGTCGGCCGCATCACGCGCCAGAAGGGCCTCTATTATCTGCTGCAGGCGATCCCGCATCTGGACCCGAGCCTGCAGGTGGTGCTGTGCGCCGGCGACGCCGACACCATCGCGCTGCAGCGTGAGACCGAGGAGATCGTCGCCGAGCTGCAGAGCCGGCGCAGCGGCGTGATCTGGCTGTCTAAGATGCTGCCGCGCGCCGACACGATCGCGCTCTACTCGCACGCCACGGTGTTCTGCTGCCCGTCCATCTACGAGCCGTTCGGGATCATCAATCTCGAGGCGATGGCCTGCGGGACGCCGGTGGTCGGCAGCGCGGTCGGGGGCATCAAGGAGGTGGTGGTCGACGGCGTCACCGGCATCCTGGTCGATCCGAGCCTGTCGCCCGAGCCGCCGCACGATCCGATCTCGCCGGCGCGCTTCGAGCGCGGGCTGGCCGACGGCATCAACCGCATCGCCGGCGATGCCGAGCTGCGCGGCCGCATGGCCGAGGCCGGGCGCGCCCGAGTCGAGCAGAATTATAGCTGGCACAGCGTGGCGAAGAAGACCTTCGACCTCTACCTGCAGCTCCGCGCCGGCCGCAAGGCGACCAGCCAGTAGGGGCTGCACGGCCGGCTCGTATGTCGTTCGTCATGGCCCGTCATTCCGGGGCGCGCCAAAGGCGCGAACCCGGAATCCAGCGGCAAGCTCTGCACTGTCGGTTGGATTCCGGGCCCGGCACTCCGCGCCGTCCCGGAATGACCGGCGAATAGACCTCTCGAATCTCGTCTCACTTCGGCGAGCGGGTCCGCTGCAGCCAGTACTGGCGCTCGAGCTCGATCAGGCGCTCGTCCGTCATCGAGGGATCGTGCTTGGCGGCCGCCTCGGCCCGGCCGAGGGCGCGGGGCAGGGCGCGCAGCAGGTCGGCGCGCGAGATCACCCCGACGACCTGCTGGCCGCGCACCACCGGCAGACGCTTGATGCGGTGCTGCTCCAGGAGCTTGCCGGCGTCCTCGATGGTGGTGGCCTCGGTCACGGTGAGCGGGCTGATGGTCATCACGGCGCCGACCGTGAGGGTGTGGAAGCGCGCCGGCTCCCCTTCGAGCCCACTACGCTCGCTCAGGAGCTGCAGCCAATGGGGCCGCCGCAGCGGCCCTTCGCCGTTGCGCCGCCGGAGAAGATCGCGCTCGCTGACGATGCCGACGAGCCGGCCGCCGCGGTCGACGACCGGCAGGCCGCTGATGCGGTGATCGAGCATGAGCTGAGCGGCGTCGGCGATCGGGCTGTCAGGCGCGACCGTCACGACCGGGCTCGTCATGAAATCCTTGACCCGCACCGGACCTCTCCGATCCCGGCCCCGGGCGACTCCGTCGCCGGCGTCGTGCTGCGCTCAGCCTAATCCAATGCCTCCGCCTCCGTCGAGACACCAGTTCGGGACCGCCCGACTTTCGCAACACGAGACGACGAGCAGTCCCGCTCCGGATGGGTCGGTGGTTCCTAGATGCACGCCCGGATATAGGGCCGGTTGATCTCCCACAGCTCCTCCAGCAGGGCCTCGGCGGCCTTGGCCGAGGAGACCACCGGGTCGATCAGCAGGGCCTCGCGGGCGAGATCCTTCGAGCCCCGCATGGCCGCTTCGACGGCGAGTTGCTGCACGCCGGCCGGCCCGGCCAGGAGCTTGGCGACCGGATCGGGCAGCGGCCCGAGCGAGACCGGGTGCACGCCGGCGGCATCGACCACGATCGGCACCTCGACGGCGAGGTCGGCCGGCAGGTTCGGGATGGTGCCGCGGTTGAGCACGATGCCCGACTCGATAAAGCGCTTCTGGTTGTTGACGACGCCGGTGACGACGGCGGCACCCCGCTCGCCGGATGGGGTGAGCCACCAGCCCGGGACAGGGCTTCGGCCCGCCAGAACCGCCTCGACCTCGGCGTGGAACTGCCGGCGGACCTGCCTGTCGCCGGCGAAGTCGTAGCCCTCCCCTTTGCCGCCGTCCGCCTCCCAGCCGAACGGCAGGTACTCGCCGGTGTGCCCGTCGCCGCAGGTCGGCCACAGGCCGAAGGCGTGGAACAGGGTGCGGGTCAGCGGCGCAAAGCCGGGGTCGTAGGTCGCCTCCGCGGCGCGCAGCCGCGGATAGAGGTCGGCGCCGCCGGCGTGGTCGCGGATCTGCAGCAGCCACTGGAAGTGGTTGAGCCCGGCCGCCCACACGTCCACGGCCTCGGCCGGCAGGCCCATCACGGCGGCGACATGGCCGCGGCTGCCGAACACGCCCTCGCACAGGCCGACGGCGCGGATCCGGCTGTACTTGCCGACCGCCAGGATGATCCGGCTCTCCGGGTTGGAGAAGTTGACGAACAGGGCGTCCGGGCAGAGCGCCTCCATGTCGCGGACGAAGTCGAACACCAGCGGCAGCGTGCGCAGCGTGAAGAACAGGCCGCCGGGGCCGCCGTTCTCGCCGAGCGTCTGGCGGATGCCGTGCTTCTTGGGGATCTCGTAGTCGAGCTGCCACAAATGCAGGCGATCGATGGCGGTGGCGTTGAGCACGAAGCCGGCGCCCGGCAGCGCGGCGCGGCGCTCCGTGGCGGTCTCGATGACGAGCCCGGCGCCGGACTTGTCATTGAGCAGGCGCGCCAGCGCCGCCGAGCGGGCCAGCGCGTCGGGGTCGGTGTCGACCAGCACGAGAGTGCTGCCACGCAGGTTCTCCGCGTAGAAGAGGTCGCGAAACATGCTGAGGCCGAACGACATGCTGCCGGCCCCGATGAAGACGATTTTGGTGATGTTGGCCATGGATGCCTCGACGCCGAACCGCCGTCGGTGGAGCCGGGCACCGACGGGGCGCACGCCACTCGGCACGATCGTTCCGCGCGGCTGCGACGTTCGGGTCCGCGTCGCCGGAGCGGCGGTCCACGCCGAGAGTCTCCGCCGAATGGTCGGCGGGCAAAACTCCGATATGGCCCGTAAGGACATGTCCGCGTGGCTGCCGCTCGAGCGCGATCGGAACGCGTGCTCTCTGTCCATTCGTGGTCGCATGTCGGCGTGGCGGACCGGGGACCACCTCGCCGGGACACGCTCCGGGCCGTCGCGCTCGGCCACTCTCAACAATTCGGAAATCTGCCGGGCGTAATTTTCCCCTGTTACCTCGGAGAGGGTTCGGGCGCATAATTGTAATGGCTGCCTGAACGCGCTCCAGGCCGTCATTGCGACTGCGAGGAAAAACAGACATGAGCAAGCGCGAGCCCGCGACGGCCGCTGCCGCGTCCGCCACCCCGTTTCTCTGGGGAGTCTCCACCTCGAGCTATCAGATCGAAGGCGCCGCAGCCGAGGACGGCAAGGGCCCGAGCATCTGGGACACCTATTGCCGCCAGCCGGGCCGCATCACCGACAACGACACCGGCGACGTCGCCTGCGACCACTATCACCGCTATGTCGAGGACGTCGCGCTGATGAAGACCCTCGGGGTCGGCGCCTACCGTTTCTCGGTGTCGTGGCCGCGGGTGCTGCCGAAGGGACGCGGCGCCGCCAACGAGCCGGGCCTCGCCTTCTACGACCGGCTGATCGACAAGCTTCTGGACGACGGCATCGAGCCGTGGCTGTGCCTCTATCACTGGGATCTGCCGCAGGCGCTCGACGATCTCGGCGGCTGGGCCAATCGCGACTGCGCCTTCTGGTTCGCCGACTACGCCGCCCTGATCGCGCGGCGCTACGGCGACCGGGTGAAGCGCTTCGCCACCTTCAACGAGTCGTCGGTGTTCACGCTGTTCGGCTTCGTGATGGGCGGCCAGGCGCCCGGCATCGCCGACCGCGCCATGCTGCATCGGGCGATCCACCACGTGAATCTCGGACACGGCGAGGCGATCGACGTGCTGCGGGCCCATGTGCGCGACGCCTCGCTCGGCATCGTCCACAACATGCAGCCATGCCGGCCGGCGACCCCGGCGCCCGAGGACGTGAAGGCCGCCGCACTGTTCGACGCCTATTGGAACGGCGCCTTCGCGGATCCGCAGATCCTCGGCGCCTACCCGGCGCTGCTCGCCGACCTGATCGAGCCGTATGTGCAGGCCGGCGACATCGCAAAAATCTGTCGGCCGATCGATTGGTTCGGCCTCAACCACTACTCGCCGCACTACATGAAGGCGTGGGACGGCAACCCGCTCGGGGTCGGCTGGGGCCCGGCGCCAGACAACATCAAGCGCACCAGCATGGGCTGGCCGATCGAGGCGGACGCGTTCCGCGACACGCTGCTGCTCCTGCATGAGCGCTACAAGCTTCCCATCTACGTGCTGGAGAACGGCACCGCCAACCCGGACGTGGTCGACGACAAGGACGAGGTGAACGATACGCCGCGCATCGACTTCCTGAAGGCCTACACTGACGCGCTCGCCGAGGCGCGGGCGAAGGGGGCCGACGTGCGCGGCTATTTCATCTGGTCGCTGCTCGACAATTTCGAGTGGGGCTCGGGCTACAGCCAGCGCTTCGGCATCGTCTATGTCGACTACGCGACCGGCAAGCGCATCCCCAAGGCGTCGTTCCGCTGGTACGCGAACCTGATCAAGGCGACGTCGCCGCGGCGCGTCGCCGCCGCCTCCTGAGCCGGGTGTCTGCGTCGTGAGTGACAGTACCGTCGATGCCATCCTGCTCGCCGACATCGGCGGCACCAATGCGCGCTTCGCGCTGATGACGGATCGCCTCGGCGCGATCCGGCATCTCGCGGTCGTCGACTTTCCGGCCGCCAAGGATGCGGTCGCGACCTTCCTGCGCGAGGACGCGGCCGGCTCGCGGGTCGCCGGCGCCGTGCTGGCGGTCGCGGCGCCCGTGGAGGGCGAGCGCTGCCGCTTCACCAACAGCCCCTGGGTGGTCGACGCGGCCGAGCTGCGCGCCGCCTTCGGCATGGTGCGGGTCCGGCTCGTCAACGACTTCGAGGCGGTCGCCTGGTCGCTGCCGCGCCTGATGGCGGACGATCTCCGTCCGGTCGGCGGCGGCGCGCCCGTGCCGGGCGGTCCCATGGTGGTGCTCGGGCCCGGCACCGGGCTCGGCGTGTCGGCCCTGGTGTCCACACCGTCCGGGTTCGTGGTGGTCCCGACCGAGGCCGGCCACACGACGCTCGCGGCCACCACCGATCGCGAGGCCGCGATCATCGCCGAGCTGCGCCGGCGCTTCGGCCATGTCTCGACCGAGCGGGTGCTGTCCGGCCCGGGGATCGAGGCGCTCTACACGACGATCGCCACGCTCGACGGCATCTTGGTGCCGTCGCGGCGCCCGGCCGAGATCACCCGGCTGGCCGAGCAGGGCGGTTGCCCGGTCTGCCGCGCCGCCGTCGACATCTTCTGCGCCATGCTGGGCAGCGTCGCCGGCGACCTCGCGCTGACGTTCCGGGCCCGCGGCGGCGTCTTCGTCGCCGGCGGGATCGTGCCGCGGCTTGGCGACCGCTTCGGCGCGTCGGAGTTCCGCGCCCGCTTCGAGGCGAAGGGGCGCTTCGCGTCCTATCTGGCCGAGATCCCGACCGCCGTGATCGTCCACCCCGACGTGGCGTTTCTCGGCCTGCAGGCGATCGCGGCGCGGCTGCAGGGGTGAGCCGGCCTGTCGGCGCATCTCGTCGAGCGTCCCGCGGTCAGATCACGTGGTCGGGTTCGGGTGAGACCGGCGCCGGCCGCGGCAGGCCGTCGACGGCGTCGAGTCCATGCATCAGCGTGGCGACGCGGTTTACCGACGAGCGCCATTCGGCCACCCGCTGATAGTTGTCGACGAACCAGTTGAACGCCACCTGCACGGACACGAAGGCGGCCGAGGCCTGGGTGAGCTCGCCGAGCGACATCTCGCCGGCCAGGAATTTCGGCGCGCACAGCATCCAGGCGCAGACCGGCGCCAGCAGGATGTCGGTCTGCGACACCATGGTGGTGCCCATGAGCTGCCAGCAGAGCTGCCGCCAGCGCAGCAGCACCTGGGTGAGGGCGCTGCGGACATCGTGAAGCTCCGCCAGCGCGACGGCGGCCGGTGGAGTGCGCTCGCCGAGCTCGCGGATCTCGTTCGCCGCAGCGCGCAGCTCCGCCTCGGCCTGGTTCTCGGCCTGGATGACGGGCGTGAGGTTGCGCCCGACGAACGCCATGGCGGTGGTGAACAGCGCCGTGTAGACGACCACGGCCAGCACCAGATAGGCCGGGATGGTCAGCGCGCGTCCGGCCAGCACGACGTGAAAGTTGCCGCCGACCGTCCACAGCACGTTGATGAAGACCAGCGCCGTCATCACGGCGTTCAACAGGCCGATCGCCATGTCGACCGGGGCGTCGGTGGCGATGCGGGCATCGAAGGAGATGCGGTACTCGGCGTTGGTGTGCTCGCCGTCGACCGAGACGAGCCGCTGGTAGCGGTCCTCGGTCAGCCACACGGCGAGCAGGTGCGTGGTAAGCCACTCGCGCCATTTGCGCTGGGTGGTCATGCGGGCCCACACCGAGGTCACCGACAGGGAGACGCTGAGCACGGCGAGCGGCACGAACCAGACGACCTGCGACCACAGGCCGGCGGCATCGCGGCGCTCGAGGGCATTGAAGAAGTCGCGGTTCCAGTAGTTGAGCTGGTACTGGACGGTGAGCTGGGCGAGCACGATGGCGACCAGGCCGATGGTCAGCGGCCAGCTCACCTTGGCGGACTGGCCCTTCCAGAAGCCGGACGCGCTCTCCCAGTAGCGCCCGAACAGGCGCTTGGGTTGCTCGTCGGGTCGATCAGGCTCGGACATGCGCCCCCGGCTCGCGCCCCGCAACCGGCGGGACCGAGCCCGGCCGCGCGCGCGACGCGTCCTGCAAGGCATAAACCGCGGCGGGCGGAGATCAAGTGCGGTCGATCCGGGATGCGGACCGAGGCGCGCGACCGTCTCGGGCCTGGAGCAGCCCGCCGTTCAGGGGCGGGGGCGCATGCCGAACGGCCGCCTCACCCGCGCCGGGACCATCTCGGTCCCGAGGCGGTCGAGGCCGATCAACGCGCGGGCCGCGAACGCGAGCATGGATGCGAGCACCAGCGTCAGCTCGATCGTCATCAGCACGTTCGCATCGGTTCCGGCATCCATGGCATGTCCTTTCGGCCTCGTGTCGATTTGGTCTACGCGCCGGAGCCGAGCGCGGATCACCGTGCGACGATGGTGCACACCGGGTCCGCCGGGTGCGCCGGGGGTGCTGGGGCCACCCGCGGCCAAACCGGCCACAATTCTCGATAATCGGCATCCGTACAGTGCGATTGCGCGGATCTCTGGGTGGATTATTGACAATATTCGGCAAAAGGGGGACGGTTCCGTCGCTCGTTGCGCCCCGCGCAGCGGCCCGAGTGGCCCCGCCATGACCGCGGTTTCCCCATCGACGGCCCACGACCTCGCGCTGCGCGAGGTCGTGCGTCGCATCGAGGAGGACGTGATCTTCGGCCGGCTCGCGCCGGGCGCCCGCCTGGTCGAGGACCGGCTGATGACCCGCCATGGCGCCAGCCGCCACTGCATCCGCCAGGCGCTGGTGCAGCTCGAGCAGGCCGGCCTGGTCCGCCGCGAGAAGAACATCGGCGCGACGGTTCGCTCCTATTCGGCCGACGAGGTCGTGAAGATCTACGAGGTGCGCGAGTTCCTGACCCGGCAGGCGGCGCTGTCGATCCCGCTGCCGGCGCCGGACGACGTCGTCGACGATCTCGTCGCCATTCAGGAACGCTACAAAGGCTGCATCCGCGACGACGACCTGCGCGGCGTCCACGAGGCGAACGACGCGTTTCACCTCGTGCTGTTTTCCGCTTGCGGCAATCCCTATCTGGTCCGCACCCTGCAGGAGTATATGGGCCTGACCCTGCCGATGCGCGCCAAGAACCTCGCCGACCGCGCCGGGCGCGAGGTGTCGGTGCGCCAGCACGACATCATGATCGATCTGCTGCGTGGCCGCGACCGCTGGGCGCTCGCGCAACTTTGCGTCGAGCACCTGCAGATCAGCAAGGCCGACTATCTGGCGCGAGTCGCGTCGGGCGCGGGCCGGGCCCGCATCGCCGCCGTGGAGGACGTGTCCGGTTCGTGAGACGTGGTGCCGCTGCACCGAAGCAAGACGAAGAAACAAGGGAGCGAAGAATGCGAAAGCTGATGGCCCTGGCGGTCGGCGTGCTGCTCGCGACAGGGGCGGCGGCGCAAGCCCAGGAGACTTGGCCGACCCGGCCCGTGTCGGTGGTCATCCCGTTCTCGGCGGGCGGCACCACCGACATGTTCGGCCGCCTGTTCGCCCAGGGCATGCAGGAGAAGTACAAGACCTCGTTCGTGGTCGAGAACAAGGCCGGGGCGGGCGGCACGCTCGGCGCCGCCTGGGTGGCGCGCGCCAAGGGCGACGGCTACACGCTCCTGGTCGGCACCGCCAGCACCCACGCCATCGCGCCCTTCGTCTACAAGGACCCGCGCTACGACGCCGACAAGGACTTCGTCGCCATCAGCCTGTTCGCCAAGGTGCCGAACCTGTTGACCGTCACTCCGAGGTTGCCGGTCAAGACCGTGCCGGAGCTGATCGCCTATGCGAAGTCGCGCAAGGACCCGCTGGTGTACGGCTCGTCGGGCGTCGGCAGCGCGACGCATCTGCCGGCCGAGCTGTTCCAGATGATGGCCGGGATCAAGCTGGTTCACGTGCCCTACAAGAGCTCGAACGACGTCGCCGCCGCGCTCGCCGGCGGCCATGTCGACCTCGCCTTCGACAACATCACGTTCGCCTGGCCGCTGGCGAAGTCCGGCACGGTGCGGGCCATCGCCGTCACCAGCACGGAGCGCAGCCCGACGGCGCCGGACCTGCCGACCATCGCCGAGACCCTGCCGGGCTTCGATGCGCCGTCCTGGCACGGACTGTTCGCGCCGGCCGGCACGCCGCGCGCCGTGGTCGAGCAGATCGCCGCCGACATCAAGCGCATCTACGGTACGCCCGAGATGGCCGCGAAGCTGATGGAGATCGGCGCCGTCGCGGCCCCGATCACGCCCGACGCGTTCACGGCGTTTGCCGCCGCCGAGCGGATTCGCTATCGCGACATCGTCGCCAAGGCCGGGCTGGAGCCGTTCTGACGGCCGTCGACGGGCGAGCCCTGCCTCCCCGGAAGGGCTCGCATGAGAAGACCGGAGCCGCCCCGGCGCCGGCGTCCTGTACAGTGATCCGACATGGCGAGGCCCGACCGACGGACGCGGGCCGCAAGGAGACGACAATGAGCAAGGGCTTGCGCAAGGGCCTCACGAGCTATGGTGACGCCGGTTTCTCGCTGTTCCTGCGCAAGGCCTTCATCAAGGCCATGGGCTATTCGGACGATGCGCTCGAGCGCCCGATCGTCGGCATCACCAACACGGGCAGCGACTACAATCCCTGCCACGGCAACATGCCGGCCCTGATCGAGGCGGCCAAGCGCGGCGTCATGCTGGCCGGCGCCATGCCGATGGTCTTTCCGACCATCTCGATCCACGAGAGCTTTGCCCATCCGACCTCGATGTTCCTGCGCAACCTGATGGCGATGGACACCGAGGAGATGATCCGGGCGCAGCCGATGGACGCCGTCATCGTCATCGGCGGCTGCGACAAGACGCTGCCGGCCCAGATCATGGCGGCCGCGAGCGTCGATCTGCCGACCGTCGTGGTGCCGGTCGGCCCCATGGTGGTCGGCCATCACAAGGGCGAGGTTCTGGGCGCCTGCACGGACTGCCGGCGCCTGTGGAGCGCCCACCGGGCCGGCAAGCTCGACGAGGAGGAGATCGAGCAGGTCAACGGCCGGCTCGCACCCTCGGTCGGCACCTGCATGGTGATGGGCACAGCCTCGACTATCGCCTGCATGACCGAGGCGCTCGGCCTGTCGCTGCCGATGAGCGCGACCATCCCGGCCCCGCATGCCGAGCGGGTGCGCCTCGCCGAGGCGAGCGGCCGCCGCGCCGCCGAGATGGCGGTGTCGGGCGGCCCGCGCCCGAGCGAGATCCTCACCCCGGCCGCGTTCCGCAACGCCCAGGTGGTGCTGCAGGCGATCGGCGGCTCGACCAACGGCATCGTCCACCTGACCGCGATCGCCAACCGCACCGTGCACAAGATCGACCTCGACACGTTCGACACGATCGGCCGCGACGTGCCGGTGCTGGTCGACCTCAAGCCGTCCGGCGACCACTACATGGAGCATTTTCACCATGCCGGCGGCATGCCCAAGCTGATGCAGCAACTCGGCTCGCTGATCGATCTCGACGCCCCGACCGTGATGGGCGGCACGATGCGCGACGTGGTCGCCGCCGCCGAGGAGGTGCCGGGGCAGACCGTGATCCGCTCGGCCGCCGATCCGATCAAGCCGGTCGGCGCCGTCGCGGTGCTGCGCGGCAACCTCGCCCCGCGCGGTGCCGTGATCAAGCACAGCGCCGCGACCCCGGCGCTTCTGCAGCACACCGGCCGCGCCGTGGTGTTCGAGTCGACCGCCGACATGGCGGCGCGCATCGACGATCCGGATCTCGACGTCGCGCCCGACGACGTGCTGGTGTTGCGCAACACCGGCCCCAAGGGGGCGCCCGGCATGCCCGAGGCCGGCTATCTGCCGATCCCGATGAAGCTCGGCCGCCAGGGCGTGAAGGACATGGTGCGCATCTCCGACGCGCGGATGAGCGGCACGGCGTTCGGCACCATCGTGCTGCACATCACGCCGGAATCGGCCGACGGCGGGCCGCTGGCGCTGGTGCAGACCGGCGACCAGATCAGGCTCGATGTCGCGGCGCGTCGCATCGACGTGCTGGTCGACGACGCCGAGCTCGCGCGCCGGCGCGCGGCGCAAGGCGCCATCGTCGAACCGGAGTGGGCCGAACGCGGCTATGCGCGGCTGTATTACCGCACGGTGCTGCAGGCGGACGAAGGCTGCGACTTCGACTTCATGCGCCGCAAGCCGGACGAGGCGTGAGCCACGTCGCTGGCGCGCGTTCAGCAGAAGTGGAGTCCGGTTTGGCGTCCGAACGCGCTCTATAAGTTTACAGACAGAGCGCCTTCTTCACGCGAACCGGTTCCCGCTTCGCTCGCAAACGCTCTGCTGGCCCGCCAGGCCGAGGTGAGCGTCGAGATCAGCGCCATCGAGCCGAGCACGCCGTTGCCGTCGCCTTTCTCGAAGTCGCCGTCGACGCAGCCGAGCTGGTTGCTGACATGGGCGAGGCAGACCACCGGCACGTCGCGCGCCTCGGCAAAGGCATAGAGCGCCGCCGCCTCCATCTCCACCGTGAGGATGCCGGCTGACTTGCGGGCCGCGATCATCTCGGCGGTCTCGCGGAACGGCGCGTCGGTGGTCCAGCTCGCACCGACCTGCACGGCGATGCCGGCGTCGCGGAACGCGTTGATCGACAGGGTCTGCAGCGCCGGGTCGAGCCGGGCATACTCGGCCGGCGGCACGTAGTGATGGCTGGTGCCTTCGTCGCGCAACGCCCGCGCGATCAGGATGTAGCAGGGCGGCGGCACCGTGTCGGCGATCTGGCCGGCCGAGGCGATGCTGATCAGGAACTCGCAGCCCGAGACGAAGAGCTGCTCGGCGACCAGCACCGAGAACGAGCCGCCGACCGCGCAGCCGACGATGCCGTGTGGCACGCCGTCCTGCTCCCACTCCCACAGGCGCGTGTGATAGCAGGCCCAGGCGCCGGAGGGACGCGCGTCGCGGTGGCGGCGCACATGGTCGCAGATGTCGCCGTCGGGATCGAGCACGCAGACACGCGGCACGCGGCCGGCACCGAGCCCCTTCTGGCGGCGCGCCTCGCGCAGCATGTTCTCGGGCCGGAACACCGACGGCCGATGATGATCGCGTCGGGCGAGCAGCGGCGTGGCGAAGCGGGCGAGCGAGCCGTCGTTCATGATCGCGGCCCCCGCTGCGGACTGGCCACACCCGCAGCGGCCGGCCCGGCCGCGCCGGTGCCGATGCTCTTGGGCGCGCGCTCCAGCGCCACTCGGGCGAAGGTGGCGACGATGCGGCTGCCGGCCCGCAGCGTCCCGAAGAGGCTGCCGGCGACCTTCGATTCGCCGCCGATCCGGCAGCGATACGACACCGGGATCTCGGCGATGCGAAGTCCCGCCCGGGCGGCCCGCATCTGCATCTCGAGATTCCAGCCGTAGCCGAGTTCGCGCATGCCGAGCGCCATCAGGCGGTCGCGGCGGATCGCCCGCAGGGCGCACATGTCGGTGTAGCGGACGCCGTAGAGGAGGCCGATCAATCCGCCCGCCACCGTTCCGGCCAGCACCTGATGCGCCGCCATGCTGCCCGGCTCGCGTTCGCCGCGGGTGCGCGACGCGATGGTGAAGTCGCAGGCGCCGGCCCGGATCGGCGCGAGCAGGCTCGTCAGCGCGGCCGGATCGTCGGCGCCGTCGCCGTCCATGTAGGCGACGATGCCGGCCTTGGTCGCCTCGGCGCCGAGCAGGCAGGCGCGGCCGTAGCCGCGGCCGGCGTCGACGACGCGGGCGCCCGCCTGCACGGCGGCCTCGGTCGTGCCGTCGGTGCTGCCGCCGTCGGCGACGATGATCTCGTCGATGGTTTCGCGCGAGACGGCGCGGACGACGGCGCCGATCGACTCGACCTCGTTGAAGGTCGGGATCACCAGGGCGACGCCCGGAGCGGGCCGGGTGGAGCGGGACGCCTCCATCACAGGCTCCAGCGCAGGCCGCAGCTCGCGCAGGCGCGCGGCGGCGCGTCGGACATCAGGCCCGACCGGAAGTCCCGATATGACTCGCCGTTCCAAATGTCCCGCAGCGACTCCCGGGTGGCGTCGCCGAGCGTGTAGTTCTCGTAGCCGCGCTGCGAGAACGGCGCGATGCAGCAGGGGAGCGCCCGGCCGTTGGCGGTGAAATACATCACGGTCCAGGGCCGCCGGCACATCGACCACGGCGAGCCGTCGTCGCTGCGCTTGAGGCTCATGCCGGGCTCGGAGGCCGCGCCGGAGGCGCTGAACATCACGCCGAGCGCGCGCGCCAGTTCCGTCGCACGATCGATATGGACCGTTTCGTCGGCCGACAGCTTTTCATAGAGCGCCTGGTCGGGCCGCGCCCGGCCGATGGCGTTCTCCTCGAAGTACACCAGCCGCTGCAGGTAGATTTCCTCGACGCCGGTCTCCGCCGCGACGCGGACGAAGTCGGGCAGCTCGGCGATGGTCTCGCGCAGGCCGGTGAGCCAGGCGGAGACGCGCGGCCGCTCGTGGCCCTCGCGCTTCTGCAGGTCGCGGAACGCGCGGACGTTCTTCAGGATGCGGTCGAAGTAGTTCTTGCCGCGGATCGCCAGATACGATGTCGCGTTGGCGGCGTCGAATGACACCCGCATCTCGTCGAGCCCGGCGGCGATCAGGGCGCGGCCGTTGCGATCGTTCAGCACGGTGCCGTTGGTGTTGAATAGCACGTAGACGCCGCGGTCCTTCAGGTAGCGGACCATGCGGGGCAGGGCCTTGACCAGCATAGGCTCGCCGACGCCGTGCAGCACGGCGCGCTGCAGGTCCGGAATCTGGTCGACGATGCGGACGAACAGATCCCAGCTCATGTCGGCCGGCGGCTCGAGTTCCTCGTAGGTGCGCGGGCAGGTCGTGCACAGAAGATTGCAGCGGTTGGTCGTCTCCAGATAGACGCAGACGGGCGGCCGCTCGGTGCGGTTCTCGCGCGCCTGGACGCTTTCGAAATAGCGACGCGGATCGACGCGGGGCACCATCACTTCCATGCGGCCACCTCGGTCGCGGCAAGGGCAGGGCGACCGGCCGGCGCAGCGGCCAGCTCCGGAAGGTTCAGGCGATGCATGAAGTCTCCTCGTCGACAAAGGTCGGTCAGAAGGGCCGCGCTGTGACGGGCGCGATGCGGCACGAGGCCGTGCGCGGGGGCGGGCTCGGTCCGCTCGGCATCGTTCACCTCGGCGTGCAGGCGCCGCAACGCGTCGACGTCGTCGACGTCGTACCAGGCCGGCAGGATGTGGAGCGCGAGCCCGATCTCGCGGGCCCGCGTGATGGTCTGCTCGGCCACTCTTTCGGTGCTCCAGGCGATGTCGGCGAACATGTGCCGATGCGCCGCCTTCAGGCCGAGCAGATAGTAGCCGCCGTCCGTAGAGGGCCCGAGCACGGCACGGTCGCCGGGCGCGGCGAGCCGCGTGGCCGTCTCGACCAGCAGCGCGGTCGGCAGCGTCGGGCTGTCGGAGTTGAGGACCACGGCGCTGGTATGCCCATGGTCGAGCAGGGCCACGATGGTCTCGTAGAGACAGACGCCGAAATCGCCGCGCCACATCTCGAACAGGCCGATGTCGGGCGGCAGCGACTTACGGAAGAACGACAAGGACTCCGGCCCGGGCGGCCCATAGGCCATGTAGCCGGCGATCGCCGCGTGTCGTGCGGCGGCCTGCCGCGCAGCGGCCCGGAGATTGGCGGCGATGTCCTGCAGGAAAGCCGTGTTGAACCGTGCCGCCTCGTCGGCCGTCAGCGGCGGCGTCAGCCGCGTCTTGGTGCGGCCCGGCGCCGAAGCCTTGGCCATCACGGCGATACCGCAACTCTCGTCTCGGCGCGTCGCGTCGGGGACGAAACCGTTCGCGGAGGTGGCGCCAGCCTGCATCGACGGAGCTCCTCGGATCGGGACGACGTCGGGCGCGCCGATATGAGCTAGCGGCGTGCCCCTGTGAGAGCTACGCACGAGAGGCCGTTTCGTTACGCGCGTCACAGACACGTGATCGCACGGCTTGCGCCGGTGCAGATGTGTGCATGCGGCGCGGGCGGCACGCCGTGCCAGCTTCGAGGCTGTGTCACCGCCGGGTCAGTGCGATCCTGATGGTCTCGCCGGCCGGAATATCGGTCTCCTGCCGTTGCGCCCAGGTCGGCGCGGCGGCGTAGTCGGCCGGCGGCATGTCGAGCGACGCGAGCTGGCGTCCGAAGATCGCCACCACCTCGATCGGCACCGACACGGGCCGAACGCCGAGGCCGAGCCAGCCGAGCCCGTACCACGCATGGTGGTCGACGATCAGCACGATCTTGTCGGCCGGCGTGCGCATCACGCGACGGACGACGCCGAGCGTGCGGTCGTCGTCGTCGAGCACGGGCAGGCCGATCAGCGCGCCGACCTGCACGGGTTGCGGCCAGCGCCGCTCCATCCGGGCCTCGGGCGTGATCTCCTCCGGCCGCGGCGTCGGTTGTCGTGTAGTCTCTCCGCTCGGCGTTGCCATGGTGCCCGTCCTCGTCGTCCGGCGACGATCGCGCCGCCTGTGCGGCCACGCTTCGCCTCACGGTCTATACGCAGCGGCCCGGATCGTTGTTACACGGCGTCGTGCTCACGATCGATCAACACGCAACACGGCGGAGCGCGACGTGACCGGACCGACCTAACATCGGGGCTTTCGATCGTATCACGTCGAGACCGCCGTCACGGTCCGAGGTGACGGGAGACACGAAGTTGTGTTGCGCAGTCGGCTTGGCGGCGCGCGATGCCGGCGATTAGCATCCGCGCCGACGACGGTTCTCGATCGCGCGGCGCGGCAAACGGAGCATCCCGATGGACGGCATGACGATGAAGGTCGCAGAGGTCGAGCCGTCGCCGCCGGCGCGGCTGCATCCGCTGCCGCTGCGGCTGATGCACTGGATCAACGCCGCCGCCATGCTGATCATGATCGCCAGCGGCTGGAAGATCTACAACGACGAGGTGATCTTCGGCTGGCTGCATGTTCCCGACGCGATCACGCTCGGCAAGTACGCCCAGCACGCGCTGCAATGGCATTTCTTCGGCATGTGGGTGATCGCGCTCAACGGCCTCGCCTATCTGATCTACGGCATCGTCACGGGCCGGTTCCGCCGCAAGCTCTTTCCGATATGGCCGCACGAGGTGCTGGCGACCGTGCGGGATGCGCTGACCTTCCGGCTGAGGCACGACGATCTCACCCATTACAACGCGGTGCAGCGTGTGCTCTATGTCGGCATCATCCTGGTCGGCATCGTCGTCGTGCTGTCCGGGCTGGCGATCTGGAAGCCGGTGCAGCTCTCGGGCCTGCTGGTGCTCTTCTACGATTTTCAGACCGCGCGTCTGGTGCACTTCCTGTGCATGGCGGCGATCGTCCTGTTCCTGGCGGTGCATGTCGCGCTCGCGCTGCTGGTGCCGCGTTCGCTGCTGGCAATGCTGACCGGCGGCCCGCGCGTCGATCCGGCGTCCTCGCACAGCGCCGCCATGCCGGCCGAATGACCTCAAAGGGACGGAGACGAGACATGGCCAGGACCACGCCCGCCCGCTCGCAGTTTCGCCCGGCCGCGGGCATCGACCAGAGCATCCTTCGCGAGCACAAGGGGCTGCTCGCCGAGATCGACCGCCGCAAGCTTCTTCGCGGCACGCTCAGTCTCGGCGCCTTGACCATGCTGACCGGCTGCGACGTCGCCGACGACGGTTCGGTCCGCAAGGCGCTGCTCGCCGTGTCGCAGTGGAACGATCGCGTGCAGGCGGCGATCTTCCGCGGCGACCACCTGGCGCCGACCTATCCGGAATCGGCCGTGCTGAAGCCGGCGCGCTTCAACGCCTATTACGACGTCGAGGAGATCCGGCCGCTCGACGGCGCCACCTGGACGCTCGAGCTGGCCGGCCTGATCGGCGACAAGCGGCGCTGGACGGCGCAGCAGATGGCGGCGCTGCCCGAGACCGAGCTGATCGTCCGCCACATCTGCGTCGAGGGCTGGGACTATGTCGGCCAGTGGTCGGGCGTGCGGCTCAAGGACTTCCTCCAGCGGATCGGTGCCGACCTCACCGCCAAATACGTCGCCTTCACCTGCGCCGACGACTACACCGAAAGCATCGACATGGCGACGGCGCTGCATCCGCAGACCATCCTGGCGACGCGCTACGGCCGCGAGCCGATCACCGACCCGTTCGGCTATCCGCTGCGGCTGCGCATGGGCACCAAGCTCGGCTTCAAGAACGCCAAATGGATCACGGCCATCAGCGTGACCAACACGTTCCCCGAGACGTTCTGGAGCAAGCAGGGTTTCAATTGGTTCGCCGGGATTTGAAGCAGCTCGGTGTTCAGGACCGCGGACGGTCGGCCGCCACGTCGCTGCGGCGATAGATCCGCCAGCGGCCGGGCTGCTCCTCGGCCAGCCGATAGAGTGGGCTCGCAGCGAACAGGTCGCGCGTCCAGGCGCCGTCCTGCGGCGTGACGACCGCCACCCGGCAGCCCGAACGCTCCGCCAAGTCGAAAATGTCCTCCGCCGTGCCGGTGCCGGCGAAGACGCGGACGAACTGCGCATCGATGGCGTCGCGGCGCGCCGGCGGCAGCGGCGCGTAGGCGAGCGCCAGCTCGCGTCCCGGAAAGCACGAGCTGCGGTTTGCGAGCAGCGCCCAGGAGAGATTCACGGGCCACGGCGTCAGGTCGGCGAGAAACAGCGGGTTGTTGGCGATGCGCTCGGCCGGGCCGGCATGCCGGCGCACCGCCGCCCACATCTCGGCCGTTCCGGCGAGCGCCCGGCTCGACGCCGTCTCGGTGCCGGCGAGATCGGACCGCACGAGGTGGACGGTGTCGGGCAGGGCGAGCGCCAGCGCGGCCAGGGCGGCTGCCGCGGCGAGGTATTGGCCACGGCTCAGCCACTCTGCGAGGCCAGCCGCCGCGAAGCCGGTGAGGATCAGCACCGCCGGCAGCACGGCACGCAGGCCGAGATCGTTGTTGTCGCCGAGCGTGCTGGCGATCAGCCACGGCACCAGGAGCCCGACTCCCCCGAGCGCGACCAGCGTGAATGTGAGGCTTCGCCCAGGCTCGCTGCGCCGGGCGAAGAGCGCGATGGCCATTGCCGCGAGGCCGGCCGGGTAGATGGCCGGCAGCTCGATGGGGAGTTCGATGAGCCAATAGGCCGCGAGATCGAGGGCGCGGTGCAGCGTCTCGGGTATGTTCAGTGCCGCGTTCAGCACCGGGAAGGGGCGCAGAACCAGAGGCGCCGCGTTCCCGCGCGCCCCCACCGTGCCGAGCTGGTCGACGATCAGTGGTGCGGCGAGCACCAGTGCTGCCGCGCCCGCGACCGCCGCCAGCGCCAGGAGCCGCGGCCGGTCGGCCGGCGCGGCGCGCCACAGCAGGACGACGCACGCGACGACGAGGGCGGGCGGCAGCACCACGGCGCCGATCCAGGTCGACAGCGCGAAGCTCGCCGCGATCAGCAGCGCCAGCGTCACCACGGTGGCGAGATCGCGCCGGATCCCGCGACGTTCGGCGAGCCGCGGCAGCACCAGCACGGCGAGGACCGCCGTGCTGGCGGCCGACAAATGCTGCGGCACCCAGGCGCTCTGGAACATCCAGCCGGAAAATCCCGATGGCCAGTCGAGAATTTCCGCGACCCGATCGCCGCCCAGCAAGGCCGACACAACAGGCCGCATCGATCCCGCCGCCGCGAGTGGCAGCACCAGGGCCGCCGCAAGCATTCGGCCGGACAGCCGGGCGGCGACGCCCATCATCACGCCGAGCGAGGCGAAGGCCGAGAACCAGGTGAGGCCGATGTCGGCCGCCCAGCCCGTGATGCCGAGGCCGGCCGACAGCTCGGCCGCCGCGACATGCCAGAGATAGTAATAGGCGAGCCGTCCGGCCTCGCCCTGCTCGCCGAAGAACGGGTTTGCCGGCGGCAGGCCGAGCCGGACGATGCCGTCGATGATGGCGACCTTGGCGTGGTCGAAGATCGGGGCCGACAGCAGGACGGCGCCGTCGGAAATTTTCGGGGCGACCGCCGCGGCCGGCACGACGGCGAGGAGGGCGGCCGCCAGCACCAGTGCGAGCACGGCCCGGACGGAGGTCGTCTCGCGATCCGACGATGCGGCTCGCAGGCACGCCGCGCGGCGGTCGCTCGCGACCATGCCGATCGCGACGAGTCCGGCGACCATAAGTGCGGCGATCGCCACGGCGGCCACCGTCGTGCGCGAAAAACCGAAAAGCAGGAACACCGGCAGGGCTGCGGCCGAATGCGCTGCGAAACCGAGTGCCGGCGCGGCCGGCAAAACGACGGCGCGCGGCAGCACGAGGCGGGCAATCGGAAAACCCACTGCCGTACAGAAGACGGCGGCCACCGACGCGGCAAGCACGGACTCGAAAGTCGTTGCGATCACGGCTGATCCGCGTTCCGGCAACAAGATCGTCCCGCTGCCGCTGGTCAGAGTATAGCGCTGAGCATGGTGGCTGCGAAGATCGCCTGCCGGTAAGACATGGCGCCGGAGAGAATCGTCCAAATCCAGGCTACGGATAGTGTAGGTATTAAGCCCTACCGAAGATTATACGGCATTTTAATAAATCCCGATCAGCAATACGCTGTCAGGCGCAGCCACGTGCGCTTTATTTTTCCAATGGCTCTATCCGGTTGTCTCCCCGAACAACAGCCTCGAACAACCGGCAGCCCTCAGGTGCATCATGCGAAAGTCGATCTGGTCCGCCACGATCAGGGCGAAGCTCTATCTCGGCTTCGGCTCTCTCGTGATGGTTGCGATGGCCGTCGCCGCGGTCTCCATCTACAAGTTCTCCGAAGTCCGCGTCGGTGTCGACGCAGCCAACAAGCTCGGCGCGAACGTGGTCCGCATCGTGGCGATCGACAGTGACCTCGAACGCGTCCGGCGCAGCACCCTGAGGTATCTGTTCGACTATCAGGAGCAAGCGCTCAAGGAGAACGCCGAAGCCGCGCAGAGCGCGACCCGAGAGCTCGAGATCGCGGTCCGTGAGACGCCGAGCGAGGCGCGCCGTGCCATGTACCGTGGCCTCGTGCAGGGCATCGCCCAGGTTCGCGACAAGGTCCAGCAGATCGCGACCGCGGTCGACCAGGAGAGGTCCGGAAAGGACAAGCTCTACAAGGTCGGCGACGAGCTGACGGCAGCCACGCGCGCGATCGTCGCCGCGGTTCGAGCCGAGAGCGACCCGGCCCTGTCGGCCCTCGCCGCGAAGGTCGACTCGTCGCTGTTGAGCGTGCGCGTGGCAAACTGGCGCGGCCAGGCCACCCGCGATCCGAAAGGCGCCTCCATCTTGAAGCAGACGCTGCAAAGCGCGTCGGGCGACATCGCTGCGTTGGAGAAGGACGCTCCTGCAGCCATTCGGACCCTGATCCAGCCCGTCAAGAAGATCCTCGCCGATTACGGCGCCGCCAGCGAGGTGGTCATGGCCAGCCTGGTCTCCGGCAGGGGCATCTATATCGACGACATCGCTCCGAAGATTCTGAGCATGCAGGCCGATCTGGACAAGGCGAAGTCGTTCCTGGTGACCATGTCCCAGGAGTCGAAGGACCGCGAGGACGCGCTCGTCAGCAGCACGATCCTGGTGCAGCAGATCATGGGCCTCCTGGCCGTGCTGCTCGGAGGCGCGATCGCCTACGTGGTCGCGCGGGGGATCGCTACTCCGGTCGTCGGGATGACGCATGCCATGGAAAAGCTCGCGGCCGGAGATCTGGCGACCGCGGTTCCGGGGCTCGGGCGTTCGGACGAGATCGGCAAGATGGCCGGCGCCGTCGAGGTGTTCAAGCAGAACGCCGTGGAGCGGAGTCGCCTGGAAGCCGAGCAGGCGCAGATGGAGCAGCGGGCCGGCGAGCGGCGCAAGGTGGAGATGGCGCGGATCGCCGACGATTTCGAAGGCGCGGTCGGCGAGATCATCGAGACGGTGTCGTCGGCTTCGACGGAGCTCGAGGCCGCCGCCGGCACGCTGACCCGCACGGCCGAGACCACCCGCCAGCTCTCGACCCAGGTCGCGGCCGCGTCCGAGCAGGCATCGGCGAACGTTCAGAGCGTTGCCTCGGCCACCAACGAGATGTCGTCCTCGGTGCAGGAGATCGGCCGCCAGGTGCAGGAGTCGAGCCGGATCGCCGGCGAGGCGGTCAGGCAGGCCGAGAAGACCGACGGTCGCATCACCGAGCTGTCGCACGCCGCCGCCCGCATCGGCGATGTGGTGAAGCTGATCACGGCGATCGCCGAGCAGACCAACCTCCTGGCCCTCAACGCCACCATCGAGGCGGCGCGCGCCGGCGAGGCCGGCAAGGGCTTCGCGGTCGTCGCCCAGGAGGTGAAGGCGCTCGCCGCCCAGACCGGGAAGGCGACGGGCGACATCGCGGCCCAGATCTCCGGCATGCAGGCGGCGACGAACGACTCCGTCACGGCCATCAAGGAGATCGGCGGCACGATCGGGCGCATCGCCGAGATCGCGGCGACGATCGCCGCGGCCGTGGAGGAGCAGGGCGCGGCGACCGGCGAGATCGCCCGCAACGTCCAGCAGGCCTCGACCGGCACCAGCGAGGTGGCGAACACCATCACCCAGGTCGATCGCGGCGCCGCCGAGACCGGCTCCGCCTCGTCGCAGGTGCTGTCCTCGGCCCAGTCGCTGTCGAGCGAGAGCAGCCGGCTCAAGCTCGAGGTCGGAAAGTTCCTGCAGACGGTCCGCGCCGCGTAACCATCCGGTCGGCGGTCGCTGTCAGCCAAGGTCAGGCGCGGTGTCGAGAGGCACCGCGTCTGCTGTTTATTGGGGATGTGACTGCGTCGGGTCGTGCCCCCATCGATGCGTCCGTGCGTAAAAGTCGGAAGACCACGCGACCTGGAGAGCGGGTACGCATCGAGTTCGCCGCCCACCCGGATGCGGTCGTGTGCCGGTCGGCCCGCGTCGGGATTTCAGAATCTCTTTTATCTTCAGAGTATTGGGCCAGCGCGAGAGTGGCGACCCCGGGAGGACTCGAACCTCCGACCTTCAGCTTAGAAGGCTGCTGCTCTATCCGACTGAGCTACGGGGCCATGCGCCCGGCGTTGACCGGGCCCGGCAGGCCTCGGCGCAACCGATGCTTGCGCTGGCGCGCCGCGGATTGCCGCGTGGCAGCCCGTATAACCCATCGGGCGGCGCGGCGCATCAACCGTCCGCAAGGCGTAGGGCAGCCTCGTGCAGGCCGGCCGGCGGGCGAGATCGCCCGCAACATCTCCGACCTGAGCCGCGGTGCCGGCGAGACCGGCGCGGGTAAGGCGCGGCTGCTGTCCTCGGCACGGTCGCTGGCGAGCGAAAGCAACCGCCTCGAGCTCGAGGTCGAGAAATTCCTGCAGACCGTGCGAGCTGCCTGACAGCCGCACGTCCCTGATCGGCCTGGAGCGTGTTCCGTTCGGTTGAAACCGGAACGCTCTCCTTCTCTGTCGACATGAACGCATGGTCCACGGCGGCCCCGTTCCCACGTCGCCGGGCCATGTTCCAGCCGAGGCGATGACGCGCGGTCCGATCTGCCGGCCATGCATCGTCATGCTTCGTCTGCGCGGGGCGCCGGCGAGTTCTTTGACCAGCATGAAAGGTATCATCATACAAAGATCTCGCGGATGTAGTACGATCTGGTGGTCGATCTAAGCCCTCGTTACGAAAGCAATATTTGGCTCCGCCGCATCGTCGTTGCATTCAATTTTAAGAATTCTCGCCAACTCTGAACGTCGTGGTCCGTTACCTCCCGTCGTTCGCTCGCCTGGTTATGCGCTGGCCTCGTCCGGACGCATCTGTCCGTCGGCAGATCGCGTCAAGACCGCCTGCCGCATCGGGCCGAACAGTCGACGGCCCCATCGAACCGGAGACGACGCGATGCGCTCGCGACTCGACATGACCATCGGCCGGAAGATCTACGCCCTCATCGGCCTGGCATTTCTCGGCCTGCTCGGCGTCACCCTTCTCGATTCGCGAGAGCTCGCCTCGAGCCTGAAGGAGCAGAAGCAGATCGAGCTTCGTCATCTCGTCGAGCTGGCCGTCGGGGTCATCAAGGAGGAGCACGCGGCCGCCGAGAAGGGCGACGCCACCGTCGCCGACGCTCAGGCGCGGGCGCTCGCCCGCCTCTCCAAGATGCGCTACGGCAACAACGACTACTTCTTCGTCCAGAACATGAGCAACACGATGCTCATGCATCCGCTGTCGCCGCAGATCGTCGGCAAGGATCTCTCCAACCTCAAGGACGCCAACGGCGTCCTCATCACGGTGGCCCTGAACGACACCGTCCGCAAGAACGGTGCCGGCTATCTCGACTATATCTGGTCGAAGCCGGGCGCCGAGACGCCGCAGCCGAAGCTCACCTATGCGGCGGCCTTTGCCCCGTGGCAGTGGGTGGTCGGCAGCGGCGTCTATGTCGACGATCTGCAGGCGCAGACCTGGGCCGCGACCCAGCGCACCCTGATCGCCGCCGCGCTGGTGCTCCTGATCACGCTCGCCATCTCGATCGTCATGGCGCGGCGGATCACCAGGCCGTTGCGTCAGATGACCGGCGCCATGAAGGAGCTCGCGGCCGGCAAGCTCGACGTCGCGATCCCCGGAGTCGGCCGGCGCGACGAGGTCGGCGAGATGGCCGAGGCGGTCGCCGTCTTCAAGTCCAATGCGGTCGAGCGTGGGCAACTCGAAGCCGAGCGGAAAGAGGCGGAGGCGCGCGCCGTGGCCCAGCGCAAGGACGACATGCATCGGCTCGCCGGCGAGTTCGAGGCGGCGGTGGGCGGCATCATCGGCACGGTGTCGTCGGCGGCGACCGAGCTGGAGGTGACCGCCACCACGCTGACCCGCACGGCCGAGATGACCCAGCAGATGTCGGCGACCGTCAGTGCCGCCTCGGAGGAGGCATCGACCAACGTCCAGGCGGTCGCCGCGGCGACCAACGAGATGACCTCGTCGATCGGCGAGATCGGTCGCCAGGTGCAGGCGTCGAGCCGCATCGCCGAGGAGGCGGTGAGCCAGGCGGCGAGGACCGACGCCCGCGTCGGCGATCTGTCGCAGGCGGCGAGCCGCATCGGCGACGTGGTCAAGATGATCACGGCGATCGCCGAGCAGACCAATCTTCTGGCGCTCAACGCCACCATCGAGGCGGCGCGGGCCGGCGAGGCCGGCAAGGGATTCGCGGTCGTCGCCTCCGAGGTGAAGGCGCTCGCCGCCCAGACCGCCAAGGCGACGGGCGACATCGCGGCGCAGATCTCCGGCATGCAGGCGGCGACGCAGGACTCGGTCAGTGCCATCAAGGAGATCAGCGGTACCATCGGCCAGATCGCCGAGATCGCCTCGGCGATCGCGGCGGCCGTCGAGGAGCAGGGTGCGGCGACCTCCGAGATCTCGCGCAACATCCAGCAGGCGTCGGCCGGAACCACGCAGGTCGCCGAGAACATCGTCGAGGTGAGCCGCGGCGCCGGCGAGACCGGCGCGGCCTCCGGAGAGGTGTTGAGCGCCGCCGGCCAGCTCGCCGACGAAAGCAAGCGCCTCCGCTCCGAGGTGGAGAGGTTCCTCGCCACCGTGCGGGCGGCGTGAGGACGACATGCATCGGCGTGCCGCCGCGGTGATGCGGCGGCGGAGCCTCGGGCCGAGTCCTGGTCGCAATCATTAAAGCAACTAGCTTAGTCGTTTCACGAAGTGCAACAGAATATAGTAATAACAGACTATCGATTTCGGTCGCCGGATACTGAATGTCGATCGTGTTTATCGTATTAAATATACTTAAATATATCTGTGTTTCCGTCAGGCTAGGCATCTCTCCATACTCTTAGATCGGCCTGACCATGACGCGACATCTCTCGTTCTCGATCCGCCAGAAGGTCATTGCGGCATTCGCCGCCGCGGCGCTGACGACCGCAGGGCTCGGCTGGTTCGCGATCGATCGCATCGGCAATGTCAACGCCGCAGCGGCCGAGATCCGCGACAACTGGCTCCCGGCCACCGGCCTGCTCGCGACCGTCGCCAAGTCCACCGAGCAGTATCGGGTCAATCAGGGCACCCATGTGCTCGATCGCTCGGACGACGCGATGGATCGTCAGGAGGCCGCCATGGCGGTCGCCCTCAAGGCGATCGACGAGGCGTGGCGCGCCTACGAGCCGATGGCGAGGACGCCCGAGCAGCAGGCTCTCGCGCAGGCGTTCAAGAAGGAGTGGGGCGACTATCAGGAGAAGAGCCGGACCCTCCTGTCGCTGTCGCGGAAGAACGACGTCGCGGCCAGCACGGCGCTCTACATCGGCCCCATGCGCGAGAACTCGGTGCGCATGCGAAAGGTGCTCACCGACACGCTGGCCCTCACGGTGCGTGAAGGCCAGGCGGAGGCGAGCCGCGGCGCCGAGGTGTACGTCGCCTCCCGCACCATGATCCTCGGCGCGCTCGCCTTCGCGACGCTGCTCTGCATCGGCGCCGGCTGGGCGATCGTCTCCGGCGTGTCGGGTCCGATCGCTCGGATGACGGCGGCCATGCAGCGGCTCGCCGACCGTGACCTCTCGGTCGCCATCGAGGGAGTTGGCCGCAAGGACGAGATCGGTGGCATGGCGAACGCCATGCAGGTCTTCAAGGACAATCTCGTCCGGGTCCAGGCCATGGAGGCCGAGCAGAAGGAGGCCGAGGCGCGCGCCGCGGCGCAACGCAAGGCCGACATGGTTCGGCTGGCCGATCAGTTCGAAACTGCGGTCGGCGGCATCATCGGCACGGTGTCGTCGGCGGCGACCGAGCTGGAGGCGACCGCGACCACGCTGACCCGCACGGCCGACACGACCCAGCAGATGTCGGCGACCGTCAGCGCCGCATCGGAGGAGGCCTCGACCAACGTCCAGGCCGTCGCGGCGGCGACCAACGAGATGACGTCGTCGGTGCACGAGATCGGCCGCCAGGTGCAGGCGTCGAGCCGCATCGCCGACGCGGCGGTGAGCCAGGCGGCCAAGACCGATGCGCGCGTCGGCGCGCTGTCGGTGGCGGCCAACAAGATCGGCGACGTGGTCAAGCTGATCACGGCGATCGCCGAGCAGACCAACCTGCTGGCGCTCAACGCCACCATCGAGGCGGCGCGCGCCGGCGAGGCGGGGCGCGGCTTCGCCGTGGTGGCTCAAGAGGTGAAGGCGTTGGCGGCGCAGACCGCCAAGGCGACGGGCGAGATCGGCGCCCAGATCGCCGGCATGCAACAGGCGACGCAGGAGTCGGTCGGCGCCATCAAGGAGATCAGCGGCACGATCGGCCAGATCGCCGAGATCGCTTCCGCCATCGCGGCGGCGGTCGAGGAGCAGGGCGCGGCGACCTCGGAGATCTCGCGCAACATCCAGCAGGCGGCGGCCGGCACCACCCAGGTGGCCGAGAACATCACCGAGGTCAGCCGCGGCGCCGAGGAGACAGGTGCGGCCTCCGGTGAGGTGCTGAGCGCGGCCGGCCAGCTCGCCGTCGAGAGCAATCAGCTCCGCTCCGAGGTGGAGAGGTTCCTCGCCACCGTGCGGGCGGCGTGAGCGACAGCCGGCCCGAGCCACGACGCGGCACCGGTCCTGATCAGCGGCGGTTGACGTAGCGGATGCGCCAGCCGCCGCCGCTGCCGCCGCCGACACGGTCGATGCGGGTGAGCGACAGCGGCGCGATGACGAAGCGCAGCGCGCTCTCGGGCGGCACGTCCAGCGCGATCGCCAGCACGGCCCGGATGGTGCCGGAGTGCACCACCAGCACGGCCTCGCCTTCGGGAAGGGCCTTGAGGCCGCGCCGGACCCGCTCGATCTGATCGACGAAGCTCTCGCCCCCCGGGGGGCGGCGGCGGGCCGGCGAACGCCAGAACGTGGCGTAGGCGGCGCCCAGCTCGGTTTCGAGCTCGGCATGCCGGCGGCCCGTCCAGGCGCCGAAACCCTGCTCGCGAAAATCCGGCTCCGGCGTCGGTTCGAGGCCGAGCGCCTGGGCGGTCGCCAGCGTGCGCTGCGCCGGGCTCGCATAGACGGCGGCCCCGGGCGGGAGCTGCTCCTTCACGGCCGCGATCGCCGCCGCGTCGCTGGTGTCGGCCGGGGCGTCCGGCGGATGGATGATGTCGCGCGGGCCGGCGACGGGCGCGTGACGGATCAGCCAGAGGCGCAGTTCGGGATCCGACATGGCCTCACCCGAACCGCGCCGCGGCCATCACCAGCACGGCGATCTCGACGGCCTGCTCGGCGGCGCCGAGCACGTCGCCGGTCTGGCCGCCGATCTGGCGCATCGCCAGCGCCGCGATGGCCGCCGCGGCCGCGGCCGCGAGGGCCATGGCGAGCAGGGCCTCCTTGACGGGCAGCATGATCAGCGTGACCAGCACGGCGAGGACGGCGGCCGTGACGGCGACGGCCTTGCTCGGGGCGCCGACCTTGGCGCCGAGCCCGTCGGTGCGGGCCGCCGGCAGCTTCACCGACAGGGCCGGGATGGCGGCGCGGCCGAGCGCATGCGCCGTCACCAGCACGGGCAGCACGGCGATCCGGGGCAGGGCGGCGAGCGCGAACAGCTTGACCGCGAAGGCCACGATCAGCGCGAGCGCCCCGTAGGTGCCGAGCCGGCTGTCGCGCATGATCTCGAGCTTCCGGGCCTTGTCGCGGCCGCCGCCGAAGCCGTCGCCGACATCGGCGAGCCCGTCCTCGTGCAGGCCGCCCGTCAACAGCGCGCCGATCCCGAGCGCCAGCGCCGCCGCCGGCAGCGACGGCACGCCGGCCAGCAGGATACCCAAATAAGCAACCCCGATGACCCCGCCGATCAGCGCCCCGACGAGCGGGAAGACTCGCAGCGCCCGGGCGAGGTATGACGGCGCCGCCCCGTCCGGATGGGGCATCGGGATTCGGGTCAGCAGGCCGATCGCCAGACGGAGGTCGTCCTGCCAGTCGCGGAGCGTGTTTCCAGTCCCGAACGTGTTGGTCATTGAAAAGGACTCACCTTGATCTTCCCCACTTTAGACGACCTCCGCGCCGCCTGTCGCGACCTGCCGGCCGGCGACGAGACCGCCGCCGCGGCCGCCCTGGCGCGCCAGGCCGTGCTCACCAAGCCGCCGGGCAGCCTCGGCCGGCTGGAGGATCTCGCGGTCTGGCTCGCCCGCTGGCAGGGCCGGCCGATCCCCACGCTCGACCGCATCTCCATCGTGGTGTTCGCCGGCAATCACGGCGTCGCGGCGCGCGGCGTCTCGGCCTTCCCGATCGACGTCACGGCCCAGATGGTGGCCAACTATGCGGCCGGCGGCGCTGCGATCAATCGTCTCGCCGAGACGGCCGGGGCGGCCCTGAAGGTGGTGTCGCTCGAGCTCGACCGGCCGACCGGCGACTTCACCAAGGGGCCCGCCATGGACGAGGCCGCCTTCCTGGCCGCCGTCTCGGCCGGCTGGGAGGCGGTGTCGCCCGAGGACGACCTTTTGGCGGTCGGCGAAATGGGCATCGGCAACACCACGGCGGCGGCCGCGCTCTGCGCGGCCCTGCTCGGCGGCGGCGCCGCCCGTTGGGTCGGCCGCGGCACCGGGGTCGACGACCAGGGCCTCGCCCGCAAGCGCGACGCGATCGAGGCGGGCCTCCAGCGCCACGGGTCGCGGGTCGGCGATCCGCTCGCCGTCGCGGCGGCGCTCGGCGGTCGCGAGCTCGCCGCCATGATGGGGGCGACGCTGGCGGCGCGCCGCCACGGCGTGCCGATGCTCCTGGACGGCTACGTGGCGAGCGCCGCCGTGCTGCCGCTGGCGCGGATGTCGGCCGACGCGCTCGCCCATTGCCGCGCCGCCCATGTCTCGGCCGAGCCCGGTCACAAGGCGCTGCTGGTGGCGCTCGGCCTCGTGCCGCTGCTCGACCTCGGCATGCGGCTCGGCGAGGCGACGGGGGCGGCGACTGCGATGCTGCTCGCCCGCGCCGCGGTGTCGTGCCACGCCGGCATGGCGACCTTTTCGGAAGCCGGCGTGGCGGAGAAGAGCTGCTGAGCCGGGTGCATGTTTCGCCGAGTTCGACCCACACTCCGTTCATTCCCGCGAAAGCGGGAATCCAGGGCCACGTGTCGAGCGGCCACTGGGTCCCCGCTTTCGCGCTACGGGATGCACACAAGGCTTGCCATGCATGAGAGCGTCATGCGCGGGCTCGACCCGCGCATCCATCGATTTTCGCAAAAATGCTTTGTTCGCAGGATGATGGATCGCCGGGTCAAGCCCGGCGATGACGACGGTGGGGAAGGCGCTCTTTTTGCCGTACCACCAGATGGTCTCGACAAAACGAGATCTGTGCATCCCGTAGCGCTTTCGCGGGGACGAGCGGAGATGGGAGCCGATTCATCTCCACTGAAAAGCGCTGCGGCGTGTCGGGGCGCCGCGTTGCGCTGGCGCCGCGAGCCTCTATGATCGCCGCCCCCAACCCGAAGAAACGAAGATCCCCATGACCGTGCATCAGAATCTCATCGGCGGCGACTGGATCCCCGCCGGCAATGCCGCCCCCGACATCAACCCGTCGGACGTCTCCGACGTTGTCGGCGAGTACGCCCGCGCCAGCCGCGCCGAGGCGAACGCCGCCATCGCGGCCGCCAAGGCGGCGTTCCCGGCTTTTTCGCGCTCCAATCCGCACGACCGTTACGAGGCGCTGATGAGGATCTCGACCGAGATCCTCGCCCGCAAGGAGGAACTCGGCCGCCTGCTGGCTCGCGAGGAGGGCAAGACGCTCGGCGACGGCATCGGCGAGGTGACGCGGGCCGGCCAGGTGTTCGGCTACTTCGCCGGCGAAGCGGTGCGGGTGGCGGGCGAAAAATTCGCCTCGACCCGGACCGGCATCGAGGTCGACGTGACGCGCGAGCCGGTCGGCGTCGTCGCCATGATCACGCCGTGGAACTTTCCGATTGCCATTCCGGCCTGGAAGATCGCGCCGGCGCTGGCCTACGGCAACTGCGTCGTCATCAAGCCGGCCGATCTGGTGCCCGGCTGCGCCTGGGCGCTCGCCGACATCATCTCGCGCTCCGGCCTGCCCAAGGGCGTGTTCAACCTGGTGATGGGCCGCGGCTCCGAGATCGGCGACGTGCTGCTCAATCACGACGACGTCGCCGCGATCTCGTTCACCGGCTCGGTCGCCACCGGACGAAAAGTCGCGCAGGCCGCCGTCATGGCGCCGGTGATGAAGAAGGTGCAGCTCGAGATGGGCGGCAAGAGCCCGCTGGTCGTGCTCGACGACGCCGATCTCGCGGTGGCGGTCGAGGCTGCGTCGAACGGCGCCTTCTATCAGACCGGCCAGCGCTGCACGGCCGGCACCCGCCTCGTCGTGACGCAAGGGATCCACGACAGGTTCGTCGAGGGCCTGGTCGCCCGCATGAAGCAGCTCGTCGTCGACGACGCGCTCAAGCCCGGCACCAGCATCGGCCCGGTCGTCGACCAGAACCAGCTCGACCAGGATCTGCGCTATATCGCCATCGGCCAGAAGGAGGGCGCCAAGCTGGCCTGGGGCGGCGAGCGGCTGAACCGCGACAAGCAGGGCTTTTACCTGCAGCCGGCGCTGTTCACCGAGTGCTCGACCGACATGCAGATCGTCCGCGAGGAGATTTTCGGCCCCGTCGCCGCCGTCATCCGGGTGAAGGACTACGACGAGGCGCTCGGCGTCGCCAACGACACGACGTTCGGTCTGTCGTCCGGCATCTGCACGACCAGCCTGAAGCACGCGACCCACTTCAAGCGCAACTCCGACGCCGGCATGGTCAACGTCAACCTGCCCACCGCCGGCGTCGACTATCACGTCCCGTTCGGCGGCCGGAAGGGCTCGAGCTACGGCCCGCGCGAGCAGGGCCACTACGCCATCGAGTTCTACACCACGGTGAAGACCAGCTACACGCAGGCTTGAGGCGGCGTGCCCTTCACCCTCCCCTGGAGGGGGAGGGTCGGGCGCGAGCGCAGCTCGCGACCGGGGTGGG
>NZ_JACAAX010000042.1 GCF_013377085.1 Rhodoplanes sp. | reverse complement strand
GCCGGCGCCGCGGCGACAGACGACGCGACCGGAGCCGGGACAGCGGCCGGAACCGTCGGGGCGACGGCCGGCGACGCCGTGACCGGTGCAGCCGCGGGCGAATCCCCCTGGCGCGGGGCCGTATAGGGACTGCCCGGGGCGCCCGAGCGCAGCAGCGTGTCGTGGGTCGTGACCGTCTCGGCCAGATGGGTCAGCAGGGTTCCGAGCTCGCTGATCTCGTCGGACAGCGGCTTGGCCGCCTCGCCCACCCGGTCGAGCACGCCGTCCAGCCGGCTCTCCATGGTGGCCACCCGGCGGCCGAGATCGATCACCTGGCGGGCGAGATCGGCGGTGCCGCGGGACAGGTCGGCGATCGGGCCGCTCGCATCGGTCCGCTCGCGCTGGCGCAAGGAGGCGGCGTTGTAGACGGCGAGCCCCGTGAAGGCGACCAGGGCGACCACGGCCGACTCGGCGCCGCTGGTGCCGAGGTAGAGGTACATCAACGCGCCGACGGAGCCGGCGATCAGCGCCATGCAGAGGCCGACGAAGATCGCACCGAGGCGGGCCATGCGCAGCTCCGGGAACGGCGAGGTTGCGGGATATCAAGGTGATTCGCCGTTCCGCCCCCCACTGTCGACAACCCCGGCAGGGGGTGCAAGCGCCGCGCGGCCAGGGCGGTGGAAATCCGTCATGCGCCTTCGGCGCCTTGCCGATCCGGCCCCCGGGGCCCAGCTAACCGGTACGTCTCGAAGCGGAAAGGCCGACACCACCATGGTCACACTGAATGTCACGGGCATGACCTGCGACGGCTGCGTCAAGGCGGTCGAGCGCATCATCAAGGCGCAGGACCCGCAGGCCAATGTCACGATCGACCTCGGCAGCGGCCGGGTCGACGCCACCACCTCGGCCACCCCGGCCGCGCTGGTCGAAGCCATCGAGGCGGCCGGCTTCGGCGCCAAGGCGGCGTAAGAAATAGAAGCTCTCCACGGTCATTCCGGGACGCGCGCCTCAGCGCGCGGACCCGGAATCCAGCCGCACGCTCCTCATCCGGGACTGGATTCCGGGTTCGCACCTTCGGTGCGCCCCGGAATGATCATGTTCCGACGCGGGGCGACCACCACCCGCTCGTCACCGACCACGGCGCCGTCCATCAGGGCGATGCGGCGGTCCATCCGTCGCGCGATGTCGAGGTCGTGGGTGACCGCGACCACGGTCTTGCCGCCGGTGCGGACCAGATCGCGGAGAATCTCGAACACCTGCTCGCTCGCCTGCGAATCGAGCGAGCCGGTCGGCTCGTCGGCGAGCACCAGCGGCGGATCGTTGGCGAGCGCGCGGGCGACGGCGACGCGCTGGCGCTGGCCGCCGGAGAGCTGGTCGGGCCGCTTGGCCGTGTGATCGCCGAGGCCGAGGGAGCCGAGCAGATCGAGGCCGCGCTCGCGCATCGCCTTCGGCGAGAGCGCATCGAGCGCCCGCATCGGCAAGGTGACGTTGTCGAGCACCGTGAACTCGGGCAGCAAAAAGTGGAACTGGAAGACGAAGCCGAGCGTTGCGAGCCGCGTATGCGCCCGCTCCTCCTCGCTCATGCCGGCCGTGGCACGGCCGCGAATCAAGACCTCGCCGGCGGTCGGCAGATCGAGCAGGCCTAGCAGATAGAGCAGCGACGATTTTCCCGAGCCCGACGGGCCCGTGATGGCGACCAGCTCGTTCTCGCCGATCGCGAGATCGACGTCGTGCACCAGTGTGGTCGGCACGATGCCGGGCAGGATGCGGGTGACGCCGCGCGCCGCGATCAGGGGCGTTCCGGTCGACGGGGCGCCGTCGGTCGCGCTCATGTCGCCCCCCGGATGATCTCGACCGGATGCAGCCGCGCGGCGCGCCGCGCCGGCAGGAAGCCGGCGACCAGCGAGGACACCACGGCGACACCGGCCGCCATGGCGTAGTGCAGCGGCGACCAGGCGATCGGAATGTGGGTGACGTCGGTGAACGGATTCCGGATCTCGACGGAGCCGAGCGCAACGCACAGGCCGAAGCCGAGCGCGAAGCCGAGCACTGCGCCGAAGCACCCGATGATGCCGGCCTCCAGCACGAAGATGCGACGCACCGTGCGCTCCGGCAGGCCGAGCGACTTCATGATGGCGATGTCGCGCGCCTTCTCGTGCGTGATGGTCGAGATGATGTTGTAGGTGCCGAAGCTCGCCACCAGCAGGATGGCGCCGACCACCGTGTACATGATGATGTTGCGGATGACGAAGGCGTTGAGCAGATCCTCGCTCGCCTCCTGCCAGGCGACCGACTTGTAGCCGGTCTCGCGCTCGATGCGGGCCGCCGTGCCGGGCGCCGCCAGCGCATCGGCGAGCCGCAGCCGCAGCTCGTTCACGAGGCCCGTCTGGCCGGCGAGGATCTGCCCGGTCTTGACCAGCACATAGGCGGTCGTTTCGTCGACCGAGCGGACGCCGGCATGGAACAGGCCGACCACCTGGGCGGTGAGGCGGATGCCGTCGCTGGTCTGCACCGTGATCTTGGAGCCGGGCCGGGCGCCGATCTTCTCGGCCAGCCGGTCGCCCAGGATGATGGCGTTGGTGGTG
Source organism: Rhodoplanes sp. (assembly GCF_013377085.1). Classification (GTDB taxonomy): domain Bacteria; phylum Pseudomonadota; class Alphaproteobacteria; order Rhizobiales; family Xanthobacteraceae; genus Rhodoplanes. The sequence continues at coordinate 57,731 of NZ_JACAAX010000042.1, read as the reverse complement.
CTGTAGAGCGCCGCGAGCGAGCCCTGGCGGATCTGCTTGGGCAATTCGGAGACCGCCGCCTCGCGCCGCGGCTCGATGCCGACGATGGACGTGGCGACGTCGCGCGAGCTGTAGCGCAGGATGCCCTGGACCTTGACCGAGGGCGCGATCGCCCCCGGCGCCCACGACTCGATGGACGCCATCGTGGCCAGCGGGTTCTTGATGCCGCGCCGGCGCGCCTCCGGCTTGAGCCCGTCGATGCGGGCGGCGTCGTAGAACTGCTCGGCCGGCTGCGGCGGCGGGGCGCGGCGCTCGTCGGAGACCGCGACATGCGGCATGGCGTTGACGAGCTGGCGGACGAAGTCCTGCTGCGAGCCCTGCAGCAGCGCCGCCATCATGATCGAGAAGCCGACCCCGGTGGCGACGCCGGCGACCGCCACCAGGGTCTGGCGGGCTCGCGCCCGCACATGGGTGAGCGCGACATCGAGCACGAGACTCATACGTCGACTCCCCGGCCGATGCCCATTGCTGTACCGAACAGGCCCAGTCGTGACGCGCGGCGAATCTCATCGTCATCGGCGTCATCGCCGGGCTTGACCCGGCGATCCAACATTCTACGAACAAACACTTTTTTGCGTTCTGGATGGATGCGCGGGTCAAGCCAGCGCATGACGGGTTCTGTGCATGGGGCGAGATCCGTGCATGCCGTAGCGCTTTCGCGGGGACGAGCGGAAAAGATATTCATGGCTTGCGCGGCGTCGGCCGCACCCGGTCGCCGTCGTGCAGCGGATCGGACGGCAGCGGCGACACCACGGCCTGCCCCTCCCCGACCCCGGACAGGATCTCGACGCCGCGGGTGCCGCGGATGCCGGTCTCGATGGCCTGCCGGCGGACCCGATCGCCGTCGACCAGGAACACGGCGCTGTCCAGCACGGCGTCGGCCGGCACCAGCAGGGCGCCTGGCTTCTCGCGCACCACCACGTTGGCCTCGACGCTCATGCCGGGCTTGAGCGGCGTGTCGTCCGGCAGGGCGACGCGGATGCGGTAGGTCTTTGCCACCGGGTCGCCCATCGGCGTGATCTCGTCGACCTTGCCCTCGAGCCGCTGACGCGGAAACGCGTCGGTGCGGAACAGCACGAGCTGGCCGACCGCGACCCGCGGGATATCCTCCTCGTTGACCTCGGCGACCACCCACAGCGGCTTCGGCACGCCGACCCGGAACAGCACCGTGCCGGCCTCGGCGATCTCGCCGATCTCGCCGTCGCGCCGCAGCACGACGCCGTCCATCGGCGCCGCGATGGCGTAGTTGGCGAGCTTCTCCGACTGCACCGCGATCAGGGCCTGGATCTGGCGGTGATCCGAGGAGGCGCGCTCGTAGGCCTGGGTCGAGGCGATGCCGCGGCCGACCAGCTCGGTGACGCGCGACATCTCGCGGCGGAGAAAATCCTCGCGCGCCTTCAGCTCGTCGAGCTGGGCGCGCAGCTCGCGGTCGTCGAGCCGAACCAGCACGTCACCCTTGGCGACCGTCTTGCCCTCGCACCGGCACAGCTCGATGATCCGGCCGCGGATCAGGCTGGTCACCTTCGACCAGCGCACCGGCTCCACGGCCCCGGTCGCGTAGACGATCTCGGCCGCGGTGCCGCGCGCCGGATTCACCACGGTCACGTCGCGACCGCGGCCGTAGAGGAACCACCACGCCGCGCCGACGGCGAGACCGAGCAGCAGGATCACGACAGCACGGCGCAGCATCGGCCCCTCATCGGACAGCGGCGGCGCGACGCCGCGCCGGAGCCGACGTCACCGCGGCGAATCGACCTTTCGCGCCAGCATGGCGAACGCATAAGCATATTCGGGACCGGCGCGCCGACCAAGCACGCGCAGAATCTCGACCACCTCCGGATCCTCGTCCGTGATCGTGCGCACGTGCTCGTCGATGCCGGGAAGACCCCAGTAGGGAAACAGCAGGATGCCGTCGGCGTGCTCCGGCTCGAAGCCGGCGGCGCTCAGGAGCGCCGTCGTCTGCGGCAGCGAGAACTCGGCGATGTGCTGGTAGTTGGTCTTGAACTCCGGATAGCCGAGCTTGCGGGCCATCACCTGATTGAGGCTGCCGGTGTTGGCGACGGTGAGGAACAACCGGCCGCCCGGCCGGGTCACCCGGCCGATCTCGGCGAGGACGTGGGCCGCATCGCGCACATGCTCGATGGCGTCGACGAACAACACGGTGTCGAAGGCCCCGTCCGGAAAATCGAGGCGATGCGCGTCCATGGCGGCGAACGTGAACCGCGGCTGGTCGCGATGCCGCTCGCGCGCGATCTCGACGGCGGCGTCGGAGACGTCGACGCCGACCACCCGCTCGGCCGCCGTCAGGATGCCGGCGAGCCGGCCGGACCCGCAGGCGACGTCGAGCACGGTGTCGCCCGCCCCGTCGCCGACCCGGGTGGCGATCAGCTCGTCGATCTCCTCGTAATAGGCCTTGTCGCGCCGCGTGTCGTAGCGGTAGCCCCCGGCGCGCCAGAACGCGTTCATGGCGTCGCGGAACTGCACGTCGTCGAGGGTCTCGAACTTGACGATCTGGCCGCTCTCGGACGGCAGCGGATCGGCCGCCGGCGGCGCGGCGTCGAGCGCGGCGAGGCGCTCGGCGAGCGCCCGCAGATGCACGGACTCCCGGTCGAGCGCGGCCGTCCGCCCGGCCGGTCCGAACACGACGAACACGGCGTTGGCGAACAGCGGGATGGACTCGTGGGTGATGCGAGCCAGCACGGCCGGGGCGATCTGCGCGAGCTCGCCCTTGTGGACGACCGCCCAGTCGTAGCGCGCGTCGGGGTGCAGGCGCGTGTCGGCATACCGGTAGATCCGGTCGAACTGCCACCAGAAGATATCCGGCGCCAGGATGCGCTCGCCGGGTCGCGCATGCGCGCCGACGAAGGCCGCCGTCTCCGACCAGTATGGGTCATGATGCGGGAACGACATGACGTTCGACCTCACCTCGTCGGTGCGACAGCGAGGCGCCGGCCCGCATCGTCTCCCGCGACAGAAACCCGGCGCCTCAGGCGCAGCCGAGGCTCCCGTACAGCGCCGCAACCTTGGCCCGATAACGCGCGGCTGAAAACCGCTCGGCCTGCGCCCGGCCCGCATGGCCGGCGGCCGCGATCTCGTCCTCGCGCCAGCGCGAGACCGTGCGGACGGCCTCGCACAGCGATGCGCCATCGTACGGGTCGATATAGACGGCGGCATCCCCGCACACCTCGGGCAAGGCGCTGGTCTGCGAGGCGATGACCGGCGTGCCGAGCGCCATCGCCTCCAGGGCCGGAAGCCCGAAGCCCTCGTACAGCGACGGGAAGACCAGGGCCCGCGCCCCCTGGATCAGGGTCAGCAGCATGTCGCGCGGCACGTAGTCGAGAACCATGACCCGCGGCTGCAGATTGGCCCGCCCGTCCGGCACCGGGTTGCCGATGTGATGAAGGACGTGGCCGTGCCGCAGCTCCTCGGCGGACAGTGCGCCGCGCGGCCCGCAGATCACCAGCGGATACGGGCTGGCGCTGGCGATGTGCGCTTCGATGGCCCGAGCCGTGTTCTTGCGCGGCTCGATCGAGCCGACCATCAGGAAATAGCCGCGCAGGCCTAGACCGAGGAAGGTCTGCAGCAGCGCCTCGGTCGTCGCCGGCGGACGGGCCAGCACGGCGTCCGGAATGTCGGTGGCGAGCCCGGTGTTGACGACGCGCGACTCGTCGGCGCCCAGGATGGTCACGATGTCGCGGCGCGACGATTCCGAGTCGGTGGCGATCACGTCGGCCGTGTCGACGCAATGCTTCACCAGCCGGAAGTACAGATCCTTGTTCTCCAGCGTGTAGTAGGGCAGCCGCAGCGGGATGAGGTCGTGGATCGTGTAGATGTTCTTCGCCCCGCGGACCCGGATCGGCAGGTTCCAGGTGAAATGCGCGACCGCGACCGGCTCCGGCGGCGTCACCTCCAGCATCCGGCCGGTGGCGTCGAAGTAGCGCATCGACGCGCGGAACACGTCGTTGACGTTGACGAGCTCGTCGAAATGCCCGAGTCGGTCGCGCATGACCTTCATCTCGACCACGTCGGTGTCGTCGATCTTGACCGGGGTCGTGCCGCCGACCGAGTAGCCGAGCTTCATCGCCAGGGTACGGGCCGAGAAGATCGGGTTCCTGACCCACCACGGCACGCCTTCGCGGGTCATGGTGCCGACGCTCGATTTCTCACTGCCCGGATGATCGAAGGCGAGCACGGCGCGGGGCGGCATGGGCTTCTTGGCCGAGCCGCCATGCCGACGCCGCTGCCGCCCGCCGGTGAGCAGCGTCACGGTGTGGTCCAGCGCGTGGACGGTCCGGGTGAGGACCCGCGCAAACGACGCGATCCCGGTGCCTTCGGGGCTCGCTGTACAGAACGTGTCGACGAGCACGCGCTTCGGCATGGATCGGGGGGCCCTCGGTCGCGATCCGAACACCGGACCGGCCGACGCTTATGGCATGCCTTCGGGCCGACCGAAACAGACAGAAGCCCGAACCGGCGCATCATAGCGCGCCGGTCCGACGTCCTGCGTCACGACGGCGGCACCGCCGCAGGCGGCACCGCCGCAGGCGGCACCGCCACAGGCGGCAGGATGATCAGCGGCGCCCCGGCGGGCGGCACGATGGCGTATTGCAGGCGCACCGGCGCGACCTTGCCGCCGGCCTGGCGCGGCAGCATCACGCGGCCCCGCACCGTCGCGCCCGGGAACGTCTTCATCCACTCCTCGGCCAGCGCCGCGCCCTGCTCCTCCCAGACGATCAGCACGCCGCGCTTCGTCACGTCGTCCATGTCGATCCACGGGCTGAGCCTGGGGTCGCCGTGGACGATGACGTGCGGACGCGTCGGTCCATAGACGGCGACATTGTTGGCGGCAAACTCGGTGCCGGCCACATAGGTGAGCGGCCGCCCGGTCTTCTCGAAGAAATCACGTGAGACGATGTCGGCGAGGCGGCGGCCGGGGAACTGGGTCGCCTTGGGCCGGTCGCGCAGCATCGGCTCGACCTCCTCGACCGCCACATAGGCGAGCGGCATGATCACCATGACGGCGATGACGGCGGCGGCGAAGCGCCACAGCCGCACCGGCTCGAACGGCTGGTCGCGCCACGCCACGATGGCGAGCGGCAGCACGCTCCACAAGGGATAGCCCCACATGGCGACCGGCAGCCGGCCGAGCGGCAGCGCCACCAGGGTCGTCACCAGGAACGGCCCGATCGCCAGCCAGGCGAGATAGCGCCGGTCGAACGCCCCGGAGCGGATCACGTTGGGCTCGACCTCGCCGATCGTCAGCGGCGCCGTCGTGATCCGCCACGGCGCCGGATAGAGCAGTGCCACGAGGCCGAGCGTCGGCAGCAGGAAGAAGAGCTGCCCAAAGCTCCATTGCAGCGGAAACCAGACGTACTGCCACCAGTGCACGGCCGTCTTGGCGCGCGCGTCGACATAGCGGAACGGCAAGAAGTCGCTCTGCACCAGCGCCCAGGCATTGGGCGCGATGACGAGGACAAAAGCGATCGCCATCACGTAGGGCCCCGGCGTGCGCCACGCTTTTCGCGCGTCGCGGTCGACGAGAAGAAAGAGGCCGAGCGTCGCGGCGAGCGCGAAGGCGGCGTATTTGGACCAGAAGGACAGCGCCAGAAACGCGCCGGCCAGCGCCCAGTCGAGCACGCGCAGGCGAGCCTGCTCGCGGGTCAGCGCGCGGTGGAAGAACAACGCGGTCAGCGCCCAGAATGGAAGCTGGCACTGGTCGTGCGCGAACTTGACGACCGAGAAATTGAAGAAGTGCAGCCCTTCGAGGGCGAGCACCGCGAGCAAGGCGGGAAATCCGCCGACGATGTCCTTGCCGAGCCGCCAGACGGCCCACATCGCCACGGCCGCCGACAGCGGCCCGAGCAGATAGACGATCCGCACGTCGCCGGTGAGCTGATAGAGGCCGGCGGCGATCCACCACGGCAGCGGCGGATGCTTCCAATAGACGAGCTGCCACTCCTTGCCGAGCGCCAGATCCTCGGCGAGGTCGAGCTGCAGGTTGGCGTTGAGCAGAGCCGGCATCATGGTCCAGACGAAGACATGCACGACCAGCACGATGATCAGCACGTCGAACGGCTCGCGCCGGGCGAAGTCGACGAGCGGCACCAGGCCGAAACGGCGCGAGGTCATGGGAGGCTCCGCGACGAGCTACGCATCGCTTTCCCGTCATTCCGGGGCGCGCCGCAGGCGCGAGCCCGGAATCCATACTCACAGACAGGGGTTATGGATTCCGGACAGCCGAGCTTCGCTCGGCTTCCGGAATGACGGAAAAGGAGCCTCATGCCACCGCCTTGATGATGCGCGCCGTCTTGTCGACGATCTCGCCGATCTCGGTCTCGGTGACGATCAGCGACGGCGACAGCGCGATGGTGTCGCCCGAGATTCGGACGATGGCGTCCTGTCGGAAGAAGCCCTCGTCCATGGCGGCGTAGCCGCGCTTGCCCGGCCCGTCCGGGCTCGGCGCCAGGTCGATGCCGGCCGCGAGGCCGACGGTGCGGATGTCGAGCACGTTGGGCAGGCCCTTCAGGCTCATCACGGCATCGGCGAATTTCTGCTCCAGCGCGGCGCTGCGCTCGAACAGCTTCTCGTCGCGATAGAGGTCGAGCGTCGCCAAGCCGGCCGCGCAGGCGAGCGGGTGGGCCGAGTAGGTGTAGCCGTGAAAAAGCTCGGCCACATGCTCGGGCCCGCGCATGAATGTGTCGTAGATGCCCTTGCGGACCAGCACGCCGCCCATCGGCACGGTGCCGGACGTGACGCCTTTCGCGAACGTGATCATGTCGGGCTCGACGCCGTAGCGTTCCGCCGCAAAGCACGGGCCGAGCCGGCCGAACCCGGTGATCACCTCGTCGAAGATCAACAAGAGGCCGTATTTGTCGCAGATTTCGCGGAGCCGCTTCAGATAGCCCTTGGGCGCCGGCAGCACGCCGGTCGAGCCCGCCATCGGCTCTACAATGACGGCCGCGATCGTGGAGGCGTCGTGCAGGCCGACGATGCGCTCCAGCTCATCGGCGAGATGGGCGCCCCACTCCGGCTCGCCCTTGGTGAAGGCCTGCTGCTCGCGATTGTACGTGGTCGGCAGATGGTCGACGCCGGCCAAAAGCGTGCCGAACAGCTTTCGGTTGGGCACGATGCCGCCGACCGAGATGCCGCCGAAGCCGACGCCGTGATAGCCGCGCTCGCGGCCGATCAGCCGCGTGCGGGCGCCCTGCCCGGAAATGTTCTGGTACGCCAGCGCGATCTTGAGCGCGGTGTCGACCGCCTCCGAGCCCGAGTTGCAGAAGAAGACGTGGTCGAGATCGCCCGGCGCGAGCTGGGCGATGCGGCCCGCCAGCTCGAAGGCGGCCGGATGGGCGTGCTGGAAGGCCGTGACATAGTCGAGCTCGGCCGCCTGGCGCTGGATCGCGGCAACGATCGGGTCGCGGTTGTGGCCGGCATTGCAGCACCACATCCCCGCGATGGCATCGATCAGGGCCCGCCCGTCCGCCGTGTAGACGCGCATGTCCTTGGCCCGCACCACCAGCCGCGGTGCCTTCTTGAAAGCGCGGTTGGCCGTGAACGGCATCCAGTAGGGCTCGAGATCGTTGGGCACCCCGGCGGGGGTCTGGGCGGCGGCCTTGGCGGCGATCGACATCTTTGCAGGCTCCTACGGACGGCGCCCGCCGCCCGGCGGCCGGACCCTACCCGGATTTTTCCGCCAGCGGAACGGCTTGCCGGGCCGGATGGGGTGAGTTATCGACGGCAGCCGGCCGCGCGGGCACGCGTTTCCCCTCCGTCATTGCCGGGCTTGACCCGGCAGTCCATCCTTCTGAAAAGAATGTCTTTTTCGAAGATGGATACGCGGGTCGAGCCCGCGTATGACGCGCAGAGTGTGGACGAGCGCGCGTGCGCGACGACGCGATACGGAAAGAGTCACGCAGATCATGGCCACCGACAAGAAGAGCAAGCTCAAGGCGCGGCTGCCGCGCGGCCTCGCCGACCGCGGCCCGGGCGAGATCGCCGCGACGCAAGCGATGATCGACAAGATCCGCGCCGTCTACGAGCTGTACGGTTTCGAGCCGGTGGAAACCCCCGCGATCGAGTACACGGACGCGCTGGGCAAGTTCTTGCCCGACCAGGACCGGCCGAACGAGGGCGTCTTCTCGTTCCAGGACGACGACGAGCAGTGGCTGTCGCTCCGCTACGACCTCACCGCGCCGCTCGCCCGCCACGTCGCCGAGAATTTTCAGAACGTCGCCCTGCCCTATCGCTCGTATCGCTTCGGCTGGGTTTTCAGGAACGAGAAGCCCGGCCCGGGCCGCTTCCGCCAGTTCATGCAGTTCGACGCCGACACGGTGGGCAGTGCCTCGCCGGCGGCGGACGCCGAAATCTGCATGATGGCGGCGGACACCATGGAGGCGCTGGGAATTCCACGCGGCTCGTATGTGGTGAAGGTGAACAACAGGAAGGTTTTGGACGGCGTGCTGGAAGCCATCGGCCTGGGCGGCGACGCGAATGCCGGCCGCCGGCTCACGGTGCTACGGGCGATCGACAAGTTGGATCGGCTCGGCATCGAAGGCGTACGTCAGCTTCTGGGCGAAGGCCGCAAGGACGAGAGCGGGGATTTTACCAAAGGCGCTGGACTGGAAGACTGGCAGCGAGACCGGGTGCTGCTACTTTTTGGGTGGTCTCAAGGCTGGACCGAGACCGATCTCGATGGACAACAACGAACTCTATCCGACGTTCGAACAAACGTTACGAAATTGCAGCAGTTTGGGTCTCTGAGCGACTCGAATGCCTTAATTGATAACGGCGTCGAGGAGCTTCGAGCCATTGCCGAGCTGGTTTCGGCGTCAGGATACGACGAGACTCGTATCCGCATCGACGAAACCGTAGTTCGCGGCCTGGAGTACTACACCGGCCCCGTCTACGAGGTGGAGCTACTGCTCGACACCAAGGACGAGAAGGGGCGGCCCGTGCGGTTCGGCTCGGTCGGCGGCGGCGGGCGGTATGACGGGTTGGTATCGCGCTTCCGCGGCGAGCCGGTGCCGGCGACGGGTTTTTCCATCGGCGTGTCGCGCCTGCAGGCGGCGCTGCAGCTTCTGGGAAAGATCGACACCACGCCGGCGCCCGGCCCGGTGGTGGTGACGGTGTTCGACCGCGCCCGTCTCGCCGACTATCAGAAGATGGTGGCGACGCTGCGCGCGGCAAAAATCCGGGCCGAGCTATTTCTCGGCAATCCCAAAAACATGGGCAACCAGCTCAAATACGCGGACCGGCGCAGGAGCCCGTGCGTCATCATCCAGGGATCGGACGAGAAAGATCACGCGAGCGGCGTGCCGCACGTGATCGTCAAGGATCTGCTGCTCGGCGCCGAACTGGCAAAGCTCGACAAGGACCGCGAGGACTATCTGCAGCGGCAGGCGGACGCGCAGTTGCTGGTCCCGCAGGACGATCTCGTCGCCGCGGTCCGCAAGGTCTTGGACCGCCACGACGTACGGTGGGGCTGAAGGAACTCCGTCATTCCGGGGCGCGCCGCAGGCGCGAGCCCGGAATCCATAAACACAGTCCGGGGTTATGGGTCCCGGGCTCGCCGCTTCGCGACGCCCCGGGATGACGAGGCAGCGCCGTCTGTCACCGTCTGAGCTGGAACGCGAACAGCGCCGCGATCATCACGGCGGCGCCGACCGCCTGCACGGGCGCAAAAACCTCGCCCAGGAAAATCGCGCTGAGGATGGTGGCGAGCAGCGGCTCGAGGTTCATGGTCAGGGCGGTGCGGAACGGGCCGATTCGCGTGGTCGACATGAACAGCACGGCGACGCCGGTCGTGGTCGTCACGGCGAGCAGCACGATCCACAGCCAGCCGATCGCCACCACGGGCGGGACGAAGTGCAGCGTGGCGAGCGAGCCGACGCCGAACAAAACTGCCGTGGCCAGCCCCGAATACCAGGTGCTCAGCCGCGCGTCGGCGCGCATCAGCAGCTTGCGGCTGATCAGCAGCACGGCGATCCGGCAGGCGGCGCCGGCGAGCGCGTAGACAATCCCGAGCACGCTGAGATCGCTCGGGGAGGCCCCGATCATCACGGCGAGGCCGACGAAGGCCGCCAGCGCCGCCAGAAACCCGCGCCAGCCGAGCGTCTCGATGCCCATCAGGGCGCCGAGGAGACCGGTGACCAGCGGATAGATGAAATAAGTGAGGATCGCCATCGGCACAGTCAAAAGCTCGATGGCCTTGAAGACGCAGAAGATGATGCCGGCGTAGAGCACCCCGACCGCCAGGGCGACGCGGCGCTCGGTGCGGGTCAGCGGCACCGGAGTGCGGCCGAGCCCGATCCACAGCCCAGTCAGGCCGATGCCGAGCACCGAGCGCGCCGTCGCCATGGTGATCACGTCGGTGCCGGTCGCCAGCGCCACCTTGGTGAACAGGTCGGCGCCCGCGAACGCGACCGCCCCGGCGAGGCCGGGGCCGTAGTCGTGGAGCTTGCGGCCGATGTCCGAACGGGAGTTCACGGAACCTCGCTGGTTTCACCCTCCCCTGGGTTCCGCGGCTTCGCCGCGGCGGGAGGGTCGGGCGTGCGCGTCAGCGCACGACCGGGGTGGGGTGAAGCCCAGAACGCCGGCTTCGCCGATCACCCCCTCCCGCCGAGCTTCGCTCGGCGACCTCCCCCCTCCAGGGGGAGGTGAAAGGAGTGAGCCGGACCGGCGGAGATGAGGCGAAACAAGCCTGCCCGAAGACACGCCCGCGCCACTCCTCACTTCTGGCACGCCGGGCAGAAGAAGGTCGAGCGCCCGGACTGGACGATCCGCCGGATCGTCCCCTTGCAACCAGGGGTGACGCAGGCCTCGCTCTCGCGGTCGTAGACCCGGAAGCGATGCTGGAACAGGCCGAGCGTGCCGTCGGTCTGGCGGTGGTCGCGCAGCGACGAGCCGCCGGCACGAATAGCGTCGGCCAGCACGGCCTTGATGGCGTCGGTGAGCGCCACGGCCTTCGGGGTCGGCACCCCGCCGCGGCCGACCACGGTGCCGGCCGCCCGACGCGGCGACAGCTTCGAGCGGTGCAGCGCCTCGCACACATAGATGTTGCCGAGTCCGGCCACCACGGTCTGGTCGAGCAGCGCCGCCTTGAGGGGCGCCGCCTTGCCGGCGAGGGCTAAAGCGAGACGTGCCGCGTCAAAAGCCGGGTCGAGCGGCTCCGGCCCGACCTCGCGCATCAGCGGGTGCTCGAAAAGCTCGGCCGCCGGCACCACCAGCATCAGGCCGAAGCGGCGCGGATCGTTGAACACCACCCGGGCGCCCGACGACATCTCGAGCACCACATGGTCGTGCGCCAAAACCTCGGAGCGGGCGTGGTAGTAGGCGCCGGGCGTCAGGGTGGCGCCGTCCGCCAGCTCGACCCGGAACGATCCCGACATGCCGAGATGCATCACCAGCACGTCGCCGGTGGAGAGATCGGCGAGGAGGTACTTGGCCCGCCGGCGCAGAGCCGTGACGGTCGCTCCCTCCAGCCGCTGGCGGAAATCGTTGGGAAACGGCCGGCGCAGATCGGGCCGGCGCAGCGTCGCGACGAGGATTTTGGCGCCCTCCATGGCGGGCGCCAGGCCCCGCCGGACGGTCTCGACCTCCGGGAGCTCAGGCATGGTTCGCGACCGCTGCGCCCAAAATTCCGCTCATCCCCGCGAAAGCGGGGATCCAGAGCCTCGGACCGTGTGGCCCCTGGGTCCCCGCCTTCGCGGGGACGAGCGGATCGAGAGGCATCGGCTTGGCGTCTCGGCGGTTTCGGGTGGCGGACGGAGAGCGAGGGGCCATGGCACCTCAGAGATAGCGCCACCGCATCGCCCGCGCTATGGTCCGCCGCGCAAAAGCACGAGCCCGTCACAGACATCCCATGCCGACAGATCATTCCACAGAAACCCATTTCGGCTTCCGCACCGTGCCGCTCGCCGAGAAGCAGGCCCTGGTGGACGACGTTTTCCACACGGTGGCACGCCGCTACGACCTGATGAACGACCTGATGTCCGCCGGCCTGCACCGGGCCTGGAAGGACGTGCTGGTCACCGCCGTCAATCCGCCCAAGAGCGACCGGCCGTTCAGCCTGCTCGACGTCGCCGGCGGCACCGGCGATATCTCGTTCCGCACCATCGAGGCCGGCGGCGCCGGCACCCGCTCGACCGTCTGCGACATCAATACCGACATGCTGGAGGTCGGCCGCGAGCGCGCCTTTTCCCGCGGCGTCGACGACGTGGTGACGTTCGTCGAGGGCAACGCGGAAAACCTGCCGTTCCCGGACCAAGCCTTCGACGCCTACACGATCGCCTTCGGCATCCGCAACGTGCCGCGCATCGAGGCGGCGCTCGCGGAAGCCTATCGGGTGCTGCGCCCGGGCAGCCGGTTCCTGTGCCTGGAGTTCTCGACCGTCGACGTGCCGGGGCTGGAGAAGCTCTACGACCTCTACTCGTTCAACGTGATCCCGCGGATCGGCAGCATGGTGGCGGGCGACGCCGAGGCCTACCGGTATCTCGTCGAATCGATCCGTAAGTTCCCGAAGCCCCAGGCCTTCGCCCGGATGATCGCCGCCGCCGGATTCCGCCGGGTCGACGTGCGCATGATGACCGGCGGCATCGTCGCCCTGCATTCCGGCTGGCGGCTGTGAGGGACATCCGCCGAATAGCGTCATGCGCGGGCTCGACCCGCGCATCCATCCTCGAAAAGGATTCGTTTCGACACGATGGATTGCCGGGTCGAGCCCGGCAATGACCCCGTGGCCGACTCGATCCAACGGTTCCCGATGATCCCTCCCTTCTCCCACCTGATCCGCCTGACCCGCGCCGGCTTCGTTTTGGCCCGCGAGGGCGTCTTCGCCCTTGTCGATCCGACGCCGCTGCCCGGCGCCGCGCAGCTCGGCCTGAAGCTCGCGCGCCTGCTGGAACGCCCGACCGCGGCAACCGGCGCGGGCCGGCTGTCGGCGGCGCTGGGCCGGCTCGGCTCCAGCTACGTCAAGCTCGGCCAGTTCCTGGCGACGCGCCCGGACGTGGTCGGCATCGCCATCGCCACCGACCTTGAGAGCCTGCAGGACAGGATGCCGCCCTTTCCGCAGGACCAGGCGGAGGCGGCGATCGAGCGCGCGCTCGGCCGCCCCCTGCACGTCGCCTTCGCATCCTTCGGCCCGCCGATCGCGGCCGCCTCGGTCGCCCAGGTGCACCGCGCCGAGATCGTCACCGACACGGGCCGCAAGCAGGTGGCCGTCAAGGTGCTGCGGCCCGGCATCGAGCAGAACCTGCGCGCCGACATCCAGGCCTTCTTCTTCGCCGCCCGGATGGCCGAGAGGTTCTCGGCCGAGGCGCGGCGCCTGCGGCTGACCGAGGTGGTGGCGACGCTGGCCCGCTCCGTCACGGTCGAGATGGATCTCCGGCTGGAGGCGGCAGCCGCCTCGGAAATGGCCGACAACGTCAAGGACGACGACGATTTCCGCGTCCCGACCGTCGAGTGGGACCTGACCGCCCACAACGTGCTCACCACCGAGTGGATCGACGGCACGCCGCTGTCCGACCGCGGAGCTCTGGAACGGCGCGGCCTCGACCTGCCGAAGCTCGGCCGCTCGGTGATCCAGAGCTTCCTGCGCCACGCGGTGCGGGACGGCTTCTTCCACGCCGACATGCATCCCGGCAACCTGTTCGTCGACGATGCCGGCCGGCTGGTGGCGGTCGATTTCGGCATCATGGGCCGGCTCAACGAGAAGGAGCGGCGCTTCCTCGCGGAAATCCTCTACGGCTTCATCAGCCGCAACTACCGGCGGACCGCCGAGGTGCATTTCGAGGCCGGCTACGTGCCACCCTATCATTCGGTCGAAGCCTTCATGCAGGCGATCCGCGCCATCGGCGAGCCGATTCACAACCGCAGCGCCGAGGACATCTCGATGGCCAAGCTGCTCACCTTGCTGTTCGAGGTGACGGGGCTGTTCGACATGCGGACAAGGCCCGAGCTGCTGCTGCTGCAGAAGACCATGGTGGTGGTCGAAGGGGTCGGCCGCATGCTCGATCCCAAGCTCGACATGTGGCGCACCGCCGAGCCGGTGATGCGGGCCTGGATCGAGCGCAATCTCGGCCCGGCCGGCCGGGTCGAAGGTGCGGTGGAGGGCGCCGGCGAGGTCGGCCGCTTCCTCGGCGGCGTGCCGGAGCTGCTGGCGCACGGCGCGCGGATCGCCGCGCAGCTCGACCGCGCCACCCGCGACGGCATCGTGCTCGCCCCCGAGACGGTCGCCGGCATCGGCGAGGCGGAGGCCCGCCGCGGCCACGGCACCACGATCGCCCTGTGGGTGATCGCGTTGCTGCTGTTTTTGCACCTGTGGCGGTGAGGGTTCGCCGGTTTTGAGCCTGCCGCATGCGGTGATATGTATTCGCCGCGCATTCTGCACCGTCATGCCCGCGCTCGTCGCGGGCATCCACGGCGCGGCCGAAGGCCGCGAAACAAGTGGATGGCCGGGACAAGCCCGGCCATGACCGAGGTGAACATCCCTCAACGGGCGAACACCCGAGCCCCATGACCCTCTCCTCGACAAAAATCCTCCTCGTCATCAGCGGCGGCATCGCGGCCTACAAGGCGCTCGACTTGATCCGGCGGTTTCGCGAGCGCGGCGCCTCGGTGCGGGTGGTGATGACGCGCTCGGCGCAGGAATTCGTCACGCCGCTGTCGGCCGGCGCGCTCGCCGGCGAGCCCGCCTATACGGATCTGTTCGACAGCAAGACCGAGTTCGACATCGGCCATATCCGGCTCGCCCGCGAGACCGACCTGGTGGTGGTGGCGCCGGCGACCGCCAACCTGATGGCCAAGATGGCCGGCGGGCACGCCGACGATCTCGCCTCGACGGTGCTGCTGGCGACCGACAGGCCGATACTGATCGCGCCCGCCATGAACCCGGTGATGTGGGCCCACAAGGCGACGCGCCGCAACGTCGCCCAACTCGCCACCGACGGCATCACGATGGTCGGCCCGAACGCCGGCGAGATGGCGGAGAGCGGCGAGGCGGGCGTCGGCCGCATGGCCGAGCCGCTGGAGATCGTCGCCGCCGCCGAGGCGCTGCTCGCGACCCGCGATCCGGCGGCACGTCCCCTCGCCGGCCGGAAAATGTTGATCACCTCGGGGCCGACCCACGAGCCGATCGATCCGGTGCGCTACATCGCCAACCGCTCGTCCGGCAAGCAGGGCCACGCCATCGCCCGCGCCGCCGCCGCGGCCGGCGCCGCCGTCACGCTGATCTCCGGACCGGTGACGCTCGCCGACCCGCCGGGCGTCACCGTGGTGCGGGTCGAGAGCGCCCGCGAGATGCTGGCCGCCGTCGAGGCGGCGCTGCCGGTCGATGTCGCGGTGTTCGCGGCGGCGGTCGCCGATTGGCGGGTCGCCACCGCCGGAACCCACAAGCTGAAGAAGGGCCAGGCCGGCACGCCGCAGCTCGCGCTGGTCGAGAACCCGGACATCCTGGCGACCATCGCCCGCCGGACGAGCGAGCGGCCGCGTCTCGTCGTCGGCTTCGCGGCCGAGACCGAGAACGTCGTCGCCAATGCCCGCGACAAGTTGGCGCGAAAAGGCTGCGACTGGATCGTCGCCAACGATGTCTCGGCGGCGAGCGGCGTGATGGGCGGCGACCGCAACACCGTGCACGTGGTGACGGCAGCGGGTGTCGACTCCTGGCCGATCCAGTCGAAGGAAGAGGTCGCGCAGGCGCTCGTCGCCCGCATGGCCGAGACCCTCGAGGAATCCGTATGAACCACGTGGATCTGCGTATCCTGCGCCTGCCGCACGGCGCCGACCTGCCGCTGCCCGCCTACCAGAGCGCAGCCGCCGCCGGGCTCGACCTCGTCGCCGCCGTTCCGGCCGACGCACCTGTGACGATCGCGCCGGGCGCCCGCGCCACCATCCCGACCGGGCTCGCCATCGCGCTGCCGCCCGGCACCGAGGGCCAGGTGCGGCCGCGCTCCGGCCTCGCGGCACGGCACGGTGTTACGGTCCTCAATACGCCCGGCACGATCGACGCCGATTATCGCGGCGAGGTGCAGGTGGTGCTGGCGAACTTCGGCGACGCCCCGTTCCAGGTCGCGCGCGGCGCCCGCATCGCCCAGCTCGTGGTCGCGCCGGTGCTGCATGTCATGATCAGCGAGACCGGGACTCTCGACGAGACGGCACGCGGTGCCGGCGGCTTCGGATCCACCGGACTGCACGAGACGCGCTGATCCGAAAGAGCGCCGAACGTCCGCTCGTCGACACCAGCGGCTAGCCCACATCATCCGATGGCGCAGGCGGATTCGCCGTTCGCGCGCGGCCCCGCCGCATCGGCATGACGGAATTTCGAGAACGATGTCGACGTTCACCGTCTGGACTCTTCCGGCGCGAGTCCGGTTGAGGGTAGATTGACGGGCGATTCGCGAGCGCCCCACGGGAGGCGATCGTGGGGACGGCGGCGGCGCGTTGCGCTGATCGCCGTGGGGTGAAGTTCCAGCGTCTGTATCCGACCGAGCAGTGGCGCCCGTTCCGGCGAGCGAGAGCGCATATACGAGTTCGATCGGGCCGGCCCGGATCAAACCGGACCGGGACCGGCAGGGGTGAGCACACGATGCGGGACGCGGGCGCGACGGCAAGCGGGGTTCGTCCGCCGCCACGACACCTCGGGAGACATCTCGAGATTCGCTCGCTCGCCCCACGACGCCTCCAGACACCGTTCTTCACGTCCGGCCGCATCTTCCTCGCCCTCGCTGTGGCCACCTTCGGCTCCGCCCGGACGGCGACCGCCGAGGTCTCGTTCGGAACACCGTATCTCGACGCCGTCTCGCGGCTCGGCACCCAGGCGCTGACGACGCTGGTCCTGGTGATCGGCGTCACCGCCTTCGCCGTGGTCACGGCGATCGCGCTGGTGCGCACCCGCAACCGCGCCGCCACCGAGCAACAGAGCTCGCGCGCCGAGATCGCCTCGCTGCATTCCGACGTCGACCGTCTCGCTGCACTGCTGATGTCGGAGCCGCAGGTGCTGGTCGTGTGGACGGCCGGCCTCGGCGAGCCGGAGGTGATCGGCGAGGTGTCGTTCATCGCGCCCGCGCTCGCCCCGCACGACATCCTCGCCTACGGCCAATGGCTCAGCCCGGAGCTCGCCGGCGCGCTCGGCGACGCGATCGACCGGCTGCGCGTCAAGGGCGAAGCCTTCGCGCTTCTCCTCACCACCCTGCTGGGCCGCCATGTCGAGGCGGAGGGGCGCCCGATCGGCGGCTTCGCCGTGATGAAGCTGCGCAACGTCACCGGCATCAAGCGCGACCTCGCCGAGTCGAGCGTGCGCGCCCAGAAGCTGCAGAACGAGGCCGACGCGCTGCGCAGCCTGGTCGAGATGCTGCCGACGCCGGTATGGATGCGCGACGGCGCCGGCCAGCTCACGCTGGTGAACGCCGCCTATGCCCGCGCCGTCGACGCCACCGGTCCGGTCGCTGCGGTGGCGCAGCACACCGAGCTGCTCGGCCGCGCCGAGCGCGAGGCGATCACCCGCACGCTCGACACCGGCAGCGCCTTCGCGGGCCGGCTGCCCGCCATCATGGCCGGCGCGAGACGCAGCATGGACGTGCTGGAGCTGCCGGTGGCACAGGGCCGCGTCGGCATCGCCATCGACGCCACCGAGGCCGAGCGGCTGCACGCCGAGCTCGACCACATCCAGGCAGACCACCGCCGCACCCTCGACCATCTCGCCACCGGCGTCGCCGTGTTCGGAGCCGATCGCCGTCTCGACTTCTACAACACCGCCTACCGGACCCTGTGGGATCTCGACGCCGAGTTCCTCGCCGACGGCCCGAGCGACTCCCAGGTGCTCGACCGCCTGCGCGCCGCCCGCCGGCTGCCGGAGCAGCAGGACTTCCGCCAGTGGAAGCTCAACCTGCACAAGGCGTATCACTCGACCGCGAGCGAGACCTCCGAATGGCACCTGCCCGACCGCCGCACCCTGCGGGTGGTCACCACGCCGAATCCCGAAGGCGGCGTCACCTATCTGTTCACCGACATCACCGAGCGGCTCGAGCTCGAGCGCCGCGCCGACGCGCTGACCCGGGTGCAGGGCGAGACGCTCGACAATCTCGCCGAGGCCGTCTCGGTGTTCGGCAGCGACGGCCGGCTGCGGCTGTTCAACCCGGCCTTCGCCACGAGCTGGAAGCTCACGCCCGACGTCCTGTCGCTGCGGCCGCACATCGAGCAGGTGATCGATCTGTGCCGGCCGCTCTACCGCGACGAAACCACCTGGCAGGCGCTGCGCGCCGCCGTGACGGCGCTCGACAATCGCGACCCGCGTGCCGGCCGGATCGAGCGTGGCGACGGCTGCGTGATGGACTTCGCCACCGTGCCGCTGCCGGACGGCGCGACGCTCGTCACGTTCCACGACGTGACGGATTCGGTGAATGTCGAGCGGGCGCTGCTCGAGCGCAACGAGGCGCTGATCGCCGCCGACGAGCTGAAGCTCGACTTCGTCCACCACGTCTCCTACGAGCTGCGCTCGCCGCTGACCAACATCATCGGCTTCGCCCACTTCCTCGGCGACCAGACGACCGGCCCGCTCAACGACAAGCAGACCGAATATCTCGGCTACATCACGGTCTCGACCAACGCGCTGCTCGCCATCATCAACAACATCCTCGACCTCGCGACGATCGATGCCGGGGCGATGACGCTCAATGTCGGCTCGGTCGACATCCGCGCCACCATGGAGGCCGCTGCCGAGGGCGTGCAGGATCGGGTGGTGCAGAACGACCTCGTGCTCGATCTGCGGGCCGACCCGACGATCGGCGGCTTCACGGCGGACGGCCGGCGCATCCGCCAGATCCTGTTCAACCTGCTGGCCAACGCGATCGGCTTCTCGCCGCCCGGCGGGCGGGTGACGCTGGCGGCCGAGCGCACCGCCGACGCCGTGGTGTTCACGGTCAGCGACCAGGGCCCCGGCATCCCGCCCGAGCTGACCGACAAGGTGTTCGACTGGTTCGAGAGCGATCCGCGCGGCTCGGGCCATCGCGGCGCCGGCCTCGGCCTGTCGATCGTGCGGTCCTTCGTCGAGCTGCACGGCGGCACGGTGCGGATCGACACGGCGATTGGACAGGGCACCACGGTGGTGTGTATTTTCCCGCTGGTGACGACGGCGGTGGCCCGCACCGCCGCCGAGTGAACGCCGCCCGAGAGATCGCCCCTTCCCCATGGAACCGTCCCGGACCGGCGCCACGCCCATCACGCTGACGCTACCGGACGAGCAGGCGATGCAGCAGCTCGCCGTCGACCTCGCCTCGGCGGTCGATCCCGGCGACGCGGTGATGCTGTCCGGCGACCTCGGGGCCGGCAAGACGACACTCGCCCGCGCCATGATCCGCCATCTCGCGGACGACCCGGAGCTCGACGTGCCGAGCCCGACCTTCACGCTGGTGCAGAGCTACGACCTTCCCCGCTTCACCCTGATGCATGCCGACTTCTACCGCCTGTCCGGGTCGGAGGAGCTGACCGAGCTCGGCCTCGACGACATCCCGGCCGGTGCCGTGGTGCTGATCGAGTGGCCGGACCGGGCCCCCGACCTCGCCCCGCCGGACCGGCTGGAGATCGAGATCAGGCTCGACCCGGACACCGGTCCGGACGCCCGCGTGGTGCGACTCACCGGCCACGGCAGCCTCGCCGGCCGGGCCGAGCGGATGCTGCGGCTGCGGGAGTTCCTCGACCGAAACGGGCTCGGCGAGGTGCGGCGCGAGCGGCTCGCCGGCGACGCCTCGGCGCGCTCCTACGAGCGACTCCTGCTGCCGCACAAGCCGCTGCTGCTGATGAACGCGCCGCGCCGCCCCGACGGCCCGCCGATCCGCTACGGCCGCAGCTACAGCGCCATCGCGCATCTCTCCGAGGACGTGAAGGCCTTCGTCGCCGTCGCCGAGGCGCTGCGCACGCTCGGCTTCTCGGCCCCCGCCATCCATGCCGCCGACCTCGCCGACGGCTTCGTGCTGGTCGAGGACCTGGGCAACGAAGGGGTGGTCGAAGGCAATCCGCCCGCCCCCGTCCCGGAGCGCTACCGGGCCGCCGTCGACCTGCTGGTCGCCCTGCACGGCCACATGCTGCTGCCGAGCGAGCTGCCGGTGACCCAGCAGCTCACCTACCGGCTGCCCGACTACGATCTCGACGCCTTCCTGATCGAGATCGAGCTGCTGCTCGAATGGTACCTGCCGCGCCTCGCGGCCGTGCCGACGACGCCGGCCCGCAGCGCCTTCCTGTCGTTCTGGCGCGACGCCCTCAAGCCGGTGCTGGCGCAGACCCCGACCTGGGTGCTGCGCGACTTCCACTCGCCCAACCTGATCTGGCTGCCGGAGCGGCGCGGCATCGAGCGGGTCGGCGTGATCGACTTCCAGGACGCCGTGATGGGCCCGGCCGCCTACGACCTCGCCTCGCTGCTGCAGGACGCCCGCGTCACCGTGTCGGAGGACCTGGAGATCGAGCTGCTCGGACGTTATGCGCGGGCGCGGCGCGCCAACGAGCCTGGCTTCGACGTCGGCCTGTTCGCCCAGATCTACGCCACCGTGGCGGCGCAGCGCGCCACCAAGATCCTCGGTATCTTCGCCAGGCTCGCCCAGCGCGACGGCAAGCCCCAGTATCTGCGCCACATGCCGCGGGTGGCGACCTATCTGCAGCGGGCGCTGGCGCACCCGTCGCTCGCTCCGCTCAAGGCCTGGTACACCGCCTACGTGCCGCCGCCGCCGGCCCCGCCGGCCTGAGCCGGCGGGGGCTGAGGCGGAGAGGGCCGAGGCCGGAACGCGCGTGCCCGCATGGGCGGCCGTCAGGCCGCCCGCACCGAGGAGACGAACTGCTTCAGCGCATCGTTGAGGCGCGTGCTCTCCTGGGCGAGCGACCGCGCCGACATCAGCACCTGCTCGGCCGCCGCGCCGGTCTCGGACGCGCCACTGTTGACGTTGGCGATGGTGCAGGCGACCTGCCGGGTCCCCTCGGAGGCGCGGTGGACGTTGCCGGCGATCTCCTTGGTGGCCGCGCCCTGCTGCTCGACGGCCGCCGCGATGGCGGCGCTGATCTCGGAAATGTGGCCGATGGTCGTGCCGATCTCCTTGATGGCCGAGACCGAGTCCTGGGTCACGGCCTGCATGGCGGCGATCTGGCCGCCGATGTCGCCGGTCGCCTTGGCGGTCTGGGCAGCCAGCGCCTTCACCTCCGAGGCGACGACAGCGAAGCCCTTGCCGGCCTCGCCGGCCCGCGCCGCCTCGATGGTGGCGTTCAGCGCCAGCAGATTGGTCTGCTCGGCGATCGCCGTGATGAGCTTCACCACGTCGCCGATGCGGTTGGCCGCCTGCGACAGCTCGCCCATCCGGCTGTCCGTCTTCTGCGCCTGGGCCACGGCCTCGCTGGCGATGCGGTTGGAATCCTGCACCTGGCGGGCGATCTCGTGCACCGAGCCGCTGAGCTCCTCGGTCGCGGCCGCCACGGCCTGGACATTGCCGGAGGCCTCCTCGGAGGCTCCCGCCGCCTCCGCGGTGAGGCCGGTGGTCGCCCGCGCGGTCTCGCTCAACGAGCCGGCCGTCGCCTGCAGCTCGGTCGAGGCGGCCGACACGGTGTCGATGACGTTCTTGAACGCGCTGCTCAGATTGTCGATCAGCTCCTGCTTCGCCGTCAGGCCCGATTCCAGATAGACCGAGATCGAGAAGTCCATGTCGAGCAGCGCCGCCGTCGTGATGGCGGCCAGCAGCCTCGCCTTGTGGGCCCGCTTCTCCCGCGCCTTCTTGCCGAACAGGCCGCTGTCGATCTCCGTCTCGATCGCCCGCTGCAGCCCGCCCATGACGATGCTGTAGGAGGCGATGTACCATTGCGGGTCGAGGCCGAGCCGATGGTGCGCCTTGCCGATCCGGGTCACCGAGTCGACGTAGCTCTGGTCGAACTTTCCCTCGGTGATCATGGCCCAGTGCTTGATCTGCTTGTCGCGGGCGTGCGTCTGGTGCGCCTTGTCGCGGAACATCCGCGCCATGTCGGGGAACTGGTCCACATGTGCGTAGAAGTCGTCGAGCAACCCCGGCAGCACGCGCGCCACCAGCGGCTGTAGTTCGCGCAGGCAGCTTCGGACCTCATCGTCGATGCGAATGAATGCCAGACGAGTCGGCAGAGACGTCTTTGACATCTGAGGTGTTTCCCGCAGCTATACTTTGACAAAATAGCATATTAGACGAGAGTAATTCAATTGTATTAGCTCTCGCCAGTCTTGCGCTCAACGAATATTGCCGTCGGGTGCTTAAGAAGGCTTTAATCGGATTTGCGAAATGCCCTCGGCCGCGACGGTAAGGCGTTGTTCAAGGTTGGCCGTGTAAAAACGAGCGAGCGCAGCGGGCATCGGGACTGCCGGTCATGAACACGGAACGACGAGCGGGGGATCGGGTCGAGTTCGAGCACGGCTATGCCGCGCGCATCATGAGCATCGACGGAACCTGGCAACGTGAGGTGCTGCTCGAGGACGTTTCCGACAGCGAGGCGAAACTGACGGTGTTCGGCTCGACCGAGGATATCAACCTCGACGAGTTCTTCCTCGTCCTCTCCAACTGGGGCCATGCCCACCGACGCTGCGAGCGGGTGTGGCTGAATGGCGACCAGATCGGCGTGCGGTTCCTCAAGAACGTGCAGCAGAAGCCCCGCCGCGAACGCAAGCGCCCGAAATTCGAGATGTGAACCTGCGAGCTGGCCGGGGACTCTCACGCGAGCGTTTCCAGCGAAGTGGCTCGCGTTTCGCGGGAAGAATACGCTCCAACTCTAAAATCTGGAGTGCGTTCGGACGCCAAACCGGAATTCGCCTTTGCTGAACGCGCTCCTGTCCCGGGTCATTGCCGCGTCATCCCCAGCCGCCACGGTCCGCATGGTCGCACCGATTCGGTTGCTGTTGAGCCGCGCGACAGAATCGTGTGCAACAAGGGCCCCTCGAAGAGGTCGCCGATGCTGTCGCCCGCCGTTGCTCGCCCCCGAAACGCCATGGTCCTCGCCGCCGGTCTCGGCACCCGCATGCGGCCTTTGACCGACACGCTGCCGAAACCGCTGGTGCCGGTCGGCGGCAAGCCCTTGCTCGACCACGTCCTCGACCGGCTGGTCGCCAGCGGAGTCGAAACCACGGTGGTCAACGTTCATTTCTTCGCCGACCAGATCGAGCGCCACCTCGCCGGTCGCCACCGCCCCCGGATCGTCATCTCGGACGAGCGCCCGGCCCTGCTCGGCACCGGCGGTGGCGTCGTCAAGGCGCTGCCGCAGCTCGACAATGGACCGTTTTTCCTGGTCAATGCCGATACGCTGTGGATCGACGGCGTGAAGACGAATCTGGACCGGCTCGCCCAGATGTTCGACTCCGCCGCCATGGACGCCCTGCTGCTGCTCGCCGCCACCTCGGCCAGCATCGGCTACTCCGGCCGCGGCGATTTCGGCATGACGCCGGACGGGCGCCTGCAGCGCCGCGCCGAGCGCGAGGTGGTGCCGTTCGTCTATTCGGGGGTGGCGCTGCTGTCGCCGGCCCTGTTCGCCGACGCGCCCGACGGAGCCTTCGCGCTGACCCGCCTGTTCGACCGCGCCGAGGCGGCCGGCCGCCTCTTCGGCCTGCGGCTCGAAGGCCTGTGGATGCATGTCGGCACCCCGGAGGCCATCGCGGCGGCCGAGAAGGCCATCCTGGCGAGCGCGGCGTGAGCGATCCTGGAACTCCATCCTCGGTCATTCCGGGGCGTGGACCGTAGGTCCGCGAGCCCGGAATCCACCCACATGCTCGCTGCTTGCCGCTGGATTCCGGGTTCGCACCTTCGGTGCGCCCCGGAATGACGGGGTATTTCAATAAAACGGCGCGACCTGGCCGACCTTGAACGGCCCGAGCAGCACGGCACCGTCGGAAAAGCGCAGCGGCAGCTTGACGGCGCGCTGGCCTTCGAGCTCGACCGACGGCCCGAGCGCCTCCGCGCCGGCAGCCCCGCCGCCCGGCGCAGGCGCGCCGCGAAGAACGTTGCCGAGGCCGGGCATGAGCTTGTCGAGGCCGGGGGCGAGCTTGTCGCGGGTCGCCTGCGGCAGAAGCTGGGTGACCAGCCGATCGACCCCGAGCAGCGGCAGGAGCTTGTCGGCATTGACGACGGTGAGCTGCAGCTCGCCGTCCAGCGCGCCGCGCGGCGACAGGCCGAGCGTGCCGGTGCCGATGGCGACGATGTCGCCCTGCTGGACCCGGGCGCGGGAGATCTCGAGGCGGCCGTTCGCCGCCTGCAGGGTCCGCAGCGTGTCCTTCAGGGAGCGCGGCGACAGCGACGGCAGGCCGCGCAGCACACCCACCATGTCGAGGTCGAGCGGCAATGCGGCAGCGCGGCCGAGCATCGGCGCCAACGCCTGGTCGAGCGTCAGGGCGAGGTCGAGCACCGGGTCGCGGCGAGCCGAGCCGCCGGCGATGCGGGCGTGAAACTCGGCCCGGTTGGCCTGGCCGATCAGCCCGGCTGCCGAGCCGTCCAGCGAAGTCGCCAGCGGCCGGTCGAGCACCACCGAAAGGCGCTCCGGGTCGGTCGGCAGGCCGCGCAGGCTCGCCTGGGCGAGCGACCAGTTGATCGACAGCACGGGCGCAGCGCCGACCTCGCCGATCAGGAGCGGTCCAGTCGCTTCGCCGATCACCAGGGTCGGCTGCCAGACCTGGGCAACCACCACGGTGCTCTTGGCGGCGAGCGCAGCCGGCGGGGTGGTCGAGCGCAGCTCGGCGGTCGGCTGGCTGCAACGCAGCTCGAAGCGGAACGGGAAGCCGCCGACGTCCTGCTCGGCGCACTTGTAGGTGCGCCCGAGCGCCGCCTCGTTCGCCTGCCAGCCGGCCAGCACGGAGCGGCTGACCGAGGCGGCCTGGAACCAGAAGACCGTCCAGCCGAGCCCGATCGCCACCACCAGGACGAGCGGCAGGGCGATCAGCCACGGCCGCCGCTTGCGGCGAACCGGCAGGGGCTCGTCTCCGATCGACCTCACGGCTGGTCCTTTCGCGGTTGGCCGGCATTTTCGCCCGGCACCTCGCCGGGACGGACTTGTCCCGGGCCGGACCGGCTGTTAGGCGAGCCTTGTGGCAGTCTGGTGTCAACCGGTCCGGGATCGTCGGGCGCGGTTTTCGGCAATCCGAGCGCCCCGAGGCCGGCGCCACCCGGACCATGACCGTGACGAAGACCGCCGAAATCGACCACGCCGACGAGGATCTTTGGGTATTCGGGTACGGTTCGCTGATGTGGCGGCCGGGCTTCCCCTTCGTCGAGCGCGTCCCGGCCCGGCTGGTCGGGCTGCACCGCGCGCTCTGCGTATTTTCGTTCGTGCACCGCGGCACCCCCGAAAAGCCAGGGCTGGTGCTCGGACTCGACCGTGGCGGCACCTGCCGGGGCATCGCCTTCCGGGTCGACAAGGCGCTCCGGGCCGAAACGCTGGCCTATCTGCGGGCCCGCGAGCAGGTGACCCATGTCTATCTCGAGACCCTGCGGCCCGTGACCCTGCTCGCTCCCCCGCCCACCCCGGCGGCAGGCGGGCACGCCGAGGCCGCGCGACGCGTGCGGGCGCTGGTCTATGCGGTCGACCGCGGCCATCCCCAATATGCCGGCCGGCTCGATCTCGCGGCCCAGCTCCATCTGGTCCGCCAGGGCCACGGCCAGTCGGGGCCGAACCGCGACTATGTGCTGGCGACCGTGCGGGAGCTGGACCAGCAGGGCTGCCGCGACACGCAGCTCCACGCCATCGCGCGCCGCCTCGCGGCGGCGGAGGCCCGGCCGCCTCACGACCGCCCGGCCGACACGCCGTCGACCTGAGCGAGCCTGCGCTCGTACCCTGCGGCGGCGAGCGCCGCCTCGCCCTCGGCGACGAGGCGTTCCGTGGCGGGCTCGATCGTCTCCTGCAGGCGCTTCAGGAACGCCCGCCGGGCCAGGCCGGGCGGAATCGGATCGAGGACCTCGACCAGGATTTTTCCGGGCGGTCGCAGGAAGCGACGGCGGGGCCAGTACAGGCCGGTGTTCAGCGCGATCGGCAGGCAGGGCACGCCGAGCTCGCCGTAGAGCAGCGCGATGCCGGGCTTGTAATCGGGCGCGGCGCCGGGGGCGCGGCGGGTGCCTTCGGGGAAGATGATGATCTGGCGGCCATGGTCGAGCAGCACGCGGGCGGCACGCGCCATCCCCAGGAGCGCGCCGCGGCCGGCTGTACGGTCGACCGGGATCATGCCGGCCTTGCGGGTGTACCAGCCGAAGAGCGGCAGCCAGGTCAGCTCGCGCTTGAGGATGAAGCTCGGATTGTCGAACAGCGACAGCAGCGCGAAGGTCTCCCACATCGACTGGTGCTTGGATGCGACCAGGAGGCCGCCGGGGGGGATGCGGTCGAGCCCGCGCCACTCGACCCCGACGCCGCAGATGACCCGAAGGAGCCACACGCTGGTGCGGCCCCACAGCTTGGCCATGCCGACGATGGCCCGCCTGGGCAACACCAGCAGCGGCAGCGCGGCGATCAGGTACAGCGCGAGGGTGACGTAGAAGGCGACGTTGAACAGGACGGAGCGGACGACGATCACGATGCGGGTCCGTGCTGCGCGGCCGGTCCCGGGCGCCGGCGCTGTTCGGCTTCGGCGAGATCGACCACCGGCTCGATCCGCATCCGCGCCAGCGCGACGATGTACTTCACGTATTCGGTCATGAGAAGCTTGGCGTTGGCGGCGCTCGACCACCACGGCTCGGCGCGCGCCTGGGTCACCACCGGATACGGGATCAGGGCGACGCCGGGCAGCCGGTGGCCGAGCTCGGCCATGGCGCGGGGCATGTGATAGCTCGAGGTCACCACGACGAGCGAGCGGAAGCCGCGGCCGAGCGTCCAGCGGCGCGTCTCGATGGCGTTGCCGATGGTGTTGCGGGCCTCGTGGTCGAGGTCGATGCAGCAGGCGAACAGGCGCTCGAAGTCGGGCACGCCGCGGGCGAGCTCGCTCGAATTGGTGGTGCGGTGGACCCCGGTGATCAGCAGGCGGCGGCCGCGGCCGGAGGCGAGCAGCTCGACCGCGTCGACGACCCGCGAGGCGCCGCCGGTCAGCGCGACGATGCCGTCGGCCGTGACGGTGAGGGCCACCTCCTCGCGCGGCACCCGCCAGGCGAACCACAGGAAGCCGATCAGGAAGGTGGCGACGCCGGCGACGCCGAGCCCGAGCAGGACGAGCGCCAGGCGCCGCAACGGGTGGTGACGCACCGGACCACGGGATCCTGTCGGCCGCGCAGACGGAGGCTCACGCGGGGCGTCGCCCGCGACCTCTCGCGCCGGTCGTCCGTCCTCGATCGCCATACTCGTCACGTCCCGCGGTCGAGAATATCGCCAAATTCGGCGGTGGAAAGGCGTATCCGGGTCCGGTCGGCCCTCCCACCGGCCCGCCGACCGCCTGTCTTTCGGCCGGCGCGAGCCTCAGCTCACCGCCTTCAGGGTCGTCCGGACGATGCGCCGCGAGGTCAGCGCCGTCACCACGGCGACCAGGGCGACCTGGGCGAGCAGCACCAGATAGCCGCCGAAGCCGAGCGAGGCGCCACCGAACAGGGCGCCCGCATCGGACCCGCCGACCAGTCGTCCGCTGATCAGCCCGAGCAGCAGGAAGAGCAGCACGGCGGCGCCGCCGCCGATCCCCCCGCCCTGCAGGCCGAGCAGCAGGAAATGCCGCATGAACTGGCCGGCCACATAGGCGTCCTTGGCGCCGATGAAGTGCAGCACCTCGACGGTAGGCCGGTTGGTCGCCATGGCGCCGCGGGTGGCGAAGGCGACCGACAGCACGGTCGCGGCCATCACCAGCGCCAGGATCGCGAGCCCGCAGGCGACCATCGTGTCGGCCATGGCGCGCAGCCTGCGGGAGAAGCCGCGATGATCGTCGAAGCTGGCGCTCGGGATCTCGGCGGCGAGCCGCGCCTTGAGGGCGGCGAAGTCGGGCGGGCGGCCCGGCGTCACCTGGACGACGATCAGGCGGGGCACCGGCAGGCTGTCGAGCGACAGGCCGGAGCCGAGCCACGGCTCGAGCAGTCGCGCCGACTCGGCCTTGTCCTGCGCCCGCACGGCCGTGACGCCGGCCGCGCTGCGGGTGATGTCGACGGCGCGCAGCACGTCCGCCTCGATGTCGCGGCCGGCCATCGGGCGGACCTGAACCGTGACCTCGCGGGCGACGTCGGATTGCCATTCCGCCGCGGCGCCCAGCACCACGACGACGGCCCCGGTGGTCAGCGAGGCGAGGAACGTCATGATGGCGACGACGGCGATCAGCGCACTGCCCGCGATGGAGGCCCGCGGCACGATCGGGGTCTCGCGCGGGTGTCGCCGCAGCAGCGCCATCAGGCCCGCCAGGGACGCCAGGCGGACGGAGGGGCGCGGACTTTCTGCGTTCCGGTCAGTCATAGACGTGGATCCGCCCTTCGTGCAGCACCAGACGGCGCGCGTCGTACTGGTCCATCAGGCCGATGTCGTGGGTGGCGATCACCACCGACGTCCCCGACTTGTTGAGCTCGATGAACAGCCGCAGCAGCCGCTTGGCGAGATTGGGATCGACATTGCCGGTCGGCTCGTCGGCGAGCAGGAGCTGCGGCCGGGCGATGACGGCGCGGGCGATGGCGGCGCGCTGCTTCTCGCCGCCGGACAGGATCGGCGGCAGCGCCGCCATGCGCTCGCCGAGCCCGACCCAGTGCAGCAGCTCCTCGACCTCGTGCCGGTAGCTCTCCTCGTCGCGGCCGAGGACACGCAGCGGCAGCGCCACGTTCTCGTAGGTGGTCATGTGGTCGAGCAGGCGGAAGTCCTGGAACACGATGCCGATGCGCCGCCGCAGCACGGCGAGCGAATCCTTGTCGAGCGTTGCGACGTCGTGATCGAACAGCGTGATCAGGCCGCGGGTCGGCTTGAGCGACAGGAACAACAGACGCAGGAGCGAGGTCTTGCCGGCCCCCGAAGGCCCGGTGAGAAACTGGAACGAATGCGGCTCGATGCGGAAGGTCAGGTCGCGAAGGACCTCCGGACCCAGCCCGTACCGCAATCCCACATTCTCGAACCGAACCAAGCCGTTCTCCGCTTCCCCCTGCCGTATGGGGACCTCCGCGCCCGTCGCGTCGCGCCTGGGGTGCCCCCGCGGCGCGATTCGCTCCCTTTTACTAGAACCCGGGGCCGCCGGCACGTCGGCACCGGCGAAGCCTTCGGATCGCAGCACTGCCGCTCCACCAGAGCGCCATCAACTTGGTTTCCGGATCATTAACGAAGCCGGGGCTAGAATGGGGCAGTTGGGGAAGGCGGTGCGTTCGGTGTCATGAAGATCGTCTGTCCACAGTGCGAGGCTTGGTACGAGGTTCCGGACGCGTCCAGCGGCCGCAAGGTGCGCTGCGCGGCGTGCCGGACCCTGTGGAGCGCCAGCGCCGCCGACGCCGCCGCCCTGGAGGCGGCCGGCCGGGCCGCCACCCGCCGGGCGAACGAGGCCGCGGCTGCGGCTGCGGCTGCGGCTGCGGCTGCACCCGCCGGCGCCTTCGCGACCGCCCAGGCCGACGACACCAGCCCCGACACGGGTATCGGCACTGACGCAGACGGCTGGCCGGACGACCTGTCGCCGCCGCCGCGCGAAAACGCCGCCGTCGACCTCGACGAGGAGGCCGGCGACCGCGGCACCGTCGAGGATGCCCCCTCGGTCGTGCCCGAGCACGATCCCTTCGCCGAACCCGATGCCCCGCCGCGCGACTGGGACGCCGAGTTCGAGGCCGCCGAAACACGCCGGCTCGCCCGCGAGCAGGCCAAGCCGAAGCCCAAGCGGCAGTGGACGCTGCCGCGCCCGAGCTTGATCACGGTCGTCCTGTCCCTGATGGTGGTGATCGGCGTCGTGCTGGCCTGGCGGGCCGACGTGGTGCGGGCGATGCCCCAGACCGCCTCGCTGTTCGCCAAGCTCGGCCTGCCCGTCAATCTGCGCGGGCTCGCCATCGAGGGCGTCAAGATCGAGATGGACACGGCCGACAACGTCGCCGTCGTGGTCGTCGAGGGTGTCGTCGTCAACGTCGCCAAGGTCCGTATCGAGGTGCCGCGGCTGCGCTTTTCGACGCGCGACGCGAGCGGCGCGGAGATCTATACCTGGACGGCGCTGCCCCAGAAGGCGGCGCTCGCCCCCGGCGAGGCGCAACCGTTCCGCACCCGCCTGGCCTCGCCGCCGGCCGAGAGCCGCGACATCCAGGTGCGGTTCTTCACGCGCCGCGATCGCTGATCGACGACTGTTTTGGACGAGGACCCGGTGGCCCGCATCCTGATCGCCGAAGACGAGGACACGCTGCGCGACCTGATCGTGCGCGGCCTGACCCAGGACGGCCACGCCGTGACGGCGGCCGCCGACGGCGCCGAGGCGCTCGACGTGCTCGGCCGCGAGCAGGGCCGCTTCGACCTGCTGCTCACCGACATCCGCATGCCGCTGATGGACGGCATCGCGCTCGCCCTCTCGGCGGCGCGCGACTATCCGGACCTGGTGATCCTGCTGATGACCGCCTATGCGGACCAGCGCGAGCGGGCCTTCGGCCTCGAATCGCTGATCCACGACGTGATCACCAAGCCGTTCACGCTGGCCGAGCTCCGGGTCGCGGTCGACGAGGCGCTGACCTCGCACGGCAAGAGCTGAGCGGCGCCGCCGCACCTCGCACTCCCGCCTCGTCCACTCCGGGCTGGCGCGAAGAGCGCCGCCGCCCTACCCTGCCGGCATTCTTCGATCCGGGAGGACACCATGCTGCGCGCACTGCTCGTCGCCCTCGTGCTGCTGGCCGGGCCGGCCTTTGCACAAAACGCTTCGGCCCAGAACATCGACCCCACGACCGCGGCGTTGCGCCAGTCGGTCGAGACGATCTGCCGAGCGTGGGAGGACGCCGTCGCCAAGCAGGATTCGGAGGCGGTGGCGGCGCTGTTCACGGCCGACGGGACCTTCGTGACGCCGGCCGGCGTTTTGGCCGACCGCGCGGCGATCAAGACCTTCTACGACGGCTTCTTCAAGCAGGGCTGGAACCACGAGGTGGTCAAGCTCGACCAGGCGCAGCCGGTCGGCACCGCGGCGCTGGCCTATGGCGAGTACACGCTCGCCGGCCAGGGACCGAGCGGGGCGCTGTCGCGCGCCGGTCGCTGGAGCATGATGTTCGCCCGCGACGGCGAGGCCTGGAAGATCCGCCTGCTCACCGCCAATGTCACGCCGCCGGCCCCGGCGACGGCCAAATAACCAGCCTCGTAGGGCGCAATGAGCGCAGCGAATTGCGCCGGTAGAAGCGTTCTTCTCGGCGCAATTCGCTGCGCTCATTGCGCCCTACGGCGTCACCGCATCCGCACGCCCTTGGTGGTGAAGCGCTGCGGCTTGGCGCCGTTGCGGATCGGACGTCGCGTGCCGGCGGCTTTTCCGGTGCCGGGCGGCTGCACGGCGGGCACGAGCTGGTCGGGGCGCGCGCCGATCAGGTCGGCGCGGCCCATGCTTTTGAGTGCCTCGCGTAAGAGCGGCCAGTTGTCGGGGTCGTGATAACGCAGAAAGGCCTTGTGAAGCCGGCGCTGGCGCAGCCCGGTGATCGCCTCGACCTTGTCGGAGGCGCCGCGCCGCACCCCGCGCAGCGGCGACACGCCGGTGTGATACATCGCGGTCGCCACCGCCATCGGCGACGGCAGGAAGGTCTGCACCTGGTCGGCCCGATAGCGGTTCCGCTTGAGCCACAGCGCGAGATTCATCATGTCCTGATCGGTCGTACCGGGATGCGCCGCGATGAAATACGGAATGAGAAAATACTGCTTGCCGGCCTGCTTCGCCGCTGCGTCGAACATCGTCTTGAAGCGGTCGTAGGCGCCGATGCCCGGCTTCATCATCTTGTCGAGCGGCCCACGCTCGGTGTGCTCGGGCGCGATTTTCAGGTAGCCGCCGACGTGATGGCTGACGAGCTCCTTCACATAGGCCGGGCTCTCGACGGCGAGATCGTAGCGCACGCCCGAGGCGACCATCACCTTCTTGACGCCCTTCACCTCGCGCACCTTGCGATAGAGCCTGATCAGCTCGTCGTGGGAGGTGTTCAGGTTCGGGCAGATGCCGGGGAACACGCAGGACGGCCGCCGGCACGCGGCCTCGATCGTCGGGTCCTTGCAGGCCATGCGGTACATGTTGGCGGTCGGCCCGCCGATGTCCGAGATGACGCCGGTGAAGCCCGGCGTCCTGTCGCGGATCAGCTCGATCTCGCGCAGGATCGAGCCCTCCGAGCGGTTCTGGATGATTCTCCCCTCGTGCTCCGTGATCGAGCAGAAGGTGCAGCCGCCGAAGCAGCCGCGCATGATCGTCACCGAGAATTTTATCATGTCCCAGGCGGGGATCTTGGCATCGCCGTATGATGGATGCGGTGCCCGCGCGTAGGGAAGATCGTAGACCGCATCCATCTCGGCCGTGGTCAGCGGGATCGGCGGCGGGTTCAGCCACAGATCACGGTCGCCATGGCGCTGGACCAGCGGCCGCGCATTGCCGGGATTGCTCTCCCGGTGCAGCACCCGCGAGGCGCGGGCATAGGCCTCCTTGTCCTGCTCGACCTGCTCGTAGCCCGGCAGCCTGATCACGACGTCGCCCGACACCTGCCGCGCCCCCTCGTCGGCGGAGTCGAGATCGTCGGCATGCAGCTCGATGAAGTTTTCGGGAATTCGCCTGAACAGAGCGACGCCGCGCACATCGGCGAGATCGCGCGAGAGTTCGCCGGCGGCGACGCGATGCGCGACCTCGACCAGCGCGCGCTCGGCATTGCCGTAGATGAGAAGATCCGCCTTGGCGTCGGCCAGGACCGAGCGGCGCACCTTGTCGGACCAGTAGTCGTAATGCGCGATGCGGCGCAGCGATGCTTCGATGCCGCCGAGCACGATCGGCACATCCTTGAAGGCCTCGCGGCAGCGCTGGGCGTAGACGATGACGCAGCGGTCCGGCCGCCGGCCGCCCTCGCCGTTCGGCGAGTAGCTGTCGTCGTGGCGCAGCCGACGGTCCGCCGTGTAGCGGTTGACCATCGAATCCATGTTGCCGCCGGTGACGCCGAAGAACAGTCTCGGGCGGCCCAGGATCTTGAACGGCTCGGCCGACTGCCAGTCCGGCTGGGCGATGATGCCGACCCGGAATCCCTGCGCTTCGAGCAGCCGCCCGACGATCGCCATCCCGAAGCTCGGATGGTCGACATAGGCGTCGCCCGTCACCAGGATGATGTCGCAGGCGTC
The DNA here is from genome assembly GCF_013377085.1 of Rhodoplanes sp. Classification (GTDB taxonomy): domain Bacteria; phylum Pseudomonadota; class Alphaproteobacteria; order Rhizobiales; family Xanthobacteraceae; genus Rhodoplanes. The sequence continues at coordinate 24,497 of NZ_JACAAX010000042.1, read as the reverse complement.
CCAGCCCAGCCGCGCCATCTCGGCGCGGCTCATCGGCAGGAACGGCGCCGCGCCGTCCGGGCTCGGCCGGTGCTTCGGCCGGGCGAACAGCGGCGTGATGTTTTCGTCGGGGGTGTTCATGGCAGAAGGCTTAAAGCCCCCAGCCCGTCAGTTCAACCAAGTCTTCGTGGTCCTAGTAGGGCGCAATGAGCGCAGCGAATTGCGCAGCGACGGCTTTTGAAGGCTTTTTCGGCGCAATTCGCTACGCTCATTGCGCCCTACACGTTGTGCGGCTAGACGACGCCGACGAGCCAGAGGACCAGGACGACGCTCAACGGCACACCCAACCACCACAGAATGACCGGCATGACGCTCTCCACTGTTGGTTCCCGGTACCTCAACAGCGCCGTAGCGGCGGGCGTTCCCTCGCCGGTGGTCACGGGCGTGCGACCGCGCGCCGCGCCGACCGGCGCCGTCACCCCGGCAGGGCCCGCACCGCGATGCCGGCGCAGACGATCAGCATCATGACAGGGAGCGCCCATTTGATCTGGCGCTGCAGGGCGACGCAGCCGGCGTGGAAGCGGGCGGTGGGGTCGGCGCAGGCCGCCGTGAGGCCGACCTCGATCATCAGCACCAGCACCAAATACAGATAGCCGAGCGAGATCATCTGGGCGACCGGCGTGTTGAGCGAGATCGAGCCCGGGAAGCTCGACTCGAACGTGAAGCTGATCGCGGCGAGCGCCAGCAGCGAGGAGAAGATCATCGTCCCCTTGTCCTTCTCCTGCCCGCGCAGCGCCGGCGACCACAGCACGAACAGCGACACCGAGAGCACGGCGAACAGCGGCACGAAGATGCGCAGGATGTAGCGGTCGGAGTGGCGCGCCAGCACGGCCGTCACGGCCAGCCGCGAATAGCTGCGGGCGTTCCAGCCCATGCTCTCCTGGTTGGCGAAGCGCAGCCGCATCGGCTGCCAGTAGACCATCGAGGGCGCCTCCTCGATGCCGGAGAGCTGCCGGTCGGTCTCGGTGGCGATCAGGATCGCCTCCTGCTTGGCGTAGCGCGGCAGCGACAGCGACAGCGTCAGCTCCTGGCGGTCGAACGGAAAGGCGTCCATGTTCATGCGGAAGCGGAAGTCGCTCTCGAACCGCTCGATCAGCACGACGTCGCCATTGGCATAGGTCGCGACCGCGACGGTGCGCGACTCCTTGCCGCCGATCTGATTGTCGATGACCAGCCCGGGCGTCCAGATGCCGGCCAGATACGCGTCGGCCTCGCCGGCGATGCGATCGATGCGGCCGGAGCCGACCGCGACGGCGTCGAAGGTGAGCCGCGGATCGGTCCAGCGCTGGGTGATCTCGACATGGAAGCGGCCCTGCCCGGCCGTCTCCTTGACGTCGAGCACGTTGAGGACCCGCAGCGCCAGCCGCACCCGCACCGGCAGCTCGACCGAATCGGGCAGGCTGGTCGCCGGCAGCGCGGGCGCGGCAAATCCGGGCGTAGCGGGCCCGGCCGCGCGCTCTCCGGCGAAGCCACCGCCGATCGAGACGCAAAGCAGCGCGACGGCGAGAAGGTGCCGCCTCACCGCCGGCTCCGATGCACGACCGCGAGCGCGTGGCGGAACAGCACGGCGAAGACGACCCAGGCGAGGATGCCGCCGCACAAGGCCGTGACGATCAGCTCGGTGCGCAGCCGCCCGCGCGTGTTCGCCATCTCCTCCAGGGCGATCGTCATGCCGACCTGCCGGCCCGAGAAGTCGACCAGCGGCTGCGACAGCATGCTGAAGCGCCGCCCCTCGATCTCCCGCGTGTCGACCTCGACGTCGCGCAGGGCGCGCGGCCGTGTCGTCTTCAGCATCGCGGCGAACAGGTCGTCGTCGGTGGACAGCGCCAGCACCAGATCGCCGAAGCGCGGCAGCTTGGGATCGAGCGCGACGCCGACCATCGAGGGCGCGATCACCACGGCGATGTCGGTGTTGGTCGAGGCCTTGACCAGGTCGAGGATCGGCCGGACGTCGAGGCCGACCTCCATGGTGCCGACCGGCTGCCGGTCGGAATTACCCGACCCGCCGCCCGGAGCGGCCGACGCGCCGCCGCGGTCGACCAGCGCAACCCCGCGGATGCCGAGGCCGGCGATGCCGATCTCGAAGCCGGTCTGGGCGCGGCGGCCGCGGTTCGCCGCGACGATCATCGGGCGGAAGCCCGAGATGTCGTCGCCGAACGCGTCGAGCCGGTGCATGCGCAGCAGATAGCGCAGATCCATGGTGTGGTAGCCGTAGATCTGCACGCCCGCCTGCCGGCTGAGATAATCGTAAGGTCCCTGCGAGAGCACCTGCAGGCGGCCGCGATCGCCGGCGGCCAGCGCCTCGACCACGTCCGGACGCCGGGCCGTCGCCTCGGCGAGCGACAGCGCGAACTTGCCGGCATTGTCGAAGGCGCCGTTGAGCGTGCCGGCGACCAGCCGCAGGCGGGTGTCGCGGTCGCGGCTGTCCGCCTCGTCCTGGCTGTGCATCTGCAGCCACACCATCGCGGCCAGAACGGCACCGAGCACCAGCGCGACGATCCAGGACGCGCCGCGGCGCGACGCAGCGCGGCGCCAGGCCGCGGCGATACGCGTCGACGCGCCGGCGTCCGCCGCGGAGGGCGGAGTCAGGGTTTCGGTGGACATCGGGACTCTTGCGGTTCGGGGAGGGGCAGGTCGGGGGTCCGGGCTTGGGCGCCGGCGGCCTTACGGAAATGCAGTCACGGCATGGTCTGGGTCGGCCCCCGTGGCAGTGACGCACCGCGCATTCTGCGATGTCATGGTGCGACGCATCGCGCTTCTAGCGTCGCCGGCACGGTCACGCAAGCCGACGTCCTGCACGCGCAACGTGCAGAGACTATTCAGAAGGCCGACCGGCCGGGCCAGCGCTCCGGCGCGGCCGCCTCGGGCTCGTGTCGGCCCGGCAAACCGGCTGCGTCACCTTGACGTCACGAGCCGTCTGTAGGGCCGGCGCGACGAGCCGACACGATCCTTGCCAAGGGCCGCCCGCTCGTTGTCTACAACGGCCGTGTGTCCCGGCCGGGACGTTGCGGCGACGGGCCCCGGCCCGCCGGGGCCGAGGCCGGGACGACGCACCCCGCGAATACGACAGGAGCGGCACAGCATCGTGAAGGGCCGGGCGAGCACTCCGATCTCGGTGCAATCGCGCCGGCCGCCGTTCAGCGTCTGGGACGTCGTCGCCGTCGTCCTGGTGCTCGGCGTGCTGGTCGTCCTCGCCGAGGCCGGGCGCGGGCTCGCCATGCCCATCGACACGCTGGACACGACGCCGATCGGGCTCGACCCGGGCAACCTGCCCGGATACGCCGCCCGCACCGCGCTGCGCATGCTCACGGCACTGCTGCTCTCGCTGGTCTTCACCTTCACCTATGCGACGCTGGCGGCGCGCAGCCGCCGCGCCGAGCTGGTGCTGGTGCCGCTCCTCGACATCCTCCAGTCGGTGCCGATCCTCGGCTTCATCTCGGTCACCATCGTGTTCTTCATGTCGCTCGCGCCCGGCCGGGTGCTGGGCGCCGAGCTCGCCGCCGTGTTCGCAATCTTCACCAGCCAGGCGTGGAACATGGCGTTCAGCTTCTACCAGTCGCTGCGCACCGTGCCGGACGACCTGGTCGAGGCGTCGCGCTGCTTCCGGTTCGGCGCCTGGATGCGGTTCTGGCGGCTCGACGTGCCGTTCGCGATGCCGGCGCTGATCTGGAACATGATGATGTCGATGTCGGGCGGCTGGTTCTTCGTCGTCGCCTCGGAGGCCATCACGGTCGGCGACACCACCGTGACGCTGCCCGGCATCGGCTCCTACATCGCGCTGGCGATCGCGCAGCGCGATCTCGTCGCCATCGCCTGGGCGATCGGCGCCATGCTGGTGGTGATCACCATCTTCGACCAGCTCCTGTTCCGCCCGCTGGTCGCCTGGGCCGACAAGTTCCGGTTCGAGCAGGAGACCGGCGTGCCGCCGCCGACCTCGTGGTTCGTCACCATGGTGCGCGGCTCGCGGCTGGTCCGGATGACGGCGGCGCCGGTCGCAGCGGCGATGCGCTGGAGCTACCGGATCGCGCCGAAGGGCCGCGCCGCGGGACACGGCAAGTCGCGCTCGAGCGCCGGCTCTGTCTGGGCCGACCGCGCCTGGGCCGCGACCGTGCTGTTCGTCGTCGCCGTCGCGGTGTGGCAGATCGCCCTCTACGTCCTCTCCGGCGTGCCGCTTTCCGAGGTCGCCACCACGGTCGTGCTCGGCCTCGCCACCATGACGCGCGTCTTCGTGCTGATCGCCATCGCCAGCCTGGTCTGGGTGCCGATCGGGATCCGGATCGGCCTGAACCCGCGGCTCGCCCGCATCGTCCAGCCGATCGCGCAATTTCTCGCGGCGTTCCCGGCCAATCTGCTGTTCCCGATCGCCGTCTCGGGCATCGTCGCGTTCCGGCTCGACCCGAACATCTGGCTGAGCCCGCTGATGATCCTCGGCACCCAGTGGTACATCCTGTTCAACGTGATCGCCGGCGCCACGACGATCCCGAGCGAGCTGCGCGACGTCGCCGCCAACTTGAAGGTGCGCGGCTGGCTGTGGTGGCGCAAGGTGGCGCTACCGGCCGTGTTCCCGTTCTACGTCACCGGCGCCATCACGGCGTCGGGCGGATCATGGAACGCCAGCATCGTCGCCGAGGTGGCGAGCTGGGGCCAGAACCGGCTGGAGGCGGCGGGGCTGGGCTCCTACATCGCCAAGGCGACCGAGGCCGGCGACTATCATCGCGTCGTGCTCGGCATCGCCGTGATGAGCGCCTTCGTGGTCGTCATCAACCGGACCTTCTGGCGGCCGCTCTATCTGTACGCGGAACGAAAGTTCCGGCTCGGCTGAACGCAGGTCGACCGGCAGGAAGGATCGTGCCCATGGACAACGCGGTGCTCTTGGACGTGCAGGGCGTGCGCAAGACCTTCCCGCGGCCGGACGGAGGCGAGCTGCTGGTGCTCGACGACGTCAACCTGCGCATCGCCGACGGCGAGATCGTCGGCCTTCTCGGCCGCTCCGGCTCCGGCAAGTCGACGCTCCTGCGCCTGATCGCCGGCCTGTCGCGCCCGGCCGGCGGCCGCGTGTCGTATCTCGGGACCGTGGTGGACGGGCCGCCGCCCGGCATCGCCATCGTGTTCCAGAGCTTCGCGCTGTTTCCGTGGCTCACCGTGCTGGAGAACGTCGAGATCGGCCTCGAGGCGCTCGGCCTGCCGCAGCCGGAGACCCGCCGCCGCGCCCTGGAGGCGATCGACCTGATCGGCCTCGACGGCTTCGAATCCGCCTATCCGCGCGAATTGTCCGGCGGCATGCGCCAGCGCGTCGGCTTCGCCCGCGCACTCGTCGTCCACCCGAACATTCTGCTGATGGACGAGCCGTTCTCGGCCCTCGACGTGCTGACGGCCGAGACCGTGCGCACCGATTTCCTCGATCTCTGGTCGGACGGCAAGCTGCCCATCAAAGGCGTCGTGCTGGTCACCCACAACATCGAGGAGGCGGTGCAGATGTGCGACCGCATCCTGCTGTTCTCCACCAATCCGGGCCGCATCATCGGCGAGATCGCGGTCGACCTGCCGCAGCCGCGCGACCGGCTCGACCCGAGCTTCCGGGCGCTGGTCGACCGCATCTACATCGCCATGACGGCGCGCCAGGAGGAGGCACAGCGCCATCTCGCCCGGCTGGACCGGCTGCCGGGCATCGGCATCGACACGATCCTGTCGGAGGTGTCGACCAATCTGCTGTCGGGCCTGCTGGAGCGGCTCGCCGGAGCGCCCTACAACGGCAGCGCCGACCTGCCCGTGATCGCCTCGGCGCTGCACATGGAGGTCGACGACCTGTTCCCGGTGGCCGAAACCCTGCAGATGCTGCGCTTCGTCGAGATCGAGGGCGGCGACATCAAGCTGACCGAGGCCGGCACCGAGTTCGCCGATGCCGAAACCGACCTGCGCAAACAGCTCTTCGGCCGCAACCTGCTGCTGCATGTCCCGCTCGCCGGCCACATCCGCCGCATCCTCGACGAGCGCACCCACCACACCGCGCCGAAGGGCCGCTTTCTCGACGAGCTCGAGGACCACATGACGCCGGACGCCGCCGAGCAGACGCTGCGCGCCGTCACGAGCTGGGCCCGCTACGGCGAAGCCTTCGCCTACGACGATCAGAAGCAGACCTTCAGTTTGGAGAACCCGGCCTGAAGGCGACCGATACGGCGAAATTCACGCCGTCATTCCGGGGCGCACCGCAGGTGCGAACCCGGAATCCAGCCACAAACGCTCAGATCTCGGCTGGATTCCGGGTCCGGCGCGTTTCGCCGTCCCGGAATGACCACCAGGCAATCTGCCTGGACGTCGCATGTCCCGGTCTCAGAAATACGAGCCGCTGGTGGACGAGCTGCCGCCGTCCAGCATGCTCTGGATGCTCGACACCGTCTTGTAGTTCTTCAGGATCTTGTCGGTGAAGTCGTCGCCGAAGCCGAGCACGGCCCGCTCCTCGGCGCTCATCGAGGTGTATTGCTTGATCAGCGCCGCGCTGCGGGTCGCCGCATCGCCGCCCGACCCGGTGAAGGCGGACAGCATGGTGGTGCGGGTGCGCTGGTCGAGCTCCTTCTTGGCCGCTCGCGTCTCCTCGGCCGAGAACTGGCCGTCCTTGTTCTGGGCAACGGTCGCGAGCGTGCGGTTGTCGAACTTCTGGAAATCGACCTTCTGCCCGGATTGCGACGCGTTGAACACCAAGTCGGTGCCGGCGTCTTTGGCCGCATTGGCTTGTGCGTCGAGCGCGCCGCGCGCCTTCGCGGCGATCGTCGCGGCGTCCTGGGTCTTGCTGGGCGTCTGCGACGCCGTCGCGCTGGCGTCGAGCATCGTCCGCACCGGATCGTCGGCATTGCCGGTCTTGGGCGCCTTGCCGAAGCTCGCCTGCGCGACCGCGAGCCCGTCGGCGACCGCCTTGCGCTGTTTCGTCCAGGCCGTGGTCCCGCGTTCCTCCGGGCCGGCCGCGTCGAGATAATCGGCCGCCGCCGCATAGAGGCTCGCATAGTCGCCGGTGTGGCGGGCAATCACGGCATGCGGCGCCATGGCGTCGTCGAAGCGAGCGTGCAGCGCCGTCGCGGCCGCCTTTGTCTCGTCCGCCGTGAACAGATCGCCGGTGTCGGCGGCGATCACCGCCAGAGTCGAGCGGCTCTGGCCCGAAAAATCGACGGCCGTCTGTCCGTCGACCAGCGCCGAGGAGATGCCGAGCGTCTGGTATTGCTGATCGAGCCAGGCGCGCGCCGCCTGTGCGCGCGCCTGCGCCGAGCCGGACGGCGGGTTGTCGGCCGTCTTCGACATCGCCGCCAGATAGGCCTTGGCCTCCTCCGACAAGGTCAGCGAGGTCGCGGACGTATTGGTCGAGGTGGTCGTGTCGCCGGTGACGAGCGGCGAGATCGCGGTCTGCACGCCGGTCGTTTTCTGCCCGTAGGCCCCGGTCGCATAGCCCAGCAGCGACGACGTGCTCGCCCCGATGACAGTGGACATGTCGAGCCTCGGCACCTTTCGAAACGTGCCGTAACATTTAGGAAATCATGGTTAACGGGAGGTTAATTGTCGGAACAGACAGCGCGGACCGCAGCCCGCCCGGAGCGCAGCCCACTGCGGGCTGCGACGGGGAACGGAGAAGCGTACCGACGGCACGACATTCTCGCTCCGCCGTTCGCGGACGCGACCCGCGAATTCCTCCTGAAAAACGATTCGGATCGAAGAGATGGACCGCCGGATCAAGCCCGGCGGTGACGACCGACGGGTCGGTGTCTGCTGCTCCTGACGTCAGATCGCATAAGCCGCGACGTTGTCGCGGATGCGCTCCAGGATCGGCTGACCTTTTTCGCGCGGCGTCAGCGACCGGCCGGTGAGTCGCGAAAAAATCTGCTGATAACGAACGGCCAGCTCGGCGACGAGCGCCTGAGGCGCCTCCGGGATCACGGCGTCCTTGTACGGGTCGCAGTGCTCGACGAACCAGTGCCGCAAAAACTCCTTGTCGAAATAGTCGGGCTCCTGCCCGGCCGCGACACGCGCCTCGTAGGTGTCGGCCATCCACCAGCGCGAGGAGTCGGGCGTGTGGATCTCGTCGATCAGCGTCAGCTCGCCGTCGGCGTCGAGCCCCATCTCGTACTTGGTATCCACCAGGATGAGGCCGCGGGAGAGCGCGATCTCCTGGCCGCGGCGGAACAGCTTTTGCGCCGTGTCATCGACCTGCTCCAGCAAGTCGGCGGGCAGCAGGCCGCGTTCCAAGACCTGCGCCGGCGTGATGGTCTCGTCGTGCGTCGCCTCCTTGGTGGAGGGCGTGAACGCCGGCGCCGGCAGCGGCTGGTTCTTGCGCATGCCGTCCGGCAGCACGATCGAGCCGAAGTCGCGCCGGCCGGCCTGGTAGTGCGTCCAGATCGACGTCGAGGTGACGCCGGTGAGGTACCCGCGCATCACGATCTCGATCTTCAAGGGCGTGCAGCGCCGCGCCACCGTGACGTTGGGGTCGGGCAGCGCGATCACGTGGTTTCGCACGATGTCGCGCGTCGCGTCGAACCAGAACGCGCTGGTGCGGTTCAGGATCTCGCCCTTGCCCGGGATGTGGGCGACGATGCGGTCGAACGAGGAATGGCGATCCGTGGTGACGAGCACCAGCCGCTCCGGCTGCACGTAGATGTCGCGCACCTTGCCCTCGATGCGCTCGCCGAGAGTCCGGAAATCGGTGCGGCGGAGGGTTTCCAGGTTCGCGATGTCGGGCGGTGCGTTGTCGTTGGTCATGATAGAGATCTCCCCTACTCCCCGTCCGCCATGTAGGGGCGCGGCAGCGGCGGCAGCTTTTCGTGCGGGCGGCCGAAATCCGGCGTGTCGGAGTCCTGGCCGATCGAGACGATGCCGCGGCGGATGGCACGCGTCCGTGTGAACAGCTCGAACAGCGTGTCGCCGTCGCCGCGGCGGATCGCGCGGGTGAGCTTGGCGAGATCCTCGCTGAAGGTGCCGAGCATCTCCAGCACGGCGTCGCGATTGGCGAGAAAGACGTCGCGCCACATGGTCGGATCGGAGGCGGCGATGCGGGTGAAGTCGCGAAACCCGCCGGCCGAGAATTTCAGCACCTCGGAGCGCGTCACCCGGCCGAGCTCGTCGGCCGTGCCGACGATCGTGTAGGCGATCAGGTGCGGCAGATGGCTGGTGATGGCGAGCACCAGGTCGTGATGCTCGGGCGACATGGTCTCGACATTGGCGCCGAGCGCACTCCAGAAGGTCGCGAGCTTGTCGGTGGCGCCCGGATCGGTGCCGTCCGGCGGCGTCAGGATGCACCAGCGGTTGATGAACAGCTCGGCGAAGCCGGCGTCCGGGCCGGAGTTCTCGGTGCCGGCGACCGGATGGGCCGGCACGAAGTGGACGCCGGCCGGCAGGTGCGGCGCGACGTCCTTGACGACCGACGCCTTCACGGAGCCGACGTCCGAAATGATGGCGCCGGGCGCAAGCCGCGACGCGATCTCTTCCGCCACCGGCCCGCATTGGCCGACCGGGATACAGAGGATGACGAGATCGGCACCCTCGACGGCGGCCGCGTTGGTGTCGACCACCCGGTCGGCGATGCCGAGCTCGGCGACGCGGGCCCGGGTCGCGCCCGAGCGCGCCGTCGCCACGATGCTGCGCACGACCCCCTGCTCGCGCGCCGCCCGCGCGATCGAGGAGCCGATCAGCCCGACGCCGATCAGCGCCATCCGATTGAACAGGGGTGTGGTCATGTCCGAGCCGTCTTTGTGGAACGATCGCCGCGGCGCGATCTGCTCCGAAATATGCGCCGTGGCGCACGTTCCACCTCTCCTCGCCGTGCGGAGAGAGGTCGGATCGCGAAGCGATCCGGGTGAGGGGGCATTTCGAGGATACGGAGGCGCCCCCTCACCCCGACCCTCTCCCCGCGTGCGGGGAGAGGGAGAACCGGCGCCGTGCCGCGAGCAGCAGACTCGTCCTGTACGGTCGTGATCACGCCGCCATGAACTCGGCGAGCGACGCCACCACCAGTCGATTGGCCTCCTCGGTGCCGACGCTCATGCGCAGCGCGGCGGGAAGCCCGTAGCTCGCCACCGAGCGCAGCACCAGGCCGCGCGCGGTGAGGAAGGCGTCGGCGGCCTGCGCGGTGTGGCCGTTCGTGCCCGGGAAATGGATCAGCAGGAAGTTGGCGACGCTCGGCGTCACGGTGAGGCCGAGCTTGCCGATTTCCTCCGACAGCCACGGAAGCCAGCGGTCGTTGTGGGCGCGCGAGAGCTCGATGTGCCCGGCGTCCTCGACAGCCGCGATGCCGGCGTCGATCGCCGGCGCATTGACGTTGAACGGTCCGCGCACGCGGTTGACCGCGTCGACCACATGAGCCGGGCCGACCATCCAGCCGAGCCGCAGCGCCGCGAGCGCGTGGATCTTCGAGAAGGTCCGGCACATCACGACATTCTCGCTCTCGGCCACGAGCTCGAGGCCGGTCGAATAATCGTTGCGGCTGACGTACTCGGCGTAAGCCGCGTCGAGCACCAGCAGGATGTCGGGCCGCAGGCCGCGATGCAGCCGCTTCACCTCGTCGAACGGGATGTAGGTGCCGGTCGGGTTGTTCGGGTTCGCCAGGAACACGACTTTCGTGCGCGGCGTCACGGCGGCCAGGATGGCATCGACGTCGGTGGTGAGATCCTTCTCGGGCGCCACCACGGGCTTGGCGCCCGTGCCCATGGTGGCGATCGGATAGACCAGGAAGCCGTATTGCGAGTGGATCGCCTCGTCGCCGTCGGCCAGATAGGCCCGCGCGATCAGGTTGAGGAGGTCGTCCGAGCCGGCGCCGCAGATGATGCGGGCGGGATCGAGCCCGTAGACGCCGGCGATCGCCTCGCGCAGCCGGGTCGCGGCGCCGTCCGGATAGTCCTCCAGATGCTGGCCGACCGCCTGGTAGGCCGCGATGGCATGCGGGCTGGGGCCGAGCGGCGACTCGTTCGAGGACAGCTTGAACACCTTGGCGGCGCCGGGGGCGCCGCTCTTGCCGGGCACGTAAGCGGAAATCGACAGGACGCCGGGGCGCGGCTGCGGGCGGGAACTGGACATGACAAAACCTTCAGCGGTATCGGCCGTTCTGTCCTCGGTCATGGCCGGGCGTGTCCCGACCATCCACGTCGTTGCGTAGCCTGAGGCCACACCGCGGATCCCCGGCCCCAGGCCGGCACGACGAGTCAGAATTCTGGGCGGTCAGTGCCCGGTCGGGACCAGGGCGCCTTCCGCCGAGACGGTATAGCGGGTCGCGTGGCCGCCGACGAGGGTCTGCGAACGCACCGAGGCCCCCGCTCCGACCAGGGCCGCGATGACCTCCTCGATGGTCCGCCCGGCCGGCACCGACACCAGCAGGGCTGCCCCGTCGAAGGCGCCGTCCGGCACCGCGACAACCTCGGCGAGCATGCCGACGGCCTGCGCAGCCTTCAGGCTCCAGCCCGAGACCCGCACGCTGTAGAGCCGCACCTCGGTCACCAGCGCGTCCGGATGCGGCCTCGCGATGGCGAACACCGGCAGGCCGGCCGGGTGATCGGCCCGCTCGACGAACGGCAGCCGGGCGATGATTTTCGGCGCGTCGGGGCCTTCGAGGGCGGTCCACCAGGCACCGCCTGCGCTGGTGGCGGCCGGCACCAGGCCGAGGTCGCCGTGGGCGCCGTCGAGGGCCTTGATCACTCCGGCAGCGCCGAGATGCCCCTCGAACGGCACCGTGAAGCCGAAATGGAAGCGGGCGCTGTCGCGCATCGCCGCCTCGCCGGTCGACAGGTCGGCATGCACCCGGTAGGGCGCCTGGACATAGGTGAAGGTGGCGATGATGACCCGGAGAATGCTCTCGGCCGTGTCGAGCGGCAGAATGCCCCGGTGCCGCTCGACCAGCCGGCGCATCATGTCGGCCTCGCGGGCGGGGCGGAACGCCGAGCCGGTCTCGGCCGTGCGCTTCACCTCGATCAGCCGGGCGATGATGTCGCCGCGCTGCATGAGCAGGCGGTGCATCGCCTCGTCGATGCGGTCGATCTCGGCGCGCAGGCCGGCGAGCGAGGGATCGGGGGGGGCCATGGCAAGCACTCCTGGCGGCGGGCAGGACGGGCGGCGGGGCTGCGACCACGACCGTGGCGTGCTGCCCATCTCACGGATGTGGTTGATAATTTGCTGCTCGTGCGAAGGCAAAGAAAACATTGACAGGGCGCCGGCCCGCCCTATGTAAGCCCGACCCGTGTCGGCCCACCGTCGCTTCCGCGGCGGCCGAGATGGCTTGCCCGAAGGCCGGTTTGCCCCGACCATGGGGGGCCCGCCGACGGGCGACACACCGGGAGGCCCGCCCGACCGCAATGAGCACGACCCCCGCCAAGGCCGAGACGAAGCTGCCCGTGCTGGTGCGCGAGGCCGACCGGCCGCGCTCGAAGCTGGCCGAGTTCGGGCGGGACAAGCCGCTGCAGCTCGACTGTGGCGTGGCGCTGGCGCCGTTCCAGGTCGCCTACCAGACCTACGGCACGCTCGACGAGACCAAGAGCAACGCCGTGCTGATCTGCCATGCCCTCACGGGCGACCAGCATGTCGCCAACGTCCATCCGGTGACCGGCAAGGGCGGCTGGTGGGACATCATGATCGGCCCCGGCCGGCCGATCGACACCGACCGCTACTTCGTCATCTGCTCGAACGTGGTCGGCGGCTGCATGGGCACCTCGGGGCCCTCCTCCACCGACCCGGCCACCGGCGCACCCTACGGACTCGACTTCCCGGTCATCACCATCAAGGACATGGTGCGGGCCCAGACCATGCTGCTCGACCACCTCGGCATCGAGACGCTGTTCGCGGTCGCCGGCGGCTCGATGGGCGGCATGCAGGTCCTGGAGTGGTGCGCCAGCTACCCCCGGCGGGTGTTCTCGGCCCTGCCGATCGCCACCGCGACCCGCCACTCGGCCCAGAACATCGCCTTCCACGAGGTCGGCCGCCAGGCCGTGATGGCCGATCCGGAGTGGCGCAACGGCCGCTATTTCGTCGAGGGCACCAGCCCGCGCCGCGGCCTGTCGGTCGCCCGCATGGGCGCACACATCACCTATCTGTCGGACACGGCCCTGCACCGGAAGTTCGGCCGGAGATTCCAGGACCGCGACAACCCGACCTTCTCGTTCGATGCCGACTTCGAGGTCGAGAGCTATCTGCGCCACCAGGGCTCGACCTTCGTCGAACGCTTCGACGCCAACAGCTATCTGTACCTCACCCGGGCGATGGATTACTTCGACCTCGCCGCCGATCACGACGGCGTGCTGGCCAAGGCGTTCAAGGGCACCCGCACGCGCTTTTGCGTGATCTCGTTCACCAGCGACTGGCTGTTTCCGACGCCGGAATCGCGCGCCGTGGTGCATGCGCTGAATGCCGGCGGAGCGCGCGTCTCCTTCGCCGAGATCGAGACCGACAAGGGCCACGATGCCTTCCTGCTCGACGAGCCGGAGTTGCTCGGCATCGTGCGCGGCTTCCTCGATTCGGCCGGCCGGGCCAGGGGGCTCGTAACGTGAGGATCGTCATCGAGAGGATCGCATCGTGATGCTCGCCCGCGCGCCGCGTGATCTCACCATGGCCGAGACCGTCCGCGGTCCCGGCGGTGCCCGCGTCGACCTGCTGCTCGTCTCCGAGATGGTCGAGCCGGGCTCACGCGTGCTCGACGTCGGCTGCGGCGACGGCGAGCTGTTGCGCCTGCTGGAGGCGCGCGGCGTCGACGGGCGCGGCATCGAGCTGTCGCGCGAGGGCGTCAACGAATGCGTCGCCAAGGGCCTCGCCGTGGTTCAGGGCGACGCCGACACCGATCTCGCCAGCTATCCGGACGACGCCTTCGACTATGTGATCCTGTCGCAGACCCTGCAGGCGACGCGGCGGCCGCGCGACGTGATCGAGCACATGCTGCGCATCGGCCGCCATGCTATCGTGTCGTTCCCCAATTTCGGCCACTGGCGCATCCGCCTGCAGCTCCTGTTCTACGGCCGCATGCCGCGCACCGCCAACCTGCCCGAGACTTGGTACGACACGCCCAACATCCACTTCTGCACCATCAAGGACTTCAACGAGATGTGCGCGCTCACCGGCGCCCGCATGGAGAAGGCGGTGGCGCTCGACCCGTGGGGCACGGCGCTGAAGATCGACGCCCCCTGGTGGTTCTGGAACCTGTTCGGCGAGCAGGCCGTGTTCGTGCTCAGCCGCAAGCCGGGGTGAGGGGCGGCACGCTCGGTCGGTAAAGGCACGGCGGACACCGCTCCGCGACGGCTTGAAACAGAAATCTCGACGTCGTTTCATAGTGCTCGCAGCCGACGACGGGCTCCGGAGCAGCCCTGGACGACGGCTCGTGCATTTACAAATGCCTATACAAATGCCTATATAATTGCGAGCCAGATGCAATGGACGTCGCCGGCTTCGATTGGGACCGGGGCAACCGAACGAAATGCCAGAAGCACGGTGTGTCCGTCGCGGAGATCGAGAGCCTGTTCCGACGACCCATAATGGTGGCGCCCGATCCTCACCACTCGGCCCAGGAAGAACGGCTCAAGGCAGTCGGGACGACTGACGCAGGGCGGCACGTGTTCGTCGCCCACGCTGAGACGGCGCGGCGACGACACGCTCATCCGGCCCGTGAGCGCCCGCTACATGCACCGCAAGGAGGTGCAGCATTATGAAAAAGAAGCTGCAAAAGCTGCCGACACTGAAGACTGACGCCGAGGCAGAGGCGTTCGTGGCCGGAGCGGACCTGACCGACTACGACCTATCCGACATGGTCCCGATGCGCTTCGAGATGAAGCCCAAGGACAAGTCGGTCAATCTCCGCCTGCCCGAGGCGCTCCTGAAGGCCGTGCAGCAGCAGGCGAAGCGCGTCGGCGTGCCCTATCAGCGGTTCATCCGCATGGCGCTCGAACGCGCCCTGCAACAGGGGCCGCGGTGATCTCGCCGGTCGAGCCCGGCCATATTCACGATGAAGGCGAGTTGTCGCAGAGCGCCGAAACGCCGCTGCTCACCGCCTGGCGGGCGGCGCTGGCGGGGGAGTGCCGGGCGGCGCAGCAGGCGGTGCGGCGCCTGGCTCGATCGAGCCGCAATTCTTGTCGACCGCAGCCTGGCGGAGGATCTTCTGCTCGGCCCGCACCTGGGCGAGGTCGGCCGAATAGGCGGCGCTGCTCACCACGGCGCCGGCCGGCTCCTGATTGGCGCGGCTGATCAGGTCGTCGAGCTGCTTCTCGCGGGCGACCGCCCCCGCGAGGCGCGGCGGCAGGTCCTGGCATCGCAGATAGTCGTACTTGCCCGGCGCCGCATAGAGGATGCCGAGGTCGAGATTCTGGGCGCAGCCTCCGAGGAACGGGGCGAGCACCACCAGGAGACGCACGGCCCACCGGCCTGCGCTCGCTTGGCCGGTCCTCGCTTGGCCGGTCCTGTGCCGGGCTGTCATCGCACGCTTCACGTCCAAACGCGGCTCCGGTCCATTGCCGTTCCGGCCTGAGGGGCCCTGCTCTAGCACAAAGTCTCCAGGCGAAAAAATTTACCCGTGATTGCGGTTACCTCGCGGCGGCCGGCGCGGTCGCCGCAGCTCCCGCGAGGGCCCGCGCCGCCAGCCCGAAAAAGGACGCCGGTGCACCACGTTGCTCTTTCGTCGCGGCCGTGTAAGGTCGCCGCGCTTTCGCCCACCGGGACGTTCCATGGCTCGTGACGTGATCGATATGACGCCGCTCCAGTCGCGCGACGACCTCGTCGCGTGGTTCGCCGCGGGCGAGAAGCCGAAGGAGCGGTTCCGGATCGGCACCGAGCACGAGAAGTTCGCCTTCACGCTCGCCCGCCACGAGCCGGTGCCCTACGAAGGCCCGCGCGGCATCCGCACCCTGCTCGACGGCATGCAGATGATCCTCGGCTGGGAGCCCATCCTGGAGGCGGACCGCATCATCGGCATGGCCGACGTGACGGGCGGCGGCGCCATCTCGCTGGAGCCGGGCGGCCAGTTCGAGCTCTCGGGCGCGCCGGTCGAGACCATCCACCAGACCTGCTCGGAGCTGCAGGCGCATCTGGCCCAGCTCCGCGAGGTGGCGGGGCCGCTCGGCATCGGCTTTCTCGGGCTCGGCATGGCGCCGACCTGGACCCGCACCGAGATGCCGGTGATGCCGAAGGGCCGCTACCGGATCATGACCAACTACATGCCGAAGGTCGGCAAGCTCGGCCTCGACATGATGTACCGGACCTGCACGGTGCAGACCAATCTCGACTTCTCGTCGGAAGCCGACATGGTCAAGAAGCTGCGCGTCTCGGTGGCGCTGCAGCCCGTCGCCACCGCCCTGTTCGCCAACTCGCCGTTCACCGAAGGGCGGCCGAACGGTTTCCTCTCGTTCCGCTCAGAGATCTGGCGCGACACCGACGCCGACCGCTCCGGCATGATCCCGTGGGCGTTCGAGCCCGGCATGGGCTACGAGCGCTGGGTCGACTACGCGCTCGACGTGCCGATGTATTTCGTCAAGCGCGGCGACACCTATATCGACGTCGCCGGACAATCGTTCCGCGACCTGATGGCCGGCACGCTCGCCGTGCTGCCGGGCGAGCGCGCCACCCTGTCGGACTGGGCCAACCACGTCTCCACCATCTTCCCGGAGGTGCGGCTCAAGCGCTATCTGGAGATGCGTGGCTCCGACGCGGTGCCGTGGCGCAGCCTGCCGTCGCTGCCGGCCTTCTGGGTCGGCCTCCTCTACGACGACGCCGGCCTCGACGCAGCCTGGGATCTGGCCAAGCACTGGACCGCCGAGGAGCGCCAGTCGCTGCGCGACCAGGTGCCGCGGCTCGGCTTCAAGGCGACCATCGCGGGCCGCACCATCCTGGATCTCGCCCGCGACTGCCTGGCCATCGCCCGCGCCGGCCTCGTTCGCCGCGCCCGCCAGGACTGGATGGGCCGCGACGAGACGCGCTTCCTGGCGCCGCTCGACGACATCGCCGCGCGCGGCGAGACGCCGGCCGAGACCTTGCTGGCCAAGTATCACGGCGCCTGGGGCGGCTCGGTCGACCCGGTGTTCAACGAATCCGCCTACTGATCGACCCACCACCGCCGGGGACCTGCCATGGCGAAAGGAACGCCGGCCACCCAGGCCCTGCAGAAGGCCGGTGTCGCCTTCACGTTGCACGAATACGATTATGACCCCGACGCGCCCCGCATCGGCCTGCAGGCCGCCGAGGCGCTCGGCTTCGACCCCGGCCGCGTGCTGAAGACCCTGATGGCGCGGGCCGACCGCGAGGCCGTCTGCGTCATCCTGCCGTCCGACCGCGAGGTAAGTCTGAAAAAGCTCGCCGCCGCGGCCGGCGCCAAGCACGCCGAGATGCTGCCGCCCGCCGAGGCCGAGCGCATCACCGGCTATCATGTCGGCGGCATCTCGCCGTTCGGCCAGAAGAAGCGCGTGCGGGTGTTCGTCGAGCAGGACGCGCTGAAGCATCCGACCGTGGTGCTCAACGGCGGCCGCCGCGGCCTGCAGGTGGAGATGAAGCCCGGCGATCTCGTCGGCCTGCTCGGCGCCACCGTGGTGTCGCTCGGCTGACCGACGGGCCTGGCCGTCCCGAGCGACAAAGCGGGGCGATGGCATGCCGGCGCCTTGGCCTCCCGCGCTGTTCGGCCGCCGGCTTTTGCGCTACATCTCGGCCGACACACCCGACGTACAACCACCGCGCACGAGCGAGGCGGAGCCGACGATGACGCGAGCCACAGTGTCGTTCTGCGCCCGCCTGAAAAACCCGCTCCATCTCGTCCCGTTCCGTCTGCTCCCGCTCTGCGTCGTCTCGCTCTGCCTCCTCGTCGTCACGAGTCTCGCGCCTGTCTCCGCCCAGGTCGGCTTCGACCGCCCGGGCAGCGACTACTCGACCTTCGCGGTGCGCAGCGCCGACCCGGCCGTCTGCGCGGCGCGCTGCGAGCGCGACGTGCGCTGCCGTGCCTGGAGCTTCATCTATCCGACCGCCGAGCGCGGCGCCGCCTGCCGGCTGAAGGCACAGGTGCCGCCGCGCAATGCCGACGGCTGCTGCGTCTCCGGCGTCAAGGGCGCCGGCGTCATCGAGCCGCAGGACGGGCGCGCCGAGATCGGCATCGATCGTGCCGGCGGCGACTTCCAGACCCTCGACCTCGCCGCCGACGCGACCTGGCAGACCTGCAAGGCCAGTTGCGAGGGCGAGAGCCGCTGCCGGGCCTGGACGTTCCTGCGCGCCGGCTATATCGGCCCGGCGCCGCGCTGCTATCTCAAGGACCGCATCGTGCCGCCGCGTCAGCGGCCCTGCTGCGTCTCCGGCGTGGTGAAATAGCGCCCCCATCACCGACCGACCGCGCCGCCGCCGCGCCGGATCGCGCATGTGCCCATCGTATGGCGCATGGCCGCCCCGCGATCTTTGCGCGCCTGGTGACGCTTCATTAACGGGACGACGCCTACGCTGCCGCCGAGGAGCGAGCCATGGGAATCGTCTCGTCGCAGTTCAACTGGGTCTCGACGCGGTCGAGCTACGACCAGGTGACCAACTGGCGCACCCGGCAGCGGGCCTACAACACCCAGGCCGAGACGAACCTGGCGACGGTCAGCGACGTGTTCTCGAGCTCGTCCCACAACCTCAGCGGCGGGTTGGCCGAAATCGCGGCGAAACGCGCGGCCGCACGGGTGCAAGCCGAGGCCCAGGCGAAGGTCGCCAAGGCTCAGCTCGACACGTCCGTGTGACGACTTCGGCGTGACGGCCTCGACGCTGTCATGCCGCAAACAACGACGAACAGGCAGGCAGAGTCATGGATACGTCAGCACTCGCAGCGGCAGCAATCAGCGCCCAGACCAGCCAGGTCCAGATGGCCGCCGCCGCCAAGATGGTGAAGATGGGCGCCCAGCAGGACGCCGACATCGCCAAGATGGTCGAGGCCGCCGCCGACAACGGCCAGCGCCTCGCCAACGTGGCGCACGGCATCGGCACGGCGATGGATATTTCGGTCTAGGCAACAGTCGGAACGCGTTACCGCGCCAGCGCGGCCCGGACCAGCGCCAGCGCGTCGGGGCTCGCCCACTCGGCCGGGCCGGCGAGCGTCGCCACGGTGCAGCCCGAGGGGTCGACCAGAACCGTGGTCGGCAGGCCGAACACCCCGAGCTCGCGCATCAGCTTGCCGCTCGGGTCGGCGTAATAGGCCAGTCCCTCGATCCCGACCTCCTTGAGCCAGGCGCGCGGCTTGTCCGGGTTGCGGGTGTCGACATTGACGGCGACCACCTCGAAGCCGGGTCCGCCGAGGCTGCGCTGGAGCGCGTCGAGGGCCGGCATCTCCTTGCGGCACGGCACGCACCAGGTCGCCCACAGGTTGAGCAGAACGGTCCGCCCCTGCCAGTCGGCGAGCGTTTTTGGCGCCCCGGCGCCGTCCGAAAAGGCGAGCTCGCGCAAGGACCGCGGCGTGTCGGCCGCCGCCACGGCCGCCACCTCGCCGCGCGACAGGGGCGCGATCTTTCGCGCCAGGCTCAGGGCGGGGCCGCAGGCCGCAGTCTGCGGCGGATTGCGCCCGAAACCCGTCAGGCCGTATACCGCCCCGGCGCCCACCGCGACGGCGACGCCGAGCGCGAGCCCGGCGAGCAACATCTTGCGCGGCGCACGGGCGGGGGTGTCTCCGGCGGCCGACGGTGCGCCGGTTGAACCGTCACTCGCCGAAGAGCCGGTCTCTGGGATCGGAGTTTCAAGATTCTCGGTCATGGGCCGACACTGCAGGAACGCGCGATGAGCAACAAGATGTGGGGCGGACGGTTCGAAAGCGAGCCCGCCGCGATCATGGCCGAGATCAACGCCTCGATCGACTTCGACCGGCGCCTCTTCCGGCAGGACATCGCGGCGAGCAAGGCGCACGCCGGCATGCTCGCCGAACAGGGCATCATTTCGACCGCCGACGCCGCCGAGATCGCCCGGGGGCTCGACGCCGTGCTGGGCGAGATCGAGGCCGGGACGTTCCAGTTCAGCCGCGCGCTCGAAGACATCCACATGAACGTCGAGTCGCGCCTCGCGACCCTGATCGGGCCGGCCGCCGGCCGGCTGCACACGGCACGCTCGCGCAACGACCAGGTGGCGACCGACTTCAAGCTGTTCGTGCGGGACGCCATAGACGGCATCGACGCGCTCCTGGCCGACTACCAGCGCGCGCTCGCCGAGAAGGCGCTGGCCCATGCCGGCACCGTGATGCCGGGCTTCACCCATCTGCAGACCGCCCAGCCCGTGACGTTCGGCCATCACCTGCTCGCCTATGTGGAGATGGCCGGGCGCGACCGCGGCCGCTTCGCCGACGCGCGGGCGCGGCTCAACGAATGTCCGCTCGGCTCGGCGGCGCTGGCCGGCACCTCGTTCCCGCTCGACCGCCACCACACCGCGGCGGCGCTCGGCTTTTCGCGGCCGACCGCGAACTCGCTCGACGCCGTGTCGGACCGCGATTTTGTCCTGGAGACACTGTCGGCGGCGGCGATCGCCTCGGTGCATCTGTCGCGCTTCGCCGAGGAGATCGTGATCTGGACGTCGCCGCTGGTCGGCTTCCTGAAGCTCACCGACGCGTTCACGACCGGCTCGTCGATCATGCCCCAAAAGCGCAATCCCGACGCGGCCGAGCTGGTGCGGGCCAAGACGGGCCGCATCTGCGGCTCGCTGACCGCGCTCCTGATGGTGATGAAGGGGCTGCCGCTCGCCTATCAGAAGGACATGCAGGAGGACAAGGAGGGCGCCATGGACGCGCTCTCGGCGTTGGAGCTGTCGCTCGTCGCCATGGCCGGCATGGTCCGCGACATGACTCCCGACACGGACCGCATGCGGGCCGCCGCCGGCGCCGGCTACGCGACGGCGACAGACCTCGCCGATTGGCTGGTGCGGGTGCTCGGCATGCCGTTCCGCGAAGCCCACCATGTGACGGGCAAGATCGTGCAGGCGGCCGAGAAGCGTGGCGTCGACCTCGCCCAATTGCCGCTCGCCGCGATGCAGGAGGTGGAGCCGCGGATCACCGAGGCGGTGTTCGGGGTGCTGACCGTCGACAGCGCCGTCGACAGCCGCGCCAGCTATGGCGGCACGGCGCCGAAGAATGTCCGGGCGCAGGCCTCCGCCTGGCTGGAACGCCTCGCCGGGCCGGCGGTCTGAGCCGGTCGGCCCTCGGCCGACCTCCCGGTTCAGCAGAGGTTTCCGCGACGGCGCCGGCACGGAGCCTTCCCGGCGTCCGGCGGCGGGTCACGGGGCGGGGAATCCGGGCCGCGATGATGCAAGGATCACACGGTCGCGCCAAAAAACGCCGAGTCTCCCCGAAATGGCCCGATTTCCGCTCGCCGATGCGGTAGGGTCCGGTTCGGTGTCCGGCGGTCGGCCGGCTTGGATGATTCCGCTCGCTCCGGCGGCGGACAGTCCGGGATCCGGCCCGCACGGGGGAGTGATGCGATGGGGCGTGACAGGCTCGTGGGTCGGACCCGGATGCTTCGGGTGCTGGCGCTGGTGACGCTCGCCGCGGCGCTGGGCCTCGCCGGCTGCGGCCGCAAGAGCGCGCTCGATGCGCCGCCCTCCGCCCAGGCCGTGCCGACGCCCGCCGAACAGCAGCAGCAGCCCGGCTGGCGCTCGCCGTCCGGAATCGTGCCCGAGCTGTCGGGCCAGAGCCAGCCGTCCCAGCAGACGCTGCCGCCGGCGCGGCAACGCGGCTTCCTGCTCGACCCGCTGCTCAATTAGGGCGCTGCGACCGGGATCGCGCCTATTCGGGCTGGCGACGCGCGCTCGATCGGCAGGGCCACATTGTCGTGCGCAAACCGGTTTCCGTTCCGCCGGAAAATGCTCTAAACGCTGGCCCGTGAGCCGGTTCCGGCGGGCGCGCGGCGCGACGTGCGCCCATGCCGCGCCAAACCGAAACCCGTTCCCACCGACACGCTGCACGAAAACGCCGTCCGAGGCCGCCCATGAACCATTTCGAGTATCGCGACGGCGTGCTGCACGCCGAGGCGGTCGACCTCGTCCACGTCGCTGAAGTCGTCGGGACGCCGCTCTACTGCTACTCGACCGCAACCCTGGTGCGACACTACCGGGTGTTCGCCGACGCCTTCGCCGATGTTCCGGCGATGATCTGCTACGCCATGAAGGCGAACTCCAACCAGGCCGTGATCCGCACACTGGCCAGGCTCGGCGCCGGCGCCGACGTGGTGTCGGGGGGCGAGCTGCGCCGGGCACTGGCGGCCGGCATCCCGCCCGAGCGGATCATGTTCTCGGGCGTCGGCAAGACGGCCGAAGAGCTGGCGCTGGCGGTCGACACCGGCATCCTGAGCGTCAACGTCGAGTCCGAGCCGGAGCTCGCGCTGCTGTCCGAGATCGCCGCCGCCAAGGGCCGCCACGCGGCGATCTCGCTGCGCGTCAATCCGGACGTCGACGCCGGCACGCACCACAAGATCGCGACCGGCAAGGCGGAGAACAAGTTCGGCATCCCGATCGAGCGCGCCCGCGCCGTCTATGCGCGCGCCGCGAAAATGCCGGGCCTGCAGGTCGCCGGCGTCGACATGCATATCGGCAGCCAGATCACGGCGCTCGATCCGTTCCGCGACGCCTTCGCGCTGCTCGCCGACTTCGTGCGGGTGCTGCGCGCCGACGGCCACACGATCTCGCACATCGACTTCGGTGGCGGGCTCGGCATCCCGTATCGCGAGGAGGACGAGGAGCCGCCGCATCCCGGGGCCTATGCGGCGGTGGTCAAGCAGGCGACGCGCGGCCTCGGCTGCACGCTGCTGTTCGAGCCGGGCCGCCTGCTGGTCGGCAATGCCGGCATTCTGCTGACCCGCGTCCTCTACGTGAAGCGCGGCGAGGCCAAGACCTTCGTGATCGTCGACGCCGCCATGAACGACCTGGTGCGCCCGACCCTCTACGACGCTTTTCACGCGCTGCGCCCGGTGGTCGCACCCGTGGCCGGCACGCCGCACCTCGTCGCCGACGTGGTCGGCCCCGTCTGCGAGTCCGGCGACTTTTTGGCGCTCGACCGCGACATGCCGGAGCCGAAGGCCGGCGACCTGATCGCCGTGATGTCGGCGGGCGCCTACGGCGCCGTGCAGGCCGGCACCTACAACACCCGCCCGCTCGTTCCCGAGGTGCTGGTCGACGGCGACAAATGGGCCGTGGTGCGCCCGCGGCTGGAGGTCGCCGACATCATCGCGCACGACAGGCTGCCGGAGTGGCTGTGAGGCGACGTACAATCGGCGCGATCGCGGTTGCAGAGTCGGGTCGGCTCGCCGATATTGAGACCATGAAAGACGCTTCGACATCCACCGGACGGGCTACCGCATCCGCGGCACGATCGCGTTCGACGAAATCGACGGCAGCGAAGAAGCCCGCCCCCAAGAAGGCCGCCGCAAAACCGACAGCCAAAAAAGGCGCGGCACGAAAATACGGAGTCGTCGGCACGACACGGGACGGAGTCGTCATTCTCGGCCCGGCCGTGAAGCCGACGCACTTCACCTCCGACGAAATTCGCACGACCATCCGAGAGCTGTTCAAAAAGGCATAGGCGGGTGCGCCGGATGGCCGCGACCAACCGGAACGTCTTCATCAACTGCCCGTTCGATTCGAAGTACCAGCTTCTCTTCAGGGCGATCGTCTATACCGTCAAGCGGTCCGGGTTTCAGCCCCGCTGCGCGCTCGAGGTGGACGACGCCTCCGAGACCCGCCTCGAAAAGATTTGCAAGATCGTCGCGGCGTGCCGATACGGCGTTCACGATATCTCGCGGACGGAGCTGGATCGGAAAAGCCGTCTCCCCCGATTCAACATGCCGTTCGAGCTGGGCGTCTTCATCGGCGCCAAGAAATTCGGACGAGGCCAGGGAACGAAGCGCTGTACGATTTTCGACACCGAGCCGTACAGATACCAGAAGTTCATCTCCGATATCGCCGGACAGGACGTCCACGCGCACGGCGACGACCATCGTCGGTTGATCAAGGACCTGGCCGCGTGGCTGAGGGATCAGAGCAACGACCCGAAGGTGCCGGGCGGTCATGCGATCGCGCGTGAGTTCGACAGGTTTCTCGACCGGCTGCCCATCATCTGTCGCCAGCGCGATCTGGCCACGGACGAGCTCACATTCGGCGACTTGGCGCAGCTCTCCGCCGCATACATTGCCGAGACGGCATGAGAAGCCCCTTCGGCTCCTCCCCGGCCCGTCCCTTGCATGACCAGCCCTCGGGCGCGTCCTGACAATGGCGTGAACCGACGCAATTCGGCCGCGGCCGCATGCCAGGAGGGAACGACGCGTGTTATAGCCGAGAGGCTGACCATTATATCCCAGCAGCGGACACCCGAGAGGCCGCACCCCCGGAGAGCTGTTTGAGCGATCAGACCCCTGCCCCCGACCGGCCCGCCCCGTCCGCTCCCGACACGCCCGCGGCCGTTCTCGGCCCGGCGCTGACCCGGGCCCGCTGGGCGGTGTTCTGGGAGCGCCTGTGGCCGCCCCTCGCCCTGATCGCGACCGTGCTGGGCG
>NZ_JACAAX010000041.1 GCF_013377085.1 Rhodoplanes sp. | reverse complement strand
AGACCCGCATGACCCTGACCCTCTCCTGCGACCACCGCGTCGTCGACGGCGCGCTGGGCGCAAAGCTCCTCGCCGCCGTCAAACGCGGCCTCGAGCACCCCGTCGGTCTCCTGGTGTAGCCGACGCTCAGCGCGCCGGAGAGGCCGCCGGGCCTACGCGTCGAACAAGGATTCAAATAACATATCGGAGGAACGACTGATGCGAATGCTGAGGACGATCGCCCTCGCCGGCGGGGCGCTGCTCGCGCTCACGACGTCCGGCTGGGCACAAGGAACCTATCCCAACCAGATGGTGCGGATCGTCGTGCCGTTCTCGGCCGGCAGCGTGACCGACGGTCTCGCCCGCATTCTCACCGACAAGCTCGCCGAGATCTGGAAGCAGCAAGTCATCGTCGAGAACCGTCCCGGCCTGCCGGGCACGACCGCCGTCGCCAAGGGCCAGGCCGACGGTTACACGCTGATGCTGACCTCCAACGGGCACACGATCGCCAACGTCATCAACAAGAACATCCTGTTCGACCCGGTGAAGGACTTCGCCGGCGTCACCAAGGTCGCCTCGGTGCCGATGGTCGCAGTGGTCCCGCCCGACCTGCCGGTAAAGACCATGGCCGACTTCATCGCGCTGGCCAAAGAGACGCCCGGCAAGCTGAACTTCTCCTCGGCCGGCATCGCCAGCACGACGTATCTGTCGGCGGAGCTGCTCAAGCAGGCGGCCCAGATCGACATCGTGCACGTCCCCTACAAGGGCACGCCGGAGGCGACCACGGCCGTGATCCGCGGCGACGCGCAGCTCTACTTCACGCCGATCCCGCTGGCCCAGGAGCTGACCGCCGGCAACAAGGTTCGGGCCATCGCCATCAACTCCAACCAGCGTAGCCCGCAGATGCCGGACGTTCCGGCCGTCAAGGAGACGGTGCCGCCCTACGACTACGACTCGTGGTTCGCCGTGCTGGCGCCGGCCGCGACGCCGCGCGAGATCGTCAACAAGGTCAGCCGGGATATCGCGAAGGCGCTCGCGATGCCGGACGTGATCGAGAAGCTGAAGGCCCAGGGCGCGGTGCCGTCGCCGACCACGCCGGAGGCGCTCGACGCCCAGGTCAAGCGCGAGGCCGAGCTCTACGCCAAGGTGCTGCGGGACGCCGGCGTCGGCGCGAACTGACGGAGCCGCGGCTCCGCCGGGCTACCGGCTTTGGTCACGGGGGCTGCGCGCCACCGCCGGCAGCCCCGGCGCGACGTGAACAACCGGGACGACCGGAACGACCAGTCATACCAGTCTTCACAATCTCCGACTCGTCATGCGCGCGCTCGACCCGCGCATCCATCGCTTACAAAAGAGCTTCTTCAGAAGTTCGATGGATTGCCGGGTCAAGCCCGGCAATGACGATTAAGGTCGAAGCTGACGAAGACTGGTATCACCTGACCGTGGCCACACCGCGCCGGGCCCGACCTCTCAAGGCGATGTGCTGGGTCGAGCCGCGAACGACGAGCTCGACCGGAAGAACCGTGCGCGACGGCGTCATCGTCTTCGGCGGGTTGCTCTCGATGGCTTCGATCAGCAGCTTCGCCGATTCGTAACCGGCTTTGTACTGCTGGACCCGGATGGTCGTCAGCGCCGGAACCAGCCGGTCGACATAGGGCATGTCGTTGAAGCCGGTCACGGAGACGTCTTCCGGACAGCGGAGGCCCCGCCTTCTCAACACGTCGATGGCGCCGATGGCGAGACGATCGTTGGCGCACAAGATGGCAGTGAAGTCAGTCGTCCTGATGAAGAGCTGCTCGGCGCAGCGCTCGCCTTCCTGCTCGTTGAATCCGTCGGCAAGAACCACGAGCCGCTTGTCGAGTGGCAGCTTCAACTCCCTGCGGTAGTGCTCGAAGGCTTCGTAGCGGGTGTGGCCCGTCGAAATCCCGCGGGGCCCCGCGATGTTGGCGATCCGCCGATGCCCGAGCGACACGAGGTGAGTGAGTGCGTGTCGAATGCCGCACCATTCGTCGAAGATGACGCATGGCGCAATCGGATCGGCAGTCTCCCGGATCACGGTCACCACCGGGACATTGTCGATCTGCCGGATGAGCTTGTCGTCGTACTTGCTGCTCGCCAGCGCCAGCCCGTCCACGGACCGCGCCAGCATCGACGAGACGATTTCCGCCTCGCGGCCCTCGTCCCCGTCCGTGTTGGCCAGAAGCACGGCATATCCGCGTTGGCTGAGCCCGTCCTCGAGCCCCCGCATGATCGGCGGGAAGACCGGATCGGTGATGTCCGGAACGACGACTCCGATCGTGCGTGACCTGTTGGTGCGGAGCGAGGAGCCGGCGGCATTCGGACGGAAGCCGAGCTTGGCCGACACCTCCGCGATCTTGGCGACGATCTCCGGCGAAATCAGATGGCTGGTCTTCGGGTCCAGGGCGCGAGACACCGTGGAGACATGGACACCCACGATCTTCGCGATGTCGCTCATCGTCAAACGTGTGCGCATACGTCGGGGTATCGCCGGAAAGCCTGTTGCAAGTTTGCGACGAGTGTATTTAGCCCCGAGCGTCAATGCAACGCACCGTTCGTGTCACCAGGCACACGAAAGCTCCCGAAGGCAACGCGAGACTGGCGAACCCGAATGGCGCCGTTTCGACACCGCCGCGCCCATTCCTGACCATCGGCGCTCACGAGGCCGAGGCCGTGCAGGCGTGCCCGCGTCGGGCGACAGACGATCCCGTGCCGAGGGCAAACGGACTTTCTGAACGCCGGACGCATCGCTTGCCCCACGGCGGCCCTACCGGCGACGTCGGACGAGACCGACGACACCGAAGTCGGTCGAGGAGCGCTCATTGTGCCGCAGCGGCGCCGGGCCTATTATCGTCGATCATCAAGGGAGCGACGGCAAGCCGTCGTCAGGGGCTGTGTTCGAGATTCTCGATATGCTGAGAAACGGGCTGAGCGCCGTCATGCCCAGGGCCCTGGCGGAGGTCGTCGTCCTGGGTTGCCTTACGCTCGTCACCGCGGCGGCATCGGCGACCTTGATGGCGACGAAGCGTCCGACATCGCGATTCCTCGCCGTCTGTGTCGAAGCGCTTGCGGCCGCACTCGTTCTGATCCTGAACTCGGGGCCGCTCATCCTGACCTGGTGGTGGGGCGACGCCATCTGGGGAGTCGAAACCGCGCTGCTCGACGCCGTCCGCGATCGCCTGACACCGTCGATCGGCCGCCTGACGTCGCTGTTCCTGTCGACCGGATACGCGATCGTCGCGATGATCGCCGCATCCTACTTTCGAAGGCTGGCTCCGGAGAAGAGCAGCAGCTTCGCGAACCACTTCCAGCGATCTCTCGTGTGGACGGCCGCGATGTCCTTGATCAGCACCGGCCTTTTCGCCTTGTGGTGGCTGCATGCCAGCGGCGCGGACAAATTGTCGGGGTCGGGTGGCCTGCGGCCCGTGATCCTCGGGCTGGTCGGGGTCTGGCTCGTCGGCCTGCTCATCGCCCTGTTCCTCACGCTGGTCGGCTGGATCATCGAAAGCAAGGCAGAACGGCTGCGCGCCGCCACGGTCGCAACCGTCGTCGTGGCGCTTCTCACCTTGCTGCTGCTCGCCACGGACATCCTCCCTCGGGCGTGGAATCGAGATGCGGCTGCCATGCTGCTCGCCTCGCTGGTCGGTGCTTGGCTCTGGCTCTTCCGCGACTTCGCATCGGCCGGATTGTCGCGGTTCGGGTTCGGCCAGAAGCCCCGGACCGGCCCGCCGGTCTGAGCCGGCCGGCCACCGCGGCTGAGGGCAGGGACGCCTGTCCAGTGCCACCTTCGCACGCTCATACAACTTTTGGTTGCGCTATATTGTCCGGCTTTGAAATTCGCGCTCCAAAAAACGCGCGCGAGCCGCCAGGGAGGCCATTATGGCGACCCGTGTCTGCTCGCCTGCTTCACCGAGCAGGGCGTTCGCAGCATCAAGGACAGCCCGAAGCGGGCCGATGCATTCAAGGCGCCGGCGAAGAAATGCGACGCGCCGTCCGCCCACTCGACCGGCGCGGCCCCGCGCGGGGTCGCCACGGCTTGCGCATGCAGGACCCCCACGGCAATCTCGGTCGACAGCCGCTCCATTCGATTTATGCGGCTTGTCATGACGATTCCCGTGAAGATCGAGCCGACCAATGCCGATTGTCGAACGCCTCAATGCCTATGAGCGCCTGGCCAAGGTCGGCCGCGACCTCGAATTCCTGATCACCTGCTTCCGCGAGGTTCTGGCGGAGCTCGGCGAGGGCAGCATCGCGGCACGCCTGCCGTGGGTCGGCAAGCCGGCGGCGGCCGCCGATGCGCCCGACGCCGAGCGCATCGCGCAGGCCTATTCCACAGCCTTCATGCTGCTCAACATGGCGGAGGAGAACGCTTACGCGCAGGCACACCGCGCCATGCAGACCGCCGGCACGCTGCGGACGCAGTCCGGCACACCTGGGAGAACACCTTGGCCCGGCTGGTCGCCGCCGGCCTGTCGCCGGAGGAGATCGCCGCCGCGCTTCCCCATATCCATGTGGAGCCGGTGTCGACCGCGCATCCGACCGAGGCCAAGCGCGCGACCGTCATCAAGCATCACCGCGAGCTCTACCTGCTGCTGGTGCGGCGCGAGAACCAGATGTGGACGCCGGGCGAGCAGGACGACATCCGCGAGCAGATGAAGGCGGTGCTGGAACGGCGTGGCGAACCGGCGAAGTCTACCTCGAAAAGCCCGACATCGCCTCCGAGGTCCGCAACATCCGGCACTACCTCGTGAACGTGTTCCCGTCGGTGCGGCCGCTGCTGTCGCGCCGCCTGCGCGATGCCTGGCGCGCCACGCGGCAGCGCTCGGCGACATCGGCACGGCGCAGATCGAACGTAATCCGGGCGAGCCGTGGCGGCAGTTCATCAATCTGATGGTGGCGCGCCTGCCGGACGCCGCCGGCGACCGTCCGGGCGCCTACCGCTGCGCCGGCGACCTGCTCGCCGATCTCGACGTGCTGGCGCGCTCGCTCGCCGCCTGCGGTGCGGCGCGCCTGGTGCGCACCGACGTCGCGCCGGTGGCAGAGGCCGTCCGCAGCTTCGGCTTTCATCTCGCGGCTCTCGACATCCGCCAGAACAGCCGCTTCCACGATCTCGCACTGTCGCAGCTCATGCTGGCGGCCGGCGTCGAGGGGGCGGCCGAATTTCCGGACTGGCCGGAATCTCGCCGCCTCGAATTACTGACCGCCGAGTTGCGCTCGCCGCGGCCGTTCACCCGGCCGCACCTCGAGATCGGCCCGGAGGCGAGCGCGATCCTCGATTGCTACCGCGTCGTGCTCGACGAGCTCGACCAGCATGGACCGGGCGGGCTCGGCGCCCTCATCGTGAGCATGACGCGCTCGCTCTCGGACCTGCTGGTGGTCTACCTGCTGGCGCGCGAGGTCGGACTCCTGGAGCAGGACGCCAAGGGCGTGTTCTGCCGGCTGCCGGTGGTGCCGCTGTTCGAGACCATCGACGATCTCGAGCATGGCGCCGCGATCCTCGCCGGCTTCCTGGACCACCCGATCACCCGCGCGAGCGTCATCGAGCAGGCGCGCGAGAGCGGCGAGCCGCCGAGCGTTCAGGTGATGATCGGCTACAGCGATTCCAACAAGGACGGCGGCATCCTCGCCAGCTTTTGGGCGCTGCACCGCGCCCAGGAGGCGATGATCGCAGTCGGGCGAACGGCCGGCGTGCGGGTGCGCTTCTGTCACGGTCGCGGCGGCACGGTCAGCCGTGGCGCCGGCCCGACCCACCGGTTCCTCGACGCGCTGCCGGCCGGCTCGGTTTCGGGGACCTTGCGGATGACCGAGCAGGGCGAGGTGGTCTCCCAGAAATTCGCCGACCGCATCACCGCGGCCCATCATCTCGAGCTCCAGGCCGCAGGCGCCGCACGCCGCACTTTGCTCGACGATCGCAACGGCGAGCACGATCCCCCGGTCGCGGCCGCCATGGACCGGCTCGCCGCCGCCAGCCGTCGCACCTATGCCGAGCTGGTCACGGCGGACGGGTTCGTCACGTTCTTCGGCCAGGCGACGCCCATCGACGTGGTCGAACGGAGCCGGATCGGCTCACGGCCGTCCCGCCGCACGGGCGCCCGCACCATCGCGGATCTGCGTGCGATCCCGTGGGTGTTCAGTTGGAGCCAGTCACGCTTCTATCTGTCCGGCTGGTACGGCGTCGGCAGCGGCCTCACCGTGCTGAAGACGGAGGATCCCGACGGCTTCGACGCGCTCGCCAAGGCGCAGCAGATCCACGCCTGGCCCGCGCTGCACTATCTTTTGGCGAACGTCACCACCAGCATCGCCACCGCCTGCCCCGACACCATGGCGGCCTATGCGGAGCTGGTGGAGGACGAGGCCGTGCGAGCGCGCTTCCTCGGCGCCATCAAGGCCGAGTATGCGCTGACGCAGCAGCGGCTGGAGGAGATATATGGCCGCCGGCTCGATCTCGAACGCCCGACGCTGGCGCGCTCCATCGAGCTGCGGGCGGTCGCCCTGCGGGTCCTGCACATGGAGCAGATCCGCCTGTTGCGCCGCTGGTGACGGGCGGACACGCCGGAGGAGGCCGAGCGGCTGCTGACCCCCTCCTGCTCACCGTCAATGCCATCGCGCGCGGGCTCGGCACGACGGGATGACGAGAAGCGTTTCGAGCTGGCAATAATCCTGCCAGTGCAGAGAATTATTTGTCTTCTGCCTCGCATTGGGAGACCGGTCTCCCGCGCCTCTTGCTGCTCGATCCCGCAGTCTGGCGCGACTTGACGTCGATGATCGGGAGATGGCCGCGTCCGCCGATGCAATCGCGGATCTCCCGAAGTCGTCGACACGGTCCCCGCGATCGTAGCAACTGACGACGATGGCCGTCCTTGGCGCGACCGACCGAATGGCCTGGCTTGGTGCTGGTCGCCGCCGGTGCGGGATCGTGTATCGACGTGAAGCTCGACTCAGCGCATGTCTCAACCCGATGACGTCTTCACCGAAGTCCGCGTCTTCTTCGCTGGTTCGGCCGTCGTCTGGGTGACCAGGTCGTTGACCTCCTTTGCCAACCGCAGTGATTTCAGTCGCTCGGTCTTGGTCCTCACGGCGACGCCTGCAGCCTCGTAGTCGGCCATGGCCTGCGAGCTCACCCGAACCTGAAGGGCTTTCTTCTTGAAGCTCGCTTCCGCCCGTTCCCGGGTCTCTTTCGTATTTCGTGCCACCATCATCTCCTGTTCGTTGTCCGGATGCGCGTCGACATGCCCCGTGCTCGCCGGCGCACACGACGCGGCCGCCGGAGCGGCCGTCGAGGCAGGAGCCCGGATGTGTCATCCGGGCTCTCGCGTCGCCGACAAGACCGCGATGGTCTAGTAGTCCATCCCGCCCATGCCACCGCCGCCGGGCATCGGCGCTGCCGACTCCTTCTGCGGAATTTCGGCGATCATCGCCTCGGTGGTGATGAGAAGGCCGGCGATCGATGCAGCGCCCTGCAACGCCGCCCGTACGACCTTGGTCGGATCGATGATGCCTTTCGACACCATGTCTCCGTACTTGCCGTTCTGCGCGTCGTACCCGAACGCGTAGGTGTCGCTCTCCAGAATCTTGCCGACGACGATCGAGCCGTCGTCGCCCGCATTGAGGACGATCTGGCGGGTCGGCCAGGTGATCGCCTTCCTGACGATGTCGATCCCGTGCCTCTGGTCCTCGTTGTCGCCCTCGAGCGTCTCCAGGACTTTCGTCGCCCGCAGGAGCGCGACACCTCCGCCCGGGAGAATGCCTTCCTCGACGGCCGCCCGGGTCGCGTGCATGGCATCGTCGACGCGATCCTTGCGCTCCTTGACCTCGATCTCGCTCGCGCCGCCGACGCGGATCACCGCAACCCCGCCCGCCAGCTTGGCAAGCCGCTCCTGAAGCTTTTCCCGATCGTAGTCGGAGGTCGTTTCCTCGATCTGCGCCTTGAGCTGCGTGATCCTCGCCTCGATGTCGGCCTTCTTGCCGGCGCCGTTGATGATCGTGGTGCTTTCCTTTTCGATCACCAGCTTCTTGGTCCTGCCGAGCATCTCGATCGTCACGTTCTCCAGCTTGATGCCGAGATCGGACGACACCAGGGTCCCGCCGGTGAGAATGGCGATGTCCTCGAGCATCGCCTTGCGGCGATCACCGAAGCCCGGAGCCTTGACGGCGGCGACCTTCAGGCCTCCGCGCAGCTTGTTCACCACGAGCGTGGCGAGCGCCTCGCCTTCGACATCCTCGGCCAGGATGACGAGCGGCTTGCCCGCCTTCACCACGGCTTCGAGCAGCGGCAACAGCTCCTGCAGGCCGGAGAGCCGCTTCTCGTAGATGAGGATGTAGGGATCCTCCATCTCGACCCGCATCTTCTCGGCATCCGTCACGAAGTACGGCGAGATATAGCCCCGGTCGAACTGCATGCCTTCGACCACTTCCAGCTCGGTCTCCAGAGACTTCGCCTCCTCGACCGTGATCACACCCTCGTTGCCGACCTTCTTCATCGCATCGGCGAGGAAGCGGCCGATCTCGGCGTCACCATTGGCCGAGATGGTGCCGACCTGGGCGATCTCGTCGTTCGAGGTGACCTTCTTGGAGTTCTTCTGCAGATCCGCGACGACGGCGGCGACCGCCAAGTCGACCCCGCGCTTGAGATCCATCGGGTTCATGCCGGCAGCGACGCCCTTGGCTCCTTCGCGTATGATCGCGTGGGCCAATACGGTCGCCGTCGTGGTGCCGTCGCCAGCCAGGTCGGAGGTCTTGGAGGCGACTTCGCGCACCATCTGGGCGCCCATATTCTCGAACTTGTCGTCGAGCTCGATCTCTTTTGCGACGGTGACGCCGTCCTTGGTGATGCGTGGCGCTCCCCATGACTTGTCGAGCACGACGTTGCGGCCTTTCGGACCCAGCGTCACGCGGACCGCGTGGGCGAGCGTTTCGACGCCACGCAGCATCCTGTCGCGTGCGTCGACCGAGAAGCGAACTTGTTTCGCTGTCATTTGTCTTGTTCCTTATTCAGGTCGCGGCCGCGGTCGCCGCCCTGCCCCGTTGGGGTGACAGGCGACGACCGGAGGAGCGACGATCAACTGTTCGGGGCGCGTATTGCGGCGTCAGGCCGCCTTCTGGCGTGCCTCGGCCTCGGTGAGCACGCCCATGACATCGCTTTCCTTCATGATCAGGTATTCGACGCCATCGAGCTTGACCTCGGTACCGGACCATTTGCCGAAGAGCACGCGATCACCGGGCTTCAATTCGAGAGGAACGAGCTTTCCGGCCTCGTCGCGCCCACCCGGGCCTACCGCGACGACCTTGCCCTGCTGGGGCTTTTCCTTTGCATTGTCCGGGATGATGATCCCGCCGGACGTTCTTTCCTCTGCGGCGATGCGCTCGAGCACCACCCGGTCGTGGAGCGGACGAAACTTCATGGAGTCCTCCTGTAAACGCGTCTGTCTGGCTTATCCAAAGGTGCACAGATACCGACGCGACCGTGACATCGTCCGGTGCAACGTCGGGCTATCGAAAGCAGATCGTCGCAGGTGCGGCTCACCGGAAACGCGCCACCCTGTCGCCTCGACGGCCGCGCGAGTGCGGCGTCCTCGAGCGCGCACAGCGCGACAGTCGTGCGAAATTTGGTCACTAACCGGTGGAACCGGCGCGACGATCTGGCGAGGCAAGTTTTTGTTTACCCACCTCATATGGGGTCGTTGCCGCGCGAACGTTAGCCCCCTCGGCCACCTGCGGTCACAATGACGTGCGAAATCGGCTGTTCGCCGGATTCGACTGGACGCCGTCGCCTGCCTGGTGCGCCGGTGTCGGCCGCATATCGAGCGAGATGGCCATACCCGCGCACGCCCGACGTGCCGCCGCGCACTCTCGCGGCGCCATCGATCAGGGTCGGGGCGCCATGGTGGACAGCAGCGGCGCGCAGTTTGGCTGATGCCGGACCAAGACTGTGGCCGGGTGACTACGGGTCCCGTCCAGTGCTTCGCGACCAGGCAGCCGCGCCTTCTCCACGGAGGAGCGATCGCGCCATCCGAACGGACTCGGCGATCTACCGCGCCGCCTTTTCGGCGAAGGTCTCGATGAATGCCGCCGAGGCCTTGTGCAGGCTGTTCTCTCGATGCTGTTGGCAATATTTATCGATCCACTCGGTCAATTCTTCCGTGCTCTTCGCATCGGACACGTCGAAATGCTCTTTGGGCCCGTATTCGTTGTACGCTGTGAGATAGCCGAGAACCCAGGCGGTTCTGCTCGTCGCATTGACGTTTTCCGCCTGGCGACCCTCGAGCCACACGCTACACGTGACATTTCCCTGTCCCAAGACGGGGTGCTCGTCGGCGGACACCGCGTTCGACATGAGCCACGGCAAAAGCGCCGCGAAGACACAGATCCTGCGTGCGTTCATGTCGTGCTCCCATTCATCGCCACATCGAGTCTCGGTCGACCGACGAGAGGCCGCCGCAGACGGAGATCCGGATCAGCCGCGCCGGACCGCAGTCATGACAGCAAACGTCGCTTGATCCGGACCGAACGTACCGACGCCTTCCAGGGCGAGAAGCGTGCAGAGTCGCATGCGGGCACGATGGACGCGGCTCTTGATCGTCCCGACGGCAGCCTTACAGATCGAGGCCGCATCGGCATACGAGAAGCCAGACGCGCCGATCAGCAGAAGAGCTTCTCGCTGCTCCACCGGCAGCGTTGCAAGAGCGGCGCGGAATTCCTCGAAATCGACCCGACTTTGCTGCTCGGGGGGCGACTTCAGGCTTTCGACGTAACTGCCGTCACTGTCTTCGACTTCGCGCCGGCGCTTGCGATACTCCGTCAGGAATTGATTGCGGAGAATCGTGAACAGCCACGCCGACATGTTGGTTCCCGGTTGGAACGAGCGGATGTTTGCGAGCGCCCGCATCAGCGTTTCCTGCACCAAGTCGTCAGCGCGATCGACATCTCTGCAGAGGGAAATCGCGAAGGCGCGCAGACTCGGCACGACCGACAACATCGCATCCTGGACGGACGCTTGAAGTCGATCAGATCGGTTCGGTTCGGCCTTTACGGGGGAGCGCGCCGTCTCGGCTCTCGCTCGCGGCGATCGGGCCGTCGCCGCACCATCCCGGACGCCTCGATCAGCTTTGGCCGAGACCGGCTTGGCCTGAGCGACAGCGGTGGCGGACGCTCTTAAAGCCGCCGGCTCGAGCGGGTTCGTTCGATGAAGGGCAACATTCACGCTGTCGACTTGACCGCAGGCGCACTCGAACACTCGGTTTTCCCGACCGTCTTCGGCTGGTGCCGCCATCCGGATTCTCATCGGCCGCCCGCACTCCGTACAACTCAGCATCCAAGGTGGCGGACAGGCGACCTGGTTCGCCGAACGTTGCTGCATCGACATGATCGACTTCCTGCACGAGAGGGCGGTACTCCCGTAAAGCTACGTATGATCACCGATCGGCGTCTGTATAAAACCGCTCACCCGTTGCCCTGGCGGCCTTCGGCAGAGGAGCGTGATTCCGCTCGTCGAGCCGGCGCATCGGCGGGTCGGTCGCCGCGATCGGAGGCAGGTCCGCTCTGGCGGCCTTCAATCGTCTCTATTGTCGATATCGTCGGGATGGATCCCGGTCTCGGAATTGTCATGAAGAATGACATTCAACAACGAGCTGTGGACTTCGATGTGCCCATTGTAATCGATGAAGCCGAGCTTCCTGAACCGGTTCATGAAGAAGCTCACGCGGGACCGGGTCGTTCCGATCATCTCCGCGAGCGTTTCCTGGCTCAGCGTCCCGAGGATCGGCTCCGGCTTTCCGTCCTTTCCGAAGTTCGCCAGCAGCAGGAGGAGCCGGGCGAGCCGCTTCTCGCTCGAATTGAACAACTGATCGATGAGATCCGCCTCGACGCGAATATTCCGTGAGATGAGGTGGGCGATGAACAGCTCGCTGAACGCCGGTTCTTCACGGAGAACGCGCACAATGGCCGCCTTCTCCAGCCGCACGACAACGGCCTCGGATATCGCCGCAACCGTCGCCATGCGGACCCGCTGCCCGGCAAGGCAGCCTTCGCCGAAAAAATCGCCGGGGCCATGAATGGCGACGACCGCTTCTTTGCCTTGCTCCGAGACGACGGCAACCTTCACCTTTCCACTCTGGACGTAGAAGACCGCATCGGCCGGGTCCCCCTGCAAGAAGACGATCTCGCCATTGGCATAGGAATGGATGGTCCGGCCGCCGTCGACCTTGGCCAGAAACAGTTTCGGATCAAAAGACGATGTCGGCTCGCTCATCAAGACGCAACCTGCCGTTCAAATAGCTTTCGGATGTCAGCAGAACATTACATCGCACAACGAGGCCCGATGAGTTCCTTTTTTAGGCTTACGCAGCCGAACCGAATGACCCAGATCAAAGATATGGCATCGATCGCCTTTCTGGTCGTTGGGCGACGGGTTTCGATTCGCGCCGCAGCCGATTGCCACGATTCGATCTATGCCGCAGTGCCGCCGAAGGCGAGGCCACCCAAGCGCGCCAACGAAGACGACCACCGTCGGGAGCCTGGACCTTCACCTCGATACCATCCTGGCTTTAGTGGCCAGAATGGCAAATAGCTCGATATATCAACGGCTCATCGCCTCGGCGGGCGGACCTTCTATGCCGTGCCCTGGCATCATGGACGGAACCTATCGGGTGCATGTCTGTTCAAAATTGAACACCCGGGCAAAATAAATATTGTTCCACGATGTTCGGCCGGACAGCGGTCCCCCCGATCATTGCCCTTCGGGTTCGACGATGCGGGTCTCCGACCAGCGGTCACGAGGCGGCGTTCCGGAGACAGCAAAGCTGCGGGCAAGGGCTGCGGTGACCAATTCTGCACGTTCTTTGTATTCGGATGAGGATATAATTTTCGTGAGTACGTTGGCGCAGGCGACCTTCTCGATATGACAGACGCAAGCGCTCCCCACATCTGTCGGCATCACTCTGTGGTGTACGCCACCGACAAGACCAGCGATGCCGTGCCATGATCGAATATCGATTTTTCATGGTGACGCGATGTCCGACGCCGACAATTTGAGACGTCTTCAATTGGAATGCTTGCGCCTGGCAGCGGATTGCACGCAGGCGGCGAGGGAGATTCCGGATCCGACCCTACAGTCGTTCTTCATTCGGATGGCTGGAGAATGGACCACCAGAGCCGAACGGGGCCCGGGAACACACGCGCGGCACATGAATTGACCGCCGCTGGTCGGCCCTGGCAGGCGCGCGGCGCCCTCGCGCCATAGACACCGAGCACTCTTGGCGAAATCTCCGCCCCGGCCGATATGCGGCCTCGGCAGGTGGAACTTTGAGCTGATCGAGGGCTCGCGCGTTCGGCTCGAGCGTTCGTCCTCGACCTACGGTCCAGCATAGGTGCAAAGGCCCCCGCGTCTCGCTCACTTCGGGCGACGTCCTTTTGTGTCTCCCTTGACCGCTGTCGACGGCGGCGTCAGGAAGGCATCGAAGCGCTCCCGCACCATCGCGTAGCACTCGCACGACGCTTTCTCGAGGCCGGCACGGTCGAGCACCTGAATCTTCCCGCGTCGATAGCTGATCAGGCCGGCGTTCTGCAGCGACAGCGCTGCCAGCGTCACGGATTTTCGATTGGCGCCCAGCATATGCGACAGGAACTCGTGCGTATACGGCAGAGCTTCGCCCTCGGCGCGATCATGCATCATGAGGAGCCATCGACACATCCGCTCCTCGGTCGAATGCAGGGCATTGCACGCGACCGTCTGCTGGACCTGTGACAGAAGCGTCTCCGAATAGCTGACGAAGAGATCACGGACGTGCTCGCTGCGCTTGAACTCCGCCCGAAGCCATTCGATCGGACAGCGATCCGCGGCTCCCGCGAACTGCACCAGACACCTGTTGAACGACACCCGGCTGTACATGGCGGCGAAGAGGCCGAATGCTCCTTCGCTTCCGATGTTCGCGGTCTCGATCGCAGACCCGTTCTCCAGGACGGTCAACAGCGAGAGAACGGCGCCTCGGGGGAAATAGGCGTGGTTGAGAAGTCCGCCCGCCTCGCAGACGACTTTCCCGAGCTCGAGCGTGAGGGGCTCGAGATACGCGTCGATCCGCCTTCGGCTGGCGATCTCGAGAGCACCCAGCAGTCGGTTGCTTCCTGCCATCTTGTCAGAAGGTGCATTCATGTTTCGCCAGCGATCATCTCGCCCAGAGACACTCCGAATCCCGACGTGGTCATGCCCCGGTCGGACGATTCCATGCGCTCCAGAGACGACTGTAACGGCCGAGTCAACTCGCTGACCATAAACTGTTGTCCCCTTGTCACCGCGATTATTAACTGCACGGCGGCGCTCGGCATGTGCTGTTTTGCACAGACAATGAATGTATTTATGGGATTTTTTCCCTTCCGCTTCGAGAGGCCGAAGCACGACGGAGTTACGCCTTCCGAGCGGGGGCGGATAACGCATCGGAGGATGAAAACGATGGACAAGGACCGGATCGTCGGATCGGCCAAGCAGGTCAAGGGCACGATCGAGGAGGTGGTCGGCAAGGCCGTCGGAGACGCCAAGCTGGAGACAGAGGGCAAAGTCGACAAGGCCGAAGGCAAGATTCAAAACGCCGTCGGCGGTCTCAAGGATACGCTTCGCGGTAAATGAACACGGCGGCAGCCGAACTTGTGGCGATCTGCGGCGTTGAGGTTTGTGCGTGTCGCTGCAGGAGGGCCGTGACGGCGGCTGACCGGATCGGCGCAGCCTGAAATACCGTCTCGAATGCCGGAGCGACCGCCGTCCCGAATGGCAGATCGAATGCCGTGTCGAATACCGCACGGCGAAGAGAGCTTCGCCATGCGTTTCCGCTTACGCCAGAGGCCTTCACATGAAGATCGCGCAGGTCGCGCCGCTGTATGAGAGCGTTCCGCCCCGGCTGTATGGCGGCACGGAGCGCATCGTCTCCTACCTCACGGAGGAGCTGGTCAAGCTGGGCCACGACGTCACGCTGTTCGCGAGCGGCGATTCGATGACGTCGGCCGAGCTCGTTCCGTGCGTCCCGACCGCCCTGCGGCTCAACCGCGCCGTCCGTGACCCGATCCCCTACTTCATGCTGATGCTGGACCGCTTGTGCCGGGTTGCCGAGAAGTTCGACGTCATCCACTTCCACATCGATCAGCTCCAGTTTCCGCTCTTTCGTCCGATCGCGGGACGCACGCTCACGACCCTGCACGGCCGCCAGGACAGCCCCGACCTGATGGCGCTCTATGCGGGGTTCCCCGAGATGCCGCTGATCTCGATCTCCAACGCCCAGCGGGCGCCCATCCCCAACGCGAACTTTGCCGCGACCGTGCTGCACGGGTTGCCAATCGACTTGCTCCGACCTGCCATCAACCCGCGCGGCGGCTATCTCGCCTTTCTGGGACGTATCTCGCCCGAGAAGGGCCTCGATCGTGCGATCGCGCTCGCCAGCACGTTCGGCATCCCGCTCAAGATCGCCGCCAAGGTCGACAAGGCCGACGAGGCGTATTTCCGGGAGACGATCGAACCGTTGCTCGACAGGCCGGGGATCGAGTTCATCGGCGAGATCAACGAGCGGGCCAAGAGCGCGTTCCTGGGCGAAGCGCTGGCTCTCTTGTTCCCGATCGACTGGCCGGAGCCGTTCGGCCTGGTGATGATCGAGGCGATGGCCTGCGGCACGCCCGTCCTCGCCTTCCGCAACGGCTCGGTGCCCGAGATCATCGAGGACGGGGTGACGGGATACATCGTGTCGACCATGGACGAGGCGATGTCCGCCCTTCCCAAGGTGATCAGGCTCGACCGCCGGGCGGTGCGCCGGCGCTTCGAGGAGAGGTTCACGGCGGCCCGCATGGCCAGGGATTACGTCAACGTCTATCGCGCCCTCGTGAGAGGGCAGAGCACCAAGGCCGGCACCTCGCTGGAATTCTTGCTGCCGCCTGCCCATATGCTG
This sequence comes from Rhodoplanes sp., assembly GCF_013377085.1. Classification (GTDB taxonomy): domain Bacteria; phylum Pseudomonadota; class Alphaproteobacteria; order Rhizobiales; family Xanthobacteraceae; genus Rhodoplanes. Next base: position 44,503 of record NZ_JACAAX010000041.1, on the reverse strand, counting down.
CCAGGGGCAGGACGACATGCTGACTGAGGCGGTCGTGGATCACCATCGCGTTCCTGCCGAATCCGCCGCCGAAACACCGTTCTACATCGCCACCCGGAGTGTGGCCGAGCGTCCGCGGCGCATCCTCAAGCACGGCGACACGTTTGCGGTGTTCGACAGCTTTGGTGACATCGGCGCGGCCCCCACCGGCCAGGACGGCCTGTTCAACTGCGACACCCGCCATCTTTCGCGCTTCGAGTTCGCCCTCAACGGCCACCAGCCGCTGCTGCTCGGCTCCAATGTGCGGGACGACAATGCCGTCCTCACGGTCGACCTCACCAATCCCGACATCTATTTCGACGACCGGCTGGTGCTGCCGAAGGACACGGTCCACGTCATCCGGACCATCTTCCTGTGGGATTCGACCGCGCATCAACGTCTGTCGGCGCGCAACTTCGGCGACCAGACCATCGAGCTGAACCTCTCCTTCGCGTTTGCAAGCGACTTCGCCGACCTGTTCGAGGTCCGCGGCATGCGGCGCGAGCGGCGCGGCGAGTGCTCCTCGGCAGTGAACGGCACGGACGGTGTCGACCTCACCTATCGCGGCCTCGATCACAAGCTGCGCCAAACCCGGCTGGTGTTCGACCCGCCGCCGACGACGCTCGGCAAGCACATTGCCGCCTATGCGGTTCGGCTCGCGCCCGGCGGGCAGGTGTCGATCTTTTCCGCGGCGACCTGCCACGAGGAGAAGGAGCCGCCGCTACCCTTCCTCAAGGCGATGCGGGCGAACCTGCGCGACCGTCGGGAGCAAGCCGCCGGCGCCACCTCGGTCACCACCTCCAACCACATCTTCAACGAGATCCTCTGCCAATCGGCTGCCGACCTCGCCATGCTGGTGACCCAGACGGCCGAGGGGCGCTATCCCTATGCCGGTATCCCCTGGTACTCGACGACGTTCGGACGCGACGGTCTCGTCACGGCCATGGAGCTTCTGTGGTGCGACCCCTCGATCGCGAAAGGGGTGCTGCAGCGACTCGCCGCCTTCCAGGCGCAGACACTGGATCTCGAGTCCGACGCGGAGCCCGGGAAGATCCTGCACGAGATGCGCAGCGGCGAGATGGCGCTTCTCGGGGAGGTGCCGTTCAGGCTCTACTACGGCAGCGTCGACGCGACCCCGCTGTTCGTGATGCTCGCCTGCCTCTATGCCGAGCGCACCGGCGATCTCGACACCCTGCGAAACCTGTGGCCGCATGTCGAGGCCGCGCTCGCCTGGATCGACGGCCCGGCCGACAAGGATGGCGACGGCTTCATCGAGTACGACCGGGCAACCGATCAGGGGCTCGCCAACCAGGGCTGGAAGGATTCGTATGACGCGGTCTTTCATGCCGACGGACGCCTGGCGGAAGGACCGATCGCGCTGTGCGAGGTGCAGGGCTACGTCTACGCGGCCAAGCAGCTCGCAGCCCGCGCCGCCCAGGCGCTCGGCCGGCGCGAGCGGGCCCTGACGCTCGCGGCGGAGGCGGTGCAGCTCGCCGAGGCGTTCGACCGCGCATTCTGGCGCCCCGACATCGGAACCTATGCGCTCGCCCTCGACGGCGACAAGTCGCAGTGCGGCGTGCGCAGCTCGAATGCCGGCCACGCCCTGTTCACCGGCATCGCGCGGCCCGAGCGGGCGCACGCGGTGGCGCGCGGCTTCATGGACCGGCGCTTCTTTTCGGGCTGGGGCATTCGGACTGTGGCGACCGAGGCGGCGCGTTTCAATCCGATGTCGTATCACAACGGCTCGGTGTGGCCCCACGACAATGCCCTGATCGCGCTCGGGCTCGCCCGTTACGATCTGAAATCCGAGGTCGAGCGGGTGTTCCAGGGCCTCTTCGACGCCGCCACCGCTATGGACCTCCGTCGGCTGCCGGAGCTGTTCTGCGGCTTCAAGCGGCGCGCCGGCCGTGGCCCGACGCTCTATCCGGTCGCCTGCTCGCCCCAGGCGTGGGCGGCCGCAACCCCGTTCTCGCTGCTGCAGGCGTCGCTCGGCCTCGCCTTCGACCCGGACAAACGCACGATCAAGCTCCACAACCCGCGACTGCCGTCGTTCCTCTCCGAGGTCACCATCCGGGATCTGCAGCTCGCCGGGTCGCGGGTCGACCTCGCGCTCTACCGCCACGGCGACGAGGTCGCGTTGCGGGTGCTGCGGAACGTCGGCGAGGTGCAGGTGTCGGTCGTCTACGGACAGACCCTATCGAGCGGCCCGGAGGGCGCATCGTCACGTCCGGCCGCCCCGCGAGGAGCCATCGACGCCTGACGATCGAAGCGCATTCCGCTCGAGCGGTAGACGGAGTTGATCCGTACAAGGAGGCGCAAGGGTGAAAATGATCGGCCCGGCTGTCATGACACCGACCACGTCCCCCGGTCCGCCCCAAACGCTGGAAACCCCAGTGGGGTCCGCCACCAGCGGGCATGCGTTGGGCGACATCGCGTGCCTTTCCCCCGACGACGCCCTGCACCGGCTGTCCAGCGCAGCGGACGGCCTCACGGCCCGCCAGGTCGACGAGCGGCTCGCTTCGGTGGGGCGGAATCAGATCGCCCAGCAGGCGCACCACACGATCGTCGGCGAGCTCGTCCGCCGCTCGATCAACCCGCTGAACCTCCTCCTGCTCTCGCTTGCGACCGCGTCCTGGCTCTTGGGCGATCAGCGGGCCGCCATCGTGATCGCCGTGATGGTGGTCCTGAGCATTTCGCTGGGCTTCATCCAGGAGCACCGATCCAACATTGCGGCCGACAAGCTGCAACGGATGGTCCTGGTCACCGCGACCGTGCGGCGTCGGGCGGCCCAAGCCGGGCCGGGTTCCGCCGGGCCGGACCATGTCGCGCCCGATCACGTGGACGTGCCGATCGAGCAGCTCGTGCCCGGCGACATCGTTCTGTTGTCGGCGGGCGACATGATCCCGGCCGACCTCCGGCTGATCTCCGCGAAGGACCTGTTCGTCAACCAGTCGACCCTCACGGGCGAAGCGATGCCACTCGAAAAGGTCGCTGCGCCTCATGCCGGCGCGGTGGAGACACCCTTCGATCTCCCTAACATCTGCTTCATGGGCAGTGCCGTCGTCAGCGGCATCGGCTGCGGTGTCGTCGTGCTCACCGGCCCACGCACCGCCTTCGGCGTGGTGGCGAACGCAATTTCCGAGCGGCGCGAGCTCACCAGCTTCGACAAGGGCATCACCCGGTTCACCTGGCTGATGCTCGGCTTCATCGTGGTGATGGCGCCCCTCGTGTTCGTCATCAACGGCCTGACCAAAGGCAACTGGCTCGAAGCCCTGCTGTTCGCCGTCGCCGTGGCGGTCGGGCTCACCCCCGAGATGCTGCCGATGATCGTGACGGTCAATCTGGCCAAGGGCGCGATGGCGATGTCGCGAAAGAAGGTCATCGTCAAGCGCCTCAATGCGATCCAGAACTTCGGCGCCATGAACATGCTGTGCACCGACAAGACCGGCACGCTCACGCAGGACCGGATCATCCTCAAGCGCCATCTCGACATCAGGGGCGCCGAGTCGGACCGCGTCCTCGAATATGCCTATCTGAACAGCTTCCACCAGTCCGGTCTGAAGAACCTGCTCGACGTGGCCGTCCTGAAGCATGCCGAGCTCGAAGGCGGGCTCGACGTCCAGGCCCGCTTCCAGAAGATCGACGAGATGCCGTTCGACTTCGAACGGCGGCGGATGTCGGTCGTGCTCGGACGCAATGACGGGGTTCACATCCTCATCTGCAAGGGCGCCGTCGAGGAGATCTTCGCGGTTTGCCGGCACTATGCGATCGACGGCGAGACGGGCCCGCTCGACGAGAGCCATTTCGCCGCGGCGATGGAGACGACGGCAAGGCTCAATGCGGACGGATTCCGGGTCATCGCCGTCGCCACCAAGGAGATGCCGCCGACCCAGGCGACCTATTCGGCCGCCGACGAGGCCGACCTCACTTTGCTCGGCTACATCGCCTTTCTCGACCCGCCGAAGGAGACCTGCGCGGCCGCGATCGCCGCCCTGAAGGCCAGCGGCGTGCAGGTGAAGATCCTGACCGGAGACAACGACATCGTCACCCGCAAGATCTGCCGGGAGGTCGGCCTGCCCGTCGATCGCATCGTCCTCGGCAGCGAGATGGCGGCCTTGTCGCCGGAGGCGTTGGCGAGCCTGGCCGAGACCACGACGGTGTTCGCCAAGGTGTCGCCGTCGCAAAAGGCGGCGATCATCGACGCCCTCCACCGCAAGGGCCATGTCGTCGGATTCCTCGGCGACGGCATCAACGACGGACCGGCCCTGAAGGCCGCCGATGTCGGCATCTCGGTGGACAGCGCCGTCGACATCGCCAAGGACTCCGCCGACATCATCCTGCTGGAGAAGAACCTGGCGGTGCTGGGTGACGGCGTCATCGAAGGCCGCAAGGTGTTCGGCAACATCACCAAATACATCAAGATGGGGGCCAGCTCGAGCTTCGGGAACATGTTCAGCGTCCTCGGCGCCAGCGTCTTCCTGCCGTTCCTGCCGATGACGGCGATCCAGGTGCTGACCAACAACCTGCTGTACGACTTCTCGCAGACCACCATCCCGACCGACAACGTCGACGCCGACTATCTCGCGGTGCCCCGGCGCTGGGACATCGGCAACATCGCCAAGTTCGTGCTGTTGATCGGCCCGATCAGCTCGATCTTCGATTACGTGACCTATTTCACCATGCTCTACGTCTTCGACGCATGGACCAATCCCGCCCTGTTCCAGACCGGATGGTTCGTCGAATCCCTTCTCACTCAGACCCTCATCATCCATGTCATCCGGACGGCAAAGATCCCGTTCCTGGAGAGCCGGGCCAGCACGTCGCTCATCATCACGACCATCGTGGTCGCCGCGATGGGGATGTCGCTGCCCTTCACCTGGCTCGGCAGCTTCCTGGGCTTCGTCCCGCTGCCGCCGACATACTGGATCGCGCTCGGCCTCATCCTGCCGAGCTATGTCGTCCTCACCCATCTGGTGAAGACATGGTTCATAAGACGGTACGGGCTGAACTGAACGGTCGCATCCCCATGGACGCGACGGCACGACAGACAGGAGACGATCGATGGAAGCCGCAACGTTTCGAAAATGGCTGACCGACCGCGGGTGCCGGTTCGACCATCACGAGGAAAAGCGCGGTGACGGTCCGGTGGCCGTGACCGTCCACCGCGAGGGGCGGACGGCGGAGGTTCCTCTCGGCGGATCGCGCCAGACCCTCGACCACGAGGTCGTCCGCCGTGCGTGTGAAGAGCTCGGCCTCGACTGGCGCGAGCTGCCTGGACCGACAAACCAGGCGTGACCTGCAACCGCCATCCTTATACAAGCCTACGCTGGCTTGCCTCCCGCGCGTCATGGCCGGGCTTGACCCGGCCATCCATCAAGCTACGAAAAATATCTTCCTTTCCAGAGACGGATACGCGGGTCGAGCCCGCGTACGACGAGTCGGACTATGTAACGGCTGGTTTTACAGGTCGAATGCCTGATGGGCCTTCGGCATCTCGACGACAGTGCCGGACAGCCGCGCCGCGAAGGCGGTCATGGTCTTGTCTTCGCCGTGAACCAGGAAGGTCCGTTTCGCGCTGGTCCGTTTTTGCCAGGCCAGCAGCTCCGCCTGGTCGGCGTGGGCCGAAAAGCCGTTGATGGTGTAGATGCGCGCCCGAACCGGAACGGGCTCGCCGAAAATATTCACCTGCTTGGCGCCGTCGATGATTCGGCGCGCGAGCGTTCCGTCGGCGGCGTAGCCGACGAAGACGACGCTGGAGTTGTCACGACCGAGATTGTGCTGGAGGTGGTGACACACGCGGCCGCCCGTGCACATGCCCGAACCGGCCATGATGACGGCGCCCCCACGGACGTCGTTGATCGCGATGGACTCGGCCGTCTCGCGCGTGAAGTGCAGGCCCGGCATATCGAGAGGATCGTGCCCCCCTTGCAGCAGCGCCACGGTCTCCGGATCGAGGCACTCCGGATGGCGGCGGAAGATTTCGGTGGCCGAGATCGCCATCGGCGAATCGAGGTACACCTGCGTCGATGTCGGCAGCCGCCCCTGCGCAACGCCCTGGCTCAGGAAATAAAGCACTTCCTGCGCGCGCTCCAACGCAAAGGTCGGGACGATGACGTTCCCGCCGCGCGCGAAGGTTTCGGTGATCGCCCCGTAGAATTCTTCGATGGACGGACCCATCGGCTTGTGCAGGCGGTCCCCGTAGGTCGACTCCATCACGACGTTCTCGGCGTGCGGAGGCGGCGTCGGGTCGCGCAACAGCGGACGCCCGGAGTTTCCGAGGTCTCCCGAAAACAGCACGCTGGATCGTCGACCCTGCTCTTCGAGCTCGAGGACGATGCTGGCCGAACCGAGGATATGCCCGGCATCGATGAAGGTGGCACGGATTCCCGCGGCAACCTCGAGCGCCTCCCCGTAGATCGCCGTTCGGCCGAAGAAGTCGAGGCTGTTCAGGGCGTCGAGGGTCGAATAGAGCGGCCCGGCCGTGGCGTGGGCCGCCCCGGTGGTCCCGGCCTTGCGGGCGTGGTAGCGCGCGTCCTCCTCCTGGAGATGGGCCGCGTCCAGCATGACGAGGCGCGCCAGCTCGCGCGACGCCGACGTGGTGATGATCTCGCCGCGAAATCCCCGCTTGGCGAGCAACGGCAGACGGCCGCAATGATCCAGGTGGGCATGGGTCAGCAGCACGTGATCGATTCCGGCGGCATCGAAACCGAACGGCTCGGCGTTCTCATCGTGCAATGCGCGGCCGCCCTGGCGCATTCCACAGTCGATCAACACCCGCCGGCCCGCGCATTCGACCAGATGGCAGGAGCCGGTGACGGTGCGATCGGCGCCATGAAATGATAGTTTCACGTTATTCTCCTGTTCGCTCGCCAGTTCGGATGCGCATCGATCCGCCCCCGCACCGGGCAGCACATCAGGCCGCTCACGTGGCGACGTGCAATGGTGCTCCAGCCGCATCGTGCCAATGCAGAATGCTGCTCCAGATGTCCTGCGCCGTCTCGGCATACCAGAACAAGTCGCGATCCTCCGGATCGATGACTCCCTCGTCGACCAGGAAGTCCATATCGACCGCGCGCCGCCAGAAAGCCTCGCCCACCAGCACGACGGGCATCGGCTTGATCTTGCGGGTCTGGATCAGAGCCAGCACCTCGAACAACTCGTCGAACGTGCCATAGCCTCCCGGAAACGCGACCAGCGCCCTGGCCCGCAGCAGAAAGTGAAGCTTGCGCAGCGCGAAGTAGTGGAAGGTGAAGCAAAGCTCGGGCGTCACATACGGATTTGGATACTGCTCGTGCGGCAGGCTGATGTTCAGGCCGACGGACTTGGCGCCGGCATCGAAGGCGCCGCGGTTGGCAGCCTCCATCATCCCCGGGCCGCCCCCGGTCATGACCACGGTATGGGGGCCGCGATCGGTATGATTCGCCGCGCCGACGAGGCGCCCGAAGTCCCGAGCCACCTCGTAATAGCGGCTGTTGGAATGAATTCGCTCGGCGATCGCGAGCCGGCGCACCAGCTCGGCATTGTCCGGATCAGCCGCCACCATTGTGCGCAGGGCATCGACCTTGCGACGCGCGGCCCCCGGCTCGCAAATCCGTGTGCTCCCGAACACGACGATCGTATGATCGATCTCGTTCTCTTCGAGCAGAAGCTCGGGCTTGAGGTAGTCGATCTGCAGGCGCACGCCGCGCACGCCGTCTCGTGCCAGAAAGTCGACGTCCTTGTCGGCGCTCCGGAAGCTCGGACTGTTCAGGATCGCCCGTACACGTTGCAAGGCCTCCGGATCCTCCTCGGCTGCCTTCGGCTGTTGCCAGGGAAGCGCTTCACGCCGCATTTGGGGGTGAGGAGGCGTCGGAATTCGATGCTTGCCGTTCATGTCACTTCAACCGGACTTTCGGAAGGGAGCCCACTCGTCGGCCGGCGATCAGACAACCGTGCCGAACAGCTTGCCGATGCCGGCCGTCAGCGCCAGCGCCAGCGCGCCCCAGAACGTCACGCGGGCGGTGGCACGCCAGACGTTTGCCCCGCCTGCCTTTGCCCCGATCGCACCCAGAACGGCGAGAAACCCCAAAGAGGCGGCCGACACGAGCGGAACCAGCATCCCGACCGGAGATACGACGACCATCAGCAATGGCATGGCTGCGCCCACCGAGAATGTCGCGGCCGAGGTCAGGGCGGCCTGGACCGGACGAGCGGTGGTGAACGCCGAGATCCCGAGCTCGTCGCGGGCATGGGCCGTCAACGCGTCCTTCGCCATGAGCTGTTCGGCAACCTGCCGCGCGAGAGCCTGATCGACGCCTCGCTCGACATAGATGTCGGCAAGCTCGTCGAGCTCGTAGGCGGGATTGTCACGCAGCTCCTGGCGCTCGCGTCCGAGGTCGGCGCGTTCGGTGTCGGATTGCGAGCTGACCGATACATACTCGCCGGCGGCCATCGACATGGCACCGGCGACCAGGCCGGCCACACCGGCAATCAGGACATCGTTTCGGGTCGCCGCCGCGGCTGCGACACCGACGATCAGGCTCGCGGTCGAGACGATGCCGTCATTGGCCCCCAGCACCGCAGCCCGCAGCCACCCGATGCGGTCGACGAGATGGTTCTCGGGGTGTCGGCGAAGACGGCTCATGCTTTCCTCGAAATCATGCTGGCGAGCGTCAATTGCGGGAGCACCCTATTCGAGTTTGACCACGCGTGCGAGATTTTCGGCAAAGACGGCCGATGAAGACGCCTAATGCGCAGGGCATCGCGCCTGCCGCGGCCCGCGCCGGCGCGGCGCCCGAAACGAAACGCGCTCGCAGTCGGCCGACGTCCTTTGACGCCGGTCGACTGCGGGCACATGAGGGTCGAGGCCCGCGAGCCGGCCTCAACCGGACTTGACGTTCTTGGCCCACAGGGACTTGACCTGCTCGGCCCAGGAGTCGACCTCGCGCTCGGCCTCCGCCCTGGCGTGGCCGTACCGCGCCTGAAGAATGCCGAGCAGCTCCTCGCGCTTGCCCTTGACGACCTCGACATCGTCCTCGGTCAGCTTGCCCCACTGCGACCGGACTTTTCCTTTGACCTGCTCCCAATGTCCTTCGACCTCGTCCCAGTTCATGATTTCACTCCTGCTGTCTGGTTTCGGGGACACCGGCGCCGGCCACACACAGCGGTCTCGCGCCGCCGTCAACGACGGATGCCCCGGCCTCCGGAGCAGACGACCCGAGATGGCGCGCCTTCACGCGACTGCGCGACATCTCGCCCGGCGCATCAGAGCCGACCGATGAGCATCAGCACGACGAGAATGATCAGGATCGTGCCGATCAGGCCGACACCGGTGTGACCGAAACCGTAGCCGTAGCCGCCGAAGCGACCGCTGACGCCCCCGAGCAAGAAGATGATGAGAAGAATAACGAGAACGAGTCCCAGCAATGACATGGCATTATCTCCTTTTACAGGCCCCCGCCGTACGTCGAGGCCTTCTGCACTCTGCCTTGGATGCGTCGACCGAGACGTCCAAGTCGCGCGGCATCGAGAACGACGCCTGGACATTGGCGATGACGAGAGTGCCGATACGGACTTCGCTGCCAAGGGGCGCGTTCCACGACATCTCTGCAGTCGGCCAATGATGATTAAATAGCTTTGTACTGGATCGATCTCGTTGCATTGAGCGGCGTCAAAAACGCTTCGACCGAGCCGCCATGCCAAGCGCGAACTCTCCATCGTCAGCCTGCACCAGGCGTTTACGGGATACGGCGCAAATGAAATGGTCATCGACCAATAAGGCGCAGGTCTCTCACGTGATGAGCAATCTTGAACAGCTCGCAGCGTAATCGCGTGGTACCCGTATTCTGAGATCACGATGCAGACATGACCCCCGCAGCAACGTTGCCACGATTGGCGTGGTGGCGGGGCAAGATCGTGTATGGAGAGCTGTTCATGAAATCCTCGATCAAACTCCTTGCCGCCGCGCTGACGATCGCGGTCGCGCCGGGGTTCGTGGCGCCTGCCGCCGCAACACCGATTTCGTTGCCGATCGGGCTGCAGAATGCGATCGCCCCGTCGATCGAAGCCGTTCAGTACCGGCGTGGTTGGGGTGGTGGCTATCAGGGTGGTGGCTATCGGGGCGGCGGATTTGGTGGCGCGGCTTTCGGCCTCGCCGCGGGAGCCCTGCTCGGCGGGGCGATCATCGGCGCCACGCAGCAGCCCTACGGCTACTATGGCTCCGGCGGCTACGGTCCCGGATACGCCTATTCGCCCGGATATGCGTATGCGCCCGGCTATGCACCCGGTTACGTCGCCGTGTCGCCCTACGGCGGCGGCGGTGGCGACGCCGCCTACTGCCTGCAGCGATTCAGGTCGTACGACCCCGGCTCCGGCACCTATCTCGGCTTCGACGGCTTGCGCCATCCCTGTCCGTGATGTCGGCGGCGTGAGTCTCCGCCCGGCGGCACGCGACATGCCGCCGGGACCGAGCAATTGCATCGCGTCGTCGCCTCGCAGGCTCGCCACCGGACGCTGGCCTGGGAGCGACGGTGCGGCGGAAGCTGGTTCCCCGGTGCAAATGACCACCGGGCAACGCGTTGATCGGATGAGCCGCGGACTTGGAACGGCAGCACTGACGGCGTCTGTCCGCACGCCCGCCGTGCCAATGGGCTTTGCCGGTTGCGGGACGACGACCACGGCCCTGCTCCTGATCCGCCCTCGGAACCGGCTTTCATGAATGTGCAGCGCTGCTCGCCGTCGGGGCGGACAGCACGGTCGAACCGAATTGAACGGGAGCACTCCGATGGCATCGACGAACGGACCAGCAGCAACTGTCGACGACATCCGCAAGGATCTTCAGAGCCTGAAGGACGACGTCACGCGTCTCGCCGAGCAGGTTTCGACGGCGATCTCGGCGTCGGGTGACGCGACCCTGAACGGCATGAAGGGACGTTTGAACAGCGTGGGCGAAGCCGTTCACGACGCCGGCGAGCGCGGTCGGGACGCCGTGACCGATTTCGCCGAATCGATCGGCTCGACCGTCGAGGAGACCGTGCGGTCGCGGCCGCTCACCACGGTCGCGGTCGCGCTCGGTCTCGGCGTCCTGGTCGGCGCCCTGTTGCGACGCTGACCCTGCAGCGGGATCACCATCGTGCTCGAGGGACTCGTTCTCCGTTGGCAGGCGAAGGTGGACGCCGTCGTCAAAAGCGGCCTCTGGGTCGCGGTCGCCACCTTCGCGCTGCTCGTATCGTTCGCCTTTCTCGGCGCGGCACTGTTCATATGGGCGCAGGAGATCTACGGCGCGATCCGGACGTGCCTCGGATTTGCGGCGTTTTTCCTGGCGCTGGCGCTGATCGCCGTGATCGGCCTTTTGGTGTTTCGGCGGAGCGTATGGCGACGCGAGGCTCGGATTGCGCAACAGGCTGCGCACGCAGCGCCGCCCGCGTGGCTCGACCCACAGGTCCTGTCCACCGTGCTCAGCCTCGGCAAGACTCTCGGGCCGCGGCGCGCCGCGTGGATCGGGCTCGTCGGCGCGTTCGCGGTCGGGCTCCTGCTCAGCCGCGGCGCCGACAAGCGATGATCCGGAGTGACGGCATGGCGGGAACCTTCGCTGCCGTGGTGGGTTGATACTACCGTCATCCCTATGCTGCTTCTTCACTCGAACGACCGATGGAGACGGCCAATGTTATCGACCATTCTGATCATCGTTCTCATATTGGTGCTGATCGGCGCGCTGCCGACCTGGGGCTACAGCAACAGTTGGGGCTACGGGCCCGGCGGCGTCGTCGGTGTCGTGCTGGTGATCGTTCTCGTGCTCGCCTTGTTGGGCCGCCTGTGAGACGTGCCTGTCGAGACAAGCTCTCTTTTGCGCAGCGCGCCGAATTCGTCGCGCCCGTACTCATGCACTCAGATTCAAACGGGCAGCCGCCGCTGGTGGCCCGGACGGGACCACGATCCGGTCGTCGTGAGCCCGAGCACATCAAGGAGCGTTGATATGGATATCTCCGTCGGTCACATCACCCCCGTCGTCGCCCTGATCGCCGGGATCCTGATCCTGATCGCGCCGCGGCTGTTGGCGTATATCGTTGCCATTTACCTCATCGTGACAGGATTGATCGGGCTCAACGGCATCTACCATTTCGTCAACTGAGCCCTGAGCCTCGACCCGGTCGATCGAGCGGCTGCGCCTGTCTGTCCGAGTGGCCCCCGAAGAGCATTTCGGCGGAAAGACCAGTGAGGAGCAGACGTCCAGATGGGCCGATGCAGAGATGTCGCGGCCTCATACAACGAAAACCGCATGCTGGAGCAACCGCGAGGTTTGCTTCGCTCGACACCATCGGAGGAGTCCATGATGCGCAAGTCGATCGTTCCAGTGGCTTTGCTGATCCTGTCTGCCGGGCCGGCGCTCGCCGCCACGAGCGAGGGGTGGCAGACCGGACCCACGCCGCCACGCGCGGAGGCGCCCGTCCGCGTCGCGATCAACTGGGATCAGATCGCCGGCAACTGGAAGCAGTTCACCGGCAAGGCCCGCCAGCAGTGGGGCAAGCTCACCGACGACGATCTCGAGGTGGCGAAGGGGCAGCGCGACGAGCTCGCCGGCAAGATCCAGGTGCGGTATGGAATCACCAAGGAGGAGGCAAACCGGCAGATCGACGCTTGGCTGAAGTCGCTCGATCCATGAGCTGCCACGCATGACCGCCTGGCGACAGCGCCGCGGAGCCAGATAGGCTCCCGCGGCGCGGGTGACGCCGGCAGGCCCGGCAAGTCACGCACGTGCCGTAACGCAACCAGGGGCCTAGGTCGAGCATGCGCGACCCGCGCCGGCCGACACAAGCGGCTGCGCGACGGTACCTTCACTTTCGAAGATGCTCTTCTCGACCTTCAAAAGCATTTTCACCTCAATGGCATACGGGCTTCGAATACTTTTTGATCTTCAATGATATGTATTACCGTCAAAGATACTTAACCGTCGAAGATGTTTGATCGCCCGGCACGGGCGACGCTGGCGGAAGTGAGCAATTCTGCTCAGTTTCGGTGAATGCACCAATATAACATGATTCGGTCGAGATCCGGGAATTCCGAGATCGAGCATTTCGGGCGGCGGATTCTTCGCCCTGAGTTTCGGCCTCATGGCCGGATGGCAGCAGGCCCCTTGTCCAGCGCGGCGTCCAATCTGGTCCCCTTCTCGCGGCGACCGTAATCGCCGCTGTCGGGTCCGGGCCTGTCGTCGATCATCCGGCCCGTCCACAGAGGAGGCGAATGGCGGAGAGAACGGGACAGACGTGGGAAACGGTTGATGGTGAGCGGTTCGTAGCGTCGAGCGCGTTTGGCATTCAACGGGAGGGTGGGAATGGAAACGCAGACCGAGCCACTATCTCAATTCCCGACGAATGCACGGGTCTTGTCCCATGGTTCGGCGCAGGTGGACTTCGATGACGGGCGGGCGCTCGCGCAGGCCATCGTCGATACGATCCGCGAGCCCCTGCTGGTTCTCGACAGCGACCTGTGCGTCGTGACGGCCAATCGCGCGTTCTATTCGACGTTCAAGATGAACCGTCAGGATGTCCAAGGCCGGCCGCTCCATGCGCTGGGCGACGGCCAGTGGGATATCCCGGCGCTGCGGGCCCTGCTGGAACGCATAGCGCCGCAGCATGGCGTGATGGACGCTTACGAGGTGGTGCAGGACTTTGCCGGTATCGGGCGCCGCACCATGCTGCTCAATGCCCGGGAATTGCTTTACGAGGACAGCGCCCTCGGCACGGTTCTTCTGGCTGTCGAGGACGTGACCGACCGGCGCGCCAGGGAGCGCGAGCTCCGGGATCTCCTGCAACAGAAGGACATCTTGTTGAGGGAGATGCAGCATCGGTTCGGCAACAGTCTGCAGATCATCGCGAGCATTCTCCTGATCAAGGCGCGGACGGTGCGATCGGACGAGACCCGGCAGCACCTCGAGGAAGCCTATCAGCGCGTCATGTCGGTCGCCGCCGTGCAACAGCAGTTGCTGGTCTCCGAGCCCGGTACGATGATCGAGATCGGTTCCTATCTGTCGCGGCTGTGCGAGACCCTGGCGGCCTCGATGATCGGAGATCGTCGGCCGGTCGCCTTGAAGGTTCATGTCGATGGCGGCACCGTCACCTCGACGCAGGCCGTCAGCATCGGTCTCATCGTCACCGAGCTCGTGATCAACGCGATCAAGCATGCCTTCCCGGAAGATCGACGTGCCGGCACGGTGACGGTGACCTATGAGTTTGTCGATCAGAACTGGAGGCTCACGGTTTCCGATGACGGAATCGGGAGGCCGAGCGGCCAATCGGAGCAGGGCACTCCCGGGCTCGGCACGACGATCATCGAAGCGCTGGCCCGGCAACTCGAAGCCCACGTCGAAATCCAGATGAATCCCGACGGTAGGACGGTGTCGATCACCCACGCCGTGTTCCCGTCGCAACAGCCGGCCGCCTGACGTCGGATTGCCGTCTCGCGGCCGACGCGCGCACGTCGAGAAGCCGCTGTTGGATGACCTCGCTCCGACGAGCTTGCGCATCGAGGAACCGATCGGGTCGAGGTCAGAGCCGTTTTTTTTTCAGGCCTCGATGATCCGTGATCGCCATCTCGGTCGAGCCGGACTTCGGCCCCGGCCGAGATGCGCGAAGCAAAACCATCAGTAATTTGAAGGGCTGGCGGCGCCGGAGACTGTCGGCGAAAAATATTTATCCGCCAGTGGGGCGCCCCGTCAGGCCGCACACATCTTGTTTTGGCGCGCTATTCCCGAGCCGCAACGTGACTGCAACCTCGCATTTCCGTTCTATATTTGTTTTTCAACGGAACTATTCATTTTTCCTTGCGTTTATCCCACGATCACCGAAAACCAATATTGGAGCGACACGATGCGACTCTCTTTGATGATGACCGTTTCTGTCGCCGCGCTCGTGGCAGCAGGAGGCTTGGCATCGGCACAAGGCCTCAACGAGCGGCAGGAACGGCCCGCCGCAACGGCGCCGGAGCGGATCGCACCGGACGGCAAGGCGAACCGGCAGACGCCCGATGCGCCGAAGGCATCGGAATCGATAAAGCCGTCCCCGACCGCACAGTTGCCGGAAAAGCAGACCGGTCCCAAGTCTGAAACCGTCGGACAGGGCGGAAGCACGCAGCCGGCGAAGCCCTCCGCGCAGCCCTCGAACGAGCGCGGCGCTCCGAACGCCGCCGCAGAGGCACAGCCGACCCCCGGCACCCCGGCGGCGTTGTCCGCCGAGCACCGCGCGCAAGTCCGCGACACCATCCGCAACCAGAAAGTTGCGCCGCTGACGAACGTACAGTTTTCCGTGACGGTCGGCCAGGCTGTCCCGCGGACGGTCCACCTCAACAGGCTGCCGTCTCGGATCATCGAATATGCCCCGCAATACCGCGGGTACGAATACATCCTGGTGGGCGACGAGATCCTGATCGTGGATCCCCGCACGCTCAGGATCGTCGCGGTGATCCCGGCCTAGAGCATCGTCCGGCGAAACGGGAGCCGTTTCGCCGTTGACGATGTGACCACGTCTATAAACCCGGAGCGTGTTCCGATTCCCTCTGGAAAGAACACGCTCCGGGTGGCAGCCGTGCAAATGCGACGATGAGCGAGGCTGCCCAGGCCGCCCTCGCTCATCCCCCGGCTCGGGTCCGCGGTGGATGATCCCGGCCTCGTCATCTGCGGACCGTCCATCTGCCTGAAACAAAAGCCTCGAGTCCACCTCATGGTGACAACGCACACGTCGTCGTTCGAGCCGAAGGCCTTTCTGGCCAAGGTCGGTGGGGGCCGGACCATCACCACGCACCCCAAGAATCAGGTCGTCTATTCCCAGGGCGACGCTGCGGACGCCGTGTTCTTCATCCAGAAAGGCAAGGTCAAGGTCACCGTCGTCTCGAAACAGGGCAAGGAAGCCGTCGTCGCCATTCTGGCAGCCGACGATTTCTTCGGTGAAGGGTGCCTGACCGGACAGCCGCGGCGCTTGGCGACCGCCGCAACCATGACGGAATCGATCATCGTGCGTCTGGAGAAGGCCACCGTGGTCGACCTGATCCATCGGGAGCCGGCGTTCTCCGCGATGTTCATCGCCTATCTTCTCGGTCGAACCACCCGGGTCGAGGCGGATCTCGTCGATCAGTTGTTCAACTCCAGCGAGAAGCGTCTTGCGCGGCTGCTTCTGCTGCTGGCGAACTTCGGCAAGGACGGAGTGCCGGAACCGATCATCGCGAAGATCAGCCAGGAGACGCTCGCCGAGATGATCGGAACGACGCGATCCCGGGTGAGCTTCTTCATGAACAAGTTCCGAAAGCTCGGCTTCATCGACTACAACGGCCGGATCGAAGTCCACAGCTCATTGTTGAACGTCGTTCTGCACGACCATCCGCAGATCGGCAATCATTCGTTCAATGCAGCCGACACCGAAGAATGACTGACGTGACGGTGGGAGGTGTCCGCATCGTCGACGCGACAGCAACAAGAACAATCCAAAGGATCGGCACATGGGCAAGTACATCGTCATCATGTTTCACGATGAAGAGAAGGCATACGAAGGAACACGCGTGTTGAGAGACCTTCATACGGAAGGATCTCTCAGTCTCTACGGCGTGGCCGTCATCACCAAGAATGCGGACGGGACATTGTCCGTGAAGCGAAAAGCCAATGAAGGGCCGCTCGGCATGGCGGTCGGCGGGCTGGTCGGCGGCCTGGTCGGACTTCTGGGTGGGCCGATCGGCGCCACCGTCGGGATTGCCGGCGGCGCGCTGTTCGGCGGCATCCGCGATCTCTTCAATGCCGGGGTCGGAACGACCTTTCTTCAGAAGGTCTCCGACGATCTCGCGCCGGGCACGACCGCGGTGATCGCGGACATCGCCGAGGATTGGGTCATCCCGCTCGATTCCCGCATGGAGGCGATCGGTGGATCGGTCGTGCGTGAATGGCGATCCGACTTCGAAGAGGATCTGATCGCGCGGGAAGCCGCCGACCGCAGGCTGGAAGAGGAGCGGTTGATCGCCGAATTCTCTCACGCCAAGGCCGAGATGAAGGCCAAGCTGCGGATCCGCCTCGACGACGCTCACGCGAAGGTCTCGGACATTTCCGGTCGAGCGCAGACCGGGTTGGAGATGTTGAAGCGGGAGACGGATGCAAGGATCGGGGCGCTGAAGGACCAGCTCGCGAAGGCGCACGCCGATACCAAGATGCGCATCGAGCAGCGCATCGACGAGCTGACTGCCGATCGCGACAGGCGCGCCGCCAAGCTGAAGAAGGCGTGGGAGCTCACCAAGGAGGCCGTGGCAGCATGATGCGCGTGACCGGCATCATGCCGCGCTAGAGCGATTTTCGATCGCTTTGGCGCAAGACCGCGTGCCGGCGTCCAGAAAACGAAAGGTACTCGCCGCCGGAGAGGCGTCGAGCCGAAGCGCGCAGGCCCGAAGGAAGACCTGCCCGCGTCGATCGACGACCGGGTTCACGTCCTCTCGCGGCTGTGCGGCAGCTCGGTTGCGCGCGCGAGCGGACCGCCGGGACTCGGCGGGTGGAGACGTGCTCGCTCGGGAGCACGTCCACCACCACCCAGCGGCGCACACGCAAGTCAGCGTCGACGCCGACCAACGCGCCTGCATTCGTCATGGGAAACCGACATGCGTCACCCTTCGACCACGAGGCTCGCCACCGTGACCTCGCCATCGGTCATGTAATGGTTGACGCGTGCAACCGGCAGGCTTTGGCCGGATTGAACTGACGTCACCTCGCCGACGACTCGATGGTCCCTCAGCTCGGCGACGATGAAATCCCGCTCTGCATTGGTGTCGTCGTCGGTCGCGTGGGTGATCTGGAACGTGAGCCTGGTCAGCGAGAGTCCGGTGTCCTTGGTGGCGGCTCCGACCCACAGAACGCGCGCATCCTCGGGCGGTCGATCGGTGTTCAGCCAGAAGTCGGCTGTTGCCATGGCGAGGTCGGCACGATCGAGGCTCAAGGCCCAGAAGCGGACATGGTGGCGTTTGCGCGGGCTGTCGCCGATCGCCTTCTGGAACCCGATGTCCTGGCCGCGGCCGAACAGATGGAGGGTGCTGAACGGCGCCGCCGGGTAAGGTGCGTCGAGGACGAAGGCTTTGACCATACGCCACGAGCTCTTCAGCCCCAGCGGATCCGCCTGTGTCCAGCCCGCGGCGGCGAAGGCGGCCCGAAGCTGCGTCAGCGTGCCGACGAGCACGAGATTGACGGGGTCGCCCGGCAAGCCGTCGCCCGTCACCGTGAAGCTCGGGATGCTCTTGCGCTGGAGAATCTTCAGGCCCGTGCGAACGACGCGCGGGAGAATGACATAGGCCGCCATCCCATACGTGACGGCCACGGCCAGGGTCCACGGCAGCCGCTGGTCCGCGGTGTCGAACACCACGAAGACGATCAGCCAGACGCTGAAAATGCCCAGCGCCAGGATGAGCAATCGCTGCAGCAGGCGTATCAGCACTCTCACGATTCACCCCCGTGACGGCCGCCCGATGGACCGCCGGTCGATCCGAGCCGGCCGAGGATCGATTCGCTCAGGCTATCAGAGCTGACCACACTGGCGAATCGGCCGGGGACAGGTAGCATCTCGGACGCGACTTTCGCGTCTCGCCCGCTTCGGTCACACGGCTGTCATGTCGGCTCTGGACGGTGCGGCTCCCACCCCGAGATTGGCATCACCATGAACTTCTCCCAGCGCTTCACATTCCTGTTTTCCGCTCCCAGCTTCGATGCCGAGGACCTCGAAGGGCTGCGCATCCAGCAGATCATCGGCGCCATCGAACGGCTCGGCTTCCAGGTGGTCCGGGCCCGCCGGATCGAGGATGCGGAGATGGCGGTGAAGACCGACGCCGCCATCGGCTGCCTGGTGGTCGACTGGGGCAAGAAGGGGCTCGAAGGCAAGGCGGCCTCGCTGATCAACGTGATGCGTCGTCGCGGCCTGGAAATGCCGATCGTGCTGCTGGTGCGCCGGACCCGCTTCGAGGACGTGCCGGTCGAGGTGCTCGACTTCATCGACGGCTATGTCTTCCTCGCCGAGGAGACGCCGGAGTTCATCGCCCGCAACCTCGTCAGTCGCCTGACCCAGTACGCCGAGACGCTGAAGACGCCCTTCTTCGGCGCCATGGTCGACTACGCCGAGGAGGGCAACCAGCTCTGGACCTGTCCCGGGCATAACGGCGGCATCTTCTACAGCCGCAGCCCGATCGGCCGCATCTTCAAGGAGCATCTCGGCGAGGCGGTGTTCCGCGACGACCTCGACAACTCGGTGCTCGAGCTCGGCGACCTGCTCACCCATGAAGGCCCCGCCCTCCAGGCCCAGAAGGAGGCCGCCGCGATCTTCGGCGCCGAGCGGACCTATTTCGTCCTCAACGGCACCTCGGCGTCCAACAAGATCGTGCTCGGGGCGCTGGTCGCCGACGGCGACCTGGTGCTGTTCGACCGCAACAATCACAAGGCGGCGCATCACGGCGCGCTGCTGCTCGGCGGCGGCATCCCGATCTTCCTGCCGACCGACCGCAACGCCCACGGCCTGATCGGGCCTATCCATCCGGAAGCCCTCGACGAGACCGCGATCCGCGACGCCATCCGGACCAATCCGCTGGTCAAGGATCCGGAGGCGTGGCGCCGCGAGCGGCCGTTCCGCGCCGCCGTGATCGAGCAGTGCACCTATGACGGCACCATCCACGATGCGCAGATGATGCTCGCGCGGCTCGGCCCGCTCTGCGACTATATCCTGTTCGACGAGGCCTGGGCCGGCTTCATGAAGTTCCACCCGATCTATGCCGGCCGCTTCGCCATGGGGGTGAACGGCCTCGACGACAAGGCCCCCGGCATCATCGCCACCCAGTCCACCCACAAGCAGCTCGCCAGCTTCTCGCAGGGGTCGCAGATCCACGTGAAGGACAGCCACATCCGCGGGCAGCGGCGCCGGGTCGAGCATCGGCGCTTCAACGAGAGCGTGCTGCAGCACGCCTCGACATCACCGTTCTATCCGCTGTTCGCGTCGATCGACGTGTGCGCCCAGATGATGAAGGGGCGATCCGGCGAGGTGCTGTGGGACGACACCATCCGGCTCGGCATCGAGCTGCGCAAGAAGCTGAGGGCCGTGCGGGCGGAATTCGAGCGCAAGGAGGCCGACCCGGCGCGCCGCTGGTTCTTCGATCCCTTCGTGCCGGACAAGATCCAGCTTCCGGACGCCGCCTCCCCGGGCGGCGTGCACGAGGTCGCCTGGGAAAGCCTCGCGACCGACGCACTGGCCAGCCACCCGCAGTTCTGGGAGCTGTCGCCGGGGGCGCGCTGGCACGGATTCGAGCACGTCGCGCCCGGTTTCGCCATCACGGATCCGAACAAGCTGACGCTGCTGACGCCGGGCTTCGACCGCAGCACCGGCGAATACCTGGAGCACGGCGTTCCGGCCCCGATCGTCGCCCAGTATCTGCGCGAGAACCGCGTCGTGCCGGAGAAGAACGACCTCAACTCCCTGCTGTTCCTGCTCACGCCGGGCGTCGAGGCCAGCAAGGCGGGGACGCTGGTCAGCGCGCTCGTCGCGTTCAAGCGGCTGCACGACGACAACGTCCTGCTCGACAGCGTCATGCCCGAGTTCGTCGCGGCCCGGCGGAACCGTTATCGCGGCGTGCGCCTGCGTGATCTCTGCCGGGAGATGCACGCCTTCTTCCGTGCCGCCGATGTCAGTTCCCTGCAGAAGGCGCAATTCATGTCCAAGCACCTGCCCGAGCCGGCGATGGCTCCCGCCGAAGCGGCCCGGCACCTGGTGCGCAACAATGTCGACTACCTGCCGATCGACGCCATTCACGGGCGCATCGCGACGACGCTGTTCGTCGTCTACCCGCCCGGCATCGCCACGATCGTCCCCGGCGAGCGCCTCGACGACCGGGCCAAGCCGATGATCGACTATCTCAAGGTCTTCGAGCGCAGCGCCAACGCCTTTCCGGGCTTCGAGGCAGAGATCCAGGGCGTCTACCGCGAGATCGATGCCGCCGGCACGATCCGGTTCCACACCTATGTGATCCGGGAGTGACGTCGCATCCACGTGCTCGCCCCTGCACCGTTCGCGAAGGACTTCTCATGAACGTGATGCCCGAACAGACGCTCATTCGTCCGTCAACCGATGCGGATATCGAGCCGATGCTCGCCATTTACCGACACCATATCCGCCGTGGCGTCGATCCATCCTATTTCGGTGACGACGGCGCCCTTCTGCCGGACGATCTCAAGCGGCGGCGACGCAACATGCGCAAGCATCGCCTGCCGCATCTGGTCGCCGATCGACGCGGCGGCGTCGTCGGCTATGCCTACGCGGTGCTGTTCCGCAAGCGGCCGGCCTATCGCTACACGGTGAAGCACTCGATCTACGTGCACCACGACCATCTGCACTCCGGCATCGGCAAGGTCCTGTTGCCGGCGCTGATCGACGCCTGCGCGGCGGCCGGCTACAGACAGCTCATCGCTTACATCGACGCCGCCAATGCGCCGTCGCTCCGGCTGCACGAGCAATGTGGATTCCGCCAAGTCGGGTATCTGCCCTCCGTCGGCTACAAGTTCGGCCACTGGACCGACGTCGTGATGGTCCAGCGCTCGCTCGCCTCGGGTGGCACGGCGCCTCCGGAGGCGTGGCTGGCTCCGCCCGCCGACGAAGACTAGCGAAGCCCGGGCCAGCCGGCACGCGGTGGCCCGACGCCCCGACCGCGATGCCGGCTCCGGTTGCCAGCCTCCGCCGTCTCGCCGATGATTCGGCCGACGCTGCGCCCCCTCGGCGGGCGGAACCCCGCCACGCGCATGGCCGCAGTCGCCAGGAGAGCCTTGACGGCAACACACCTAAAGGCTAGCTTTATGTCCTATTCGGTCGAGGGTGAGCCGGCGGCGCGGTGAAGAACCTCCTCGCGTCCGCGACCGGCTCCTCGCATGGGAGCGTGGCAGGCATGGCAACTGAACATCAGGCCCCGAAAAGGGTGGCGATCCGCGACGGCTTGTTGACGGAACCGCTCGACGATCTCGCCAAGGTGCGGCTGCAGGGCTCCCGCTGCAGGCACTGCAACGAGGTCACGCTCGGCCGCAACGCCATCTGCCCGAATTGCGGCGGCATCGACATGGACCCGGTCGCGCTCGCCGACCACGGCGAGCTGTGGACCTACACGGTCGTGCGCCACAAGCCGCCGGGAGACTATCGCGGCCCCGAGCCGTTCAAGCCGTTCGGTCTCGGCCTCGTCGAGCTGCCCGACGGGTTGCGGGTCGTGTCTCCGATCGAGGGCGACGTCGACAGCTTGAAGGTCGGCACGCCGCTGCGCCTGAAGATTTCCGTTCATCACACCGGGGCCGCCGGCGAGGACGTCGTCGCCTTCGCGTTCGCGCCGCGCCTCTGAGGGGTTCTCGATCATGTCCGACGTCGTCATTCTAGGAGCCGGGATCCATCCCTTCGGCCGGTTCGACAAGACCTACGAGGAGATCGGCTCCTACGCCGCCGCCGCCGCGCTCGCCGATGCGGGCGTCGCGTGGCGGGACATCCAGGCCGCCTATCTGTCGCGCATGTATCTTCCGGCAACCTCCGGGGCGCGCATCCTTCGGCGCCTCGGCAGCACCGACATCCCGATCGTGGACGTCGAGGCGGCCTGCGCCAGCGGCGGCGTCGCCCTGCGCCAGGCGGTTCTCGCCATCCGCTCCGGCGAGGCCGATCTGGTGCTCGTCCTCGGAACCGAGAAGATGCCGCGCGGCTTCATGGACCCGCGCATGATCTACAGCCCGTGGCAGGTCGAGATGGGCATGTCGCTCAATCCGAGCTACTGGTCGATGCGGGCGCGCCGGCACATGTACGAGTTCGGCACCACCGACCTGCACATCGCCAAGGTCGCCCACAAGAACCATCGCAACAGCGTGCATAATCCGAACTCCATGTATCAGAAGGAGTTCAGCCTCGAGGAGATCATCAACTCGCCGCTGGTCTGCGATCCGATCCGCCGGCTCGAAATCTGTGCGCCCAACGACGGCGCGGCGGCCGTGGTCGTCGCCTCGCGCGAGCGGGCGGCGAAGATCGGCGGACACCCGATCACCATCGCGGCCTGCTGCCACAGCATCGCCCGCTTCTCCGCCGACTTCCGCTGCCCGGCCGACAGCATGAGCGCGACGGCGAACAACCCGGGTCCGACCGAGGTGACGGCCAAGCAGGCCTTCGAGCGGGCCGGCCTCGGGCCGAAGGACATCGATTGTTTCGAGGTCCAGGACACCGATGCCTTCTGCGAGATCGAGATCTACGAGGAGCTCGGTCTCTGCGGCCTCGGAGAGGCAGGACGACTGATCGACGAGGGCCGCACCGAGATCGGCGGCGACATGCCGGTGAACATGAGCGGCGGGTTGATCAGCAAGGGCGAGCCGGTCGGCGCCTCGCATCTCGGCCAGGTGGTCGAGATCATCTCGCAGTTGCGCGGCCAGTCGGGCAAGCGGCAGGTGGCGGACGCCAAGGTGGGGCTCGCGCACGTGCTGGGCGCCGGCGGCAACTGCGCCGTGACGATCCTGAAGAATTGACCGCGCAGGCTGCCCCTCCGGGCCGCCTGCGAAAAGGACCGGCGGGCGAAAGCCTGTCGGTCCTTTTCTTTGTCTCGGAGCCCGCGCGGTCGGCCGCCGCTCAGCCGTCGCGCGCTTCGGTCGCCTTGGCCGACGGGCGCTTCACGAAGTCGGCGAGCCAGGCCGCGATCTTCGGGTGGCTCGGCCGCCATGCGAGGTCGGGAAAGCGGAAGTCGGTG
Organism: Rhodoplanes sp.; assembly: GCF_013377085.1. Lineage (GTDB taxonomy): Bacteria > Pseudomonadota > Alphaproteobacteria > Rhizobiales > Xanthobacteraceae > Rhodoplanes. The sequence continues at coordinate 20,764 of NZ_JACAAX010000041.1, read as the reverse complement.
TAGGACAGTGCGCAACCGATGGCGATATGGCCGATGCCGAACGGCGTCGCGGCGAGCGCGTCGGCCTCCTTTTCGAGGTTGGCCAGCGAGGCGTCGAACTTCACCGCATAGGCGCTCAGATAGGCCGGATCCGGGTGGCTGCGTTCGCGCTCGTTGCGCCACAGGAGCAGCATGTCGAGCAGGCCGTCGCCCAGCGAGCACCGCTGCATCGCCGTCCAGTAGGCCTTGGGCTCGGTCGGGAACAGCTTGGGTCCCGCGTGCAGGCCGTCGAGATACTGGCAGATGACGACCGAGTCGTAGAGCGGCGAGCCGTCGTCCAGGATCAGCGTCGGGATCTTGTTCAGGGGATTGTCGGGCAAGAGCTCCGCATTCGGCTTCGTCATCGCCACGACGGTGCGGTGGCACTCGAGCTTGTCCACCAGCCCTGTTTCATGGGCGAACAGCATCACCTTGCGGACGAACGGGGAGCGGGGAGACCAGTGCAGTTTCATGGGACAGGCCCTGCTTGGCGATGACGGTTTCGACGGCCCCACCCGGACGGAGAACGGCTCGGTTCAAAGGCGTCCGGATCAGAGGGCGCCCCGGCTCGAGGCGCCGCGATCTCCGGGCGGGTGCGGTCGACGGACGGTCCGGCATCGGTGAAGGCGGATCGTCGAATCCGCCGAGGAGACAGAGGGTTGGAACACGACAGCCAAAGGCTACTCCACCAGGCGAATTCGCTCCATCCGTACCGAACACGGAGTTGACAATCTTGAACGCTTCAGCTAGCTCTATGACCTGATAAGGTCATGACAGTGACCTTTCTGGCGATCACCGCCATGCCCCCGTCGTGAACATCCCACCGTTTGCACCTGGAGGAAGGCATGGCCGCCATACCTGCCGTCGAAGCTGCCCCTCGAGTCGTCAACGAGGCCGATGCCGCCTATCGCAAGATCTACTTGCGGCTCATCCCGTTCCTGACGATCTGCTACCTGCTGGCGTTTCTCGACCGGACCAATGTCGGGTTCGCCAAGCTGCAGTTCCTTCACGACTTGAATTTCACCGAAGCGGTCTACGGGTTCGGTGCCGGCATCTTCTTTCTCGGCTATGTCCTGTTCGAGGTCCCCAGCAACCTGGTCCTCGAAAGGATCGGCGTTCGCAAGACGCTGCTGCGCATCATGGTGGTATGGGGGCTTTGTGCGGCTGCCCTCGCCCTGATCAGCACCGACTGGCACCTCTACACGTTGCGCTTCCTGCTCGGCGCGGCCGAAGCCGGATTCTTTCCCGGCATCCTGTACTATCTGACGTTGTGGACGCCGGCGCGCCGCCGCGCCCGCCTGACCGCCATGTTCATGGCGTCCATCGGCATCACCGGCGTCATCGGGGGGCCGATCTCGGGGGCCATCATGACCAGCCTGGCCGGCGTGGGTGGTTTGGCCGGCTGGCAGTGGCTGTTCATCGTCGAGGGGCTCCCCTCGGTCGCCTGTGGCGTGGTGGCCTACTTCTACCTGACCGACAGGCCGCATGACGCCACTTGGCTCACCGCCGAGGAAAAGTCCCTGGTGATCGCTGACCTCGAGGCGGAGGCCAAGGCGCAGGGCACCAAGAGCCACCATTCGTTCGGTGCCGCGTTGAAAGCGCCCCGCTTCTATATCCTGGTCGGCCTGGCGACAGCCCTGATGGCGAGCACGGGCGGCATCTTCTTCTGGCTGCCGACCATCATCAGGAACTCCGGCATCAAGGACGTGTTCACGGTCGGGCTTCTGTCCGCGATTCCGTTCATCGTCGCAGTCACGGCCCAGCAACTCATCGCACTCCATTCCGATCGATCGCTCGAGCGCCGCTGGCACGCCTGCGCACCGGCGTTGCTCGCTTCCGCCGGATGGGCCATGCTGCCGTTCGTCCCGACGAGCACGACCCTCTCCATGGTGGCGCTGACCATGACGGCAGTCGGCACCCTGGGCGCCATGGGACCCTTCTGGACCATGCCGTCGTCGTTCCTGACCGGTCCGGCGCGCGCCGGGGGCATCGCGTTGATCACCACGCTCGGCGGCATCGGCAGCTTCTTCAGCCCGTGGATCGTCGGCTGGATGGCGACAGCCACCGGATCGCTCGCCGTCGGACAGTATTACTATGCGGCCCTGATGTTCATCGGAGCCGTCGTGATCCTGGCCGGAATTCCGGCGGCCCGCAGCGAGGCGGCCAAGCCCGCCTGACGGCGCGGCATCCGCCGGCACCACACCGCATCCGGCGAACGCAGTCGTCTCGCGCTCGCCGGCATCCTGCCCGATCGGCGTGCAGCGCCGGCGGACACGGTTCAACATCGCCGTCACCAGCGGCATGCAAGGCGCCGTCGACCGACCAGCTCATTGATCCACGTTCCTTTTCGGTTCTCGGCGAGATGGAAGGACGTCAGTCGTGCCAGTCACTTACGACCAGGTGAAAACCGTCGCCGCCGAGCTTTACGGAAGCGCCCTGAAGAAGGTGCCGGAGGATACCAAGGCGGCGCTGGCGCGTGCCCGGGAGGCCGAGACGAATCCGGTCGCCCAGAACGTGCTGTCGATGATGCTCGGCAGCGCCCGCCGGGCCGAGGAGGCGAGCCGCCATCTCTGCTCGGACGCCGGCATCCCGACCTATTTCGTCAAGATCGGCACAGCGGCGCGCCTGCAGGGCAATATCCGGCAAGCCATCTCCGACGGGTTCGACCATCTCGTCGCGACCATCCAGCCGCCCATCCTCAAGCACGTGACCAATCCGCTGACGCTGGAACGCGGCTACAAGGGCAAGAGCATGCCGTTGGTCAGCTTCGAGCTGGTCGACGGCGCCGACTATGTCGAGATCACCTGCTCGCCGAAGGGGCTCGGCGCCGGCCGCTGGGCCGCGCTGGAGATCTTCAGCTTCCCGACCCTCGACGTCATCGAGCGCTACGTCATGGACTGCGTGCTCAAGGCCGGCTCGCAGCATTGCCCCCCGGTGGTGATCGGCGTCGGCATCGGCGGCACGTTCGACTATTGCGCCAAGCTCGCCAAGCAGGCGTCGCTGCGGCCGTTCGGCCTCGTCAATCCCGAGCCGATCCTCGCCGACATGGAGGCCCGCCTGCTCGACGCCGTGAACAAGACCGGCTTCGGTCCGATGGGCACGGGCGGCGACACCACCGCGCTGGCCGTCCACATAGACTATGCCGCCTCGCACGGCTTCATCCCGGTCGCCGTGTGCTTCAACTGTTGGATCAACCGTCGGGCGAGCGCGCGCATCTACGACGATGGCCGCATCGAGACATTCGAGTAGGGGCGCCACACCATGCCAGCCATCAAGTCACTCACGCTCCCGATGACGGAACAGAGCGTCAGGGAGCTGGTCGTCGGCGACCTCGTCACCCTGACCGGCGACATCACCATCACGGCGGGCCTGCCCACTCACCGCCGCATCATCGAGTACATGGAGGCCGGGCGGCCGCTGCCGATCGACATCACCGGGGACACGCTGTTCCACCTCGGCAGCTACAGCCAGGAGACCGACGGCCGGTTCGAGGTTCTCTACATGAACCCGACGACCAGCACGCGGTTCAATTCCCTGATGCCGGGGCTCATTCGCCACTATCGGCTGCGGCTGATCGGCGGCAAGGGCGGCCTCGACATGGCCTGCACGCAAGCGATGCAGGAAGTCGGGTGCGTCTACCTGTCGTTCCTCGGGGGTGGCTGCCCGCTGCTGACGGACGCCATCCAGTCGGTCGTCGCCGTCGCCTGGGACGACCTCATCTCGCACTATCGCCTGGTCAGGCTGCGGGTCGCCGACCTCGGTCCGCTGGTGGTCGCGATCGACAGTCATGGTGGCAGCATCTACGAGCAGTGCACTCGGACCGCCGAGGAGAGGTTGCCCGAGATCATGAAGGCGCTCGATGCAGAGCGCGGTCATCGCGTGGTGCCGAGTGCCGCGACGAAAGCACCGGATGAGGTCCAGCCTGTTCGCTGATCAGCTCTGAAGCATCGGATGCAACGCATTCTCGCTGCATCCATGGATCCGATGACGAAAGGACGCGACCGCATGAACCGCCTCGTTTTGTCGCTGTCGATCTTGACCGCCACGCTGGCCCTGCTCACGACCAGCGTGGCCGCCGCGGAACGCACCCGGGAGACCGTCCGGTACGCGGATGTCGAGATCGACGTGATCGTCGACGGAACCGGGCCGGCGATCGTGCTGCTGCCGTCGCTCGCCCGCGACTCCGAAGACTACGACGCCGTGGCGGACGGGCTGGTCGCCCGCGGCTTTCGCGTGCTGCGTCCGCAGCCGCGCGGCATCGGCCGCAGTAAGGGCCCGATGACCGGCATCAGCCTGCACGATTTCGCCCGCGACGTGGCGACCGTGATCGAGACCGTGGGCGGCGGCCGGGCCGTCATCGTCGGGCACGCCTACGGCAATTGGGTCGCGCGGATGACCGCCGTCGACCATCCGGCCCGGGTGCGCGGGGTCGTCATCGCGGCCGCGGCAGCGAAACAATACGCCCCGGAGCTGACCGTCGCAGTGACCAAGGCCGGCGATCTGTCGTTGCCCGAGGACGAGCGGCTCGCGGCCCTGCGGTTCGGCTTCTTCGCGCCCGGCAACGATCCGCGGGTGTGGCTCGACGGCTGGCATCCGGGCGTCCGCGATGCCCAGCGCGCGGCCGTGGCCGCGACGAAGCAGAGCGAGTGGTGGTCGGGCGGCACGGCGCCGCTGCTCGATCTCCAGGCCGAGCAGGATCCGTTCAAGCCGGCGGCCAAGCGCAACGAGATGAAGGACGAGTTCGGCACGCGCGTCACCATCGCCGTGATCCCGAACGCCAGCCACGCCCTCATCCCCGAGCAGCCGAAGGCCGTGGTCGACGCGCTGGCGAACTGGATCGGGTCTCTGCCGTGATCAGCGCTCGTCGGCGACGGCGACACGGCGCCGTCCAGGCGGACCGCCGACGAGCTCAGGGAGGATGACCATGCGGACAGGTTGGATCGGACTGCTCCTTGCGGTCGCGCTTTCAGGGGCATCGAGCACCGCAGCGGCGTGGCCGGACGGACCAGTCCGCATCGTCGTGCCCTATGCGGCCGGCGGCAGCACCGACGTGGTCGCGCGCGTCGTCGCGGCGCGGCTGCAGACCCGGCTCGGCCAGCCCGTCATCATCGAGAACGTGGCCGGCAGCGCCGGCAACAACGGCGCCGCCGTGGTCGCCCGCAGCCAGCCCGACGGCTACACGCTGCTGATGGCGACGCCGGGCCCGGCCGCCATGAACCAGTTCATGTACCGGAAGATGCCGTTCGACACCGCCTCGGCCTTCACGCCGGTGGTCTATGTCGCCTTCTTTCCGAGCGTCCTGGTCGTCAGCCCCAAGGTCAAGGCGACGACCCTCGAGGACTTCATCGCCGAGATGAAGGCGCTTCCGCAGGGTGCGAACTACGGCAGCGCCGGCGTCGGCTCGACCGGGCATCTCGGCGGCACGCTGTTCGTGTCGAGCACCGGCCTCACCGGCACGCACGTCCCCTACCGCGGCAGCGCGCCGATGCTCCAGGATCTGCTCGCCGGCAACATCGACTTCACGGTCGACACGGTGCCGGGCGTCATGAGCTTCATCACGTCGGGAACCTTGAAGGCCCTGGCCATCGCCGGCAAGGATCGCGCGCCGGCGATCCCGGACATCCCGAACAACGCCGAGGCCGGCATTCCGGACGTCGAGATGTCGAGCTGGCTCGCCTTCCTGGCTCCCGCCGGCACGCCGCGGGCGGTCGTCGAGCGCGTCAATGCCGAGGTCAACGTCGCCATCAAGGAGCCGGCGCTGGCGCAGCGCATCTTCGAGCTCGGCGCCGTGCCGACCGGCGGCACGCCGGAGGACCTCGCCGCCTTTCTCAAGAGAGAATCCACGAAGTGGAAGCGCGTGATCGAGACCGCCGGCATCCGGATCGACTGAGCCGGAGCGGGTGATTCGCCCGATTGTGGGCGCGACAGAAAGGCATCGATGCCGACGGGTTGCCGTCGGGGACTGAGACATCCAGGGCCCCAACAAGCCCGAAAAGCCGTCAAGGCAGGACATCACGGGGGAAACAATGATCACGAAGGGGCTTCTCGTCGCGGCGCTGACGGCCGGCGCACTGATCGGTACCTCACAGGCGCAGGACTTCCCGCGCACCACCATCCAGCTCGTCAATCCGTATGCGGCCGGCGGCTCGGCCGACCTCCTGGCCCGGACGATCGCCGCGGCCATGGCCGACGTGCTCGGCAAGGAGGTGATCGTCGTCAACAAGCCGGGTGCCGGCACCACGATCGGCGCGAGCTTCGTGGCGCATGCCGAGCCGGACGGACACACGCTCTATCTGTCGACCGCCACGGCCCATGCCATCATGCCGCTGCTGTCGAAGGTGACCTATGACGGGATCGCCGATTTCGCGCCGGTGGCGATGGTGGCCAATGTCCCCAACGTGCTGGTGGTCCGCGCCTCGCTGCCGATCCGCAGCGTGCCCGAGCTCGTCGCCTACACCAAGGCCCATCCGGACACGCTGAACTTCGGCTCGGTGGGCATCGGCAGCCAGCCCCACCTCGCCGCCGAGCTGTTCAAGCAGATGACCGGCGCCACCATGGTGCATGTTCCCTACACGGGCGTCGCGCCGGCGACGACCGACCTCGTCTCCGGCCAGATGGATCTCGGCTTCCTGAACGCGCCGCCGCTGCTGCAGCACATCGAGTCCGGCGCGCTGCGCGCGCTCGCCGTGACGACCCTGAAGCGGGCCGACCAGCTCCCTAACGTCCCGACGCTCGACGAGCTGGGCCTGAAGGGCTTCGACATCGGCACCTGGTACGGCATATCGGCACCGGCGAAGACACCCCGGGCGGTTCTCGACAAGCTCGGCGCGACGCTCGCCACCGTGATGAGCATGCCGGCCGTGCGCCAGAAGATCGTTTCGCAAGGCAGCGAGGTGTTCTATCTCGACGCCAAGGACTTCGCCGCCTACCTGAAGCTGGATGCCGACCGCATGGCCCGCCTCATCGCCACCGCGCAGATCAAGGCCCGGTGATCAAGGCGGGCTGACCAAGGCCTCGCCCGTGGCGGCCGCCGGCCGCTCGCCCTCGTATTCCTCGCGCCCCCACCGGATTGCGCCATGCCCGACGACTTCGTCACCATCGACGCCAAAAACCTCGACACCGAGGCGGCCTATCGCCTGATCGTCGGCTGCGTCGTGCCGCGTCCGGTGGCGTGGATCACCACGGTCAACCCGGACGGCCTCGTCAATGTGGCGCCGTTCAGCTCCTACAACTACGTCGCCACCACGCCGCCGATGCTGGCCATGAACATCGCCAAGCGCGCCGGCGCGCCCGGCGACGCCATCAAGGACACGGCCCGCAACATCAAGGCGACGGGCGAGTTCGTCGTCAATGTCGCCACCGAAGCGACCATGGAGCTGATGCATCGCAGCGGCCAGAACTTCCCGCCCGAGGTCAGCGAGGCGGAGGCGCTCGGCATTCCGCTGCTGCCGAGCCGGCACGTCAAGCCGCCGCGCATCGCGCTGTCGCCGGTGCAGATGGAGTGCCGTCTCGACCAGGTGGTGGTGCTCGGCAGCGGCATCAACACGCTGTATATCGGCGAGGTCGTCGCCTTCCATCTCTCGCCGGAGATCTTCGACGGCCGCCGCGTCGACAGCGTGAAGATGCGGCCGATCGCCCGCCTGGGCGGGCCGTTCTACGCCGCGCTCGGCGAAATCTTCGAGCGTCCGATGCTGCAGCGCCCCCCCGGCGGCGAAGGCTGGACCGGGCCGGAGAGCAAGTAGCTGCTCCGATCCCCGCGGCTAAACAGATTTTTATTGGAGATGAATCGCCCACCAAATCCGCTCGTCCCGGCGAAAGCGGGGACCCAGAGCCTCGCCGGGCGTGGCTCCTGGATTCCCGCTTTCGCGGGAATGAGCACCGCGCGGCTCAGCACCCCTGGTAGGTCGGCTTCCTCTTCTCCAGGAAGGCCTGCATGCCTTCCTTCTGGTCGGCGCTGTCGAACAGCATCACGAAGGCCTTGCGTTCCAGCGCCAGCGCCGTTTCCAGCGGCGCGTCCTGGCCGAGCGTGACGACCTCCTTGATGGCGCGGACGGCGAGCGGCGGCATGGCGAGGATCGTCTTGGCGAGCGCCAGCGCACGCTCGAGCGCGGCTCCTTTCGGCGCCACCTCGGAGATCATGCCCATGGCGAGCGCATCGGGCGCCCGCACCGGCTCGCCGGTCAGCATCAGCTTCATGGCGCGGTACTTGCCGATGGCGCGCAGCAGCCGCTGCGATCCGCCGGCGCCCGGCATGATGCCGACGCGGATTTCCGGCTGGCCGAACGCGGCATCCTCCCCGGCAATGATCAGGTCGCAGCACAGCGCGAGCTCGCAGCCGCCGCCCAGCGCGTAGCCTTCGACCGCCGCGATCAGGATCTTGGGGCAATGGCGCAGGACGTTGAACACCCGGTCGGTCTGTAGTGCGACATGGGTCTGCGGCGTCATGGTCGCCATCTCGGCCAGATCGGTCCCGGCGACGAAGCACCCGCCGGCGCCGGTGAGGATGATCACGTCGACCGTCTCGTCCGCCGTCAGCGCCTCCACGGCGTCGGCGATCAGGCCCTTCACCTCCAGGTTCAAGGCATTGCGGCGCTCCGGCCGGTCGATCGTGATGATGGCTGCGCCTTTGCCGTCGCACCGGCTGGTCACCGGCGGCTTTGCGCCTGAAGAGTCCGTCATGTCGCTGTGTCCGGATCCGTGGGTTCAGTGGAACGAGCGCCCCGTCAGGGCGTGACGCTTGAGCAGCGGCGAGGCGCGATAGCGATCCTCCCCGTAAGTGCGCCCGAGCGAGTCGATGACGGTCGCGACCCGCGCGGCGCCGAGGGAATCGCACCAGGCCAGCGGCCCGCGCGGATAGTTGACGCCCTTGAGCATCGACAGGTCGATGTCGTCGATGCTGGCGACCTGTTGGTGCGCGGCGTCGACGGCCTCGTTGACGATCATCGCGACGGTGCGCATCACGACGAGGCCGGGCGCATCGTCCAGCACCGACACGGACTTGCCGAGCGCCTGGAAGAAGCCCGCGGCCGCTGCCGTCGCGGTCGCCGGCGCCTGATCGGCGCGGGCGATCGCCACGCGCTTGGCCGTGCCGTAATCCAGGGCGAGGTCGAACAGAACGGATGGGCCACCCGCCTCCGCCATGCGCTCGGTGGCGCAGCGTCCGTCGGTCAGGGCCAGCGTGGCGCCGTCGAGCCGGACGAGGCCGGTGCCGTCGCGACGCTCGACCGTCAGCCCGGCCGCGTCGGCGAGCGCCGCAAGCGCCGCCGCCGGACCGAGATCGCCCTCGATCACGGCGCGCGCCGGCCTTGGGCCGGCCGGTGCGTCGTCCGGCGCCGGCGCGGTCGCGCCGTCGGCATAGTCGAAGAATCCGCGTCCGCTCTTGCGGCCGAGGAGCCCGGAGTCCACCAGCTCCTTCTGCACGAGCGAGGGCTTGTATCGCGGATCCTGGAACAGGAGCTCATAGACGGTCCGGGTCACCGCGTAGTTGATGTCGTGCCCGATCATATCCATCAGCTCGCAGGGGCCCATGCGAAACCCGCCCGCCTCGCGCAGGATGGCATCGAGCGTCGCCGGGGAGGCGGCGCCTTCGGTCAGCAGGCGCAGCGTTTCGCCGTAGAACGGCCGGGCGACCCGATTGACGATGAATCCGGGGGTCGAGCGGCAGTGGACGGGCGTCTTGCCCCAGGCCCGGCAGGTGGCGAACGCCGTCGCGGCGACAGCCGGCGCGGTGAGATGGCCGCTGACGATCTCCACCAGCGGCAGGATCGGGGCCGGATTGAAGAAGTGGACGCCGACGAACCGCTCGGGCCGCGACAGCACGGCCGCCAGGGCCGTCACCGACAGCGACGACGTGTTGGTGGCCAGAATGGCATCAGGCGCGACGGCGGCTTCGATCCGCCGGAACAGATCGCGCTTGATGCCGAAGTCCTCGATGATCGCCTCGATCACCAGCCCGGCGGGCGCGACGGCGTCGACATCCGGGGTCGGCGCGATGCGGCCGAGCTGCGCGTCGCGTTCGGCGGCCGTCATCTTGCCTTTCGCGACCAGGCGGTCGAGCCCGCTGCGCAGCCCATCGAGGCCGCGCTGGATCGCCTCGGCGTTGGCATCGTGCAGCAGCACCTTGTGTCCGGCCTTGGCGGCGACGAGCGCGATGCCGCTTCCCATGGTTCCGGCGCCGACCACGGCGATCGGGACGGTGGTCGGCAGGGCCGCTTCGGCGTCGGACATCGCGTGTCTCCGATTGAGTGGCTCAGGCCGCGGCGTGCTTGCTCGGGCCGGGGAATCCATACAGCGCGGCGGGGTTCTCGACGAGAATCCGATGCCGCAGGGCGTCGTCGCCGAGCCAGCCCGCGAACAGGTCGAGCAGCCGGCCGGCGTCGGGCGACGGATCGAGCCGAACATACGGCCAGTCGGAGCCCCAGACGAGCCGGTTGGGCATGGCCGCCACCAGGGCGTCGTGCAGGGGCTTCACGTCGGGATAGTCGGGCTGGGTGCGCGACACCCGGCACACCGACAGCTTCACCCACACCTGACCGGTCTTCATCGCGTCGAGGATCGCGCCGAAGCTCGGGTCGCCCGGGCCGCGTGCCGGATCCGGGCAGCCCATGTGATCGAGCACCAGCGGCACGCCGAGACGCAGCAGATCGGGCAGCAGCGTGGCATGGTCGGCCGCATTCGCCCAAAGTTGTGCATGGAGACCGAGGGCGCGCATGCGCGGCGCCAGCGCGACGAGCTGGTCGGCCCCGACGCTGCCCGGATAGCGTTGGCCGCCGGGCGCCCGCATCTCGACGAACCGCAGGCCGCAGATGCCGCCGGCGCGCCATGCCTCGAGCGTCGCATCGTCGATCGCGCTGTCGGTGGCGGCGACCGCCTTCAAGGCGCCGCCGGAGCGACGGACCGCATCGAGCATGGCCGCGGGATCGTTGGCGTAGGGCGCCGGCTGGGTGAGCACCCCATAGGCGACGCCGAGCTTTGCCCGTGTTGCCGCATGCACGTCCGGCGACGCGTCCGGCAAGGCATAGACCGAGGCCTGCAGCGGCGGGAACCGATCGAAGGGGCCGAAGACGTGGCTGTGCGCGTCGCAGGCGCCCGGCGGCAGCGCGACGGTCGGTGCCGACACGGGCGGCGCCGCGACGATGTCGAATCCCGGCATGGCGTTTCCTCTCAGCGGGGGCGGGCCGCCGGCAACGGCGTCAGCAGCCCGTTCGATTGCGGCAGCGGGGAGAGCTGGGTGGCGACACCGTCCGGCAGCGGGATGTCGTGCACGTTGAGCGTCATCGACACCATCGTGTAGTAGCCGACGACGCCGGCCAGCTCGACGACTCCGCGCGCGCCGAAGCGACGCTCGACGGCCCGATAGGTCGCCTCGTCCACCTGGCCGGCTTGCACGAGCTGACGCGCAAACTCGTACACCGCGGCCTCGTCCTGGTCGGAGAACGCCGGCGGTTCGCCGAGCCGGATCGCTTCGATCACCTCGACCGAGAGGCCGGCCTTGGCCGCGGCGGCCGAATGGGCCCACCACTCGACCTGGCTGGTGTAGCGCCGGCCGACGACGATGATGGCCAGCTCGTTGAGCCGTGGCGGCAGACAGGTGGAGTAGCGCAGGAACTCGCCGAGCGCCGACCAGCGGCGGGCGAGCTCCGGACTGTGGATGACGGCGCGCAGCGGGCCGATCATCTTTCCGCGCGGACCCGACACCACGGAGTCGTGCACGGCGCGTTGCTCGGCCGTCATGTCGGCCGGATCGGGGAGAGGGATGCGGGGCATCGGCAATCCTTGGTCGCTCGTGCAAGCCTTCGCTCGTGCAAGGCTTCGGTCGTGCAGGCCTTCGGTCGTGCAAGCCGTCAGCCGTGTCGGGCTCGGTCGCGTCAGGTCACGCCGCGCGCGGCGAGCTCGCTCTGCGCGGCATCGTCGAGCCCGAGCTCGGCGAGAATGTCGCGCGTGTGCTGGCCCAGCAGCGGCGGCGCGCGATCGAAGCGCAGCGGCTCGTCCGCGAAACGCAGCGGGCTGACGACCTGCGGCACCGTTCCGGCGACCGGATGCGGCAGGTCGCGCCGCATCTCGCGATGACGGATCTGCGGGTCGTCGAACACCTGCGGGATGTCGTTGATGGGCGCGCAAGGCACGCCCACGGCGTCGAGCGCCTTGATCAGCTCGGCGCGGCCGACCATGCGGAAGCGCTCGCTCAGCAGCGCGGTCAGCACCGCGTTGTTGCGAACGCGCGCGGCGTTGCTGCTGAAACGCTCGTCACTCGCCCATTCGGACCGCTCGAGCACGCTGCACAGCCGGGCGAACTGCCCGTCATTGCCGACCGCCAGCACCAGATGCCCGTCGGCGCAGGGAAACACGTCCTGCGGCTGGATGTTCGGATGGCGGTTGCCGCCGCGCTTGGGCGTCCTGCCGGACAGCATCCAGTTCATCGCCTGATTGGCCAGCACGGCCGCCTGCACATCGAGCATCGCGAGATCGATCGTCTCGCCCTGCCCGGTCTCGGCGCGGCGCGTCAGGGCCGCCAGCACGGCGACGGCGGCATACATCCCGGTCATGATGTCGACGATCGGCAGGCCGACCTTCTGCGGCCCGCCGCCGGGCAGGTCGTCGCGCTCGCCGGTCACGCTCATCAGGCCGCCCATCGCCTGGATGGCGAAGTCGTAGGCCGCCTGCTCGTGGCGCGGGCCGTCCTGACCGAAGCCGGTGACCGAGCAGTAGACCAGCCGCGGATTGACGGCCCGCAGCGACGCGGCATCGAGCCGGTATCGCTCCAGCGTTCCCGCCTTGAAGTTCTCGATGGCGACGTCCGCGGTCGCGGCGAGCCGGTGAATGATCTCCTGCCCCTCGGGCTTGGTGATGTCGACCGTGACGGATCGCTTGCCGCGATTGACGGACAGGAAGTAGCCGGCGTCGCCTGCCGTGGCGCCATCCGGACTCTTCAGGAACGGCGGCCCCCAGCCGCGGGTATCGTCGCCGACGCCCGGACGCTCGATCTTGATGACATCCGCTCCGAGATCGGCGAAGATCTGCGTCGCCCAGGGCGCCGCCATGATGCGGCCCATGTCGAGCACCCGGATATGGGCGAGCGGACCGACCCGCTGCGGCTGCGAGCTGTCCGCCGATCCGGCGGCCCGAGGTGATTCTGCTGTGGTGGCCATGACGGCTCCGGCTGTTCGTGCGTCCGTAAAGATAACCCGTTCGATGCTCGCTCGAAGCGGGTTTGTCGACACCGGCCGGCCTTGCGTCGCCAGTTCCGACGCCGGAGCACCTCCGGGGTGAGGAGCCAAGTGCCGTTAGGCCAGATATATGACCTAATGCGCCGATCTGTCCAGCACTTTTTGATCGGGCCAGCCTTGCTCGGCGGCCCGATCGCGGCAGCAGCGTGAGCAGAGTCGCCGGCGCCGGGAGGCCGGAGGCATGCTTCGAATCGAGCCGAAACGGCTTCGTACCGCGCGCCGGGCCCGCCTCCACCGCGCCTTCGCGCCAGAGGAACCACGCCGAGCGCCTGCGCGACCTGCGCGCCGGGCGAGAGTTGAAGCGCGACGCAACCCGCAATAGTTGCATTGACTAGGCGAATGGTCTATCGGTTCAGGGCATCGATCTCGGCCGTCTGATGTGGCGCCGAACGCTTTGCTTGTTTTAGGTGTCGGGTGCGACGCATGACGACGCGGTCGTCTTCGAAAGTCCGGCGAGAGCGTCTCGCGCCGGCGGCCGCGCGGGTCATGCCGAGCGACGACGCCAGCGCAGACAGTGGTCCGGGACATGCATGCGGTTCGACATCGCAGACTGTCGCGTCGATCGTCGCGTCGTCATGTGGCACGCGCGTCGACCGGGAATAGAGCATGAAAGCATCCAGCTCAGACGCCGCTCCGGACCTCAACCGCAGCGCCGTCGCCCGCTACATCCAGTTGGCCAGTCTGTTCCGGCGTCGGATCGAATCCGGGCAGTGGACCGTCGGGCAGCAGATCCCGACCGTGGACGAGCTGGCCGTCGAGGTCGGCGTGGCGCGCGCCACCATTCGGCAGGCCCTCGATATCCTGGCGAAGGATCAGTTGATCGAGCGCTTCCGCGCCAAGGGCACGTTCGTCCGCAAGCGGCCGGAGGTGCAGCTCTGGTGCGAGGTCGCGACCGACTGGTCCGGCCTCCTGATGCCGCGCAAGAACGCCGTGATCCAGACGCTCTCGGAGGAACGCGGCATGCAGCCGCACCACGTGATGCATCCGGTCGGCACGCTGGCGCCGTCCTATCAGCGCATCCGCCGCCTGCATTCGCGCACCGGCACGCCGTATTATCTCAGCGACCTCTATATCGACGAGCGCCTCGCCAGCAAGATTTCGAGGAAGGACTTTCAGAGCAAGCCGGCCCTGAAGCTGATCGCCGACATTCCGGGACTGAAGATCAAGGACGCCCGTCAGACCCTGACGATCGGCACCGCCGACGTGGAGACCGCGAAATATCTGGACATCTCCCTCAACGCGCCGGTCGCGATCGTGCACCGGACGGTCGTCGATCGTGACGGATGCCTGGTGTTCATCGGCGAAGGGCTCTACCGCGGCGACACGCTCCGCATCGACATGAAGCTGAAGTGACCGGCGCATTCGGCGGCTTTCCAGACGGATGATCGCATCGCGGCCCGCAGCCGCCGCAGCCGTCGAGCGCCCGCCGCGACGCCGACCGAGCCTCACCCTCCGAACGTCCAGCTTCGTGGCGTGGCGCTGCCGCTGCCGCCGTCCTTGAGGATCTGGTCGAGCAGCAGCAGCGCGTCGGCCGTCATGTCGGCGTCGAGGAGCGCACCGTGGCGGTTGTCACGCTCGCTGGCGTCCAGCGCCAGGCGGTCGCACATCGCGGTGAGCGACATCGAGGCACCGGGGAAAATCTGGGCGTAGAGCTTCTGGGTGCAGAGATAGCGCGCTTCGTCATAGGCGCGCTCGCCCCAGCCGATCACCTTGGCCCGGGCGAACTCGTAATCCAAAAAGTCCCGCTCGTTCTCCCAGGCATGGGCGACGATCGGCGAGTCGGCGACGAAGTCGCGCAGTTGCGGCAGGATCGCCGGAAAGCGTGGCGCGTTCTTGAGTTCCGCCGGGCGGATGCCGTGCACCTTGATGGCGGCGGGATCGATCGGAGCGTCCGGGTTGACCAGCGAGCGCCAGGTCTCGCCCTTGCGCCACCCGTCGGCCTCGCGCCGCAGTTCCACGAAGCCGACCTCGATGACGAGGCCCGGCGGCCGCCATCCCAACGGTTGCTTGCGGATGAAAGCGGGATCGGGCGCGCGCTTGCCGGTGGTCTCGGCGTCGAAGGCGACCAGCCGGTCGAACCCATCGAGAAAGCCCGGCGCGTGCATCACGGTCCTCCGAAACAGCCGCCGACCATCGACGCGATGGCCGGTTCTCGGGGCATCATGGCCCGAACCCGGGCCTCTGCCCAAGCAATCCTTCGTCGCGGTCACTTTACTTGGCTCGAAGCGACCGGCCTCCATGAAAACCCCGATGCCCGGCCCCACCGCGCGGGCTTAGGATTCTGGTCGTCATCCGGCTGCCCGGCATACGGGCGGCCGGGTCGATCCCGGAGGTTGAAATGAACGAGGATCGGACACCTGGAACCCTGATCGGCCTCGTCGTCTTCGTCGGCAGTCTCGGCGGCCTGTTCCTGATCGCACGACTCACCCATGTCGCGATGGCGATCGCCAAGGCCCCGACGCACGTCTCGGCCGACGCCTGGTCGCAGGCCGGCCTGGTCCTGATCGGTCTGCTGCTGATCGTCAGCCTGGCGGCGACAATGCGCTTGCTGATCGCCCGCCAGCGGCTGCACCACGACCCGGTCGAGCATTCGTTTTCGAGCCGCGCGCTCTGAGGCCGTGCGGTTTCAGTCGAGCCGGCCGGCGAGCACAGCGGCGGCCGGTGTCCCTGTGGCGGGCGTTCGATCGGCTTCACGCGCCGCGGCATAGCCGCGGTCGAGCCACCAGGCCTGCAGCGCCAGCACCGGCAGCGCCAGCAGCAAGATGAAGCGGGCCGGCACGCCGAGGGCGAGGGCCGCCGCCGTCAGCAGGCAGACCACGATCCCACCGACGTCCCAGCCGGCCTCCGCCAGATAGTGGAAGCGCACCGCGCAGGGCGACCTCTTGGCGGCGTTGTAAACAGCCGTCATCAGGGTGGGCACATAGAGGCCGAACAGCGCCTGGGTGGCGAGCGCGGCGACGACGACGCCGGTCGGGGTGTCGGCAAGCCAGGTGCGCAGCAGCACCACGACCGCCATGGCGGCGAGGTTCAGCCAGACGGCGCGGCGCGCGTGACCCGCGTCGATCAGGCGGCCGAGCACCAGCCCGCCCAACGCCCCGGCGATCGCCGCAGCGCCGAGCAGCCAGCCGAAGGCGTCGAAGCGGCGGTCGAACGCCTCGAACATGATCAGGCCCCAGGTGATCGCCATGCCGCACAGCAGGAAGCCGTCGGCCGCGAACAAACGCACCCCCTCGCGGAACGGCGCCCAGCCGTGGTTGCCGGAAAGGTCGACGGCCGGGACCGGCACGGACCAGAACGGCACGATGGCGACCAGCGCGACGACGGATGCCGCCGCGAAGGCGGCCCAGGGGTGCCAGGTCAGCAGGAGCCCGCCGACCACCGGGGCGACGGCGTCGGCCCCGACCAGCACGAGGGTGCGCACGCCGACCTGCGCGCCACGCTCGCCGACATCGCCGGCGGCCGCAAACACCGCGTGGTAGCAGGTCCAGTAGGTCACGTCGGCGAGCGCCACGGCGAGCACATAGGCGGCGACCGTCCACCACCGGCCGACATCGGTCATCGCCAGCACGGGAAACTCGACGACGTAAAGCAGGCTGCCGAGCAGCATGGTGGTGCGGACCCCGTAGGCGCGGATCAACGCGAAGGCGAGCGGCCTTGTGGCGAGCCGCGCGGCAAGCGTCGCCGCGACAGCCAGGAACGCGCCGGCCGGCGACAAGCCGGCCCGCAGCAGCACGGCGAAGAAGAACACGCCGGCGAGGCCCCAGGCGATCTGGCGCAGGCCGGAATGCACGGCCAGCCGGTTGATGTCGGGATTGCCGAACACGGCGTCTCCTCGGGGTCCGAAGCCGACCCCCGATAGCACACCGGTGCCGCCCGCGGGCGCACCGGCCCGCAGGGCCGTCATGCCGCGACAATACGACCGACGCATGATGATTGGGCACAACCGGAGGGAACGCCTCACTCCGGCGTCAAAATCTCCTCGCCGCGGCCGGCGTCCCACAGGCCGGTCAGGGTGCCGTCGGCGGCGAGGGCGTAGACGACCGGCGTCGCCGCACCCCAGTCGACGGTGAGCACATTGCTGTCGAGCCGGCCGGTGCCCTGATAGCCGCTCGATCCGACCCGCCAGCTCAGCCGATAGAGGTCGCCCTCGCGCCGCATGGCGAGCGTGCCGGCATAGCGGCTGCCGTCGGCATTGCGGCCGGCGACCCGGTAGCGGCCCTGCGGCGGTGCCACCGGGCGGTCGGCGGCCGCGGCGAACAGCGTCAGCCGCTCGGTCGCGGTGCCGTCGGCCCATTCGCCATCGAGATCGCGGCTGCCGCCGAAGCCGTAGATCACCGGATGGGTCTGGCCCCAGTTCACCACCAGCATGCGGCCGGCGAACTCGCCGGTGCCGCGAAACACGTCGCGGCCGATCCACCAGGTGAAGCGCATCCCCTCCCCGGCCGGCTGCAGCGCCACCATGCCGCGATAGCGGCTGCCGTCGGGATTCTTGCCGTCGGCGCGGTAGAGGCCGGCGAGCCGCGGTGCCACGGCGGCCTGGACGGGGCGCGGTTCGCGCGGGGCGACACGCGGATCGGCGACCGGCGGCGGCGAGGAGGACGATGGCGGAGCAGGCGCCGGCGACGGCATCGGCCGCGGTGCGAGCGCCGCCTCGCGGAAGACGAAGTCCCCGAAGAAGGACGACGAGAGCCACGGCGTCTGCTGGCCGCGGGTCTCCTGATAGACGCCCTTCAGGGTGCGCTTGAAGGTGTCCTCCAGGGTCAGGCCGGGCGTCGCCAGCGCCTGCGTCAGGTGCTTGGCGTAGGGGCTGTTGCGGCCCGAGCCGTCGAGGGCCACGGCGCCCGGCGAGGTGGAGAAGGAAACGAACAGGCTGGCGCCGCTGTCGATCCGCGACAGGCCGCGCGTGCTGGTGCCGGCGATCGGATTGTCGCGGCAGGCGTCGAGCACCACGATGTTGAGGACGTTGCCGGCGCTGGTCATGGCGTCGACCACCTCGGAGGCGGTGACCGAGGCGGTCCTCAGCTCCTCGGCCGAGGGGGCGCGGGGCGAGATCGGGACGATGTAGTTCTCGCCGCCGACCTGCACGCCGTGGCCGGCGAAGAAGAACAGGCCGACGCCGCCGCGGCTCTTGAGCGTGTCGGCGAAGCGGCGCACCGCGGCCTTCAGGGTCGGCTGGTCGGCGTCTGTCGCCAGCGTCACCTCGAAGCCGGCGCCACGCAGCGCCGCGGCGATGTCGGTGGCGTCATTGAGCGGATTGGCGAGCGGCGCGAAGCCGTAGGCGGCATTGCCGACGACCAGCGCGGTGCGCGCCTCGGCAGCCGCGCTCGGGGCGGCGACCGCCACCAGCAGCAGGGCGCACAGGATCGCGACGAGCGCCGGACCGATCGAGCGGACGGCCGCGGCCCTGAGAGGTCGTCGCATGTGCACTCCCGTCCGGACGGCCCGTCGGGGGAACGGAGGATCACGGACCGGCGCGAAACCATAACGGCCCGGCCCAGCGCCGACAATCTGCGCCGCCGGCGGATCGACCGGCCGGGCTCAGTATGGCTGCAGAGACGCCGCCGCGGCGGGCGACAGCGGATCGACAGGGCCACCGGCGGGGCCGCCCGGCAGCGGGCCGGACATCGGCACGCCGGCATAGGTGCCGGTCTCGATGGCGCGCCGGATGACGCCGCGGATCGCCTCGTTCGACAGGAACAGGTCGTGGTTGATGACGCCGAAGCCGCTGTCGGAGGCGTCGATCACCCGGATGCCGAGCCGCTCTAGCTGCGCCTTCTCGGCGGCGCCGACCCGGGTGACGCCACCGGCGATCAGGCGCGACACGGCGAGCGCCCGGTCGTTGGTCGCGGTGACCACCGTGATCTTCGGCGCGAGGCCGCCGATGCGGCCGACCGACGAGGTGAACACGTCCATGTCGATGTCGGGCGAGGCGAACACCACGGCGCCGATGCGCGACACCAGGTCGTCGCCGCGCCGCGCATAGACCTGCCGCAGCGCCTCGAGCGTTAGCATGGTGCCGATGCTGTGCGCGACGATGTTGATCCGCCCCACCGTCGGGCTGACGATGAGCTGGTCGAGCACGCGCTCGAGCGAGTCGCGCGACCACATGGCGCTCTCGCGGTCGTAGCCGTAGTCGAGGAGCTTGGCCCGCGACGGCCACGAGAACAGCATGGTCGAGCCGCGGAAGCTGATGCCGTCGGAGAGATGCACGGCGTCGAGCACCGCCGTCTCGAAGGTGGTGTTGTAGCCGTGGATATAGACCAGGACGTCGCGGCCGGTCGGCATGCCGCGGAACAGATCCTCGACCTGCGGCACCCGCTCGACGCCGGTCAGGCTCCAGTCGGACAGCCCGACCGCGGCGAGCGAGAAACGGCCGCCGTCCGGCGCCGCGAGCCGGGCCCGCGCGATGGTGGTGGAACCACGCTCCGATCCGAACCAGGGCTGGGCCTGCGCGCCGTTCACGGCACGCCGGTTGGTCGCCACCATCAGGCTCGGCTGCGCCGCCAGAGCGGACGCGTCGAAAGCCGGCGCCTCGGTGCCCAGCCCCGCGCAGCCGCCGAGCGCGAGCGCGGCACCGGCCGAGCTCATGGCGCGCAAAAGCGTCCGCCGCGACAGCGCTGTTTCGTTCGAACCCATATCGCCCGTCATCCCGCATGCCGCCGCAGCGTCCCCCGACGCCACAGCCGTTCCCCGGGGTTCTCCTGGCCCCCGATCGGGGCGAGAGCAGGGCGAGTGCCGGGACCGATCGTTCCGGGCGGCCTTGCCGGGCTCCGACCCGGCGACCCATCATTTTGTGAATCAGACGCTTTTCTCGTCGGAGGGACGCAGGTCTCGCCCGGACATGACGGCATGGTCCGTTCTGGTTTTCCGCCGCCGTGCCCTCGTGCCGAACGTATGCGCGCGCTCGAAGGCAAAACTCCTTTGATCCCGCGGCGCGGCGTTCGCGCCCGGGGTGTGCCCATGACCCGTGCCCCGGCGTCCTGAAAAGCCGAGGGAGGCGGAGCGCCGGCAGGCGCCACACCTTTTTCTGCGCTTCGCCAGAAGCGCAGCGCGCATCGAAGCGTCGATGCGCCCGCCTCCCGGCGCTCCGCCGCGGCGATTTTCGGCTTTCGGGCCGCGCTTGCGATCCGGCCCGACCGGGGTGACGGATCTCTTCAGCGATGCTCCTCGCGCCCGGGTCGTTGTGCCCGGAGGGCGGAGCCCCAAAAACCCCCGGGAGCCCGGCGGACGAGGCCGGACCCGCAGGCGCCGCATCCGCCGGCCGGATTTCCCGGGAGTTCCGGCGACCGGCTTTTTTCCGCGCGAGATCGTCACGCGAAAACGCCGGCTCGCTCCGCCGCCCGACGTCACCGGTCGACGTCCCTCGACGAGCGAGACGGGAGTACTATAGGATTATTTTCCGGAGATGGGAACACCGAATTTGAGTTCGGGCACACCACCGAACCGGCCTCGGCTTCAACGATGAGGAACGGACGGGCGAAAGGCGCTTCTCCGGCCGTCGATAAGTCCGCAAATGACCC
>NZ_JACAAX010000040.1 GCF_013377085.1 Rhodoplanes sp. | reverse complement strand
AGCGCGAGGCCCGTCCGGCTCCCAAGCGCGAGGCCCCGCGGGCGCAGGCGACCGCGTCGCGGCCGGCCCCGCGGGCCGGCGGCGGGGGCGGCGGCGCCGTGATGCACGGCATCGGGTTCTGATGCCTCGTCCCCGGCCGGCTGAACGACCGGGGACCGTAAAACGACACATTTGGAGGGTTGTTTCGGGTGTGAACGAGGGCGGCCACGGCCCGATCCAGACCCAGACCCAGACATGACGGACAAAGACATGAGCAACGCGTTCCGCCTTTCCCCGTTTGTCCTCGCCGGCCTTCTCGCGGCCGGGCTCGCCGTGGCGGGAACGCCGGCGCAGGCCCTGTCGACCGAGCCGTCCGATCCGGCGGTGCTGCGCCTCGATCCGATCGTGCAGGCGCAGGCGCCGACCACCCAGGCGCCCGCCCAGACGCCGGTCGCTGCACCGTCCGAGCCGCCGGCCGCCGCCGGCACACCGCCTGTCGCGCAGCCGGCCGTCGCCTCGCGGCCGGCGGCCGTCGCCAAGCCGAAGCCGATCGCGCGGGCCGCCGGGTTCCGCAGCGTCCGCGCGACGCCCTATCGCGCGCCGGCGTCAGCCTATCTGGTCGCCAGCCGGTTCGAGCGCGCCGTCGTGCCGCTGTTCCTTGGCGTCGGCTACTGATCACCCGACCCACGTCGACTGCCGTATCAAAAAGGCCGCGCATCGCGTGGCCTTTTTGACACGGGCGGAGTTTCGGAGGGCAGGGCGGTCGCCGGAGGGGCTTCGAGACGAGGGCGCAGGGCGGCGCCCTCCACTCGGCTCGCGATCGGCTCGCGATCGGGACGTGATCAGATCGCGCCGTTCTTCTTCATCACGGTCTTGCAGGCCGTGCTGAGCTTGACGCGCTCGGTCTTCAGGCACGCGATGACGCGATCGGCGTCCGGGATCGCGGCGCTGCACAGGCGGAACGCGTCCGGGATGCAGGCGGCGCGCTCTTCCGACGTGCCCATCGCGGAGCCGCCCGTGCTCGACAGCGCGAGCAGCATGGCGGCGGCCGGCAGGGCGCGAGCGGGCCGGCGCAGGACACGGCCGAGCGCCGTGCGGGTCTCGGTGAACAAGCTCGCCCACAGATCGGCCGTCACGGTCGCGATCAGGGACGCAGTCTGGGTCTGCCTTGCCATGGTGATGTCCTCCGGTTTGCCGGATTGTCGTCGCCGGCCTGTCTCCAAGAGGATCGCTCACCACACGCCTGCGCACTGTGCGCGACGTCACACGCGCCGTCTGTTGCGCGTGTTTGCTCGGCTTGGATCAGACCGCGCGATCGACGTGTCGCGACGACCGATGCTCAGGAGCCGCGCCCGCTCCGGTTTCGGCGGGCCGGCGGCCGCGCTGCCCAGCACGCACGGCAGGACAGACCGGCGGTGACGCCGGCTTGACGCCGCAGTGCCGGCCGTGCCGGAGTGACGACGGCCCGCCAGGGCCGTGCCATCGCGACAAATCACGACAATCGGGGGAAAGGCATGATCAGAACCGCCATTGCGGGTCTCGGCTGGTGGGGCAAGACGCTGGTCGAGTCGGTCGACGGATCGCAGGTGATGCAGATCGTCGCCGCCGCCGAGCCGAACCTCACGCCGGAGACCGAGGCCTTCATCAAGCAGCGCGGCATCCGCCATGTGCCGGCCTTCGAGGATCTGCTCGCCGACAAGGGGATCGACGCCGTCATTCTCGCCACCCCGCCGTCCGGGCACGCCGCCCAGGTGACGGCGCTGGCCTCCGTCGGCAAGCACATCTTCTGCGAGAAGCCGTTCACCTACGACAAGAAGGCCGCCGTGGCCGCCGCCGCGGCCGTGCGAAAAGCCGGCGTCGCGCTCGGCATCGGCTACAATCGCCGCTTCCATCCCGAGATGATCAAGCTGCGCGAAAGAATCCACTCGGGTGGGCTCGGCGTGCTCGAGCACATCGAGTGCATCATGACGGTGCCGAATGCGCTGTTCATGCCGAAGACGGCGTGGCGCGCGAGCCGCGAGGAGGCCCCGTGCGGCGCGCTGGCGCCGCTCGGCGTCCACGCGGTCGACGCCTTCATCGACCTCGCCGGCGAGTTCGACACGCTCTACTGCCAGAGCTTCCGCCGTGCCGTCGATCTGCCGACCGACGACACCACCTCGGTGCTGTTCCGCATGAAGAACGGCGCCTCCGCCTATCTCGGCATGATGATGGCGACGGCGCCGACCTTCGTGTTCCAGGCCTACGGCTCCAAGGGCTGGGTGCGGCTCGACGGCATGACGCATGTGGCCGGCGCCTCGTCGGAGGAGCGCCGCACCGGCCTGTTCGGCCATTGCCGCTTCCAGCCGGTCCAGGGCGAGCCCGAGGTGTGGGAGGCCGCGCGCGTAGACGTCGGCCGCGAATGCCTGGAGGCGCTCGCCCGCGCCGCCGCCGGCGGGCCGGCCTTCCCGATCACGCTCGACGAGATCGTCCACGGGGCCTCGGCCTGCGAGGCGCTGATCCGCTCCGCTGCCACGGGGCAGGCGCAGCGGGTGGAGTAGGGGGCGCTCCGGAGACACGACACGCCGGATCGCTTCGGATGCTTTCAGTCGAAGCGGTCCGGCCATCGCCGTGCGCCGTGGAGAACGGCGAGGACCTCGACCGTCTCGCCACTGACGCGATAGGGCACCACGAACGGGGTCCCCGGAACGACGAGTTCGCGTGTGCCCGGAACGCGTCCGGCGCGGCCGAGCTCGGTATGGACCGTCAGCAACTCCGCTCGATCGAGGATGCGGCCGATGGTCATGTCGGCAGCGGTCGGATTGTCCGCCGCGATGAAATCACCGATCGCCTCGAGGTCGTGCAACGCTGGGGCGGTCCAGCGCAGCCTCATCGCTTCGTCGCGTATTTCGTCCGGACCCGGCGGACCTCGTCGTCGCTGGCGAAGTCGCCGCGGTCGGCGGCTGCGATCCCGGCTTCGATCTTGCCGATCTGCCAAGCATTCAGCGCTACAAAGTCCTCGACCGCCTTGGCGACCAGCCAACTCCTCGACCGCTCGGTCTTCTCCGCGAGCTGGTCGAGGGCGGCGACGGTATCGTCGTCGAGACGGACCGTGAAGGCGGAAGGCATCGGGACCTCATTGGTTCTATTGTAATCTAATTGAACCACAGCGAATCTGACAAGGGCTCAAGGATAACCTCGTTGGGCCGGCCAGCGTTTTCGCCGAAGATGAAGAACGGCAACTCGGTTTCCGCTATCGATGGCGAAACTCCGGGTGCCTACGCATGTTGCCCCGGCTTGACAGCTCCTATACTCGTCGAACCTGACACATTGCGCGGTTCGCCAGCGGGCGGGCGGGCGTAGGGCGTGTTGCGTATTGCCTCATCGAGATTGGGCTTTCCATGGCATTGGTATTTCCGTTCTCCGCCATCGTCGGGCAGGACGAGATCAAGCTCGCTTTGCTGATCGCTGCCGTCGATCCGACGGTCGGCGGCGTGCTCGCCTTCGGCGACCGCGGCACCGGCAAGTCGACCGCGGTGCGCGCGCTGGCGCAGCTTCTTCCCAAAATGAAGGTCGTGGTCGGCTGTCCCTATGCGTGCGATCCCGACAAGCCGGCGCCGGCCTGCGAGCATTGCCGCGGCAAGAAGGAGGGCGAGCTCAAGAGCCGCCAGGTGCAGGTTCCGGTGGTCGACCTGCCGCTCGGCGCCACCGAGGACCGGGTGGTCGGCGCGCTCGACCTGGAGCGGGCGCTGACCCAGGGCGTCAAGGCCTTCGAGCCCGGGCTGCTCGCCCGCGCCCATCGCGGCTTTCTCTATATCGACGAGGCGAACCTCTTGGAGGATCACCTGGTCGACCTGCTGCTCGACGTCGCCGCCTCGGGCGAGAACGTGGTCGAGCGCGAGGGCATCTCGATCCGGCATCCGGCGCGGTTCGTGCTGGTCGGCACCGGCAACCCGGAGGAGGGCGAGCTGCGCCCGCAGCTCCTCGACCGCTTCGGCCTGTCGGTCGAGGTGCGCACGCCCGAGGATCTGGCGACCCGCATCGAGGTGGTGCGGCGGCGCGACGCCTTCGAGCGCGACCCCGAGGCCTTCGTCGCCAAGTGGAAGAAGGACGACGACAAGCTCCGCCGCCGCCTCCTGGCGGCGCGCGAGAAGCTGCCCTCCGTGAAGGTGCCGGATGCGACGCTGGAAAGCGCCGCCAAGCTGTGCATGGGGCTCGGCACCGACGGGCTGCGCGGCGAGCTGACGCTGATCCGCGCCGGCCGGGCGCTCGCCGCCTTCGATGGCGACGCGACCGTCGGCGACAAGCATCTGCGCCGGGTGGCGCCGTCGGCGCTGCGCCATCGGCTGCGGCGCAATCCGCTCGACGAGGCGGGCTCCACCGTGCGGGTCGAGCGCGCCCTGCAGGAGCATTTCGGGGCCTAACGCCCGCTCTGTCCTTCACCTCCCCCTGGAGGGGGGAGGTCGGTCCGCGGAGCGGAGCGGGTGGGGGTGACCCGGCCGACAGGCCGGACGAAAAAGATGAGTTGGCGCCCCGGGGCTTCACCCCACCCCGACGCGCTTCGCGCGTCGACCCTCCCCCTCCAGGGGAGGGTGAAGTGAAGCGCCGCGAGGCATCAGTTTTCCGGGTTCGCCATGACGGACAAGACAGAAACCGAACGCTCTCCCTGGGCCGACGCCGTGCTGGCGGCGGCGCTGGTCGCGGTCGATCCGGCCGGCACGGTCGGGGTGGCGCTGCGCTCGCTGCCGGGGCTGGCCCGCGACCGTTGGCTCGCCACGCTTAAAAGTCTGCTGCCGCCCGGCGTGCCGGTGCGGCGGCTGCCGCTCCATATCGACGACAGCCGGCTGCTCGGCGGGCTCGATCTCGCGGCGACGCTGCGGGCCGGCAAGCCCATCGCCGAGCGCGGGATTCTCGCCGAGACCGACGGCGGCGTGCTGCTGGTCGCCATGGCCGAGCGGGTCTCGGCCGGCACCGCGGCCAGGCTCGCCGCCGTGCTCGACAATGGCGGCGTCACGGTCGAGCGCGACGGCATCCGCATCGACAGTCCGACCCGCTTCGGCGTCGTCGCCCTCGACGAGGGCATGACCGAGGACGAGCGGCCGCCCGCGGCGCTCGCCGACCGCCTCGCCTTCCGGCTCGATTTCGAGGGCGTGTCGCCGGAGCCGCCGGCCGACGATTGTCCCGATGCCGACGACGTCGCGGCAGCGCGAAAACGCCTCGCCGACGTCACGGCGCCCGACGAGGTGGTCGAGGCGCTGTGCGGCACGGCGCTGTCGCTCGGCGTCGACTCGCTCCGCGCGCCGCTGCTGGCGCTCGCGGTCGCGCGCGCTCATGCGGCGCTTGCCGGCCGCTGGGAGATCAGCAAGGAGGACGCGGCGATCGCCGCCCGCCTGGTGCTGGCGCCGCGCGCCACCCGCCTGCCGATGCCGCCGCCCGAGGAGGAGCAGCCCCCCCAGGACGACGAGCCGCCCGACCAGCCGCCGCCCGAGGGCGAGAACGAGCAGCCGGAAAATGTCGAGGACCGCCCGCTCGAGGACATGATCCTCGAGGCCGTCAAGGCGGCGATCCCGGCCGGCATCCTGGAGCAGCTCAAGCTCGCCGGCCGCATCAAGCCGCGCGCCCCCTCGGCCGGCCGCGCCGGCCATCTCCAGAAAACGAAGTTGCGCGGACGACCGGCCGGCGTGCGGCGCGGCGAGCCGCGCTCCGGCGGCGCCCGCCTCAACGTGATCGAGACGCTGCGGGCGGCGGCGCCGTGGCAGCCGCTGCGCCGGCGCGAGCGCGAGCAGAGCGGCGGACAGAGCGGGCTTGCCGAGCGCACCGCCCGGGTCGAGGTCCGCAAGGACGATTTCCGCATCACCCGCTTCAAGCAGAAGACCGAGACGACGACCATCTTCGTCGTCGACGCGTCGGGCTCGGCGGCGCTGCATCGCCTCGCCGAGGCCAAGGGCGCGGTCGAGCTGTTGCTGGCGGAATGCTATGTCCGTCGCGACCAGGTCGCCATGGTGTCGTTCCGCGGCAAGGCGGCCGAGCTGCTGCTGCCGCCGACACGGTCTCTCGTCCGCGCCAAGCGCAACCTCGCCGGCCTGCCGGGCGGCGGCGGCACGCCGCTCGCCTGCGGGATCGACCTCGCCGTGATGCTGGCCGACCAGATCCGCCGAAAAGGCCAGACGCCGTTCGTGATCCTGTTGACCGACGGCTCGGCCAACATCGCCCGCGACGGCGCCCCCGGCCGGCCCAAGGCCGAGGAGGATGCGCTCGCCTCCGCCCGCGCGCTGCGGGCCGCCGGCCTGACGGCGCTCCTGGTCGACACCGCCCCGCATCCGCGCCCGCTGGCGCGAAAGATCGCGGCCGAGATGGACGCCATGTATCTGCCGCTGCCCCATGCGGACGCTGCCGCGATCTCCGGCGCCATCAAGGCGGTGACGCCGCCCCGCGAGTCGCTGGCCGGGTAGGCGAGGCCGTCACCCTCCCCTGGAGGGGAAGGGTCGGGGCGCGCCAAAGGCGCGCTCCGGGGTGGGGTGAAGGCCCCGGACACCGGCGGGCGCTGTCACCCTCACCCGGCGGACTTCGTCCGCCGACCTCCCCCCTCCAGGGGGAGGTGAACACCTCATGCGGCAAAACGGCCGGAGCGGAGAACCAAGCGGCCGCGCCGGACGTTATTGAGGTGTTCCCGGGCGCATCGCGCCTCGAGATGAGGTCACCCCCGATGCGCATGACGTCGATGCTCCCCCGCCGCCCGGCTCCGATCCGTCGCGGGAGCGGCGGTCGATTGGCGCTCGGCCTCGCCGCTTTGCCGGCCGCGGCGGCGCTCGGCTGGCTCGCCTGCAGCACTTTCCTGATCCCAAACCGGATGCGGCTGCCGCCGGCTTTGCCGGGCGACCAGCGCGACATGGACAGCGTCGCCGGCCGGCTGAGCTACTACACGGCCGGGCCCGCGGTGACGACGGCCCCGGTCGCGGAGGCGAGCCTTCCGCCGCTGCTGTTGATCCACAGCGTCAATGCCGCCGCCTCGGCCTACGAGGTGCGGCCCCTCTATGAGGCGGCGCGCGCCAAGCGCACCGTCTACGCGCTCGACCTGCCGGGCTTCGGCTTCTCGGAGCGCAGCCGGCGCGAGTACACGCCGCGTCTGATGACCGACGCGATCCACGCCATGGTGGAGGAGATCCGCCGCGTCCACGGCGAGGGGCCGATCGACGCGATCGCGCTGTCGCTCGGCGCGGAGTTTTTGGCCCGCGCCGCCGTGGAGGCACCCGATACCTTCCGCAGCATCGCCTTGGTCAGCCCGACGGGCCTCGACTCACGGGGCCCCTATGATGGCCCGCCCGGCAGCACCCGCGGCAAGTCCGCGCTCTACGGTGCGTTCTCGTTCCCGGTCTGGGGCCGCGCCGTGTTCGACCTCCTGAACACCCGGCCCAGCGCCCGGTACTTTCTCGAGAAGGCGTGGGGATCGAAGAACATCGACGAAGGTCTGCGCGATTACGACTACGTCACGGCGCATCAGCCCGGCGCCGAGCACGCGCCGTTCTACTTCGTCAGCGGCTTTCTGTTCAGCCGGGACATCACCCGGGTCTACCGGCAACTTCGGCTGCCCGTGCTGGTCATCCGCGGGATACGCGGCGACTTCACGGACTATGGGCAGCTCGACATGATGGCGGCCCGTCCGAACTGGACAGTCCGGGTGTTTCCGACCGGCGCGTTCCCGCATTTCGAGGTGCCGGACGAGGTCGACCGCGCCTACGATTCGTTCGTCGCCGGATCGATGCCCGTTCGCTTCGCAGATCCTGTCGATTGAATGCATGACCACGCCGCCCGGCACGGCCTCCGTAAAGAACCGGGTACGAGTTTTTTGATCGTGATGCGATATCACCTTGGTTTTTGTGCAGGCGCGAGACTATAGTTCATAGACGCGAGCAAGCGATGCCGGCGGATGTTTTCCGAAAGGCCGGCAGCTTCGGTGTCGAGGCCTTCTCCGCTTGCAGCCTGCTCGTCGTGGACGTTATGAGTTGAGATTGGGAGACGACCAATGCTCACCGATCACACGACGCTGTCGCAATTTTTGATCGAAGAGAGACGCAGGTTCCCGGAGGCGACCGGGGATTTCAGTGCCCTGATCATCGATGTCGGCCTCGCCTGCAAGGCGATCGCCCGACGGGTGGCGAACGGTGCACTGGGCGGCGCGCTCGGCGCGGCCGGCAGCACCAACATTCAGGGCGAGTCGCAGCAGAAGCTCGACGTCATCGCCAACGACATGTTCATCAAGGCCAACGAGTGGGGCGGTCAGCTCGCCGGCATGGCCTCCGAGGAGATGGACATGCCGTGGGCGATCCCGGCGCGCTATCCCCGCGGCAAGTATCTGCTCCTGTTCGATCCCCTCGACGGCTCCTCCAACATCGACGTCAACGCTCCGGTCGGCAGCATCTTCTCGATCCTGCGCGCCCCCAATCCGGGCGTCGAACCGCGTCCCGAGGACTTCCTGCAGCCCGGCATCAAGCAGGTCTGCGCCGGCTACGCGATCTATGGACCGTCGACCATGCTGGTGCTCACCGTCGGTACCGGGGTACACGGCTTCACGCTCGATCCGCAGCTCGGCGAGTTCATCCTGACGAATCCGCGCATCCGCATGCCGCAGACCACCCAGGAGTTCTCCATCAACGCCTCGAATGCCCGGTTCTGGGAGCCGGCTGTGAAGCGCTATGTCGACGAATGCCTGGCGGGCAAGTCGGGCCCGCGCGGCAAGGACTTCAACATGCGCTGGATCGCCGCCCTGGTGGCCGACTGCCACCGCATCCTGATCCGCGGCGGCGTGTTCATGTATCCGCGCGACACCCGCGATCCGGGCAAGCCCGGCAAGCTGCGGCTGATGTACGAGGCGAACCCGATCGCCATGATCGCCGAGCAGGCGGGCGGGCTGGCCACCACGGGCCAGGACCGCATCATGGACATCAAGCCGACCAAGCTGCACCAGCGCATCGCCCTGATCTTCGGGTCGCGCGAGGAGGTCGAGCGGATCGAGGCCTATCACCGCGACCACAGCGGCCGGAAATTCGAGACGCCGAAGTTCAAGAGCAGCGAGCTGTTCACGACGACCGCGGCGAAGTGAACGGCTCCGCCGTCACGGCGAGGCGGCGGCTCGCCCCCGGGGCCGCGAGGCCGACGACCGGTTCGGAGACCTGATCGGAGATCCGTGATCCAGGGGCCGCCGCAGCGCGTAGGAAAGGCTGCGGCCTGGCGACGTTTTCAAGAATCGTGACGTTTTCAGCATGAGCGATCATTTGGTATGGGAGCGGGACGGCCGCGACTGGCCGAACCGGGAGGCGAGCCGCTTCGTCGACGCGGGCGGGATCCGCTGGCACGTCCAGCAGATGGGGCAGGGGCCGATCCTGCTGCTGCTGCACGGCACCGGCGCCGCCACCCATTCCTGGCGCGACCTCGCGCCCCATCTCGCCAAAGGCTTCACGGTGGTGGCGCCCGACCTGCCGGGCCATGGCTTCACCCGCATCGAGGACGATTCGAGCCTGTCGCTGCCCGGCATGGCGGCGGCCGTGCGGGCGCTGCTCGACACGCTGGCGGTGCGGCCGGTGCTCGCCGCGGGGCATTCGGCCGGCGCCGCCGTGCTGATCCGCATGACGCTCGACGGGATGATCGCGCCGCGCGGCCTGGTCAGCATCAACGGTGCCTTGATGCCGTTCCGCGGCGTCGCCGGCCACACCTTCGCGCCGATCGCCCGCCTTCTCGCCGGCACCACCCTGACGGCCCGGTTCTTCGCCTGGCGGGCCGAGAACAAGGGGTTGATCCGCGGCATCCTCAACAGCACCGGCTCGACCATCACGGCGTCCGGCGAGGAGCTCTATGGCCGGCTCGCCCGCAATGCCGGCCACGTCCATGCGGCGCTGGCCATGATGGCGAACTGGGATCTCGCCCCGCTCACCGCCGACCTGCCGCGGCTCGCCGTGCCGCTCCTGCTGGTCGCCGGCGGCCGCGACGGCACGGTGCCGCCCGACGAATCGTTCCAGGCCCGTGGCCTCGTCCCCGGCGCCCGCGTCGTCTGCCTGCGCACGCTCGGCCACCTCGCCCACGAGGAGAAGCCCGGCGAGATCGCCGCTCTGATCGAGGAGTTTTCCCGCGAGGTCGGGGTGGCGGCGTCGGCGGGCTGACCCGCCGCCCGCGCCGGGCCCAGCCACCCTGTCGCATGCGTAAAAGCACGATGCGGCGGTTTGGACCGCCTCGGGCCTAGCTCGACTGTCAATTGGATGTTACAGTCATGTCGTGATGTCCAACTTGACACTTGACAGGCCGCGCCCACCCGTGGTCCGCCCGGGGGCGCGCGTGCCGCATGCCATCGTCATCGGAAGCGGGTTCGGCGGCCTCGCCGCCGCCATCCGGCTCGGCGCGCGCGGCTATCGCGTCACCGTGCTGGAGAAGCTCGACCAGCCCGGCGGCCGCGCCTCCGTGTTCCGCCAGGACGGCTTCACGTTCGATGCCGGGCCGACCATCGTCACCCTGCCCAAACTGTTCGAGGAGTTGTGGTCGCTCGCCGGCCGCCGCTTCGAGGACGATATCACCCTGAAGCCGGTGGAGCCGTTCTACCGGGTGCGCTTCGACGACGGCGAGACCTTCACGGCGAGCCGCGATCCGGAGACGATGCGTCGCGAGATCGGCCGGCTCGCGCCCGACGACGTCGACGGCTACGAGCGCTTCATGGCGCAGAGCAAGGCGATCTACGGGGTCGGCTTCGAGCAGCTCTCCAACCAGCCGTTCCATTCGATCCTGTCGATGGCGAAGCTGCTGCCGGAGCTGTTCCGGCTGAAGAGCTATCGCACCGTCTACGGGCTGGCCGCGAGCTACGTGAAGGACCCGCGGATCCGCATCGCGCTCTCGTTCCATCCGCTGTTCATCGGCGGCAACCCGTTCACCACCACGTCGATCTACTGCCTGATCTCTCACCTCGAGCGGGAGTACGGCGTCTGGTGCGCCATGGGCGGCACCGGCGCGCTGGTGCAGGGCCTGGCCAAGCTGATCGAGGTCCAGGGCAACACCATCCGGTACAATCAGGAGGTCACCTCGATCACGGTCGAGGGCGGCGCCGCGACCGGCGTCAAGCTCGCCTCCGGCGAGACCCTCGCGGCCGACATCGTGGTCTCCAACGCCGACGCGGCGTGGACCTATCGGCACCTGCTGCCGGCGGAAGTCCGCCGGCGCTGGACCGACAAGAAGCTCGGCCGCGCCCGCTACTCGATGAGCCTGTTCGTCTGGTATTTCGGCACGCGCCGCCAGTACCGCGGCGTGCCGCACCACTCGATCCTGCTTGGGCCGCGCTACAAGGAGCTGCTGCGCGACATCTTCGACCGCAAGGTGCTGGCGCCCGATTTCAGTCTCTATCTCCACCACCCGACCGCGACCGATCCGTCGCTGGCGCCGCCCGGCTGCGACACCTTCTACGTTCTCTCGCCGGTGCCGAATCTCGCCGGCGGCGTCGACTGGGCCCATGCGGCGGAGCCGTATCGGCGGGCGATCTCCGACTTCCTCGGCCGCACCGTGCTGCCGGGCCTGGAGGAGAACGTCGTCACGTCCCGCATCGTCACTCCGCAGGACTTCCACACCCGGCTCCGTTCCGTTCTCGGTGCCGCGTTCGGCTTCGAGCCCGTGTTCACCCAGAGCGCGTGGTTCCGTCCCCACAACCGCAGCGAGGAGGTCGACCGGCTCTATCTGGTCGGTGCCGGCACCCATCCGGGCGCCGGACTGCCAGGCGTGCTGTCGTCCGCCCGCGTGCTCGATTCCGTGGTGCCCCATGGTGCCGATCTGGCTTGAGAACCCCGCCGCTTCCGACGACGACATCGACGCCTGCCGGGCGATGATCCGGCAGGGCTCGCGGACCTTCTTCGCAGCGTCGCTGCTGTTGCCGCCGGCGATCCGCTCACCGGCCTACACGCTCTATGCGTTCTGCCGCTTCGCCGACGACGAGGTCGACGGCGTCGACCGCGAGCAGGACGCGGTGGTGCGGCTGCGCGACCGGCTGGCGCGCGCCTATGACGGCGACCCGCTGCCGAGCGCGACCGACCGCGCCTTCGCCGACATGGTGGCGCGCTACGCGATCCCGCGCACCATTCCGGAGGCGCTGCTGGAAGGGCTCGCCTGGGACACGGACGGGCGCCGCTACGAGGATCTGTCCGGGCTCTATGCCTATTCGGCCAGGGTCGCCGGCACGGTCGGCGCCATGATGACGCTGCTGATGGGGGTGCGCGATCCGCTCGTGCTGGCAAGGGCCTGCGATCTCGGCGTCGCCATGCAGCTCACCAATATCGCCCGCGATGTCGGCGAGGACGCCCGCATGGGCCGCATCTATCTGCCGCTCGCCTGGATGCGCGAGGCCGGCATCGATCCGGACGCCTGGCTCGCCGCGCCGCGCTTCGACGAGCGGCTCGCCGGCGTGGTGGCGCGACTGCTCGCCGCCGCCGACGCGCTCTATGTGCGCTCCGAGGCCGGCATCGCCCATCTGCCGATCGGCTGCCGCCCCGGTATCCTGGCTGCCCGCATCATGTATGCGGAGATCGGCCGGGTGATCGAGCGGCACGGGCTCGACTCGGTGTCGCGCCGCGCCTATGTGCGCGGCCGCCGCAAGCTCGCTTTGCTGGCCCAGGCCTTCGCCACCGCACCGCTGGTGCCGGGCGGAAACCCGATGCCGCCGCTCGACGAGACCCGCTTCCTGGTCGATGCCGTCACGGATCACGCGCTCGGCCGCATCCGGCCGGACCCGGCGCGCGGGCCGTGGTGGGACATGCAGCGGCGCATCGTCTGGGTGCTCGACCTGTTCGAGCGGCTCGGCCAGCGCGATGGATTGCCGGCCTCCGAACGGGGGCGTCCCGCCCGGTTAGCCGGCCTGGAGCCGTGATGAAGCGCCACGACCACGGCGCTTCATGACAATTGTCAATTTCTGTTGTCAGTCTCTGGTGTCTAATCCCGCCTGACAAACGCGAACTGAAATCGCTCGCATACAAAGCCCCGGGAGGTCGACATGCGCATTCTGCTCCTGCATCCCAACTATCATTCGGGCGGAGCGGAAATCGCCGGTAATTGGCCACCTGCGTGGGTTGCTTACTTGGCCGGCACGCTGAAGGCCAACGGCTATACCGACGTCCGTTTCATCGATGCGATGACGGACGATCTGACCGAGGAGCAGCTTCGCGCCGAGCTTCGCGCCGAGAAGCCGGACCTGATCGGCGCCACCGCGATCACGCCGGCCATCTACAAGGCCGAGCGCGCCCTGCAGATCGCCAAGGAAGAGCACCCCGGCGCCGTCACGGTGCTGGGCGGCATCCACTCGACCTTCATGTACAAGCAGGTGCTGGCCGAGGCGCCGTGGGTCGACGTGGTGGTGCGCGGCGAAGGCGAGCAGATTCTGCTCGATCTGGTGCAGGCGATCGACTCCGGCCAGTTCAAGAAAGATCCGAACAGCGTCAAGGGCATCGCCTATTCGGACGGCGCCAACATCGTGGCGACGCCGGCGGCCCCGCCGATCGAGAATCTCGACATGCTGAGCCCCGACTGGGGCATCCTGAACTGGAACCAGTACAACTACATCCCGATGAACTGCCGCGTCGCGATACCGAACTTCGCCCGCGGCTGCCCCTTCACCTGCTCGTTCTGCTCGCAGTGGAAGTTCTGGCGCACCTACCGGGTCCGTGATCCGATCAAGGTCGTCGACGAGATCGAGGTCCTGGTGAAGGAGCACGACGTCGGCTTCTTCATCCTGGCCGACGAGGAGCCGACCATCCACCGCAAGAAGTTTGTCGCCCTGTGCGAGGAGCTGGTGCGCCGCAAGCTGCCGGTGATGTGGGGCATCAACACCCGCGTGACCGACATCCTGCGTGACGAGGCGCTGCTGCCGCTCTACCGCAAGGCCGGCCTGATCCACATCTCGCTCGGCACCGAGGCGGCCGCGCAGCTCAAGCTCGATCTCTTCAACAAGGAGACGACGGTGGCGCAGAACAAGCGCGCCATCGAGCTCCTGCGCCAGCACGGCATCGTCTCCGAGGCGCAGTTCATCGTCGGCCTGGAGAACGAGACCCGCGAGACGCTGGAAGAGACCTACCAGATGGCCCGCGACTGGAAGTGCGACATGGCCAACTGGAGCATGTTCACGCCGTGGCCGTTCTCCGACCTGTTCCAGGACATGGGCGACAAGGTCGAGGTGTTCGACTTCGAGAAGTACAACTTTGTCACGCCGATCATGAAGCCGGACGCGATGACGCGGCCCGAGCTGCTCGACGCCGTGATGAACAACTACCGCCGCTTCTACATGCGGAAGATGTTCCTGGAGTATCCGTTCATCCGCGACCGCGAGAAGCGCCGCTACATGATGGGCTGCATGAAGGCCTATCTGAAGAGCAGCTTCGAGCGGAAGTTCTACGATCTCGGCCGCGTCGGCTATTGGGGCCCGCAGTCCAAGAAGGTCGACTTCAAGTTCGACGAGACCCGCACCATCACCGAGGCCCAGTCCGCCGACCTTCAGGCCGCCCCGAAGGGCCGCAAGAAGAAGGGCGAGAAGCCGGAGGCCGTGCGGGCCTGCTGAGAACAGTCCGTCGGGCCTCGGACTCGTCATGGCCGGGACGAGCCCGGCCATGACCACTTTCAGACGCCGAGGCAGACGTGACGAGTGCTGCTGAACACCTGCCGACCGACGCGCCCGCCCACGATCACGCCGCGGATGAACACGACCACGCCGGCGAGCCGGTCGCCCGCATCGGGCCGAACGCCATCATTCGCATGATCGAGGCGCTGGGCGAGCAGGTCGGCGCCACCGAGACGGCGCGGCTGTTCGTGCTGGCCGGTCTGGCGCACCATCTCGCGCAGGCGCCGGACCACATGGTCGACGAGCGCGACGTCGTCGCGCTCCACACCGTGGTGCGGGCCGAAATGGGCGATGTGCGTGCGCGTGAGGCTGGGCGGCAGGCCGGCCTGCTCACCGCCGACTATCTGCTCGCCAACCGCATTCCCAAGCCCGTGCAGGCGATCCTGAGGATTCTGCCGGCGTCGATCGCCGGCCGCATCCTGCTGGCCGCGATCGGCAAGCATGCCTGGACCTTTGCGGGCAGCGGCGCCTTCGCGGCGGTGGGGGGGCATCCGGTGCGGTTCAGGATCGCCGGCTGCCCGGTCTGCCGCGGCGCGCAGTCGCCTGTGCCGCTGTGCGACTACTACGGCGCCACCTTCGAGCGTCTGTTCCGCACCCTGGTGCATCGCGACGCTGCCGTGCGGGAGACCGCCTGCGAGGCGTCCGGCGCCCCCGCGTGCACGTTCGAGATTCGCTGGCGCTGATCCCCGCGGGCAATCTGAATCCGTCACTTCCGCCGCGGCATGCGGAACGGCAGCATGGCCTGCACCCAGGGCGCGGCGAAGCGGTCGAGCGACAGGCTCTCGTGGACGGCCGAGACGGGCTCGCCCAGCAGCGTGCCGCGCAGGAGCGAGCGCGCATAGAAGGGCGAGTCCTCGAAGGTCGCGGCGACCGTCATGGCGGCGTCAGTGTCGGCGCGGGTCTCGCGCGGCAGCCGCCACAGCGTGTCGGGCAGCGCGATGCGATGCGGCGCCTCGAACGAGGTCACGCCGCCGTCGCGTCCGAAGCGCAACGCCAAAGCGCGCTCGTCGTTTTGGCGACCGTCGCTATCCGTGCTGTCGCTGCCGCGTCGGATCGCGTGATACAGCACGGCGGCGCCGTCCGGCAGCGACGCGCGCGACCAGTCCCAGCGCACGAAGGCGCTTTCCAGCGGCGCCTCGCCGCGATTGCTGTCGAGATAGCCGTGGCCGCGCCAGCGCAGGTCCGGCCGCGCCAGATCGACCTCGACGGCGGCGCAGGGCGCGATCGGCCGCCACTGGTGCAGCCCCGCCTCGTCCAGCGCGAAGCTCGCGCCGGTGAGCGCCGAAGGCCGCACCCGCACGGTGCCGCGCAGGCGCGACGGCACCGGTACGGTGGTCTCGTCGATGTTGATCGTCAGCGTGGTGCCGTCCCAGGCGAGCGCGCTCGGCCCGATTCTTATGCTGGTCTCGTTGCGGGAGAGGGCGCCGCGGCCGCGTTCCGTCATGGTCCAGCGCTTGCCGGCGTCGCCGTAGAGCGCGACGTTGAGGGCGCAATGATCGTGCGGATCGGCGGCGCCGCGGCGCCGTGCCCACGCGTAGTAGGGCGAGAACACGCTGCCCACGAAGGCGATGATGGTCAGGCCGTGGCGGCCGTCGTCGCTCAGCGCGTCGACATACCACCAGAGATAACCATTCGGCCCGACCGGCTCGTCGAATCGCGGTCCGTGATGACGGCCGCCGCCGCCAGCCGGCCCGACAGGGCCGCCATCGGCACGCCCGGTCCCGGATGCGTGCTGCCCCCCGCGAGATAGAGGCCCGGAATCCGGGTGCGGGATCCCGGCCGTTGGAACGATGCCATCCATCCGTGCGAAGCCCTTCCGTAGAGCGCTCCTCCGGTGCCCGGAAAGAGCCGATGAAAGTCGGCCGGCGTGACGAGCCGGCGCGCCTCCGGCCGAACCTGGAACTCCAGGCCGCAGCGCGCGAGCCGCGCGAATGTCGCACGCTCGCAGGCCGCGACCGCGGCCGCGTCGAAAACCGCCGTGTCGCCGGTCGGCGGCGCATTGACCAGGCAGAACAGACGCTCCGGTCCGCCGTGTTCGGTCGTGCCGTTGCCGGGGCCGTGGTCCTGGGCGCAGACATAGACGGTCGGATCGTCGGGCAGCCTGCGGTCGCGCTGCAGCGCCTCGAACTCGGCCCGGTAGTCGGCCGAGAAGAACACCGTGTGGTGATGCAGCGGAAAACCGTTCGGCTCGCCGACCAGCAGCCAAGTGAGCGCCGAGAGCGAGCGCGACTTTTGCGGCACGCCGCGGACGGCGCCGCGCACCGCCTCGCCGAGGCTGCCCTCGGCGACTGCGGCGACGTCGGCGTTCAGAACGACCACGTCGGCGGCGAGCCGCTCGCCGTCGGCGAGTACGACGCCGGTGGCGCGGCCGCCGTCGACCGTCACGGCGGCGACCGGCGCAGTCCAGCGGAACGTGACGCTGCGACGCGCCGCGACGCGGGCGAGCGCCTCGGCGAGCCCGTGCATGCCCTCTCCGATCACCCACACGCCCTGCCGCTCGACATGGGCGACCAGCATCAGAGTGGCGGGCGCGAGGAACGGCGACGAGCCGCAATAGGTGGCATAGCGGCCGAAAAGCTGGCGTAGCCGCGGATCGTGGAAGTGATCGCCGAGCGCGCCCCATAACGTGGCGAAAGGCGAGATCGCCGCGAGGTCCGGGATCCGGCGCAGGCCGAGCCGGCGGACGAGGTCGAGCGGACTGCGGCAGCGCGCGCCGCGCAGGAACGGTGTTTCCAGCGTCCTGTAGATGCGGGCGGCGCGCTCGCAAAAACCGCGGAAGCGGCGCGCCTCGGCGGCGCCGGCGAAAACGCCGACCGCGTCCTCCGATCGCTCCGTGTCGGCGAACAGGTCGAGGCGCTCGCGCTCGCTCCAGGCATGGCGGGCCAGCACGTCGAGCGGCGTCAAGGTGACTTCACGCTCGAGCGTCGTGCCGGCGGCGGCGAGCAGCTCGTCGAACACCCAGCGCATGGTGAAGACGGTCGGCCCGGCATCGATCGGGCAGCCGGCGACCATGACGGCGCGCATTTTTCCGCCCGGCCCGGCGGCCGCTTCGACCACCGTCACGGAAATACCGGCGGCGGCGAGATCGAGTGCGGCGGCCAGCCCACCCGTCCCGGCACCGACCACGATGGCGGTTTTGGCCCCCACGCTCACCACGTCAGGAGAAATACCGTTGAGTTCGATCCGTGAGTGTCTATACTGCGTGACAGTTGATCGTGACAATGCATCATTACATTATCTTTGCACGCCGTTATCGGGGGCTACCGCATGGATAGTAGCACACGCATCGAGCAGGCTTTGAACGCGGCCATGGCGCGGGCCGAAACGCCCAGCGCCCCCTCCAAGCTTGCTTCGGCCATGCGTTACGCGGTGTTTCCCCGCGGTGCCAGGGTCCGGCCGCGGCTCTGCCTGGCGGCGGCTCACGCCTGCGGTGACGACCAGCCGGGCCTGACCGACGCGGCCGCGGCCTCGATCGAGCTGCTGCACTGCGCCTCGCTCATCCACGACGATCTTCCCTGCTTCGACGATGCAGCGCTGCGGCGCGGCAAGCCGTCCGTGCATCTCGCCTATGGCGAGCGGATCGCCGTGCTGGCCGGCGACGCCCTGATCGTGATGGCGTTCGAATCGCTATCTTACGTGCGCTGCTCGCCGGAGCGGTTGCCCAACGTGATGCGGATCATCGGCCAGTCGGTCGGCATGCCGAGCGGCATCGCGGCCGGCCAAGCGTGGGAATGCGAGCCGTTCTGCGACCTCGTCGAGTATCACGAGCAGAAGACCGGCGCCCTGTTCTCGGCGGCGACCATGCTGGGTGCGGCGGCGGCCGGGGCCGATCCGGAACCGTGGCGGGTGGTCGGCGCGCGGCTGGGGCTCGCCTATCAGGTGGCCGACGATCTGCGCGATGCCGCCGCCGACGAGGAAGAGCTCGGCAAGCCGATCGGCAAGGATGCGGCGCTCGGCCGTCCGAGCGCGGTGCGCGATCTCGGCATCGGCGGGGCGATGCATCGGCTGGAGGATCTGGTGAAGGGCGCCATCGCGGCAATCCCGGATTGCCCGGGCGCCGGCGATCTCCGGCAGCTCATCCTCTCGGAGGCCAAGCGGCTGGTGCCGAAGCGTCTGGCCGCGGCGGCCGCCTGAGGCGGTCGTTCGAGGCATCCTGTCACGACGAATGCGTCATGCCCGGCCTTGTGCCGGGCATCCATGTCTTCGGTACGCAGGACGGGC
Source organism: Rhodoplanes sp. (assembly GCF_013377085.1). Classification (GTDB taxonomy): domain Bacteria; phylum Pseudomonadota; class Alphaproteobacteria; order Rhizobiales; family Xanthobacteraceae; genus Rhodoplanes. The sequence goes on along the minus strand of NZ_JACAAX010000040.1, from coordinate 42,594 downwards.
GAGACGTGGATGGCCGGGATGAGCCCGGCCATGACGGCGGACAGAGGGTCGCGCGCGGCGAACGCCGATGCCGGCCGGCACGAAGGCGAGCGGCGAAGTGAAACGTCAGGCGCCGCAGATGCAGAGTTCGTCGGCGTGGCGCGAGCGATGGTTCGCGCTGCGCAACCGGCTTCTCGCCTCGCCGCGTTTTCAGCGCCTCGCCGCCGCATTTCCGCTCACCCGCCCGATCGCCCGGCACCACACCCGCACACTGTTCGACCTGTGCGCCGGCTTCGTCTACTCGCAGGTGCTGCTCGCCTGCGTCCGGCTGAAGGTTTTCGATCTTCTCGCCGATGGGCCGCAAGCGGTGGCGGCTCTCGCCGGCCGCACCGGCCTGTCCGACGACGCGATGCGGCGCCTGCTCGGCGCGGCGGCGACGCTGCGGCTCGTCGAGGCGCGCCCGGGCGACCGCTTCGGCCTCGGCATGCTCGGCGCCGCGCTGCGCGGCAATGGCGGCCTGCCCGACATGATCGAGCACCATGCGCTCCTCTATGCGGATCTCGCCGACCCGGTGGCGCTGCTGACCGGCCAGCACCGCGACACCGCGCTGGCGCGCTTCTGGGCGTATGCGGGCAACCCGCAGCCCGGCGCGCTGGCGGCCGACCAGGTGGCGTCCTACTCGCGCCTGATGGCGGCGACCCAGGCCTTCATCGCCGACGAGGTCCTGGCCGCCGCGCCGCTCTCCGGCCGCCGCTGCCTGCTCGACGTCGGCGGCGGCGAGGGGGCCTTCCTGGCGGCCGTCGGGGCGCGCCACCGCCGCCTGAACCTGATGCTGTTCGACCTGCCGGCCGTCGCCGCGCGGGCCCGCGCGCGACTCGCGGACGCCGGGCTCGCCGACCGGGCGGCTGTCCATGGCGGCGACTTCCGCACCGATGCGCTGCCGCCCGGCGCCGACACGGTCTCGCTGGTGCGGGTGCTGCACGACCACGACGACGCGACCGTGCTGACCATTCTGCGCGCCGCCCGGCGGGCGCTGCCCCCTGGCGGGCTGGTGATGGTGGCCGAGCCGATGTCCGGGACGCCGGGCGCCGAGCCGGCCGGCGAGGCCTATTTCGGTTTCTACCTACTCGCGATGGGCCGTGGACGGCCCCGCACGCCAGGCGCGCTTTACACGCTTCTGGAGGCCGCCGGGTTCGCCCGGCCGCGCCTCGTCAGAACCAGAAATCCTCTTTTATTGCAGATGGTTATTGCCAACGCCCAAGACCCCTGAACGCACGTGACAATACGACTTGACATAGGGGTGAGTAAGCGTAGGCTGACACTTCAAGTTCATGTAAAGCCTTATTGCGCCACGGCCAGAGACGCTATGGACACAGTTGCGGTCGTCCTTGAGGAGCCAGAGCGCCTCGTGCTCAGTCGGCTCGACCTCACGCATCCCGGCGACGAGGATGTGGTGGTCGACATCGACTGGAGCGGCATCAGCACCGGTACCGAACGCTTGTTGTGGTCGGGTCGGATGCCGCCGTTCCCGGGGCTCGGATATCCTCTGGTGCCCGGCTACGAGTCGGTCGGGCGGATCACGTCGGCGGGCGAGCGGTCCGGCCGGGTGGTCGGCGAGCACGTGTTCGTGCCGGGCGCGCGCTGCTTCGGCGACGTGCGGGGGCTTTTCGGTGGCGCCGCGAGCCGGGTCGTCGTGCCCGGCGCCCGCGCCCTTCCCATCGACGGCAGCTTGAACGAGCTGGGCGTCCTCATGGCGTTGGCCGCGACCGCGTTCCACGCCATGTCGGGGGCCGAACGGGCGCGACCCGATCTCATCGTCGGGCATGGCGTCCTCGGTCGTCTCCTCGCCCGACTGGCCTTGCTGGCGGGCGGGGAGCCGCCTGTCGTGTGGGAGCGCAATGCCGGCCGGGCGGACGGTGCGCAAGGCTACACGGTGGTCGACCCGGCCGACGATCCGCGCCGCGACTACAAGGCCATCTACGACGTGAGCGGCGATTCCAAGCTGCTCGACACGCTGATCGGGCGGCTCGCGCCGCAGGGCCAGATCGTGCTCGCCGGCTTCTACAGCGAGCCGCTCGCCTTCGCGTTCCCGCCCGCCTTCATGCGCGAGATTTCCATCCGGGTCGCCGCCGAGTGGCGCGAGCCCGACCTCGTCGCCGTCAAGAGTCTGATCGAGCAGGGGCGTCTCTCGCTCGACGGGCTGATCACCCATCGATGCGCCGCCGCGGACGCGCCGTCGGCGTACCGCACCGCGTTCAACGATCCGACCTGTCTCAAGATGATCCTTGACTGGAGAGGGTACGCATGAACGCCTCTGTGCCGCTCGACATGACCGGACGTCTGCGCGCCGAAGCCGCGATCGAGCCCGATCCGGTGCCGGCGGCGGCCGCCAAGGCCACGCAGATCATCGCGATCTACGGCAAGGGCGGCATCGGCAAGAGCTTCACGCTCGCCAATCTCAGCTACATGATGGCGCAGCAGGGCAAGCGCGTCCTGCTGATCGGCTGCGACCCGAAGAGCGACACCACCTCGCTCCTGTTCGGCGGCCGCGCCTGCCCGACCATCATCGAGACCTCGTCGAAGAAGAAGCTCGCCGGCGAGGAGGTGTCGATCGGCGACGTCTGCTTCAAGCGCGACGGCGTCTTCGCCATGGAGCTCGGCGGCCCGGAGGTCGGGCGCGGCTGCGGCGGACGCGGCATCATCCACGGCTTCGAGCTGTTGGAGAAGCTCGGCTTCCACGAGTGGGGCTTCGACTACGTGCTGCTCGATTTCCTCGGCGACGTGGTGTGCGGCGGCTTCGGCCTGCCGATCGCCCGCGACATGTGCCAGAAGGTGATCGTGGTCGGCTCCAACGACCTGCAGTCGCTCTACGTCGCGAACAATGTCTGCTCGGCCGTGGAGTATTTCCGCAAGCTCGGCGGCAATGTCGGCGTCGCCGGCATGGTGGTGAACAAGGACGACGGCACCGGCGAGGCCAAGGCCTTCGCCGACGCGGCCGGCATCCCGGTGCTCGCCTCGATCCCGGCCAACGAGGACATCCGCCGCAAGAGCGCGGCCTATCAGATCATCGGCCGGCCCGGCACCGAATGGGCGCCGCTGTTCGAGACGCTCGCTTTGAACGTCGCGGAGGCGCCGCCGGTGCGGCCGCGTCCGCTCACCCAGGACGGCCTGCTCGGCCTGTTCGCCGGCGACACCGTCGGACGCGACGTCGTGCTCGATCCGGCGACGCAGGACGACATGCGCGGCGGGACCTTCGTGCCGAAGCCGTCGCTCGAAGTGATTTACGACACCGTTTGACCGGAGACACGCGTTAGCACCATGTCGCTGAGCCGACCCGAAACCGCCGCCGAGACGGCCGCCACCGCGGAGGTGATCTACGACACCGCCGCTTCGGTGGCGCTGTCGAACGCCGCGCCGCCACGGCCCGCCGAGGCGGGTGTCGTCGCCGCGGACGCGGCGGTGGCGGACGCGGCGGTGGCGCACCAGGACGGTGCCGGCTGCCATGCCGGCGTCGCCGAGATGCGCAAGGCGGCGGCCGCCGCCGGCAAGTCGGAGACGCTCGACCGCTACGCCGCCGACTATCCGGTCGGCCCGCACGATCAGCCGCAGAGCATGTGCCCGGCCTTCGGCTCGCTGCGGGTGGGGCTGCGCATGCGCCGCACCGCCACCGTGCTGTCGGGCTCGGCTTGCTGCGTCTACGGCCTGACCTTCACGTCGCACTTTTACGGCGCTCGCCGGAGTGTGGGGTACGTCCCGTTCAGCTCCGAGACCCTGGTCACGGGAAAACTGTTCGAGGACATCCACGAAGCGGTCCACAATCTCGCCGACCCGGCCCAGCACGACGCCGTCGTGATCATCAATCTGTGCGTCCCGACTGCGTCGGGCGTGCCGCTGCAGCTCCTGCCCAAGACCATCAATGGCGTGCGCGTCATCGGCATCGACGTGCCGGGCTTCGGCGTGCCGACCCATGCCGAGGCCAAGGACGTTCTCTCCGGCGCGATGCTGGCCTATGCCCGCGCCGAGGCCGAGCAGGGTCCCGTGCAGGCGCCGCGCGGCGGCAAGAGCGACAAGCCGACCGTGACGCTGCTGGGCGAGATGTTCCCGGCCGATCCGATCGGCATCGGCATGATGCTGGAGCCGCTGGGCCTCGCCGCCGGCCCCGTTGTGCCGACCCGCGAATGGCGCGAGCTCTACGCGGCGCTCGACTGCGCCGCCGTGGCCGCCATCCATCCGTTCTACACCGCCTCGCTGCGCGAGTTCGAGACGGCCGGCCGCACCATCGTCGGCTCGGCACCGGTCGGCTTCGACGGCACGGCGGCATGGCTCGACGCGATCGGGCAGGCCTGCGGCGTCGCCCAGGGCAAGGTCGACGGCGTCAAGAACAGGATGCTGCCCGCCATCACGGCGGCGCTCGCGGCGAACCCGGTGCGGGGCCGCATCACGCTGTCCGGCTACGAGGGCTCCGAGCTGCTGGTGGCGCGGCTGATGATCGAGAGCGGCGCCGAGGTGCCCTATGTCGGCACCGCCTGCCCGCGCACCCGCTGGTCGGAGGACGACCGCGCGTGGCTGGAGGCGAAGGGCGTCAAGGTGCAGTACCGCGCCTCGCTGGAGCAAGATCTCGCCGCGGTCGACGCCTTCGCGCCCGATCTCGCCATAGGCACCACGCCGGTCGTGCAATACGCCAAGGAGCGCGGCATTCCGGCGCTCTACTTCACCAATCTGATCTCGGCCCGGCCCCTGATGGGCGTCGCCGGCGCCGGCTCGCTTGCCAAGGTCGTCAACACCGCGATGGCCAACAAGGCGCGCTTCGACGCGATGACGGACCTGTTCCGCGGCGTCGGCGCCGGCGACACCGCCGGCGTGCACGAGGAGGTTCCGAAGGCCCGTCCCGAGTTCCGCGAGAAAGTGCGACGCCAACTCGCCGCGCAGGCGAAGAAGCGCAAGGCCGAGGAGATGATCTGATGCTCATCCTCGACCACGATCGCGCCGGCGGCTACTGGGGCTCGGTCTACGCGTTCACCGCGATCAAGGGCCTGCAGGTGATCATCGACGGCCCGGTCGGCTGCGAGAACCTGCCCGTCACGGCGGTGCTGCACTACACCGACGCGCTGCCGCCGCACGAGCTGCCCGTCGTCGTCACCGGCCTGTCCGAGGCCGAGCTCGGCCAGCACGGCACTGAAGCTGCGATGTCGCGGGCCCACAAGACCCTCGACCCGGATCTGCCGGCCGTGGTGGTCACCGGCTCGATCGCCGAGATGATCGGCGGCGGCGTGACGCCGGAAGGGACCGGCATCAGGCGCTTTCTGCCGCGCACCATCGACGAGGACCAGTGGCAGAGCGCCAACCGCGCCATCAATTGGCTGTGGACCGAGTTCGGCCCCAAGAAGGTGCCGGACCGCAAGCCGCGCCAGCCGGGCGAGAAGCCGCGCGTCAACATCATCGGCGCCATCTACGGCACCTTCAACATGCCGTCCGATCTCGCCGAGATCCGGCGCCTGGTCGAGGGCATCGGCGCCGAGGTGAACATGGTGTTCCCGCTCGGCAGCCACCTGGCCGACGTGCCGCGGCTCGCCGACGCCGACGTCAATGTCTGCCTGTATCGCGAGTTCGGCCGGCTGCTGTGCGAGACGCTCGAGCGGCCCTATCTGCAGGCGCCGATCGGCCTGCACTCGACCACCAAGTTCTTGCGCGCGCTGGGCGAGCTCACCGGGCTCGATCCGGAGCCGTTCATCGCCCGCGAGCTGCACACCACCGTCAAGCCGCTGTGGGATCTGTGGCGCTCGGTGACCCAGGACTTCTTCGGCACGGCGAGCTTCGGCATCGTCGCCACCGAGACCTATTCGCGCGGCATCCGCCATTTCCTCGAGGAGGAGATGGGGTTGCCCTGCAGCTTCGCCTTCTCGCGCTCGGCCGGCGTGAAGCCGGACAACGCCGCGGTCCGCAAGGCCGTGCACGAGCAGACGCCGCTCGTGCTGTTCGGCAGCTACAACGAGCGCATGTATCTGTCCGAGATCGGCGGTCGTGCCGCCTACATACCGGCCTCGTTCCCGGGTGCCATCGTGCGGCGCCACACCGGCACGCCCTTCATGGGCTATGCGGGGGCGACCTATCTGATCCAGGAGGTGTGCAACGCATTGTTCGATGCGCTGTTCAACATCCTGCCGCTCGGCACGACGCTCGACAGGGTGGAGGCGACGCCGTCGCGTCTGCATCGCGAGCTGCCGTGGGACGATGCCGCCAAGGTCGCGCTCGATCGCCTGGTCGAGCGCGAGCCCGTGCTGGTGCGCATTTCCGTCGCCAAGCGGCTGCGCGACGCCGCCGAGCGCGGCGCCCGCGGCGCCGGCGAGGAGCGGGTGACGGCGGCGCGGGTCATGGGTGTCAACGCGACCGCGATGGGGGAGCCGGTATGACCTGCGTGCTTCCCCACGGAATCGTCGAAGCGATCATTTCAGCATCACGTCATTCACGTCGTGCGTTTGCGCCGGCGGTCGACCATTCAACAGGAGGGCATTCGAATGGCTGAGAGAACGGAGCGCCTCATGCCAGGCCACACGGCGAAGGAGGCGATGGATTATCGCCTGATCTTCGCGGCGGCGTTCGTCGCCTTCCTGCTGGAAGCCGTTGGACGCCGCATGTTGACGCGTCTGTCGCGCATCAGCACGGAGTCCGGCGGCGAAAAATCCGTCATTGCCGAGGCGAGGGCTGCGGCCTGCAAATACGTTCCGTTCGCCTTCATGGGATGACGGCTTTCACGAGTTTCGCCCGACGCTGCCGGGCGAGAGATCGTCGTGGCTTGCCACGACTTCCCAAGCCGCGCGGGATGGGCGCGGTAACGGCCGCAAGGCCAATCATCGGAGAGTATCTCCATGGCTGATAAGTCTCTGTCCGGTCTGACAGAAGCGGAAGCGAAGGAGTTCCACAGCGTCTTCGTCTCCAGCTTCCTCGGCTTCGTCGTCGTCGCCGCGATCGCTCACGTCCTCGCGTGGATGTGGCGTCCGTGGGCGAAGAACGCCTCGGTCGTCGACGGCATGAACGTGGCGGTCAGCCACTTGGCCTCGTACCTTTCGTAGGAGGGAAGAACAATGTGGCGCGCTTGGCTCCTTTTCGATCCGCGTCGTACGCTGGTCGCTCTCTTCACGTTCCTGTTCGGTCTCGCTCTGCTGATTCATTTCATTCTGCTGAGCACCGACCGGTTCAACTGGCTCGAGTCTCCGCGTGCGAAGCCCGCCGTGGCGGCCCAGAACGCTCCGCTTCCGCCTGCGAAGTAGGATCGACCAGAAAGGACGGCGGACGAGCCCTCGGCGCCTTGCTCGGCTCGTCCGCCGCCGATGTGCAATGAGCAGGCAGGCCGCGCGCGAGCCTGCCGGCCGGTGTCGATCGGGGGATCCCAACAATGGCCATGCTCAGTTTTGAACGAAAGTACCGCGTCCGTGGAGGTACGCTGATCGGCGGAGACCTCTTCGACTTCTGGGTGGGGCCGTTTTATGTCGGCTTCTTCGGAGTCACGACGGTTTTCTTTACCTTCCTCGGCACGGCACTCATTATTTGGGGCGCGGCCCTCGGGCCGACCTGGAACCTTTGGCAGATCAACATCGCACCGCCGGACTTGAGCTACGGGCTCGCGCTCGCACCGCTCAAGGAAGGAGGGCTTTGGCAGCTCATCACCGTGTGCGCTCTCGGCGCTTTCTGTTCCTGGGCATTGCGCCAGGCGGAAATCGCCCGCAAGCTCGGCATGGGCTATCACATCCCGGTCGCGTTCAGCTTTGCCATCTTCGCTTACGTCTCGTTGGTCGTCATCCGGCCGTTGCTCATGGGCGCCTGGGGGCATGGTTTCCCCTACGGCATCATGAGTCACCTCGACTGGGTGTCGAACACCGGGTACCAGTTCCTGCACTTCCACTACAACCCCGCGCACATGCTCGCGATCACGTTCTTCTTCACGAACGCGCTCGCGCTCGCCATGCACGGGTCCTTGATCGTCTCGGCCGCCAATCCAAAGGCGGGTGAGGTGGTGAAGGGGGCGGAGCAGGAGAACACGATCTTCCGAGACACGATCGGCTACTCCATCGGGACGCTCGGCATTCATCGGCTCGGGTTGTTCCTGGCGGTCAGTGCAGCATTCTGGAGCGCCGTCTGCATCATCATCAGCGGGCCGTTCTGGACACGCGGCTGGCCGGAGTGGTGGAGCTGGTGGCTCAACCTCCCGATCTGGCGTTAGGAGGGGGCTCTCATGGCTGAATATCAGAACATCTTCACCCAGGTGCAGATCCGGGGACCCCATTATCCGGGTGTCCCGGTGGATGGCCCCTCGGGGCACAGGGTGGGCCACGGACTCCACTCCTACTGGCTCGGCAAGCTCGGCGACGCCCAAATCGGTCCGGTCTATCTCGGATTCACCGGCCTCGCCTCGCTGCTCTGCGGCTTCATCGCATTCGAGATCATCGGTCTGAACATGTTCGCCTCGGTGAACTGGGATCCGATCCAGTTCGTCCGGCAACTGCCGTGGCTCGCTCTCGAGCCGCCGGCGCCTGCCTACGGGCTCCACATCCCGCCCTTGAACGAGGGTGGATGGTGGCTCATGGCGGGGTTCTTCCTGACGCTCTCGATTCTCTTGTGGTGGGTGCGGGTCTATCGGCGCGCGCGCGTACTCGGGATGGGTACCCATCTCGCCTGGGCCTTCGCGTCGGCGATCTTCCTGTATCTCTCGCTCGGTTTCTTCCGTCCGATTCTGATGGGAAGCTGGGCAGAGGCCGTGCCGTTCGGGATCTTCCCGCATCTCGACTGGACGGCGGCGTTCTCGATCCGCTACGGCAATCTGTTCTACAATCCCTTCCACATGCTCTCGATTGCGTTTCTGTATGGCTCGGCGGTGCTCTTTGCGATGCACGGCGCGACCATCCTGGCCGTCAGTCATTTCGGCGGTGAGAGGGAAGTCGAGCAGATCGTCGATCGCGGCACCGCATACGAGCGGGCGGCGCTGTTCTGGCGCTGGACCATGGGCTTCAACGCCACGGCGGAATCCATCCATCGCTGGGGTTGGTGGTTCGCGGTCCTGGTCACCTTGACGGGCGGCATCGGCATTCTGCTGACCGGCACGGTGGTCGACAATTGGTACCTCTGGGCCGTCAAGCACGGCGTGGCACCGTCGTATCCCGCGGTGTTCCCGCTGGTGATCGACCCAACCCTGGTTCCGGGAGGCTAGTCATGAGCGTCTTCACGATGCGCCTGCTGGCCGGGATCTCCGCCGCCCTCGCTTTTCTTCTGGTGTTTTACTCGTTCGAGTTTCCGCCGGTGGACAGCGTTCAGCGCGGATATCGCGGGCTCGCGATGGAGGAAATCTCCAATCCGCGAGTCGACCGGGCCAAGGTGCGAGCCAACGTCCTGCCCGAAGCCGCACCGCCGACCGACAAGGCCGGCCAGAAGGCTTCGTCGGTCTACACCAACCTCAAGGTTCTCGGCGACATGGACGCCAACGAGCTCCTGAGGCTGATGACGGACATGACGACCTGGGTGTCGCCCGAGCAGGGCTGCGCCTACTGCCACGACGAGAACGATCTCGCCGCGGATCGTCCCTACACCAAGATCGTCTCCCGCCGCATGCTGGAGATGGTCCGCTACATCAACGGTAGCTGGAAGACGCACGTGGTCGACACGGGCGTCACCTGCTGGGCCTGCCACCGTGGGCAGCCGGTTCCGGCGAATGTCTGGTACGCCGATTCGCCGCGGACGGCGCAGGGCGCGGCAGGCAATCTCGCCGGCCAGAACGTCGCTTCGGCGGCGGGCGGCCTCACGGCGCTTCCGGTCGATCCGTTCACGCCCTTCATCAAGGACGGGAAGGAAATTCGGGTGCAATCCGGCACGGCGTTGCCGGGGACCAGCCGGGTGTCGATCAAGCAGACCGAGTGGACCTACAGCCTCATGATGCACATCTCGAAGGGGCTCGGGGTCAACTGCACGTACTGCCACAACTCGCGGGACTTCTTCGGGTGGAACGAGAGCACCCCGCAACGTCTCACCGCCTGGCACGGGATTCGACTGGTGCGTGACATCAACACGCAGTTCCTCGAGCCCCTGACTCCGGTGTTCCCCGCGTCCCGCCTCGGGCCGACGGGAGACGTCGCGAAGGTGAACTGTGCCACCTGCCACGAAGGTGTCGCCAAGCCGCTCAACGGCGTCAGCATGATCAAGGACTATCCGGTCCTGGTCGGCCCGGCACCGGCACGGACGGCTTCGGCCGCTCCCGTGGGGGCGAAGTGAGACGCTGAGCATGGCCGCGCGGGTCGCCCACGGGCGGCTCGCCGGCGATGCGGCGGATCGCATCAACACCGGCGCTGTCGGCCGCAAAGGGCCGACAGCGCCGAATTTTTTGGCGGCGCCGGTATCCGCACTCGTCGGCATCGGCGCGGTCCGACATCCGGACCCGCCGACACCGGCGCCCGCCGCCTGTCCACCGCCGCCTGCTTGCCGACACGGCTTGCCGGCCCCGCAGGCCCCGCGACACCGGCTGGCGGAACGCCGCGGCGCAGATGCGCGGCAGAGCGATGCCGGGCATGCGGCGACGCCGCGTCCCGTTGATTTTCGCAGTCTCTTGACGTCTAGTTCGGCCCTGTCAGGAGGACGCATGCCACACGATCCCGGGCCGACCGGCCGCGACGACGATCAGATGGACTGGGTTCCGGCCCCTGACGAGATCCGCCGCATCGGTCTGGCGAAAGCGCTGCGCGAGGTGACGGCGCCACATCACCGCCGCGCCGAGAAGTCCGGCGTGATCAGCGACGTCGTTCGCGGCCGCGCCACCCGGGCCGGCTACGCGCTGCTGCTGCGCAACTTCCACGCCGTCTACGGCGCGATCGAGCGCGGGCTCGAACGCCACAAGGCGTCGCCGGCCGTGCGGCTGATCGCTTTGCCCGAGATGTACCGCGCCGGCGCCATCGGGCGCGATATCGCGACCCTCTACGGCGGCGCCGAGGCGGCGCAGGCGGTCCCGTTGCTGCCGGAGGGCGAGCACTACGCCGAGGTGGTGGCCGAGGCGGCGGAGGGGGATGGCGTCGGTCTGATCGGCCACGCCTACACGCGCTATCTGGGCGACATGAGCGGCGGCCAGACCGTGAGCCGCGTCCTGGCGGATACGCTCGGGCTCGATGCGGACGCGCGCAATCTCTACGACTTTGCGTCGCTCGGCGCGCTCGAGCCGTTCAAGATCCGCTATCGCGAGGCCCTCGACCGGGCTGCGTTCGAGACCGATCGCCCGGACGCCATCCTGACCGCGGCGATGCGGGCGTTCGATCTCAACATCGCGCTGTTCTGGGCCGTGCAGAATGCGGTCGGCGGCGCGTCCGCGCCGGCCGACGATCCGGCGCCGGTCGGCTCCGCCTGAGCGCACGCACGCGGCGGCTGCGTCGCGCCGGCGCACTTTTGGTGCCGGGCCGCCCAAAGCCGCGTCGGCCGCCCGTCAGTCCTTGTCACCGTCCTCGGAGCGCGCCGCATGGGCGGCGAGATGGGCCAGCACCTCGGCGGTGCGGTAGACCGAGGCCTGCACGCTGCCGAGCATGTCGGCCATCCGGGTGGTGTCGAGCCCGTCGCTGATCTCCAGCGCGGCGAGCTGCGCGTTTTCCACCACGGGCGAGAGCAGCGTGCGGTAGAGCTGATCCGCCTTGGGATCGAGCCGCGCCGAGTACAGCGCGCTGCGGTCGACCACGCTCTCGTGAAAACGGCTGCGGACGCTCTCGGCCGCCTTGCGCTCGGTCAGATCCATGAACAGCAGCACGAAGCCGAGCACCTTGCCGGGGGACGAGAACACCGGGTCGGCCCGCACCAGCAGCAGCCGCGGCTCGCCCTGGCCGACCGCGAGCTGCACCTCGCCGCGCCAGGTGCGGTGCTGAGCGGCGAGATCGGCGATGCGCTGGCGCACCTCGTCGGCCTGCACGAACAGCGGCCCGAGATCGTCGATGCTGGCCAGCTTGCCGCGGGTCAGCGGCAGCAGCCGGTTGAAGGCGGCGTTGCAGACGAGGATCCCGCCGGCCGCGTCGGCGATGATCACCGGCTGGTCGGAGACCAGCACCTGGCTGCGAACCGTGTCGAGCTGGTGCTGGGCGATCAGGACGCTGACGGCGCGGAACTGCAGCACCACGTCCGTGACGGTGTCGCTGATCAGCCGTGCCGCCGTGAGGTCGGCCGCGGTCCAGGCGTCGGAGGTGCCCTCGACGAGCTGATGCCATTTGGCGAAGGAGCGTCGCGGCGACAGGTCATGCGGCGTCGCCCCGACCAGCACGGGCTTGAGCGGGTCGCCGCCCCAGGTGACGGTCCGGACCCGCTCGGGCCGGAACCAGATCAGATATTCGCCCGGCGAATGCGACACCGGCGTCGCCACCAGGCCGCTCGCCACCGCGGCGATTCGCGAGAAGTCCGGCATCTCGGCGCCGAGCGCCGAGGTCGCGTAAAGCGGCACCTGCGGCTTGCTGTCGAGCCACGCCCCGATGGCGCGCAGATCCGGCGTGCCCGGCACCTCGCCGGTGGTCAGGATCTGTCCTTCGTAGAGGAGTGCCGCACCGGTCGCATTGACCGGCACCAGCAGGGCCTGCGAGTTGTCGAACAGCGCCATCCGCCAGTCGCCCTCGCGGGCAATCGCCTCGATCATGCGCTGCTCGAGCCGACGCACCGACAGCTCGGCCTGGGCCTGCACGAAGCTTTCCAGCGCGGCGATGCGGGTGGCGATCGCCTCGGCGAGCAGCTCGCAGACGGCGCGCACCTCGAAGGACACGATGCGCGGCACATAGTGATGGCAGGCGACCAGGCCCCAGAGCTTGCCGCCGACCATCAGCGACGCCACCAGGGTCGCGCCGACGCCCATGTTCTTGAGGTACTGGATGTGGATCGGCGACATGCTGCGCAGCGAGCACAGCGACATGTCGAGGTCCGTGCCCGAGAGGGGCGACGCCTGCGGCACCAGCGGCACCGGCGTGTAGGCGACGTCGACCAGCACGCGGACGCGGTTGCGCTGATAGAGCCGGCGCGCGATCTGCGGAATGTCGGAGGCCGGATAGCGGTTGCCGAGATAAGGCTCGAGCTCGGGCTCGCGCTGCTCGGAGAACACCTGGCCGTGGCCGAGCTCGTCGAAGCGGTAGACCATCACGCGGTCGTAGCCGGCGATCGACTTGTAGATGCGGGCGGCCTCGTCGCACAGCGCGCGCAGCGACGGCGCGCCGAGGACGGTCTGCAAGGCCTTCTCGATCTGGGTGGCGAGCGGGAGGACGGCGCCGGCCCGCTCGATCTCGATCACCAGTCCTTCGCCGGGGGGCCGGTGCAGCATGACGTCGAAGGTCTCGGCGCCGATGCGGACCCGTACCGCGTTCGGGATGGTGTCGAGCGCCTCGTCGAGATGCGGCGCGATCGCCGCCGTGAGCTCGGGCGCGATCTCCGCGAGCCTGCGGTCGAGCACCGGCTCGTCGAGCCCCAGGAACGCCGCCGCGTTGGCGCTCGCCTGAACGACGAGGCCGTCGCTCTCGCGGATCATCATCAGGGCGCCGTGCGGCTGGATCGATTGGGCGAGGTGGATCTGCTCCAGCTCGCAATTGGAGAGGTCGGCCTGCCCGAACGGCGGAATCGAGAGTGGCTCGCCCAAGTCTCGGTGCTCCGGTTTGCTGCCCGCGGTTCCGATCGGCTCGGTGGCCGCGCGCGATCCCGCCGAGGTGTGTCCGCCGGGCGGACAAATCCGCGAGCCAATCTAGTTCGCGAGCCAATCTAGCCGAAAAAAACGCTGATCCGTCCAGCTTTTGAGGAAGTCGCCTGGAAATCCGTCGAGAAGAGTCAAATTTCAGACTTTTCCGGCCCCGCCGGCGGGATGGTCGACGCCCAGATCGTAGCGATTGAGCTTGGCATAGAGACTTTGCCGGCTCAATCCGAGGATCTCCGCCGCGGCGGTCCGGTTGCCGTTGGCCAGATCGAGCGCCGCCCGAACGTAATGACGCTCCACGACCCCGATGGTGTCACGGACGAGCTTGCGCAGCGAGGTCTTGCCGATCTGCTCGGTGAGCGGGCCCAGCGCCGAGATCAGCCGGTTGGCGTCCTCGGCCGGGGGCAGCCGCCGGGCGACGTCGCGCAGCAGCACGCCGATATGCGGATTGGCCGCGTCGCCGGTGCCGGCCGCCGAGATTTCGACCTCGGTGGAGGCGCCGAGCTCGCCATGGATGGTGGTGGAGAACAGCCGCACGAAGCGCTGCCGGTGGATATTGGCGAGCAGCACCGTGAGGTCCGCACCGGGCCGCCACAGCCAGCGGCCGAGGCGCTCGCCGACCACCAGGCCCTTGGCGCCGACCTCGACCAGGTCGAGAAACGCCTGGTTGGTGCGGCGGATCACGCCGTCCTGGTTGATGACGACGAAGCCGTCCGGCATCCGCTCGATCAGGTCCTCGACCGACAGGCGATCGGGCTGGGCCGGCATCGGCAGCGGTGCGCCGACCGGCGAGAGCTGGATCAGGAAGATCGGGCCGGGGTCGGAGGTCATCAGCGAGGCGCGGACCAGGCTGGCCTTCCGGGTCTGCCCGAAATGCATCACGATACCGGGCGCCTTGCCCTGCTCGCGCACCCGCAGCAGCATTGCCTGGAGGAGGTCGCGCTCCTCCGGCATCACGTCGGTGAGGAAGTCGCGCCCGGCGACGCTGTCTGGACGCGGGCCGACGGCGCCGAGCGCCTGCATGGCGGCCGGGTTCGCCTCGATGATCCGCAGATTGCTGGCGCGCAGCAGCAGCACCGCCTCGGTCGAGGTGTGGAACAGCAGCCGGTAGCGGGTCTCGACGTCGCGGAGCTTCCAGTAGTCGCGCTCCATGGTCTGCTGGGCGGCGATCAGCCGCGATTGCAGCTCGGCGACGGCCTGCAGGTTCTTGCCGATGGCGAGCAGGCCGGGCCGGCCGCCGAGCAGCACGGTGGTGTACTCGATCGGCAGCTCGCGGCCGCTCGGGAAGCGCTGGGTGACCTGGCGGAATGCAGAGACGCCGGTCTTGAGCGCGTCCTCGACCATCCGGCGAATCTTGTCGCCGCCCATCTCAGTGACCGTGTCGACCCAGGGCCGACCGAGCCACGCCTCGACGCCTTTTTCGGAAATGGCGTCGGACAGCGTGACCTCGCGGATCACACCTGTCATGTCGAGCAACAGGGTCACGTCGGGTTGGGAAATGTTGACAGCCGTCATGGTCGCACCAAAATTTCTATAAAGGCGACCGCACGCTGCCCTCGTCGATCACGACATCTACGACCACGACGGTGGTCTCAGCGGGAGCCCGGCGGCACAGGGGTTCGCTCACCCGGGGCGAATCACTATCTCGTCGACTTCACATTCCTCGAATGTCAATTGGACCCGTCACCGGCGTCCGTCAATGGAACTATTGCGTACTGCCCCGCAAATCAAGTTGCGCAGCGTCAATACAGCCGGTCATTTTTCGACCAGCGCCACAACCAGTGCGGAGTCAATGTGGTGCCGTCTTGACAGAAGTTGTCGTGCTGGCGTGTCGGAACCTCAGGATGTTCGCGAGGACGGAACAGGGCGGGTGGTCAGCCGCGCCGTGAGATCCGCGACATGGGCCAGAAGGGCGGCCAGCAGGCTCGCCGCCACCCAGATCCATTCGGCGCCGACCAGGGCGGCCCGCACGGCCAGCAGCAGGAACCCCCCGGCCAGCAGATTGGCCGCCAAGGTCCGCAGTGCGAGGCCGCGGCCGGTGAGCCGGCGATAGCCGGCGAGCGCGATCGCCTCCACGACGACCAACGTCAGGATGACGTCGACGATGCGTCCGCTGGCGAACAGATCCCGCATTCCGGCGAGCTCACCCGAACGGTTCGTTGAGCTGGACCACGGTCCAGGTGAGATACGAGGCGATCGACACCCAGACGAGATACGGAAGAAACAGCAGGCTCGCCGTCTTGGAGTCGCGCAACGGCACCACGACCGTCAGCAGCACCGCCACCCACAGCGCTCCCACCTCCCAGAGCGCCCAGTCGGGCCGCTGCAGGTGGAAGAACAAGTAGCTCCAGGCGATGTTGAGCAGGCCGGTGGCGATGAAGAAGGCGATCATCCAGCCGCGCCGCATCGCGCACGGAATGTCGCGCCACGCAAACGCCATGGCGATCGACGACAGCGCGAAGACGGTCGTCCAGACGATCGGGAACGCGTAGTCGGGCGGCTGCCACCAGGGCTTCTTCAGCGCCAGGTACCAGGACCCGAGCTGGGTGAGCTCGCCGCCGATCGCGGCGACGACCGCGGTGAACAGCGCGGCGAGCGCAAGAGGAGCCAGGAAGCCGCGCAGGCGCGGCTCCGGCTTCAGATCGACGCTCAGCGTCAGGGGTGGGCGAGACCGCACAGCGTTGCAATATCCTTGAAAAAGATCTTCACATGAGCGGCCGGCCTGGACCGGACCAGCTCCTTGTTCATGTAGGCCTGCCA
Organism: Rhodoplanes sp.; assembly: GCF_013377085.1. Classification (GTDB taxonomy): domain Bacteria; phylum Pseudomonadota; class Alphaproteobacteria; order Rhizobiales; family Xanthobacteraceae; genus Rhodoplanes. The sequence goes on along the minus strand of NZ_JACAAX010000040.1, from coordinate 26,183 downwards.
GGTGAGCCGCTGCACGTCCGGGTCGCGGCACATCCCGACGAAACGCTCGCGCGTCCAGTCGCTGCGATACCAGAAGCGCTGCAACAGTCCAAGGATGAAGAACACCCGGCCGTGCTGTTTCATGAATCGTTTGCGCGCGAGCGCGAGCGCGCGGGCGTCGCCGGTGACGAGCGCCTCGTCGACCGCCTCGGCGGCAAGCCGCCCGCCGGTCAGCGCGTAGAAGATGCCTTCGCCCGAGGCCGGCGCCACCACGCCGGCGGCGTCGCCCGCCAGCAGCACGTCGCGGCCGTTGTCCCAGCGCCGGAGCGGATGCAGCGGGATCGGCGCGCCCTCGTGGCGCAGCGTCTCGCAGGCGTCGAGCCCGGTGGTCCGGCGCAGCGCCGCCACCGCCTCGCGCAACCCGAAGCCCTTGCGCATCGAGCCGGTGCCGATGCTGGTGGTGTCGCCGTGCGGGAAAATCCAGGCGTAGAAATCGGGCGACAGCGGGCCCTGGTAGTAGACGTCGCAGCGCGCCGGATCGAAGTCGCCGACGCCGGCGGCGGGCGAGCGGACGATCTCGTGATAGGCGAAGACATGCGGCACCTTGTCGGCGCCCGGCACGGCCTGGCGGCCGACCTGCGAGATGGCGCCGTCGGCGCCGATCACGGTGCGGGCGCGCACGCACAGGGTCATGTCGGAGTCCTTGGCGGCGCGCGGCCGGTAGTGGACGAGCGACAGGCCGGCGTCGTCGCGCGACAGGCGCTCGAACGTGCCGGTGCGGCGCGTCGCGCCCGCCTTCTCGGCGCGCTCGCGCAGCCATTCGTCGAACGGGCCGCGGTCGACCATACCGACGAAGCCGCCGTCGATCGGCATGTCGACCCGGCGCTCGGACGGCGCGATCATGCGGGCGCCGGTGATCTTCGCCACCAGCATGTGATCAGGAATGTCGAAGTCGCGGATCGCCACCGGCGGGATGGCGCCGCCGCATGGCTTGATGCGGCCGGCCTTGTCGAGCAGCAGCACGCTGCGGCCGCGCCGGGCGAGATCGGTCGCCGCGGTGGCGCCGGCTGGTCCGCCGCCCACCACCACGGTGTCGTAAGTCTCCAGTGCGGGCATGGTCCCTACCTCCCTGCCTCGGCGGGCGCGTAGACGACGTCGCCCTGGCTCAAGTCGATGGTGTCTTCGCGGATGCGACCGGGATGCACCCGGGCGGCCAGCACGGCCGACACCAGGAACAGCGCGGCCTCCAGCGCGAAGACGGTGGCATAGGCGGACACGGGGGAGCCGAGCAGCGCGCGGGCGACGTCGCTCGCCAGCGTGCCGGCGAAGCCGCCGAGCCCGAAGGAGATCGCCTGGGCGGCGCCCCACAGGCCCATGCGCACTCCCTCGCGGTGCTCGCGGCCCTCGCTGGCCAGCCCCATCATCGAGCCGATGGCAGCGACCGCATAGGCGCCGTTGGTGACGCCGAGCATGAACACGCAGGCGCGCAGCGGCCAGCCCGGCCCGGCGAGCGAGCCGAGCGCCAGGCTCGACAGCGCCACCGCCGAGGCGATGCAGCCGCCGATGCACCAGCCCCGCATCGAGGCCAGCGTCCGGCCGAAGCGGCCCGTGCCGGCGATACCGACCGTCACCATGCCGATCAGCACGCCCGAGTGCTGCACGCCGGAGAGCTTGGTGGAATCGCCCGGCGAAAAGCCGAACACCGTGCCGGCAAACGGCTCGAGGATCAGGTCCTGGGCGCTGTAGGCGAGCATCGAGACGAACACGAAGACCGAGAAGCGGCGCGCCTCCGGCTCGGCCCAGACCTGGGCGAGCGCCTCGCGGAAGGCGGTCTTGCGGCCCTCGTCGACGGCGGCCGGGGCTGGCGGCGCGGATCCTTCGATGCCCCACACCGCGACGGTCGAGAGCACGATGGCGATCGCCGACACGCTGGAGGCGACCACGACCAGCCGCGACGGCGAGAACGGATCGAGCAGATGGCCAGCGCCGCCGGCCGTGACGATGAAGCCGACGATCATCATCACCCAGACGATGGTGGCGGCGGCGGCGCGGCGCTCCGGATGGACCCGCTTGGCGAGCAGAACCAGCAGCGAGGTGCCGGCCGCGCCGACGCCGATGCCGATGCCGAGAAAGGCGAGCGCCGTGACGGCGATGCCGGCGAGCGGGCTGGTCCCGAGCAGCGCCGTGCCGACCGCGGCGAGGGCGCCGGAGGCGGCGAGCGTCGCCATGCCGCCGATGATCCACGGCGTCTGCCGGCCGCCGGTGTCGGAGCCGTAGCCCCAGCGCGGTCGCAGCACCTGGACGGCGTAATGGATCGCCACCAGGGCACCGGGCAGCATCGCCGGCAGTGCGAACTCGACCACCATGACGCGGTTGAGCGTCGAGGTGGTCAGCACCACGATGGCGCCGAGCGCCGTCTGCACCAGCCCGAGCCGGACAATGCCGAGAAAGCCGAGCGGGGCAGGGGTCATGCGGGTGCTCCGAAGGCCGCGACCGCGACCGCGCTCGCCATCATGCCGAGGACATAGAGCGCCACGCCCAGCCCGCTGAACCAGGTGGCCTTGGCGATCGGCGCGCGCAGGAAGCGCACCGCCAGGAGTCCCTGTGCGATCAGCACGGCCGTGACGATCGCGGCCTGGAGCGGCCGGCCCCAGGCGAGCAGCAGCGCGATGACGATCGCCTGCGGCACCGCCATGACGATGCAGGCGAGCCGCGCGGCGGGGTCGACGCCGAGCTGCACCGGCAGCGAGCGCACGCCGGTGCGGATGTCGCCCTCGATCGACTTGAAGTCGTTGAGCGTCATGATGCCGTGGGCGCCGGCGCTGTAGAGGAACGCCAGCGTCACGATGCGCCAGTCCGGCAGGCCGCCGATCATCACGGCGGCGCCCGTGAACCAGGCGAAGCCCTCATAGGTGACGGCGCAGGCGGCGTTGCCGTACCAGCCGTTCTGCTTCAGCCGGATCGGCGGCGCGCTGTAGATCCAGGCGAGCACCAGGCCGACGGCGGCGGCGCCGAACACCCAGTCGCCGAGCTGGCTCGCCAGGGCGAGCGACATCGCGGTCCACAGGACGGCGAGCCAGAGGCCCCAGCGGCCCGGGATGCGGCCCGACGGGATCGGCCGGTTGGGCTCGTTGATGGCGTCGACATGGCGGTCGAACCAGTCGTTGATCACCTGGCTGGTGGCGACCAGCAGCGGGCCGCACAGCACGATGCCGGCGACCAACACGGGCCAGCGCGACGACACGGCGACGCCGGACGACACCACGCCGCAGGCGAACGCCCACATGGGCGGAAACCAGGTGATCGGCTTCAAGAGCTCGAGCACGGCAGACGGTGCCGGCACCTGCGCGGTGGTCGATATGCTCATGCGTCGCTCTCGCCCTGGTCGGCGGCGTCCGCGAGGCCGTAGCGGCGCAGCTTCACGTAGAGGCTCTGCCGGGACAGGCCCAGCATCTCGGAGGCCGAGGCGCGGTTGTTGCCGGTCAGCTCGAGCGCCGCCTCGATGCACAGGCGCTCGACCACGTCGGTCGCCTCGCGCACCAGCTCCTTCAGCGACACCCGCCCGACCAGCTCGGTGAGCTGGTCGACCGAGCGCGGCATCTCGCGGCCGGCGCGGGCGTCCGCGGGCAGCCGCCGCCCGACATTGCGGACCGTGAAGCCGTAGAAGGGCTCGGCCCCGTTGGCGACCGCGGCGGCGGAGATCTCGACATCGGCCTGCGCCCCGAGCTCGCCCCGCAGCGTGGTGGCGAACAGCCGCACCGAGCCGATCTGGCGCAGATTGGCGATCAGCACGTTGAGGTCGACGCCGGAGCGGCCGAGCCAGCGCTCCAGCGACTCGCCGCGCGCCTGCTCCTCGCTGGCGAGCTGGGCGAGGTCGAGAAAGGCCGGATTGGCCGATATCACGTGGCCGTCGCGGTCGGTGACGACGAGGCCGTCGGGCGCATGCTCGATGAAGCGCAGGAGCTTGACCTTGCCCTCGGTGCCGGCGGGGGCGCCGTCGCGCTCGGCCAGCGACAGGCGGACCAGGAACAGCGATGCGTTCTCCTGGCGGAACAGCGAGGCGGAGACGAAGGCGGCGCGGGACGAGTCGGCGAGGCGCGCGCGCGTCGAGTCGGCCCGCCCGGCCGAGCGCACGCCGGCGAGCAGCGCCTGCACGGCCGGCACCGTGTCGGACTCGAAGGCCTCGAGCAGGGGCCGCCCGACCACCCGGCGGCCGACATCGCCGAACATCTGGGTGGCGGCCGGATTGGCCTCGACGACGCGCTGCGAGGCGGCGTCGACGATCAGCACCGGCTCGGGCGACATCTGGAACAAGAGGCGGTAGCGCGTCTCGGCGTGGCGGAGCCGCGTGTAGTCGCGCTCCATCGCCTGCTGCGCCTCGACCAGCCGCTGCTGCAGCTCGGCCACCGGGCGCAGGTCGCGGCCGACCGCGACCAGCGGCCCGAGCGAGCCGATCCGCACCGCCGAATAGAGAATAGGGACATCGGCGCCGCGGGTGGAGGGATGGTTCACCTGCCGGCGCTGGGTCGCCTGGTCGGAGGCATCGCGCAGCAGCGCCTCGACCTTGGGCCGGCTCTCCACCGTCACGGTGTCGGCGAAGGACTGGCCGAGCCACGGGCGCTGGCCTTCGAGGGCCGCCAGGAGCTCCTCGCTCTGGCAGGCCATGTCGCGGATGACGCCGTTGCCGGTGACGACCAGGGCGACGTCGGCAGCGGCCGCGACCAGGATCGCCGCCGCTTTCACGTCGAGATCACCCAACGACTCTGTCGGCGCTCTGAAGCCGCTCACGTCCGACCAGTTCCTCTTTCGGGCCGTCGCCGGCCGGCAGTCCGTCCTGGTCGGTGGCGTGTCGCTCCGATCAGATCCGGTGTGCCAGCGCGGCGACGAGACTCTGCGCCTGAATGGGTGCCTGCCGGGCATCGGACGCCGCCACATCGGCGCCGACCCGGGCGACATAGTCCGGATGCTCGGCGAAGACTCGGCCGCCCACCAGGATGCCGACCGAGCGATTGCAGGATTCGCGGCGAACAAGCTGAATGCAAGAGGCGAGTGCCTCCAGCCGGGATTCGCAGCTCAAGGAGAAACCGACCACGGCGAACCATTCGGAGCGCACCATCGTGACGAGATCGTCACGGGCCGGGACCGGGGCGTCCCACACCAGCCAGCCGGCGCGGCGGAAGAACTCCGCCACCATGGCGAGGCCGAAGGTGTGCTGCTCGCCCGGGACCGGCACCAGCAGCACCGGCAGGCCGTCCTGCTGGTGCTCGACCTCGCTGCCGAAGGCGGCGCTGAACTCGCGCAGAACCCGGTGCAGGCGCCACAGGCCGAGCGTCACCTGGGTGAAGTCGCAGGCGTCGTCGTGCCACATCTGGCCGAGCCGGCGGGCCGTGGGCGCCAGCACGTCGAGATAGATCCGTTCGACCGGCATGCCGCGGGCCAGCACGGCTTCGACGAAGGCAAGCGCCCCGGCGTCGTCGCCGGCGAGCACGCGGTCGGTCAGCTCGGCGACCTCCTCGGACCCGAGCGGATGGGCCTGCGGGCCGGCGTCGCAGCGGCCCGTATGGGCCAGCACGAGCTTCGGGACGATGTGGAACTCGACGGCGCGGTTCACCGGCGATGTCCCCGATGCGGTGCGATGGGCCTCGCCCATGCGGTGCGGATCGAAGCGGGACAGGTCGGCCGATCGATATTGCTCGCCGGCATGGTGCGGATCGGCGGCCGAGCCGTCACCCGACACGTAGGCGTTCGTATTGTCCCACAAATCCCTCGCCGCCAATTGGGGTCTCGCTTCGGCCATGGACACGCCCTCTCAACAAGTTAAAGCCCGTGGGGACGAACAGTCAAGTTTAGTTTACGTACAGAATTGTTGACACTGTCGGGGAAGCATCCTAGGCTGCCTTTCACAGTGGCACGCGCAAGGAGCGGCGCGATGCAAAAAGGTGACACCGAAGGGTCGGTCCGGTCTGCATCGCTTGCAACGCAAGATGCGGCAGGGCGCGACGTTTCGGGAAAATCACAGCACCACCCGGCGTCTCGTCCGTCAAGGGCGGTTGACAGTCCGTGTCATTACCGATTGTCGGGACAACCGGATTCTGGTGCGATGCGGGTTTCCTCAGACGACAGCGCGCAACCTCCGTCAGGCGGCCTCTACACGCCCGAGGAACGTCGTCGTCGCGATGCCTCACCGTGGACGCTCGTGCAGGGAATTCTTGCCCCGCTTCAGTTTCTCGTCTTCCTGGTGAGCCTCGCCCTGGTGCTGCGGTTCGTGCTGACCGGAGAAGGATACTTCGCGGCGACAGTCTCGGTCGTGATCAAGACGTTCGTTCTCTATGTGATCATGATCACGGGCTCGATCTGGGAGAAGGTGGTCTTCGGCAAATACCTGTTCGCGCGGGCGTTCTTCTGGGAAGACGTGTTCAGCATGCTGGTTTTGGCACTGCACACGGCCTATCTGGTCGCGCTGGCGACCGACGCCCCCGTCACCACCCAGATGGCGCTCGCACTCGCCGCTTATGCGTCCTACCTGGTCAATGCCACACAGTTCGTGCTGAAGCTGCGGGCTGCGCGCCTGCAGCAGGCGCGGGCCGTCGCCTCCGACATGGTCGGAGCGGCGCCATGAACGCGATCCCGCCGATTGCCCCGACCGGGGCCGGATGCGCCGATGCGCCGGTGCTCTACGAGCGCGGCCAGCGCGAGGTGTTCTGCGGGCTGACCGGCATCGTCTGGCTGCACCGCAAAATCCAGGATGCGTTCTTCCTGGTGGTCGGCTCGCGCACCTGCGCGCATCTGCTCCAATCCGCCGCCGGCGTGATGATCTTCGCCGAGCCGCGTTTCGCCACCGCCATCATCGAGGAGCGCGACCTCGCCGGCCTCGCCGACGCCAACACCGAGCTCGACCGGGTCGTCACCCGCCTGATCGAGCGCCGGCCCGACATCAAGCTCCTGTTCCTGGTCGGCTCGTGCCCGTCCGAGGTGATCAAGCTCGATCTTTTCCGCGCGGCGGAGCGGTTGTCGCAGGCGTTCGCGCCGACGGTGAAGATCCTCAGCTATTCCGGCAGCGGCATCGAGACCACCTTCACGCAGGGCGAGGACGCCTGCCTCGCCTCGCTCGTCCCCGGCATGCCCGAGGAGGCGGCCGACGCCGCGCCCTCGCTGCTGGTCGTCGGCGCGCTCGCCGAGGTGGTCGAGGATCAGTTCGTCCGCTTGTTCGCGGCGCTCGGCATCGATCGGGTGCGCTTCTTCCCGCCGCGGCGCTCCGACGATCTGCCGCCGGTCGGGCCGGCGACGCGGCTCTTGCTGGCGCAGCCTTTCCTCGCCGAGACGGCGCGCCTTCTGGAGAAGCGCGGCGCCACGCGGCTCCTGGCCCCGTTCCCGCTCGGCGTCGAGGGCACGATCGGCTGGCTCGGTGCTGCCGCCAAGGAATTCGGTGTCGACGAGGCGCGCTTCGACGCGGCGATCGCGCCGGCCGCCGAGCGTGCCCGCGCGGCGCTCGCCCGGGCGCGCGAAAAGCTCGCCGGAACCCGCATCTTCTTCTTCCCCGACTCGCAGCTCGAGATTCCGCTCGCCCGCTTCGCGGCACGCGAGCTCGGCATGCGGCTCGTCGAGGTCGGCACGCCCTATCTGCACCGGCCGCATCTCGCCGCCGAGCTGGCGCTGCTGCCGCCCGGCACCATGCTGAGCGAGGGCCAGGACGTCGACAAGCAGCTCGACCGCTGCCGCGCGGCGCGGCCCGACCTGACGGTGTGCGGGCTCGGCCTCGCCAATCCGCTGGAGGCGGAGGGTCTGGCGACCAAATGGTCGATCGAGCTTCTGTTCACGCCCGTCCACGGCTTCGAGCAGGCGGCGGATCTCGCCGAATTGTTCGCGCGGCCGCTGGTGCGCCGCAGCCGGCTGAAGGTCTAGGGCCATGCAGCTCACCGTGTGGACCTACGAGGCTCCTCCCCATGTCGGCGCGATGCGCGTCGCCACCGCCATGGAGGGCGTCCACTACGTGCTGCACGCACCGCAGGGCGACACCTATGCCGACCTGCTGTTCACCATGATCGAACGCGCCGCGAAGCGTCCGCCCGTCACCTACACGACGTTTCAGGCCCGCGATCTCGGCGGCGACACCGCCGAGCTGTTCAAGACCTCCGTCAAGGAGGCGTACGAGCGGTTCCGTCCGCAGGCGCTCCTGGTCGGCGCGTCCTGCACGGCCGAGCTGATCCAGGACGATCCGGGCGGGCTCGCCCACGCGCTGGGTCTGCCGGTGCCGGTGATTCCGCTCGAGCTGCCTGCGTATCAGCGCAAGGAAAATTGGGGTGCGGCCGAGACGTTCTATCGGATCGTCCGCACGCTCGCAGGACCCGTCGCGCCGCCGCCCGGCTCCAAGCGGACGGCGCGCGGACCCGGCGAGGCCCCGCGCTGCAACATCCTCGGGCCGACCGCACTCGGCTTCCGGCACCGCGACGACGTTCACGAAGTCACCGGCCTGCTCCACCGGCTTGGCGTCACCGTGAATGTCGTCGCGCCCCTCGGGGCGTCGCCGGCCGACATCGCGCGGATCGGCGAGGCCGACTTCAACGTCGTGCTGTATCCCGAGATCGGCTACCAGGCGGCGCAGTGGCTGGAGAAAAACTTCGGCCAGAAGTCGACCAGGACGGTGCCGATCGGCTTCGGCGCCACCACCGACTTCGTCGCCGAGGTGGCGGCCCTCGCCGGCGTCGATCCGGCGCCGGTGCTGGCCGGCGCGCCGAGCCGGGCGCCGTGGTATGCGCGCTCGGTCGACTCGACCTATCTGACCGGCAAGCGCGTCTTCGTGTTCGGCGACGCCACCCACGCGGTCGCCGCCGCCCGCATCGCCGCCGACGAGCTCGGCTTCGAGGTGGTGGGGCTGGGCACATACTCGCGCGAGTTCGCCCGCGAGGTCCGGGCCGCCGCGGCCAAATACGGCGTCGAGCCGCTGATCACCGACGACTATCTCGAGGTCGAGGAGGCGATCGCGGCGCTGCATCCCGAGCTGGTGCTCGGCACCCAGATGGAGCGCCACACGGCCAAGCGCCTCGGCGTGCCCTGCGCCGTCATCTCGGCGCCCGTGCATGTGCAGGATTTCCCGGCGCGCTACTCGCCCCAGATGGGCTTCGAAGGCGCCAATGTGGTGTTCGACACCTTCGTGCACCCGCTGATGATGGGGCTCGAGGAGCATCTGCTGGCGATGTTCCGCGAGGACTTCGAGTTCCACGCGGATGCGGCGCCCTCGCATCTCGGCTCGCATGCCGCGCCGGCGCGCGGCGACGCCCCGCCGCTCGCGGCGGAGGCGCCGACCACCCCCGTCGTCGAACCGGTCGCCGCGATGGCCGGACCCGTCGCGGCCGCGCCGGCCGCGAGCACCGCCGTGCAAGACTCACCGGCGCCGTCGGCAGGCGGTCAGCCGGTTTCACCCCCGCTTTGCTGGGCCGCCGACGCCGAGAAGGAACTGCACAAGATCCCCTTCTTCGTGCGTGGAAAAGCCCGCCGCAACACCGAGCGCTTCGCGCAGGATCGCGGTGTGTCCCTGATCACAGTCGAGACGCTGTATGATGCGAAAGCGCACTACGCTCGCTGACAAGACCCCGATCCGCGTCACCATCGTGACGATGGACAGCCATCTCGTGGGCTCGGTCCTGCGCGCGCGCGCCGCTTTGGCGCGCGAGCTGCCCGGCCTCGATCTGGCGATCCATTCGGCCGACGAGTTCGCCTCCGATCCGGTCAAGCTGCAGCGCTGCATCGCCGACATCGCCACCGGCGACATCGTCGTCGCGACCATGCTGTTCATGGACGATCACATCCGTCCGGTGCTGCCCGCCCTGCAGGCGCGCCGCGACTCGTGCGATGCGATGGTGTGCGCGCTGTCGGCCGGCGAGGTCGTCCACCTCACTCGCATGAACAAGTTCAGCATGTCGGGCGAGACGGTCGGCATCCTCAATCTGCTCAAGCGGCTGCGCGGCAAGAGCTCGGGCACCGGCTCGAGCGGCCACGGGCAGATGAAGATGCTGCGCCAGCTTCCCAAGCTGCTGCGCTTCATTCCCGGCACGGCACAGGATCTGCGCGCCTATTTCCTGGTGCTGAGCTACTGGCTCGCCGGCACCGACGAGAATGTCGCCAACATGGTGCGGCTGTTGGTGAACCGTTACGCCGACGGTCCGCGCAAGAGCCTGCGCGGCACGCTCGAGGCGGCGCCGCCGGTCGAGTTCCCCGACACCGGCCTCTACCACCCGCGGCTCGAGACCCGGGTCACCGAGAAGCTGTCCGACCTGCCGTCCGCCGGCAAGGCCGGCACGGTCGGCGTGCTGGTGATGCGCTCCTACGTGCTGGCCGGCAACGCCGCCCACTACGATGGTGTGATCGCGGCGCTGGAGGCGAAGGGGCTGCGGGTGATCCCCGCCTTCGCCAGCGGGCTCGATGCCCGTCCGGCGGTGGAGGCGTTCTTCATGAAGAACGGCAAGCCGGTCGTCGACACGGTGGTGTCGCTCACCGGCTTCTCGCTGGTCGGCGGGCCCGCCTACAACGACGCGCACGCCGCCACCCAGCTCCTCGGCACGCTCGACGTGCCCTATATCGCGGCCCACCCGGTCGAATTCCAGACGCTGGAGCAGTGGCAGAGCGACCCGCGCGGCCTGTTGCCGGTCGAGGCCACCATGATGGTGGCGATCCCCGAGCTCGACGGCGCCATCTGGCCGATGACCTTCGGCGGACGCTCGGCGCTCGCGGTCGAGGGCCAGCGCGAGATGACGGCCCATCCGGAACGCGCCGCCATGCTGGCCGCCCGCGTCGCCAAGCTGGTGGCGCTGCGCCGCTCGAAGCGGGCCGAGCGCAAGATCGCGGTCGTCATCTTCAACTTCCCGCCCAATGCCGGCGCGATCGGCACGGCGGCGTTCCTGTCGGTGTTCGCCTCGCTGCACAACACCCTGAAAGCGCTGCGCGACGCCGGCTACACGGTCGATGTCCCGGCGACGGTCGACGACTTGCGGGAGCGCATCCTGCAGGGCAATTCCGCCCGCCACGGCACCGACGCCAATGTCGCGGCCAAGATCGGCGCCGACGAGCACGTCCGCCGCGAGCGCTGGCTGCCCGAGATCGAGAAGCAGTGGGGGCCGGCGCCCGGCCGCGCGCTCTCCGACGGGCGCAGCATCTTCGTGCTGGGCGAGCATTTCGGCAACGTCTTCGTCGGCGTCCAGCCCGCCTTCGGCTACGAGGGCGATCCGATGCGGCTGCTGTTCGAGCGCGGCTTCTCGCCGACCCACGCCTTCTCGGCCTTCTACCGCTGGATCAAGGAAGACTTCGGCGCCCATGCGGTGCTGCATTTCGGCATGCACGGGGCGCTCGAGTTCATGCCCGGCAAGCAGGCCGGCATGTCGGGCGAGTGCTGGCCCGACCGGCTGATCGGCGACCTGCCGAACCTCTATCTCTACGCCTCCAACAATCCGTCGGAAGGCTCGCTGGCCAAGCGCCGCTCGGGCGCCACGCTGATCAGCTATCTGACGCCGCCGATCACCAATGCGGGCCTGTATCGCGGCCTGCTGGACCTCAAGTCCTCGCTCGACCGCTGGCGGACCCAGGAGCCCGACACCGACGCCGAGCCGCGGGCGACGCTGGCCCAGCTCGTCCAGGCCCAGGCCGCGACCGTCAACCTGGCGCCCGCCGAGCCCGCCTGGGGCGATGCCGCGGACGCCGAGATCGCCAAGCTCGCCAACAAGGTGCTGGAGCTCGAATACACCCTGATCCCGCACGGCCTGCACGTCGTCGGCTCGCCGCCGACCGCGCCCGAGCGCACCGAGATGCTGGAGGCCGCCGGCGTCACCGACAAGGACAAGCTCGCCCAGCTCGACAAGCTGCTCGCCGCCGACCACGAGCTGCCGGCGATCGTCAAGGCGCTCGACGGCCGCTACATCCAGCCGGCCCCGGGCGGCGACCTGATGCGCACCACCGACGTGCTGCCGACGGGGCGCAACCTGCACGGCTTCGACCCGTTCCGCATCCCGAGCGCGTTCGCCATCAAGGACGGCGCCCGCCAGGCCGACCGCCTGCTCGCCCGCTACGCGGCCGACGGCCACGGGACGCCTGAGACCATCGCCATGGTCCTGTGGGGCACCGACAACCTCAAGACCGAGGGCGGACCGATCGCCCAGACCCTGTGGCTGATGGGCGCCGAGCCGCGCCACGACAGCTACGGCCGGGTCGCCGGCGCGCAGCTCGTGCCGTTGGAAAAGCTGGGGCGGCCGCGCGTCGACGTGATCGTGACACTGTCCGGCATCTTCCGCGATCTCCTGCCGATGCAGACCAAGCTGCTCGCCGAAGCCGCGCTCTTGGCGGCGAGCGCCGACGAGCCGGCCGAGACGAACTTCGTGCGCAAGCACGCGCTCGCCTATCAGGCGGCCAATGGCGGCGACATCGCCCAGGCGGCGCTGCGGGTGTTCTCCAACGCCGACGGCGCCTACGGCTCCAACGTCAACCAGCTCATCGACGCCGGCGGCTGGAACGACGAGGACGAGCTCGCCGAGGCCTATGTGCGGCGCAAGGGCTTCGCCTACGACGTCAACGGCCGGCCGGCCCGGCAGGACGCGGTGCTCAATCATGTGCTCAAGAGCGTCGACCTGACCTACCAGAACCTCGACTCGGTCGAGCTCGGCGTCACCACGGTCGATCACTATTTCGACACGCTCGGCGGCATCACCCGCGCCGTGCAGCGGGCCCGCGGCACCTCGGCGTCGGTCTATATCGGCGACCAGACCCGCGGCGACGGCACGGTGCGCACGCTCGCCGAGCAGGTCGCGCTGGAGACCCACACCCGCGCCCTCAATCCGAAATGGTACGAGGCGCTGCTCGCGCACGGCTACGAAGGCGTGCGCAACATCGAGGCGCAGGTCACCAACACGCTCGGCTGGTCGGCGACCACGGGCCAGGTGGCGCCCTGGGTCTACGAGCAGCTCACCCAGACCTTCATGCTGGACGAAACGATGCGGCGGCGTCTCGCGGCCCTCAATCCGGTCGCATCGGCGAAAGTCGCACACCGCCTCCTCGAGGCCCACGAGCGTCGCTACTGGGCTCCCGACGAGGCGACGCTCGAAGCGCTGCGGCGCGCGGGCGAGGAGCTCGAAGACCGCCTGGAAGGTGTCGACCAAGGAGCCGCCGCATGACCGTGATCCCGCGACCGTCGGACCTCGCCGGCGAGCCCATCAAGACTGCCGGGGCTGCTCCGCCATCCCGCGGGGACGGCGAGGGCAGCGTCCAGGTCCAGATGGATCCGCGCCTGCAGATCGGCACCGCCAAGGTGTTCGCCGTCTACGGCAAGGGCGGCATCGGCAAGAGCACCACCTCGTCCAACCTGTCGGTGGCGTTCTCCAAGCTCGGCAAGCGGGTGCTGCAGATCGGCTGCGATCCCAAGCACGATTCCACCTTCACGCTCACCAAGTGCTTGATGCCGACCGTCATCGACGTGCTCGAGCAGGTCAACTTCCACTCCGAGGAGCTGCGCGTCGAGGACTTCGTCTACGAGGGCTACAACGGCGTGATGTGCGTCGAGGCCGGCGGTCCGCCGGCCGGCACCGGCTGCGGCGGCTACGTGGTCGGGCAGACCGTCAAGCTCCTGAAAGAGCACCACCTGCTCGACGACACCGACGTCGTCATCTTCGATGTGCTCGGCGACGTGGTGTGCGGCGGCTTCGCGGCGCCCCTGCAGCATGCCGACCGCGCCCTCATCGTCACGGCCAACGACTTCGACTCGATCTTCGCGATGAACCGCATCGTCGCGGCCATCCAGGCGAAGGCGCGGAACTACAAGGTGCGGCTCGGAGGCGTCATCGCCAACCGCAGCGCTGCCACCGACGAGATCGACCGCTTCAACGGCGTCGTCGGCCTCAAGACGCTCGCCCATATCCGCGACCTCGACGTGATCCGGCGGAGCCGGCTCAAGAAGGCGACCCTGTTCGAGATGGAGCCCTCGCCCGAGATCGAGGCCGTGCAGAATGAATATCTCAAGCTCGCCGCCGCCCTGTGGGCCGGGGGAGAGCCGCTCACGGCGATCCCGATGAAGGATCGCGACATCTTCGATCTGTTGGGCTTCGACTGATGCAGGGCGAGACCTACCAGGAGCGACGCGGCGAGATCGAAGCGTATTTCGATCGTACGGCTTCCGCCGCCTGGGCGCGACTGACCTCGGACGCGCCGGTCAGCGGCATCCGCGCGACCGTGCGGGCGGGGCGCGACGCCATGCGCGCCACGCTGCTCGACTGGCTGCCCGCCGATCTCACCGGCCGCCGCCTGCTCGATGCGGGGTGCGGCCCCGGCATGCTGTCGATCGAGGCGGCGCGGCGCGGCGCCGAGGTGGTCGCCGTCGATCTCTCGCCGACCCTGCTCGACCTCGCCCGCGAGCGCATCCCGCCGGATCTCGCCGGCCGGGTCGAGTTCATCGCCGGCGACATGCTGTCGCCGGCGTTCGGCCGATTTGATCACGTCGTCGCGATGGACTCGATCATCCACTACCGCGCCGAGGACGCCTCGCGTGCCATTGCCGGCCTCGCCAGCCGGGCCGACAAGTCGGTGGTGTTCACCTTCGCGCCGCGCACGAGGGCGCTGGCGCTGATGCATTTCGTCGGCGGCTTCTTCCCGCGCGGCGACCGGGCGCCGTCGATCGAGCCGGTGCGCGAGGAGCGGCTGCGTGAGCTGCTCATGGCCGAGCCGGAGCTCGCCGGCTGGCGGCCGGGCCGGACACGCCGCATCGCGGTCGGGTTCTACACGTCGCAAGCCCTGGAGTTGCTGCCGACATGACGAAACAAAAGCGACCCGGAAAGCTCGGCAGCTCGTTCCTCGGGATCCTCGGGACGCTCGGACCGCAGTTCCTGCCGTTCGCCGACGTCTCCACCAAGGCGCTGCCGATGGGCCGGCTCTTGCGGCTGTCGCTGTTCCAGGTGTCGGTCGGCATGGCGATGGTGCTGCTCAACGGCACGCTCAACCGGGTCATGATCGTCGAGATGGGCGTGCCGAGCTGGCTGGTCGCCCTGATGGTGTCGCTGCCGCTGGTGTTCGCACCGTTCCGCGCCTTGATCGGCTTCAAGTCGGACAACCGCCGCTCGGCGCTCGGCTGGCGCCGCGTCCCCTACATCTGGGGCGGCACCATGCTGCAGTTCGGCGGCTTCGCCATCATGCCGTTCGCGCTCTTGATCCTCACCGGCGACTCGCATGGGCCGACCTGGATCGGCCATGTCGGCGCGGCGCTCGCCTTCCTGCTGGTCGGCGCCGGCCTGCACACCACCCAGACGGCCGGCCTGGCGCTCGCCACCGACCTCGCCCCCGAGGACAAGCGGCCGCGCGTCGTCGCCTTCCTGTATGTGATGCTGCTGGTCGGCATGGTCGGCTCGTCGCTCGTCTACGGCCAGTGGCTCACCGAGTTCAGCCCGTTCCGGCTGATCCAGATGATCCAGGGCGCCGCGCTGGTCACCATGATCCTCAACAGCGTGGCGCTGTGGAAACAGGAGCCGCGCGATCCCTCGCGCAATGCTCGTCTCGAGGGAAAGGAGCCGTCGTTCCGCGAGTCCTGGCAGGCGTTCAGCCAGGGCGGACGATCGACCCGGATGCTGATCGCCGTCGGCTGCGGAACCGCCGGGTTCAGCATGCAGGACATCCTGCTCGAGCCTTATGGCGGGCAGGTCCTGCATCTGTCTGTCGGCGCCACCACGCTGCTCACCGCGCTGATGTCGGCCGGCAGCCTGGTCGGCTTCGCGCTCGCCGCCCGCCTGCTCTCGCGCGGTGTCGATCCCTACCGGCTCGCCGGCTGGGGCGCAGTCGCCGGCGTTGTCGCCTTCTCGGCCGTTGTGTTCTCGGCGCCGACCGAATCGCCGGTGCTGTTCCGCATCGGCACGGCGTTGATCGGCTTTGGCGGCGGACTGTTCTCGGTCGGCACCCTCACGGCCGCGATGGCGCTCGGCCGCGAGGGCGAGAGCGGGCTCGCGCTCGGCGCCTGGGGGGCCGTGCAGGCGACGTCTTCCGGCGTCGCCATCGCGCTCGGCGGGGCGATCCGTGACGTCGTCGGCAGCCTCTCGGCGCAGGGCGTGCTGGGGGCGGCGCTCTCCGATGTCTCGGCCGCCTACGGCGTCGTCTACCACATCGAAATTGGACTGCTGTTCATCACCCTGATTGCCATCGGACCGCTCGTTCGACCAGCGGGCGAGAAGGGGCAATCTTCCCTGAAGTTTGGTCTGGCCGAATTTCCCGGCTAGCCATTATTGCGCGGAGGTCTTTCATGCAAACCGGCGCCTTCACTGGCTACATGGACGTCGCTCAAGTCGTTCTCTACGCCTTCTGGATCTTTTTTGCCGGCCTGATCTTCTATCTCCGGCGCGAGGACAAGCGGGAAGGCTACCCGCTCGATTCCGACCGCACCGTCGCCTCCGGCGGCCAGATCACCGTGCAGGGCTGGCCGACGCCGCCTTCGCCCAAGACCTACCTGCTGCCCGACGGCGAGACCGTGACGGTGCCGTCGAGCGCGCCGGTTCCGGCCGAGACCCGGGTGAAGCCCGGCCCGCATCTCGGCTCGCCCTTCGAGCCGGTCGGCGATCCGATGCGTGACGGCGTCGGCCCGGCCTCCTATGCCCTGCGTGCCGACAAGCCGGACCTCACCTGGGCCGGTGAGGCTCGGATCGTGCCGCTGCGCGTCGCGACCGATCATTGGGTCGACGAGAACGATCCCGATCCGCGCGGCTACGAGGTCGTCGCGGCCGACGGCGAGGTTGCCGGCACGGTGACCGAGCTGTGGATCGATCGGGCCGAGCCGATCGTGCGCTACTACGAGGTGGCGCTCACCGGCGCCAAGAAGAGCGTGATGCTGCCGGCCGTGTTCGCCTATGTCGACGCGACCCAGAAGCAGCTCTCGGTGAACGCCGTGCTGGCCAGCCAGTTCGCCGGCGTGCCGTCGATCAAGAGCGGGAGCCAGATCACGGCGCTCGAGGAAGACAAGGTCTCGGCCTATTTCGGCGGCGGCAAGCTGTACGCCACCCCGGCGCGGGCGGAGCCGCTGCTGTGATGGCGCCTCGGCCCTGGGTTCCCCGGCCCCTGCCGGAGCCTCTTCCCGAAGGGGAGGAGATTCTCTGGCGGGCCGGGCCGCTCGCCTGGCCACTGGCCGTGCGCGTCTTCCACATCCGGAAGATCGCCGTCTATTTCGCGGCGCTCGTCCTGTGGCTCGGCGCGTCCACGTATGTCGACAAGGGCTCCATTACGGGAGCGCTCGTCGCGGCCTTGTGGGTGGTGCCGCTCGCGCTCGCCGCGATCGGCATCCTGGGGCTGTTCGCCTGGCTGGTCCGGCGGACGACGACCTACACGATCACGTCCCGCCGGCTCATCCTGCAATACGGCGTTGCCTTCCCGATGACCTTGAACCTGCCGTTCAAGCACATCGGCTCGGCGGCGCTGCGCCTCTACCGCGACGGCTCGGGCGACATTCCGGTCACGCTCACGGATGGCACCAAGATCGCCTATCCGGTGCTGTGGCCGCACGCCCGGCCGTGGCGGGTGAGGCGGACCGAGCCGATGCTGCGCGTCGTCGCCGACGCCAAGCATGTCGCCGAGATCCTCGCCCGCGCCATCTTGGCGCGCCGCGGCACCGAGCGCCCGCAGGCTGCTGCGGGCTCCGACCAGGAGACCACCGATACGCCTGACCTGCCGCAGACCTCGAGCGCTGCGGCGTGACACGGAGCGCCTCGATGAGCGACCTCCCGCGACGGCCGTTCCCGCGTGGCCCGCTGCTGGGCGTGGCGGCCCTGGTGGCTTTCGTGCTGCTCGCGATCGGCGTGTCCCGCGGAATCGGGACCGTGCCGACCGGGGCGCCGCCCGATCCGGCGAGCGCGACCGCGGTGGCGAGCCGCGGCCTGCGTTTCGTCGACCAGGCGGACGGCACCGTCGCCGTGCTCGATGCGGCCGACGCGCGCGTCATCGAGGTGATCGCTTCCGGACAAGAGAATTTCGTGCGCGGGGTGCTGCGCGGCTTCGCCCGCGAGCGCCGGCGCCAGGATATCGGCGCCGAGCCGCCGTTCCTGCTGACCGGGTGGACCGACGGGCGCCTGTCGCTCGACGATGCCTCCACCGGACGCCATGTCGAGCTGTCGGCCTTTGGGCAAACCAACGCCGAATCTTTCGGCCGGCTCCTCAAGCGGCAGGACGGGACGCGATGATCGGATCATGGACGAGCGGGCGGCGCGTCATCGTCGTGCCGTGCACGGTTGAAATCGAGCGGACGGCGGACAGCCTGCACGCTCACGTGGACCTTCAGGGAATCGAGATCGAGCCGGGCGACGAGGTGATCGTCCACGACGCCCCGACATCGATCCCGTTCGGCGAAAGCAGCATCGTCCATTGCCGGGCCACCGTGATCCTGGCGGGACGGCTGGAGCGCCTGATGGCGCGCCTCGCCGGCTACTTCGAGCTGACCGAACTCTACGAAGTCAGCTTTTCCCCTGGGAGGACACCATGATTCCAATGGAAGGCGGCGCGGGACAAAACCCGATCAAGACGGACCTGACCACGACGGAATTGGCCAAGGAGGACACGCTCCTCAGCCCGCGCTTCTACACCACCGACTACGCCGCGATGGACCGCATCGACGTCAGCGGCGTGCGCGCCGAGTGGGACGCGATGCTCGGAGAGCTGCGCGCCGACCACAACAAGGGCCACTTCACCCGCGACGCCGAATGGAAGGCGGACCTCGCGTCCCTTCCCGAAGGATTGCGCAAGGAGTTCGTCGACTTCCTGGTGTCGTCGCTGACCGCCGAATTCTCCGGCTGCGTGCTCTATGCCGAGATCAAGAAGCGCATCAAGAATCCCGAGGTGCGCGATCTCTTCACCTATATGAGCCGCGACGAGGCGCGCCATGCCGGCTTCATCAACGACGCGCTGAAGGATTTCGGCATCGGGGTCGATCTCGGCTTCCTCAGCCGGGCCAAGAAGTACACCTACTTCCAGCCGAAGTTCATCTTCTACGCGACCTACCTGTCCGAGAAGATCGGCTACGCGCGCTACATCACGATCTTTCGCGAGTTCGAGAAGCACCCGGACCGTCGCTTCCACCCGATCTTCAAGTGGTTCGAGAAGTGGTGCAACGACGAGTTCCGCCACGGCGAGGCCTTCGCGCTGCTGATGCGCTCCGAGCCGAGCCTGATCAGCGGCCTCAACAAGCTGTGGATCCGCTTCTTCCTGCTCGCCGTGTTCGCCACCATGTATGTGCGCGACCACATGCGGCCCGAGTTCTACAAGGCGCTCGGGGTCGATCCCGCCGACTACGATTTCGAGGTGTTCCGCAAGACCACCGCGATCTCCCGCCAGGTCTTCCCGCTCGAGCTCGACATCGACCGGCCGGAGTTCCGCGCCGGTTTCGACAGGCTGTGGCGGATCGCCGAGGAGGGCGCGGCGGCGCGCGCGCGCGGCGGCGTCGGCGGTGCGATCGACCGGGTCCGGCTCGGCATCTCCGGCGCCTGGACGCTGCTGCGCCTCTATCTGCTGCCGACCAAGCCCAATACCTTGCCGGAGCGGGTCAGTCTCGCCCCCGCATTCTAGGTCCGGAGGTCCGGCGCGTGGCCCATTACGGCATCCCGATCCTCTACACGCTGTTCGTGTGGTGGTTCAGCACGGGCCTGATCATGTTCCTCGACGGGCTGCCGCGGAAAACCTTCCCGTTCAGCGTCGCTGGTGCGGCGGTGCTGTACGGGCTGGCGCTGTGGGGCATGTCGGCGTCGAGCCGGGACGCCTCGGTGTTCGGCGCCTACTGCACCTTCACGTGCGGGATCATCGTCTGGGGCTTCAACGAGATCACGTTCCTGATGGGCTGGGTCACCGGCCCGCGCACGCAGCCGTGCCCGCCGGACTGCAAGGGGTTCCGTCATTTCGTCCACGCGGTCGAGACGATCCTGTACCACGAGCTCGGCATCGTCGTTTCGGCCGTGCTGGTCTGTGCCGTGACCTGGGGCGAGCCCAACCAGGTCGGCACCTGGACCTTCGTGATCCTGTGGCTGATGCGGCTCTCGACCAAGCTCAACATCTTCCTCGGCGTGCCCAATCTCGCCGAGGAGTTTTTGCCCGATCATCTCGCCTACATGAAGGGCTTCTTCCGCAAGCGGCCGATGAACTGGTTGTTCCCGTGGACCGTGACGGCCGCGACCGCGGTCGTCACCGTGCTGGTCTATCAGGCGTCCGCGCTCGCCGCGACCGATCCGCACCAGGCGGCCGGCCTCACCTTCGTCGCCACCCTGATGGCGCTCGCCATCCTGGAGCACTGGTTCCTGGTGCTGCCGATGTCGGTGGTGCCGCTGTGGCGCTGGGGCCTGAAGTCGCGCGAATGGTTCCGCCGCCTCGATCCGCGCCGCAACGGCTCGCGCCGGGCCGGCCGACGGGCCGCCACGCGCGCCGACAGCGACACCGCCATGGAGGCCGCTGCGGACGGCGCCGCGGACACTGCTGCGCCTGCGCCTGCGCCTGCGCCCGAGCCCGAGCCGGTGATCGTCCGTCGGGTGATCCGCGCCGGTGGCACCACCATGACGGTCTCGCTCGACCGCACGGCGGAGGACGACCATTCCGCGCGGTTGCGCACCGCTCCGGTCCGCGCCGCCGCCCGTCCGCGGCGGTAAAACGAGTACGGCGGTGCTCTGACATCCGGGAGCGGCGGAGCGATCAACCCGGGAACGTGGGCGTTCGTCCACAATCGTCTCGTACCGAAGCCCACTCCACTGACTATCTCGGCCTCATGGTGAGGAGCGATCCGCAGGATCGCGTCTCGAACACACAAGTCGGCTATAGCCGACGTGTGCACACATGAATGCCGAGGTCGGGCAGGCCCGACTTCGCTCCGCGCCCGGCCCTTCGAGACGCCGGCTGCGCGGGCTCATCAGGGTGAGGGCGGAACGAAGCCGTTTAGACGCACACCGGTATCAAGAAACAGAAAACGCCCCGTGCGGAAAACCGCCGGGGCGTCGTCGTCTGGATCGTAGCAGGCTCGTCGAGCTCAGGATCGTCCCGGCATCGTCCCGGTTCGATCGCCGACGCCGATCAGCTCGCGGCCGCGGCCACGGCCGGGGTGGCGACCTTCTTGGCGATCTGCTTCTTCAGCAGCAGCGCGCGCGGCGACAGCTCGGCGTCGCCGGCCTTCAGCAGGAAGGCGTCCAGGCCGCCGCGGTGATCGACGCTCTTGAGCGCGTTCGCCGAGATGCGCAGCCGCACGCCGCGGCCGAGCGCGTCAGACGTCAGGGTGACGTTGACCAGGTTCGGCAGGAAGCGCCGCTTCGTCTTGATATTCGAATGGCTGACCGTGTGGCCGACGAGCGCCCCCTTTCCGGTCAGTTCGCATCGTCGCGACATGGAAACCTCGATGATCTCTATAATACCTCTGACTCACGCACGCGCGTGGCGGAGCCGCGAGGCGAGCTTGAGCGGGACCGCGGACGTATAGAGACACCCGCCTGGGGCGTCAAGGCGCGCGGAGGCGCGCCTCGTGTGCGGGCGCCGCGCGACGATCCCGGGGAAGCGGTGCGCCCCCGGAAACATCATAGAAACGACGTATTCGGCCTCGACACAGGGCCTTGCTGCCGCCCATCGCCAACGCCGCCAGCGAGGATCCGACCACGTGTCGTCCGGCCGTCTCGCCACCCCTTCGCTTCTGTGCGTCCTGGCCGTGCTGCTCGGCGCCGGCGTCGCTCCGGATCAGGCGGCCGCCCAAGGCAAGCTCGATGCCCGCTACACCGCGACGCTCGCCGGCATTCCGATCGGCCGCGGCGCCTGGGTGATCGACATCGCCGACGACCAGTACACGGCGGCAGCCAGCGGCACCACCACCGGGATCGTCCGGCTGTTCGCCAGCGGGCAGGGGTCGAGCGCCTCGCGCGGCTATGTCAAGAACGGCAACCTGCTGCCCTCGACCTATGCCTCCAACCTGGTCTCCGACAAGAAGTCGGAAGAGCTGCGCATCGTGCTGCAGAACGGCGTCGTCCGCGACGTCTCGGTCGAGCCGCCGTCGCCGCCGCAGCCCGAGCGGCTGCCGGTGACCGACGCCCACCGGCGCGGCGTCACCGATCCGATGAGCGCCTCGCTGCTGCGGGTGCCGGGCAGCGGTCAGACCGTCGCTCCGGAGGCCTGCAACCGAACCCTGTCGATCTTCGACGGACGGATGCGCTTCGACCTACAGCTCGCCTTCAAGCGGCTGGAGATGGTGCGGGCCGAGCGCGGCTACGAGGGGCCCGTGGCGGTCTGCGCGGTCGCCTTCATGCCGATCGCCGGCTACATTCCGGACCGGCCGGCGATCACCTATCTGGTCCGCCAGCGCGACATCGAGCTGTGGCTGGCGCCCCTCGCCGGGACCCGCGTGGTGGTCCCCTTCAAGATGGTGATCCCGACGCCGTTCGGGCTGGGCGTGCTCGAGGCCACCCAGTTCGTCTCCACCCCGGGTGGCCCGACCCGGCCCACGCCGACCAGCGCGCGAATTCCTTGACACCCAAAACGACGGCCGCGGCCGTCCCGTTAACGAAGGCGACCGGCACAACCGGGCGCTGCCGACGGCCCGACACACGATGTGGGCGGCCCGGTCGGCCGACACCGAGATGTGGACGAGAACGAATCTCGACTCGGCCCGAGTCAGCGATTCGGGCGCGATTCGTTCGGGAGTCGTTCCAAGGACTTAACGGGAGGCCCCCGGTTGTGGCCGAAGCGTCGCAATTCGGGACAGAAACAGACGACGAGCGAGCGAAGTGGGCCGAGGCCGGGCTTGGGTGTGCGGCGGAAAGCGGCTAAGAGAGACCGTCGGCGCACGCCTCCCGGTGGAAGGACGCAGGCTCACGCGGGTGGCCGGCGCCCCGCGGGGGCACGGCCGGCGCGACCGCGCCGCCCCGGACAGGAACGGACCCGGACATGACGCCCCAGTTTCCGCCTCACGAGGCTTCGCCTCGAACCGCCGCAACCGGGGCGGCAATCCGCCGCTCGCACCGGCGCTCCTGCCGCTGCGCCAGGCTCTGACACGACGGCTTTTCCAGACATCCGATGCCCATCAGCTTCTCGTCTCCTTCCGTTCGCGACGCCCGCGCCCGCGGCTCCGGCGTCACCGCCGTGCTCGGGCCGACCAATACGGGCAAGACGCATCTCGCCATCGAGCGGATGCTCGGCCATTCGTCGGGGCTGATCGGGCTGCCGCTGCGCCTGCTGGCGCGCGAGGTCTACAACAAGGTGGTCGATCGGGTCGGTCCGGACGCCGTCGCGCTGATCACCGGCGAGGAGAAGATCAAGCCGGCCAATCCGCGCTTCTGGGTGTCGACCGTCGAGGCGATGCCGCGCGATCTCGACGTCGCCTTCGTGGCGATCGACGAGGTCCAGCTCGGCGCCGATCTCGACCGCGGCCACGTCTTCACCGACCGCATCCTCAACCGCCGCGGCCGCGAGGAGACCCTGGTGCTCGGCGCCTCGACCATGCGGGGCATGGTCGACAAGCTCTTGCCCGGCGCCAACGTCGTCAGCCGGCCGCGCCTCTCCCAGCTCACCTTCGCGGGCGAGAAAAAGCTGTCGCGGCTGCCGCGGCGCAGCGCCATCGTCGCCTTCTCGGCCGAGGAGGTCTACGCCATCGCCGAGCTGATCCGGCGCCAGCGCGGCGGCGCCGCCGTGGTGCTGGGGGCGCTGAGCCCGCGGACCCGAAACGCCCAGGTGGCCCTCTACCAGTCGGGCGACGTCGACTATTTGGTCGCCACCGATGCGATCGGCATGGGCCTCAATCTCGACGTCGACCACGTCGCCTTCGCGTCCGACCGAAAATTCGACGGCTACCAGTACCGCCAGCTCAACCCGGCCGAGTTCGGCCAGATCGCCGGCCGGGCCGGACGGGCGATGCGCGACGGCACCTTCGGCACCACGGGCCGCTGCCCGCCCTTCGAGCAGGAGCTGGTCCACGCGCTGGAGAGCCACGCTTTCGAGTCGGTGAAGGTCCTGCAGTGGCGCAACACCGACCTCGACTTCTCCTCGCTCGGGGCGCTGTCGGCCTCGCTGGCGACGACACCGACGCTGCCGGGCCTGACCCGCGCGCCGATCGCCGAGGACATCCTGGTGCTCGAGCACGCGATGCGCGACAGCGCGGTGCGTGACATCGCCAACCGTCCGGCCGACATCGCGCGACTGTGGGAGGCCTGCCAGGTTCCCGACTATCGGAAAATCTCCCCGGCCGCCCATGCCGAGATGGTCGTCACCCTCTTTGGTTTTGTGGCGCGCGACGGTACGATACCGACCGACTGGTTTGCCCGGCAGGTGGCCCTTGCGGATCACACCGAGGGCGGTATCGATACTCTGTCTACCCGAATTGCACACATCCGGACCTGGACCTTCGTCGCCAACCGTCCGGATTGGCTCGGCGATCCAGAGCACTGGCAGGGCGTCGCTCGCGCCATCGAGGACAAGCTCTCCGATGCCTTGCACGAACGCCTGGCCGAACGATTCATCGACCGTCGCACCAGCGTGCTGATGCGCCGCCTGCGAGAGAACGCGATGTTGGAAACAGAGATCACCAAGACGGGCGAGGTCGTCGTCGAGGGCCACATCATCGGCCGGCTCGACGGCTTCCGCTTCGCGCCGGAGGCGACCACCGGCAGCACCGACAGCAAGGCGCTGTCCGCCGCCGCCCAGAAGGCGCTGGCGGGCGAGATCGACGCGCGCGCCGCGCGGCTCGCCCATGCGCCGGATTCGCAGTTCGTGCTGGCCTCCAACGGACTGATCCGCTGGATGGGCGAGCCGGTGGCGAAGCTCCTGGCCGGCGACAATATCCTGCGCCCGCGGGTGAAGATCCTCGCCGACGAGCACCTCACCGGGGCGTCGCACGAGCACGTGCAGACGCGGCTCGATCTGTGGACCCGCACCCATATGGAGCGGGTGCTGGCGCCGCTGTTCGTGCTCGGCGCCGCCGAGGACATCACCGGCATCGGCCGCGGCATCGCGTTCCAGCTCGTCGAGGCGCTCGGCGTGCTCGAGCGGTTCAAGATCGCCGAGGAGCTGAAAGGTCTCGACCAGTCGCAGCGCGCGACCCTGCGCAAGCACGGCGTGCGGTTCGGCGCCTACCACGTCTATGTGCCGGCCCTGCTCAAGCCTGCGCCCCGCGCGCTCGCCGCCGAGCTGTGGGCCCTCAAGCACGGCGACGTCGACACCTCGGGGATCGACGACCTGCAGCGCCTCGCCGCCAGTGGCCGCACGTCCTTCGCGGTCGACAAAGCGGTGTCGCGCACCCTCTATCGCACCATCGGCTACCGGGTGTGCGGCGAGCGCGCCGTCCGGGTCGACATCCTGGAGCGGCTCGCCGACCTGATCCGCCCGGCGCTGAGCTGGCGGCCCAACGCCCCGGGCGAGAAGCCGGCCGGCGCCATCGACGGCAGCGGCTTCACGGTGACGCAGGCGATGACGTCGCTCACCGGCTCGTCCGGCGAGGATCTCGCCTCGATCCTCAAGGCGCTCGGCTATCGGGTGGAGCGGCGGCCGAAGCCGGCCGAGCCGGCGGCTGCCGAGCCGACGGCCGTGGATGCGGGGACCGAGACGCCGGCTGCCGAGGCCGTCGTGGAGGCCGCGGGCGAACCCGTCGGCGACGGTGAGACGGCGCCCGAGGTCGGCGCCGAGACCGCCGCCGAGCATGTTCCGATCGCGCCGGAGCCCGAGGGCGAGGGCGTCGAGGCGCAGCATGAGGACCCCGCTGCGGACGAGACTCCTGCGGAGGAGATCGCCGCAGACGAGACCACAGCCGAGGAGGCCGTCACGTCTCCGGAGACGGCGGCCGAGGAGCCGGCAGGCGAGCCCGAGGCCGAAGAGACCGTCGAGGCTACGCCGGCCGAGTCGAACGCCGGCGAGGCCCCTGCGGCCGACGAGTCTGCGATCGAGGCGCCCGCCGTCGAAGCCACCGGCGACGCGGACGGCAGCGCCGAGGCCGGCGAGGCCGGCGAGGCTGTCGCAGCGGCACCGGCCGTTGAGGAGCCGCAGTTCATCGAGATCTGGCGGCCGGGTCGGCCGCACGACGAGCGGCGCGGGCCGAAGCGCCATCACCGCGGCGGCGCCGGCCGCCGTCCGGGCGCCCAGCCCGGCGAGCAAGCCGCGACGCCCGACGGCGCCCCCGCCCCCGCCGATGCGCCCGCTCCGGAACGGGTCGAGGCACGCGGCGACCGTCCCGAGCGCAACGACCGCGGCAGCGGCGGCGAGCGGCAGCC
>NZ_JACAAX010000004.1 GCF_013377085.1 Rhodoplanes sp. | reverse complement strand
ACTGCTTCGCAACAGTCTCGGAATCCTCCGAGTCAATCACCCGGAAACCGTATCAGACGCCGCAGATCAGCCGAGATCGGCGGCGGCGATCGCGTTGAGGGTCGCGAGCTGCTCGGCGGGCGCCGCACGCTGCGACGCGGCGGCCTTCTCGGTGATCTCGATCAGATGGTCGAAGGCCTGGTCGGCGACGTCGCCGGTGAGCGGATGCTCCTCGTAAGAATCGATGAAGCGGCCGACCAGCAGGGCCAGGATCTGATAGAGCGCGACATGCTCTCGGTCGGACCCGGCGAGGTTCAGCACCTTCTGCTGGAAATTCTTGTAGGTCCGAAGGCCGTTGTGCTGGGCCTTCAGCCAAGTAAGCAGCTCGTCCACGAGTGTTCCCTCCCTCGAAGCAACGATGGGCGCACGCAGCGCCCACGGAGAAGAAACCACCGTTGATACCACAGCAAGCGGAAAAAAAAAGAGATTAAATCGCGCCGAAAGCCCGACTGGAGGTGACAAGCGCGGCCCGCCGAGCCCCGAGCGGGTTCATGATATCTTTGTTTTATCGTCACAAAATATTGTTCAGACGGTCTCCGGATTGACAAACCGGCACATCGCTGCGATTGTCTCAAAAAATAGACGGTCGGGGCCGGGTGCGGCGACGGTGACGATCACCGCTCGCGCCGGCCGAAACGATTCGAAAGCGGCGCCGCAGCCGATGGGGATTGGCCGGTGCGGGCGGAAAGGGCGCCATGGGCCAGACGATCAGCTTCCAGCCGGTCCGCCTCGGTGCCGCGCCGGACGGGTCGGCGCCGGTGGGGCCGGCCGCCACGGCGCCAGTCGCACCGAGCCACATCGCCGACGTGCTCGGCGTCGTCGTCTCCCATGTCTGGCTGAACGACGAGTACCGCCACCTGGTGCTGGAGGCGCCGGAGCCGGCACCGCTCGCCCGGGCCGGCCAGTTCTTCAATCTCGAATGCCCGCACACGGCCGAGGACAAGCCGTTCCTGCGGCGGCCGATGAGCCTCTACCGGGCCGACCCGGTGCACGGCATCGTCGAGTTCCTCTACAAGGTGACGGGCGTCGGCACCCGCGGGCTCGCGTCGATCAAGGTCGGCCGCACCATGCGGCTGCTCGGCCCGCTCGGCGTCGGCTTCTCGATTCCGGACGGCGCGCGCAGCATCGTGGTGCTGGGCCGCGGGGTCGGCCTGGCGACGCTCGCCCCGCTCGCCGAGATGGCGGCTGCCCGCGGCGTCGGCGTCACGGCGATCCTCAGCGCCCGCAGCGCCGCCACCGTGATGTCGGTCGAGCGCTTCGCCGCGATAGGCGCCACCATCCAGATCGTGCTCGACCAGGACGGCACCAGCGATCCCGCCAATGTCGAGCGCATTCTGCGCGAGGCGGCGGCCGTGGGCCGCGCCGACGCCTTCTACACCTGCGGCTCCAACCGGCTGATGCTGCTGATGCAGCGGCTCGGCCGCGAGCTGAGCATCCCGGGCGAGGTCGCGCTCGAGCAGCAGATGGCCTGCGGCCTCGGCATGTGCTTCTGCTGCGTGCGCAACTTCTCGGTCGACGGCGTCGTCGAGGCCCGGCGCGTGTGCACCGACGGCCCGGTGTTCCGGCTCGACGAGGCGATGCCATGGTAGACCGCGGCAGCGTGGATACCCGGGTCCGGATCGGCGACCTCGTCCTGAGAAACCCGGTGATGCCGGCCTCCGGCACCTTCGCCGAGGGCCTCGCCCCGGTGGTGCCGTTCGAGCGGCTCGGCGCACTCGTGACCAAGACCGTCACGGCGGAGCTGCGCGGCGGCAACCCGACCCCGCGGGTGTGCGAGGTCGGCCAGGGCATGCTGAACTCGATCGGCATTCCCAGCAAAGGGATCGACGACTTCCTCGAGCACACGCTGCCGTTCTATCGCGGCTTCGCGACGCCGCTGGTGGCGAGCGTGTCGGCGCCGTCCGGCGACGCCTTCGCCGAGGCGGTGGCGCGGCTCGACGCGCCCGGCGTCGCCGCCATCGAAGCCAACATCTCGTGTCCGAATATCGAGGAGGACGGCAAGGCCTTTGCGATGGATCCGCGCTCGACCGCCCAGGTGGTGGCGAAGATCCGCCGCGCCACCAAGCTGCCCGTGTGGGTGAAGCTGTCGCCCAACACCGGCGACGTGGCGAGCGTCGCCCGCGCCGCCGAGGACGCCGGCGCCGACGCGCTGGTGGTCGCCAACACCATCCTGGCCATGTCGATCGACATCGAGACGTTCCGGCCGCGGCTCGGCAACGTGATGGGCGGGCTCTCCGGCCCGGCCGTGAAGCCGATCGTCGTGCGCATGGTCTACCAGTGTGCGCGCGTCGCAAGGATCCCGGTGATCGGCTGCGGCGGCATCTCCACGGCGGCCGACGCCGTCGAGTACATGCTGGCGGGCGCCAGTGCCGTGCAGGTCGGCACCGCCACCTTCGTGCGGCCGACCGCGATGCTGACCGTCATCGACGGCCTGATCCAATTCTGTGCCCGCAAGGGATTCGCCCGCGTCGCCGATCTCACCGGCGCCGTCCACGATGCCGACATGACGGTCGACACCGTCGAGGTGGCGTCATGAGCCTGTCCATGCCGTGAGCGAGATCGTGCCATGAGTGACGCCGCCGTGGTCCGCCTTCCCGAACCCCTCCGCCTGCGCGAGCTCGCCGCAGAGCTGTTCGACACGTTGCGCGAAAAGAGCTTCGACGGCACCGGCATCACCCGCGAGTGCTTTGCCGAGGGCGAGGACGCCGCAATGGCGATCTATCGCGAGGTCGCCGAGCGGCACGGGCTCAAAGCTCGCGTCGACGCCGCCGCCAACATGATCGTGACGCTGCCGGGCGACGACGGGACGAAGCCCGCGCTGCTGCTCGCTTCGCATGCCGACTCGGTGCCGCAGGGCGGCAATTTCGACGGCGGTGCAGGCTGTGTCGCCGCGCTGCTGACCCTGATCCGCCTCGCCGCCGAGGGCACCCGCCCGCCCTGTCCGGTGCGCGCCATGGTGCTGCGCGGCGAGGAGAGCGCCTTTTACGGTCGCGCCAATATCGGCTCGCGCCTGCTGTTCGGCACGCTCGACCTGAAAGACCTCGCCGCCAAGCGCCGCGGCACCGGCCGCACGCTGCGCGAGGCGCTCGCCGCCGCCGGCATCGACGTCGAGGCGGCCGCCGCCGGCCGCCGCATGATCGATGCGTCGACCGTGAAGGCCTATCTCGAGCTGCATATCGAGCAGGGCCCGGTGATGGTCGCCCGCAAGTTCCCGACCGCGGTGGTCACCGGCATCCGCGGCAATCTGCGCCATCGCTCGATCATGTGCCGCGGCGAGGCCGGCCACTCCGGCACGGTGCCGCGCTGGCTGCGGCGCGACGCGGTCTTCGCGGTCGCCGATCTCCTGATGCGGCTCGACGAGCACTGGATGCGGCTCCTGGAGCGCGGCCTCGACCTCGTCGTCACCACCGGCGTGATCTACACCGATCCGGAGCAGCAGGCGCTCAGCCGCATCCCGGGCGAGGCGTTTTTCAGCTTCGAGGTTCGAAGCCAGAGCTACGAGACGCTGGAGGCTTTCTACGAGCTGTTCCGCTCGGAATGCCGCGCCGTGTCGGACGTGCGGCACGTGAAGTTCGAGTTCGACGACCGCGTCTACGCCGAGCCGGCCCGCATGGACGAGGCGATCGTCCGCAAGCTCGTCGCTGCGTCGGAGCGGCTCGGCCTGCCGACCGAGACGCTCGCCTCCGGGGCCGGGCACGATGCCGCGGTGTTCTCCAATGGCGGCGTCCCATCCGGCATGATTTTCGTGCGCAACGCCAACGGCTCTCACAATCCCGCCGAGGCCATGGACCTCGACGACTTCATGCGCGGCGTCGAGCTGATGCACGCCTTCGCGGTGGAAGGGCCTTGATCGCGGCCGCGCGATCAGGGGTTGCGGCAGCGCCGCGGCCGGCGCGCAGGGCACCCGTGCGGCAGCGTGTTGGCCACGGAGAAGCTTGGGGAAATCGGTTTTCGCCAGTCCCCGGAGTCGGTTGACTGGCAGGTCGCATGGGGCGATAAGAGCCGAGTCGCGCTCATGCTCGAGAGACTGTCTCGGCGCCGGGAGTTTAGGCTCACCGGCGGCTTTTCGCGCGCGGCTCATGACGGTGCCAGAGACGGAGGACCCCGTGAGCACGTTTTCCCCCCCGACCGAGAAACGCGTGATCGCTCACCAGACGGCGCGAATGCTGCTGGAGATCAAGGCGATCCAGTTCAACGCCAACCAGCCTTTCGTGTTCACGTCGGGGTGGGCGAGCCCCGTCTATGTCGATTGCCGCAAGATCATCTCCTATCCGCGGCTGCGCTCGGCCCTGATGGACTTCGCCGCCTCGACCATCCTCACCGAGATCGGCTACGAATCGATCGACAACATCGCGGGCGGCGAGACCGCCGGCATCCCGTTCGCGGCCTGGATCGCCGACAAGCTGATGCTGCCGATGCAGTACATCCGCAAGAAAGCGAAGGGTTTTGGCCGCAACGCCCAGATCGAGGGCGAGGTGGTGGTCGGCTCGCGCACCCTGCTGGTCGAGGATCTCGCCACCGACGGGCGCAGCAAGGTCAACTTCTGCAATGCCCTGCGCAAGGCGGGCGCCACGGTCGACCACTGCTTCGTGCTGTTCTATTACGACATCTTCCCGATGGTCAGCGGCAATATGCGCGACCTCGGGGTGGAGCTGCATCACCTCACCACCTGGCGTGACGTGCTCGAGGTCGCGACCCTGAGCGGGCACTTCGACGCCGGTGTTCTCACCGAGGTGAAGGCCTTCCTGGAGGCGCCGTCGGCGTGGTCGGCGGCGCATGGCGGCATCTCCAATTTCGACAGCGACCCGGAGAATGTCGGCACCGGTGCCGGCGGACCGAAGGCCGCGGCCGGCGCCAGCGCAGCCGCCTGATCCGATGCCGTCTCCCGCCCCGAACACCACGATGCCGGCGGACGGCCGCGCGTGACGGCCTCCCACCACGGCCATTCGCATCGCGGCACGGTGCTGCTGGACCTCGACGGGACCGTCAGCGATCCGGCCGGAGGCGTCTACGCCTCGTTCCGATATGCGCTCGAGCAAGTCGGAAAACCGTGGCCGGACGACCAGCCGCTGGCCTGGATCATCGGGCCGCCGCTGAGCGAGAGCTTCTCGCTGCTGCTCGGCGATCACGACAAGGCGAAGCAGGCCCTGCAGCACTACCGCACCCATTACGGGGCGGGCGCGCTCTACGACAACCGCCTCTATCCCGGCATGTCGGATGCGATCGCGACGCTGGCGGAAAACGGCTTCCGTCTGTTCGTCGCCACCTCGAAGCTCGTCACCTTCGCCGAGAAGATCGTCCAGCGGTTCGGCCTGGCCTCGCGCTTCGAGCGGGTCTACGGCTCGTCGCTCGACGGCCGCATCGACAAGAAGGGCGACATCATCGCCATGTGCCTGGCGGCCGAGGACATCGATCCCGAGACCTGCCTGATGGTGGGTGATCGCGAGCACGACGTGAACGGCGCGCGAGCGAACGGGCTCGACTGCATCGGCGTCACCTGGGGCTATGGCAGTGCCGACGAGCTGACCGCCGCACAGGCGCTGACCCTATGCGAGCGGCCGGCCGACCTCGCCACCCTGGTCTCGCACGCCATCGAGGCGCGCATCCCGACCGAGCAGTCCAGCGAGGCGTGACGCCGGCGGCACGGGCGTCAGCCGGCGGCGCGATCCGCCTGCAGGGGCCGCCCCGGCGCCGCGCGATGGCGCCCGATGCGATCCTTGGCGGCGGCAGCCGCCCCCCGATCACGGATCACCGCCTCGAGCTCGTCGGGCGGATAGCCTCCGGCCAGCATCAGCCGCTGGTCGAGCGCCCGCATCACCACGACATCGAGGGGAACCGGCGAGAATCCGTTGCCGGCCACCTCGTGCGCCGACCGCAACGCCGCGATCCGGTCGGCGAAGTGCTCGCGTTCCTTCATCACGGCCAGCATGAAGCTGCGGTAGCTCATGTCGGCGAGCCTGTGGCCGAGAATCTGAATTCCGCGCCGGCTGTGCTGGGTGATCGGCGAGAAGATGGCCGGCGCGTAGACGCAGGCGAACAGGCTCAGCAGCATCGTCAGCGACGCCGAGGTGATACGCTGGCGCACGGCCTCGAAGTTGATCTCGTCGACGAGCGCGAAGGTCTCCGGCGACGACGCGCCGATATCCCGCAGCGCCGGCCGGGCGGTGCGCTCCAGAAAGCCGACGAACTGCTCGCGCTGGCCGAGCCGCAGCCGATCGGTCAGCCCAAAGAAGTTCAGCCAGCGATCTATCAGCCCGGCCGTGAGGACCGGGGCCGCCCTGAACTCCGCCGACAGAACCTCTTCTCCTGCTCGCCATCCGGCCACCGCGGCCCGGACCGACAGATCGTCGAGATAGCTCTGATCCTGCATGCCAGTACCTGTGTTGCGCGAGTTTTGCGCGGGGGCGTGGCCGGTGCCCAGGGTCCGCCCGGCAATCCGGACGAGCCGCTCGATCGAAGCGAGGCGAGGCGAGCCTCCGGCAGGAGGCGTGGACACAAGCAAGCACGATCCTGCAACGCGCGAAATGGCCAAAAGGTCCACGATCGTGCGTCATGCCTGCCCCGCGATGGCGCCGGCTGCCGTCGATGGTCCTCCGATGGTGCGGTCCTCGGGTGTTGCTTGACCGCCCTGCGTCGCCTGGTCGCCCGCTCCGCTTGACCCAGGTCAACATCCTGCCGGTTGGTAGCGCGACACTATCCTAGCAAACAGGAGGTGGCACTATGACGACGATGCGTCTCGTCGGCACGGTATTGGGACTCTGCCTCATCGGTGCGGCGCCGATCGCCCCGGCCCTGGCCCAGGCGCCCGCGCAGCCACCCGTTCAGGCCCAGGCGCCGGCCCCCACTCCGGCCTATCCCGAGCCGGTGCGCGGTGCCCGCGGCACCGTGCTTCTGCCCGGCGTGATGACCGGACCCGGCACATTCGGAACCGCCGGCATGCGGCGCCTTTGTGATCCCCGCTCGGTCGGCCTGACCCAGTGGCGCGTCACCTGGGTCGAGCGCATCATCAAGCCCACTGCCGCACAGCAGAAGCCGCTCGAGGATCTGAAAACGGCGTCGACCAAGGCGATCGACCTGTTCGCGACGGCCTGCCCGCGGCGCGCGCCGCGTCTGCAGACCGCCGACGCCCAGCTCGCCATGATGGAGAAGCGGCTCGACACCGCCATGCAGGCGATCCGGCTGGTCCGACCGGCCTTCGACACGTTCTATGCGTCGCTCGACCCGGGCCAGAAGGCCAAGGTCGACGAGCTCGGCCCGAAGCGCAGCGGCTGGCTGTGGTGACGAGGGTCGCGTAGGGCCCGCAGCGGCGCGCGACAACGCGCCGGGGTCAGTCGAACATCCGGTCGCCCTGAAGATCGACGATCTGCCGGGCCTTGGAGAGCGAGAAGGTCTTCGCGTCGTCGAGCGAGGCGTGGCTGTCGGCCCGGATGAACCGGTGCTCCTTGCGGACGCCGTCGATGTTCTTCTCGATGGTGCCGGCGGTCTGGTACTGCCCGCCGTTCTGGAACGGGGCGGGGCGGATCACATAGCCCTTGTACTCGACCGGCTCGCCTTGCGGCGTCTCTGCGGGCGCCGAGCGCCCGCCGAACAGGGATTTCAAGAACGACATCGAGGATCACCGTAGTCCGGATGGGGTCGCGGCCAGCTTAACCCCGAACCCGGCACCGGCAAACCGTCGTCTCCGGAGCGCCGATCAGTGGGCCCGGCGGCTGTTGGCCTCGAGCGCCGCCTGCTCGGCCCGGCCCGTCGCGTTGCGCAGCGAGCCGTCCATCACCAGGATGACGAGGATCCAGGCGATGACGAAATTCGAAAAGAACAGGCCGAGAAAGACCATCAGTCCCACCGCCGACGAGACCGCCGTTTCAACATAGTAGCTGAGGGCTGCAGCCAGAACGCCGCCGAGCACGACGAACAGGACGTACATGATGAGCGCCTTCATCGACGGCCTCCGGTGGGTTGACAGGGACGTTCCGAGACAAGGGAACGGGCGACGCCGGCGGTGCCGGGCGGCAGACGGCGGCGCGGAAGCCGAAACTTACACGGGGCTGACAGAGGTCTCAACGGTAATCGGTCGCAAAGCCGCAATGCTGACCTGCCGCACTGCAGCAGATGCCGCGCCGTCACGCCTCGCAGTCGAGGCTGACGCAGCCGCCGGCGTGGCCCGGCGGCGAGCCGCACGGTGACGGCATGGCCGACGCCGTCATGGAGGCATTGCCTTGTCCGGCGCTGCTTCGACGGGTACCGGGCGGCTTCTCGAAGCCGCCATGCGATGCTAAAAAATGCCGGACGCAGGCCTGCCTGGGGAAGCCGAGGGATCTCGACATGACCAAACCCGCCGTGACCCGCGTGATCGAGCACGTCGTCGGTGCGATCGAAGCCGCGCCGGTGTTCGACGATCCGTTCTGCCTCCTGACGCTCGAGCAGGTGTTTCCCGACGACGTCTATGCGGAGATGATCCGCTGCCTGCCGCGCCCCGGCGACTACCGCGCCCTCCCGGGCCGCAACAACGACAATGTCCGGACCGACGGCACCGTCACCCGGGTGAAGATCGATCTGTTTCCCGAATACATCCGCCACTTCTCGGCCGAGACGCGGCCCGTGTGGGAGATCGTCGGCGCGGCGCTCACCTCGTCGACGGTGCAAGCGGCCTTCGTGCGCAGGCTGGCGCCGGGCCTCGCGCGGCGCTTCGGCGACCAGCACGCCGACATCGACATGTATCCGATCCCGGTGCTCACCCGCGATACCGCCGGCTATCGCATCCCCCCGCACACCGACACGCGCTGGAAGGGCATCACGGTGCAGCTCTATCTGCCGGCGGACGATGCGAATGCCGGGATCGGCACCATCATGAACCGCCGCGAGCCCGACGGCAGCTTCTCGGTGGCGCGCAAGATGCGCTTCGTGCCCAACAGCGGCTACGCCTTCGCGGTGAACGACATCAGTTGGCACTCGGCCGATCAGGTCGGCCCCGAGGTGCGCTCGCGCGACAGCATCCTGCTCACCTATTTCGTCGACTCGGGGCTCCTGCGCGCGCTGCGCAACCGCGGCAAGCGGATCGGCAACCTCCTGCTCAACGAGATGCGCCACATCACGGGCCGGAGCTGACGGGCGCAGGCGCGCCCGCCGTCACGGCCAGCGCCCACAGCCGCGTCACAATCCTGTTCGACGCTGCCGGCGCGATCCCGAGATCGCACGGCCCGCACGGCCGAGCCCGGTTCCGACGCGAGGTTTGCGCATGCCGCGATGTGCCGTCGTTCTCGCTGCCGCCCTGCTCGCCGCCTTTCTCGTCGACGTCGCCGGGCCGCGGCCATCGACGGCGCAGGCACAGGCGCGCGACGTCGCCGGATCGCGCGACCATCCCGGCATCGGCCGCTTCCGCGGCAGCGTGATCACCGGCTATGCCGCGAAGGACTTCGACGCGGCGCGGTTTCAGGCGGCGGCGTTTGCCGACGGCAAGCCGACCGACGCGCGCCGGCTCGAGGGCCGCATCACCCGCATCGCCTACCGGACCGGCCCGGGACCGTCGATCCTCGAGGTGGCGCGCAATTTCGAGACCCAGCTCGCGAAAGCCGGGTTCGAGACCGTCGTCGCCTGCGATGCCGATCCGTGCGGCAGCATCCCGTTCGCCGAGGCGGTCGACACACTGCCGATCCCGCAGATGTGGGTCGACGGCTTCGACTACCGCTATTTTGCCGGCCGCAAGACGGACGGCGGCCGCGAGACCTGGGCAAGCGTCCTGGTGAGCCGCAACAACGACGACATCACGGCGCAGCTCGTCGTCGCCGAGCTGGGGGCCGTCACCAACAAGATGGTCGACGCCGCCGCCATGGCCAAGGGCCTCGGCGAGAGCGGGCACATCGCGCTCTACGGTATCTATTTCGACACCGACAAGGCGGTGCTCAAGCCGGAGAGCCGGCCGACCCTCGACGAGATCGCCAAGCTCCTCGCCGTGCAGCCGCAGCTCGCCGTCGTCATCGTCGGCCACACCGACAGCCAGGGCGGCTGGGACTACAACATGGATCTGTCGCGCCGTCGCGCCGAGGCGATCGCCACCGAGCTCGCTGGCCGCTACGCCATCGCGCGGCCGCGGCTGCGCACTGCCGGCGTCGGTTTCCTCGCTCCGGTCGGGCCGAATGCCACCGAGGCGGGCCGCGCCCTCAACCGCCGGGTGGAGCTGGTGGCGCCTTAGCGGCGCATCCTCGGGCTGTCACGGCTCCGTCAGCCGCTGGGCGAACAGCGCCATGGTCTTGCGGTAGATGACCGAGCGGTTCCACTCGCGCATCACCTCGAAATTCGCCGTTCCCTCGTCGAACGGCGCGCCGGAGCGCCAGCCGTTTACTTTCAGCAGATTGGCCGTCGAGGCGAGCACGTCCGGCACGCTGTGGCGCAGATCGACATGGCCGTCGCCGTCGTAGTCGACGCCGTACTTGATGTAGGACGACGGCAGGAATTGCGTCTGGCCGATCTCGCCCGCGAAGGCCCCGATCATGTCGCGCAGCGGCAGGTCGCCGCGCTGGACGATCTTCAGCGCCGCCAGAAGCTCGCCCTGGAAGAGCTCGGTGCGGCGGCAGTCGTGGGCGAGCGTGGCGATGGTGCGCACCACCGGCAGCTTGCCCATGTCGCCGGTGCCGTTGTCGCTCTCCAGCGTCCAGATCGCCATCAAGAGCTCTTTCGGCACGCCGTATTGCCGCTCGACGCGGGACAAGAGCGCGGCGTGCTTCTGCATCAGCGTCTTGGCCCGCTTGACGCGGGCCGGAATGACGCGCGTCGCCGCATACTCCTCGAAGGTTTTCTTGAAGGTGTAGCGCTGGCGGCGGTCGAAGTTCAGCACCGCCGGATCCGAGGTGACCCCGGCAAACGCCTGGTCGATCACGCCGCGCGACACGCCGGTGCCTTGCGCCTCCCGTCCCATGGCGGCCAGAAACGTGTCGAAGTCGCCGCCGCATTGGGCGGCGGAGGCCGGGGTGGGCCCGAACGACGTCAGAGCCAATAGGCACGCCAGTGCGGCGAACGTCCGAACAGCCATCCCGGTCCCCATCTCGCAAATGTGCATCGCAGCGGACAATGCCACGCGGGTGCGGCGGGGGGAAGGCAGGGCGCCGGGGGCGCCGAGCACCCGATCGGCGCACGCGTTTTGGCCGGCCCAAACTCCAGAACAATAAAAACGGTTTACGACAGCGAAGGTTTCCTTTTACAGTGGTTGTGGATTTTCACTGTTGCAGCTTTATACCTAAGCTCCGGTCATCACCTGTCTTTTCGGCCTTGTCATGCAGTTCGAAAACCCACAATTGCAGGACGCGCTCGTCAGATGGCGCGAGCTGAAGGACTCGAAGAAACGCTCGGAGGCAGACAACATCTGGTTCGAGCAAAGAGTAAGCGCAAAACGACAGGCCGTATTCGAGCAAGAGGCCCTCGGAGCCGTCGATCCGGAAAGCTTACGAAAGGCCCACATCGACTATTGGAGCGAGTTCGTTCGCGTCGGCGACGATGTTCCTCATACGTTCATGGCATCGATCGATCCGACAGACCTCGGCGCGATCGATGAAACACAAACAATCGTTCGCGTCGAAGCGTTGACGCGACCGCTGGCGAAACACGGAATTTCATTCGACGACCTGTCGAAAGCCTACACAGGCAACGATGTCCCGGTGATCCAAGCTTTTCTCGCCGTCTGGAACACCGCCGACATTCGCGACCGCCGCCCGGCCTTCGCGACCTTCAAGGACGAGGTGGCGGACGACCTGGAGCGTGCCAATTGGCCCGATCGCCTGCGCGACCGGCTTGGGCTCGCGCATTATGATTGCGCGGCGGGTCCCGTTCCTGTCGCCCTGATGGAGTACACGGTGGCCGAGGTCCGGGCTTCTGCCGCGAAGGCGTCGGTGTCGTATGCCTTCACGGCCCCGACGGTCCTCGACAGCGGTCCTTGGCCCTACTTCTTTCCGGCGCCACCGGAGCTTTGCTGTGGACGCACCATGACGCTCTACGAGGTTCAGGACGACAAGGAACTGTTAGCGGAAATCCTTCATTTTCGTATAGACTACGAGCGTCGGCACCTCCTGCGGCTCGGCGAGATCCGTGCTGCGCCGGGCGGGGTCGATCTTCGGAGCCTTCGCAACCACCACCTGCTTGCGTTGCATATCGCCGCAGGACGGGACGACTTCGGAGAAGACATTCCGAATGAGTGCCCTGAGTGAGCCCATGACCCCCGGTCGCCATCCCTGGCTGGTGCGGTTCGAGGACGCGCCGGAGGAGGCCTTCGGCGACTTGCTCGCGGGCTATGCCGACATCCATCCGTACGAGCGCGCCGACGCCCCGGATGCGGCTCACATGCTGTTCGGTCCTCTCGATCCGAAGGATCGCACGCGCGCCCTTTTGGGGCCGGCCATCCTGTCCTGGCTGGAAAAACGGCGGAAAGCGCCGCTGCCCGCCGCGCGGCCGAAGCTGCAGCGCCACATCCGGGAGATCAGCGAGGCGTTCGAGATCGTCGCGCTGCTGAACGTCGCCGATGCGGCGGTGGAATTACGGCGCCGGCGTCTGGTCTGGGATGACTGGACCGCGCGCTTGGTGCTGTCGCCGGCGCGGGATGCCCGCGCCGCCTATTGGCGCACACTGGCCCTGACCCAGAAGCTGGCTGCCGATAAGGCGCCCGACCTGAGCCGTAACGGCCTTGCGCCGATATGGCAGCAGATCTGCCGCGAGGCTGGAGCCCGCTTGCCGCGGCACTATCTCTCGATCGGCCTTCTCGGCCTGCGGAGGCTTCCGGGCGTCGACAAGGATTCGGAACTTCTTCCTTGGGCAGCCGGCCTGGCGCAATGGGCCCTGGCGCGAAACCCGTCGGACGCCGAGTTCAAGGCCGAATGGCTCGGGCTCAAGCCGCTCTATCCGCGGGCGCCGGAACGCTGGCGAAAGCTCGTCTCGACCCTGTTGTCGACCCGCGAGTTCCGCGACAACGGCATCGAGCCGCCCGGCTGGTGGCACGTCGATCCGGACTTCGAGTCGTTGACACAGAAGCGGTACATCGCCTCGGGGACGCCGCTTCGCTCTCCGATGCCCGAGGACTGCGACCACGTCATCGGCCGGCTCGACGAGCCGTTCGAGACCATCGAGCCGTTGATCGACGACCTGTTCCAGAAGCACCGACGCTATCTCTCCGCGACCGGCCATTCGCACTATTTCGTGCGTGCCGTTCACATGCTCGGCCGCGAGCTGATCGTGCGGGGCGAGGACGCCCGCCATGCGCGCGCCGTCAAGGCGCAGGCGCTGGCCCGCGAAGGGCTGCGATGGGAGCCTTACAACCGTCACCTGGGGGCCTTGTGGTGCGACGCACTGGTGGCGGACGGTGCGCCCGACGCCGCGGAGCTGGTCGGCTGGGAGAGGGTCCGGCGCGATCAGACCGACGTCAATGCCCGGACCCAGCTCGCGACACTGCTCGTCAACGAGCTGGGCCGGCTCGAGGATGCGGAGGCGCTGCTGAAGGACACCATCGCGACGTTTCCGCACGACGTCGTCGCCAGGACCGAGCTGGCCGAGCTGCTGATCTTCGAGGATCGGATCGACGAGGCCGCCGAGGTCGTCGATGATGCGATCGACGACGGCGCGGCGGATGAAGCCACGTATTCGCTGCGGGCGCGACTGTGGTCGCATGCCGGCCGGCCGAACGATGCGTTACGAAGCGTGGAGGACGGCATCGCGCTGGCCCTCGACAACGGCGTGCTCAAACGGCACAAGCAGGACTTGAGCAAGGGCAAGTCGCTGCCGCTGAAGAGCCAGGCGTTTCGGGAGCCGGAGCATCGCGAGGCGGCCGGTCGCTTCCTGGCTCCGGCGTCCGACCCTGAGCTTGCCGAGGTGGCACGGCTCGGGACGATACGACGACTGCGCTTTGAGCTGGAGTCGGTTCCCGTCGAAGACCGCAAGAGCGCGCTGGACGAGCTTGCGCAGATCCTGCGCGAGGATCCGACCTTCGCCTATGCGGAGCTTCTGGCCGCGCGCCATCGCATCTGGGAGGCCGAGCCCGGCACGTTGCCTCCTTTCGCCGCCGCCTTCGAGGATGCGCTCGCCGCGGAGGACCGCGAGAGGCTGGAGAAGCTCGCCGCGCGGCAGCCGAAGCTGAGGGCGCTGATCCTCGTCGCGCAGACTCTGCTCGGAGACGCCGCCGCCGCACAGGAGATCGAGCGCTGGCTCGGCGATTCCGAGGCGGCCGACCTGGAGCCGGCGATTGCCGGCCTCCGATCCGCGTTGCGCCCTGCGCTCCGTCTGGTCGAAGACGGCCGATCGCTGACCGACGTTTTCAGTGAGATCCGGCCGGTGGTCGTTCGTGCATTGCACGACTCCAATGAAGCCACCCTCGGCGACGCGCTACTCGCGGCATAGAGCGAGAGAGGGCGTCGCACCCTTCCTCAGTTGTCCAGGAAGCTCCGCAGCTTCCGGCTCCGCGACGGGTGCTTCAGCTTGCGCAGCGCCTTGGCCTCGATCTGACGAATGCGTTCGCGCGTCACCGAGAACTGCTGGCCCACTTCTTCCAGCGTGTGGTCCGTGTTCATCCCGATGCCGAAGCGCATGCGCAGCACGCGTTCTTCACGCGGCGTCAGCGAAGCAAGGACCCGCGTCGTCGTCTCGCGCAGATTGCTCTGAATCGCCGCGTCGATCGGCAGGATGGCGTTCTTGTCCTCGATGAAATCGCCGAGATGCGAATCCTCCTCGTCGCCGATCGGCGTTTCGAGACTGATCGGCTCCTTGGCGATCTTGAGAACCTTGCGAACCTTCTCCAGCGGCATGCCGAGCTTTTCGGCGAGCTCTTCCGGGGTCGGCTCGCGGCCGATCTCGTGCAGCATCTGCCGGCTGGTGCGGACGATCTTGTTGATCGTCTCGATCATGTGCACCGGAATGCGGATGGTTCTTGCTTGATCCGCAATGCTGCGGGTGATCGCCTGCCGGATCCACCACGTCGCGTAGGTCGAGAACTTGTAGCCGCGGCGGTACTCGAACTTGTCGACCGCCTTCATCAGGCCGATATTGCCCTCCTGGATCAGATCCAGAAACTGCAGGCCGCGATTGGTGTACTTCTTGGCGATGGAGATCACGAGGCGCAGGTTCGCCTCGACCATCTCCTTCTTGGCTTGGCGCGCCTCGCGCTCGCCCTTCTGCACCATCTGGACGATGCGGCGGAATTCCAGGATTTCCAGGCCCGTCTCGGCGGCCAGCGCCTGGATGTCGCCGCGGATCTCCTTGATCCGATCCTTTTCACGCGCGACGAAGTTCTTCCAGCCCCGCGCGGACAGTTTCGACACGCGGTTGAGCCAGCGCGGATCGAGCTCCGAGCCGAGATAGTTGCGCAGAAAGTCCTCGCGATGGACCGCGTGGCTCTCGGCCAGGCGCATCAGCCGGCCCTCGTAGCCGACCAGCCGCTTGTTGATGTCGTAGAGCTGCTCCACCAGCGAGTCGATGCGGGCCTGATTGAGGCGCAGCGACTTCACCTCGGCGATCAGCTCTTCCTTGAGCTTCTTGTACTTGCGCTCCTGGGCCGGCGACAGCGACTCGTTCTTGAGCTTGGACTCGACGTTCTGGTCCTGCAGGCGGCGGAGCTTCTTGTAGGTGTCGGCGACGATGTCGAAGGTCTCGACCACCTTGGGCTTCAGCTCGGCCTCGATGGCGGCGAGCGACATCGAGCCTTCGAGATCGTCCTCGTCCATCTCGCCGTCGGGAATCGGGCCGTCGGCGGCCTCGTCCTCGGGCTCGCCTTCGCGCGCACCCGGGCGCACGCCCGGCTTCGCCGTCGCAGGGACGACGGGCTTGGCGACCGGCGCCACCGGCGGCGCCTCGACCGGAACCGCGTCGCCTTCGGCGCCGGGCGGCGCCACGACGGCCGCGCCGCCCTTCGCCTCGGGCCCCGCATAGGTCGCCTCGAGGTCGATGATGTCGCGCAGGAAAACCTTGCCGGCGTTGAGCTCGTCGCGCCAGATGATGATGGCCTGGAAGGTCAGCGGGCTCTCGCAAAGGCCGGCGATCATCGCCTCGCGGCCGGCCTCGATGCGCTTGGCGATGGCGATCTCGCCCTCGCGCGACAGCAGTTCCACCGAGCCCATCTCGCGCAGATACATGCGGACCGGGTCGTCGGTGCGCTCGCCGGGCTCGGCGCGCTCGGTCTTGGCCGGCGTCGTGCGGGTGACCTCGACCAGCTCGCCTTCGCTCTCCTCCTCCTCCTCGTGCGCCTCCTCGGGCTGCTCCTCGGCGTCGTGCTCCTCCTGCTCGACGACATTGATGCCCATCTCGTTGAGCATCGCGAAGATGTCCTCGATCTGGTCGGAGGTCACCTCCTCGGAGGGCAGGACGGCGTTGATCTGGTCGTGGGTGACGTAGCCGCGCTTCTTGGCGAGCTTGATCATCTTGCGGACGGCGGCGTCCGACAGGTCGAGCAGCGGCAGCGGCGTATCCGGCGTGTCGGGCGTCTGGCCTTCGGTCGCCTCGTCCTTCTTGTCCTTCACGACCTTGTCCTTGCCGGTCGCTTTCGTCCTGATGGTCGCCATGAGTTCTCCTGAAGCCGCGCTCTCGCCCTACGCCGTTCTCGGCAGCCGCCGTGCCGCCGTCGGCCACGAGGGCAGCATCGTCACCGCCCGAGTTACCGCCCGCCTGTCGATCCGTATCGGGCTCGCCCCCAAAACAATTAAAGAGTCGCCTCGCCGCCCGCCCGAGACCCCTCCGCGCCGTCCGCCGTCCCGACGGGGGCACGCACCGTCCTTCATGCTCCCAGGGTTTTTTGCGTCCACCCTGAGCGTCCCGGCCCCGAGGCCGGCCCACGGGCCCGCATCGGTCGAAAGCAGTCTCTCCGCCACACCCACCCGGCCTCCTGCCCCGCGGGCGGGCCGCCGGCTGCAAACCTGTCAGAGGCCCCGCGTCGGGCGTCCCGACAAGGCGCCAAAGCCCTCGATCGAGGCTTCCGTGCCCTCGATCGCGGCCAGACGGCCCTGAACGTCGCGCAGCCACGCATAATTGCGCTCGCTGGGCTCATCGCCCAGCGCGCGCTCGGCCTCTTTGAGTTCCTTATTTAGCGTCCGGTTCTTGTGATGCAAGGTAAGAACATGGCGCCACCACGGCCGCACGTCCTCCGGGGCGGCTCCGGGGCGGGCGGGCCAGTCCGACACATGGGTCAGGGCAGCCCCGATCCGGGCGATGATGTCGCCGAGGTCATGGTCGGCAATGGCCGCCCGCAGGGCCTCCGCGTCCATGTCGTGGTGGGTTGCCACCGCGTCCAGGATGGCACCGCGCAGCCGGTCGGCGTCCGGGTGGACGAGGTCGAGGGCGGCAAACTCCTCGGCATGGCCGTCCAGCAACCAGGGGTGGTTGAGAACCGACAGCACGATCAGGGCTTCCCGGGCCGGCAGCACGGCGCGCGCGCCGCGCACCACCGGGCTGGTCGACAGCCGCGGGCTGACGGCGCCGACGAACCGCTCCGCCGGCGCGCCCGGACGCCCGCCCCGCCCAAAGCCCTTGCCGCGCTGCTCGCGACCCGTGAAGGCGGAGGCGCTGCGCTCGCGCGACGGGTAGCGGCCGCCCCCGGCCATGGCGGGCTCGGGCGCCAGCAGGCCGCGCAGCCGGTTGCCGAGATCGGCCCGATAGTATTTGCGGATCGAGTCATGGCCGATGCCGGCCAGGAGCGCGTCGAGCCGTGCCTCCAGGCCGGCACGGCGTTCCGGCGTATCGAAGTGGCCGGTCTCGGTCTCGCGCATCCAGAGAATTTCGGCGAGCGGCTGGGCGGCGCCGAGCACGTCGGCCATGGCGCCGGCGCCGCTGGCCCGGATCAGGTCGTCGGGATCGTGGCCCTGCGGCAGGGTGGCGAAATAGAGGCTCTTGCCGGGCTGCAGCAGCGGCAGCGCCATGTCGACGGCCCGGTAGGCGGCGCGCCGGCCGGCCGAATCGCCGTCGAAGCAGAGGATCGGCTCGTCGGCGATCTTCCACATCAGGGCGAGCTGGTCGGCCGTCAGCGAGGTGCCGAGCGGCGCCACCGTGCCCGGAAAGCCCGCCGTCACCATGGCGATGACGTCGACATAGCCCTCGACGGCGATCAGCGGCGCACCGGCATGGACGGCGGCCCGGGCAGTCGCGCCATTATACAACAGGCCGCCCTTGTGGAAGAGCGAGGTCTCCGGCGAGTTCAGGTACTTGGCCGACACCTCCTTGTCGAGCGCGCGGCCCCCGAAGGCGACGATGCGGCCGCGCAGGTCGCCGATCGGGAAGATCACCCGGTCGCGGAAGCGGTCGTAGGGCACCGGGATATCGTCG
Source organism: Rhodoplanes sp. (assembly GCF_013377085.1). GTDB lineage: Bacteria > Pseudomonadota > Alphaproteobacteria > Rhizobiales > Xanthobacteraceae > Rhodoplanes. The sequence continues at coordinate 238,777 of NZ_JACAAX010000004.1, read as the reverse complement.
CCGGCGACCAGCAGGCCCGCCTCCACCATGTCCTCGACCGACACGCCCAGCCCGCCCAGATGCTCCTTGAGGGCGAACCGGTCGGGTGGCGCATAGCCGATGCGGAACTTGATCTGGGTCGCCGGATCGAGGCCGCGGTCGGCCAGATAGCCGCGGGCCCGGGCGCCCGCCCGGGTCGCCAGCGTCGCCTCGAAATACGTCGCCGCGAGCTCGACCACGTCCAGCAGCGTGCGGCTGTGCCGCGCCTGCTCGGCCGCCTCCGGCGACGACTTCGGCACCGCCATGCCGGCCGCGCCAGCCAGCCGCTCCACCGCCTCGGGAAAAGACAGGCCCTCGGTGGCCATCACGAAATCGAAGATATTGCCGTTGCGGCCGGACGAGAAATCGAACCACATCCCTTTTGAATCGTTGACGAAAAAGGACGGAGTCTTCTCCTTGTTGAAGGGCGAGAGGCCTTTCCATTCGCGCCCCGCCTTCTTCAGCTTGACGCGCCGCGACACCACCTCCGAAACCGGGAGGCGGGCGCGCAGATCGTCGAGAAACTCGGGCGGGAACCGCATGGTGATTCGGGAGCCTAGGCCGGCGCTGCCGCCAATGTAAGGCGCCGCCGGGCGGGACGGACCGCCCGGGCGCGCGGGACCGGGTTGTCCCGGTTATCCACAGGGCGGCGGCGAGCGCGCTCACCCGCGAGAGAACGTCACCAGGCGCTCACGACCAGTGTCGTCATATTCCCGCTCGACTGGCGCCGGGCTGCACCCGTCGAGGTCGTCCTCGTCGAAGACGTGCTCGGGAACGGCGTAGGGCGGGCCGTTGTACCAGCTCGGATCGTGGTCGAGATCGAGCTTGATGGCGACGATCGTGCGCGTGCCGACATCGGTGCAGCGCCAGCGTCCGGTCGCGGTCAGGAACTCGCACCCGATCGAAAACTCCGCATGTGACATGCCGATCGGCACGAAGTCGTCCGTGTCTTCCACAGGCATGATCACCCCTTGACCGTCGCCGCCGTCTTCGCCTCCAAAACCTCGGCAATCTGCCCCGCGAAGGCATCCACCCTGTCCCACTGGGTGTACTCGACGACCGAGGCCGGGTCGGTCGGGCCGCCCGTGACCAGCATAATGAAGCGGATCATGGTCTTGTCGAAGAGGCCGTAGCGCGGGTAGTCGAGGCGGCCCGCGAAGGCGGTGGCGAGCACCGGCGACAGGGCGTTCCTGGCGATCAGCTTGCGCAGATAGACATTGCCTTCGGCCGTGTCCTTGCCGGGTTTTCGCGCCGTCAGGTTGACCGAGGCGAGCACCAGCGGGGGCGGATTCTCCAGCGCCCGGAACGTCTCGATGAAGCGCAGGCCCTCGGGCAGGTGCTTGCCGTAGCGGATCGACATGACGGCGACGACCAGCGGCGCCCGGGCGAGGTCGGCGGCCGTCGGCGGCGCGCTCCCCAGATCCGTCGGCGTGGCGGATAGTCCGCGGGCCGCCAGGCGGCCGGCGATGTGGGTCGCGATCTTGCGGGATTGCCCGTCGCGCGAGGCATAAAAAATCTGCATGGAACAGCTCGAACAATCAATATGTGAACAGTCGGCCGCGGCCGCGGATGCTCCGCGGATCTAGTCCTCCCGGTCCCGCATCGGGCCGACGATGGCGGTCCGGACCGTCACTTCAAGAGCCCCTTCACGATGCCGCTCGCCTTGCCCATGTCGAGCTGCCCGGCATGGCGCTCGCGCAACGCCGCGATCACCTTGCCCATGTCCTTCATGCCGGCGGCGCCGATCTCGGCGATCACGGCCTTCACGGCGGCCTCGGCCTCCTCGGCGGAGAGCTGCTTGGGCAGATAGGCGGAGATGACGGCGATCTCCTCGCGCTCCTTGGCGGCGAGCTCGGGCCGCGCGCCCTTCTCGTACAGCTCGACCGATTCCTGGCGCTGCTTGATCATCTTCTGCAGCAGCGACAGCACGTCCTCGTCGGCGAGCGCCGCCTTGCCCTGGCCGCGCGCCTCGATGTCGGCATTCTTCAGCGCCGCATTGACCAGCCGCAGCGTCGACACCTTCGGAGCGTCGTGCGCCTTCATGGCCTCCTTCAACGCAGCGTTGATGTTTTCGCGCAGCATCGCCCTACCCTTCGTCCCAGCGTGAGGCCCAAAACCTTGCCTCGGCGCCTTTTATACGCAAATAAGGCGGGACGGCCAGAGCGCGCGGCCGCGCCGTCGCCCGGACCCGGTCAGGGCGCAAGCCGAACTCCTTGTCGGACAAGAGCACCATGTCGAACCAGACCTCCACCTGGGCGGACCCCAAGCCCACCGCCCTGCTCGTCCTCGCCGACGGCACCGTGATCGAGGGGTTCGGCCTCGGCGCCGCCGGCCGGGCGGTCGGCGAGGTGTGCTTCAACACCGCCATGACGGGCTACGAGGAGATCCTCACCGACCCCTCCTATGCGGGCCAGATCATCACCTTCACGTTCCCGCACATCGGCAATGTCGGCACCAACGAGGAGGACATCGAGACCGTCAACATGGCCGCCACCCCGGGCGCCTGCGGCGTGATCCTCCATTCGGCCATCACCCGGCCGTCCAACTACCGGGCGACCCGGCATCTCGACGCGTGGCTGAAGGCCCGCAACGTGATCGGGCTCGGCGGCATCGATACCCGGGCGCTGACCAACCTGATCCGGGCCAAGGGCATGCCCAATGCCGTCATCGCCCATGCGCCGGACGGCAGCTTCGACCTCGACGCCCTCAAGACCGAGGCCGCGGCCTGGCCGGGCCTGGTCGGCATGGACCTCGTCCCGAAGGTCACCTCGGGCCAGCGCTTCACCTGGGACGAGACCGAGTGGGTGTGGGGCAAGGGCTACGGCCGGATGGAGAACCCCGACCTGCACGTGGTCGCCATCGACTACGGCATCAAGCGCAACATCCTGCGGCTTCTCGCCGGCATCGGCGCCAAGGTGACGGTGGTGCCGGCCAAAACCTCGGCCGAGGACATTCTGGCGCTGAAGCCGGACGGCATCTTCCTGTCCAACGGGCCGGGCGACCCGGCGGCCACCGGGGCCTACGCGGTGCCGGTGATCAAGACCCTGATCGATCAGGATATTCCGACCTTCGGCATCTGCCTCGGCCACCAGATGCTGGGCATCGCGCTCGGCGGCACGACGCGAAAGATGCACCAGGGCCATCACGGGGCGAACCATCCGGTGAAGGACCTCGAGACCGGCAAGGTCGAGATCACCTCGATGAACCACGGCTTTGCGGTCGACCGCGACAGCCTGCCGGCGACCGTCAGGGAGACCCATGTCTCGCTGTTCGACGGCTCCAACTGCGGCCTCGCCGTAAATGACCGGCCGGTGTTCTCGGTGCAGTACCACCCCGAGGCCTCGCCCGGCCCGCGCGACAGCCACTACCTGTTCCAGCGCTTCGCCGGGCTGGTGCGCGAGCGCAAGCGGGCGTGAGGGCGGTCGCCGCGGTCCCGGTTCAAACCGGGGCCTGAAGCACCCTCACTGATTGCATTTTTATGGCAGCTCAATAATTTGACGACGCGGCGCACGCGCCGCCGCGTCCTAATTTTGCGCAACCATTGCCCATTTTTCTTGATCATGCGCAATCATTGCACTATTTTCTACGTTCAAGGATAGCGGCGATGCCGATGATCGTGCGGCTGAGCCAATGCAAGATATGCATCTACCCCGGAGATCACATGCCGCCCCATTTCCATGTTCGCGGACCTGGATGGACGGCGGCGATCGAACTCGGGTCGTTCCGGGTCCTGAAGGGACGAGGACCGAAGAGCGCCCTGGAAGAGGCGATCACGTGGGCCGAAAGCCCGGACAATCAGGATCGACTGGCGCACGCGTGGAGACGGCTCAATGAGCGGGACTGAGGTCCTCGACACGGGCATTCCGATGGCCCGCATCGCCACGGCGCGGGTCGTCGGCCCATCGCGCCTGGAGATCACCTGGGCCGAAGGCAGCCGGGCCGGACGGACGGAGATCGTGGACATCGCCCCTCTGCTCGGGAGCTACAAGGTTTATAGGCCGCTGCGAAACAACCCTGTTCTGTTCGAGACCGCGCATGTGATCGAGGACGGCGACGCTGTCGCCTGGGACGGGCCGGATCTCGACATGTCGGCGGACCTGATCGAGACGATCGCCGAGCAGGAGATGGACAGCATCGAGTTCGCCCGCTTTCTCGAGCGCAATCACTTGACCCAGCAGGCCGCGGCGGCGCTGCTCGGCCGCAGCCGGCGGCAGATCGGCTACTACCTGAACCCCGGCCCGGTCCCGCGCATCGTGGCTCTGGCCTGTTTCGGCTACGAGGCCCTGGTCGCCAAGCGCCGCGTCGACGCGGCCTGACACTGCGACGCCCTGCCGAAGGGCCGCGCGCAACTAGGCGCTCCGCTCGGTTGCGGCGGCCGTCGGGCTAGACCTGTCCGAATTGGACCGTCCGGCTTAAGGGCAATTTAAACCGTCGCAAGCACACTGCGGCCCGGAAAAGGACCGCCGGCACCCGGTGGCCAGGATGAACGTATGCACGCAAAGCCCCCCCGGAACGCCCCCGAAACCCACCGGTTCGCGGACGACGGCATCATTCCCAACAACCCGATCCTGTCGTTCGTGGTGTTGCGCGATGCCATCGACATGAAGGGCTCGGCCCATCCCGAGGAGCTGATCGAGAAGACCTTCCTGCGGCACGGTTGGGTCGGCACCTGGCGGAACGGCATCTCCCCTTACGCGCACTACCACTCGCGCATCCACGAGGTGATGGGTATCGCCCGCGGCCGCGTGTGCGTGCGCTTCGGCGGCGAGCGCGGCGCCGAGGTCGACCTCAAGGTCGGCGACGTCGTCGTGCTGCCGGCCGGCACGGGCCACCAGCGGCTCTCCGCCACGCCGGACCTCGTGGTGATCGGCGCCTATCCGCCGAGCGGAAAGTACGACATCTGCCGCGGCAGCAAGGCCGAGCACGCCAAGGCGCTGGTCGACATCCCCCAGGTGCCGCTGCCGACCAGCGACCCGGTGCGCGGCAAGGCCGGCCCGCTGGTGAAGTTGTGGGCGACCGAGGCCCACGCCGCCGTCCAGGCCTGCGCCGGCGAGCGCCGCTCCGCCGGTAACGCGGCCTGAGCGGCAGCCCGCGCGGCGCCGCAGCCCACCCGGCCGGGTCCCGCCCGGCTTGATTCTTCCACCCGACTGTGCCCTGAACGAGCCGAGCCGGCACCCCGGTGGCGCCCCTGGCGACGCCGTGCGGTGCGCCGGCGATGCGCGCAAGGACACTCGCGCGGCAGGCACAGCAGGAGAGCGGGTTGGCGATCGGATCGGATCGGCGGGCGACGGAGGGACCCCTCCTCTCGATCGTGCTGCCCGCCTTCAACGAGGCGCGCAATGTCGGCCCGATGGCGCAGCGGCTCGCCGAGGTGGCGGGCGCGCTCGGCCGCTTCGAGGTGGTCTTCGTCGACGACTGCTCGCGCGACGAGACGCTGGCCGAGCTGCGCCGCCTCGCCGCCGCCGATCCGCATGTCCGCTACGTGTCGTTCACCCGCAATTTCGGCCACCAGCCGGCGCTGCGGGCGGGCCTGCGGCACGCGAAGGGCGACCTCGTCGTGCTGATGGACTGCGACTTCGAGCATCCGCCCGAGCTGATCCCCGAGATGGTCGCCAAATGGCGCGAGGGCGCCAAGATCGTCGCGGCGCAACGCGACAGCGCCGCCGGCGACGTGTCGTTCATGAAGCGCCTCACCTCGCGCTTCTACTACAAGCTGCTCGACACCATCGGCGACGTGCGCATCGAGCCGGGCAGCGCCGACTTCCTGCTGCTCGACCGCGCCGTGGTCGACACCATCAACGGCTTCGACGACCACGACCTCTTTCTGCGCGGCCTGGTGCGCTGGGTCGGGTATCCGCTGGTCAAGGTCCCGTACCGCCAGGGCATGCGCAGCGAGGGCGAGTCGAGCTACACGCTCCGCCGCATGATCGACCTCGCCGTCACCGGCATCATCGCCCACAGCGTGCGGCCGCTGCGCATCGCCATCCATCTGGCGCTGATCTTCGCGCTGATCGGCGTGCTGCTGCTGGTCTACTCGATCGTCAGCTTCCTCGCCATCGGCCACACGGTGGCGGGCTGGACCTCGACCATGTCGGCGATCGCCATCATGGGGGCCGGCCAGTTCCTGGTGCTGGGCATCATCGGCGAATATATCGGCCGCGTCCTGCGCGAGACCCGCCGATGGCCGCCCTTCCTGGTGGCCGAGACCGAAACCTCGCGCAACTCGCCCGGCGCCCCGATCGAGGCGGTCCACGGGGAGCCGCCGCGGCGGGCCTCCACCGGCTCATGAGCACCACCGCGGCTCCTGTACGAGTCTCGATGCCGCGCCGAATCATCGGCGCGTGGCTCGACCACGCCGACGACGGCCGAGCCACCGCGATCCTGCTGATGCTGTTCGTCATCGCCTGGACGGCGTTCCAGGTGATCTCCTACACGTCGCTGGATCTCCACCCGGATCTCGTGGAGGTCTATGCCTGGAGCCGCCATCCTGGCCCCGGCTACTACAAGCACCCGCCGCTCGGCGCCCTGATGGCGGCAGCGTGGTTTTCGGTGTTCCCGCTCGTCGAGTGGTCGTTCCACCTGCTCGCGATGGTCAACGCCGCCTTCGCGCTGTTCATGGTCGACTGCATCGCCAAGCGGTACCTGTCCGGCGACAAGCGCGTGCTGGTGCTGCTGTTCCTGTTGCTGACGCCGTTCTATCAGTTCCACGGCCAGCGCTTCGCCTCCAACCAGACGCTGCTCTCGACCTGGCCGCTCGCCGTCTACTGCTTCTTGCGCGCCTATGAGAGCCGCAGGTTCGGCTGGTCGGCGGCGGCGGGCGCCGCCTGCGCGCTCGCCATGCTGGGCAAGTACTACTCGATCTATCTGGTGGTGAGCCTGCCGATCGCCGCGCTGCTGCATCCGGCGCGCTTTGCCTATCTCAGATCACCGTCGCCCTGGGTGTCGATCCTGGCCGGCGTCGCCGTGCTGTCGCCGCATCTGTACTGGCTCGCCACCACGGGCTTCCAGCCGTTCGGCTACGCCTATGCGGTGCATGGCGGCGCGACCCAGGCGGCGATCCTGTGGAAGGCGGTGCTGTATCTCCTCGGCGCGGTCGCCTATGTGGCGGGACCGATCATCGCCTGGCTCGTGATGGTCCGCCCGAACCGCCAGACGATCGCCGCGGCGCTGTGGCCGCAGGATCCCGACCGGCGCATGCTGGTCCATCTGCTGGTGCTGCCGCTGCTGATCCCGGCCGTGACGGCGCCGTTCGTCGGCGTCGAGCTGACCTCGCTGTGGACCATGCAGGCGTGGTTCCTGCTGCCGGTCGTGCTACTGGCGCCGGCCGAGGCCGTCGTCTCACGCGCCGCCGCGGCGACGCTCGCCGGCGCCGTGCTGATCGTGACGCTGCTGATCGTGGCGGCGGCGCCCGCCGTCGCGCTCATGCGCCACTGGGACGGCAACAAGGAAGGCCGCGCCTATTTCGCGCCGCTCACCGACGCAGTCTCGCGCGAATGGGCGAGTGCGACCGGCCGGCGGCTGTCGGTGGTGATCGGCGATCCCGATCTCGGCGCCGCCATCACGTTCTATCATCCCGACCATCCGGACTCGGTGCCGGGCTTCTCGCTGGCGACGGCGCCGTGGGTGACGCCCGAGCAGTTGCTGCGCGACGGCTATGTCGCCGTGTGCAAGGGCGACGACGGCCCCTGCCGGCGGGAACTGGCGGCCCGCGCCGCGACCGAGCCGGACGCCCGCATCGTCGATCTCGCCGTCACCCGCACCTTCTTCGGCGAGACCAACCTCCCGTCGCCCTACCGCCTGCTGATCGTGCCGCCGCAGAGCGGGCCCAGGAGTGCGGCCGTGTCAGCCTCCCTCACCGGCGTCATCGCCGGGCTTGACCCGGCGATCCATCCCGCTTCGAACAAAGCGTTTTTGCGAAACCTGATGGATGGCCGGGTCAAGCCCGGCCATGACGGGCATCGAGACCCTGGCAGGACATCGTGATGACCACCACCATCCGCGACTGGGTCGGCTTCTGGGACAATCCGCATTCGATCTACGTGAATGCGCGGCATGCCGACGTGCATTACCGCGACATCGCCGATGCGATCGCCGGCTATGTGCCGGGACCGCAGGCCCGCGTACTCGACTTCGGCTGCGGCGAGGCACTGCACGCCGACACGGTGGCGAAGGTCGCGCGCCGCGTGGTGCTGTCGGACGCCGCGCCGAACGTGCGAAAGAACCTCGCGGCGCGCTTCTCGGCCGTACCCAACATCGCCGTCGCCAGCCCGGAAGAGCTGACGGCGTATCCGGCCGGCTCGTTCGAGCTGATCGTCGCCAACTCGGTGGTGCAGTATCTCGGCCGGGCGGATCTCGACGGTCTGCTCGCGCAATGGCGGCGCCTGCTCACGGCCGACGGCGTGCTGATCGTCGCCGACGTGATCCCGCCCGATGTCGGCGCCGTCAGCGACCTGTTCGCATTGCTGCGCTATGCGTATGCGAACGGCTTTTTGCTCGCCGCCCTGGTCGGCGTCGCCCGCACGGCGCTCTCGTCCTACAGCAAGCTCCGCCAAAAGCTCGGCATCGCCAAATACACCGAGGCGGAGTTCCGCGACATTCTCTCGAGAGCCGGCTTCTCGGCCGAGCGGCTGGCCGAGAACATGGAGCACAACCCGGCCCGCATCAGCTTCCGGGCACGGCGGACAGCCGCCTGAGCGCGCATGCGCGCATGATCGTGACTGGTCATCCCGTCGCGCATTGGCCATAGTCCGGTGCTCGGTGGCGCGGGGGCGGACCAGCGACGGACCATGCATGCGACACGGCACCTTTTCTCGTTCCATCGCCGCTCTGTTCTTCGGTGCGCTGTCCTGTGCAGCGCTTTTCGTCATTCTCACAAGTTCGGTCCCGGCCGCCGCTGCTGACGAAGCGGCGGCGACAGCGAAGCCGCCCGTCGCCAAAACCGTCCCGACCGTTTTGCACGAGCACGGCCACGACCGCGTCGACCCCTATCAGTGGCTGGCGAACCGCAACGATCCCGCCGTGCTGGCGCATCTCGCCGCCGAGAATACCTATGCCGAGCGCCGCCTCGCCACCATCAGGCCGCTGATCGACGAGATCGCCGCCGAGCTGCGGCAGCGCAGCGGCCACTCCGAAGCCAGCGTGCCGTTCCGCGACGGCGGCTGGCTGTATGAGCGCCGCTTCGCCGAGGGCGCCCAGTATCCGGTGATCGTCCGCCGCCGCGACGCGCCCGGCGCCGTCGAGGAGATCGTGCTCGACGTGCCGGCGCTGGCCGCCGGCCATGCGCTCTACCGACTCGGCCGCTGGCAGCCGAGCCCGGACGGGCGGCGCGTCGCCTTCATGGTCGATTTCACCGGCGACCGGCAGACCCGCCTGTTCGTGCGCGACATCGCCACCGGCGCCGTCACCGACCAGGGCATCTCGGACGGCGCCGAGAGCTTCGCCTTCGCGGCCGACTCGACGACGCTCTTTTACGTGCGGCGGGAGCCCGAGACGCTGCGCGGCTACCAGGTCTGGCGCCACCGGCTCGGCGCACCGACCGACACCGACGTGCTGGCCTACGAGGAGAGCGACCCGACCTTCAGCGTCGTGGTCCGGCGCAGCAAGTCGCGCCGCTTCATCCTGATCGAGAGCGATCAGGAGCAGACCAGCGAGGCGCGCTATCTGGCCGCCGACCAGCCGGACGGAACTTTCCGCGTCGTCGAGCCGCGCCGCGTCGGCGTGCGCTACGACATCGACCATGTCGGCGACACGTTCTACATCCGCACCGATCTCGACGCGCCCGACTTCCGCGTGATGACGGCGCCCGAAGCGACCCCCGACGCCGCGCATTGGCGTGAGCTGATTCCACAACGGCCGGGCCGCTTCATCTGGCGCATCGAGCCGTTCCGCGACTTCGTCGCCTACGACGAGGAGCGCGACAGCGGCATCGGCATCAAGGTGCTGCGCCTGTCCGACAAGACCGAGATCGCGGTGCCGCAGCCGGCGGCGATCGGCGTCGCCTCGACGAGCTTCTTCTACGGCGCCTTCGGCGGCAACCGCGAGCCGGACACCAGCGTGCTGCGCTTCCGCTTCAGCGCGCCGCTGCAGCCGGAGCGCACCTACGACTTCGACATGGCGACCGGGACCCTGACGCTGCGGCGCGAGGATCCGGCGGCCCGCTGGCTGAAGCCGGACGACTACGCGGTGGAGCGGATCGAGGCGGTGGCGCCGGACGGCGAGCGCGTGCCCGTCACGCTCACCTATAAGAAGAGCCTGAGGCGGCCGGGCGGCAACCCGACCCTGCTGGTCGGCTACGGCGCCTACGGCTACAGCCAGCGGCCGACCTTCACCGAGAGCGTGTTCAGCCTGATCGACCGCGGCTTCGTCCATGCGATGGCGCATGTGCGCGGCGGCCACGAGAAGGGCGAGCGCTGGCACCGCGACGGCCGCGGCCTGATGAAGCGCAACAGCTTCACGGACTTCATCGCCGCCGGCGAGGCCCTGGTGGCGCAAGGGTTTGCCGACCGTCGCGCCCTGTTTTCGCGCGGCGGCTCGGCTGGGGGACTTCTGGTCGGCGCGGTCGCCAACATGCGGCCGGACCTGTTCGCCGGGATCGTCGCCGAGGTGCCGTTCGTCGACGTGCTCACCACCACGTCGGACGCCTCGATCCCGCTCACCACGCTCGAATGGGTCGAGTGGGGCAATCCGGCGATCCCCGAGCACTACGACAACATCCGGGCCTGGTCGCCCTACGACAACATCGAGCCCAAGGCCTATCCGGCCATGTTCGTCACCGCCGGCTTCCACGACAGCCAGGTGCGCTATGTCGAGCCGGCCAAGTGGGTCGCCAGGCTGCGCGCCACCCGCACGGACGACCGCGAGCTGGTGTTCAAGACCGACATGGGCGCCGGACACGCCGGCCGCTCCGGGCGGCTCGGCCCCGTGCAGGAGAACGCCGAGATCATGGCCTGGCTGCTGACACAGGCCCGCGGCGCCGGGGGGCAGTGAGCCGCCTCGACCGCGTACCCCCGGTCCGCAAGATGACAACGCTCCGGCTCTGACGTTCAGAGCGCATTCGGACGCCAATCGGAATCTGCTTTGCCGAACGCGCTCCGGATCAGGCCTCTAGGGTCGACAGGTCCGGGAACGGGCGGATCGGGTTCGCACCGTCCCATCCTTCGCTCGCCTCGCGGATCGTCCTGAACAGCCGCCCCTTCGGGCCGGACACCTCGGAGAGCTCGATCACCGTGCCGGGGTGGTACTCGCAATCGAAATAGACGTAGCGCCCGTTGGCGCCGACCTGCCCGCCCATGCCGACCGTCATGCCGGCGGCCGTGGCCTTGGCCAGGTGCTCGTCGAAGGTCGTCGTCCAGTAGGCGAAGTGCTGCACCCCGGTGCGGCCGGCGCGCAGGAAATCCAGGTACATCGACGGAGCGTCGTTGCGTTGCTGCACGAGCTCCATCTGGATGAAGCCGGAATTGGCGAGCGCGACCGAGCGCACGATCGGCGACGGCTCGCCTTTGTAATAGAAGTCCTGGTCGACGATCCGCTCGGCGTAGAACCACGGGCCGATCCCCAGCGTCCCGGCCCAGTAGCGCATCGCCGCCTCGATGTCCTCGACCACATAGCCGATCTGGCGGACCTCTCCGAACAGCCTGCTCATTGTCCGGCCTTTCCTGTCGCACGTCCCGCCCACCGGGCGGGGAGTGGGCGCACCTTGCCCGGGCAGGGGCCTGGGCACATCCGGTTCTCTACGAACAGAACATCGCTAGACAGCCTCTATACCAAAAAGTATGTTACAAAGCCATACCAGAACCCACCCGGGAGTGACTCTGGATGCCCCACCTCAGCCGACGCAGCCTTCTCGCCACCGCCGCCCTGGCCGGCCCGGCCATCCTCGCCATGCCCCATCTGCGGGCCCGCGCCGCCGCCAAGTTCGTTTACAAGTACGGCAACAACCTCCCCCTCACGCATCCGCTGAACGTGCGCGCCCTGGAGGCGGCGGAGCGGATCAAGACGGAGACCAACGGGGATCTCGAGATCCGGATCTTCCCGAACAACCAGCTCGGCGGCGACACCGACATGCTCAACCAGGTGCGGTCGGGCGCCCTGGACTTCTTCACGCCGTCCGCCCTGGTGATCGCGACCCTGGTGCCGGCCGCGCCGATCAACGCGCTCGGCTTCGCCTTCCCGAGCTACGACAAGGTGTGGGCCGCCATGGACGGCGACCTCGGCGCCTTCATCGGCGGCGCGATCGAGAAGGCCGGCCTGCACATGATGCCGAAGGTGTGGGACAACGGCTTCCGCCAGCTCACCACCTCGGGCAAGCCGGTGGTGACGCCCGACGACCTCGCCGGCATCAAGATCCGCGTGCCGGTCAGCCAGCTCTCGATCAGCCTGTTCCAAGCGCTCGGCGCCGCCCCGACCTCGATGCAGTTCAGCGAGGTCTACACGGCCCTGCAGACCCGGATCGTCGACGCCCAGGAGAACCCGCTGCCGATCATCCGCACCGCCAAGCTCTACGAGGTGCAGAAATACGGCATGCTGACCAACCACATCTGGGACGGCTTCCTGTTCATCGCCTCGGGCAAGACATGGAACCGGCTGCCGGGCGACATGCGCAAGATCGCCCAGACGGCGCTCGACGACTCGGGGATGAAGCAGCGCGACGACATCGCCGCCCTGAACAGCTCCGTCCAGGCCGAGCTCGAGACCAAGGGCATGGTGTTCAGCCGACCGGACCCGCAGCCCTTCCGCGACGCGCTGAAGAAGGCCGGATTCTACGCCCAGTGGAGGGAGAAGTTCGGTGACGACGCCTGGACCCGCCTCGAAAAATACGTCGGCCCCCTCGGCTGACGCCATCGTCGTGGACCCGTCGGGCGTCGCGCCCGGCGGGCTTGCGGCCCTGAAGGCCGCCTGCGCCCGCCTGGAGCGCGGCATCGCGCTCCTCACCGAGGTTCCCGGCGCCATCCTGGTCGTCGTCGAGGTGGTCGTCCTGTTCACCGGCGTCGCCTTCCGCTACGGCCTGCACAAGCCGCTGGTCTGGTCGGACGAGCTCGCCTCCATCCTGTTCCTGTGGCTGTGCATGCTCGGCGCCGTCGTCGCCCAGCACAAGGGCGGCCACATGCGCCTCACCGTCGTCTCCGCCCTGTTTCCGCGTCCGTGGCGCGACCGGATCGAGACCTGCTCGGCGGCCGCCGTGATCCTGTTCCTCGGCCTGATCCTGCAGCCGGCCTTCGAGCACGCCGTCGACCAGATGGCGATCACGACACCCGCCCTGCAGCTTCCGGACACCGTCCGCTCCGCCGCCATCCTCACCGGCACCACCCTGATGCTGATCGTCGCCGTGCTGCAGCTCGTCCAGCGGGCGAAGCCGGCCGACCTCGCCTTCGCGATCGGCCTGATGGTCGCCTGCGGGGTCGCCCTCACGGTGTTCCTGCCGCAGATGCAGGACATGGAGAACTGGAACCTGCTGATCTTCTTCGGCATCGGCGTCACCGCCCTGGTGCTCGGCGGCGCCCCGATCGCCTTCGCATTCGGGCTCTCGACCGTCGTCTATCTCGAGTTCATGACCCACATGCCGATGAGCATCGTGATCAGCCGCATGGACGAGGGCATGTCGACCTTCGTGCTGCTGTCGATCCCGCTGTTCGTGCTGCTCGGCCTGCTGATCGAGATGACGGGCCTCGCCGCCGTGCTGATCAACCTGCTCACCGCCCTGGTCGGCCACTTCAAGGGCGGGCTCTCCTACGTCCTGGTCGGCGCCATGTATCTCGTCTCCGGCATTTCCGGCTCGAAGGCGGCCGACATGGCGGCGATCGCGCCGGTGCTGCTGCCGGAGATGCAGCGCCGCGGCAAGGAGCCCGGCGAGCTGATCGGCCTGCTGTCGTCGTCGGCCGCCATGGCCGAGACCATCCCGCCCTCGATCGTGCTGATCACGGTGGGCTCGGTCACCGGGGTGTCGATCGCCGCCTTGTTCACGGGCGGCCTGCTGCCGGCGGCGGTCGGTGCGATCGGGCTCGTCGTCGTGGCGTATTTCCGTTCCCGCGGCGAGGACGTCAGCGAGGCCGTGCGGGCCTCCGGCAAGCAGGTGCTGAAGGCTTTTGCCGCCTCCATCCCGGCCCTGCTGCTGCTGGTGCTGATCCGCTGGGCGGTGGTCAGCGGCGTCGCCACCGCAACCGAGGTGTCGACCATCGGGGTGGTCTACACGGTCGTGGTCGCCATCGTGATCTACCGGCAATTCCCGCTCGAGCGGGTGTGGCCGATGCTGTGCGACACCCTGGCGCTGTCCGGCGCCATCATGATCATCCTCGGCACCGCCACCGCCATGGCCTGGGCCCTCACCCAGTCCGGCTTCTCGCAGCAGCTCGCCCACGGCATGGCGCAGATGCCGGGCGGCGCCTACGGCTTCCTGGCGCTGTCGATCGTGGTGTTCGCCATCCTCGGCTGCGTGCTGGAGGGCATCCCGGCCATCGTGGTGTTCGCACCGCTGCTGTTCCCGATCGCCCACGATCTCGGCATCGAGCCGGTGCACTACGCCATCATGATGGTGCTCTCGATGAGCCTCGGCCTGTTCACCCCGCCGCTGGGCATCGGCTTCTACCAGGCCTGCGCCATCGGCCGGGTGCCGCCCGACAAGGCGATGCACGCCATCTGGCCCTACATGGCATCGCTGCTGATCGCCGCCGTCATCGTCGCCGCCGTGCCCTGGCTGACGGCCCCGCATCTGCGCTTCTGACGGTCGTCGCCCACGACCGTCGGCCGAGAGGTCCGTGTCGCCCCGACACGGGCCTCTCATCGTCCTGGCGGCGCAAGCGCGGACGTTCGGCGGGCAAAGAAAGGGCGGCGCAACCGGCGCCGCCCTTTCCCGGCCGGACTGAACCGGCCGCTCAGGCCGCCGCCGGAGACCCGCGGAAACCGGATTGTTCGATGGCGGCATCGACCGGGAGCCGGTCGTGGACGATCGCCCGGCACGCCTTCATCACGGCGAGCGGATCGAGCGCCTGGAAGATCGCCCGGCCGAACAGGATGCCGGCGGCACCGCCCTTCATGATCGCGTCGACCAGCTCGATGGTCCCGCGGTCGGTGCCGTCGCGCGGGCCACCGGCGAGCATCACCGGCACCGGCAACGCCGCCGTGACACGACGGAGCGCCGCGACGCTTCCCGGCCAGTCGGTCTTGATGACGTCGGCGCCCATCTCGACCCCGATGCGCGAATGGAAGCGGACGAACTCGCCGTCGTGGACGTCGCCGGCGCGCGCCCCGCGCGCCCCCATGGTCTCGATGATGTGGACCATCCCGGCTTTTCGCGCAGCGGCGTTGACGGCGGCATTGTCGCGGAACGCCGCCGTCTCCTCGGCCGGATCATTGTGGCCGACGAACAGATAGGTGATCACCGCCTCGGCACCGAGCGCGACTGCGTCCTCCACGGCGGCGACCAGGCGCGTATGCCCGTCGGTATAGCCGAGCGGCGTTCCCTCGCGCCACATGGTGGTCTGGTCGAGCCGCAGGATCAGGGCCGGACCGCCATTGGCGACCAGCCGCGGGCCGTACTGCAGGGCCGAGCCGAGCGGCAGGATGACGGCGTCGACCCCCGCCTCGGCCATCTGGTCGAGGCTCTCCTCCGGCCGCTCCATGCCGGCACAGGGGCCGAGCTGCAGCGCGTGGTCGAAGGCGATGCAGAAGCCGCGCTTCGTCTTCGGATCGACGATACGCGAAAGGCGAAGCTGCTTGCCCAACGTCTGCGGCATGGCATGTCTTTCCGGCTAGACGAGATCGAACGAGATTCCCGCCTGGCGCAGACGCTGCGCCGACGTCTCGTCGAGTTGTCGATCGACGAGCACCCGATCGAATTCGGTGAGATCCGCGAAGTGATTGAGGGCACGCGTCTTGAACTTCGAGGCGTCGAGCAGCATCACCGAGCGCTCCGCCGCGGCCATCATGGCGCGCTTCACACGCACCACCTCCTGGTCCTGATGGTACAGGGCGATGCCGATCGCCGACGATGCCGACAGGAAGGCCCAGTCGGCCCGCAGCTTGCTCAGCGCCTGTTCGCACACCAGCCCGTAGAAGCCCTGCAGGGTGTCGTTGAAGATGCCACCGGTGAGGATCAGCCGCACATTGGTGCGGTCGCGCAGCCGATCGCAGGCGGCGAGCGAGTTGGTGATCACCGTCACGTGCTCGATCGTCTCCAGCTCGTCGCAGATCGGCAGCGTCGAGGTGCTGTCGTCGATCATCACCACGGCGCCTGGCTCGATCAGGGCGCGGGCGGCCTTCGCCAGCGCCCGCTTCTCGGCCTGACCGAACTGCAGGCGGTAGTGGAAGTTGCTCTCGAACAGCAGCGAGCTCTCGGCAGTCGCCCCGCCCCGCTCCTTGCGCAGCAGGCCCCGGCTCTCGAGCAGGTCGAGGTCGCGGTGGACCGTCATGCGGCTCACACCGAGCCGCTCGGAGAGATCGTCGAGCTGCACGGTCTTCTCGTTCTGGACGAGCTTGACGATCTCGCGGCGGCGTTCGTCGGGATTCACCGGCAGCCTCCAGGGCGTTTCAGTGCCCGGCGAGCACGCGGGCGAAGAAGTCGGAGCTGCCCACCTGCCCGCCTTTGAGGGAGATCTCGACGCCGTCGATGACGGCGTCGGACGAATGGATCCGGCACAGCGGCGCGCCGGGGACGAGCGGCCCCGCCACCTCGAGCGCCTCGACCCCCATGGCCGAGACGGTGTGGCTGGACGAATCGCCTCCGGCCAGCACCACGCGGGTGACGCCGGTGCGGGCGACGGCGCGGCGAAGCGCGCGCCCGAGGCTGCCGCCGAGCACCCGCGCGCTGTCGAAGCCGGTGAGCCCGCGCTTCTCGAGCGCCGCGCGGGTCGGCCCGAGCCGAGGATCGGTCGGTCCGCGCGCCGTGTGCAAGACGACGCCGGCCCGTGTCGACAAGGCCGCCGCAACCGCGTCGGCGAGGTCGGCCTCGATCGCCTCGCCGCCGTTCACCATCGCCACCGTGTCGACGGCGACGACGGCAAGATCGTTCGAGTCCGCCCAGGTGATCTGGCTTTCGGTGACGGGCGAGCAGCTTCCGCACACCGCGATCAGCCTGTCCACCGCGCCGCGCGCGGTCGGCGGCGGCGCGAGCGGCAGCTCGCCGGCCGCCGTGAGATGATCGACGAGCGCGTACTCGACGCCCGACGACCCGACCACGAAGGCCGGCTTCCGCGCGGCGTGCTCGGCCAGCAGCCGGCCGGTCGCTCGCGTGGTCGCCGCGTCGAAAGTGTCGAGAATCACCATGTCGGCGGCGGCAAGAGCGGCCTGCAGCGCCGAGGACGCATCGTCGGCCAGCATGCGCCGGAAATCGAAGCCGACGATCGACCGGCTGGTCTGCGCCGCGAGATGCCGGCGCAGATCCGCCTCGGTCATCGGGGTCACCGGGTGGCGGCTCATGGTCGGATGCCGGTCGATCCGGAACACCTCCTGGGCACCCGATATGCTGCCCGCCGCGAACAGGGTCGAGAACACGACATGGCGCTGGTACCGGGTGACGCCGACCACCACCAGCACGGAGGTACCGAACACCCGCTGCCCGATCTCGGCGGCGCGGCCGATATTGCCGACGCTCGGGGCGGAATCGAAGGTCGAGCAGGTCTTGTAGTGGCAGAGCGGTGCGCCGAGCGCCTTCAGGCGCTCGAACACCCCGGGCAGATGCGTGTCCATCCAGGCGGGGCTTTCGCTGCGGCTGGTGCCGGCGACCCCGACGGCGCGCAGCCCGGGCCAGCGCACCAGATCCTCGCGGGTCGGCGGCTCGAGGAACAGCATGGCCGGGATTCCGGCCATCGCCACCGCCTCGAGCGCATCGGTCGAGCCGGTGAAATCGTCGCCATAGAAGCTCAGGATCAGCCCGGAGCTGTCCGAACGGCCCAACATGCGCGGTCCCTCACGGCCGCCGGAGCCGGTCCGACGGCGAGATCCTCGGGCCGCGCGAGCCCGATCGACACATCGCGCGACCGAGTTTGTACCATAAAACATGTATGGTTCTAACGCAATTCTTGTGATAATGCGGATGTCACCGTGGTGGCTTTCCCGGATCGGGCGAGGCCTCGACGACATTCCTCGGAACCGCACAGATGAACACGATCGGTCTCACCATGGGGGATCCGGCCGGCATCGGACCGGAGGTCATCTGCAAGGCTCTGGCCGAGCTGCCGGCCGCCGAGCGCGCCGCCACCATCGTCATCGGCGATCCGGTCTTCATGGAGCGGGCCAACCGCCTGGTCGGGAGCGCGCTGCATTTCGTGCCGCATGACGCGGCGGTGCCGAGCGGCGCCGTGCCGCTGCTCGCCGTCGAGGCCCCGAACCGCGACGCCATCCTGCCCGGGACGCTCTCGGCTGACGCCGGCGAGGCCGCCTGCCGCTGCGTCAAGACGGCCGTCGAGATGGCGCTCGCCGGCGAGATCGACGTCGTCTGCACGGCCTCGCTCAACAAGACCGCGCTGCGCATGGCCGGCTACGCGCTCAACGGCCATGCCGGCCTGCTCGCCCATTTCACCGGGGTGAAGAAGAACTACGCCGTGCTGGCGTGCCCCCAGTTCGCCGTGATCCACGTCTCGACCCACGTCTCGCTGGCGCAGGCCGCCGGGCTCTGCCGCACCGATCTGGTGCTGGAGACGATCCGGGTCGCCCACCGGCACGTGCTGACCACCGGGGTGGCGGCGCCGCGGGTCGCGGTGGCCGGCCTCAATCCCCATTGCGGCGAGGGTGGGCTTTACGGCAGCGAGGACGACGACTACGTCAAGCCGGCGGTCGCGGCTGCCCGCGCCGAAGGGATCGACGCCCACGGCCCGATCCCGGGCGACGTGGTGTTCCAGCAGGCGATCGACGGCAAGTACGAGATCGTGGTCGCCCAGTTCCACGACCAGGGCCACATCCCGGCCAAGCTGATCGGCAAGCACGAGACCGTCAACATCACGGCCGGCCTGCCGATCCTGCGCACCTCGGTCGACCACGGCACCGCCTTCGACATCGCCTGGAAGGGCGTCGCCGATCACCACAACATGGCGGCGGCGATCGCCATGGCGCGCCGCATGACGCCGGTGAAGCCAGCGTGAGCGCGCCGGCCTCTGCGACGACCCGATCCCGGGGACGACCACCCGACGGCGGCGGCGCACTGCCGAGCAAAACCAGACTCCGCTAGTATCCGGCCTGCGAATCGGCGCGCCGCGCCGTCGCCAGGCACCCGGGTTCCCATGCGTTTCGTCCACACGGCCGACTGGCAGATCGGCAAGCCCTTCGTCCGCTTCGGCGACAAGGCCGAGGCGCTGCGCGGCGCCCGGCTCGACGCCATCGAAAGCCTCGGCCGGCTCGCCGTCGCGGAAAATGCCGCTCATGTGCTGGTCGCCGGCGACGTCTTCGACAGCGACACGCCCACCAATGTCACGCTGCGGGCGCCGCTCGAGCGCATGCGCGGCTTTCCCGGCGTCACCTGGCACCTGCTGCCGGGCAACCACGATGCCCACCGGCCGGGCGGCGTGTGGGAGCGGCTGGCCGCTCTCGGACCTCCTGCAAATGTGCGGCTGCATCTCACCGCGACGCCGATGGCGCTCGCCCCCGATGCCGTGCTGCTGCCGGCGCCGCTGACCAGCCGGGCCGAGACCCGCGACCTCACCGCCCGCATGGACGACACGCCGACGCCGATCGGCACGATCCGCATCGGCCTCGCCCACGGCGCCGTCACGCGCTTCGGCACGCCGGAGGCGGAGGGCGAGGCGACCAACCAGATCGATCCGGGCCGCGCCCAAAAAGCCGGCCTCGATTACCTCGCGCTCGGCGACTGGCACCGCACCCGCGAGATCGGTCCACGCACCTGGTATTCGGGCACGCCCGAGCCAGACCGCCACGACAGCCAGACGGTCGGCAGCGCGCTGCTGGTCACGGTGACGGAGGCCGGCGCCCCGCCGCTGGTCGAGCCCCGCGCCGTCGGCACGTATCGCTGGGCGAGCGACGCCGTCGAGATCGCCGATGCCGAGCCGCTGGCGGCCCGCGAGGCGCTGCTGCGCACGACCCAAGACCCGATGTCGAAGCTGGTGCTGAAGCTGAAGATCACGGGCGCGGTGTCGATCGCGGACCGCCGCAAGCTCGACGACTGGCTGGAGCGGCTGCAGGCCGCCGTGTTCCATCTCGACGCGGCGCTGGCGCTCGCCGTGCGGCCGGACGCCGCCGATCTGGAGAGCATCGACTTCGACGGCGTCCTGCGCCGCGTCGCCGAGAGCCTGAAGGCACGGGCCGCCGACCCGGCGCTGTCGGGCGCCGAACGGCAGATCGCCGAGGACGCGCTGCTCGCCCTCTATCTCGAAGCGACGGCGTGAGGGCGCGATCATGATCATCACGCATCTCGCCGTCGACGGGGTCGGACGCTTTCGCTCGCGCCATGTGGTGCGCGGGCTCGGCCCCGGGCTCAATCTGCTGTGCGCCCCCAACGAAGCGGGAAAATCGACGCTGTTCCGCGCCCTGCAGCTCGCCTTGTTCGCCCGTCACGGCAGCAAGACCGAGGAGATGCGGCGGCTCGCCTGCCTGGGCGCCGAGATCCCGGCCTGCATCGAGGTCGGCTTCCAGCGCGGCGGCGCCGATTATCTGGTCAAGAAGTCGTTCCTGCGCAGCACCGGCGCGCGGCTCTACAAGGGCGGCACCCTGGTGGCGGACGGCCGCGCCGCCGACGAGGCGGTGTGGGCGGCGCTCGATCTCGTCCCCGGCACCTCGGCGGCCGACGAGTCGACCTTCGGGCTCTTGTGGGTGCGGCAGGGCCAGTCGTTCAAGCCCGCCGTGCCGAGCGAGGAGACCAAGGCGCTGCTGTCGCGCGTCATCGAGGCCGAGGTCGGCGAGGTCTTGGGTGGCGAGCGCGGCGAGCGGGTGTGGAAGAGCATCACCGACAAGCTGTCGCGCGAGGAGACCAAGACCGGGCCGAAGGCGGGCGGCCCATGGAAGGCGGCGCTCGACCGCCGCGCCGCCGCCCAGACCGCGCTCGCCGAGCTGCGGTCGACCCTGGCGGCGCTCGAGGCCGACCGCACGGCGTTGGCAGGGAAATTGCGCGAGCGCGAGACGCTGGCCGATGCTGCGGCGCTCGCGCAGATGCGGACCGACCGCGACGCGGCCGTCGCGGAGCGCGAGCAGACGGCCAAGGCCGAGCAGGCGACCCAGCGGGCCGAGACCGAGCAGGCCCAGCGCGAGCTCGGTCTCGACCGCGCCCGCAAGCGCCACGAGGAGCTGGTCGGGCTCGACCAGCGCATCGGCAAGACGCGCGAGAAGATCGCGGCACTGACGCGACGCCTCGCCGAGCAGAACGCCGCCTGCGCGGCCCAGGCGGCGGCGCTCGCGGCGCAGGAGCAGGTGCTCGGCGCGCTCGCGGCGCGCTGGGCCGAGGCGGAGCGCGCCGTCGACCAGGCGCGCCGGCGCGAGACCGCGGCCCGCGACGCCGAACGGGTCGTCGAGATCTCCACCCGGCTCGCCAGAGCCCGCGAGTTGCGCGAAGGAATCGCCCGGATTCGCCAGGTGATCACGACGCTCGCCGTGCCGGTCGAGACGATCAAGGCCATCGAGGCGGCCATGCAGGCGCTCGATGCCGCCCGTGCCCGCCAGGAAGCAAAGGCGCCGCGCGTCACCGTGAGAGTCGGGCCGGCCGGTGCCGGCCTCGTCACCTGCGCGGGCGAACCGATCGACGGCTTGCGTGAGATCGCCGCGGTCGGCCCGCTCACCGTCGCGGTCGGCGACATCGCCACCGTCGAGATCGTGCCGGTCGCAACCTCGGAGGATGCCGGTGCGGTCGAGGCGGCGCGTGAAAAGCTCGCGAAAGCGCTGCGCGAGGCGGGCGTCGGCTCGCTCGCCGAAGCCTACGAGCGGCGCGCCAAGGCGGACGATCTCCAGACCGAGGGTCGCGGCCTCGTCGCAGAGCTTGCCGCCACGGCGCCGCCGGCGGCCAAAGGCAGCAAAGAGGACGGGATCGCGGGTCTGGAGCGGGCGCTCGCCGAGGCGCAGGCCGGGCTCGACGGTGCCGGGATCGGGGCGGCCGGCTCGGCGCCGCTCGACCGCGACGTGCTGGCGCGCGAGCGAACCGCCTCCGAGCAGGCCCGCGACGCGCTGCACCGCGAGCACGCCGACGCGCAAAGCGCCGTGCACGTGGCCCGCAGCGAGGACGCCGCCGAGAAGTTCCGGCAGCAAGCCCTTCAGATCGAAATCGGCGAGGCCCAAAGCCGGCTCGCCGAGGATCTCGCCGTCTGCCCGGACGCAGGGCGTGACGAGCGGCTGGTGGCACTGGCCGCCGAGGCGGCGCAGGCGCGGGCCGCTTTCGACGCCGCGGCAGCGTGCGCCACGCAACTGCGCGCCGCGTTGCCGACGCCCGAGCAGCGCAGCGCGCTGGACGCGCGGGTGAAGCGCCTGACCGAGGCGATCAAGGGCAACGAGACGCGGCTGATCGCGGTCGAGCAGGAGATCGCCAATCTGCAGGGCCGCATCGCCACGCGCGGCGGCGAGGGCCTGGGCGAGCGCGAGGCCGAGGCCGCCGACGCGCTGGCGCTGGCCGAGACCGATGTCGCCGCGATCGAGCGGCGCCTCGCCGCGCTGCGCCTGTTGCGCGACACCATCGAGGAGAGCCGCCGCGCCGCCAGCGAGAGCTTCCTCGCGCCCGTGAAGACCGCGATGCGGCCCTATCTGCACGCGCTGTTTCCCGGGGCGGATGCGGCGCTCGACGCCGGCTTCTCGATCGACGGCCTGATGCGGGCCGGTACCGACGAGCCGTTCATGTCGCTCTCCGACGGCACCCGCGAGCAGATCGCCATCATCGTGCGGCTGGCGCTCGGCCGGCTGCTCGCCGAGCGCGGCCAGCCGGTGCCGGTGGTGCTCGACGACTCGCTGGTGTTCTCCGACGACGAGCGCATCGAGCGCATGTTCGACGTGCTGACCCAGGCGGCCGAGAAGCAGCAGGTGATCGTGCTCACCTGCCGCAGCCGCGCGTTTGTCAGTTGCGGCGGCCGCCTGCTGACGATCGAGCGCGAGGAGAGCTGAGCGAAAGCGGCGGATGACCTTCGCCTCTCCCTGCCTGCGGCGAGCGGGGTGGAAACGTCGTCCCCCGCTTCTTATCTGTTTCCGAATTCGGATAGACATCTCTTGGCCGTCATTCCGGGGCGCGGGCTGAAAGCCCGCGAGCCCGGAATCCATAACCCCTGTCTCTGTGAGTATGGATTCCGGGCTCGCCGCTGCGCGGCGCCCCGGAATCACCGATAACCGGCTCGAGTCCTCGATTCTTTGTCACGTCCCCGTCACGGCGCGCTCATCCGGGCGCAACAGGAATCACCGACGCTGTTTGGATGACCGGGAGAGCGAGCGCGCCACGCCGGGTGGCGTCCGTCTCCGGGTGGACCTGCACCGCCGATGTCGTTGTATGCCGATCCGCCGTCCTGGGAGCTGGCGACGCCTGGCGAGGTGCTGCGCTGGCCGCTGCCCTATCAGGGCTTCGCCAATCGCGCCCTGCTCCGCGCCGTCGCGCTCGCGGCGCGCGGCCGCGTGCTCGGCGTGACCGGCCTGCAGAACATCAGGCCCGGCTACGATCCGTTCATCCTGGCGCTCAATCATTCGACCCGGATCGAGGCGCTGCTGGTCCCCGCCGTGCTGACGCTGCATCGCGGCGGCCGCCTGATCCACTTCATGGCGGACTGGAACTTCCAGCTCATCCCCGGCATCGGCCTGCTCTATCGCCGCGCCGAAATCCTCGCCGTGACGGCGAAGCCGGCGCGGCCGCGCGTGCTCGACGTGCTGCGGCCGCTCTACCGACCGGCCGGCTCGGTGCTCGACCACGCCCGCGACTGTCTCGCCCGCGGCCGTTCGGTCGGCGTCTTTGTCGAAGGCACGGTCAATCGCGATCCGAACACGCTGCTGCCGGGACGGCGCAGCGCCGCGCTCCTGTCGCTCGAGACCGGCGTCCCGGTCGTACCGGTCGGGATTCGCTTCCCGCACGCGCCGCCCGGCCGCCCGATCAGCGATCGCGACGCCATCGAGGTGCGGATCGGCCCGCCGCTGCTGCCGCGCGAGCGCATCGAACGCCCCTCGGCGACCGCCCTGCGGTCCTGGCACGGCGCCGTGATGGCCGAGATCGCCCGCCTTTCCGGCAAGCGCTCGGCCGGCCCGATCTGCTCCGACCGGATGTCGACGCCCGCCGCCCCGCCCCCACTGCACGGAGGTTCGCCATGAGACTGGACGAGCGCGTCACCGCCCACCGGGTGATCGACGAGGCCGGTCGCCTCCGCGTCCTCGCGGTGCTGCGGGCGACCTATCAGCGCGAGAAGCGCTGGGTGATCGATCCGGAGACTCAGTTTCCGCCGGACGATCTCGTCCGCGACAATGTCTCCTGGTTCGTGGTCGACGTGCGCAGCCGGCCGATCGGCGTGCGGGTGCGGCCCGCCGGCGTGGTGCGCGTGCTCTACGATCCGCCGCTCGCCGCCTATGCGGCCTACGGCTTCGCCCCGATCGACCCGGCGATCCGCATCGAGGAGATGATCGGCGATTGCAAGATCGCCGAGATCGGCCGCTTCGCCGTCGTGCCGCGTTACCGCCGGCGCCTGGTCGTCGCCGCCGCGCTGATGCGCGCCGCCGCCGCCGAGACGATTTCACGCGGCTACACGCACTATCTCACCGACGTGTTCGAGGACGACCCGCACAGCCCCTACGGCTTCCACACCAGGGTGATGGGCTTCCACCCGGTAGCCACCCACGATGTCGGCGAGCTGCACTGCGCCAGCCGGCGCATCACCATGGTGCTCGACCTGAAGGCCGCGTATCAGCGGCTGAAGCGGCGCGGCAACTGGATGTTCCGCTATCTCACCAGTCAGTGGGACGACGCGCTGCACCAGCGCCTCGCCATCTGATCAGCCCAGGTTGGCCGGCGGCGGCCCTCGGACTCCGAAAGGATCGATGCGGGGCCCCGCCTCGTTTCGCAGAAAGACACCGGCAGGCTCGTCGCCGTCGTCGCCGGTATCCGAGGCCGCCTGTCGTCACCGCCCCGCCTCTCGCTCATTAATTGCATTTTCTTGCAGGCGATCGCGGCGCGTCTGCTGCAGCGCAGAACGCGGCCTGCTGGACGGCAGCGCGCCGCCGCCAATTGCGCGCCCACTACGCAGTAAGCCGGATGCAACACAGACGGCAGGAGTCTGATCACAGCAGCAAGACCCCGGAATGTCACGGATACGGCGCGATCGATTCGCGGATCCGTCGCGGCATGCCGTATTGCGCGGCGCGCGGGGCAGTCCGCGCAGCCGCGTTGCTTTTCCGCATTCCAGAATTGAGGCAGCATCCGCCGTCGCGTGGGTGATTTGCACCCCACGCCAAGCCGCGCGGCGCGCGCCATAGTCTGGGGGATTTGAAACCATGACCATCACGACCGTCGCGACGCAGGCACCCGCGTCGCCTGCTGCGAAGCAGGCCGCCAAGCCGTTCTACAAGAAGATGTACGTCCAGGTGATCGTCGGCGTGATCCTGGGCTCGCTGCTGGCGATCGTCTACCCGAACATCGGTGTGACGCTGCAGCCGCTCGGCCTGGTCTTCATCAAGGCGATCAAGATGATCATCACGCCGATCATCTTCCTCACCATCGTGGTCGGCATCGCCAAGATGGGCGACATGCACCGCGTCGCCAATGTCGGCGCCAAGGCGCTGATCTATTTCGAGGTCGCCTCGACCATCGCGCTGATCATCGGCATCGTCGTCATCAATGTCTGGCCGATCGGCTCCGGCATCCACGCCAATCCGGCCGCACTCGACAGCAAGCTGGTCGCCGGCTTCGCCAAGGCGAGCCAGGACATGACCATGATGTCCTTCCTGATGGACATCATCCCGATCACCTTCATCGACCCCTTCGCCAAGGGCAACATGCTGCAGGTGGTGTTCGTCGCCACGCTGTTCGGCTTCGCCCTGGTCGGGATCGGCGAGAAAGGCAGGCCGATCGTCGACCTCCTCGACCGGTCCACCTCGGCGTTCTTCGGCATGGTGAAGATCATCATGTACGTCGCGCCGCTCGCCGCCTTCGGCGCCATGGCGTTCACGGTGTCGAAGTTCGGCACGCGCACCCTGGTCGATCTCGGCCAGCTCATCCTCGGCGTTTATGTCGTCAGCATCTTCTTCGTGCTGGTGGTGCTCGGCGGCTTCCTCAGATGGGCCGGCTTCAACGTCTTCCAGGTGCTCTCCTACTTCAAGGACGAGTGGCTGTTCTGCCTCGCCGCCACGTCCGGCGAGGCGATGCTGCCGCGCTGCATGGAGAAGCTGGAGAAGCTCGGCGTCTCGCGCGAGGTGGTCGGCCTGGTGATGCCGTCCGGCATGTCGTTCAACACCGACGGCACCGCAATCTACATGACCATGGGCCTGATGTTCATGGCCCACGCCCTCGACATCGAGATGTCGATCTGGCAGCAGCTCTCGGTTCTGTTCGTGATGCTGTTCACGTCGAAGGGCGCGGCCGGCGTCGCCGGCGCCGGCTTCGTGGCGCTCGCCGCCACCATGCCGACCATCAGCGACATCCCGGTCGGCGCACTCGCCTTGCTGATCGGCGCCGACAGCTTCATGTCGCAGATCCGCGCCGCGACCAACCTGATGGGCAACGTGATCGCCACCCTGGTGGTCGGCCGGTGGGTGAGCGCATGCGACTACGACACGGCGACGCGCAGGCTCGCCACGGGCGACGTCGACTGACGCCGCCGGCCTGCTCGATACTCGGAGGCGCCGCGACGATGTCGCGGCGCCTCGTCCGCCCAAAGAGCAACAGAGATCGGCTCCCTTCGCGCGAGGATCTTCCATGGCTTCACCCGTCGTCTCCCCCGCTTGGCTCGAGGAGCATCTCGACGACCCCGGACTGCGGGTCGTCGAAATCTCCAATATCAACGAGCCGACCGCCTATTGCGACGGCCATGTACCCGGCGCCGCTTGGCTGTTCTGGAAGACCGCCTGCTGGCACGAGAGCGACCGCGAGTTCGTCTCGCCGGAAGCGCTGGCGCGGCTGTTCGGCAAGCTCGGCATCGGCCCCGACACCACCGTCGTGCTCTACGGCGAGCCCGTGCAGTACGGCACCTATGCGTACTGGGCCTTCACGATGGCCGGCCACAAGAACCTGAAAGTCCTCGATGGCGGCCGCCGCAAATGGCTCGCCGAGAAACGGCCGCTGTCCCGTACCGTGCCGAGCTTCAGGCCTGTCGAATATCCGGTGCCCACGCCGGACGCCTCCATGCGGGTCGGCCGCGACGAGGTGAAGGCCCATCTCGGCCATTCGCACCGGCTGATCCTCGACGTCCGCTCGCCGGAGGAATATGCCGGCAAGCGGGTCGCCGAGTACACGTCGGCGTTCGACCACGGCGCCGAGCGCACCGGCCGCATTCCCGGCGCGCGGCACTTCTATTTCCGCGAGGTGCTGAACGACGACGACTCGTTCAAGTCGCCGGACGCGATCCGCAAGGCGCTCGCCGCCTACGGCATCGCGCCGGAGACGTTCGACGACGTCGTCTGCTATTGCCGGCTCAGCCACCGCGCGACGCTCGCCTGGGTCGCGCTCGCCGGCCTGCTGGGCTACGGCAACATCAAGATCTACGACGGCTCCTGGACCGAATGGGGCAGCATCGTCGGCTTCCCGATCGAGAAGTGAGACCAGTCTTCAAACACTCGGACTCGTCATGCGCGGGCTCGACCCGCGCATCCATCCCTAAAGACACGCTCTTTTCGAAGATCGATGGATTGCCGGGTCACGCCCGGCAATGACGACTCCTTCCCCTCCGGACCTCCAACCGGCAAGGACAATTCCGATGACCGCTACCGCCCCGACAGACTTCGTCATCCCGGCCACCATGAAGGCCTGGGTGCTGGACGATCCCGGACAGCTCCGCCTCACCGAGAAGCCGGTGCCGCAGCCAGGCCATTCCGAGGTGCTGGTGCGCATCGACGCCATCGCGTTCTGCGCCGGCGACATCAGCATCATCACCAAGGGCCCGCCGGCGCTGATCGAAGGCGGCAAGCCCTTCAACAAGAATTTTACACCCGGACACGAGTACATGGGCACCGTGGTAAAGCTCGGCGCCGGCGTCGACGAGTTTTCGCCCGGCGACCGCGTGGTGGTCGAGGTGCATTACGGCTGCGGCCGCTGCGAGCGCTGCCGCGCCGGCATGTACACGGCCTGCCTCAACTACGGCATGAACTACAAGGGCCACGACAAGGGCCACCGCGCCAACGGCTTCACCACCGACGGCGGCTTCTGCGAGTACGCCGTCAACCACGTCTCGACGCTGGTCCACGTGCCGGAGGGGGTCGGCGACGAGGAGGCGACCCTGATCGTGACGGCCGGCACGGCCATGTACGCACTCGACACCCTGAACGGGTTGGTCGCCGGCGAGAGCGTCGTGGTGCTCGGCCCCGGCGCCATCGGCCTGATGGTGGTCGCGGTGGCGAAGGCGCTCGGCGCCCAACCCGTGATCCTCACCGGCACCCGCGACGCGCGGCTGGCGCTCGGCAAGCGGATGGGCGCCGACCACGTCGTCAACATCCGCAACGAGGATCCGCTCGAGGCGGTGAAGCGCATCACGGGCGGCAAGGGGGTGAATTACGTGGTCGAGGCTTCGGGCGACCCGAACAGCCTCGACCTCGCCACCGACATGCTCAAGCGCGGCGGCAAGGTGTGCCTGATCGGCTTTCCGGAGCACAAGGCCTCGGTCGACCTCGCCAAGCTGATCCGCCAGCACATCTCGGTGTTCGGCATCCGCGGCGAGGGCCGCAGCGCCACCCACCGGGTCGCCGCGCTGGTCGAGCAGAAGCGGTTCGACCCCAAGCTGATCCACACCCACACGTTCCCGCTCGAGGAGGTGCCGACCGCCTTCCGCTACGCCCGCGACCGCATCGAGGACGCCATCAAGGTGGTGGTGAAGATGAAGCAGGATTGAGGGCGGCGCCGGACGGTCGTTTTGCCCTCGCTCAGTCGGCGGCCTCGGTGAAGAGCCGTGGCCGGACCGCTGACACCTCGCATCGGGCCACCCCCCTCCCTGTCCCTCCCCCACAAGGGGGGAGGGAACACCGGAAGCGCTTCGCCTTCACGCTTCCACGACTCCCACTCCGAGAGCCGGAACAACCGGCGGCTCGCCGCAGCCTGCTCCCTCCCCCCTTGTGGGGGAGGGACAGGGAGGGGGGTGCCACACGCTCCGAGCCCGCGAGCCGCGCAAACGTCGGGTCGCGCCACGCGGCCGTTCAATCCTTCGCCAACATCTCGGCGACCTCGACGCGACGGCCTTCGCGCGCCGAGACGGTGCCGGCCCGCACCACGGCGAGCGACTGATAGCCGTGCACGCCGTCGGTCTCCGGCTTGCCGTTGCCGCGCACCACGGCGGCAAACTCCTCGAGCTCGTCGCGGATGGCGTCGTTCTTCTCGAACGGAATCGGCTCGACCTTGTCGGAGTGGCGCTTCTGCAGGCGCAGGCCGTTGTGGAGGTCGTAATAGGCGGTCGCCTCCTTGCCGTAGATGTTCATCAGGTAGTATTCGGCCGCCGACGCGTAGGAGGCGTTGACGGTCGAGAGTGCGCCGTTCTCGTGCTCCAGGATCATGCTGGCGACGTCCGGATTGTCGCCCGGGAGGACG
This sequence comes from Rhodoplanes sp., assembly GCF_013377085.1. Classification (GTDB taxonomy): domain Bacteria; phylum Pseudomonadota; class Alphaproteobacteria; order Rhizobiales; family Xanthobacteraceae; genus Rhodoplanes. The sequence goes on along the minus strand of NZ_JACAAX010000004.1, from coordinate 209,154 downwards.
AGTTGAACGGCCCGGCCCGTGACGGCGACGACCGGCCCCATCAGATAGCTCAGCACGTCGATGTAGTGGATGCCGATCTGCAGCATCACGCCGCCCGGCATGCCCTCCGCCGTGTGGCGCCAGTGGTGCGCGTCGAACTTGCCCAGCCGGTCGCGGCTGATGTTCGATTCGGCGTTGACCAGCTTGCCGAACACGCCGGCGTCGATCTGCTGCTTGATCCAGCGGAACTGGCTCTCGCGCCGGCGCTGATAGCCGAGCTGAAGGATGATGCCGTGCTTCTTGGCCACGTCGGCGATGGCGCGACCGGTCGAGACGTTGTTGGCGATCGGCTTGTCGAGGAAGACGTGCTTGCCGGCGGCCGCCGCCTGTCCGGTCGTCTCCAGATGAACGTTGTTCGGCGTGGTGTTGATGATCGCTTCGACCGACGGATCGGCGAGCATCTCCTCGAAGCTCGCCACCGCCTTGCCGCCGTACTTCGCCGCGAACGCGTTGCGCTTCTCCGGCGTGCGGGTGTAGCAGCTCACGATCTCGATCTTGCTCGAACGCTTGATGGCATCGGCCAGCACGTCGGACCACCAGCCCATGCCGATGCAACCGACGCGTACGGGGTTGTTGCTCATGTTGTTCGACCACTTTTTGTTGTGACGAGTAATACCAGTCTTCACAAACTCCGACTCGTCATGCGCGGGCTCGACCCACGCATCCATCGCTTAAGAAGAAGGGCTTCTTTCGAAGTTCGATGGATTGCCGGGTCGAGCCCGGCAATGACGACGATAGTTGCTTGCCGGTGCGCCGCGCCACGCGAAACGTCACTTGCCGTCGATGCTGACGCTCGCGCCGATCGACTTCACCGCTTCCTCGGCGATCCGGCCGTCCATGTCCCAGCTTCCGCCGCTGACACCGACACCGCCGACGCACTCGCCGTCGAAGATGATCGGGCAGCCGCCTTCCATGGCGGTCCAGTTCTCGGGGCCGGCCGCCAGCGCGAGGCCGAGGGCGTGCGCGGTATCCAGCGGCTGGGCGACCGCGCCCTTGGAGGTCGTCGGCCGCTTGTTGGAAGCGCAGCACTTCGCCTTGGTGGTGGAGGAATGGACGAGATGGAACCGCGCCGTGTCCATGCGCTCGAGCAGCAGCAGATTGCCGCCGCCGTCGACGATCGCGACAGCGACCTGAATGCCCGCCTCGCGGGCCTTGGCCATGGCGGTTTCCAGGATCTTGCGGGCGCCCTCGTTGGTGAGGCGCTTCGAGGTTGCGGTGTACATGGGCTTGTTGTTCGCCGGGGTTTCGTTGCGGGGCCGCATTGTCGGCCGGCGCGATTCCCGACGCAATAGCGCCGCGGCGCACCGCGACGGCGCGCGCATATCTCCTCGACCCCCGAATGCAAAAGGAGCAGGGCTCGGCCCTGCTCCTTCGCAACATGTGTCGGCACGCGGAACGTGCCGCGGCGGACGACCGATCAGGCCAGCCCGTGCGCCACCTTGCTGCGCTGCTCCTGCGCCTTGAAGGTGTTGAACCGCGGCAGGAACTTGTCCCAGTCGATCAGGTGGGCATCGAGCTCCGGACCGTCGATGCAGGCGTGCTTGCGCACCATCTTGCCGTCGACCGTGATCGGCACCATGCAGGCGCCGCACATGCCCGTCGCGTCCACCATGATCGAGTTGAGGCTCGCCACCGTCTTCACGCCGTAAGGCTTGGTCAGGTCGGAGACGACCCGCATCATGATCGGCGGACCGATCGTGATGACCTCGGCGATCTTGCGGCCCTTGCTGGTCTTGTCGTTCTTCAGCATCTCCTCGAGCGGCGTCGTGACGAAGCCCTTGATGCCGAAGGTGCCGTCATTGGTCGCGTAGATGATGTCGAGCTGATCGCCGTACTTGGCCTTCAGCTTGCCCATCCGCTCGTCGTCTCCGGTCCAGAACAGGAAGTCCTTGGAGCGGAAGCCGGCGATCAGGGTGACGTGATTGCCGAGCTCGAGATGCGCCCGCGCGATCGGATAGACGGGCGGCAGGCCGACGCCGCCGGCCGTGAACACCACGGTCTGGTCGGGGCCGTAATGGTGCACCTCGCTCGCACGCCCGAGCGGGCCGGCAATGCCGGCGAAGGCGTCGCCGACCGCCATCTTGTTCATCAGCAGCGTCGAGGTGCCCATGCCCTGGATGACCAGGTCGATGGTGCCGGCCTCGGCGTCCCAGTCGGCGAGGGTGAGCGGGATCAGCTCGCCGTCGTCCCAGCCCAGCACACGTACGAACTGGCCGGCCTTGGCGGAGTGGGCCACCATCGGGGCCCGCACCTTGAACTCGACGATGCCGCCGGCGAGCGCGATCTTCTCGACCACGGTCTGCTTGACCTGGCCGAGCTCGGTGTAGCGGGCCGCCTTGTCGACCCGCACCTTGATCTCGGCCGGCGTGAACGGGATGTCGCCGACGATCTCGCGCGCCGCCGCCTGGCCGTCGCCGGCCGCCCGGATGGCGGTCGAGCCGCCGCGGGCGGCGTCGCCGCCGGAGTAGACGTCCGCGATCGAGGTCTTCTGCGAGCCCTCCGGCACCTCGATGGTGCCCCACTTGGAGGTCTTCAGGTCGGGCTCCGCGTCCTTCATGATCGGGTTCGCGGTGTTGCCCAGCGCCATGATGACGAGGTCGACCGGCACACGCTCGGTCTCGCCGGTAGGCTTCGGCGCGCGGCGGCCCGACTTGTCGGGCGGGCCGAGCTGGTTGACGGCCAGCACGGCGTGGCTGATGAAGTGCGTCTTCTCGTCACCGATGAACTCGATCGGCGCACGCAGCACCTTGAGGTCGATGCCCTCCTCGAGGGCGTGGTGCAGCTCCTCGACGCGGGCCGGCATCTCCGACTTGGTGCGGCGATAGACGATCGTCACGTGGCCGCCGAGGCGCCGCGCCGTGCGGGCCGCGTCCATCGCGGTGTTGCCGCCGCCGACGACGAAGACCTGCTTGTCCTTGATGTCGGGCAGCGGCGTCTCGTACTTGTCGTCGAGCGCCCGCATCAGGTTGACGCGGGTGAGGAACTCGTTGGCCGACATGACGCCGAGAAAGTGCTCGCCCGGCACGTTCATGAAGGTCGGCAGGCCGGCGCCGGTGCCGACGAAGATCTTCCAGAAGCCGGCCTCCTTCAGATCCTCGAGCGTCGCGGTCTTGCCGACCACGAAGTTCTTGACGAAGCGGCCGCCCAGCAGCGTGATCTTGCCGACCACGTCGTCGATCAGCTCGTTCGGCAGGCGGAACTCGGGAATGCCGTAGCGCAGCACGCCGCCGAGGTCGTGGAACGCCTCGAACACCGTGACCGGGAACCCCTCCGCGGCGAGCAGATAGGCGTTGATCAGGCCGGACGGGCCGGAGCCGACCACCGCGATGGGCGGCTTCTCGGCGTGCGCCCACGGGCTGATACGGCCCTTGAATCGCTCTTCCGGCTTCGGGCCGACCAGCTTCTCGCGCTGCGGCAGGAACCACTCGATCTGCCCGATCTCGAGCGGCCGATGGGTGTGCTTGCAGACGCCCTGGCACTGCAGCTCCTGCGGACACACGCGGCCCGTGACGTTGGGCAGCGGGTTGCAGCTTTCGATCAGCTCGAGCGCCTGGCGGAACTTGCCCTGGCCCAGCATGTCCAGCATCTCGGGGATGTGGATCTTGACCGGGCAGCCGCCCTTCGGCTCCTTCTTGCCGTGGATCAGGACGCCGAGCTCGCACGGCTTGTCCTGGCACTGCTTGTCGCGCAGCACCTCGAGCCAGACGAACATCTCGACCTCGCGCTCGGTGTAGCCGAGCGCCATGTAGCCGAGATAGCCGGTGTTCACGAGCGCGAAGTCGTGGTTGCGCTCCTCCGGCGGCCGGATATAGGGCGGAATGTAGGCGTCGAACGGCCAATTGACCGACAGGCCCTTGAACATCGGGTACTTGTCGGACAGGTGGTCGTCGATCGCCTTGATGAGCTTGCGCTTGAACCGCACCGGCATCGCCCAGATGAAGCGCAGCAGCACGACGCTCATGTCGTCGTCGCGCAGCATCAGGCTCCACAGCGTCTTGGTGAAGGCCGGGCTCAGCGCGTCCTGCTGGAACTCCCAGGCGATCGCCTGGACGCCGTCGGCGACGAACATGCTGCGCAGCGACTTGGGGTCGCCGAGCAGGCGCTTCTTGAGGAGGTCGAGCTGCTTCTGGAAGATCTCGACCGCCTCGGAGTGCTCCAGCTCCTCGAGCTGGCTGCGGGTCTGCTCCAGCGTGCGAGACGTCTGGGCGTAGCGCAGGAGCTGCTCCTGGGGATTCGCCGTGCTCATCGGATGATCTCCGCGTCGCAGCTCGCCGCCGCCTTGGCCACCCGGACCTTCAGCTCCGGCGTGATCTGCACCTTGTCGAGAGCGCCCGGGATGGTGTGGGCGACCTCCTTGGGGGCGCCGTCGACCATGATCTTGGTCAGCTCGAACAGCTCGGGGACCTGCTGGTAGCAGGTCTTACAGTTGGTGCAGGCCGCGACGTCCTCGTCGTGGATGTGGGGCAACGTGGCGCCGTTGGCTTTCGCCGCCGCCGCCGGGGCGGCGGTCGCCGCCGCCGGAGCGCCGCCGAACGGGGCGAGCGCACTCGCGAGGCCGGACGCCGGGGCGTTCGACGAGGCGGCGAGCTCGCTCATCGCGCGGGCGATGGTGTCGAGCGTCGACTCCTGCGTCTTCACGGACTCGTCGTAGCGCTGCTTCAAGGCCTCGAGCTCGACGCGATGATCGGCGTCCAGCTTCTCGATCTGCCGCCCGGCGAGGTATTGCAGCGTCCGCCAGTATTTGCGGCGCTCCTCGACCAGATGGATGATCTCGTTGGCCACCTCCAGCTTGACCAGCTTCTTGTCGTGGTCGGTCGAGTACACGAAGGCGGTCTTGCCGGCCCGGTCGGCGATCGGGAGATCGATGAACTCGTGCACCGGCATGGCGTCGGCATCGGCCGCGAGCTTGCGGAACTGCTTCTTGAAGCGGGTCTCCTCCTGGGCGAAGTAGGCCGGCGTCAGCGGCACGTCCATCAGCTTGGTGGCGCCGTCCTCGACATATTCCACCGTCGTCTTCGTCCAATCCTTGTCGACGTCCGGATTGCCGTCGAGCGAGAACCAGCCCTGGCGGGTCGGGCTCGCGCCCGGATCGTGCACGAACACCGGGTTCATGCGGCTCTCGACCGCGAGGCGGGAGCGCCGGCTGGCGGCCGCGTCGGCGATCCCGTGCTCGGCCTGGCACGGCGTGTAGACGTCGAGCACGGCCGGCGACGAGGAGTGGTTGAGGTACTTGGTGACGTTCTGCAGGAAGTGCTGCTGCAGCGCCGTCGAGGTCTGCACCACGAACACGTTCGGGTGGAAGGCGGCGATCAGGCCGAGCTCCTTGCGGTCCTCCTGCTTGCCGTGATGGGCTGCACCGAAGCGCGACAGATCCGAGTCCTGGCCCGTCAGGCTCGCCGTCGAGGCCTGGCCACCGGTGTTGGAGTACGCGCCGGTGTTGAGCACCACGACCTTGATGGGCGTGTTGGTGGTGAGCAACCGCGACAGCGCGCCGAAGCCGATGTCGTAGGTGGCGCCGTCACCGCCCATGCTGATCACGGTCGGCAGCAGCGCGAGCTCCTCCGGCGTGAACTGCGGCCACGAGAAGGTGCGGAAGAACTTGTCGTGCATGCCCGGCTCGTAGGCGTCGTCGAGCTCGAGCTGGGCGATGCGCAGCGCCTTGACGTCGTCGGTCGCCGCCGCCGTCAGGCCCTCGAACATGCCCTTGGCGACTGCCGGAGTGTCCTGGAACAGGCTGTTCACCCACGGGTCGTTGTAGGGATTGAACGGAAAGGTCGAGGCGTAGACGCTCGAGCAGCCGGTGGCGTTGGCGATCACGGCCGAGGCCGGGCCGTTGCCGGTCGGGCCGCTCTCCAGGAGATAAAGGCGCTTCTCGAGGACCTTCAGCACGCCGGCGATGCGCTCGCGCCGCGCCGTGTCGTCCTGCACGGCAGGCACCTTCGCCTGCAGCTTCTCGATCAGGGCCTCCAGCTCGCGCTGGTGCCCCTTGCGCCGCTTGGTCTGGATGGCGTTGTTGGTCGAGGTCACCAGGCGGATCGCCGTCACCTCGCCGCAGCCGCGGCAGGCGCCGTGGCCGCCCGTGGTGGCATAGTAGTTGGTGCGGTCGAGCATCAGCCGCTTGGTGTCGCCGCCCGGGCTCAATGCCGCTTCGGTGAAGCGGACCGGCGTGTTCGGCGTCTCGCTGAGGAACTCGAAGCGGGCCTGCAGGGTCTCGAGCAGCGGCGCGTCCTGCTCGCGCGCCTTGAGGGCGCCGGGGCCGCACACGTCGATGCATTCCAGACACCCCGAGCACTTCCACGGGTCGATGGCGACCGAGTAGAGGCCGCCGGTGCCGGGCTGCTCCTTCTCCATCGCGTCGAAGAAGGGCCGCGTCTTGGCGACCGGGAAGGTCTCCAGCACCTCGGCGAGCCGGCCGAGATTGCGCTTGAGCGTGGCGTTGTCGGTGCCGAGCTTGGCGACCGCCGCGGTCACCACCTCGCCGAACGACTGCGCCTTCTTGGTCGACCGATAGGACTCGCGGACCGCTTCGCTCAACGCGAAGATCTGGCCGCGCACCGCCTCGCGCTGGGCCTCGACCAGGTCGAGATGCTTGATGCCGGTGAGCAGCAGATCGTGGATGTCGTGCACCGTGTTGGGGATCGCCGCATCCGGGCAGACCAGCGTGCATTCCATGCAGCCGGTGCAGAGCTCGGACAGGAACTCCGGCACGTCGCGGCGGAACAGGCCCTTGTCCTTCCAGGCGGCGGAGCCGGCCGGCATGAACAGGCCGGTGCCGGGCAGCACCGGGGCTTCGGCGACGGTGCCGTCGCGGAACGGCGCGCCGACCATGTCGTCGTAGTACTCGCGGTCGAAGAAGCCGCCGGACGGCGTCGAGCCGCCGACCCGGCACATTTCGGCCGAGATGGCGACGCCGCGCAGCGCCTTGACGGTCTCCTCGGTCTCCAGCTCGGCGAATTCCGGCTGCGTGTAGTCGAGCCTGTGCGTCGCATCCAGGCCTTCCTTGATGACGGCCATGTTGCCGTCGACCACGGCGGCGCCCTTGGCGCCGAACTTCTTCGAAAGCTGCTGCTGGACCTTCTTGAGAATGACGTCGATCGAGGCGTCGGCGACGATGCGGTCGACATGGCCGCAGACCGCCCCAATGAAGGCGATGCCCATCATGCGGGTCTCGAGCTCGGGCGTCGGCGCGTGGCGCTTGGCGACCGCGAAGCCGTCCATCACGAACATCTTGATCTTCTTGTCGCGGATCGTCTTGCGGGCGCGCTTGGGCAGATCCTTCCACACTTCGAGCGGCGAGAGGTTCGACTGCAGCATGAAGGTGCCGCCCTCGACCAGGCCGCGCAGCGGATTGGTGTGGCTGAACACCTTGTGGTCCGGCGAGACGACGATCTCGACGTCCTCGAGCTCGGCATTGGTGATCTTCACCTGCTCGGGGCTCAGCGTGATGTAGTAGTTGGTCGGTGCGCCGCTCTTCTCGGAACCGTATTTCGGCGACGCCTTGGAGTGCATGTCGAGCACGCCGGCGAGAATGTCGGTGAGGAGCTTGCCGGTCGCGATGGTGCCGTAGCCGCCGACCGAATGGAAGCGCACCCGGAAGGCCGAGGGCGGCAGCAGGGTCGGGTTCGGCTCGGTCTCGAGCGCCATCAGCTCGGTCTCGGGATAGGCCGTCTTCAGGCGCTCCTGCAAGGCCGCGAGCCGCGGGCTCGGATCCTTGGCGAAGAACTGCGAGCCGAGATAGACGAACGGCGCGTTGGTCGTCTCCATGTTCTTGAACGCCGCGATCAGGTGGCGCGGCTGCAGGTCGTGCGCGCCGAGGCCGAAGATCGCCGTCGTCATCTTGGGCAGCCGCTCGATCGCGGCGATGCCGGGATGGCGCGGGCCGCCGGCGTTCTCGACCGCCTTGAACAGCGCCTGGGTGACGAAGCTGGTCAGCGCCGTCACGTCGGAACGCTCCAGCACCGTGACGGACTTCTTGCCCTTCAGGGCCTCGACCAGCTCGGCCTCCGGGAACGGCTGCAGCAGCTTGATCGACACGACGCCGACCTTCTTGCCCTTGCTGCGCAGATGCGCGACCACCGCCTCGACGTCGTCGGTGACCGAGCCGAGCCCGACCATCACGTGCTCGGCGTCGTCGCACATATAGGTCATCACCGGCTTGTACTCGCGGCCCGTGAGAGCCGAGTACTCGGCCATCGCCTCGCGCACGAAGCGCGGCACGTCACGCACGAAGTGGGTGCGATGGTCCATCGAGCCGGCCTGGAAGTCGGGCTGGTTCTGCACGCCGCCGGTGAGGCCCGGATTGTGGACGTCGACCAGCGCCGGCACGAGCTGGCGGGTGCCCTTCTCGAACGCGTTGGTCCACTGCCGCCGCCACTGCGGGCGCAGCTCCTCCGGCACGAACGCCAGCGTCGCGTCGATCATCGCGGCGGCATTGTCGATCTCGACCGCGTCGATATTGGTGTCGAGCCAGGCGCGGACCTTGGCGAGTTCGCCCGGCACGAAGTCGCCCTCGTGCTTGGCGAGCCACTGCTTGAGCTGATAGCCGCGCCCCTTGGCGCCGAACAGGATCTCCTGCGCCACCGTCAGCGCCTTGACGCGCCCGGACGGGTCGCCGAGGAACTCCCGGATCAGCTCGGGCTCCGGCATCAGGGCTTCGCTCATCATGTGCGAGGTGGCGAAGCCGTCCATCGCGTTGGCGACCGGAATGAGCGAGGTGGCGCTCACCTTGTAGGAGATGACGGAGAGGTCGGCCGCTTCCTGCGGGTTGGAGCCGAACAGGATGGTGTAGCCGGACTGCAGCAGGGCGTAGACGTCGTCGTGGCCCGCCATCACGTTGAGCGAGTGCTTCGACACGACGCGGGCGGCGACCTGCAGCACGAAGCCGCCGACCTTCTTGCCGACCGTCACGTAGTGCGATTCGAGGCCGTACAGAATGCCCTGGCTCGACGAGGCGTTGGAGACGAACTTGCCGCCGGTGAGCGCGGCGCCGAGCGCGCCGGACTGCGCCGAATGCTCGCCCTCGGGCTCGAAGAAGAAGGGATGCTTGCCCCAGACGTTGCAGCCGCCGGCGGAGCGGAACGCCTCGTAGAGCTCGGAGATCTCGGTGGACGGCGTGATCGGATAACCGATGACGCCGCCGCAGACGTGTCCCATCACCTGAGCGACGGCACCATTTCCATTGATGACTGTCGAAATGCCAGGATATTTCGCGTTCATTTGCTGCGTCCGTCTGGTACGTGGTCTGCGCTGAGCAGGCGATCCGTCGCTCGCGTCCAAGCCGGGGCGACCGTGGTCGCTCGAACCTTCGGAAAACTCGACGTTCCGCCCCAGGCTGTCTTTTTCGGGCCTGCACACCGAGCCTTGCTCAGGCTTGCCTGCCACCTTGACTAGAGGCTTTCTACTGCGAGGGTCTGAACCTCGCTCTGACTATTGTCAAAGGGCCCCGGGGCGGGAGCGCGGCGTGCTGCACTGCGGTCTGCACATGGACGGCGTCCGCAACGCGACGGTTGTCGCCACGGTTGCCGTTCGCACGGCTCGACGGCGGCGATCGAAGCGCGGGAGGAGGCCGCGGACGGACGCCCCCGAATGCCTATAAGCTCCCTTGCCGACGTGATTTTTTCCGAACCTTCGAGTCTCGGCTGCGTCGTTTCGGGAATTGCTGCAGGTGCGTGATGGTGGCGCTGCAGTGCGGACCGCCACCGATGCCGATCCGCGCGGGCCGCAAACCGGCCATGTGAAATATCACATGATCTACGACCGACCCGTACCGAGTGATATGTCGCGCGGCCGGACCTGACATGCGAAAGCGGTGGTGCAGAAGCTCCGCTCCGCCGCGAAACGAGGTCCGGCCGGCCCTTCCGGCGGACGGAGTCGCGGTCGGCGCGGCCCCGTCGCGGGACGTCGCGATGGCGCGGCACCGCGGCCAGAGGGCCCCCGGAAGGCCGTGCTGCGGTGCGATCACGGCAAGTTTTCTGGCGCCCGAGTGCCGCGGCGTCATCATGCCGCAGCAAAGGAGGCGCTTCGGGAGTGCGGCCTCCGGCCGATTCGCCAGCAGGGTTCGTCGCATGGAAATGCATCAGGTCCGCTACTTCCTCGCGGTCGCCGAGCATCTCAACTTCACCCGCGCGGCCGAGGCCTGCAACGTCGCGCAGCCGTCGCTCACCCGTGCCGTGAAGCTCCTGGAGGAGGAGCTCGGGGGCCCGCTGTTCCACCGCGAGCGGGCAAACACGCATCTGTCCGAGCTCGGCCGCATGGTCCATCCGCATCTCGCACAGGTGTACGAGGAGATGCAGGTCGCCAAGCGGCTCGCCCGCGACGCCATCCGGCTCGAGAGGGTGCCGCTGAAGCTCGGCGTGATGTGCACGATCGCCCCGGCCCAGCTCGTCGAGCTGGTGAGCTCGGTGCAGGTTCGCCATCCCGGCGTCGAGCTGGACATCGCCGACCGGAGCGCGCGCGAGCTCGACGCCACGCTGCTCGATGGCGGCCTCGAGGTCGCGGTCTACTGCCTGCCCGACCGGGATCCCGACGCACGGCTGCACGTCATGCCGCTCTATCGCGAGCAGATGATGATCGTCGTTCCGAACGGGCACGCGCTCGCGTCCTCGAATGCGATCCGGGTGCGCGATCTCGACGGCCTGAGCTACGTCAACCGCAGCAATTGCGAGTTCAACGGCTACGCCGGCCAGTTCTTCCGCGCGCAGGGCGTCTCGTGCCGCACCGTCTATCGCAGCGAGCGCGACGACTGGGTGCTGGCGATGATCCGCTCCGGTCTCGGCTTCGGCTTCATGCCGGAATACTCGGTCACGGATCGCGAGGTCGTCGCGCGCCCGCTGATCGAGCCGGAGTTCTGGCGCACCGTGAATCTCGTCACGGTGCGGGGACGGCCGCATTCGCCGGCGGTCGGCGCCCTGGTGCGGGAGGCGATGCGGGTGCCGTGGCACGGGAAGCCGGCCATGGCCTTGGCCCGGACGGCCGCGGCCCACGGCGCCGAGGATGCTTCGGCGCTATCGACACCATAGACACTCGGCATTTCAGTTCCGTCCTCGGGATCGCGATAGTCGCCTGGTCGCTCCACCGGAACGACCCGAACAAAGCCCCAGAGGAGACTGTCATGACCCTGTCCAAGATCGCCCTGTTCGCCTTCGCTCTCGTCGCGCTGGTCGGCACCCAGCTCGCCGCCGACGCCGCCCCGTGGACCCAGAGCTCGCGCTATGTCGCGACCGGCATGGGCGCCACGGAGACCGGCGTCGACCAGGCCAAGGGCTACATCCGCTGATCTGCCGCGTGTCGCCGGCCGGCAGCTCGCCGGCCGGCCCGTCTGCCCCGCCCCCCCTATATTCCCGCAGGAGAATCCCATGGCTCGATCCACGATCGCGATCCTGGCCGGCGCCGCCGCCGTCGCGCTGGTCGCCACCGCCGCGTCGGCCCAGACGGCGCGCGGCATGAACGACCGCCAGGCCATCTATGTGTCGCCGAGCGGCGCCCATGACGTGCTGACGCCCAACCCCAAGGGCCACGACATGATCATGAAGGAAGGCCGCGAGCTGCCGGCAGGTGCCATCGTCTATCGCAGCGGCGGCAAGCTCTACGTCCTCGAAGACCGCAAGATGTCGAGCGGCACCATGCTGTTCTCGTCGATGAAGGACTGGTTCGACCAGGCGACCGGCTACATCCGCTGATCGCCGGCGCTCCTCAACCCCCGCCCCGAACACGACCGACGCCGTCGCCCACCAGCGACGGCGTCGGTGCTTGTCGGTGCGTGGATCGTCAGCGCCGCTTCATCATCCCGGCGGCTTCGAGGGCGCGCTTGATGGCGCCTTCGACAAAGGCCGAGACGCCCGACTTGCGCGCCTTGTCGCGGCCGGCGCCGGCACTCTCGCCCGGCCCCTCCGAGCGCCCTGCCCGCGGCGGCGGGACGTCCCCCGGGCCTGGCTGCTCGATGACCTCGGCCCGAACCGGCGCGGGCGTGGGCTCGCTCCCCTTTGCGGGACGCGCCTCGACGACGCGCTGCGTTGCTGCGCTCGACTCCGCTGTGCGACGCGGCCGCGACGCGGCCGGCCGCTTCTCGGTCAGCCCCCAGAAGCAGGCGATGTGATAGGAGGACGAGATGCCGACCTCGATCAGATACTCGCCCGGCACGCCGTAGCTCTCGTCGCCGTCTCCGCTGGCGAGCGGGGTGCCGTGCGGCATCAGCGGAATGATGTAGGACTCGATGACGACCTCGCCCGACGCATCCGTCCACACATGGCGCGGATAGCCGTCCACCGTCTCGGTGCGGGTCGCCTGGGTGCCGAGCCCGTGCACGTCGGTCCACTGCTTCAACAGTTCCTCGGCGTTCTTCGGCTTGACCACCGTGTCGGCGCCGCCGTGCCATACCGAGACGCGCGGCCACGGCCCGGCATGAGGCGACGCCGCGCGGACGAGATCGCCCCATTCGCGCGGCGTGCGCACCCGCACCCGGAACATGCTCTCCAGCGCTTGGCGCGTGCTGGTCGCGCTGCGATAGGGCAGGCCCGCAATGATGGCGCCGGCGGCAAAGACCTCCGGATAGGTCGCCAGCATCACGGCCGTCATGCCCCCTCCGGCCGACAGGCCGGTGATGAACACGCGCCGGGGATCGACGTCGTGCTCGATCGCCATCGTCGTGATCATCTGCCGGATCGAGGCCGCCTCGCCCTGGCCGCGGGTGATGTCGTTCTCACGGAACCAGTTGAAGCACGTCTTCGGGTTGTTCTCCGCCCGCTGCTCGGGCAGCAGCAGCATGAAGCCGTAACGGTCGGCCAGCGTCGACCAGCCGGCGCCGAGATCGTAGCTCGCGGCCGTCTGGGTGCAGCCGTGCAGGACGACCACCAGGGCGCGCTGCGGGTTGCGCGGCACATAGGTGCACATCCGCAGATTGCCCGGATTGGCGCCGAAATCCGTGACCTCTTGGAGCCGGGTCGGGCCGGGCGGCCGCTCGCGCGGCGCGACTCCTCCCGGAATCGTCCGCAGAAACGCTTCCCACTGCTGACGTTGACGTGCCAGCGCCGCGATGGTCGAGTTCAGTCCGGGCACGCCGTGACCTCTCTTGAAAGCTGCCGCCGAGCGGGCGACCTGGGGTTAACACGCCCGGTCACGCTGCAGCGCACAATTCATTCGCACATCCTGTTGATGCCAGATCGCGGCTGTCCTAAGGCGTCCGCGGACACGGCTTTGCCGCACAACCCGAAAGTGTCGACATATGGATCTGGGACTTGCCGACAAGGTCGCGATCGTCACCGGCGCGAGCCGTGGCATCGGGCATGCGATCGCGTTGCGGCTCGCGCAGGAGGGCATGCATGTCGCACTGGTGGCACGCTCGCGCGAGCCGCTCGAGGCGTTGCGGCGGGAGATCGACGCGCTCGGCCGCGAGGCCGTCGCCTTGCCGGTGGATCTGCGCGATCCGGCGGCGCCGGCCCACGTCGTCGCCACGACGGCCGGAGCGCTCGGCCGGCTCGATCTGCTGGTGAACAATGCGGGGGCGACGAAGCGCGGCGACTTTCTGGCGCTGACCGACGACGACTGGGCGGACGGCTATGCGCTCAAGCTCTTCGGCGCCGTCCGGATGACGCGCGCGGCCTGGCCGCTCCTGCAGGCGACGGGCGGCTCGGTGATCAGCATCGCCGGCAACGGCGGCCGCACCGGCGACCGCGAGTTCACCATCGGCGGCAGCGTCAATGCGGCGCTCGGTCTGCTGACCAAGGCGCTGGCCGACCGCGGCATCGCCGAGGGCGTGCGGGTCAACGCGATCAATCCCGGCATCGTCGAGACCGACCGGTTTCGCACCCGCCTGCAGCGCCTGGTCGCCGAGACCGGCGTCTCCGAAGCCGCGGCCTACGACACCATGCGGGCGGCGCATCGCGTCGCGCGCTTCGGACGGCCCGAGGAGGTGGCGGACTTGGTCGCCGTGATGGCGTCCGGCCGCATCGCCTATCTGCAGGGCGCCGTCGTCGATCTCGACGGCGGCGAGACGCGAACGCTGTGAGACTAGCCTTGCGGCGACGCGGACCTCGGTCGCGTGACGTGCCGTCGATCCCGCACCGGTGTGCCAGCGCGTCGCAGCCTGCGCCGCGCAGCCTCGCCGACCTTCTCGACGGCGCGCTCGCCGATGACCTAGGGTGGCGCCGGCGTCGGATCCCTCTCCGGCGTCGACCGACGCCGCCTGCGTGATCCTGCCCGCCGCCAAGACACCGACCATGACACCGACCATGACACTCGACGGTATCGAAACGCCCGCCGCCTTGATCGACCGCACGCTGATGATGCGCAACATCGGCACCATGCAGAGCCGCATCACGGCGCTCGGCACGAGGCTGCGCCCGCACATCAAGACCTCGAAATGCATCGAGGTCGGCCGCCTGCAGCAGCAGGCCGGCGGACGCGGCATCACGGTCTCGACCCTGAAGGAGGCGGAGGAGTACTTCGCCGCCGGGTTCGACGACATCCTCTATGCGGTCGGCATCGCCCCGCAAAAGCTCGACCGCGTGCTGCGGCTGCGCCGCGCCGGCTGCCGGCTCGTGATCCTGGTGGACTCGCTCGCGGGCGCCGACGCCGTGATCGACAAGGGCCGCGCCGAGACCCATGCGTTCGAGGTGATGATCGAGGTCGACACCGACGGCCACCGTTCCGGCGTGGCGCCGGACGACGACTTGCTGATCGAGATCGGCACCAAGCTCGACCGCGGCGGCGCGATCCTCACGGGCGTGCTGACCCATGCCGGCAGCTCCTATGGGCTGAGCACGCCGGAGGCGCTGCAGCAGATGGCCGAGCAGGAGCGCAGCCGCTGCGTCCGTGCCGCGTCGCGTCTGCGCGCCGCCGGGCTGCCGTGCCTGGAGGTCAGCATCGGCTCGACCCCGACGGCGCTGTCGGCCCAAACGCTCGACGGCGTCACCGAGGTGCGGGCCGGCGTCTACGTGTTCTTCGACCTGGTGATGGCGAATGTCGGCGTCTGCCGGCCGCAGGACATCGCGCTGTCGGTGCTCGCCACCGTGATCGGCCACCAGACCGACAAGGGCTGGGCCATCGTCGACGCCGGCTGGATGGCGATGAGCCGCGACCGCGGGACGCAGGCGCAAGCCGTCGACTACGGCTATGGCGCAGTGTGCGACCTCGCCGGCGCTCTGGTCGACGGCTACGTCATGAGCGGCGCCAACCAGGAGCACGGCATCGTCGCGCGTCGCGACGGCGTCCCCGACCGCGAGATCGCGCAGCGTTTCCCGATCGGGGCGCGTCTGCGGATCCTGCCCAACCACGCCTGCGCCACCGCCACCCAATTCGACGCCTATCAGGTCGTCGACGGCGACGGCGCGACGCGGATCTGGAGCCGCTTTCACGGCTGGTGAGACCGCGGGTCACGGCGGGCTCGGGCGACGCCGTCGCGCCGGCGCTCACTTGCGCGGCGGAATCCTGATCAGCTCGTCGAGCTGCGCCTTCGTCAGCGGCGCCGGGATCACCTTGAAGGACACGGCGTCGCGCATGATCACGTCCATGCCGGCCATGCGGTCGGGATCGAGCAGCGACTTGGGGAAGAACTCGTCGCGGATACGGCTGGCCACCGGCAGCGTGGTGCCGGCGAACTCGGCATAGGCTTTCAGCGCGGCGTCGTCCGAATACATCCAGTCGATGGTCTCGCGATAGCCGGCCATGAAGCGGGCCAGCGCATCGCCCTTGCCCTGCAGGGCCCGAACATTGGTGATCAGCGTGCGGATCGACTGGTCGCGCACCTCGGGCACGTCGGTCGCCTTGGCGACGATGCGGATCTTGCCCTGGTCCATGGCGTCGAAGCCGAACGGCGGCGACGACCAGCCGACATCGATCTGGCCGGACATCACCTGCGTGAAGGTCGCCGGCGGGCTGCCGGTGGCGACCGGCTTGGACTTCAAGTCGTACTGCTTGAGGAAGGCGAGCACGACGCTGTTGGTCGACGAGCCGTTGGTCGAGAAGGCGATGGTGGTCGCGGCGTCGGCGTCCTTGATGGCCTTCAGCTTCGACTCGCTGCGCACATACCAGAAGTCCGCCGCACCGGTCGCCTGGGCGCCGAGGATGCGCACCGGCGCGCCCTTGGAGAAGGCGCCGACGACGCCGAGCGTGCCGGCGGCGACGCCGACGTCGACGCTCCCCGACAGCACCGCCTGCTGGGTCTCGCCGCCGCCCTGGGTGTAAAGGAGCTCGAGGGTCAGCCCGTGCTTCTTGAAGATTCCGGCGCGCTGGCCGAGCTCGGGGATCGCCGTGTCCCAGTTGCCGCGCTGACCGATGGCGAGCTTCAGCGTGTCCTCGGCCTGAGCTGGGGTCACGGCCGTTGCGACCAGCATCGCGGCGCCGACCGGCCACCATTTTGTCAGTGTCATCGGGGGTCCTCCACGTTTCTCTCTTGGTTGATCTCTCGTCGACGAAAACCGCCTCCGTTCGTCCCCGCGAAAGCGGGGACCCAGATGTCTCGCGTTCCGGTCTCTGGATTCCCGCATTCGCGGGAATGAGCGGAGATCGAAGCGCCTCAGGTGCGCCGATGCCGAGGCTCGGTCAGCCGGCCGAGTCCGGCGTTGAGCGCGACCGCGACGGCGAACACGACCAGCAGGATCGCGTACATCTGCGGCATGTCGAAGCGCGCATAGGCCTGCATGACCAGATAGCCGAGCCCCTGGTTGGACAGCTTGGTCTCGGCCAGCAGCACGCCGATGACGGCGACGCCGAAGCCGAGCCGCATCCCGTTGAGCACGGGAACGCGGATCGCCGGCAGATAGATCTTCGTCACCATCTGCCAGGTCGACAGGCGGAAGCTGCGGCCGACCTTCACGAGCGCCGCATCGACCTCGCGCATGCCGCCGGCCGTCGAGAGCGCGACGGGGAAGAACGCCGACAGCGCCCCCATGGCGACCTTGGAGCCCGCATAGACGCCGAACGCCATGATCATCACCGGGAAGAAGATGATTTTTGGGGTCGGCGCGAGGCTGTTGAGATAGGGCTCGTAGGCGCGGCCGAGAAACCGGCTGGCACCGAGCAGCAGGCCCGCGGCGAGTCCGGCCGTCGCGCCGATCGCCAGCGCCGCCAACACCTCGCCGGCCGTGACGCCGAAATTCCCCCAGAAGTCCGGATCGATCAGCAGCCGGACCAGCGCCCGCACCACCGTGACGCTCGACGGCACGACGTCGCGAAACAACAAGCCGGAGGCGGCGGTCGCCTCCCACATGATAAGCACGCCGAGGATGAGAAATAGCCGGAGCCGCATCACCGCCCCGAGCCGGGGCGTGATCGGCAGTGCGACTATCGTCCGGGTCTCAGCCATCGCTCGGTCCTCTCCAAAGCGAGGAAGAACAGCACGCTCACCAGCACCACGAAGGCGATCGCCGCATAGGTGCCGGCGAGGTCGTAACGTTCGGCAAGCTCGTTGATGAGCTGGCCGAGCCCGCCGAAATTGATCAGAAACTCCAGCCCGACGATGTTGATCAGCGCGAAGACGAGGCCGAGCCGCAGGCCGACGAAGATGGTCGGCACCGCCGCCGGCAGCAGCACCAGCCGGAATTGCTGGGCCGGCGTCAACTTGAGGCTGCGCCCGACATCGATCAGTACACGCCGGGTCGCGGACAGGCCTTCGAGCGTCTTCAACGTCACCGGGGCGACGCCGGAGATGAAGCCCATCATCACGATGGTCATGGCGCTGCGGCCGAAGATCACCAGGAACAGCGGATAGGCGAGCACCAGCGGCGCGGCGGCGAGCGCGGCCACCCAGCTCTGCACGGCGACGCGCAGCACCATGTGGCGATAGAGCAGCAGGCCGGCCGGAATGCCGACCAGCGCGATCAGCACGGCGGCGCCGAGGCCTTCCAGCGCCGTCTGGGCGAAGCGGTGCGGGATGTCCTCCTCGGTGACGATGCGAGCGAAGCTCGCCACCACGTCGCTCGGCGGCGGCACGACATAGCGGTCGACCAGGCCGGCCCGGATCGCCAGCTCGAGCAGCGCGAACAGGCCGAGCAGAGTCGCCGCACCGACCAGCGCCGGCGCATGATCCGCGCGCGAAATACTCATGTGCGAGCTCCGCGCGACGCCTCGGCCTCGGCCATGCCGCGGCTCGCCTCGTCGCGCAGATCACCCCAGATCTCCGCCACGTAGTGGCCGAAGGCGTCGCTGGTCATGATCTCCGAGGTGCGCGGATGCGGCAGGTCGATGTCGACGATGCGCTTCAGCCGGCCGGGCCGGTAGCTCATCACCACGACCCGGTCGGAGAGCTGCACGGCCTCGGTGATCGAGTGGGTGATCAGCAGCGTGGTCTGCTTCAGCGTCTGCTGGATCTGCAGCACCTTGTCGCCGAGCAGCAGCCTCGTCTGCTCGTCGAGTGCCGCGAAGGGCTCGTCCATCAGCAGGATCTTCGGCTCGGAGGCGAGCGTGCGGGCGATCGAGACGCGCTGGCGCATGCCCCCCGACAGCTCGGACGGATAGTGGCCCTCGAAGCCCGTGAGGCCGACCATGGCGACGACGTCGCGCGCCTTCTCGAGGCGCACGCGGCGCGACACACCGCGCACCTCGAGCGGAAACGCGACATTGTCGAGGACGGTGCGCCAGGGAAAGGTCGACTCCTCCTGGAACACCATGCCGATCGCCGGATGCGGGCCGCGGATCGGCTCACCCGCCACCGTCACCAGGCCGGAGGTCGGCGTGATCAGGCCGCCGATCACGTTGAACAGGGTCGACTTGCCGCAGCCCGAGGGCCCGATCACCGAGATGAACTCGCCGTGCCGTACGTCGAACGTCATGCGGTCGACGGCCGTCACGGAGGCGTCGCGGGTCTGGAATCGCACCAGGATGTCGTCGACGGTCAGCACGCTCTCCGGCCGGGCGGCCGACACCGGCCGCGGCCACGGGACTACCGTAGGGTCGCTCATTCGCACGCCTTTCCTCCCGGGCGGCGAGCCTCTCGAGGGGCTCGCTCGCACCTGCGCACGCGGAC
This sequence comes from Rhodoplanes sp., assembly GCF_013377085.1. Lineage (GTDB taxonomy): Bacteria > Pseudomonadota > Alphaproteobacteria > Rhizobiales > Xanthobacteraceae > Rhodoplanes. The sequence goes on along the minus strand of NZ_JACAAX010000004.1, from coordinate 190,157 downwards.
CAGCACGGTTTTGCCGGCAGGGGGTTCCGCACGCGGACGGGCGGCAGGCATGGCGGCCCGCCGCTGCGTGATTGAACGCAGCGTCGGGCGATCGTTTCAAGTGATATTTTATCGGAGACGCAACGCGGCGGCGATGGCCGCGCCGGGTCACGCCACCCGCGCGGCCTCGCTTGCGGCGTCGCGGCCGCCGCGGCGTTCGGGCCCGGCATAGCCGCTGTCGTCGCCGTCGCGGCGGTCGAGCGGCCCGGTCCGCACATTCGTCAGGAAGCGCCGCACCTCCTCCTTGAGCTTGCCGCCCTCGCTGGCCAGCAAGGTCGCCGAGTTGCGCACCTGCTCGGACGCCGCCTCGGTGGCGTCCGCCCCGCGGCTGACCTCGCCGATCGTGCGGGCGACCTGGGCGGTGCCGTGCGAGGCCTGCTGGATGTTGCGCGCGACCTCCGCAGTCGCGGCCCCCTGCTCCTCGACCGCCGCCGCGATGGCAGCGGCGATCTCCGCGATATGGCCGATGGTGCCGCCGATCTCCTTGATGGCCGCGACCGAGTCGTGCGTCGCCGCCTGCATGCCGGCGATCTGGGCACCGATCTCGCCGGTCGCCTTGCCGGTCTGAGCGGCGAGCGCCTTGACCTCGTTCGCCACCACGGCGAACCCGCGGCCGGCGTCGCCGGCCCGGGCGGCTTCGATGGTCGCATTCAGCGCCAGCAGGTTCGTTTGCTCGGCGATCGCCGTGATCAGCTTGACGACGTCGCCGATACGGCTGGCCGCCTGCGACAGCGCACCGATGCGGCCGTCGGTCTTCTCGGCCTGTCGGACCGCCTCGCCGGCGATGCGGGTCGATTCCTGCACCTGGCGGCTGATCTCGCCGACCGACGAGGTCATCTCGGTGGTCGCCGAGGCGACGCTCTCGACATTCGCCGACGCCTGCTCGGAGGCAGCCGCAACGGCGGTGGACAGGTGCTGGGTGGTCTCTGCCGTCCGGGTCAGGCTGCCGGAGGCCTGCTCGAGCTCGGTCGCGGCCGTCGACACGGTCTCGACGATGGCGCCGACCGCCGCCTCGAACTCGTCGGCGATCCTGTGCACCGCCACCTGCCGCTGCTTGGCGGCGCGCTCGTCGGCGACGCGCTGGTCCACCTCGAGGCGGGCGAACTGCTCGAGATTGTCCTTGAAGGCCTGGGCGGCACGGGCGTTGTCGCCCACCTCGTCGCGCCGGGTCACATAGGGGATCGCCACCGTCTTGTCGCCGTCGGCGAGCGCCCTCAGGGTGGCGCCGACGCGGCGGATCGGCCGGCCGATGGCGAGCGCGCCGAACGCGGCGGATCCGATCAGCACGATCACGACGAAGGCCCCGGCCGCGGCGTTGACCATGGTGGCCTCGGCGATCCGCGACGAGGTCACCTCCATCTCGTGCGCAGCCGCCGTGTTGGACGCCTCGCCGATCCCGGTCAGCAGCGCGTCGATCTGCGCCACGATGGGATGCAGCCGGTCGCCCAGCAGCGCGTCCTGCTCGCCGATCGTGGTGACGATCCTGGCCGCCGTCTCGCGCGTGGCGGCGAGCGTCGCGTTCAGCGGCTCGAAGGCCGCGACGAGAACGGCGTCTTCGGCCGCCTTGCGGGCCCGTTCGAGCAGACCGGCAGCCTCGCCGCCGTCACGCTCGACGACGCCCGCCTGGTCGGGCGTGCGCAGCTCGTCGAACTGCAGCGAGGCGATGCGCAGCGTGTTGACGGCGGCGGCGGCGGCGCGCAGCCGCGCCTCGAGCGCACGCGTGTCCGTCGCCTGCTCGGCGATCAGGTCGAGCGTGCGAGCGAGCCCGTCGTCCCAGCCGGCGCCGAGGCGGCGCCGCTCGGCCCACAGGCCGACCAGCGCGCGCTGGCTCTCGACCAGCTCGGCCGCGCCGGTGAGATAGTCGGCGTAGAGCTCCTTGGTCTTGTCGAGCTTCTCGCTGCTCGCCGCATCCTTGGTCTTCTCCACCAGCACGTCGAGGAGCGCGAAGCCGTCGCCGGAGCTCTTCTCCAGATCCTGCAGGGCGGCATCGACCTGCGCCTCGTCCCGCGCCAGCCGAGCGTCCCGGCTGAAAGTCTGCATGCGCTGGAAGTGCAGGCCGATCTGGACGGCCTCCTGGGCCGCCTTCTGCCGCTCGTTGGCGACACCCGTCATGGTCAGGGTGGAGCGGCCGTTCAGGGTGGTGTTGACGATCATGCCGGCGACCAGCAGCACGCCGATGGCGGCCGACAGCGCGAGCTTGGTGCCGATACGACGAGGAGCCGTGATCATGGTCCAGCAACGCGAGGCGCGGTGGCGGGAAGCCCTCGGACCGCCGCAGTGCGCTCTTGCGCGAGGAGCCGCACTTTGGACCCGGACATCGCCGGGTCGTCGGACAGAAGGCCACGCACGTTCTCACGGCGGCCGGGTAGGCGGGGGATGCCTGGGCCGTCGGACTAATTCTTATCCTAGCCTGTTACTCTAATACCGATCTTGGATGCGGCGCCTTAAATTCGCGTTAAAAGCGTAACACTCCTCGATGGCGCCGCTTGGGTCGCACGGGCGGCCGCAGGTCGCGAACTTTGATAATTTTTGCTAAATCAAGTCCGGTCCGGTCCGAAAGGCCGCGGCCTGGTTCCGGGCCGTAGAACAATCAGCCGTTCAACGCGTGATGTCAGTCGAGTCTCGATGGCCGTTCGACCCATTCGGCAGGTACCCACTCGACCGTCGCGACGGGAGCCGCCGCCGTGGAGCGGACGCGTTCCGGCGCCGACCCGCCGGCGGCGCACGGCGCTGTGGCGAACCCTCGCCGCCCCGGTCTTCGCCCTGGTCGTCGCCCTGATCGTCGCCGGCGCCATGGCGATGTGGTCGGGCCGCGGCCCGCAGCCGGCAGCGCTCGAGCTGACGGCCGCCGAGACCGTGCGGCTGCGTTTCCTGGCCGAGTGGTCGCCGACCGCGACGTCGCTGTCCGAGGTCGCGGCCGGGGCGTCCCGCACCGATTTCGCCGATCGCTTCGCCTCCGCCCCCGCCGCGACCGCCGATCCCCCGTCCGGCCCGGTGACGGCCTACGCGCCGGTGCCGCCGCGCTGGCCGGATGGCGCGCCGCCCGAGCCGGGCCGCGGGCGACCCGCCAGCACGCTTCTCAACGAGGCCCAGATCGCCTCGATCAAGGGGCGACTGAAGCTCACGGCCGAGCAGGAAAAGCTCTGGCCGCCCGTCGAGACGGCCCTGCGGGCCGTCGTCTGGCGCCGCGGCAACGACAAGCGCAATTCGGGGACGGCGGCCCTCGACACCCGCAGCGTCGAGCAGCTCAAGGCCGTGGCCGCCCCGCTGATGGCCAAATTGCGCGATGATCAGAAGCGGGAAATCCGCACCATCTCGCATGTCATGGGAATCGGCGACCTCGCCGAGCAGTTCTGACGCCCTGCAGCCGGCGGTTCCGCGACATTCCGAATTAGCCGTTGTGGCCGCAGCGCACCGCGGACTAAACGAGGCCCGCAGCCCATAAGGGCCCCACCGGCCGGCCGGCCGCGCGAGAGGATCGCCCGTGCGCATCGTCGACATCCGCGAAAAGACCTTCCCGATCGCCTCCGCCATCCGCAACGCCTATATCGACTTCTCGACGATGACCTGCAGCCTGGTCGCGGTGGTGACCGACGTGGTGCGCGACGGCCGCCGGGTCGTCGGCTACGGCTTCAACTCGAATGGCCGCTACAGCCCCGGCTGCCTGCTGCACGACCGCTTCCTGCCGCGCCTGCGCGACGCGAAGCCGGAATCGCTGATCACCGACGACGGCGCCAATCTCGATCCGTTCAAAATCTGGCGCACCCTGATGAACAACGAGAAGCCGGGCGGCCACGGCGAGCGTTCGGTCGCGGTCGGCGTGGTCGACATGGCGGTATGGGACGCGGTCGCCAAGATCGAGGGCAAGCCGCTGTGGCGCCTGCTCGCCGACCGCTATCGCGGCGGCGAGGCCGACGACAAGGTCTTCGTCTACGCGGCCGGGGGGTACTATTATCCGGGCAAGGACGACGACAAGCTCAAGGACGAGATGAGGAGCTATCGCGACCGCGGCTACCGGGTCGTGAAGATGAAGATCGGCGGCGCGCCCTTGTCCGAGGATCTCCGCCGCATCGAGGCGGTGCTGTCGGTGGTCGGCGAGGGAAAGAATCTCGCCGTCGACGTCAACGGCCGCTTCGATCTGGAGACCGCCATCGCCTACGCCAAGGCGCTCGAGCCCTACGATCTCTTCTGGTACGAGGAGATCGGCGATCCGCTCGACTACGCCCTGCAGGCCGCCATCGCGCAGGTCTACAAGAACCCGATGGCGACCGGCGAGAACCTGTTCTCCATGCAGGACGCCCGCAACCTGATCCGCTTCGGCGGCCTGCGGCCCGACCGCGACTGGCTGCAGTTCGACTGCGCGCTCAGCTACGGCCTGGTGGAGTATCTCCGCACCCTGGCGATGCTGAAGGACCACGGCTGGTCGTGGCGGCGCTGCTGCCCGCACGGCGGCCACCAGTTGTCGCTGAACATCGCGGCCGGGCTCGGGCTCGGCGGCAACGAGTCCTATCCCGACCTGTTCAAGCCTTTCGGCGGCTTCGCCGACGGCTACGCGGTCGAGGACTCCTGGGTGCGCCTGCCCGACACGCCCGGCATCGGCTTCGAAGCGAAAGCCGACGTGCTGAAGGTGATGCGCGACCTGGCGGAGTGAGCTGACGAGGCGCCGGCTCTCCCTCTCCCCGCACGCGCTACGGCATGCACACATCGCTTGCCATGGACAGGAGCCGTCATGCGCGGGCTTGACCCGCGCATCCATCTAAAGCGTAAAAAGTCATTTATTCGCAGGATGATGGATCGCCCGCTCAAGCCCGGCGATGACGTCGGAGGATGAGGTACGCGCTCTGCCACACCACAGGATCTTCTCGACAAACAGAGATCTGTGCATGCCGTAGCCCGCACGCGGGGAGAGGTAAAACGAGTGCATTCGCGAGCGCGTCCCCACCCTTCCCATCCGCCGCCTTGGCCCCTACATTGGCGCAAGCATCAACAACCGAAAGGAGGTGATCCAGTGTCTCATTGTCTCTCGCCGCGGTCTCCGGCTACGACCTGGATCCTCGCCTCTGCCGAGGTCCGCGCCGCGTAAGCGGTGTCCGCGGTCCTCGCCGGACCCGGTTCGACAATGGAAGGGCTGCCCTCGCGGGCAGCCCTTCGCATTTTCCGGCCGTCATCGCGGCCTCGCCCGTCATTCCGGGGCGTGCGCCGCGAGGCGCACGAACCCGGAATCCAGCCGCACGCTCGGCAACCGTCGCTGGATTCCGGGTTCGCACCTTCGGTGCGCCCCGGAATGACCGGCTTGCATGCTGTGGCCTTCGCGCCAAAAACCCGCTATCGCGACCCCATGACGTCACCGCCCGAAACAGCCCCCACCATCCGCATCTATGTCGACGCCGACGCCTGTCCGGTGAAGGACGAGATTTATCGCGTGGCGGCCCGCCACAACCTGCCCGTCACCGTGGTGGCGGGCGGCTTCATCCGGGTGCCACAGGATCCGCTGATCGAGCGGATCGCCGCCGGCGACGGCATGGACGCCGCCGACGACTGGATCGCGGAGCATGCAAAGCCCGGCGACATCGTCGTCACCCAGGACATCCCGCTCGCGGCCCGCAGCATCAAGGCCGGCGCCAGCGCCATCGCGCCCAACGGCCGCGCCTTCACCGAGGCCGACATCGGCATGACGCTGGCGGTCCGCAACCTGATGACCGACCTGCGCTCGGCCGGCGAGGTGACGGGCGGCCCGCGGCCGTTCACGCCGCGCGACCGCTCGACCTTCCTGCAGGCGCTGGAGCAGGCGATCCGGCGCTCGCAACGCGCCGCCGTCGACCGCAGCCAGGCGGCCGGCTGATGGCGCCGCCGCTCGTCCAGCTCAAGGATATCGGGCTCACCTTCGGGGGCCACCCACTGCTCGACGGCGTCGAGCTCGCGGTGGCGGCCGGCGAGCGCCTCTGCCTGGTCGGCCGCAACGGCTCCGGCAAGTCGACGCTCTTGAAGATCGCGGCCGGCCTGATCGAGCCCGACCGCGGCACCCGCTTCGTCCAGCCCGGCGCAACGGTGCGCTATCTGCCGCAGGAGCCCGACTTCGCCGACGCCGCGACCGTGCTGGCCTATGTCGAGGCGGGGCTCGGCCCCGGCGACGACCCGCATCGCGCGCACTTTCTGCTGGAGGAGCTCGGGCTCACCGGCGACGAGGATCCGGCGACGCTGTCGGGCGGCGAGGCACGCCGCGCCGCGATCGCCCGCGTGCTGGCGCCCGAGCCAGACATCCTGCTGCTCGACGAGCCGACCAATCATCTCGACCTGCCGGTGATCGAGTGGCTGGACGAGACGCTGAAAATCTCGCGCGCCGCCATGGTGATGATCAGCCACGACCGCCGCTTCCTCGCCGATCTGTCGCGCGTGACCGTGTGGCTCGATCGCGGAAAGCTGCGGCGGATCGACCGCGGCTTTTCGGAGTTCGAGGCCTGGCGCGACGACGTGCTGGCCGAGGAGGAGCGCGAGCAGCACAAGCTCGACCGCAAGATCGTCGCCGAGGAGCACTGGATGCGCTACGGCGTGACGGCACGCCGAAAGCGCAACATGCGCCGGGTCGGCGAGCTGCAGGCGCTGCGCCAGGCGCGCCGCGAGTTTCGCGGCGCCGCCGGCAGCGTCGCGCTGGCCGCGACCCAGGCGGAAAAATCCGGCACCCTGGTGATCGAGGCGGAGCGCATCTCGAAGGCCTATGACGACCGGCCGATCGTCACGGATTTTTCCACCCGCATCCGCCGTGGCGACCGCATCGGCATCATCGGGCCGAACGGCAGCGGCAAGACCACGCTCCTGTCGCTGCTCACCGGCACGCTCACGGCCGACGAGGGCGTCGTGCGGCTCGGCGCCAACCTCGAGATGGCGACGCTCGAGCAGAACCGCGACAGCCTCGATCCGACCGCGACGGTCGCCGAAACCCTCACGGGCGGGCACGGCGACAGCGTGATGGTCGACGGCAAGCCGCGCCATGTGGTCGGCTACATGAAGGACTTTCTGTTCGCGCCCGAGCAGGCCCGCACGCCGCTCGGCGTGCTGTCGGGCGGCGAGCGTGGCCGCCTGATGCTGGCCCGCGCGCTGGCCAAGCCTTCCAACGTACTGGTGCTCGACGAGCCGACCAACGATCTCGACCTCGACACGCTCGACGTGCTGGAGGAGATGCTCGGCGACTATGCCGGCACGGTGCTGCTGATCAGCCACGACCGCGACTTCCTCGACCGCGTCGTCAGCGCCGTGATCGTGCCGGAGGGCGACGGCCGCTGGACCGAATACGCCGGCGGCTATTCCGACATGATTTCGCAACGCGGCGGGGACCTTTTGCGCACGGCGCCGGCGAAGCCGGCGAAGGAAAAGGCCGAGGCGAGCGCACCCGCGCCGACCCGGGAGCCGAAGGCCGCCAAGCGGCGCCTCGGCTTCAACGAGAAGCACGCGCTGGAGACGCTGCCGAAGACGATGGCGAAGCTTCAGAAGACGATCGCGACGTTGCACCAAAAGCTCGCCGACCCAAAACTGTTCGGGCGCGACCGCAAGGCGTTCGACGAGGCCTCGCGCGCCGCCGCCGCCGCCGAGGCCGAGCTCGCCGCCGCCGAGGAGCGCTGGCTGGAGCTGGAGATGCTGAGGGAAGAGATCGAGGGGCGGTGACGCTGAGGCTTCGGAAGGTTCTTCACCTCTCCCCGCGTGCGGGGAGAGGTCGGAGCGCATGCCCAAGGCATGCGGTCCGGGTGAGGGGGCGCTTCCGTATCCACGAGATGCCCCCTCATCCCGACCTTCTCCCCGCGTGCGGGGAGAAGGAGAACCGGCGCCGTGCCATCAGAACCGCACTCTTGCACGCGCGCCCCTGCGCACGAAACTCCTGCCTCACTCGGCCGTCGTGGTCTCCGCCGTCGCCGCACCTGATCCCCGCTCCGCCGCCGGCGGCAGCTCCACCTTCGGGCGCGCGCCCTTGCGCAGCTTTTCGCGCACCGCCTGGAAGAACACATAAAGCGGCGGGATGACGAAGATGCCGAGGAACGACGCGAAGATCATGCCGCCGAACACCGGGGTGCCGACGTCGCGCCGGGCGAGCTGCGAGGCACCGGTCGCCACCACCAGCGGCCAGAGCCCGAGGATGAAGGCGAAGGACGTCATCATCACGGGCCGGAAACGCAGCCGCGCACCCTCGGCCGCCGCCTCCAGGAGCGGCACGCCGCGCTCGCGCTGCTCCTTGGCGAACTCGACGATCAGGATGCCGTTCTTGGCGGCGAGACCGATCAGCACCACCATGCCGATCTGGGCATAGAGGTCGAGCGTCAGGCCCGCCATCACGATCGCCGCGAACGAGCCGAGCAGGCCGACCGTGACGGACAGCAGCACCGGCACCGGGATCGTCCAGCTCTCGTAGAGGGCGACCAGGAACAGATAGGCGAACAGCACCGCGAAGGCGAGGATGATGGTGGTCTTGCCCTCGGCGCGCTTCTCCTGGAACGCCGTGTCGGTCCACGCGCCGGAGTAACCGGCCGGAAGCGTCTTGGCGGCGACCTGCTCCATCGCGGTGAGCGCCTGCCCGGACGAGACGCCCGGCGCCGGCGAGCCCTGCACCGTGACGGCGCGGGTGTTGTTGTAGCGGATCAGCGACGGCGGCCCGACGATGACGCTGGCCTCGGCCAGGCTGCGCATCGGAATCATCTGGCCGTCCTTGTTGCGCACATTGATGCGGAAGATGTCGTCGACCGCGCTGCGGTCGACCGCCTCGCCCTGGAGCTGGACCTTCCAGGTGCGGCCGTAGAGGTTGAAGTCGTTGACGTAGAGGCCGCCGAGCGTCGCCTGCAAAGCCTGGAACACGTCCGAGAGCTTGACGCCGAGCACCTGCACCTTGTCGCGATCGATGTCGAGATAGATCGACGGGTTGGTGGCCGAGAAGGTCGAGAACACGCGGCTGAGGTTCGGATCCTGGTTGGCGGCGATCAGCAGGCCGCGCAGCACCTGGGCCAGCGCCTTGGGATCGCCGGCCTGGAGGTCCTGGAGCACATAGGTGAAGCCGCCACCGGTGCCCAGGCCGATGATCGGCGGGGGCGCCAAAGGCAGCACGGTGCCGCCCTGGATCTGGCGGAATTTCGGCACCAGCCGCCCCATGATGGCCGAGGCGGATTGCGACCGCTCGGTGCGCTCCTCGAAGGCCTTGAGGGTGACGACCATGAAGGCGGAGTTCGCCTGCGAGAAGTTGTCGATGAAGTTGAGTCCGACCACCGAGGTGTAGAATTCCACCGACGGCTCTTCCTTCAGGATCGCCTCGGCCTGGCGCATCACCTCGCCGCTACGGGCGACCGAGGCGCCACCCGGAAGCTGGACGACGACGAAGAAGGCACCCTGGTCGTCCTCCGGCAGGAAGCCGGTCGGCGTGATCCTGGCGAAGCCGACGATGCCGACGGCGGCGACGCCGACCGCAACCAGGCTGAGCACCGAGATGCGCACGATGCGGGCCACCACGGCGCCATAGGCGTCGCGGACCTTGTCGATGCCGCGCATCACATAGCCGATCGGGCCGCGGCGCGGCCCGTGATGGCGCTTCAGCAGGATCGCGCACAGCGCCGGCGACAGCGTGAGGGCGTTGATGGCGGACAGCAGCATCGACACCGCCACCGTGACGGCGAACTGGCGGAACAGCTCGCCCGAGATGCCGGGGATGAAGGCCACGGGCACGAACACCGACAAAAGCACCAGCGTGATGGCGACGATCGGCGCCGTTATCTCGGTCATCGCCTTCTTGGTCGCGTCGGCGGTGGAGAGCTCGGGATGCTCCTCCATCACGCGCTCGACGTTCTCGACCACGACGATGGCGTCGTCGACCACGATGCCGATCGCCAGCACGACGGCGAGCAGCGACACCGAGTTGGCCGAGTAGCCGATGGCAAGCAGGACGATGAAGGTGCCGATCAGGCTGACCGGCACGGCGACGGTCGGGATCAGCGTGGCGCGGAAGCTGCCGAGGAACAGATAGACGACCAGCACCACCAGGATGAAGGCCTCGACCAGGGTCTTCTGCACCTCGTGGATGGTCGCCTTGACGAAGGTGGTCGGATCGTAGGTCACCTTCCAGACGAGGTCCTCGGGGAAGCGCTTCTCGATGTCGCGCATCAGGGTCTTGACGGCGTCGAGCGTCGTGATCGCGTTGGCGCCGGGCGACTGGTAGATGGCGATCGCCGCCGCCGGGGCCCCGTTGAGCTCGGTGGTCGTGTCCGAGGTGGCGGCGCCGAGCTCGATGCGGGCGACGTCGGAGAGGCGCAGCACCGATCCGTCCGGATTGGTGCGGATTACGATGTTCTCGAACTCGGGGATCGTGGCGAGCCGCCCCTTGGTCTGGATGTTGAGCTGCAGGCGCTGATCGTCCGAGATCGGCCGGGCGCCGATGCGGCCGACCGCGGCCTGGACGTTCTGCGACTGGATCGCCGCGACGACGTCGCCGGTGGTGAGGTCGAGGCCGGTCAGCCGGTCGGTCTGCACCCACACCCGCATGGCGTAGTCGAGCGGACCCCACAGGGAGGCGTCGCCGACGCCCGGCGTGCTCTTGATCTGGTCGAGGATGTTGATGGTGACGTAGTTCGAGATGAACAGCGCGTCGTGGGTCTGCTTCGGCGACGACAAGGCGACGACGCCCAGCATGGCCGAGGACTTCTTCTTGACCGTGACGCCCTGCTTGCGCACGTCCTCGGGCAGGCGGGACAGCGCCACCTGCACCCGGTTGTTGACGTTGACGGTGTTGATGTCGGGATCGGTGCCGAGCTCGAACGAGACCAGCAGCGAGTAGCTGCCGTCGTCGCCGCTCACGCTCTTCATGTAGATCGCCTTGTCGACGCCGACCACCTGCGCCTCGAGCGGCTGGGCGATGGTGGCCTCCACCACGGCGGCGGACGCGCCCGGATAGGAGGTCGTCACCGACACCTGGGGCGGCACGATGTCGGGATACTGGGCGAACGGAATCGCCAGCAGCGACACCAGCCCCGCGATGGTGGTGACGATCGCGATGACGATGGCGAAGCGCGGCCGGTCGACGAAGATCGATGACAGCATCGGCTCAGCTCCGGCCGACCGGCTGCACCGGGGTGGCGCGGACCGCGGCCCCCTGGCGGATGCCCTGCAGCCCCTCGACGATGATCAGCTCGCCGCCCTTGAGACCCTCGTCGACCACGATGTCGGCGCCGACCGAGGCGCTCACCGACACCCGCCGCACCGCCGCCTTGCCGTCCTCGACGATGAAAACATAGGTGCCCTGCTGGTCGGCGATCAAGGCCGATTGCGGGATCAGCACCTTCTCCTCGGTGTCGGCGGTCTGCAGGGTGACGCGGACGAACTGGCCGTCGATCAAGAGGCCGTTCGGATTGGCCATGCTGGCGCGCGCCAGCACCGTGTCGGTCGAGCGGTTCACGGTCACGTCGATGAAGTTCATCTTGCCGGTCTGGTCGTAGGTCGATCCGTCGGAGAACTTGATCGAGACCGTCAGCTCGTCGGGCGACCGCTTGCCGCCCTTGGCGGCGGCCTCGGTGAGCGCCCGCTGGCTGATCGGGAAGGTGACGTACATCGGGTCCTGGCTGACGATCGTGGTCAGCGTTCCGCTGTCCGGCCCCACCACGTTGCCCTTGGTGATGGCGGTGCGGCCGACCTTGCCGTCGATCGGCGAGGTGATCTGGGTGTAGCCGAGATTGATCTTGGCGGTGGCGAGATTCGCCTCGGCGCTGAGCACCGCGCCCTTGGCCGACAGCTCCTCGGCGATCGTCTGGTCGCGCGCCACCACGGTGCCGGAATTGCGCGCCAGCAGATCCTCGGCACGCTGGCGTTGCAGGCTGGCGAGCGTGAGCGCCGCCTTGGCGCGTTCGAGGGCGCCCTGCGCCTGCTCCACATCGGCCTCGAACAGCCCCTTCTCGATGGCGTAGAGGGCGCCCCCGGTCTTGATCTCGTCGCCCTCCTTGAACAAAACGCCGTCGAGATAGCCCTTCACGCGGGCTCGCACCTCGACCTTGTTGATGGCGTCGATCCGGCCGACGAAGTCGGCCGTCTGGCTGATCGACCTGCGCTCGGCCTTGACGACTCCGACTGGCACCGCCCCGGTGCTCGCTTGCTGCGCATAAGTCGGAGCGGCTAGCCCACAGGCCAGCACGGCCGCGCAGAGCCAAAGTCGCATGTCCCTCTCCATCGTTCCGCGGATCGTTCCGAGCCGCCATCCCGGCCCGGAGCTTCGGCAACACCGGACTCGCCAGCTTTGACACGGGTCAAGGAGTGCCGAAGCAGCCGCATCATACTTCTATCGCAATACAGCCCTACGAGAATGTCCCGCAGAGAATTTTTCCCGACGTCCCGCGGTGGCGCCGGCGACCCGATAAAATGGAGCAGCGCCGGCCCGTCGAGCCTTGTGAAGCCCCGTCAATGCGGAGATGACGATGTCCGGAAAAACCGACAGCGTTCTGCCCACCGCCGCCGATCTCATGAAGACGATCGCACTCGCCGAGGCCGAGAAGGCCAAGGAGGCGATGCGGGCCCGGGCCGCCGAGGAGGCGGAGAAGAACGCGCTGCTCGATCGCTTCTCGAAGCCGTCGGGCGTCGACGACGAGGTGCGGCTCGAGCGGGCCGCGGCCATCGTCAACCGCGCTGTCGCCAACGGGCTGACCGAGGTCCAGGTGATCCGCTTTCCCAACCAGCTCTGCACCGACCGCGGCCGCGCGATCAACAATCAGGAGCCCGGCTGGGAGACCACGCTGACCGGACTGCCGAAGGAGCTCTACGAGTTCTGGCACACGCACATGCGGCCGCGCGGCTACCGGCTGAAGGTGCAGGTGGTCGATTTCCCCCGCGGCATACCCGGTGACATCGGCATGACGTTGTGCTGGGGATGATCGGTTCGGCGTAGCCGAACCAAGCGATAGGACGCCCGATCTCCGGCGCCAGCACGTGCAACCATCCGTGACGGCGGGGAAGCCGGCCAACGCTTCGCTCGACAGACCCGTCGAGAAAACCGCGACAGATCTCAGGAGCCGACCATGCCCGCAGACAACACCCCGTCCCTGCAGGACGCCTTCGCGCTCGGCACCGGCAACGGCGCCTTGAGTGCCGCCTCGTATCTGATCGACTACGCCCAGCGCTCGGTGCTGTTCTGGGACGTCATGCGCCAGCGCGGCAACGGCTATCGCGAGCACATGGCGATGCCGGCCCCGCACGTCCTCAACTACAAGGCCGAGCTGATCGTCGACGGTCGCAAGCTCGACCGTCCGGTCAACTATGCTCTGGCTCGCATTATCCCGCCGGACGGCGTCGAGATCGACCCGAAACGCCGGCCCTTCGTCGTCGTCGATCCGCGCGCCGGCCACGGCCCGGGCATCGGCGGCTTCAAGGCCGACAGTGAGATCGGCGTCGCGATGCGGGCCGGCCACACCTGCTACTTCGTCGGCTTCCTGCCCGATCCGATGCCGGGCCAGACCATCGAGGACATCGCCCGCGCCGAGGCGTTTTTCCTGCAGACCGTCATCGACCGCCACCCCGAGGCCGAGGGCAAGCCCTGCGTGGTCGGCAACTGCCAGGCCGGCTGGGCCGTGATGATGCTGGCCGCGGTCGCACCGGAACTGTTCGGCCCGATCATCGTCGCCGGATCGCCGCTGTCCTACTGGACCGGCCAGCGCGGTCTCAACCCGATGCGCTACACCGGCGGGCTGTTCGGCGGAAGCTGGGTGACGGCGTTCACCAGCGATCTCGGCCACGGCACGTTCGACGGCGCCTGGCTGGTGGAGAACTTCGAGAACCTCAACCCGGCCAACACATACTGGAAGAAGCCCTACAATCTCTATGCCAAGGTCGACACCGAGGCGCCGAAATATCTCGACTTCGAGCGCTGGTGGGGCGGCCACGTCAATCTCAACGGCGAGGAGATGCAGTTCATCGTCGACGAGCTGTTCGTCGGCAACAAGCTGGCGGCCGGCGAGGTCAAGTCCTCGAACGGCATCGCCATCGACCTGCGCAACATCCGCTCGCCCATCGTGGTGTTCTGCTCCAAAGGCGACAACATCACGCCGCCCCAGCAGGCGCTCGGCTGGATCCTCGACCTCTACGACGACGTCGACGAGGTCCGCTCCTACGGCCAAACGATCGTCTACTGCGTGCACCAGTCCGTCGGGCACCTCGGGATCTTCGTGTCGGGCGGCGTCGCCCGCAAGGAGCACGGCGAGTTCGCCAGCAACATCGACCTGATCGACGTGCTGCCGCCCGGCCTCTATGAGGCCGTGCTCGAGGCGAAGTCGACCGACAGCCATAATGGCGATCTCGCCCATGGCGAGTGGATCATGCGATGCGAGGCCCGCACGCTCGACGACATTCGCGCGCTCGGCGGCAACACCGTCGAGGACGACCGCCGCTTCGCCACCGTGGCCCGCGTGTCGGAGGTCAATCTGGCGCTGTACAAGACCTTCGCGAGGCCGTTCGTCCGCGCCATGGTCAGCGAGCCCGTGGCCGAGATGATGCACCGGATGCACCCGGCACGGCTGCAATACGAGCTGCTGTCCGACGCCAATCCGTGGGTTGCGCCGATCGCCACGGCCGCCGGGTGGGTGCGTGAGAACCGCCGGCCGATCGACTCCGATAACCCGTTCGTGGTGGCACAGGAGACGATGTCGAAGCAGATCGTCGCCGGCCTCGACGCTTGGCGGGATTTCCGCGACGGCATGACCGAGACGGTGTTCCGGACCTTCTACGGATCGCCGTTCGTGCAGGCCTTCTTCGGGGTCGACCCGGCGTCGGACAAGCCGCTGCGCAAGGCCGCCAAGAGCGCGCTGCACCGCGAGCTGGTCCAGCGCCGCATCGCCGAGCTGAAGGCCCGGGTCGGCGTCGGCGGCCTGCGCGAGGCGGTCGTCCGCGCGATCATCTACATCGGCATCCCGCGCGGATCGGTCGACGAGCGCGGCTTCGAGACGGTGCGCCGCATCCGGGCCGCCAACGAGAAGACGCGAGCGATCCCGCTCGCCGAGTTCAAGGCGCTGCTGCGCGAGCAGTTCTACATGCTGCTGCTCGACCAGGAGGCGGCCGTGGCGGCGATCCCGGCGCTGCTGCCGGACGACCCGGCCGCACGGGCCGAGGGCCTGGCGATCGTCCGCGAGGTGATCTCGGCCCGCGACGCCCCGAGCGGCGAGGTGGAGGCGCGGCTGCGCCGCATCGCCCGCATGTTCACGGGCGAGAGCGGCAGCCCGACCCTGACGGTCGTCGGCTCGGGATCCGACGGCTCGATCCGGGAGGCGTCCTGACCCGCGGATCGGCCGACCAGCCCAGGAGGGCGACACCATGACGACCCGCGTGACCGACGAGATTGCGGCGGCGCCGCCGGGCGCACACGTGCCGCATGCGAAATACGAGCGGCTGATCGCCAAGGCGAAGTCGCTCGCGCCGGTACCGACCATCGTGGTCCATCCGTGCGACGAGACCTCGCTGCGGGGCGCCGTGGAGGCGGCCGAGGCCGGCATCATCGTGCCGATCCTGGTCGGCCCCGCCGCCAAGATCGCCGCCGTGGCCCGGGCGCACGGTCTCGACATCAGCGATCTCGAGGTGATCGACGTCGCCCACAGCGACGCCGCCGCCGCCCGCGCCGTCGAGCTGATCCGCGAGGGTCGCGGCGAGCTCCTGATGAAGGGCAGCCTGCACACCGACGAGCTGATGCGTGCCGTGACGGCCGCCGCGACGGGGCTACGCACCGCCCGCCGGATCAGCCACGTCTTCGTCATGGACGTGCCGAGTCATTCCGACACGCTGTTCATCACCGACGCCGCCATCAACATCGCGCCCGACCTCGACGAGAAGCGCGACATCATCCAGAACGCCATCGACTTGTTCACCGCGGTGGGGCTCGGCACGCCGCGGGTGGCGCTCCTGTCCGCCGTCGAGACGGTGACGACCAAGATCCCGTCCACCATCGATGCGGCGGCGCTGTGCAAGATGGCCGACCGCGGCCAGATCACCGGCGGCATCGTCGACGGGCCGCTCGCCTTCGACAACGCCATCGATCCGGAGGCGGCCCGCATCAAGGGAATCAAGTCGGAGGTCGCCGGACGGGCCCAGATCCTGGTGGTGCCGGATCTCGAGGCCGGAAACATGCTGGCCAAGAACCTGACCTTCCTGGCCGGCGCCGACGCCGCCGGCATCGTGCTCGGCGCCCGCGTGCCGATCATCCTGACCTCACGTGCCGATTCGGTGCGCACCCGCATGGCGTCCTGTGCCGTCGCCGTGCTCTACGCCCACGCCCGCCGCAATGCGCTGGCCGTCTCGTCGGGCTGAGCCGTCATGGACGCCATTCTCGTCGTCAATGCCGGGTCGTCGAGTCTCAAGCTGCAGATGTTCGAGATCGCGCCGGCCCGCGCCCTGCGCCGCGTGCTGAAAGGCCAGCTCGACGGGGTGGGCACCGCACCGCGGCTGCGAATCGTCGCGGCGGACGGAACCGCCATGGTCGACCGCAGCTTCGCACCGACCGAGGTGCCGGACCTGCCGGCGGCACTCCACGCGGCCGAGGCGTGGCTGCGGGAGCTGCGCGACATCACCCTGGCCGCGGTCGGCCACCGGGTCGTGCACGGCGGCCCGGCCTACGATCGCCCAGCGCGAGTCACCCCGAAGATCCTCGCCGACCTCGAGGCCCTGGCTCCGCTGGCGCCACTGCACCAGCCGCACAATCTCGCGCCGATCCGGACCCTGCTGGCGCGCCGGCCGAACCTGCCGCAGATCGCCTGCTTCGACACGGCATTCCATCGCGGCCACGGGGCGTTGGCCGATCACTACGCGATTCCCGAGGCTCTCTATACGGAGGGCGTGCGCCGCTACGGCTTCCACGGCCTGTCCTACGAGTACATCGCCGACCGCCTGCCGAAGGTCGCGCCGGAGATCGCCGGCGGCCGCGTGATCGTCGCCCATCTCGGCAGCGGTGCCTCGCTGTGCGCGCTCAGAGCCGGGCGCAGCATCGAGAGCACCATGGGCTTCACCGGGCTCGACGGCGTGCCGATGGGCACGCGTCCCGGCCAGATCGACCCGGGCGTGCTGCTGCATCTGATGACGGCGAAGCGCATGGACGCCGCTGTGATCGAGCATTTCCTCTATCGCGACTGCGGCCTGAAGGGCCTCTCCGGCATCAGCAGCGACATGCGCGCGCTCGAAGCCTCGGGCGATCCGCGCGCCATCTTCGCGATCGACCACTTCGCCTATCGGGTCGGGCTCTGCACCGGCATGCTCGCCGCCGCGCTCGGCGGGCTCGACGCCTTCGTGTTCACGGCCGGCATCGGCGAGAACTCGGCCGGCGTGCGCGCCAGGATCGCCGAGCGCCTCGCCTGGCTCGGCGTCCACATCGACCCCGCCGCCAATGCCGAGGGCCGCACCCGCATCTCCTCGGCCGACAGCGCCGTCGCCGTCTTTGTGATACCGACCGACGAGGAGCTGATGATCGCGCTGCACACGCTCGCGCTGCTCGCCGGTGCGCCGCCGGCTTCAACCCCGAACCAGAGGGACGAGACATGATTCCCGTCTACAAGGCCAAGATCCACGAAGGCAATCGCGGCCTGATCGTCGGCATCGCCAACGACCAGTCGATCGCCTGGGGTTGCGCGCGGGCGTTCCGGGCGCTCGGCGCCGAGGTCGCCGTCACGTATCTCAACGAGAAAGCGAAGCCGCATGTCGAGCCGCTCGCCAAGGAGCTGGAGGCGGAGATCTTCATGCCGCTCGACGTGCGCGTCCCGGGCCAGATGGAGGCGGTGTTCGACAAGATCGCCAAGACGTGGGGCCGCCTCGACTTCGTCATCCACTCGATCGCCTTCGCGCCCAAGCAGGCGCTGGAAGGCCGGGTGGTCGATGTCGACCGCGAGGGCTTCCTCGCCACCATGGACGTGTCGTGCTGGTCGTTCCTGCGGATGGCGCATCTCGCCGAGCCGCTGATGACCAATGGCGGCGCGCTGTTCACCATGACGTATTACGGCAGCCAGATGGTGGTCGCCCACTACAACATAATGGGCGTCGCCAAGGCGGCGCTGGAGAGCGCGGTGCGCTATCTCGCCTCCGAGCTGGGACCGAAGGGAATCCGCGTGCACGCGATCTCGCCCGGGCCGCTGGCGACGCGCGCCGCCTCGGGGATTCCCGAATTCGACGAGCTCCTGGAGAAGGCGCGCGGCAAGGCGCCGGCCCACAAGCTGGTCAGCATCGACGATGTCGGGCTCGCCACCGCGTTCCTGGCCCACGACGCCGCCCGCCTGATCACGGGCGAGACGCTGTATGTCGACGGGGGGTATCACATCATCGACTAGGCGCCACCCAGAACCGACACCCAGGCGTGCAACGCGCCACCGCCCGTTGCACGCCGCGCGGTGTCATCTGAGCCTTCCGGCGGAGCCGCGGCGTGACGATGCTCGATCTGAACGACTACCCGCTGCTGGCGGTCTTCCTGGTCAGCACCACCATCATATTGCTGGCCAGCGAGTTCGGCCGCCGGCTCGGCGTGCGCGCCGGCAACCGGGGCGGCGACAATGTCGCGACGCTGGAAGGCGCCATTCTCGGGCTGATGGCCCTGATGATCGGCTTCACCTTCGCCATGGCGCTGGCCCGCTTCGAAACCCGCCGCGACGCGGCGCTGAACGAGGCGAACGCGATCGGGACCACGGCCTTGCGGGCCCGGATGCTGCCGGCACCGCACAACACCGAATCGATTGCGCTGCTCAAGGACTACCTGCAGCTTCGCCTCGATCTTTCACGGCGCGTCGCCACGGTCTCCGAGCTGAATGCCGCGATCGACCGGTCGAACGCGATCCAGGAGGCGCTCTGGCAGCAGGCCAAGATGCTGCCGGCGAAAGCGCCCGGCATGGTGCCGACCGGGCTCTACATCCAGAGCCTCAACGAGATGATCGACAACCAGGAAAAGCGTCTGACCGCCGCGCGCAACAGCGTGCCGAAGATCGTCCTCCTCGCCCTGTACGGTGTCGCCACGATCGCCAGCGCGTTCACGGGCTATGCCGCCGGGTTGGAGGCGCGGCGCTCGCGGCTGCCCGTCTATGTCATGGCCGGGCTGATCTCCGCCGTGATCCTGCTGATCGAGGATCTCGATCGTCCGACCACCGGATTCATCACGGTCAGCCAGCAGCCCTTGGTCGACACCGCCTCCAGCATTGCAGGCTTCAAGGACTAGGGAGACGTCCGGCAAGCGCGCGCCGTTCAGTCAGGCACCTGCGTCACAGAGCACGGTGGGCACAATGGCATTCACCGGACAGGTCTTGCGGACCCCGAGAGCCGCGGCGATCGCCGGCATGCTGTTCTCGGCGCTGCTGCTCACGTCGTTCTGGCTGCTGCGAAGCTCGGTGCCGTCCGATCCCCTGGAACCGGGGGCATGGCTCGAGACAGACTCGGGGCGCGTCGGCCTGGCGCTCAATCTGGTGCCGTTCGCCGGCATCGCCTTCCTGTGGTTCATCGGCGTGCTGCGCGACCGCCTGGGCGTCCTCGAGGACCGCTTCTTCGCCACGGTGTTCCTGGGAAGCGGACTGTTGTTTCTCGGCATGCTGTTCGTCGCGGCGGCGCTCATCGGCGGCATATTGATGGCGTTCGCCGGCCAGGCCGAACTGCCGGTCGCCTCCCCGGCGTTCCGGCTGGTGCGCGCCGCGACCTACGGCATCGTCAACATCTACATGATCAAGATGGCCGGCGTGTTCATGATCTCGACCTCGACGGTCGCCATCTACACGGCCATCGCGCCGCGCTGGATGGCGATCCTCGGATACGCACTGGCCGCGCTGCTGTTGTTCGGCAGCTATTATGTCGGCTGGAGCTTCGTCGTCTTTCCGCTCTGGGTCCTCGTGCTCAGCACCTACATCCTGTTCGACAACATGCGCGCGCCGCCGCAATCAACGCAGGCCTGAACCCCGCAAGAGTTCGGCTCTCCGACGGCCCCCTTGATGGGCGTCAATGCGGCTGTGCCCGAATGGGGCCCGATTGACCGTGGGGATCACTGCGCCGCTGCGCCGTCGACGAACGCGCGAAACGCGCGGAGACGCCGAAGATGCTCCCGCCGAGACGACGTCGACACTCGGCCCAACCCGAGCGAGGAGAGACGCAGATGAAAGTCGCCTTCGCGTTGTTGGCCCTCCTGATGATCACACCGCTGACAGGCGGCACGACTCCGGCGCACGCCGTCGTGTACTGCACGTATATCGACTATCCACCGCGATGCGTCGCCCGTCCCGGCGTCGTGCTGCGGCCGCGCGTCGTCGCCCCCCGGGTCGTTGCGCCGCGTGTCGTCGCACCGGTGCGGCGCGGGGCCGTCCGTCGCTGAGAAGAAAGTGCGTTCAGCAAACGCCGAGCTTCGGGCTGCGGTTCAACGCTCGCCGCCGCCCAGCCGGCCGCGCGCCTCGCGGGCGGCCTCCACCATGGTCATGAACACGACGCCGCCGTCGATCAGCTTGCCCAAAAATTCCTCGAAGGCCAGCATGCGAAAACCGCGGCCGATCACATAGGGGTGCATCGTGTAGGTGAGCACGCCCCAGTTCACGCTCTTCCTCATGTAGAGGAACTCGTCGAGCCAATTCTGCATCACGACACGGGGGGACTGCAGACCCGGCATGATGCCCTGCGGGGTGCGCAGGTATTCGAAGTGCGGGTGATCGTCGAGCGTCCACGAGATCGGCATCTCGATCAGATCGGTCTCCGGCCCTTTCACGTAGGGCTTGCCCAGCTCGGCGACGTCGCCCCGCCGCACCCGGTAGGGCCAATAATCGGCGCCCATCAGCGAGGAGTCGTAGAGGAACCCCTGCGCCTCGAGCAGCGACAGCGTGTTTTCGCTCAGGTCCCAGGCGGGCGAGCGGTAGCCGACCGGGGCCGCGCCGGTGAGCCGCCGGATCGACTCGGTGGCGCGGAGGAGATCCGCCTCCTCCTCGTCGCGCGTCATCGCGGCCGGCGCCACATGCGACCAGCCGTGGTGGCCGATCTCGTGGCCGGCCTCGACCACAAGGGCGCACATCTCCGGATGGCTCTCGATGGTGAAGCCCGGCGTGAACCAGGTGGCGCGGATGCCGTGTGCTTTCAGAAGATCCAGAATTCGCGCCGCGCCGACGAGGCCGAACTCGCCGCGCGACAGCGGCGTCGGCGTCGTCATGCCGCGGGCGATGAAGCCGGACTCGGTGTCGAAGTCGAAGGTGAGGCAGACGATGTGGCGCGGCACGTTTCTTGTCTCCGGAACGGCAGGCACGGCGTCAGCGGTCGACCACCGCGCACGGCCCGACCATAGCACGAGTCGGCCTGCGGCCCGGCCGCACAGGGAGGACATCAGGGCGGCCGGCGGGTCGCCACGCGGGCCTGCGGCGCTCGGCAATTGGCGCGGACAGGCAGGACATCGTATACAAGGCCCCTGCAACCCCCCGTCGCCGCCGGCGGCCTCATCTGTCCGGAGCCCGAGCCCCGCATGACCGAGACGCTGCCAGCCGACCCCGACGCTCTCGGCCCCGCCGAGCGTCGCCGATCGCGCGCCGGGCACCTGCTCGAGCGGGCCAGCCCGGCGCTGCTGATCGTCGCCCTCGTCGCCGCCTGGGAGGCGGCCGTGCGGCTCCTCGACGTGCCGCGCTTCCTGCTGCCGGCGCCCAGCGAGATCGTCGCGCTCGCCATCGCGGAGTGGGGCCTCATCCAGATGCACTCGCTCTCCACCATCGGGAGCATCGCCACCGGATATGTCGCGGCGGTGGCGTTCGCGCTCGCGATCTCGGCCCTGATGATCCGCTGGCCCCTGATGGAGCGGCTGATCATGCCGATCTTCGTCGCCCTGCAGAGCGTGCCGAAGATCGCCATCGCGCCGCTGATCCTGGTGTGGGTCGGCGCCGGGCTGGGCTCCAAGGTCCTGGTGGTCGCCTCGATCGCGTTCTTCCCGGTGGTGATCAACACCATGGCGGGCTTCAAGGAGGTCGACCGCGGCCTCGCCGACGTGTTCCGCTCGGTCGCCGCGACCGAGCGGCAAGTGTTCTTCCGCCTCCGCCTGCCCTGGGCCGTGCCCTATATCTTCGCCGGGCTGCGCATCGCGACCACGCTGGCCGTGCTCGGCGCCATCGTGGCCGAGTGGCTCGCCGCCTCCAACGGGCTCGGCTATCTGGTGCTGTCCGGCAGCTTCAACTTCAACACCGCCCGTTCGTTCGCCGCCATCCTGGCGCTCGCCGTCATCGGCACCGCCTTCTTCTCCCTGATGTCGTGGATCGAGCGTCTGATCTCGTGGCGCACCGGCATCAGCGACGCCACCACGGCCTGACCGCACGGAGACCCGCATGGCCCGACCCCTGTTCCGCCTGCCGCCGGCCCTGATGCTCGCCGCCTTCGCGCTCGTCGCGACGGCGGCCGTTCTCGCGCCGGCGCCGGCCCGCGCCCTCGACCAGGTGGTGCTGCGCATCAACTTCACGCCCTGGGGCATGCATGCCCAGTATTTCGGTGGACGTGCGCAGGGCTTCTATCGCGACGAGGGCATCGAGCTGGAGATCCGGCCGCCCTCCGCCGGGCAGCAGAACGAGGTGTTCATCGCCACCGGGCGCGAGCAGTTCGGCCTCACCAATGCCGACGCCTTCGTCAAGGCGCGCGGCAGCGGCCTGCCGATCGTCGCCGTGATGGCCGACCAGCCCGACAACCCGTTCGCCGTGATCACGCTGCAGAAGTCCGGCATCGCCAAGCCGGCCGACCTGAAGGGCAAGAAGCTCGCCTGGTTCCAGGCCAACGTGAAGGGCATGGTCGAGCCGCTGCTGGCGAGCGGCGGCCTCAAGCTCGGCGACATCGAGTTCGTCATGGTGGCGCGCGGCGCCGAGGTGCAGATGCTGGCCGCCGGCCAGGTCGACGGGCTGTTCGGCTACTCGTTCGGCCAGGCGCTGACGCTGGAGCAGCGCGGCTTTCCGGTCAACGTGATGCCGGTGCGCGACTACGGCGTGCAGTTCTACGGCACCGTGCTCTACACCAGCGACGCGCTGCTGAAGAGCAACCCGGATCTGGTCAGGCGCTTCGTGCGCGCAACGCTCAAGAGCCTGATCTGGACCCGCGACCACATCGAGACCGCCATGAAGGAGATCGTCGCGGTGTCGCCCGACCGCGACCTGAAGCTCGAGTCGCGCAAGCTGGAGATGATCTACGACCTCTACCGCGTGCCGGACTACGAGACGCGCTTCGGCCTGATGACCGATGCCAAATGGGCGTCGTCGATCAAGATTCTCGCCGATTCCGGCGACCTGCCGAAGCCGCCGAAGCCGCAGGACATGTACACCAACCGCTTCGTCGACGAGCTGGCCGAGGCGGAGGCGCTGGCGGCGCTGCTGCGCAACCGCAAGCCCAACTGACGGCGGCGCGGGGCACCATGGACGCCACCACGCCGGTGCATCCGCCGGCCCGCATCGCGGTCGCCGGCGTCGGCGTCACCTATGGGCTCGGCGGCCCGGACGCCGTGACGGCGCTCGCCGGCATCGACCTCGACATTGCGGACGGCGCCTTCGTGTCGCTGGTCGGCCCCTCCGGCTGCGGCAAGAGCACGCTCTTGCGCGTCATCGCCGACCTGCTGGCGCCGAGCACCGGCCGCGTCACCATCGGCGACGCCGCCCCCGCCGATCTGCGCCGCGCCGGCCGCATCGGCGTGATGTTCCAGCAGCCGGCCCTGATGCCGTGGCTCACGGTCGCCGACAATGTCGCGCTGCTCGACGATCTGGTGCGCACCAAGGGCGGCGGGGCGACCGGCCGGGCGCGGACAACGCCCGACGTGCCGGCGCTGCTCGATCTCGTCGGCCTGACCGGCTTCGGCGGCAAGCGGCCGCACCAGCTCTCCGGCGGCATGCAGCAGCGCGCCGCGCTCGCCCGCGCGCTGGCGCTCGACCCGACCGTGCTCTTGATGGACGAGCCGTTCGCGGCGCTCGACGAGATCACCCGCGAGCGCATGGCCTTCGAGCTGATGCGGGTGTGGCAGCAGTATCGCAAGACCGTGGTGTTCGTGACCCATTCGCTCGGCGAGGCCGTGTTCCTGTCCGACCGCGTGGTGCTGATGTCGGCACGGCCCGGCCGCATTCACAGGGTCTACGACATCGACCTGCCGCGACCGCGCACCCGCGAGACCCGCCTGTCCGACGCCTATCTGCATCTGGTCGGCGAGGTCGGCCGCGGCCTCTACGAGGTGATGGAATGAGCCCGATCCGCTGCCTCGACGTCGGCGAGGATTCTTTCGACCGTGGCCTCGCCCATGGCCGTTCCTTCAAGGACGATGTCGCCGCCAATCTGAAGACCTATCTGCGTCGCTTCGAGGCCTCCGGCCTCGCGCCCGCCGACGCGCTCGCCGAGGGCGCGCGCTGGCAGGCCGCGATGGCGCGGCAGAATGACGACTACGTCGCTGAGATGAAGGGCATCGCGGCCGGCGCCGAGCAGAGCGAGGCCGCTGTCGCGCTTCTGAATGCGCGCTACGAGGTCGCCTTCACGCTGTTCGGGCGGGATGCGCAGAAGAGTGACGCGCAGGCGCGCGACACCACCATCGCCAGCCCGGGCATCGCCGAGACCGACGGCTGCACCAGCTTCGGCGCGCTGCCGGAGGCGACCGCCGACGGCCACACCTGGCTCGGCCAGAACTGGGACTGGCTCGCCGGCATCCACGGCCACACCCTGGTGCTGCGCATCCGCCGCAGCCGCCGGCCGAGCCTCGTCTGCCTCACCGAGGCCGGCATCGTCGGCGGCAAGATGGGCGTCAACGAGACCGGCATCGGCCTGGTCGAGAACGGGCTCGCCTGCGACCACGACGGCCGCAATCCTTATCAGAAGCCGTTCCACATGCGCTGCCGCGAGGTCCTGGACGCCGACCGCTACGACGACGCGCTCCGCCCGGTGGTCGAGACCCGGCGGACCTGCTCGGCCAATTTCGTCATCGGGGCCGCCGGCGGCGAGATCATCGATCTGGAGACCAGCCCGGACCATGTCTGCGTGTTGCATCCCGCGGACGGGCTGATCACGCATGCGAACCATTTCCTCGGCACCGGCCACGGCGAGTCGCAGATGGAGCGCATCGGCCCCGGCACGCTGTTCCGCGCCGCGCGGCTGCGCCGCCTGCTGACGCAGGCAAACGGCAGGCTCGGCCTCGCAGCGTTCCACGCCGCGACCTCCGACCATTTCGGCCTGCCGAACGGCATCTGCCGGCATCCCGACGAGCGCCAGCCCGAGGCCAAGCGCACCATGACGGCGGGCGCCGTGCTGATCGACCTCGACGCGCGCCTGATGCATGTGGCGAACGGCCCGCCCTGCACACACGACTATGTGCCGTTCGCCGTGGAGACCTGAGATGGCGACCCGCACGCTGCGCATCGCGCTCGACGGCGCCACCGGCCGGCTCGGATCGAGCCAGCATGTGCGGGCGCTCACCGACATCCGGGCCGAGGGCGGGCTGCCGCTCGCCAGCGGCGACCGGCTTCTCCCCGAGCCCGTGCTGCTCGGCCGCAATCCTGAAAAGCTGGCGGCGCTCGCCGCGGCGAACGGCGGCCTCGCCTGGAGCACGGATCGCGACGCACTGCTCGCCGATCCCGGGATCGCCATCTATTTCGATGCGGTGGCGACCGCCGGCCGCGCCGAGCGGGCACTCGCCGCGCTGGCGGCCGGCAAGCATGTCTATCTGGAGAAGCCGATCGCCTCCTCGCTGGACGAGGCCATGGGTCTCGTCCTCGCCGCCGAGCGCGCCGGCGTGAAGCACGGCGTCGTGCAGGACAAGCTCTTCCTGCCCGGCTTCGCGAAGCTCGCCCGCGTGCGCCGCTCGGGCGCGCTCGGCCGCATTCTCTCGGCCAAGCTCGACTTCGGCTGGTGGGTGTTCGACGGCATCTTCGCGCCGGCGCAGCGCACGAGCTGGAACTACCGCAAGGCCGGCGGCGGCGGCCTCGTGCTCGACATGTTTCCGCACTGGCGCTACCTGATCGAGGGCCTGGTCGCCGACATCCGCGCCGTCTCGTGCCGGATCGCCACCGCGGTGCCGCAGCGGCGCGACGAGGCGGGACAGTTGTTCGACGTCGACGTCGAGGACACGGTTTTCGCGACGCTGGAGCTCGACGGCGGCGCGCTGATGCAGGTGTCGTGCTCGTGGGCGACGCGCGTGCGACGCGACGACATGGTGGTGCTGCAGGTCGACGGCAGCGACGGCTCGGCCGTCTGCGGCCTGCATCGCTGCGTCGTGCAGCCGCTGCACGCCACTCCGAAGCCGGCCTGGAACATCGCACAGGAGCGCAGCGAGAGCTTCTACGACCAGTGGCAGGCGGTGCCGGAGCTCGGTCCCACCGTGAATTCATATCGAGCCGGCTGGGAGCTGTTCCTGCGGCACGTCGCCGAGGACGCGCCGTTCCCCGCGCCGCTGGTGGCGGGCGCCCGCGGCTTGCAGCTCATCGATGCCTGCTACCGGAGCGACCGCGGGCGGCGCTGGATCGACCTGCCGCCGATCCCCGGATGAGCGACGGGCGCCGCAAACCGCGAGCGCCGGCCGCGAGCCACATCGTCTGCAAAAGAGCAATCACGGCCGCCAAAAAGCAGCGGGACCGAGCACGATGGTCGGGTAACCCCGCCCATGGTGTCGGTCCGCCGGCAGCTTGGTGTTTCACCGGGGGATCAAACCGGGCGCCCTGCGCGGAAGTCGACCCGTGGGCGTCCGGCTTCGATATCGATGAAACCATCTCAATGGGTATACGGACGGCAATCTTCGCGTAAGCATCGATCGCCGGTACTTCACGTAAACGGCCATCTCCATGGCCACTAAAAGCATAACGCCCGGCCATCGAGGGTCAACGACTAACAACGCGTAATCTCATGGCGCTATTGCGCACTGCCGACGCCTAGGTCGCATTCGACGGCGCCGGTGCCGCGCCGGGACGTGTCCCTCAGAGCGGTTTTCGGTGATGTCGACCCACACTCCGCTCATTCCCGCGAAAGCGGGAATCCAGAGCCCCAGGTCGAGCCGCCCCTGGGTCCCCGCCTTCGCGGGGACGAGCGGAGGTCGGAGCGATTCATCACAACCGAAATCCGCTCTAGCTCGCCGGACCTACGGGGATAGTTCGACGACACTACGTATTGAAATTCGTTGACACTCACAGGCGTAAAGAGTGCATTACGAATGTGACATACTGGTTTTTCTGAATAGGTTTTTTGCAGTCAAGGACATTATGCCGACGGACGTGGCGTCCGAAACGGGTCGGGCTCTTGGAAAACCGGTTGCGCCGCGATCGCGAACGTCGTCGCGCGCCCGGATTGCCGAACTCGCAGCCGCGCCCCTCGACCTTGCTCTCGCCCGGCGACTGCCGGGTGCAGCGGTGGCGAAAGGCCACGACGAACCCGGTGCGCGGACCGGTCGATCGACCCTCCCGTCCGGCAACACACGATGGAGCTGATGCAACATGGCTGACCGAAGCATCTCCGGTCTGACGGAAGAAGAGGCGCTGGAATTCCACGCCCAGTTCAAGACCACCTTCACCGCCTTCCTGCTGATCGCCGCGTTCGCTCACGCGCTGGTCTGGATCTGGAAGCCCTGGTTCTGAGCCGAGGAATAACGTGATGTCGAATCCGCAGGACGACTACAAGATCTGGCTGGTGATCAATCCCTCGACCTGGCTGCCGGTGATCTGGATCGCCGCACTCCTCGTCGCGATCGCCGTGCACTCCTTCGTGCTGAACAACCCGCGCTACAACTTCATCGACCAGAAGGCCGCGGCCGAGAAGGTCGAGAAGAAGTAGTCGGCGACGTCCCGGCCGCTGTCGCGATCGGGACCGTGGACGTGATCGCGAGGGCGCCCGTTCGGGCGCTCTCGTCGTTTTGGAATCCTGCCGGCGACGCGGCCGCGCCGGCGACCGCCGGTCCGGGCCTCAGCGGCCCCGCAGGAACGGCAGCACGGTGGCCAAGAACTCCTCGGGCGCCGTCTGGGAGCAGGCGTGACCGCCCCACGGCACCAGGGCCAGGTGGGCTCCCGGAATGCCGGCGGCCAGCTCCTCCGACAGATGCGGCGGCGTGAGGATGTCGTCGGCCGCGCAGACCACGAAGGTCGGGGTGCGGATCTCGCCCATCCGGGCGCGGCGATCGAATGCGACGATCATGTCGATGCGTGCCGCGATGTCGGCGGCGGCCGGCGCCATGGCGTCGTTGTCGGCGATGATCTTGGCGACCTTGTCGGGATTGCGGCTGATCCACAGCGGCGGATAGAGGAACAGCGGGCCGATCTCGTTGTAGGCCGGCACGCCGAGCTCGGTCAGCACCCGCCGGCGCACCTTGAAGCAGTGGGCGAAATGCGGATCGGGCCCGGCCCAGCCGCCATACAGCACCAGCTTGTCGAGGCGGCCCGGATAATCCTGCGCCAGCACCTGCCCGACCGCGGCACCGGTCGAATGGCCGATCAGGCTGCAATGCGCGCAGCCGAGATGGGTGAGCAGCGCGTCGAGGTCGGCGGCGAGCGCCTCGACGCTGTGGACCTTCCGGCGCGAGCGCGAGCGACCGGTCGCCATATGGTCGTGCAGGATCACCGAGAAGGCGCGCGACAGCACCGGCACCAGATTGCTCCAGTAGGCCGCGGCACCGCCCAGCCCCGACACCAGCGCGAGCGGCGGGCCTTCGCCCACCACCTCGTAAGGCAGCTCACCATCGGGACGTTCGAGCATCGGCATGATCAAGGTCCTTCTGAGGCCGGAGCGGCAGGCCGCCAAAGCATGTTCCGCCGAGATCGCCCCAAGCTCCGCTCATTCCCGCGAAAGCGGGAATCCAGGAGCGCCGCGCCGCGCGGCCCCTGGGTCCCCGCCTTCGCGGGGACGAGCGGACACCGAGATCGATCCATCGGCATAGGAGATGTCCTCGGCCCGTATCGGCGCTACTCGGGCTTGATGTTGGCCGCGCGGATGAGCTCGGCCCATTTGGCGGTCTCGCTCTTGATGAAGGCGGCGAACTCCTCGGGGCTCCCGCCGGCCGGCTCGCTCGCCTGCGAGACGATGCTGTCGCGCACATCCGGCATCTGCAGGATGGCGTTGAGCTCCTTGTTGAGCCGCGCCACGATCGCGGGCGGCGTCCCCTTCGGCGCGATGATGCCCTGCCAGTTGTAGGACTCGAAGCCGGGCAGCCCCGCCTCCGCCATGGTCGGCACGTCGGGCAGCAGGCTCACGCGGTGGCTGGAGGTGACGGCCAGCGCCTTGATCTTGCCGGCCTCGATCGACGGCAGCGCCGCATAGCCCATCTCGAACATCATCGCGATATGGCCGGCGAGCAGGTCGGTCGAGGCGTTGCCGCCGCCCTTGTAGGGCACGTGCACGATGTCGAGGCCGGCCTGGCGGCCGAACATCACGCCGGAGAGGTGGTGGGCGCCGCCGATGCCGGACGAGCCGTAGGTGAGCCGGCCGGGCTCCGCCTTCGCCTTGGCGATCACGTCCTTGACGCTGGTGAGCCCCTGCCCGGGCGCCGCGGTGAGCACCAGCGGCGAGCGCTCGATCAGGATCACGGGCACCACGTCGGTCGCCGGATCGTAGGGCAGCTTGCCCATCAGCGAGATGTTGACGGAGAGCGGCGCCAGATTGCCCATGCCGATCACCGAGCCGTCGGCCGGCGCCTTGGCGATGGTGGCGGTGCCGAGCACGCCACCGGCCCCGGTCTTGTTGTCGATGATCACGGTCGCATTGAGCGCCCTGCCGAGCTTCTCGGCGATCTTCCGGGCCCGGATGTCGGCGAAGCCGCCGGCCGCATAGGGCACCACCAGGGTGACCTGGCGGACCGGATAGTCGCCGCCCGGCACCGGCGCCTGCGCCTGCGCGGCGGGCAGAACGGGGGCGAGCACGGCGAGCGCGGAGGCGACCAGCGCGAGAGCGAGTCTGCGGATCAGGATCACGGCGAGCTCCTCGGAACGTGTCGGCGCATCATGCGTCGGGCGACGGCGAAAGTTGAGAGGCCGGCACGAGAACGACGCCCTCCATCAGGCGGCGCGCCGTGCGGCTGAGCACGGCCTTGTCGACCACGACGGCACCATCGTGCAGCGAGGCCTCGGCGCCCACCGGCAGCACGCCGGAGGCGTGGCCGAGCCGGACGATGCGGGCGCGCGAGGCGGCGCCGGCGAGCAGGCGCTCGACGATCGTGCCGGGCAGCGCCGCGGCGACCGCCAGCGCCACCGCGCCGGTGCCGGTGAGGGCGTGGTGCATCTTGCCCATCGAGATCATCCGGGCGACGAGGTCGATCGCCTCCGCTGCGACCGGCCGGCCGCTCGACGCCACATAGGGGGCGACCGGCCCGACCAACGCCAGCTTGGGGGTCGCCGGCCGCTCGGCCGTCGCCTCGGCGGCCGTCTCGGCGAGTCCCATGGCGACCGCGCCGGCGGCCCGCACCGCCTCGCAGCGGGCCAGGAACGCCGCGTCGGCATTGGCCTGCGCCGGCATCAGGGTGGCCGGAACGCCGAGCGCCTCGGCGGCGACGATCACGGTCGGGTTGCCGGCGTCGACCAGGCTGGCCTGGACCACGCCGAGGCCGGGCACGTCGAGGCTGTCGCAGGCGCGGCCGGTCGGCAGCACGCCGCCCTCGCCGCCGCCCGGATCGAGGAACTCGAGCCGGATCTCGGCGGCCGGGAACGCGACGCCGTCGAGCTCGAACGTCCCCTCCTCCACCACCTCGCCGTCACGCACCGGCACATGGGCGACGATGCGCTTGCCGAGATTGGCCTGCCAGAGCCGCACGGTGCGCATGCCGTCGGGGCCGGCCGGCACCAGCCCCTGGGCGATCGCGAAGGGGCCGACCGCCGTGGTGAGGTTGCCGCAATTGCCCGACCAGTCGATCATCGGCTGCTCGATCGCCACCTGGCCGAACAGATACGCGACGTCGCAATCGGGCCGGTCGGACGGCGAGACCAGCACCACCTTGCTGGTGCTGGAGGTCGCCGCCCCCATGCCGTCGATCTGCTTGCCGTAGGGGTCGGGGCTGCCGGTGACGCGCAGGAGGATACGGTCGCGGGCGACCGTGTCGGCCGGCAGGTCGCGGGCCTGGAAGAACACACCCTTGCTGGTGCCGCCGCGCATATACACGGCGGGGATCCGAAGCGCAGCCATGCGCGGTCCTCCAGGGCGGCGCGCCCGACGGCCGGCGGGGCCATGCGACGCGGCGCGCGGGGATTGAAGGTCGCGGCGAACACCGCGCCCGGACCATGCCGCCGCCGCGGGTTTCCGGCAAGGCCCAACCGACGGGTCCGCGCAGCGTGCTCATGGGAGCATCGCGCCGGGCGCCGCGCCAATCGCGTCGACACGCCGAGGACGGCGCGCTATGGCGGGCGGGCGGCCGGAGACGGGCCGCGGGAGGACCGTGCATGACCTATCTGGTGTCCACCGATCTCGCCACCGAACCGCCCGGCCGTCGCCTGCGCGCCCTCCTGGCGCGGCCCGGCATCCTGCAGATGCCCGGCGCCCACAACGGCCTCGCCGCCCTGCAGGCCAAGGCCGCCGGCTTCGAGGCGCTGTATCTCTCCGGCGCCGCCATGACGGCCTCGATGGGCCTGCCGGATCTCGGCATCATCACGGTCGACGAGGTCGCCTTCTTCGTCCGCCAGCTCGTCCGCGCGAGCGCCCTGCCCGTGCTGGTCGACGGCGACACCGGCTACGGCGAGGCCCTCAACGTCATGCACATGGTGCGCTGCTTCGAGGACGCCGGCGCTGGCGCGGTCCATATCGAGGACCAGCTCCTGCCGAAGAAGTGCGGCCATCTCAACGACAAGAAGCTCGCCGATCCGGCCGACATGGCGGCGAAGATCCACGCGGCCGTGCGGGCGCGGCGCGACCTCGTGATCGTCGCCCGCACCGACGCGGCGGCGAGCGAGGGGCTGGACGGCGCCGTCTTACGCGCGAAACGTTATGTCGAGGCCGGGGCCGACGTGATCTTCCCGGAGGCGCTGACCACGCCGGAGATGTTCAAGGCGTTCGCGGAGAAGATGCCGGGCGTGCCGCTGCTCGCCAACATGACCGAGTTCGGCCGCACGCCGTTCCTCACGGCGGACGAGTTCGCGGCGCTCGGCTACAAGATCGTCATCTGGCCGGTCAGCTCGCTGCGGGTCGCCGCCAAGGCGCAGGCCGAGCTCTATGCCGCGATCGCCCGCGACGGCGGCGCCAAGGCGATGCTGCCGCGCATGCAGACCCGAGCCGAGCTCTACGCCGCCATCGGCTATGCCGACTACGAGGCGCTCGACGCGTCGATCGTCACCACCGTGATCCCGACCATGCCGAAGGCGGGGTGAGCTTTATACATTCGTCATTCCGGGCTCGCGGGCCTTCGGCCCGCGCCCCGGAATGACGGCTTATCACTTCGCCGTGCCCAGAATTCCGGACGGGCGGAAGAACAGGAACACCAGCAGCACCGACAGCGCCGCGACGTTCTTGAGGCCGGAGCCGAAGGCGACCACGGCGATGGCCTGGGCGAGGCCGAGCGCGATGCCGCCCAGAAACGCGCCGAACGGCCGGCCGAAGCCGCCGACGATGGCGGCGATGAAGCCGCTGATCGCGAACGGCGTGCCGACATTGAAGGCGGTGAACTGGGTCGGCGTCAGCAGCACCCCGGCGATGGCGCCGAGGCCGGCGCTCAGCGCGAACGCCAGCGCCAGCATGCGCGACACCGGGATGCCCTGCAGGGCGGCGGCCTCGCGGTTGATCGAGCAGGCCCGCATGGCACGGCCGACCAGGGTGCGCTGGAAGAACAGCACCAGCAGCACGATCAGCACCAGCGAGGTGCCGACGATCCACAGGAACTGGTAGCCGACCGCCACCCCGGCGATGCGGATCGGCGGCAGGTCGGTGAACACCGGCAGGCTCTTGGGCTGGTCGCCGACCAGGATCAGGGTGGCGCGCTCGATGACGATCTGCACGGCGAGCGTCGCCAGAATGATGACGAACAGGGTCGCGTTGCGGTCCCACAGCGGCCGCACCACCAGGCGCTCGATGACGACGCCGAGAGCCGCCACCATCAGCACGGCGAGCACGCCGGCGACGGGAAGCGGCAAGCCCCAGGTGTACAGCACATGCGCCGCCATGCCGCCCAGCATCACGAAAGCGCCTTGCGCGAAATTGACGATGCCGCTCGCATTGTAGATGACACAGAAGCCGATCCCGATCAGGCCGTAGATGCAGCCGACACCGAGACCGTTGACCAGGATCTGGACCAGATAGGCGGGATCAGGCATGCAGCGTCTCCACGCCACCGAGATAGGCCTCGATCACCTTGGGGTCGCGCTGCACCTCGGCGGGCGTCCCTTGAGCGATCTTGCGGCCGAAGTCGAGAACCACGATGCGGTCGGCAGTGTTCATCACCAAGGTCATGTCGTGCTCGATCAGCAGCACCGTGGTGCCGCGCTCGGCGATCTTGCGGATCATCACCGAGAGCTTCTCGGTCTCGCCACGGTTGAGGCCGGCGGCGGGCTCGTCGAGCAGCAGGAGCCGCGGCTCGGCGGCGAGCGCCCGGGCGATCTCGAGCAGGCGCTGCTGGCCATAAGGCAGCGCCGCCGCCTTGGTCTCCGCCTGCGCCGAGAGCCCGACCAGCTCCAAAAGCTCGCGCGACAGGCGGGCCGTCTCGGCCTCCTCGCGCCGCGCGAAGGGCGGTCGGAAAAGCGCCGCGAAAAGGCCGGCGCGGGTGCGCACATGGCGGCCGATGGCGACGTTCTCGCGCACGCTGAGCGTCTGGAAGAGCTGGACGAGCTGGAAGGTTCTGATCAGGCCGCGCGCCGCGATTCTGTGCGGGGCCGTGCCGGTGACGTCCTCGCCCTCGAACAGGACGCGGCCGCGGGTCGGCTCGAGAAAGCCCGAGATCATGCTGAACAGCGTCGTCTTGCCGGCGCCGTTCGGGCCGATCACGGCGGTGACGCCCTCGGCCGGCACCTCGAAGCCGACCGAATCGACCGCCGTCAGTCCGCCGAACTGCTTTGTGAGGTCCTCGACCGCGAGCCGGATCATGGACGCGCCTCCGAGGGGTGCGCTTCAACGACTTCCGGGACCGGCGGCCGCGGCTCCGGCTTCGGCGGCTCGGCGGGACGACGCCAGAGGGCGCCGAGCGAAGCGAGGCCGCCGGGTGCGTAGATGAGAATCACGATCAGGGCGGCGCCGTAGACGAGGTCTTGGTAGTCCTTCAGCTCGCGGATCGTCTCCGGCAGCATGTTGATCACGATGGCGCCGACCAGCGGGCCCGTGACGGTGCCGATGCCGCCGACATACAGCATGGTGAAGCCGAGCACGACCATGTTCATGCCGAAAATCTCGGGGCTGACGAAGCCGACCACGTGCACGAACAACGAGCCGGCGACCGCGGCGTAGCCGGCCGACAGCACGAAGGCGGCGAGCTTGTAGCGGGTGACGTCGATGCCGAGCGCACGCGCCGCATCCTCGCTGCCGGACAGCGCCACCAGGGCACGACCGAAGCGCGAGTTGCGGATCAGCCAGGCGCTCCCCATGCAGGCCGCCGCGACGATCGACAAGAGCACGAGCTGGGCGCGGTCGGAGGCGGCTTCGTATCCGAACACACCGAGCGGCGGAATGCCGGAGATGCCCATATAGCCCTGGGTCACCGACTGCCACTGCACCGTGATCTCGTAGACGATCAGGCCGATCGCCAGCGTGGCCATGGCGAGGTAGTGGCCGCGCAGCCGCAGCGTCGGCCAGCCGATCAGCACGGCGCAGGCGACCGCGCCGGTGACGCCGAGCCCGAGCGCCGGCAAGGTCGGCCAGTCCCAGGTGGTGGTCAGCACGGCCGAGACATAGCCGCCGATCGCCGCGAAGGCGTTCTGGCCGAACGAGGCCTGCCCGGCATAGCCCATGAAGATGTTGAGGCCGGTGACGAAAACCGCATAGATCAGCGCGAAGCCGGCGAGCGCGACGAAATAGCCGCCCGCGACGATCGCGTAGCCGACCAGCACGACGGCGCAGGCGGTGGGCGCGAGCGCCAGCAGGCGGCCGGCCACCGCCCTCCAGTCAGGTGAAGTAGTAGCGGGCGAGCTGGTCATGGGACGTGATCTCTCGCGGATCGAGCCGGGCCGTGATGGTACCGCCCGCCACCACATAGGCGCGCGCGGCAATCTGAAGGGCGAGCGGCGCCTTCTGCTCGACCAGGACGACGGACAGTCCGCCGCGATTGAGCGAGGCGAGGGTCTGCAGGATCTCGGCCGTCACCTGCGGAGCGAGCCCGAGCGAGGGCTCGTCCAGCATCAGAAGGCGCGGCTCGGCCATCAGGGCGCGGCCGACCGCGAGCATCTGCTGCTCGCCGCCCGACATCGAGCCGGCCGCCTGGTCGAGGCGTTCCTTCAGGCGCGGGAACAGGGTCAGCACCCGCTCGAGGCGCTGGTCGAAGGCCGGCCCGCGCCCGCCGATCAGATAGGCGCCGAGCTGCAGGTTCTCGGCGACCGTCATGGGCCCGAAGATGCCGCGGCCTTCCGGCACCAGCACGACGCCGCGGCGGGCGACCGCCACCGGATCGCGGCGCGGCAGCGGCTCGCCTTCGAACCGCACCGTGCCGGACGAGTCGGTCAGCCCCATGATCGAGCGCAGCAGGGTCGACTTGCCGGCGCCGTTCGGCCCCAGCACGGCGACCAGCTCGCCCGCGCCCACATCGAGATCGACGGCGTGCAGGGCCTCGATCCGCCCGTAGCGGGCCGAGAGCGCCTGCGTCTCCAGGATCGTCGCACGATCCTTCGTCACCGCGGGATCCTTCGTCGCCGCGCGAGCCGCCGCGCCGGACACTACTTCACCTGCACCTTGCCGCCGACCATGGTGGCCATGAAGAACGGATTGGTGGTGATGCCCTGATGGACGGTCGGCGAGAAGTTGTAGACGCCGCCGGTGCCCTGGAAGCCCGAGATGGTCTCGATCGCGTCGCGCACCTTGGCGCCCTCGACGCTGTTCGCCTTCTCGATCGCCGCCATCGTCACCATCACGGCGTCCCAGGCCTTGCCGCCCCAGAACGGATCGCGCTCGCCGTGCTTGGCGCGCCACAGCGGCAGGAAGCGTCCGATCTCGGCTTTCAGGGCGCCGTCGGGCAGCGCCTCGTAGACCTGCGCGGGGGCGGCGACGAACATGAACTGGGCGCCGAGCGTCTCGCCGGTCGGCTTGAACACGGCGAGGTCGTCGATGCTGCCGAGCAGCAGCATGTCGAGCCCGAGCTGCTTGATGTTCTTGGCGGTCGTCAGCGTCGAGCCGCCGAGCCCGATCTTGATCACGGCCTTGGCACCGGCCGCGTTCATCTTGCTGATCTGCGGGCTGAAGTCGGCGTCGTCCTGCTTGTACTGCTCGACCACCGGCACCTCGATGCCGAAGTCGGGCGCGATCTTCTCGGCGATGCCCTTCTGCAGATTGGCGTAGGGCGAAGGATCGTGCAGCACGCCGACCTTGCGGATCTGCGTGTTGGCCTTGAGGTACTCGTAGCGTTTCTCGACCTCGAAGCGCGGCGGGGCGAGGAAGCTGAACGCCCACTTCACCTGCTCGGGCTGCGGCGGCAGGATCGAGCACAGCACCATCGGGATGCCGGCCCGCACGACCAGCGGCGCCGCCGCGAAATTGCCGGCCGAGACGCAGCCCGAGATGAAGATGTCGACCTTGTCGGACGAGATCATCTTCCGGTAGACCGTCACGGCCTCCTGCGGCTCGGACTTGTTGTCCTCGACGACGAGCTGGAGCTTGCGCCCCAGCACGCCGCCCTTGCCGTTGACGTAGTCGACCGCGACCTCGAGGCCGTCGCGCCAAGCGCGATCGACCGCGGCCGCGTAACCGGTGAGGCCGGCCGCGACGCCGATCTTGTAGACCTGCTGGGCCTGCGCCGGGACGGCGAACAGAAGCGCCGCGCCGAGCACGCCGGCGGCGGACAGACTCCGACTCTGGTTCATGAAACGGGGCTCCCTCATAGGTATCGCAATTGGCGGGGGTGGACCGAACGGCCGCGACGCCCAAGTTGTTTGCAGTTGCGAGACACTGTTTTCTTTTTTGTGACGGTACCGTCGCCGAATTTTCTTGTCAACGCCTGACTTTCGCGTCAATCATCGAATAAATCCACTTGTAAGTCACAGTCAGGACGATAATCTGTTCCGCGCTCGCAGACAGATAGGATGACCCGCTTGCGCAGAGATTCATCCCCTCCCGGCGATCGGGCCGGTGCCGGTGTCCGTTCCGTCCAGCTTGCGCTCGACGTGCTCGAGGCGATCGCCTTCTCGGGGGACGAGCTCGGCGTCACCCAGCTCGCCGACCGCCTCGACGTCACCAAGGGCTCGGTGCATCGCCATCTGCACACGCTGGTCGAGCGCGGCTACCTCACCCAAAACCCCGCGACCGCGCGCTACGCGATCGGCCCCAAGAGTCGCCTGCTCGCCCGCTTCGCGCCGGACGCCGATCTGATCCAGGTCGCCGAAGGCACGATGCGCGAGCTGCGCGACCGGCTCGGCCATACCGTCGTGCTGTCCGCCATGACGCCGCGCGGCGCGCTGGTGCTGACGACGCTCGCCTCGACGTCGCCGATCGAGATCGGCGTGCGGCCGGGCAGCGAGCTGCCGTTCCACGCCTCCGCCCAGGGCAAGGTGCTGCTCGCCTTCGCGCCGCGGCCCGTGCAGGAGCGGATTCTCGCCCGTCCGCTGGAGCGGTTCACCGACCGCACCATCGTCGAGCGCGAAACCATCGAGGCGGAGCTCGTCCGCATCGCGCGGCACGGCTTCGCGTCGGCGCCCGAGGAGGTGCTGCTCGGCATCAACGTGATGGCAGCGCCGATCTTCGACGAGCGCGACAACTGCATCGGCGCGCTGGCGATCGTCGGCTCGATCCAGTACCTGCCCGAGACGCCGGACCCCGACACGGTCGAGGCGCTCAAGGACTACGGCAAGCAGATCTCGCGCCGCTTCGGGCACGGACGCGGACCTGGCGGTGCCGCCGGCGGTGCCGCCGGCGTGACGACTCCACGCGCGGCGCGCCGCGGCATCGGCGCGTGACCATGCACATGATGACGGAGCACCCGACGTGAAGGCCCATATCGTTTACGCGCATCCGGAGCCGACCTCGTTCACGGCAGCCCTGAAGGACACCGCGGCCGCGACCCTGTCGGCCCGCGGCTGGACCATCGCGGTGTCGGATCTCTACGCGGAACGCTTCGATCCGGTCGCCGGACGGCACGACTTCACGACGGTCGCCGACCCTGCGCGGTTTCATTATCAGTCCGAGCAGGCCTACGCGCACGCGAACGGCGGATTCGCCCCCGACCTCGTGCGCGAGCAGCAGCGGCTCGCCGGCAGCGACCTCCTGGTGCTGGTGTTTCCGATCTGGTGGGGGGCGCCGCCCGCCATCCTCAAGGGCTGGTTCGACCGCGTGCTCGCCGCCGGCTTCGCCTATGTGGACGGCCGCCGCTTCGACACCGGCTTCTTCCGCGAAGCCCGCGGCATCGCCTGCGTGACGACGGGCGGCACCGCCGCACGCTTCTCGGCCGACGGCGTCTACGGCGAGATCGGCACGGTGCTGTGGCCGGTCGACCGCTGCGTGCTGCAGTATCTCGGGCTGGAGACCCTCGACCCGTTCGTCGCCTATGCGGCGCCGCGCGTCGACGCCGCCGCGCGCGCCGGCTACCTCGCCGCCTGGCGCGACCGGTTGGAGAGCATTGCTGGTCAGGCTTCCGCCGATGCGGAGGCCCGCGGCACATCCATGGCCAGCATCAGGGCGATCTCGTCCGGCGGGACCGGCGCGCCGAACAGATAGCCCTGTGCCTGCGATACGCCGGTGATCCGCACCACCTCGAGCTGCTCGCGGGTCTCGACGCCTTCGGCCACCACCACCATGCCGAGGCTGAGCCCGAGCGCGGCGGCCGAGCACACGATGGCGGCGCAGTCGGAGCGGGTCAGCACGTCGCGGGTGAACCGCTGGTCGATCTTGATCTTGCTGAACGGGAACGTTGTCAGGTAGCCGAGCGACGAGTAACCGGTGCCGAAATCGTCGAGCGCGATGGCGATCCCGAGGCTCTTGAGCTGGTGCAGGACCGAGACGTTCCTCTCCTCGTTCTCCAGCAGCACCGATTCGGTGATCTCGATCTCCAGCCGCTCGGACGGCAGGCCGGCGGCGCGCAGCGCCCGCATGACGGTGTCGAGCAGGTCCGCCCGGCGAAACTGCACGGGCGAGATGTTGACGGCGACCTTCACGTGCCGCGGCCAGCGCACCGCCTCGGCGCAGGCGGCGTGAAGGACCCAGTCGCCGAGCCGGGCGATCAGCCCGGTCTGCTCGGCGACCGCGATGAACTCCTGCGGCGCCAGGAGGCCGCGGGTCGGATGCTCCCACCGGATCAGCGCCTCGACGGCGCAGACCCGGCCGCTGGCGACGTCGACGATCGGCTGATAATGGAGCCGGAAGGCGTCCTCGGCGATGGCTTGGCGGAGATCGTTCTCGAGGCGGTGGCGCGCCTCGACCTCCTCGGTCATGGACGGGTCGTAGAAGGCGAAGCCGTTGCGACCGCCGTGCGTCTTGGCGCGATAGAGGGCGAGGTCGGCCTTCTTCAGGAGATCGACCGGCTCGTCGCCGTCGACCGGCGCCAGCGCGATGCCGACGCTGGTCGTGACCACGTGGCTCTCGCCCTCGACCTCATAAGGCTCGCCGACGATGTCGACGATGCGGCCGGCCAGGACCAGAGCATCGTCGCGCATGTCGGGACGGACCGTGTCCCCGTCGGCGCCGCGCGGCGTCGCGCGGATGATGGCGAACTCGTCGCCGCCGAGCCGCGCCAGCAAATCGCCGGGACGCAGCGCCCCGGCGAGCCGCTCCGCCGTCTGCTGCAGCACCAGGTCGCCGATCGTGTGGCCGACCGAGTCGTTGACGTCCTTGAAGCGGTCGAGATCGACCATCAGGACCGCGAAGGCGCCCCCGCCTTTGCGCAGCGCCAGCCGAGCCG
Organism: Rhodoplanes sp.; assembly: GCF_013377085.1. GTDB lineage: Bacteria > Pseudomonadota > Alphaproteobacteria > Rhizobiales > Xanthobacteraceae > Rhodoplanes. The sequence continues at coordinate 150,241 of NZ_JACAAX010000004.1, read as the reverse complement.
CCTGGAGCCGGTCGACGAAGCTCGTCCGGTTCGCCACCCCGGTGAGCGGATCGCATCGCGCCAGGAACTCGATCTGCTCTTCGTATGTGTGCCGGTCGGTGACGTCCTCGTGCGTCTCCAGCCAGCCGCCGTCCGCCATCGGGCTGCCCGTCACGGCGATCACGCGGCCGTTGTCCAGCTCGACCAGCTCGGGGGCGTCGTCGCCGCGGGCCGGCTCGAACAGCTCCTCCAGGGGGTCGCGGCGGGCGATCACCCGCTTCAGCCGCCGCGCCCGCATGATCGCGAGGTCGTCGCGCGTCGCGCCCGGGCCGACCTCCGGCGCCAGCCCGTAGAGGCGCCTGAACTCGTCGTTGCACACCCGCAGCACGCCGGCGCGGTCGAACATGCACAGCCCCTGCGACATGGACGCGAGGGTGGCGGCGAACTGCGAATTGGTGTCGAGCAGGCGGGCATTGGAGGAGGCGAGCGAGTCGGACTGCGCGGCGAGCTGGGCCCGCGAGGCGCCGAGATGGCGGAGCTGCCGCGCCAGGATCACCAGGAGCGTCAGCAGGCAGCCGAGCAGCAGGACCGCGCCGAACGCCGCATAGGCCGAGCGTTCGCGCCATTTCTCCAGCACGCTCTCCTCGGGCACCGAGATGGCGACGACGATCGGGTGGATCGCGAGCGGCTGCACCGAGGCCCACCGGACGACGCCGTCGAACACGCCGGGCGAGCGATAGCTGCCGCCGCCCGCCGCGACCATGGCGTGCCAGGGCCAATGGGGCGGGAACTTCAGCCCGGTCCGGCGCGCGTCGACAGGATAGCGGAGCAGCACGGTGCCGTCGCGCCGCGCCAACGCGAAGGCGCGGTCGCGGCGAAAGCCGGCACCGTTGTACATCCGATCGAAATGCGCGATCGGCACGCTGAGGAGCACGACGCCGGCAAAGGCGCCGTTCGGCCCGTTGACGCGCCGGGCGAAGATCAGGATCGGCTCGCCGGTCGCCTGGCTGCGCTGCGGCAGCGAGATGCTCAGCCGGTCGTCGACGGAGCTCCGCAGGTCGCCGAACTGGTCGCCATCGGCGAGGTCGAGCTGTGGGTTCACGCCCGGATACGTCGACATCACCACGGTGCCGGCGGCGTCCGCGATGGACAGATGGTGGGCGAAGCGAACCTGCTGGAGCTTGGCCGTCATCCAGTCGCGCAGGGAGCCTGCCGTGAACTGGCGCTGGAACCCGTCGTTCGCCGTGATGGTGAAGATCTCGGCGAGGTCGCGGTAGTCCTTGATGACGTTGTCGACCTCGCTGACGACATGATCGAGCTGGCCGGCCAGGAAGGCGACCGTGTCGCGGTCGCTGCGGACCGCCTCGGCGATCGCGTCGGAGCGGCTCTGCCAGACCGACAGCCCCACCGCGAGCGTGGCCAGCACGCAGACCAGCAGCGCGCTGACGAACACGGCACGATGATGGAGCGAGCCGGCGATCCTGGCCATGTCCTCACTCGGTTGCGAACCACGGTCCAGATGCCGACCTCGGTCGGGCCAAGTCAACTCTCAGGCCGCCCGGACGGTTGCCAGGAACGTGTCGAGCTCGTGCGCGAGCCGGTTGCTGTCCTTGGACAGCGATTGGGCCGACGACAAAACCTGGGCAGACGCCGCCCCGGTCTCCTCGGCGCCCTGGTTGACGTCGGAGATGTTGCGCGCCACCTCGGTCGTGCCGGCCGAGGCCTGCTGGACATTGCGGGCGATCTCACCGGTCGCCGCGCCCTGCTCCTCGACGGCCGCCGCGATGGTCGCCGCGATCTCGGCGACGCGGCCGATGGTGCCGCCGATCTCCTTGATGGCCCCGACCGAATCTTCGGTCGCTGCCTGCATGGCGGCGATCTGCGCCGAGATATCCCCGGTCGCCTTGCCGGTCTGGGCGGCGAGCGCCTTGACCTCCTGGGCGACGACGGCGAACCCCTTGCCGGCCTCGCCGGCCCGGGCCGCCTCGATGGTGGCGTTGAGGGCCAACAGGTTGGTCTGCTCGGCGATCGCCGTGATCAGCTTGACCACGTCGCCGATGCGGCCCGCCGCTTCGGAGAGCTCCCCGATGCGCGCATCGGTCTTCTCCGCCTGTCGCACTGCCTCGCCGGTGATCCGGGTCGATTCGCTGACCTGGCGGCTGATCTCGTTGACCGAGGCGGCCATCTGGTTGGTCGCGGAGGCGACCGACGAGACATTGGCCGAGGCCTGCTCGGACGCGGCCGCGACGGCACCGGCGTGTTGTTGGGTCGTCTGCGCCGTGTGGGTGAGGGTCGAGGCCGCGGCCTCGAGCTCGGTGGCGGCGGACGACACGGCCCCGACGATGGTGCCGACCGCCGACTCGAAGCCGTCGGCCAGCTTGGCGAGCTCCTGCTTGCGGGCGGCGGCGGCACGGACCTCCGCCTCCTGCTGCTCCTTGCGCAGCCGCAGCGTCTCGACGGCGTTCTGCTTGAAGACCGCGACGCTGCGCGCCATCAGGCCGACCTCGTCACCGCGCTCCGCCCCGGCCACCTCGGCCGCCAGATCGCCGCCGGCCAGCCGCTGCATGATGCCGGCGAGGCTGCCGAGCGGCTTGGCGACACCGAACTGGGCGACGCCGAAGGCGAGCGCCAGCACCAGCCCAGCCGCAATGCCGATCGACGCAACCGTGACCTTGATGGTCTGCATCACCTCTGCGGTGGCGGCGTCGGACCGTTGCTGCAATGATTTTTCCACGTCGGCCGTGATGGAGCGCATGTACTGGCGCAGCTCCGCGGTCTTCGGCTGCAGTGCCTTGCCGGCCCGCAGCGCCGCCGCCTTGTCGTTTGCCGCCGCCGCCTTCTCGATCGCCGCGATCTCCAGATGGGCTGCCGCGAACATGGTGCGCGCCGTCTCGAACCGGGCCGCGAATTGCGGCAGGTCCTTCTTGGCGCCGTCGAGCAGCGCAGAGACGTCCTTCTCGATCGCACGGAGCTCGGCCAGCGTCCGCTGCTGGTCGGCCGGGTCGGTCTCGGCGATCAGGCGCCAGGTCAGGCGGCCGAAATTGAAGACCTCCTGGTTGGCCCGCAGCCCGGCCTTCATGCCGGCGACGTCGCGCTCGATAATCGCCGAGTATTCGGCATCGATCGCCACCATCCGGGTCGCCGTGAACCACACGGCGCCGGCCACGACGACCAGCAGGAGCCCGAAGCAGCCCAGAATCTTGTAAAGAATCTTTACGTTCGACAATGACATGGCCCCCTCCTGCCCCCGCCGGACCGCCGCCGTTCGGCCGCGCTCGGAGGCCGAAATGTCACCCTTCCACGACGTTGCGCTTGTGCTGGATCTGCTCGCACCGCCGCATCGCTCGGTCACGCCAGCCGCGCCGACGGGCGGCGACCGAATCGATCGCACGGCCAACCTCGCGGCGGTCGTCCTCCCCGTCGACCGCATCCGGGTCGCCGAGCCCGCCGGCCTCCAGCAGTCCGACGATGCGCTCCAGGTCGGCGAGCGCGGCGTCGTGCTCGCGGCGCAGGCTGCCGAGCAGGTCGAGCCGGCGAGCCGCCCCGTCGTCCGACCCGGACAGCTCGGTCACCACCTCGGCCATGCAGCGCGCATAGGTGTCCAGCGCGGATCGCAATCGCGGCAGGTCGGCGCGCAGAACGCACAGCGCCGTCCGCTCGACTGCGGTCCGCGACTTCCGCCGGTCGCTTCCACCATCACTTTTCTGATTCGCCATTGCGGTTTCCGTCCCCCTGACGCGGTGTTTCATGATGGGCAGGGTTCGACCCGAATGGTTACCTGTTCCTTACTGCGGCAAAGCTCTGGCCGTCAGGTGACGGTCAGATGTCGGATAGCCGAAAGTTATCACTCGCCATGACGGTAACGGGCGATTGAATTGAGGGTACAATTCAATTATCGAGTTGCAGATGCGTATTACTAATTATTCTAAATTGTAAGATGTTGTGGCTGCATGCGCCCCGATATGGTGGTCGGGGCCACGTCAATTCCGAAAATTGACTACTCAGGATGTACTAATCTTGCCGGACTTGGGCGACAGCAATCGCCCGTCGGATGCCGAAATTGCTGCGGCGCTGACGCGGGTGACATCGAGCACGCGATTCCGGGACTCGCCCCAGATCGTCGCCTTCCTGCGCTACGTGGTCGAGCGGACGCTCGCCGGCAAGGACGACCAGATCAAGGGCTACACCATCGCGGTCGAAGCGCTCGGTCGTGACTCGAGCTTCGACCCCAACACCCAGTCGATCGTCCGCACCGAGGCGGCCCGTCTGCGCCAGGAGCTGGCGCGGTACTACGCCGACGGCGGCCGTCACGATCCGGTCCGGATCGCGCTGCCGCGCGGGCGCTACGTCCCGGTCTTTCTGCCTCAGGAGCCTCTCCCGGCGCCGCCATCCGCACCGGAGCCGCCGTCGGGCGATGGACCGGAGCTTTCGACCGCCGCGTCGAGCACTGGACGGCGGCTTCCGGCCCGGCTCTCGTCCGTAGGGCTGGTGCTGCTCGGCATCGTCGGCTACGGCCTGCTGGACGTGCTGGTGATCGACGCATGGAACATGCAACGACTCACGGCCGCGACCGGCGAGCTTACCGTCGGGGCGATCGAGCGCCGCCGTGACGGGCCACGCATCGCGATCGAGCCGATCGCGACGATCGGCCGGCCGCAGGCGGGGGCGCTCGACGCCACGAGGGTGCACGCCGCGCTGACCAACGCGCTGTCGCGGTTCGAGGACATCACCGTGGTGACGGCCGCCCCGAATCTGCTCGAGGCCGGCAACGCCGGCGGCGACATGCCAGGGCTGGACTACGTGCTGGCGCCGACGCTCGTCCGCGCAGCAAACGGCCAGGCGCTCCTGAGCGTCCGTCTGATCGCGATGCCGGACCGGACGGTGGTCTGGCAGGACGATTTTGCCGCAGACCAGGCGGCCGGCGCCGGCGACGTGACCCCGCCGCACCTCATTCTCCACATCACGAGCGCCCTGCTGCAGCCGTTCGGCATCATCGCGGCGGCGGAACGGCGCAAGCCCGGCGACGGCGCACCGTCGCCCTCTCACTGCCTGCTCGATGCCACCCAGGTCGCGCGCTACTTCGACGCTGATCGGCGCGAGCACACGCGGGCGTGCCTGGAGAAGGCGATCGTCGACGACCCCACCTTCGCCTACGGCCACGTCCTCCTGGCCCGCCTCTACTTGCGGGATTACACGCTGAGCTTCGGCGCGAGCGACAACCTGACGCGCGCGCTGGTGCTGGCGCGACGCGCCGTCGAGCTGGCCCCGGCGAGCGCGCGGGCCCACTACACGCTGATGCAGATTCAGGTCGCCCGTGGCTTCCCGGATCGCGGTCTCGACCTCGGCGAGAAGGCGCTGGCCCTCAACCCTTATGATCTTCGGGTGCTGATGCAGGTCGGCGCCCAGCTCGTGGCGATGGGGTACATCGATCGCGGCCTGCCGCTGCTGCAGCAGGCGCGACGCAGCACCACGTCGAACCCGCTGCCGCTCGCCTGGTCGCTGTTCCTCGCCGCCTATCTCCAGGACGATCTCGCCACCGCGGCCATCAGCGCCGACCAGATGCCCGGCGATCTCGATTTCAACCTGGTCGCGCGCGCCCTGCTGGCGGCCCGCATGGGGGACGCAGCCGGCGCACGTGCCGCGCTCGCGACCCTGCAGGCGCGTCGACCGACCTGGATCGACGAGGCGCGCGATCGTCTGTCGCGCGTCATCGCATCCCGCGACATCGTGGAGCGCCTGGCCGGCGACCTCGACCGCATCGCCGGCCGCGCGGTCAACTGAGCCCCCGCCGGGTTAAGGCGTCGACCTTCAAATCACGTAGACGAACGACTCGTAGGCGTCCTCGCCGAGGATCTGGTCCATGGTACGGGCGGGCTCCGCGCAGCCGGCCGGGCCGACCTCACGGGCCGGCACGCCGGCGACCGTGGTGGCGGGCGGCACCGGCTTGAGCACGACGGAGCCGGCAGCGATGCGGGCGCAGTGGCCGATCTCGATATTGCCGAGGATCTTGGCGCCGGCCCCGATCAGCACGCCGTGGCGGATTTTTGGATGACGGTCGCCGGTCTCGTTGCCGGTGCCGCCGAGCGTCACGGCCTGGAGGATCGAGACATTGTCCTCGACCACGGCGGTGGCGCCGACGACCAAACCGGTGGCGTGATCCAGGAAGATGCCCTGCCCGAACGGTGCCGCCGGATGAATGTCGGTCTGGAACACCTCGGAGGACCGGCTCTGCAGCCAAAGGGCGAGGTCGCGCCGCTCGCGCCGCCACGCCCAATGGGCGAGGCGATGGCCCTGGATGGCGTGAAAGCCCTTGAAGAACAGCACCGGCTCGATCAGCCGCGCGGTCGCCGGATCGCGGTCGAGCACGGCGAGCACGTCGGCCCGCACGGCGCGGCCGATCGCCGGATCGTCCGCGAAGGCATGCCGGAAGGCATCGCGCAGCACCGGCACGGAGACGTCCGCATTGGCGAGCCGCGCCGCGATGCGCCGCGCCACCGCGTCCTCGAAGCCGTCGGCACCCAGGATGGTCGACATCACCAGCGCGCCGAACTCCGGCGCGTTGCGCAGCATGGTTTCGGCTTCGTCGCGCAGGCGCGTCCAGAGTCGGTCGGCATGGACGGACGGACGGCGCGCCGTGGTGGCGTGCAGAGGGGTCGCGAAGCTCACGAGCGTCCTTTCGTGTGGCAGTCCGGCGCCCGGGCACGCGCGGCATAGACCTGCATCATTGTCCGAGGATCTCCGCTCCACAGCGGTGCTTGTCAAGAAAACGGCCTGCTCTTCTTCGCGCTGGCGACAGCATGATTATCCTATCGACTTGCCGGAACTCGTTGCACCGACGGGATTAACCACGACGGCACGCATCGACCGGCCGTAGTTGCACGGAAGTCCGCCGATCGACGACGCGGTAGCATTCACCCAATGCGCTTCGGCCCCGCCGGGCGCATCGCGGCCAGCCCGCCCGGGCCGGCCGACCGTCGCAACGGAACCGTCATGACCAAGCCTGCCGAACCGACCTGCTCCGACTGCGGGCAGCTCGACTGTCACAATCCGCGGCACAACAGGCCGGATTTCTGCCTCACCGACGCGACGCCGCCCGACGTGCTCGCGGACGCCTTGTCGCGCTACCGCGACGGCGGGCCGGACGCCAAGCTCGCCCACGCGGCCGCCGAGGTGGAGGGCACCTATTACGGCAAGCTCACCCGGGTCGAGGAGACGCTCGCCTTCGCACGGCGCATCGGAGCGAAGCGGATCGGCATCGCGACCTGCGTCGGCCTGATCGAGGAGGCGCGGCTGTTCGCCACCATCCTGCGCCGCGGCGGATTTGCGCCGCAGACCGTCCTGTGCAAGGTCGGCTCGACCGACAAATGCGAGATCGGCGTGCCCGACGCGCAGAAGATCCGGCCCGGCACCTTCGAGGCCTGCTGCAATCCGATTCTGCAGGCCGTCACGCTCAACGCCAGGAAGACCGACCTCAACGTGATCATCGGCCTGTGCGTCGGACACGACGCGCTGTTCTGCAAGCATTCCGAGGCGCCGGTGACGACGCTTCTCACCAAGGACCGCGTGCTCGGCCACAATCCGGTGGCGGCGCTCTACACCGCCAAGAGCTACAGCAAGCGGGTGATGGACGCCGACCGCCTGAAGGGGCTGTGACACCCGCCTCGGCGTCATCGCCGGGCCTGACCCGGCGATCCATCATCTTCGAAAAAATGCGCTTTTTGCGAAGTGGATGGATGCGCGGGTCAAGCCCGCGCATGACGCAGATATGCGTCGCGGGCTAATGTATTTATCGCCATCGCCGCCAGGGTCGGGTGAAAAAGCGAAATCCAGTTGTCGCGCCGGGCTCCGCCGCAGTAAGCAGACGCGTTGGCGGCGCCGGGACCCGGCCGGCCGAAACGAACACGCTGCAGGTGGAGCTCCCATGAACCTCGCCGAGATTTCGCCCGGTCGCAATCCGCCCAAGGACGTCCATGTGGTGATCGAGATCCCGCTCGGCGGCGAACCGGTCAAGTACGAGATCGAGAAGTCGTCGGGCGCCCTGTTCGTCGACCGCTTCCTGCACACGGCGATGTTCTATCCCGGCAACTACGGCTTCATTCCGCATACGCTGTCGATGGACGGCGACCCCCTCGACGTCCTGGTGGTGAACCGCGTCCCGGTGTTCCCCGGCTCGGTGATCCGCTGCCGCCCGGTCGGCGCCCTGTTGATGGAGGACGAGGCCGGCGGCGACGAGAAGATCATCGCCGTGCCGGTCGACGACCTGCATCCGTTCTACACCGACGTGAAGACCTACGAGGACCTGCCGCCGATCATGCGCGAGCAGATCGGCCACTTCTTCCAGCACTACAAGGACCTCGAAAAGGGCAAGTGGGTCACCATCGTGCGCTGGGTCGATGCCGACGGCGCCGAGAAGCTGGTGATGGAGTCGATCGCCCGCGCCACCGCCAAGGCCGCCGAAGCCAAATAGTCGACATAGGCCGGGCTACGACCTCGAGGAAGGCCGGCGTCATCTGAACCGGCGCCGGCGTGCCGTGCACAAACGAGAGCACGCCGCCGTGCGAGCGTCTTTTGGCCCTCACGCCGCCCTGGTTCCGGACTGACATACCGCCCGTGTTTCCGATCGTCGCGTTCCGGCGGCCGGGCCCGGCCCGACGGTGCGCGACCCTGCAACGACAGTTTTGCAACGACAGGATCGCACCATGCTCGAGCCGACGTCGCTGTCGCGGGCTCTTCGCCCGGCGACCACCTTGCACCTGCCCCAATCCCGGATCGTGGCGACCGCCGTCCGGCGCTCCGCCCCGAAACGCCGCCTCCTCTGCAGCCTCGCGATCGCCGCTCTGCTGGCCGGCCTCGGCCAAGCGGGCGCCGCCGAGCTGCCGCTGGTGCGCGTCGTGCTGTCGAGTGCCGGCCTCGCCCAGTTCCTGCACGCCGGCCCCGTGACGGGCGGCGCCAGCATCGACCTGCCGGTCCGGCTCGACCAGGTCGACGATCTGTTGAAGAGTCTGACCGTGTTCGACCGCGAGGGCGGGGTCGGCGCCGTCAGCCTCCCCGGCAAGGCGCCGCTGGTCGAGCTCTTTCGCGATCTGCCGTTCGGCCCGGACGCGCTCGCCTCGCCGACCGCGCTCCTCAACGCCCTGGTCGGCGCCGAGGTGGAGGTCGCCGGGCCCGTCACGGCCAAGGGCCGGGTCTTCCGGGTCGAGCCCGAGGAGACGGCGCTGCCCGCCAACGGCGGCACGGTGACGCGGCATCGGCTCAGCCTGATGACCGAGCGCGGCCTGGTGCAGGCCGTGCTGGAGGATCTGACCTCGCTGCGCTTCACCGATCCGGAGACGCGCGCCCAGATCGACCGCGCGCTGGCGGGGCAATCGCAGAACCGCGCCAAGGATCGCCGCACGTTGTCGATCGGCTTTCTGGGCGAGGGCACCAGGCGGGCCGGGCTCGGCTATGTGGTCGCGGCGCCGGTGTGGAAGACCTCGTACCGGCTGGTGCTGCCCAAGGAGGGCGGCAAGGCGCGGCTGCAGGGCTGGGCCGTGGTCGAGAACCTCACGGGCGGCGACTGGAAGGATGTCGAGCTGGTGCTGGTCTCGGGCAATCCGGTGGCACTGAAGCAGTCGCTCTACACGGCCTTCTACGCCGACCGCATCGAGGTGCCGGTAACGACCGCGACGCGGCTGATGCCGCGCACCGACGACGCCGTCGAGCAGGCTTCGATGCCGCGCGCCAAGGCGGCGGCCGGGTTCGCCCGGCGGGAGGCCATGCCGGCGCCCCAGGTCGGCCAAATGCAACGGCCGATGGCGCCGGCGCTCGCCATACCGGCCCCCGCCCCGCCGCCTCCCGAGCTCGACACCATCGCGGGCGTCGCCCAGGCGGCCGAGGCCGAGGAGGCCTCGACCCAGCTTCTCTATCGGTTTCCGGCCAAGGTGTCGGTGGCGACCGGCCACACCGTGATGGTGCCGTTCGTCGACCGCGAGGTGACGGCGACCCGGACCTGGCTCTACCAGCCCGAGACCTCGCCGCGCCGGCCGCTCGCCGCCGTACGCCTGAAGAACGACGGCGACACCAGCCTGCCGGCCGGCATCGTCACGGCCTTCGACGGGGCGGGCGACGGCGCCGTCAACTTCGTCGGCGACGCCCAGTTGCCGCTGCTCGCCCGCGGCACCTTCAAATACGTGACCTTCGCGCTCGATGCGAAGACCGACATCCGCCGCGAGGACCAAGGCGTCCGCCGCACCACCCTGGGCAAGGCCGTCAACGGCGAGCTGACGCTGACCATCAAATCACGTCGCACGCTCGCCTATGAGATCACGCCGCCGGCCGACGAGGATCGCGAGATCGTCATCGAGGAGGCACGCGCCGACGGCTGGACGCCGGCCGAAGGCAGCAAGGGCGTCGAGGAGACGCCGACCCGCTTCCGCGCCACCGTGGCGGCGCCGAAGGGCAAGACCACCAAGGCGTCACTGGTGCTGGAGCGCACCGACCGGCAAATCGTGATGCTGACCGACTACGCGCCGGAGGAGATCCTCGCCCGCATCCGTGGGCTGGAGAACGAGACGCCGGCCGTCAAGGAGACAGTGCAGAAGCTCGGCGCCCTGGTCGGCGAGATCAACCGGGCGCGGGCGGAGCGGACGCGCCTCGACGCCGAGCGCAAGCGCATCGGCGACGACCAGGAGCGGCTGCGCCGGAATCTTTCGTCGGTCGGTGCCGGGACGGATCTGGGCCGGCGCTATCTCGACACGCTGAAGACCCAGGAGGACCGGCTCGCCGAGATCGGCAAGGCCGACCAGGCGCTGGAGGCCGACATGGCGGCGAAGCGCCAGGCCGCCGTGGAGCTGGCGCGGCAACTGAAGCTGTGAGCTGCATATTCAGACGAGGCCGTCATTCCGGGGCGCGGACCGAAGGTCCGCGAGCCCGGAATCCATACTCACAGACAGGGGTTATGGAGTCCGGACAGCGCCGCTGCGCGGCGCTTCCGGGATGACCGATGAGTCGGGGCGAACCACCATCACGCCCACAAAAATCCCTTCACATTGTCGGAAAAAAACTCGTCGAAATCATAACGCCCGTCTTTGCGGCGGCTTAGCGGGAGCCGCCGACAATCGTAGCCGAACAGGGTGCCGTGCGTCGACGGCGCCGTCCGGACGAGGCGTGCCATGGTCTTCTTTCGTCAGCAGCAGAGCAAATTGCGGGAGCTCCGCCGGAGCCCCCGCTTCGAGATCCACTATCCCGCCTTCTTCGATCCGTGCGACGGCTCGGTTCCGCAGAACTGCATGATCTGCGACATCTCGTCGGGCGGCGCCAAGCTCACGGTGACCAACCCGGTCGACATGCCGGTCGAGTTCCTGCTGATGTTCCAGCGCCGCTGCCGCATCGTGCGGCGCGACGACCGGCAGATCGGCGTGATGTTTCTGAAGGGCTGACGGCAGGACGAGGCGGACCACGTCCTGCGCCTCGGACAGGGCTCCGCCCCTGACCAAACCGTCACGGCAAGGACTTGACCATGACGATGTGGCTCCCGCCCGTGGTGGCGACGAAGCCGAGCCGCTCGTAGAGCCGGCGGGCGCCGTCGTTGGTCTGCAGCACCGCCAGGGTCAGGCGCGTCGCCCCCATCCCAGCGGCCGCGCGCAAAAGGCTGTTGATCACGTCGGTGCCGATGCCGTGCCCGCGGGCCGCCGCGGCGAGCACAATGTCGACGAGATGTACGGTACGATCGCCTGCACGCGCCAGCGACGTCGACCCTTCCGGCAAGGTCTCGTCGGTGGCGGCCATCGGCAGCGCTGCCCGCTCGACCGCGACGATCAGCCGGCCCACCGCCGCGCCGACATGCTCGATCAGGAGATGCTCGGCGTGGGGAAAGCTGCGACCGTAACCGGTCTGCTGCGCGCGGAATTGCTGATCGAGCATCGTCGCCAGCAGGTGGCCGCTCGCGCCGAGCGACGCGAACCGGGCGGCGCGATCCTCGTGAAACAGCGCGCGACAAAACTGTTCGTCCGCCGGCGCGAGCGGGCGGACGACCGTCGCGGGGTCGCTCGGGACGAGCCGCCCGACGATCGTGTCCGGCGGCCTCGGCGCAGCCACGCTCATGGCCGGCGCACGCTCAGCCGAAGCTCGGAAAAATGCCGGACGTCGAGATGCAGTAGATCATCGCCAGCGTCGGCTGGGTGTTGGCATGGGGCTGCGAGCCGCCGGTGACGCCGACGGCGGTCGGCGACAGCGTCGTGTTGGCCGGCGGCGGGACGAAGCCGTTGAAGCTCGGATCGATCGCGACGTTCGATCCGCCGGTCGGCCCGGCCGTGCCGTTGGTGGAGAGGCTGCTGCCCAACTGCAGCGCATGGGTGTGCGACGGCATCTCCGCCTGTCCGATCGCCACGGCCGCCTCGCCGATCTCCTCACCGATGATGCGCGGCGTCAGGCCGGGCCCCTGGCCCTGGCTGACCGCGACCCGGCCGACGAGATTCGGCAGATTGAACGTGGTCGTGCCGTCGCCGCCATAGGAGGTGCCGATCAGTGCGAAGAGCGCCGTGTACTGCCTGATCGCGAGCGGGCGCCCGTCGCAGGGCAGCCAGTTGTCCGGACTGTAGCCGAACGCGAAGGCCTGAATTTCGCCGACGAATGGATCGGACATGACATTCCCCTGAAACGAGACGCGCGGATAGCGAAGGTTGCGAAGCAGGACGCAGAATCGGCGCGGAAACCCGCACGCGCGTCCGGCAGCGTCCGCCTAGGCGGACGGCGACGGAAAGATGCCGGACCAGCAGATGCAGTAGTTGCAGGTCAGCGTCGGCATCATGTTGTCGTGCGGCAGGTTGTTGCCGGTCGCGACGATGGCCGGCGCCATGACGTCGTAGCTCGGGACGTCGGCCTGCGGCGCGTAGACCTTGGCGCTCGCGATGCTCGACGTCGCCAGATGCACGGCGGGGTCGGGCGTCGGAGTGGTGCCGGGGCTGGTCGTCGACAGCAGGGAATGGCTGTGCGACGGCATCTCCGACCCGAGCAGGATGTGAGCCTCCTCACCGCCGACCTCGCCGAGCACGCGCGGCGTCAGCCCCCTGCCGTTTCCTTGCGACAGCGGCAACCGGCCGCGCAGATCCGGCACATTGAAGGTCGAGACGCCGTCGCCGCCATAGGAGGTGCCGATCAGCGCGAACAGCACGTCGTATTGCGAGATCGGCACCGACGCGCCGTCGCAGGCGAGCCAGCCCGTCGGCACGCGCGGGAAGCCGAACAGGCGGATTTCACCGACAAAGGGGTCCGACATCGTGAACAGTCCTCACGTCCTGGTTCGGCGTCCTGGTTCGGCGTCCTGGTTCGGTGGACCGCCATCGACGCCGTCGATGGCGGACGATCGTGCCGTCATGCCGTGCGCGGCCGCCGCGCGATGCGCAGCCGTCACGGTCGCGGCGGGAAGACCCCGTTCAGCGCGATCAGATAGTTGACGGCCAGATAGGGCTGCATGTTGTTGTGGGGCGTGCTGCCGCCGGCGGGCCCGACATTGGTCCCGGACGCCAGGGCGACGTCGCCGCTGGCGGGCGGCGCGAAGATGGCGACGGGCGAGGCGGTGTTCTTGGCGAAGAGATTTCCGGCCGGTGACGCGCCCCGGCCCGTGCCGGCCGTCGTCGACGCCTGAATGGTATGGTTGTGGCTCGGCAACTGGGCGACCGACACGCTCGCGGTCTCCGTCCCGGAGACCTGTCCCCAGGGGACCGAGGCGAGATCGCTGCCCAGCACGGCTCGCCCGCGCAGGTCGGGCAGCGCAAAGGTGCGGATTCCGTCGCCCCCGTATGTCGTGCCGAGCAGGGCGAAGAGCGCCTGATTCGTCTGGATCGCGAGCAGGCTTCCGTCGCACAGAGCCCACCCGCGCGGAACTAGCCCGAAGCCGGCCGGCATGATCTGTCCGATGAAAGGCTCCAGCGGCATGGTCGCTCCCTGGCGGGTTCGAAGCTCGGATGAATGCCCCTGCTACAACCTGTGGTAATTTTATTTCAATCAGAAAGACACTGTCAAGGCATTCTCGCCCGTTGATCCATACGGAGGTATTTTAAAGCCTATGCGTTTGACGCGCCATAGTTGAGATGTTGCGGTGACGCAACGCTGTCTGAAAAACCGGCTCATCCCCCCAACGGATGAGGCCGACTAGCCTTGCGCTCCTGCCGATATGCCGCTGAGATGATTACAACCGAGGCGGTTGGGACAGGTGCCTTGCAATCCAAAAATGGTCCGGTTGCCTCGAACGAGTCCGTCCGAGCCGAGCGATCGCCGCGGTCGCTGTGCGTTCGTGCGGGGGTGGGCGATCCGGGGCAAGGCCAAGCGGGGGACGTGATGACAGGCGACGGGGCGCGCGGAGCGGCGACAGGCTCGGCAGAGCGGAACCACCGCATCGGTCCGACAGGGGGGTTCGCGACGCGGTGGAACGCCGCGATCCGGGCCCTCGGAGTCCGGGCCCTCGGCCTTCTGGCGCTCGGCGTGCTCGCCTCTCTCGCCACCGCCGGCAGCGCCTCCGCGGCCTGCACAGTTCCGAGCACCCTCAGCGGAGCCAGCATCGCGTTCACGTCGGTCGGCGAGACCATCTCGATCTGCATCACCGACGATCAGGCCAAATGGGGCCTGTTTCCGGCGCTGGGCGTTCAGTCGAATTTCAACGGGCCGATCGGCAATACGGCGGGCACCGTCGACGTTCCGACCTACAGTTATGCCGACTATACTTACACGACAGCAAAGGCCGTCTATCTCCTGCACCCTGTCAAGGGCGGAGCGAGTTTCGGTGCCGACGAAGTCCAAGTGACCCTGCAGTCGCAGTCCGGGACCGGATCGGAGTCGCTGAGCCTTTATTCGTCCTCGCATTGTAGCGATTCGGGAAGCTGCACCGGGCCGCCGTTTGCGACCCGGGCGGACAGCCAGCAGTTTCCCTCGGGTCCGACCGATACGCTGTTCTCGATTGCCGTGACTCTGCCCGCAGTGCCGGTCGTGACCGGCCTCTCGCCGACCAGCGGCCCGACCGCGGGCACCAACTCGGTCGTCATCACGGGCACGGGATTCACCGGCGCCACCGCGGTGAAGTTCGGCGCCACCAACGCCACCGGCTACACGGTCAACAGCGCGACCCAGATCACCGCGACGGCGCCGGCCGGCACCGGCACCGTGCATGTCACCGTTACCACCCCGATCGGCACCAGCGCCACCAGCGCGGCCGACCAGTACACCTACGTGCCGGCCCCGACGGTGACCGGCATCGCACCGACCACCGGCCCCACGACCGGCGGCACGCCGGTGACCATCACGGGCACCGATTTCACCGGCGTCACCGCGGTCACGTTCGGGGCCACCCCGGCGACGGGCTTCACGTTCAACAGCGCAACCTCGATCACGGCGACCGCACCGGCCGGCTCCGGCACCGTCGACGTCCGCGTCACCACGCCGGGCGGCACCAGCGCGACCAGCGCGGCCGACCAGTTCACCTATGTCCTGGTGCCGATCGTCTCGTCGATCGCGCCGATCTCCGGCCCGCTCGCCGGCGGCACCACCGTGACCATCACGGGCAGCAACTTCACCGGCGTCACCGCGGTCGCGTTCGGGGCCACCCCGGCGACGGGCTTCACGTTCAACAGCGCCACCTCCATCACGGCGACCGCACCGGCCGGCACCGGCACCGTCGACGTCACCGTCACCACCCCGACCGGCACCAGCGCCACCAGCGCGGCCGACCAGTTCACCTACGTGGCGGGGCCGACCGTGACGGCGGTCACGCCGAATGCCGGGCCCCTCGCCGGCGGCATCTCGGTGACCATCACCGGCACCGGATTCACCGGCGTCACCGCGGTCGCGTTCGGCGCCACCCCGGCGACGGGCTTCACGTTCAACAGCGCCACCTCGATCACCGCGACCGCACCGTCCGGCACCGGCACCGTCGACATCCGCGTCACCACCCCGGGCGGCACGAGCCCGACCGGCGCGGCCGACCAGTTCACCTACGTGGCGGCGCCGACCGTGACGGGCGTCTCGCCGAACATCGGCTCGGTCACGGGCGGCACCAGCGTGACGATCACCGGGACCAGCTTCGTCGGCGTCACCGCCGTCTCGTTCGGCGGCACGGCGGCTACGAGCTTCACGGTGAACAGCGCCACCTCGATCACGGCGACGACCCCGGCCCACGCCTCCGGCACCGTCAACGTCGTCGTCACGGCCGCGGGCGGCACCGGCACCGGCACCAATCTCTTCACCTTCGCGGTGACGCCGATCGTGACATCGGTGGCGCCGACCGCCGGCCCGGCCGCCGGCGGCACCGCGGTGACGATCACGGGCAGCAACTTCACCGGCGCCACCGCCGTGACGTTCGGCGGCACGGCCGCCACCGGCGTCGCGGTCGTCAACGCCACCACGATCACGGCGACGACCCCGGCGCATGCCCCCGGCGCCGTCGACATCACGGTGACGACCCCGGCCGGGCCCGGCACCGGGACGGGCCTCTACACCTACAATGCGGCGCCGACCGTCACGGCGGTGACGCCGGGCTCCGGCCCGATCGCCGGCGGCACCACGGTGACGATCACGGGCACGGGCTTCACCGGCACGACCGGCGTCACGTTCGGCGGCACCGCGGCGGCGAGTTTCACCGTGAACAGCGCCACCTCGATCACGGCGACGACCCCGCCGCATGCGGCCGGCTCGGTCGACGTGGTCGTCACCGCGCTCGGCGGCACCGGCACGGGCGCCGGCCTGTTCAGCTACGCCGCGCCGGCGACGACGACCTCGGTCGCCTCCTCGCGGAACCCGAGCGAGGCCGGCCAGCCCGTGACCTTCACGGCGACCGTGACCTCCTCGGGCGGCACCCCGACCGGCACCGTGACGTTCAACGACGGCGGCGTCGCGCTCGGCACCGCGACCCTCGCAGGCGGCACCGCCGCCTTCACCACCACGGCACTGCGGGCCGGCCGGCACACCATCACGGCCGTCTATGCCGGCACGGCGAGCTTCGCCGCCTCGACCTCCTCAGCCCTGATCCAGGAGGTGAACACGCCGGCCGACAGCCTGCGCCTGCGCGCCTTGCAGCTCATCGCGACCAAGACGATCGCCCAGGCCTCCGGCGCGGCGATCTCGGGCGCCATCGACACCGCGATCGCCGAAGGCTTCAGCGACGGCGGCGCCCTGTTCTCGCCGAGCTCGACCGGCGTGCGCTTCAACTTCGCCGCCGATCCGGCCACGGCTTCGGCCGACGACGCGGCGACGGATCGCGCCCGCTCGGCCTATGCGCCGAGCGACCCGGCGAGCAGCGCCGCGGGCGGCCGCGGCAGCGGACGCGGACAGCCGGCCGGCAACCGCCGGGTCGACGACGCCTTCGCGTCGCTCGATCGCAACGTGGTGAAGGCCGACCCGTCGCGGCCCCGCTTCGTCGAGCCGCGCGACTGGCTGATGTGGGCCGAGGTGAGGGGAACCGGGGTCAGCAACTACACGCCCAGCAACTCGCCCTCCGTGCTCTACGGCACCCAGGTCAACGCGCTGATCGGCCTGACCCGCAAGCTGACGCCCGACCTCCTGATCGGCGCGGTCGGCGGCTGGGAGACCTTCGACTACAAGTCGGACACGCTCACCGGCCACTTCAAGGGCGACGGCTGGACGGTCGGCTCCTATCTGGGCTGGCGGTTCGGAGCGGGCCTGCGTTTCGACGCGGCGGTCGCCTATTCGGGGCTCGACTACAACGGCACGTCCGGCACGGCGAGCGGCACCTTCGACGGCCATCGCTGGCTGGTGTCGGGCGGCCTGACCGGAACGAGCCAGCTCTACGGCCTGTGGATCGAGCCGTCGGCCCGGGTCTATGCGCTGTGGGAGCACGAGAACGGCTACACCGACTCGCTCGGCACCCCGCAGGACGCCCGCAACTTCTTCACCGGGCGCGCCTCGGGCGGCGTCAAGGTCGCCTATCCGTGGATTATCTCCCCGGCCGTGACGCTGTCTCCCTATGCCGGCCTCTACGCCGACTACTACTTCTCCAAGGACGATGCCGCCGCCGTGATCCTGGCGGGGGCGCCGCTGCTCGCCTCGGTGCCGTTGCTCGAGGGGTGGTCGGCGCGGGCGACCGGCGGGGTTTCGGCGCGGTTCGGCAACGGGGCGTCCATCGCGCTCGGCGCCGAGCTCGGCGGCATCGGCAGCGACGTCCAGATCTGGAGTTTTCGCGGCCGGGCCTCCGTGCCGTTCTGACCACGACGGCGCGCGCCGGCAGACCGGCCCCCCGTTCGCTTCGGGGCCGGCCCAAACGATCCTGCGGCACGTCGCCCCGCCCGCCGGCCAGTCGGCCGCCTTGCGTCCGTCACATCGACGCGCGATCTAAGACGCGGGGGGCGGCGCAGGAGGCGACGACCATGGGACTTCTCGACGTCATCAACGGCATGAGGAACGGCCCGCACGGCGACACCAGCCACAGCGGACCTGCACCGACGGCGGCCAACGACAAGGGCGGCATGTCGACCATCACCATGGCGATCCTCGGCCTGCTCGCCTACAAGGCCTACAAGCATTTCGGCAGCGGCGGCGCCCCGGTGCCGCAGGCCGAGACCAACGCGCCACCATGGGGACCGGGCCGCACCGGGCAAGCCGGCCAAGGCGGCCATGTCGACGAGTCGAGCGGCGGGCTCGGCGGCGTTCTCGGCAAGCTCGGGGGCCTGCTCGGCGGCGGCGCCGCAGGCGGTGCGCTCAGCGGCGGCCTGAAGGATCTGGTCGACCAGTTTCACCAGAAGGGCAAGGGCGAGGTCGCCGACTCCTGGATCGGCAAGGGCCCGAACAAATCGATCTCGGCCCGCGACCTCGCCGACGCGCTCGGGCCGGAGCGCATCGACGAGCTGGCACGGCGCACCGGCATGTCGCGCGACGCGTTGCTCGAGGAGCTCAGGCACCGGCTGCCCGAAGCCGTCGACGAGGTGACGCCGGACGGCCGCCTGCCGACCGAGAAGGACGTCCACCGCTGGCTGTGAGGCCGGCCTCCGGATCAAACCGAGATGTCGAACAGCCTGGCCGCGTTGACAGCCTTGAGCTGCGCCTGCGCGGCCTTCTGCTCGCTCTTCGTCAGGACCGTGCCCTCCGACGCCTTGTCGAGGTAGGTCGTCCTCACGCTGCTGCTGCTGTCGGTGTCGGTTCCGGTGAGGTACTGGAGGTAGGTGCTCAGGGTCGAGCTGCTGATACTGGACGTGCTCATCGCGGACCTCGCTCGCATCGTGAACGACATCATCGGGATGACACGTGCGACGTCGCCCGTATCAGGCGCCCTCTTTGGCCCGGGACCTCTGTTCCGGGCCTGCGGTTCGGGATTGCCTTAAGACCGCGTTGCCGCCGGCAAAGTCTTTCGACCGGTTGGGTTGCCCGGGCGCACCGGGCGGCGCGGCGCGGCGATCCGCTACACCAAGGCAGGGGTCTTGCGGCGGAACGGCACCACGAACAGGGCGGCGACCGGCACGTGCAGCAGCACGCCGGCGACCAGGAGCCCGCCGATCTCGGCGCCCGACAGGGCGCCGCGGGAGACCTCCGTGGCGAACACCCAGATCGTGAACGGCAGGAACAGCACGATCGAGGTGACGAGGCCCGGATTGTAGCCGCGGAACCGCACCGTGGTGCCGATATGCGACAGCGCGTTGACGAAGGTCAGCCCGACCCAGCCGAGGCCGAGCCAGCGCAGCGCGTCGGGAAACAATGCGGCGAGGGCGATGGGCAGCCAGACCCAGCCGATGTTCACGAGCGCGACGCCACCTTCGTCGACCGGCCAATCGTCGCGCCCGCTCTTGAACACATGCGCATTGGCGTACTGGCGAAAACCGCCCGGCCACAGATGCTCCTCGATCTGGTGGACCATGTAGACGACCAGCAGGGCCGCGAACATGGCGCGCTCGCTCGCCGGATCGGCGTGGAACAACACGAGCCACAGGGCGGCGCCGACGACGGCGAGAATCGGTAGGCTCTTCTGCCAGCCTTCGGCGATGCGATGCATGGGGGACACGGGGGATCCTCTCGGTCTCGACGCCGGCGGTTGCGGCAGGGCTGAGCGGTGGAGTAGCCGAGAGACGCTAGCACACGCCTGACGAATGCTCGGTTAACGCGGGCGGCCCTTGGCCCTCGCCGGTTGCCGCGTCATTTCTTCTTGCGTCGCACCGCAACCATCGCGGCGCTGTGCAGGCGTTCCGGCCGCGCCCGGGTCGCGGCGGCTTTCGATTGCCCTGGAGCACGCACGGACCTGGACCGCGCCGCCACCGCGCTCGCCGGCTTCGGCGCCGGCTCGGCGGTGCCGCCGGCGAGCGCACGAAACCGGCTGCGGCACCACGTGCCGCTCGCTGTCGCGATGCCGGGCCGATGCGGATCGATCGTCAGGAGGCCACAGCGGATGTCCGCATCGCTCATGCCGTCGAGGACGAGGCCGAAGTCGGCTTCGCCGACCGCGATGTAGACGTTGCGCAGCGCGCCGAGGTCCGTGGCGGCGATCATGATCTGCTTCGCCACGAGACGCTGCGCCGTCCTGCGGGCCTCGGCCGCGACGTCGCCGAAGGCCGCCGCATGCGTGCCGATGCTGCGCAGCACGGCGAAGCCGTCAATGGCGAGCGACATTCAGGATCTCCTTGGTCTCGTCCACCAGGTTGCGCATCACGGCGACGACCTGCGGGCCCCATTTCCGGGAGAACGGCACCGGCTCGTCGATCGACCCGAGCGCCTTGGCGACGTCGGCACTTTCCGGGATCTCGGTCTCGTAGACCCGGAATGCCGGCCGCTTGGCCGAGCCTTCGTTGCGGATCATCGCGGCGAAGCGGTGGTGCAGTTCGACCTGGCGCCTTCGCGTGATCAGGACATGCGGCGAGCGGGCCTTCGGCTTGCTCTCGAAATGGCTCTTCTCGGCGAGCTCGCCGCTCCAGATGCTGTTGCAGAAAGCCTGCAGCCCGTAGGTCGACAACGCATCCGGGATGGTGGGCACGATCACCATGTCGGCGAGCCGGATCGTGACCTCGGTCAGGATGGAGATCCCCGGGCCGCAGTCGATGAGGACGTAATCGAACCGGCGTCTCGCCCGACCGAGCTCGCGATCCATCACCATCGAGAGGTGCTCGACGATCTCGTCGAGGCTCATCTTGGCCCTGGTCAGCCGGTAGAGAATCTTGGTCTCGGTGCGCCGCAGCTCGACGCTGGAGGCCAGCAGGGCGATGCCGAGCTGATGCCCGCGATGCGTCACGGTGCTGATGTAGTTGCGGATGTAAGCGTCGAGCTCGCGGGACTTCCGCTTGAACAGAACGTCGTTGAGGAAGCCGTCGATGGTCTGGCCGTCGCGGATGAGTGCCGCGAGCGGTCCGTCGCCGGCCAGGCAGGACGACGCATTCGCCTGGGCATCGAGATCGATCACCAGGATTTTCGCATCGACATCATCCGCGGCGAGCGCCTCGGCGAGCGCCACCACGGTGGCGGTCTTGCCGACGCCGCCCTTCATGTTGGCGATCGTGATGACCTTTCCGGCCACGCCGAACCCCTCCGAAACGAGCTCCTCCGGCTCGACGCCACGGGCCGCTTCGACGGCCATCCGGCATCGATCGGAACGCGACACTGCAGGGCGCCCCTTCGACCAGCCCCGGCTCTCCTCGGCCGTCGGGAACGGCCGGGCAAATGCCGGGGCGTAATGGCAAGCGACGCCTCGCGACGATGTAACTCTCATCGTCGTGATTCTGGAACGGGAAACGACCGCGGACGGCCCACGCAAACGACTGGCGAACCGAGACTTTTTATCTAGTATGACAGTTTTTCAACAACGACTTGGCGGCCGGTGGTCGGGCGCCCCGACGCAAGCGACGACCGCCACGGCGATGTCGGGCCCCGATCGGCGCGGCGAACCGCCGTCGAGCGGCCGCGGACGCCCTGCCCCCTCGCGCCGTAGCGAGGGAGCAGGCCGCGATCGCTCAGGCTGCCGTCTTCAGGGATGCCATGTCGACGACGAAGCGGTACTTCACGTCGCTCTCGAGCATGCGGGCATAGGCCTCGTCGATCTTCTGGATCGGGATCATCTCGATGTCCGACGTGATCCCGTGCCGGCCGCAGAAGTCGAGCATCTCCTGCGTCTCGGCGATGCCGCCGATCAGCGAGCCGGCGAAGTTGCGGCGCTTCCAGATCACGCTGAAGACATTGACCGCGAGCGGCTTCTCCGGCGCGCCGACCTGCACCAGCGTGCCGTCGCGCTTCACCAGGCCCAGATAGGCGTTGATGTCGTGATCGGCCGCGACAGCGTCGACGATCAGGTCGAAGCTCTCGGCATGCGCCGCCATCGCGGCCTCGTCCTTGGACAGCACCACCTCGTCGGCGCCGAGCCGCTTGCCGTCGGCGATCTTGCCGGGCGACGTGGTGAACAGAACCACATGGGCTCCCAGCGCATGGGCGAGCTTGACCCCCATGTGGCCGAGGCCGCCGAGCCCGACGATGCCGACCTTCTTGCCCGGCCCGGCCTTCCAGTGGCGCAGCGGCGACCAGGTGGTGATGCCGGCGCACAGCAGCGGCGCCGCGGCGGCGAGGTCGAGGTTCGTCGGCACCTTGAGCACGAAGTCGTGATCGACGACGATGTGGCTCGCATAGCCGCCGAAGGTGTGGCCGCCGCTCTTCTTGTCCTCGCTGTTGTACGTGGCCGTGAAGCCGTTGTCGCAATACTGCTCGAGCCCGGCCTTGCAGCTCGGACAGGTGCGGCAGGAGTCGACCATGCAGCCGACCGCTGCGACATCGCCGACCTTGAAGCGCGAGACCTTGCCGCCCACTGCCGTCACCCGGCCGACGATCTCGTGGCCCGGCACACACGGATAGAGCGAGTTGCCCCACTCGCCGCGCGCCGTGTGGAGATCGGAATGGCAGACGCCGCAGAACAGAATCTCGATCGCCACGTCGGTCGGGCCGGGGTCGCGGCGCTCGAACGTGAAAGGGGTGAGCCGCTTGTCGGCGGCCTCGGCCGCATAGCCCGTGCAGGTGAACATGTGGTGCTCCGAATGAAGACCGCCCACGCGCCGGAGGCTCGGCGGGACGTGTCGACCCGCGAAAGGCCTACCGGAGCGTGCCGGGGGGAGCGGCCGGGAGGCCGCCGGTTCCAGAGCCTCATCAATGTAGTCGCGCACCGCAGTTCAAGGGGCGGCGCGGCATTCCGGATCTGCATCGGCGGATCGAAGGCGAGGCGCGGCCGCGTCCGATCACGTTGGGATTTCAGCGGAAAACGTGCCCGGCCCGCATCGTTGCGGCGCGCACGGTCCCGGCCGCATGCGGACCGCGCACGGCCGAGACTGCCAGGCGTGTCGGGCGATGCCGGCTTCAGGCGCGCCGCGCCGTGGCAGAATCGATCTTCTTGGCGATCACGATCGCGGCCGGAATGGCGACGATGAAGCCGACCGCTGCGGCGATCGGGATCAGGCTCATGCCCTGCGCGTAAAGGGACGGCACCGTCACGATGACGACGACGAGGGCCCCGGCGAGCGTGATGCCGAGCATCATCCAGATCAGAACTGCAAGCTTCAGCATGTGTCGGATCTCCACCTGACCCGACGGGCTATACGCCGGTGGTGTGCACCGACGCTTGACCTGGATCAACGCAGCTTCAGGATCCACGGCGAACGCTGCCGATCGCCAACCGGCCGTTGCGCTGCGACGTTATTATATTCGAATAAACGTATATCATAAACGCGGCGGCGGCCGGTTCGAGGAGCGGATCGCAGTCGATGCAAGAAGGAGCACCGATGCCTGACCCCGCCGGCCACCGCGGCGTCGCCGAGCACGATCCGCGCAACAGCGGTCCGATCGGCGCCTTCCGGCCGAAGCCGGTCACCGAGGAGGGCACGCGGGCGCTGTTCTCCCGCCTGCTGCCGCGCGCATCTGCCGCCGACGTCGAGGCGCGCGTGCAGCGCGTCATGGCGCAGATCGCGGCGGGCCCGATCAAGCCGCCGTCGCCGCTCAGCCAGCCGCTCGCCGAGGTCGCCGACCCGTATTACGGACTCGGCACGCATCCCGACATCATCGACGTGATGTGGCGGCTGGATGCGTCGCTCCCGCAATCGTGCCGCTGGGTGTTTTGGGGCGGGCCGGCGCTGGTGCATCCGGACACGGGGATCGTCTTCGTGGTCGGCTACGGCACCATCGGCTTCGTCATGCGGCTGCCGCCGGCGGTCCTCGCCGAAGCCTCGGCCGAGCAGGCGCCCGTGACGGTTCCCGGCACCGGCAAGCAGGTCTTCGACATCTCCGGCGCGGGGCCGGAATGGCGCTTCATCCGCTCCGAGGCGACCGGCCAGAAGTGGTGCCGCGCGGCCTATGATTTCGCCGGGGAGCCGGCGCCGTGAGCCCGTCAGCGCCGAGCGATTTGTCGCGCTGCCGTGTCGCGCTGGCGGGATGCTGGACGACGGCGGAGCGCACCGTGTGGTCGGCGACGGCGGCCTGCGAGCAACCGATCGTGCGGGTGAGCCTCCTGATCTCCGACGGCACCGCGCAATGGTCGAAGTCGACCCGGCTCGGCCCGGAGGCCGAGGCGGTGCGGCTCGCGCTCGGCGTCGACCCGGCCGACCGGGCGCATGTGATCATCGCCTGTGGACCCGCGAGCCCACCGGTCCGGCTCGCCGCACCCGATGTGCGCCCGCCGCTGGCCGACGAGATCACCATCGAGACCGGCGTGGTGACGACGCTCTGCCGTTTCGACAGCGCGCCGGTGGTCGAGATCGCCGTGCTGTTCCTGGCGACCAGCGACGTACGCTTCGGCCGCAATCGGCTGTGGCGCCTCGCCCCGTCCCGCGCAACTCACGTCGAGGAGCCGCTGCGCGGAATTCTGTGCGGCGGGCGCTCGAGCGAATGCAGGTGGACGGGGTGAAAAGAGCGGATGGTGCGACCAGTTCGTAGGATGGGTTGAGCGCCATCGAAATCCATCACCAATCGCACCCCGAAAGCGATGGGTTTCGCCTTCGGCTCGAGCCATCCTGCGAACTCCCGGCTTGCGATCGGACCAAAAATGCCCAAGTCTTCGTTGCACAGCCGCTGAACGGATGCCGTCGATGCCAGCACGCTCGCTCACCGTCACCCTGCCGGCAGATCTCGCCGAGATGGTCGAAAGCAAGGTCGCGTCCGGCGCCTATGCGTCGGAAAGCGAGGTGGTCGGCGACGCCCTGCGGGCGCTCGACCGGGAAACTGCCGCCCACGACGCGGCGCTGCGCCGGCAGGTCGAAACGTCGCTCGCCGACCCGCGGCCGCCGGTCCCTGCCGAGGGGGTTTTCGGCCGGCTGCGAGCCCACCACGTCCAGCAGCGGGCCTGACCATGACCACATCGCATACCTACGCGGTCCTGCTCGAACCCGAACCGGACGGCGGCTTCACGGTCCGGGTGCCGGCGCTTCCCGAGATCGTCAGCTATGGCGAGGACGAGGCGGAGGCGCTGGCGATGGCGGAGGACGCCATCCGCCTGGTCGTCGAGGATCGCTTGGCGCGAGGCGAGCCCGTGCCGGACGACGCCAAGCCGCGCATCCACGAGGTGACAGTGACGCTCGCCGCATGACCCGGCTGCCGGCGGTTCGATCCCGTGAGGTCGTCCGCGCACTCGAACGCGCCGGGTTCGTCGTCACGCGGACCTCGGGCAGCCATTGTCGCTTGGTGCACGGGAACGATCCGGCGTGCGCCGTCACGGTCCCGATCCATGCCGGGCGGGACATCAAGCCCGGGACATTGCAGGCCATCCTCCGCCAGACCGGACTGACGGTCGACGAGTTGAAGGAGCTGCTGTGAACGCAGGCGAGCCCGTACGCCGCGATGAGCGCAGTTCGTAGGATGGGTTGAGCGGCAGCGAAACCCATCACATAAAGGTTCCGCGCAAAGATGGGTTTCGCCTTCGGCTCTCCCCATCTTACAGTAGTCGTAGGGTGAGCAAAGCGAAGCATGCCCATCGTTTTTGCATCGTGATCACGTGGGCACGGCGCGGGCGCGCCTTTGCCCGCCCTACGCTTGCTTCGCTTCGTAAAGCCTCGCCCTATCCGCGCTTTCGCGTCAGCGCGAGCCGGCCGGCGATCAGGCGGTCGAGCAGGCGGTCCGGCAACAGGCGCGGCAGCCAGAAGTCCATGAGCGGGCGGGCCGTCACCACGTAGCGGCTGCGCGGACGGCGCGCCGTCAGCGCCTCCAGCACGACATCGGCGACGCGTGTCGCCGGCAGGGCATGCGCCACCGATCCGGCGAAGTGCGCCGTCATGGCCGCGACGGCGTCGCGATACGGGGTCGCCGCGTAGCGGCTGCCGCCGAACGCCAGCCCCTTGTCCCAGATCGGCGTCGCGATCGGTCCGGGCTCGACGATCGCCACGTCGATGCCGTGCAGCATCAGCTCGCGGCGCAGGCTGTCGCACAGCGCCTCCAGCGCGTGCTTGGACGCCGCATAGGCGCCGACCAGCGGCGCCGCAATCCGTCCCGACACCGAGCTGATGGCGACGATGCGGGCCGGCCCGTCGCCGACCGGCAGCATCAGCGGCACGAAGGCCTGCATGGTGGCGACCGCACCGATGACGTTCACGTCGAAGGTCTCGCGGATCTCGTCGAGCGGCTGATGGAGCAGCGGTCCCGGCAGCGCAATGCCGGCATTGATCACCAACGCGGCGAGCCGGCGTCCCGCCAGCGCGCGCTCCACCGTTTCGCGCGCCGCGTCGAGCGACGCCGGATCCGTGACGTCGGCCAGGAGCGCGGTGGCGCCGGGCGGCGCATCCTCGATCCGCCGCACCGTGGCGAAGCCGGTCCATCCGGCGGCGAGCAGCCGCACCGTGACGGCCCGACCGATCCCGGTCGATGCGCCGGTGACCAGAAACGCCGGTGGAAGGGCCGTCACTCCGCCGCGGTCCGCGCCCCGCTGCCGTAGCGGCGCTCGATATAGTCGATCACCATGGTCTTGAAGTCGGCGGCGAGCGTCGGCCCGCGCAGGGTCGCGACCTTCTTGCCGTCGACGAAGACCGGCGCGGTCGGGGTCTCGCCGGTGCCGGGCAGCGAGATGCCGATGTCGGCGTGCTTGGATTCGCCCGGGCCGTTGACGATGCAGCCCATCACGGCGACGTTGAGGGACTCGACGCCCGGATAGCGCGTCTTCCACTCCGGCATCGAGGTGTGGATGAAGCCCTGGATCTCCTGGGCGAGCTCCTGGAACGTCGTCGAGGTCGTGCGCCCGCACCCCGGGCAGGCGGCGACCAGCGGCACGAAAACGCGAAAACCCATGGTCTGCAGGAGCTCCTGCGCGACCTTCACCTCCAGGGTGCGGTCGCCGCCGGGCTCCGGTGTCAGCGAAATTCTGATCGTGTCGCCGATCCCCTGCTGGAGCAGAATGCCGAGCGCGGCCGACGACGCGACGATGCCCTTCGAGCCCATGCCGGCCTCGGTGAGGCCGAGATGGATGGCGTAGTCGGAGCGCGAGGCCAGCACCTGGTAGACGGCGATCAGATCCTGCACCGAGGAGACTTTTGCCGACAGGATGATGCGGTTCCTGGGCAGGCCGATCTCCTCGGCCCGGCCGGCCGAGAGGAGCGCCGACTGCACCATCGCCTCGCGGGTCACGGCGCGCACGTCGGCGGGGTTCGGCAGCTTCGCGTTCTCGTCCATCAGATGGGTGAGAAGCTCCTGGTCGAGCGAGCCCCAGTTGGCGCCGATGCGCACCGGCTTGCCGTGCTTGATCGCCATCTCGACGATGGAGGAGAACTGCTTGTCCTTCTTCTCCTTGAAGCCGACGTTTCCGGGATTGATGCGGTACTTGTCGAGCGCCTCGGCGCAGCCGGGGTGGTCGGCCAGCAGCTTGTGGCCGATATAGTGGAAGTCGCCGACGATCGGCACGTCGAGGCCCATCTTCAGCAGCCGCTCTTTTATGTGCGGCACTGCGGCGGCGGCTTCGTCGCGGTCGACCGTGATGCGCACCAGCTCGGAGCCCTGGCGGGCCAGCGCCGCGACCTGGGCGACCGTGCCGGCGACGTCGGCCGTGTCGGTGTTGGTCATCGACTGCACGACGATCGGCGCGCCGCCTCCCACCGTGACGTTGCCGACCTTCACGGCCACCGTCTTGCGGCGCATCGCCGGCGAAGCCTGATCGCTCATCGAAAAACTCCCTTGATCGCGCGCGGAGTGCCAGACCTGCACGCCGCCGTCAACGCGGCCGATTCACCAGCACGAGGCCGGCCACCACCAGGCCCGCCGCCGCGGCGAAAGGCCAGTCTATAGCATCCCCCAGCACCACATGCCCGGCCAGAACCCCGAACAGGGGGGTGAGGAACGTGAAGGCCGAAAGACGGCTGGCCGAATAGTGCTTCACCAGGGCGAACCACAGCCCATAGGTGATTCCGACCACCCAGATGGTTTGATAGGCGAGCCAGCCGACCGCAGCCGGGCGCGGGGTACCGCCAAGGCTCTCGCCGAACACCAGGGCCGCCACCACCAGGATGGGGATGGAGACGACGAGCTGGTAGCCGAGCGTCTTTTCGGGGGCGATCTGGACCAGCCGCGTGCCCTTGATGACCAGGGTGGTGGCGGCCCAGCCGAGCCCCGAGGCGAGCAGCAGGGCGTCGCCGAGCAGTGTCGGGGTGCCGCCCGGCACCGCCAGCCCGGATCCGCCCGCGCCCGCCCCGGCGAGCTGCGGGCTGCCGATCGCCACCACGACCCCGAAAAAGGCCAGCGCCAGCCCGAACCACTGCAGCGTCCCGAGCCGCTCGCCCGGCAGCAGCCAGGAGCCGCCCAGCGCCACCCACAGGGGGGCGGTGTAGAGGAAGATGGTGCCGCGGCTCGCCGTGGTCAGCGGCAGGCCGCGATAGATCATGATGAACTCGATCCCGAACAGCGTTCCGGCGGCGAGCCCCGGCAGCAGGCTGCCGTCGCGCGAGAGCAGCCGCACCCGCCGCGCCCAGGCCCAGGCGAGCAGCATCGCCAGCGCCCCGGAGGAGCGGATCACCCCCTGGACCAGCGGCGGAATGTCGGGCAGCGCCGCCTTGATGGCGACCTGGTTGAGGCCCCAGCTCAGGCTGAGGGCGATGATGGTCGCGGTCGCGAGCGCATCGAGCGGGCGGGCGTGGGGGGTCATGGACGCCTTGTCGGGTGCCGGGCGGAACCTGGGTCTGCCGCCCCCGGAGGGAAGGTTTTTCACGCGAGGCGCCGAGAGCGGCGCGCGGCCGGCGCCTCAGGCGCGCCCGCAATGGGCGCACACGCCGGTCACCTCGATGACCGAAAGCTTGGGGGAGAACCCCATCGCCCGGGCCGAGGCCGAGATGGCGTCGGCGATGGCCGTGGCCGGCACCTCGCCGACGGCACCGCAGCGCTCGCAGATCAGGAAGGCGACCAGCGCCCCGCTGGCATGGCTGTGGGCGCAGGCCAGGAAGGCGTTGCGGCTCTCGATCCTGTGCACCAGCCCCTGGGCGACCAGGAAGTCGAGGGCGCGGTAGATGGTGATCGGCGCCGGCCGTGGCCCGCCGGGCGCGACGAGCTCGAGGATCTCGTAGGCGCCGAGCGGCTTGTGGCTCCCGGCCAGGATCGACAGCACCTGGCGGCGCATCGGGGTGAGCCGCTCGCGGCGTTCCTTGCACAGCGCCTCGGCATGCGCCAGCACGGCCGCGCTGCAGCGGGCGTGGTCGTGATCCGGGGACGGGAAGGTCGCGGGCTCAGGGGCCGCCGGCATACGGGTCGCGGGCATGCCGTCTATTTATCGGCTCCGCCGGCGTTTTTCAAAGGCGCACAAATGAAGCATGCGCGATGCGAGTGACAATTAGCGCGGATGAGCCTCCTCATCGCCACATTATCGAAATGTAGTATCCCACAAATGCCACAGCAAAAACCGGCGCAATCAACGAAAGAGAAATAATTAACCACAAGGCAGCACGCCCCTTTGCCGTCAAGGAGAACTGCCAAAGCTTCATATTAACTTCCGGGGGCACATCCATCTCGTCGCTCTCCTCGCGACTACTTCCCCCCGCGAAGATGGTAAATCGAACCCCGGGAATTTGAAACTGGCTGCACCCGTCATTCTGCTAAATCTAAGCGTGCCGTTGCAGAATGGCAACAATCATCGTGCATTAAGGCCACACCGACTTTGACGGTGTTAAAGTCCGATCCCTTGCCAAGACCTCCTGGGCCGATTATCAGGGAGCCGCGTCGCCGCAATAGCTCAGCTGGTAGAGCACATCATTCGTAATGATGGGGTCGGGGGTTCGAATCCCTCTTGCGGCACCAGATACACGCCCGACATCCGACCTTCATCGAAACGACGAGCGATCCGGCTATCGCACGGCCGCGTGGTCGATGGCTTCTGCGACGCTCGCCGCCACTGCTGCCTCGCGCCGGCACGGCCCTGGCCGCCCGCCCCCCTCACCCGAATCGCGTCGGCTGCTGGGTCGCGGCCAGGACGGCTTGCCAGATCGGCCCTTCCGGATCGAGCTGCTTGACGCCCGACACGATGAGCGATGTCGGCACGTGGACGAACGTCCCGTGAATGAACCCGACCACCACGCCGGTCCGGCCGGCCATCGCGGCGTGCACGGCCTGGCGGGCGAACTGGTCGCACAGCACCGCGTCCTCGCAGTTGGCGGCGCAACTGCGGATCTGATAGCCGGGATCGAAATAGCGCAGCGTCAGCGGCATCTGCACATCCGCAAAGTCGCGCCGGACGGCTTCGGCCAGGAACGGGCCGATGTCCTGCAGCTTGACATTGCCCGACGCGTCGGTGGTTTGCGGCACCATCGAGAACAGATCCTGGCCGGCGCCTTCCGCCACCACCGCGACGGCGTGTCCGCGCTCGGCGACACGGCGTCGCAGCGCCGCGAGAAATCCCTGCCCGCCGTCGAGCCCGAACGGCACCTCGGGAACCAGCGTGAAATTCACGTCCTGGCTGGCGATCGTCGCACCCGCGGCGATGAATCCGGCGTGGCGGCCCATCAGCTTGACCAGTGCGACGCCGTTCTCGACGCTGCGCGCCTCGTTGTGGGCGGCATCGATCACCCGCCGCGATTCCTCCAGCGCCGTGAGATAGCCGAAGGTGCGCGCCACATAGCGGACGTCGTTGTCGATCGTCTTCGGAACGCCGACCACGGCGAGCGCGTGACCGCGCGCCTTGCACGCCTCGGAGAGCGCGAAGGCGCCGCGCTGGGTGCCGTCGCCGCCGATGCAGAACAGCACGTCGATCCGGCGCCGGATCAGATTGTCGACGGCCGCGTCGATCTCGACCGGGCCCCGCGAGGTGCCGAGCACCGTGCCGCCCTGCTGGTGGATGTCGTCGACGCTCGCATGCGCGAGCACCATCGGCTCATGCCCGTTTTTCGGATCGAGGCCGCCATAGCCCATGCGGAAGCCGATCACCTCGGCGACGCCGTAGCCGGCGATCAGCTCGCGCACCAGCGAGCGGACGACATTGTTGAGCCCGGGGCACAGCCCGCCGCAGGTGACGATGCCGGCCCGCACCCGGCGGGGATCGAAGAACAGCCGCTCGCGCGGCCCGGCGAGCTCGAACAGCGCGCCCGGATCGTAGGCCACGCCCGCCCGCTGCAGGATTTTTTCCGGGATACGGTCGTCGTCGCTGACGAAGCCGCCGCGGGGGGATGGAAACCGACAAGGGCCGAGACTCGTGATCGTCATGACATGCTCGCCTTTGGGTCCGCGCCGCGCGCGCCGGTCCGATGCCGTAGCCCCACCCCGACGTTTCGGCAAGGGCCGGCCGCGTCGCCGACCACGACCCCGACAGCCGCGATCAGTCCGCCAAGGCGCCGAGCGTGTAGGCGGCGCCGATGAGCAGGCCCGGGCGCATGCCGACCGGCTCGAACCATCGCCGGAACAGCTCGCCGTTCTGATTGCCGCGGAAGAACTGCGCGAGGCCGGTGTTCACGGCCAGCCGCAGCGCCCAGTCGCCGCGCGGCAGAACGATCGCATAGGGCTCGACCGAGAGGTCGTCCGGCAGCATGACCAGGGCGTCGGGACGCTTCATCTGGGCGCCGACCAACAACAGCTTGTCGCTGACATAGGCGTCGACCTTGCCGGCCTCGAGCGCCGCGAAGCCCTCGTCGCGATCCTTGACCGCGACCAGCGTCGTCTGGAGCTTGCGCATCCGGATCTGCTCGATTGCGGCGCGCTCGTTCGAGGTTCCGGCGACGACGGCGATCTTTCTGCCGGCGAGGTCGGAGAACGTTCGGATGTTGGTCGCGCGCGAGACCACGACGCCGGTCGACTCGACGAAAACGATGCTCGAGAAGTCGACGTCGCGCATCCGCCCGAGCGTCACGGTGGTGGCCCCGCATTCGAGGTCCGCCTTGCCGTCCATGATCGCGGCGAAGCGCGTCTGCACCGTCACGGGCACCCAGTCGATCTTGATGCCGGCGGTGCCGTATTGCTGCCCGAGCGAGGTGGCGACGATCCGGCACAGGTCGATCGTGTAGCCGGCCGGCTCCTTCTTGTCGTCGACGAAGGAGAACGGCGACGCGTCGGCACGATAGGCGATCCGGACCGTTTTCTTGTCGATGATCGACTGCAGCCGGCTGCCGCTCGGAATCGAGCCCTGCGCATTCGCCGACGTCGCCGCCGCCAACAGCACGGCACAGAGAGCCACAAGCCTGCGCATCGTTCCCCCACTCCCGACGTGTTCGACATCACAATCGGACCGCGACCGCCGCGCCCGCTCGAATCCGATCATCGCATGCGGGCGCGCGCCCTGTCGAACGACGCCGCGCGAGATCGGGGGTGGGACGATCGGCGTCTCGACGGGCTCGACCGGCAGTCCCGGGCGCCGCGCTACTCGGCCGGCTCGCGCACCGGCTCGGGCTGCTCGCGGGGGGCGACGACGCGCTTGCGGCGCGAGAGCAGCGAGATCAGCACCGGCAGGGTCAGCAGGATCAGCACCGGCGCCAGCGCCATGCCGCCGACCACCACGACGGCGAGCGGCTTCTGCACCTGCGAGCCGATGCCGGTCGACACCGCCGCCGGCAGCAGGCCGACGCCGGCGATGATGCAGGTCATCAGCACGGGCCGCATCTGCAGCTCGCCGGTGCGCAGAACGGCAGCGCGTCGGCTGAAGCCCGCGTCGATCAGCCGATTGTATTGCGACAGGATGATGATGCCGTCCATCACGGCGATCCCGAACAGCGCGACGAAGCCGATCGCGGCCGACACGCTGAACGGAATCCCGGTGACGACCAGCGCCAGCACGCCGCCGATCACGGCGAGCGGGATGACGCTCATGGCGAGCAGCGTGTCGATGCCGGAGCCGAAATTGAGGAACAGCAGCACGGCGATCAGGCCGAGCGCGATCGGCACGACGACCTGCAGCCGGGCGATCGCGTCCTGCAGGTTGCCGAACTCGCCGACCCATTCGAGGCGCGAGCCGGGCGGCAGCTTGACGTTGGCGGCGATCTTCGCCTGCGCCTCGGTGATGGCACCGCCGAGGTCCCGCTCGCGCACGCTGAACTTGATCGGCAGATAGCGTTGCTGGTTCTCGCGGTAGATGTAGGCGGCGCCGGAGATCAGCTTCACGGTGGCGACGTCGGAGAGCGGGATCTGGCTCACGCCGTTCGGTCCCTGCACGCCGATGCGGAGATTCTGGATCGCCTCGGGCGTCTGCCGGTATTGCGGCGCGAGGCGCACGACGATCGGGAAATAGCGGTCGCTCGACGGCTCGTAGAGATTGCCGGCCGCCTCACCGCCGATCGCCGCCTTGATGGTGGCGTTGATGTCGCCCGGCGTCAGGCCGTAGCGCGCCGCCCGGGCGCGGTCGACGTCGATCTGGATGGTCGGCTGGCCGAGCGAGATGAAGACGGCGAGGTCCTCGATTCCCTGCACGGTATCGAGCACGTTGCGGATGTTGTTCGCCGTGTCGGTGAGCGAGCGCAGGTCGTTGCCGTACAGCTTGATCGAGTTCTCGCCTTTGACGCCCGACACCGCCTCGGCGACGTTGTCCTGCAGGTACTGCGAGAAGTTGAAGGCGATGCCGGGGAACTCGGCGTTCAGCTTGGTGAGGATCTCGCCCGTGAGGTCGTCCTTGTCGAGCCCCTTGCGCCACTGCCCGACCGGCTTGAGCGGGGCGAAGAACTCGACGTTGAAGAAACCGGCCGGGTCGGTGCCGTCGTCCGGCCGGCCCTGCTGCGACACCACCGACTCGACCTCGGGGAAGCCGCGGATCAGCGTGCGCATGCGATTGACGTAGCCGTTGCCCTCCTCGAGCGCGATCGTCGACGGCAGCGTGGCGCGGATCCACAGATTGCCTTCCTCGAGCTTGGGCAGGAACTCGAGCCCGAGCATCCGCACGGCCACCACGGCGAGCAGCAGCAGCGTGCCGGCGAAGGCGAGCACGATCGCCCGATTCGCCAGGCCGAAGCGCAGCACCGGCATGTAGAGCCGGTGCATGAACCGCATCACGAAGGTTTCGGTCTCGCTGACGTGCTCGGGCAGCAGGAGGGCGCTGAGCGCGGGCGCCACCGTGAAGGTGGCGATCAGGCCGCCCGCCAGCGCGTAGGCGTAGGTCTTCGCCATCGGGCCGAAGATGTGGCCCTCGACGCCGCTCAGCGTGAACAGCGGGATGAAGGCGGCGATGATGATGCCGGCCGAGAAGAAGATCGAGCGGCCGATGCCGGTGCCGGCCACATAGATCTCGTAGAGCTTGCCGGTCAGGCGTCCGGGACCGGTCGCCGCCTGCTGGCGCTGCTCCAGCGGAATGGCGAGCCGGCGATAGATCGCCTCGACCATGATGACGGTGGCGTCGACGATCAGCCCGAAATCGATGGCGCCGACCGACAGAAGATTCGCCGACTCGCCGCGGACGACCAGGATCCCGACCGCGAAGAACAGCGCGAACGGAATCGTCGCGCCGACGATCAGGGCGCTGCGGAGATTACCGAGGAAGATCCACTGCAGCACGAAGATCAGGCCGATCCCGACCACCATGTTGTGCAGCACGGTGTTGGTGGTGACGTCGATGAGATCCTTGCGATCGTAGATCCGCTCGATCCGCACGCCGGGCGGCAGCAGGCCGGAGGCATTGATCTGCTCGACCTCGTGCTCGACCCGCCGGATGGTCGGCATGCTCTGCTCGCCGCGGCGCATCAGCACGATGCCCTGGACGATGTCGTCGTCGCCGTCCTTGCCGGCGATGCCGAGTCGCGGCTGGTTGCCGACCGTGACGGTGGCGACGTCACGGATCAGCACGGGGTTGCCGCCGCTCTGCGCGATCATGGTGTTGGCGACGTCGTCGATCGAGCGGATCAGGCCGACGCCGCGCACCACCGCGGCCTGGGTCCCGAGATTGACCGTGTTGCCGCCGACATTGATGTTGCTGTTGGTGAGCGCCTGGGTGAGCTGCGGCAGGGTGAGGCCGTAGGACAGGAGCTTGGCGAGGTCGACCTGCAGCTCGAACGTCTTGGTCTTGCCGCCCCAGCCGGTGACGTCGATCACGCCCGGCACCATGCGGAATCGGCGGACCAGCACCCAGTCCTGCAGAGTCTTGAGGTCGAGCACGCTGTAGCCGGGCGGCCCCGCGAGCTTGTAGCGGTAAATCTCGCCGATCGGGCTGATCGGGGAGATCTGCGGCTGTGCACCGCCTGGCAGGGCCGACATCGACCCCAGCCGATTGAGCACCTGCTGCAACGCCTCCTCGTAGGTGTAGTCGAAGGTGAACTGCAGGCTGACCGTCGAGAGGCCGTAGAGCGAGACCGTGCGGATGTTGCGGAGATTCTTGATCCCGGCGACCTGCGCCTCGATCGGGATGGTGATGTAGCGCTCGATCTCCTCGGACGAGAGCCCCGGGCTCTGGGTGATCACCGTCACCATCGGCGGAGTCGGGTCCGGATAGGCCTCGATATTGAGCTGCTGAAAGGCGAGCACGCCGCCCACCAGGGTCAACACGAAGAACCCGACCATCAGGACGCGATGGCGGAGCGTGATGGCGATCAACTGGTTCATGAGGGGGTCGGTCGGAGGGGGCGGGCGCGCCGCGCTCAGTTGCCGCTGGCGATGCGGTCGATGAACAGGCTGCCGCGCACCACGATTCGCTCGCCCGGATTCAGTCCCGCCAGGACCTCCACCATACGACCGTCCGTCATGCCGGTGGTGACGTCGCGGAGCTCCACCGTGCGGTCCTCGCGCGCGATCCAGGCCCGCACATTGCTGCCTTCGTAAACCAGCGCCTCGCGCGGAACCGCGGCCGCGACGATGTCCTGCTGGGTGCGCAACGACACGTTGGCGAACATCTCGGGCTTCAGCAGCGCCTCGGCATTGTCCACCGTGGCCCGCACCGTCAGGCGCCGGCTGGTCGCATCGACCGAGGCCGCGACATAGTCGACGGTGGCGTGGAAGGTCCGGTCCGGATAGGCCAGCACCGTGAAGCTGACGGTCTGGCCGACCCTCACCTTGCCGATATCGGTCTCGCGGACATAGGCGGTGAGCCAGACCGTCGACAGGTCGCCGACGACGAAGACCGGATCGCTGGAGCCGACGGCAACGTACTGGCCGGGGCCGATCTTGCGTTGCACCACGGTGCCGCCGATCGGCGCGTAGACGGAGGTGTCGGGATTGATCCGCCCGGTCGTCTGGAACTGGGTGATGTCGTCCTCGCTGCGCCCGAGGATGCGCAGGCGGTTGCGCGCCGCCTCGAGCGCCGTCTGGGCCGAGCGCATGTCGTTTTGCGCCGCAATGAGGGCGGCCTGCGCCTGCTGCACGTCCTTCAACGGCGTCGCCTTGGCGTCGTAGAGCTCGCGGGCGCGCTTGTCGTTGATCATGGCGAGGTCGAGGGCGGAACGCGCCTTGTTCATCGCCGTGGCGGCGCCGATGAAGTCGTTCTGGGACTGCACCATGTCGGTCGCTTCGACGATGAACAGCGGCTGGCCCGTCTCGATGGAGTCACCCGCCTTGGCGAACAGCTTGGTGACCCGGCCGGCATAGGGCGAGAAGATCGGGGTGGCGCGATCCTCGTTGACCTGGATCTTGCCCTCGGTGACGAATTCGGGGCTGAAGGCGTGCTCGACCACCGGACGCACCGACAGGGTCGTCCACTCGCTGTCCTTCGGCTTGTAGTAGCGGCTCGAGTGCTTGGTCTCGGCCGTCAGCTCCGCGGCCGACCGCTTGCCGTTTCCATGCGTCAGCCACGTCGTCGCGCCGCCGGCGCCGACGCCGACGATCAAAACGACCACAGCGGCCTGAGCCCGCCAGCCCAGCGCTCGAGTCATGGACCGCACTCCGGATTTCGCCCCACCCACGACCGTCCTCCCGTGCATGCCTTCCGGCCTTCTTGTTTCTTTTACGAACCCCGACGCCATGCAGCGGCCGCCCAAGACCGTTGCGGCTCCCATGTCGCCGGTATCGCCTGAACGGCGAGTGAACGTTCGATCCGACAGGCGGGAAGAACGGCCGCCGAATGACGCAGCCCCCTATGCTGCCGGTCCTCGTCGAGGAACCAGACAGTTACATCTTAGCGCACGCGACTTACATCAACCTTACTCGAGCCCCCCGTGCCGAGCGAGAAACCCCTTATCTTACCGTAGGGTTGACGTAGAGGCTGGCCGACCATGCGGGCCGCACGGGCGGCCTGCTGCAGTGCAACGCCGCATCCGGGACGAACCGCGCCGGTGAGCGACCGACAATTTCGGATGACCAAACGTCGCATCGGACCCGGCGGCGCCCCGCGGCTTCGCGTGAAAAATCCTCCGGACCGGGAGCGCGAAGACCAGCCCGGCAGGAGACCCAGACAGGGTGCCCATCACGTATGACGCGATGACGACCGCCACGGCGGGGCGCGGCGTCTTTATGGCTGGCCGGACTCGCGCGGTCGTCCCCGGCGGCGCTGCGGCTCGTTGTCGGCCCCAGGCAGCAGCTTGCGGTAGGCCATGCCGTTGAGCGATTCCGAGAGGAGTCGGGCATGGCGGTGCAGCACCTCGAGCTGGTGCGGGTCGGGCACTCCGGGAATCTTGCTGCTGAGGCCGACGATCGAGAACACCCCGGCGAGCTCGTTGCCGTCGCGCAGAATGGGCACCGCGAGCGTGTTGACGCCCTCGATGATCTCGCAGTCGGCGGTGTCCCACAGCCGCTCGCGGATCGCCGCGAAACGTTCGCGCAGCACCGCCCTGTCGACGATCGTGTGCGGGGTGAGCCGGAACAGATCGCGCACGAGCGCGCGCTCGACCACATCGGGCGACGAGAAGGCGAGCACGACCCGCCCCTGCGCCGCAGCATGGGGCAGCGGCCGATTGCCGGGTTTGATGGAGATGAAGACCCGGGCGTAGATGTTGTCGGCGACGCTGATCACCTGCGTCTCCCAGCCGACCGGCACGGCGAGCAGGGCGGTTTCCCGGGTCTCGTCGCGAATGGCGGTGAGATAGGGCGCTGCGATCTCGCGCAGGTTGAACTGCTCGGCCACCGACTCGCCGAGCTGAACAAGCTTCCAGCCCAGACGATAGCGCTCGGTGCCGCCGTCCTGCTCGACGGCGCCGATCTGGCGCAGCGTCGTCAGGTGGCGGTGGACCTTCGCCTTGGTCTCGTGCAGCGCATTGGCGATCTCGGTGAGGCGCAGCGGCCGGCCGGCGGCCGCGAGCTCGTCCAGAATCCGAAACGATGTCCCGACCGACTGGACCGCGACGTCGTCGTTGTCCGTGGCTGTCGCGCGCTCGCGCCTCTGTCCGGTGACGATCCCGGTTTGGCTCGGCGGCGCGGTCTCGTTCGTCATCGCACTCTCGACGTGGCGGGGGGCGTGCTCGGATCGACGCCGTCCCATTGCGACGAGAGGCACGCCCGAAGGCGTGCCCCCACCGCGATGCGGTCTCAATGTCCAGAGAAGTCTATGACAATCAAAGCGTCGAAGCTACCGGGCTCGGCTCGGCCGGCACGGGGGCCGACACGGCCACCGGCCGCCGCAGCTTCGGGATGACCAGCATCACGAGGCCGCCGATCACCATCATCATCGCCATGGCGTAGAGGCCGAACTCGACCTGCTGGGTCAACTGCCTGGCCCAGCCGAGGATGAACGGCATGGTGTAGCCGCCGAGATTGCCGATCGTCGCCATCAGGGCGATGCCCGCCGCGGCGGCCGCGCCGGTCAGGATGGTGGCCGGCAGGGCCCACATCACCGCGAGACCGGCGAGCGCACCGGAGACCGCGACCGACAGGCCGAACAGCGACACATAGGGATTGTGACCGAAGACGCCGCTGAGCACGAGTCCGGCGGCGCCCACGAAGGCGCAGATCGTGGTGTGCCACTTGCGCTCGTCGTGGCGATCGGAGCTCTTGCCCACCACGATCATGGCGATGCTGCCGCAGGTGAACGGAATGGCGGTGAGCAGGCCGTTGAACAGCAGGTTGTTGACGCCGAGATCCTTGACGATCTGCGGCAGCCAGAACGACAGCCCGTAGGTGCCGCCCAGCAGCGAGAAGTTGGTGATCGCCAGCAGCCAGACATTGATGTCCTTGATCGCGTCGAGGAAGCGATGGCCATAGCCGGCGGCCTTCTTCTTGGCCTCCTCGGCGATCAGCGCATCGACGACCATGTGTCGCTCGCCGTCGGTGAGCCATTTCGCCTTGGCGGGCCCGTCGTCGAGATAGAAGAAGGCGACGATGCCGCCCAGCGTCGCCGGCAGGCCTTCCAGCAGGAACAGCCACTGCCAGCCGTGCAGCCCGTAGGCGCCGCTGAAGGTGTGCATGATCCAGCCCGACAGCGGCCCGCCGATGACGCCCGAGAAGGCGATGCCGAGAAAGAAGATCGCGCAGATCTGCGAGCGCAGCCGGCTCGGGAACCAATAAGTCAGATACAGGATGATGCCGGGATAGAATCCGGCCTCCGAGATGCCGAGCAGGAAGCGCAGGACATAGAACTGCGTCTCGTTGGTGACGAACATCAGCCCGGCCGAGATCAGGCCCCAGACGATCATGATCCGGGCGATCCAGATCTTGGCGCCGAAGCGCTGGAGGGCGAGGTTGCTCGGGATCTCGCAGACGCAATATCCCAGGAAGAAAACGCCGGCCCCGAAACCGAAGGCCGCGTCGCTGAGGCCGATGTCGACCGACATCTGCAGCTTGGCGAAGCCGACATTCACGCGATCGAGGAAGGAGATCACGTAGAGCACGAGCAGAAACGGCAGAAGGCGGGCGGCGATCTTGTTGTAGACGCGCCACTCGGCCTCGTGCTCGGCCGGAAAATTCGATCGTGGCAGGTAGATCATTCGGACTTCCCCCAGTTCGTCCACGGTTCAGATGATGCGGGTCGACGGTACGGGGCCGAAATGCCTTGCGACCGTCCTCGCGGAGTGCCTCGCAGGCACAGGCGCGAAGACGACAGGCGCAGCATCACGGCGACGATCCTTGCCGACGCTGTCCGGGCTGCGCCGACGGGGGCGGCGCGAGGAGGCGTTCGAAAGCGCGCATCAAGACGGTCAGGCGCACAGTCGCATGGGACACTCCCGGAAGCACGACGACACGGGTATTTGTATCGCGATACGAGACGTTTTTTTGTTATGTGAGACATCTAGGTCTGCTTTTCGGATTCAGTCAAGCCGCCGTGGCGCGCTCTCGTTCACCTGAAGCCTGGCCTGCATCCGTTCCGACAGTGAGCAGTCCCACGGGGCACGGCGCGACTTCGTCGCATCAAGCTGTGCTAAACTCTCTGTTCCACGTTGATTTCGGGACCTGCGGAGACCTGGACGCGACCGATTGTCGGCACCCGGTCGACCGCGGTCGGCTGGACCCGGTCAGCATTCTCACGTATGTCGAATTGCAATATTTTTTATCGTATTTTGAGACATAAAACTTTGGGCACAACTCTGCGCCGCGGCGTCGCGGCCGCCGGCGACGGCGCCCGGGGCCGACGGGCTTCGCCGCAATTTCGCATCTCGAAACGCGCCATCAAACCGGCCCGCTGGGACCGACTCCGCACTACCATGCGGGTTCCGGCACGACGGCGGCCGACACACCGGTCACCGACCCGACAGCGAAGGACGACGCCGCGTGGCCATCACCTACGATGCGATGAAGACCGTCACGGCCGACCTGTATGCCTGGTCGCTGCGCACCGTGCCGGACGACGCCGTCGCGGCGCTGCGGGCCGCCGGCGCGACCGAGACGGTCGAGTCCGCCAGAAAGGTGCTGCGCTTCATGCTGGCCGCCGCCGAGACGGCGCAGCGCAGCAACAAATATCTCTGCACCGACGCCGGCGTGCCGAGCTACGACGTTCGGATCGGCACCGCGGCGCGGATCGAGGGTGACATCAAGCAGGCGATCGTCGACGGCTTCGCCCATCTGTGCGAGACCGCCGATCCGCCGCTCTTGAAATTCGTCACCAATCCGCTGACCAACGCGCGCAGCTTTCGCGGCAAGGACATGCCGCTGGTCACCTGGGACATGGTGAGCGGCGCCGACTATGTCGAGGTCGTCTGCTCGCCGAAGGCGCTCGGCACCGGGCGCTGGGCGACGATCGAGACGTTCGTGTCGCCGAGCCTCGACACCATCGAGGCTCACATCCTCGACTGCGTCATCAAGGCCGGCTCGCAGGCCTGCCCGCCCATCGTGGTCGGCGTCGGCATCGGCGGCACCTTCGATGTCGCCGCGAAGCTCGCCTCCAAGGCGACGCTGCGACCGTTCGGCCAAACGAACCCCGAGCCGATCCTGGCCGACATGGAGCGCCGGCTGCTCGACGCCGTCAACCAGACCGGCTTCGGGCCGATGGGAACGGGCGGCGACACCACGGCGCTCGGCGTCCACATCGACTATGCGAGCGGCCACGGCTACACGCCGGTCGCCGTCTGCTTCAACTGCTGGATCAACCGCCGCACCCGCGC
This sequence comes from Rhodoplanes sp., assembly GCF_013377085.1. Classification (GTDB taxonomy): domain Bacteria; phylum Pseudomonadota; class Alphaproteobacteria; order Rhizobiales; family Xanthobacteraceae; genus Rhodoplanes. Next base: position 108,521 of record NZ_JACAAX010000004.1, on the reverse strand, counting down.
CCGCCTGTACAATTCGGGCGAGATCGTCCGCTGCGAATGAGCACCGCCATGACAGACGCCGAAATGGACCTGCCCCGCCTGGCGCTGCCGCTGTCGCGCAGCGACGCCAGAAACCTCGCGCTCGGCGATGTCGTCCGGCTCGACGGCGAGGCGATCGTCACCATCGGCATGCCGACCCATCAGCGCATCATGGCGCATATCGAGGCGGGCAAGCCGCTGCCGTTCGATCTCGGCGGGGCGGCGTTCTTCCATCTGTCGATCTGCAGCCGCGAGACGGCCGGCGGCGCCGAGCCGCTCTACGCCAACCCGACCACCTCGACGCGCTTCAATCCGTTTCTGCCGACCGTCATCCGAAAATTCGGCCTGTGCGCGACCGCCGGCAAAGGCGGCCTCGACATGGAATGCGCCCGCGCCATGCAGGAGGTCGGCTGCGTCTATTTCTCGATGATCGGCGGCGCCTCGCCGCTGCTCTCCGACGGCGTCGCCGAAATCGTCGAGACGGCCTGGGACGACCTGATCATGCAGTTCCGGCTCACCCGCATACGCCTGTCCGGCTTCGGCCCGCTGACGGTCGGGATCGATGCCCACGGCCGCAGCCTCTACGACGATCTTTTGCGCACCGCCGAGGCGAAGCGGCCCGACATCCTGGCGCGGCTGAAGGCCGGGCGCAGCGTGGGGTGAAGCGGGAGCAGGCTTGTCGCGTCGTCCCGCGCAAGCGCTACGGGATGCACACATCGCGCCTTTCGCATGAGAGCCGTCATGCGCGGGCTTGACCCGCGCATCCCTCGAGTTTCGCAAAAACGCTTTTTTCGCAGAATGATGGATCGCCGGGTCAAGCCCGGCGATGACGACGTCGGCTCAGGCGTGCGCTTTGCCGGACCACCGCATCTTCGCAAAATAACGAGTTCTCTGTGCATCCCATAGCGCGAAAGCAGGACCCCGGAATAGCCTCTCGATAGTCGGCCGAGACCGGGGATACTGGATCGTCCGCCTGCGCGGACGACGACCCCCGCGTCCTCGACGCCGAAGCGAACGTCGAGACATCACGAGCACGCCGGCCCGCGACATGCGGCCGGCGTGCTCGTCTCGTCGTGGCCCCGGGCGGGAACGGGCTCGAAACCCGCGCGCGGCCGCGACGGTTCTCGGCAGAGGGGAACGCCGAGGTCAGAACTGGATGTTGGCGCCCTTGATGACCGGGCCCCACTTGGCGACCTCGGAGGCGATATAGGCCTTGAGCTCGTCGGGCGTGCCGCCGTTCGGCTCCATCGACATGGAGGCGAGCACCTCCTTGGCCTTGTCGGTCTTCAGCCAGGCGTTGACCACGCTGTTGACCTTCTGCACCACCTCGGCAGGCGTGCCGGCCGGGGCCAGCAGAGAGTACCAGGCGGAGGCCTCGAAATTGGCGACGCCGGTCTCGATCACGGTCGGCACATCGGGCAGCAAAGCGCTGCGCTTCGCGCCCGTGATGGCGAGCGCCTTGATGGTGCCCCCGGTCACCAGCGGCACGTAGCTCGACATGAAGTCCATGGCGACATCGATCTGGCCACCGAGCAGATCCGTGACGATCGGCGAGGTGCCGCGATAGGGCACGTTGGTGAACTGCACCTTGGCGCTCGCCTGCAGAAGCTCCGACGTGATGTGGCCGAGCGTGCCCTGCCCCGGGATCCCGGCATTGATCTTGCCGGGGGCCGCCTTGGCGGCCCCGATCAGCTCGGCCAGCGTCTGGAAGGGGGCATCCTTCTTCGCCGTGACGATCAGCGGCGAGTTGGCGATCAGCACGATCGGCAGCAGGTCGCGATCGGGATCGTACGGCATCGACTTGTACATCAGCCGGTTCTGTGCCACCGGACCGGGCGTCGAGAACAGCAGCGTGTAGCCGTCCGGCTGCGCCTTGGCGACCGCGAGGCCGCCGATATTGCCGCCCGCGCCGGCTCGGTTGTCGACGATGAACTGCTTGCCGAGGCCGTCGCTCAGCGCCGCCGCCACGGCGCGCGCCAGGATGTCGGTGTTGCCGCCGGCCGGGAACGGCACCACCAGCGTGACGGGCCGGGTGGGCCAGCCTTGGGCTGCGACGGGCGTCGGCACGAGCATGGGCGCCGTGAGGGCACAGACGACCGCCGCGAGCGCGAGACGGCGTGACACTCGGTTCGGCATGGTGCGGTTCTCCCGGACGGTTTACGCCGCGGCCCGCGGGGGGGGGCGGGGGGCCGGCGTCGATCGAGGCGAAGCTAGCCGAGAACGCGGGCGCTGCGATCGGTTTCTCCATGCGTTTCACGATGCGAAATGACCGCGATTGGTGCGCGATAGATGCGGCGTTTCTCGTAGTCTCCTTCTCACGCCATGTGCTGCAGCGCACACGCTGATCGCGCCGTCAGAAAGGAACTTCGATGTCCGCCGCCCCCTCCAAAGCCCCGGTCTCCGAGACGCTGGTCGACGATCTGCTGAAAGGCGCCGTCGACCTCCATGTCCACAGCGGCCCGTCCGTGATGGCGCGTCTGGTCGATCATATCGACGCCCTGGAGCAGGCGTCGAGCGCCGGCATGCGGGCCGTGCTGTTCAAGGACCACTATTATCCGACGGCACCGATCGCCGAGATGCTGCGCGCCCGCAGCAAGGGCGGCGCCGAGCCGCTCGGCGGCATCGTGCTCAACAACGCGCTCGGCGGCTTCAACGCCTACGCGGTGGAGCACGCCCTCAAGCTCGGCACCAAGATCGTGTGGATGCCGACCGTCTCGGCCGCGAACCACATCCGCGAGGGCCACAACAAGAAGCTTCTGGTGGCGAAGTCCGAGATGCGGCGGCCGACGGCGCTCTCGGCCGTCGACGAGCACGGCGAGCTGAAGGACGAGGTGAAGCCCATCCTGGATCTCGTCGCGCAGCACGACGCGGTGCTGTCCTGCGGCCATCTCCACATCAGCGAGGCGTGGGTGCTGTTCGAGGAGGCGAAGCGCCGCGGCTGCAAGCGGCTCCTGGTCAATCACCCGCCCTACACGGTCGGCGCGGCACCGAAGGACATCAAGCGCCTGCTCGATCTCGGCGTCATGATCGAGCACTCGGCCTGCCTCTATATCGACTGCCGCTTCAAGGTGTACACGCCCGAGCAACTGAAGGAGTGGATCGACACGGCCGGCGTCGACAACACCTTCTTCGGCTCGGATCTCGGCCAGACCAACTGCCCCTCGCCGGTCGAGGGCTTCCGGCAGATCATCAAGCTCTGCCTGTCGCTCGGCTACACGCCCGACGAGGTCCGCCGCATGGTCTCGACCAATGCCACCCGGCTCGCCGGCCTCGGCGACAACGCCCCCGCCGCGAAGACAGCCTGAGCGGACCGCCCATCATGTCCAACACCGCCGTTCCGCAAAAAAGCTTCCGGCAACGGCTCGCCTCGGGCGAGCATCTGGTCGGCACCTTCCTCAAGACGCCGACCATCCACGCGACCGAGATCATCGGCGCGCTCGGCTTCGACTTCGTCGTGATCGACGAGGAGCACGCCCCGTTCGACCGCACCGCGATGGACCTGGCGCTGTTCGCGGCCCGCGCCGTCGGCACGGCCGGCCTGGTGCGGGTCGCCAGCGCCGATCCGGCGCGGCTCCTGTCGGTGCTCGATCTCGGCGCCACCGGCGTGCTGGTGCCGCACGTGGCGAGTGCCGCGCAGGCCCGCGCCGCGGCCGCCGCCTGCCGCTATCGCGGCGGCAAGCGCGGCTATTCGGGCTCGCCCCGCTCGGCCGGCTACGGCGCCGGCAAGATGTGGGCGACCATCGACGCGAACGACGCCGCGACCACGGTGATCGCCCAGATCGAGGACCCGGAGGCGCTCGACGAGATCGACGCCATCGCGACGGTCGACGGGATCGATGCGCTGTTCATCGGCCGCGGCGACCTCACCTGCGCCATGGGCGCGGCCAAGAACGACGCCCCCGAGGTGCGCGACGCGGTCGACCGCATCGCAGCGGCGGCCCGCCGGGCCGGCAAGCCCGTCGCCGTGTTTGTCGGCGGACTCGCCGAGGCGACCTGGCTGAAGGAGCGCGGCGCCACCGCCTTCGTGGTCTCCTCCGACCAGGGCTTTCTCCGACGTGCCGCCGCACAGGCGCTCGACGAGATCGCCGCCCTCGGAAAGGGCGCCGCCTGATCACACCGATGCGCCCGCCTCAGACAAAAAACGGACAAAGCCCCATGCAACCGAGACCCGCGAGCTACGCCAACCACGCCACGTCGGCGCCCGATCTCGAGGGGCCCGGCCACCGCACCTGGATCACCCGTGGCGCCAACCTGGTGATCGCCGTCTCCGACGTCACGGCCGGCGTCGAGCTGGCGCGCAGCGACCAGCCCGACGAGTACATGGTGTTTCTGGCCCGCGGCGCCGCCATCGTCCGGGCCGGCCACGAGACCATCGCGGCCGACGCCGAGACCCTGACCATCGTGCCGCCCGGCGAAAGCCGCATCACCGCAACCACCGACGGCCGCATCGTGCGGGTGTTCTCCACCCAGGCCGCCGACATGGCGTCGCTCGCCTCCAACGCCGCGACTTACGCCGACGGCGCCCCCGAGGTCGCGCCGATCGTGCCGTGGCCGACGCCGCCCGACGGCTTTCGCCTGCGCAGCTACAAGCCGCTCGCCTGCGACAAGCCCGACACCAACATGCGGATTTTCCGCTCGACCAACCTGATGGTCAACGTGATGACTCGCCGCGAGGGGCCGCGCGACCCCAAGAAGCTCAGCCCGCATTCGCACGACGACTTCGAGCAGTGCTCGGTCGTGCTGGAGGGCGACTATGTCCACCATCTGCGCTGGCCGTGGACGCCGGATCAGACCACCTGGCGGGAGGACGAGCATGTCGGCATCGGCGCGCCGTCCGTCACCGTCATTCCGGCCAAGGTCGTCCACACCAGCAACAATGTCGGGCCGGCGCGGTCGTGGCTGCTCGACGTGTTCGCGCCGCCGCGGCTCGACTTCTCCAAGCGGCCCGGCATGGTAATCAACGCCGACGATTATCCGATGCCGGCCGGGAGCTGAGCCGCGATGAAGCGGATCGAGGTTTTGCAGGCCGGCGGTCCGGACCAGATGGTGCTGGCCGAGGCGCCCGAGCCGGTGCTGCGCGCCGGCGAGGTTTTGGTCCGGGTCGCCGCCGCCGGCGTCAACCGCCCGGACGTGCAGCAGCGCAAGGGCCTCTATCCGCCGCCGCCCGAGGCGTCGCCGATCCTCGGCCTCGATGTCGCCGGTGTCGTCGAACGTGTCGCCGACGACGTGACCTGGCCGCCGCCCGGCACGCCCGTCTGCGCGCTCGCCAACGGCGGCGGCTATGCCGAGCTCTGCGCCGTGCCGGCCGTGCAGTGCATGCCGATTCCAAAAAACCTCGGATTCGTCGAGGCGGCCTCTCTCCCGGAGGTGTTCTTCACGGCGTGGAACAACGTCATCATGCTGGGCCGGCTGGCGCAGGGAGAGTCGCTGCTCGTCCAGGGCGGCACCAGCGGGGTCGGCATGGCGGCGATCCAGATCGCCAAGTCTTTGCGCGACGCTGCGGTGTACGCCACGGCCGGCTCGGCCGAGAAATGCCGCGTGTGCCTGGAGTACGGCGCCGATGCGGCGATCGACTACAAGACCGAGGACTGGGTGTCTCGCACACGCGAGCTGACCGGCGGACGCGGGGTCGACGTGGTGCTCGACGGCCAGGCCGGCCCCTACACGGACCGCGAGCTCGGCCTGCTGGCTCCGGACGGACGCGTCGTGCTGCTCGCCAGCCATCAGGGCGCCATGGCCGAGGTCAACGTGCGCGACATCGTGCGCCGCCGCCTGACCCTCACGGGCTCGACCCTGCGGCCGCGCCCGCCCGAATACAAAGGTCGGATCGCCCGCGCGTTGGTCGAGGAGGTGTGGCCGCTGATCGCGCTGGGCCGCATCCGCACCCGCATCCACGCGACCGTGCCGCTCGCCGAGGTCGCGGCGGCGCACGCCATGCTGGAGGCCGGCGAGCAGATCGGCAAAGTGGTGCTGGTGGTCGATCGGACGCTGGTCGACGCCGGTCCCGGATAGTCTATCCTGCGCCGGCGCCGCGATGGTGCGACACGTCGGACGGCGGACCCGCATGCCCTCGTTTCCTCCGGTGCAATCGGTGCAGCGCGCCTTCGTGCTGCTGCGCGAGCTGAACAAGCAGCGGGTGGCGACCATCGCCGACCTGCACGCCCGCACCGGGCTGCCCAAGCCGACCATCGTGCGGCTGCTGGAGACCCTGATCGCCGACGGCTATGTGGCGAGCGACAAGCGGCTCGGCGGCTATCAGGTGACGTCGCAGGTGACGACGCTCGCCAGCGGCTTCCACGGCTCCCCGATGGTGATCGAGGCGGCGCGGCCCTGGGCCATCGATCTCACCCGCCGGCTGAAATGGCCCGTGTCGGTGGCGCTGCTGGCCGGCGACGCCGTCGCGGTGCGGTTCAGCACGATTCCGGACAGCCCGGTGTCGCCGTTCCACGCCACCATCAACATGCGGCTGAGCCTGGTGTCGCGCGGGCTCGGCCGCGCCTATCTGGCCTGGTGCCCGCGGGCCGAGCGCGATCTCCTGGTGCGCATGCTGGAGACCTCGCAGGACCCGGAGGATCACCCCCCGGACCTGCACGCCGTGGTGCGGAACCTGGTGCGCACCGTCCGGGCGCGCGGCTTCGCCGAGCGGGATCCGTCGACCGAGCCGATGTCGTCGTCGACCGTCGCCATGCCGATCATGGCCGACGGGCGGGTGCTGGCGACGGTGGGGCTGACCTATTTCCGCTCGGCGGTGCCGCGCTCCAAGCTGATCGAGCAGATCGTGCAGCCCCTGAAGGAGGCGCGGGTCCGCATCGAGGAGAGCATCGCCGCGATGAAGACCCGCTGAGCGGCGCGCCGCCGATCAGGCGTTCGCCGACAGCGAGCCCGCGGCCGCAATAGGGAACGACGCCTGGCCGGCGCGGCGGCGCATCTGCGGCGCCATCGCGCGCAGTTGGTCCAGCGCCTCGCGCAGCTCGGTCGCATCCTCGCCCTCGGGCATGTTCCGGATCATCGCTTCGACGAGGTCGATCCAGCGCAGCGTCCACCGCTCGACATGGTCGACCGCCTCCGTCGTGGGAGACTGCTCGGCGCACAACGCGGCCATTTCGGCCAGTGCGCCACGCAGCATTTCGGCAATCCTCTTGTGCTCGAAGTAACGCCCTTCCATGCAGCGCCTCCCGGTGTGCTGGTACTCGATACTTCTCTTGGAAATCGGCCTGCGCCAGTCCGTGCAATGCCGCACCGGCGCACGCCTTCGTGGAAACGCTTTTTTAAGCAAGCCCGTCGAAAAAATGCAAGCCGTCGACCCGGGCGCCCGGGCTTTGGTCAAAAAAAACGGGCGCGCCGACCAGCAGCGCGCCCGCAAAACCAGTCGCGCGGCGATCAGAGCTGGTCGCGGACGTCGACGAAGTGGCCGGCGATGGCGGCGGCCGCCGCCATGATGGGCGACACCAGATGGGTGCGGCCCTTGTAGCCCTGGCGGCCCTCGAAGTTGCGGTTCGAGGTCGAGGCGCAGCGCTCGCCGGGGCTGAGCTTGTCGGGGTTCATGGCGAGGCACATCGAGCAGCCCGGCTCGCGCCACTCGAAGCCGGCGGCCGTGAAGATCTCGTGCAGCCCCTCGGCCTCGGCCTGCTCCTTCACCAGGCCCGAGCCCGGCACCACCATGGCCTTGACCGTGGACGCGACGCTGCGCCCCTTCACCAGCGCCGCCGCGGCGCGCAGATCCTCGATCCGCGAATTGGTGCAGGAGCCGATGAACACCCGGTCGACGGCGATGTCGGTGATCTTCTCGCCGCCCTGCAGGCCCATGTAGCGCAGCGACGCCTCGGCGGCGGTCCGCTTCTTCTCGTCGGCGATCTCGGCCGGCACCGGCACGCGGCCCGTGACGGCGACCACCTGCTCGGGGCTGGTGCCCCAGGTGACCAGCGGCGGCAGGTTGGCGGCGTCGAGCGTCACCACGGCGTCGAAATGCGCGCCCTCGTCGGACTTCAGCGTCTCCCAGTAGCGCACCGCCTGCTCCCAGGCGGCGCCCTTCGGCGCCTTCGGCCGGTCCTTCAGATAGGCGTAGGTCTTCTCGTCGGGCGCCACCATGCCGGCGCGGGCGCCGCCCTCGATCGACATGTTGCAGATGGTCATGCGCCCCTCCATCGAGAGGGCGCGGATCGCCTCGCCGGCATACTCGATGGCGTAGCCGGTGCCGCCCGCGGTGCCGATCTCGCCGATCACGGCCAGGATGATGTCCTTGGCGGTGACGCCGGGCGGCAGCGTGTTGTTCACCTGCACCAGCATGTTCTTCGACTTGCCCTGGATCAGCGTCTGGGTGGCGAGCACGTGCTCGACCTCCGAGGTGCCGATGCCATAGGCGAGCGCCCCGAAGGCGCCGTGCGTCGCCGTGTGGCTGTCGCCGCACACGATGGTGGTGCCGGGCAGCGTGAAGCCCTGCTCCGGGCCGATGACGTGGACGACGCCCTGCCGCTTGTCGAACTCGTCGTAGTATTCGAGGCCGAACAGCTTGGCGTTCTCGGCCAGATAGGCGATCTGGGCGGCGCTCTCGGGATCCTCGTTGGGCTTCGAGCGGTCGGTCGTCGGCACGTTGTGGTCGACCACGCACAGCGTCTTCTCGGGCGCCCGCACCTTGCGGCCGGTGAGGCGCAGGCCCTCGAAGGCCTGCGGGCTGGTCACCTCGTGGACGAGATGGCGGTCGATATAGATCAGGCAGGTGCCGTCCGGCTGCTCGTCGACGACGTGGTCGTCCCAGATCTTGTCATACAGGGTGCGGGGTTTCATCGGGCTGGTCTCGCGAAGGTGAAGCGTTGAAAGACGGGTCGGCGGCGACAAATCGGAATGTCGGACGCCGCGCTGCGGCGGGCGGGCGCGGGCGGCGCGCCCTCAGCGAAGGCCGGCCAGGATCGCCGCCGTCAGCCGGCCGAAGAAGCGCCCGGGCAGCCGGGCATGGTCGTCGAGCACGACGCGCGAAACCGGCGCGGACCGCCTGGCCCGCTTCGTCCGCCCGGACATGTGGCGACGTGATGACATGGCTGGTCTGTAGCAAATCCAAACTGGCGCCACAACGAATGTCGGGAGCGCGGCAGGTCGGCGCAAGGCGGGGGCAGGGGCGGAGGTAGAGACCGAGCCAGCGGCTTTTCTTCACCTCCCCCTGGAGGGGGGAGGTCGCCGGGCAAAGCTCGGCGGGAGGGGGTGACAGCGTCTCCGGTGGGCGGGGCTTCACCCCACCCCGGTGTACGCCTTCGGCGCACCCCGACCCTCCCCCTCCAGGGGAGGGTGACAGCCAGCCTCACTCCGCCGCTTCGACCTCGAGGCGTGCGCCTTCGGCGCCGAGGCGGCGGGCCAGCACCCGGCCCTCGTCGACGGTGGCGACGGGAATCTGGCCGACCCCGCCGTTCACCGCCTCGCGCACCACCGGCCGCAGCATGGTGCGGCCGTCGACCCGGATGTCGATCCGGCGGCCGACATTCTCGGCCGTGAAGCGCGCGAACACCTCGCGGCCGGCCGTGGTGAGGATGAAGTTGACGACGGCCTGGCCGCTGCGCTGGTCGGTGCCGTAGATCGCCTGCGACACTTCGAGCCAGATCGGCTCGGCCACGGCGGCACTGGTGCCGGCGGCAAGCAGGACCACGAGCCGCACGACCGCCGCGAGCCGGCGGAGGCTCGGAAGCAAAAGGCCGGACGAGCCGGCCTTATGCGTTCGTGGCGATGCCATCCGGGCCTATTCGGCGGCTGTCCCGGCGGCCGCGGTCTCGGCCTGCCGCTCGCCGGGCCGGTCCTGCCGCTCGCCGATACGGGCCGACTTGCCGCGCCGCGAGCGCAGATAATACAGCTTCGCCCGCCGCACCTTGCCGCGACGCACGACCTTGATCGAGTCGATCAGCGGCGAGTACAGCGGGAAGACGCGCTCGACGCCTTCGCCGTAGGAAATCTTGCGGACCGTGAAGCTCTGGTGGAGGCCGGCGCCGGAGCGGCCGATGCAGACGCCTTCGTAGGCCTGCACGCGGCTGCGTTCGCCTTCCACCACCTTGACGTTGACCGTCACGGTGTCGCCCGGGCCGAAATCCGGGATGTCCTTGCCGGCGGACAGCTTCGCGATCTGCTCGTTTTCGAGCTCTTGAATCAGGTTCATGGGAGGTCTCCAGCGCTGCGTCTGGCGCAAGCGCGCCGGTCTGTCAGTCGGTAAGCTACGGGTTCGGCGTGCCTATACGCCATGTCCACGGCTTTGTCATCCGTCGGTCGTCTTTTTTGGCATGGCGCCCGACACATGGGCACCCCCGGCCGCCAGAAAGGCGGCCCAGAGGTCGGGCCGGCGCTCGCGGGTGAGCCGCTCGGCCTCCGCGCGCCGCCAGGCGGCCACCCGGCCGTGGTCGCCCGAGACCAGCACGGCCGGAATGTCCTGCCCCTCGAACACCTGCGGCCTGGTGTAATGCGGGTATTCCAAGAGCCCGTCGGAAAAGCTCTCCTCGGCGCCGGACGCCTCCTTGCCCATGACGCCGGGCAAGAGCCGAACGCAGGCGTCGATCAGCACCATGGCGGCCAGCTCTCCGCCCGACAGGACGTAGTCGCCGATCGACACCTCTTCCAGGTTGCGCGCCGCGATGACCCGCTCGTCGACCCCCTCGAAGCGGCCGCAGACGACGACGACGCCCGGCCCCGCGGCGAGCGCGGCCACCCGGGCCTGGGTCAGCGGCCTTCCGCGCGGGCTGGTGAGGAGGCGCGGGCGGTCGTCCGCGTCCGGCGCCACCGCATCGATCGCCCTGGCCAGCACGTCGGCGCGCAAGACCATGCCGGGGCCGCCGCCGGCCGGCGTGTCGTCGACGCTGCGGTGACGGTCGGTCGCGTGGTCGCGCAGATCGACGGCCTGAAGGTCCCAGATGCCGTTCTGGCGCGCCTTGCCCGCCAGGCTGGCGCCGAGCGGCCCGGGAAACGTCTCCGGAAAGATGGTGATCACGCTGGCGCGCCACATGGCGTGTCCCTCAGCCGGCTTCGCCGGACTCACCGGGAGGCGGCTCGCCCGCGGCATCCAGCAGCCCCGGCGGCGGATCGACCACCAGGCGGCCGGCGGCGAGATCGACCTGCGGCACCACCGCCTTGGTGAACGGCACCAGCAGCGTCTCGCCGCGCTTTGGTGCGATCTCCAGAATGTCGCCGGCGCCGAAATTCTGCACCGCGACGACGGTGCCGAGCTCTCCGCCCGCCATGTCGACGGCCGCGAGCCCGATCAGGTCGGCGTGATAGAACTCGTCCTCGCCGGCCGGCCCCAGCTTTTCGCGGGCGACGTAAAGCTCGAGGTTGCGGAGCTTTTCCGCCGCGTCGCGGTCGGCCACGCCCTTCAGCCGGGCGACGAAGCAGTCCTTGGCGGGACGCAAGGACGCGATCTCGAAGACGCGGCCGTCGGCACTCGACAAAGGGCCATAACGCTTGACCGCGGCCGGATCGGCCGTGAACGTCCACAGCCGCACCTCGCCGCGCACGCCATGCGGCGCGCCGATGCGGGCGACGCAGACGCGTTGGTCGGTGGGCGGCGTGATGGCTCGCTCCCTAGAGTCGCGGTCCGATCCGCCACTTGACGGTGACGTTCGCTCTGAAGCTCACCACGGCGGGCGGAATGATCTTGACCGAACGCTCGACACCCAGGCTCGCGTGAGCCGCACCTGTCGAGGAGGCGAGATCGCCTTCGATCTCGACGACCTCGACCAGCCGGACGCCGGCGGCGGCGGCATAGACCTCGGCCTGCTCACGTGCATCGCGCACCGCCTCGCGACGCGCCTCGTTGAGCGCCTGGCTTTCGTTCTCGACCTGGAACGAGGCCATCCGGACCTCGATGATCCCGGTACTCGCGATCCGCGTGACGATGTCGTTGGTCCGCGCGACATTCCGCAGCTTCAGGTGGAACGTGGTCGACGCGCGGAAAGAAGGCTCTTCGGGCTTTTGGGCAGTTGTCGACGGCCGAGGCTGCGAGCGTTGCGCAAGGTCGAAGTCGGCCCGTCCGATCTCCACCCCCTCGGCCGCGAGCTGTTGCAGAGCCGTGGCAGCCCGCGTCGCACGCTCCTCGTGAGCCTTCGCGGCGCGCTCCAGCGTATCGCCGGTGGTCGTCACCACGACGGTCAGGATCGCGATGTCGGGCTTGACCTCGAAGGTGCCGGAGCCGCGGACCACCATGGTCGGCGCGGTGCCGCCCCGCCGGTCCTGCGCGCCGGCGGGAGGCGCGAAGGCCAGCATCGCGGCCACGACGCCGCACGCGACGGCCGCGAGCGGACCCCGGCTGAACCTTCTGCTCATCGCATCCCCCGATCGTGGCCGGATCAGCTCGCCGCAGCCGCGGCGGCCTTGGCCTTGGCGACGGCCTTGGCCTTCAGCTCGGCCGCCTCCTTGGCTTTCGCTTCGGCGATCACCTTGCGCTCCTTGCGCGGGATCGCCTTCTCGGGATTGTTCTGCGCTTCGCGCTTCTGGACGCCGGCCTGGTCGAGGAAGCGCAGGATGCGGTCCGACGGGGTGGCGCCCTTGGCGATCCACGCCTTGGCCTTGTCGAGGTCGAACTTCAGCCGGTCGGCCTGGTCCTTCGGCAGCAGCGGGTTGAAGTAGCCGATGCGCTCGATGAAGCGGCCGTCGCGCGGGCTGCGCGAGTCGGCGACCACGATGTGATAGAACGGCCGCTTCTTGGTCCCGGCACGGGCCATCCGGATTCGCAGAGACATTTTCAGTCCTTTCTCGTCTCGTTTTTCTGTCAGCGCCCGGTCGGTCCGAGGCGCCAGGGGTGAAACTCAGAGTTCGTCATGGCCGGGCCCGGCCCGGCCATCCATCAAACGAAACAAGGCTCTTTTCGCGATGGATGCGCGGGTCGAGCCCGCGCATGACAGGTTGGTCGATCGCATCCGCCTCACTTCTTCTTCCCGAAGCCCGGGAAACCCTGGAACCGGCCGCCGAGGCCGCCCAGGCCCGGGAGACCGGGGAGCCTGGGCATGCCGCCCGGCAGGCCGGGCAGCGGCGGCAGCGAGGCCGGCTTGTCGGCCGGTGCATCGCCCTTGCCCGCGTCGCCCTTCGGCGCCGCGCTCGGCAGCTCGGGCATGCCGGGGGGAACCCCGGGCATGCCCGGCGGCGCACCAGGCAATCCGGGCGGAAGACCGCCCGGCATGTTGCCGAGGACGCCGGGCATGCGGTCGGCGAGCTTTTCCAGATCGGCCGCACTCGGCATGCCGCCACCGAAGCCGAGCGCATTGGCGAGGCCGGCCATCGGGCCGCGCTTGCCGGAGCCCATCTGCTTCATCATGTCGGACATCTGCCGGTGCATCTTCAACAGCCGGTTGATCTCCTCGACCTTGGTGCCGGAGCCGGCCGCGACGCGTTTCTTGCGGCTCGCCTTGAGGAGATCCGGGGTGCGGCGCTCCTTCGGCGTCATCGACTGGATGATGGCGATCTGGTGCTTGAGGATGCGGTCGTCGACATTCGCCGCGGCGATCTGGTTCTTCATCCGGGCGATGCCGGGCAGCATGCTCATCATGCCGCCGAGGCCGCCCATCTTGATCATCTGCTCGAGCTGCTCGCGCAGGTCGTTGAGGTCGAACTGGCCCTTGCGCATCCGCTCGGCGGTGCGCCGCGCCTTCTCGGCGTCGATGGTCGCCGCCGCCTTCTCGACCAGGCTGACGATGTCGCCCATGCCGAGGATGCGGTCGGCGATGCGGCTGGGGTGAAACTCCTCCAGCGCGTCGAGCTTCTCGCCGACGCCGATCAGCTTGATCGGCTTGCCGGTGACGGCCCGCATCGACAGCGCGGCGCCGCCGCGGCCGTCGCCGTCGACACGCGTCAGCACGATGCCGGTGAGACCGACCCGCTCGTTGAACGAGCGCGCCAGATTGACGGCGTCCTGGCCCGTGAGGGCGTCGGCGACCAGCAGCACCTCGTGCGGATTGGCGGCCTGCTTCACCTCGGCGGCCTCGGCCATCATGGCCTCGTCCAGCGTGGTGCGGCCGGCGGTGTCGAGCATGACGACGTCGTAGCCGCCGAGCCGGCCCGCCTCGAGCGCCCGGCGGGCGATCTGCACGGGCGTCTGGCCGACGACGATCGGCAGCGTCTCGACGCCGACCTGCTGGCCCAGCACCGCGAGCTGCTCCATGGCGGCCGGGCGGCGGGTGTCGAGCGAGGCCATCAGGACCTTGCGCTTGCCCTGCTCGGTGAGCCGCTTGGCGATCTTGGCCGAGGTGGTCGTCTTGCCCGAGCCCTGCAGGCCGACCATCATGATCGGCACCGGCGACGGCGCGTTGAGGTCGATCGGATCGGCGGTCGAGCCCAGCGTCTCGATGAGCTGGTCGTGGACGATCTTGACGACCATCTGGCCGGGCGTCACCGACTTGATGACCTCGACCCCGACGGCACGCTCCTTGAGCTTGTCGATGAAGCCGCGCACCACGTCGAGGGCGACGTCGGCCTCGAGCAACGCGCGGCGGACTTCTCGCGCGGCGGCGTCGACGTCGCCGGCCGTCAGCGCGCCGCGCCGGGTCAGCCGGTCGAGGATGCCGGAAAGCTTGTCGGAAAGACCGTCGAACATGCGCGTCTGTTCCCGCTCGCCCCGCCCTGCATCGGACGCGGCCGAACCAAACACTTGTGGCGCCCGAGGGCGCGTCGCGCTGTCGGGCGTTGGCCTCCGGCCTCCAGGACCGGTCGGTTGATGTCGTCTCGGCTGTTGTCGAGAGCGGCCGGACACTACTATCCGGCGCGAGGGCAAGTCAAATATCCGCCCGGAGCGACCCCGGCACCGGTCTCACCGGCGTCATTGCCGGGCTTGACCCGGCAATCCATCATCTTGCGAACAAAGCTTTTTTGCGAGATTCGATGGATGCGCGGGTCGAGCCCGCGCATGACACGTCGATGCTCTTGCTACTCCATCGTCGACCCGGCCTCGCCGAACGGCGAGCCGCGCAGCGGCCGCGCCCCGACCCGCTCCAGGATCGAGATCACCTGCCCGACCGTGCCGGTCGGCACCTCGCGGTTCTCGTGCTGCCGCATTTCCTTCGCCACGAACGTGCAGGCCAGGGCCAGGTCGGCCTGGGTGGCCCCGGTCGCGATGATTTCGGCAACGGTCGCGTCGTCCACCGGATGCACCACCGACACGATCTCGTCCCGCGTCAACTCCGACATGCCAACCTCCCGACGCCTCCGACGCGACGCCCTGCCGCGTCTTGTTCCGGGCTGCGGATCGCCTACGTTTCGTCAGCCGATCGCCGCCCGGTCGCAGGGCCGCGGCACGAACGTCGCTGCGGCCCTGACAGAGAGATAGGAACGTGCCGTCCACCCGTCGAGGCCTGCTGCTCGGATTGTCTGGACTGGCGGCGGCCGCCGCCACGTTGTTCACGGCGCGGGCGCGCGCCGCCCGCTATTACGACGGGCCGGTCAGCGACCATTTCGACGGGGTCTTCTTCCGGGACCCGCATGGCGCGCCGCCGAAGAATTTCGCCGACCTGGCCCGGTGGTGGGCGTCGCGCGGCGGCGAGCCGTGGCCCGACCGGGCGCCGAGCCCGCATGTCGATCAGCCGCCCGCAAGAGTGGACGGCGACGCGCTGCGGGTCGTCATGGTCGGCCATGCCAGCGTGCTGGTGCAGACCGCCGGCCACAACCTGCTGATCGACCCGGTGTGGTCGGAGCGCGCCTCGCCGGTCGACTTCGCCGGGCCCAAGCGGGTCAACGATCCCGGCATCCCGTTCGAGGCGCTGCCCAGGATCGACACCGTGCTGGTGTCGCACGGACATTACGACCATCTCGACGTCGACACCCTGTCGCGGCTGGTCGCCGCCCACCGGCCGCGCATCGTCACGCCGCTCGGCAACGACGCCGCCATGGCGGCGCACGACCCCGCCATCGTGGCCGAGACCTACGACTGGCACGACCGCGTCGAGCTGGCGGAAAACCTCGCCGTGACCCTGGTGCCGCTGCGGCACTGGTCGGCGCGCGGCCTCCTCGACCGCAACAAGGCGCTGTGGGCCGGCTTCGTGCTGGAGACGCCGGCCGGCCGCATCTACCACGTCAGCGATTCCGGCTATGGCGACGGCTTCCGCTTCCGCGAGGCGCGCGAGCGCTACGGCCCGTTCCGCCTCGCCGTGCTGCCGATCGGCGCCTACGAGCCGCGCTGGTTCATGCGCGACCAGCACATGAACCCGGCCGAGGCCGTGCAGGCTCTGCAGGACTGCGGCGCCGAGCTGGCGCTCGCCCACCACCACGGCACCTTCAAGCTCACCGACGAGGCGATCGACGCGCCGGCCCGCGACCTCGGCCTCGCCTGCGCGGCCGCCGAGATCCCGCCCGAGCGGTTCCGGGTGCTGAAGCCCGGCGAGGCGTGGGAATTGTAGCGGCCCGTTCGGCGTCATCGCCGGGCTTGACCCGGCGATCCATCATCTTACGAACAAAGCGTTTTTACGAAACTCGATGGATGCGCGGGTCGAGCCCGCGCATGACGGGACATGGAAGCGCCGCTGCCTACCGCAGCGGCACGTAGACCTCGATGACCAGCTTGTCGTCGGGCGTCGTCAGCGGGTCCGTGACATAGACCTCGACGAACAGGTCCTGCGCCTCCAGGTTCTTGTCGTCGAGCTGGTTGGTGATCGCCTCGTAGGTCGAGTCCATGGCGTCGTAGGAGCCGCGATGGACGTATTTCAGCGCCTTGCCGGCCGGCGACTGGCCGACCGCGAGGTCGCCGGTCGGGGCCGGGGTCGGCGCCTGGGCGACCGGCATCCCGGCCCGGAAGCTGAAGCCGTTGTCGTCGGTCGCGGTGTAGATCGTCATCGCCGGCCCGATCGGGGCGATACTCTGCTTCTGCAGGTAGGCGTTGACGGCCTTCAGGGCGTCCTGGATGGCCTCGAAGGCCTTGTCCCAGGTCGCCTTGCCGGAGACGTAGACGATGGTCTTGGCCGTCAGGGTCACGTCCTCGCCGAACGGCGCGTCGCCGGTGGGGGCCGGAGCACTGGCGGCCGGCGGCGGCGCCGCGGGGGCCGCAGCCGCCGGAGGCGATGCGACGGGCGCCTGCGCGGCGGGAGGGGAAGCGGCGGGCGCCTGCGCGGCCGGGGCACTTGCAGCCGGCGGTGACGTCGCCGGGGGCGTCGCGGGCGTCGGAGTTGCGGCCGGGGGCGTGGCTGCGGCCGGGGGCGTGGCAGCGGGCGGGCTCGCCGCCGGGCTTCCGCCCTGGGCCTGCGCGAAGGTGAGACCGGACTGCCACAGCACGGCGGCCGCGACGAATACGGCGATGGTCGCCACCCAGCGGGTCGGTCGCATCGTTCACTCCTGTCGGTCTGCTCCGTCCAACCGATAGAGCACCGGCCGGATGAACGGAAGCCCAACGCATGGGCGGTCCGCCGGCTCCGCCGCCTCCTCGCCGGACGACACGCGGCGAGGACCGCCGCGGCGACGCGCGGGCGGACTGGATCGGGCTTGCGTATGCGGATAATATTCCTATACTCCAAACATCTCGCTCGTCGAGGGGCGTCGACCGGTGACGTCGGGCGGCGGAGCGGGCCGGTTTTTCCGCACGACGGTGTCGTGTGGAACGACCGGCCGCCGGAACTCCCGGGAAATCCGGCCGGCGGATGCGGCGCCTGCGGGTCCGGGCTCGTCCCCCGGGCTCCCGGGGGTTTTTGGGGCTCCGCCCTCCGGGCAAAACGACCCGGGCGCGAGGAGCATCGCTGAAAGATCCCCATCCCCGGTCGGGACGGGATCCAAGCGCGGCCCGAAAGCCCAAAATCGCCGCGGCGGAGCGCCGGGAGGCGTGCGCATCGACGCTTCGATGCGCGCTGCGTCCCGTCGGACGCAGACAAAGGTGTAGCGCCTGCCGGCGCTCCGCCTCCCTCGGTTTTCGTAAGGAACCGAGGGTGCAGGTCATGGGCAAACCCCGGGCGCGAAATGCGCGTCGCGGGACGGATGGAGGTTTGCGTGAGGAGCGCGGCGCCGGTTCTCCCTCTCCCCGCGTGCGGGAAGAGGTGAAGCAACCGCGTCGCCTGGCCGGACGCCCGCAGGCGCCCGCTCGGCTGGCCAAAGGCGGCCTATCTCCCATATAAGGCCCCGATACCGCATCTGACCCCCGGCCCCCTGATGAGCGCGCTCGCCAACCAGCCATTTTTCAAGATGAACGGCCTTGGCAACGAGATCGTCGTCGTCGATCTGCGCGGCGCGCCGGACAAGCTCACCGCCGCGGACGCGCGGGCGGCGGCACGGCCCGAGGGGGCGCCGTTCGACCAGCTCATGGTGCTGTATCCGCCGCGCACGCCCGGCACCGACGCGTTCGTGCGCATCTACAACACCGATGGCTCGGAAGCCGGCGCCTGCGGCAACGGCATGCGCTGCGTCGCCGACATCGTCTTTGCCGAGACCGGCAAGACCGCGCTCACCTTCGAGACCCGCGCCGGCCTTCTCAACTGCTGGAAGGGCGCCGAGCCGCTGGTCTCGACCGTCGACATGGGCGCCCCAAAGTTCGGCTGGCGCGACATCCCGCTGGCGGAAGAATTCCGCGACACCCGCGCCATCGAGCTTCAGATCGGCCCGATCGACGCGCCGATCCTGCATTCGCCGTCGGTAGCCAGCATGGGCAACCCGCATGCGGTGTTCTGGGTCGACGATCCGTGGGCCTACGACCTCGAAAAGATCGGCCCGCTCCTGGAGAACCATCCGATCTTTCCGGACCGCGCCAACATCTCGCTCGCCGCCGTGACGGGACCGGACCATCTGACGGTCCGCACCTGGGAACGCGGCGCCGGCCTGACGCGGGCCTGCGGCTCGGCCGCCTGCGCGGCCGCCGTCTCGGCCGCCCGCACCGGCCGCACGGGGCGCAGCGTGCGGGTGACGCTGCCGGGCGGCGACCTCGTCATCGACTGGCGCGAGCGCGACGACCATGTGCTGATGACGGGCCCGGTGGAATACGAGCGCGAGGGCCGCTTCGACCCGGCCCTGTTCGCGGGAGCTCCCGCGTCATGACGGTCGACGTCGTCACGTTCGGCTGCCGGCTGAACGCCTTCGAGTCGGAGGCAATCCGCCGCCGCGCCGAGGCGGCCGGGCTCGCCGACACGGTGGTGGTCAACAGTTGCGCCGTCACCGGCGAAGCGGTGCGCCAGACCCGCCAGGCCATTCGAAAGCTCAAGCGCGAGCGGCCCGATGCGCGCGTCGTCGTCACCGGCTGCGCGGCTCAGACCGAGACGGCGACCTTCGTCGCCATGCCGGAGGTCGACCGCGTCCTCGGCAATGCCGAGAAGCTCTCGGACGACGCCTGGACCGAGACCCGCGCCGTGTTTGCCCGCGGCGCCGTGGATGCATCCACCAAGGCCGCCGTCGACGACATCATGGCGGTGCGGAGTGGCGCCGCCCCGGTGATCGACGGCATCGAGGGCCGCGCCCGCGGCTTCGTCCAGGTGCAGAACGGCTGCGACCACCGCTGCACGTTCTGCATCATCCCGTTCGGCCGCGGCAATTCGCGGTCGGTCGCGATGGCCGACGTGATCGCCCAGGTGCGCCGCCTCGCCCTCAACGGCCACGCCGAGGTGGTGCTGACCGGCGTGGATCTCACGAGCTACGGCGCCGACCTCGCCGGCGCGCCGCGGCTCGGCACGCTGGTGCGCCGCGTGCTCGCCGAGGTGCCGGAGCTGCCGCGGCTGCGGCTCTCGTCGATCGATTCGGTCGAGGCCGACGACGACCTCTTGGCCGCGCTCGCCGAGGAGAAGCGGCTGATGCCGCACCTGCATCTCTCGCTGCAGGCCGGCGACGACATGATCCTCAAGCGGATGAAGCGCCGGCACCTGCGCCGGGACGCCATCGATTTCTGCGCCGCCGTGCGGCGGCTGCGCCCCGACATCGTGTTCGGCGCCGACATCATCGCCGGCTTCCCGACCGAGACCGAGGCGATGTTTAAAAGCTCGCTCGACCTCGTCGAGGCCTGCGGGCTCACCTATCTGCACGTCTTCCCGTTCTCGCCGCGGCCCGGCACGCCGGCCGCCCGGATGCCGCCGGTCGCAGGCCACGTCGTCAAGGAGCGCGCCATGCGGCTGCGCACGCTGGGCGACGCGCTGCTGACCCGGCATCTCGACGGCGAGATCGGCCACGAACGCGCCGTGCTGGCCGAGACCGGCACGATCGGCCGCACCGAGCAGTTCACGCCGGTCCGGCTCACGGGGGGCGCGTCCCCCGGCACGTTGATCGACGTGCTGATCGCCGGCCACGACGGACGCCGGCTGCTCGCCGCCTGACGACGGCCTGCGGGCCGTTTTTTTGCGCGGTGTTTTGAAAACGTCCGTCGACGACACCAGGAGGTTGCGATGAAAGCCTTGCTGCTCGGCGTGTGCCTTGCTGCCGCCGTCACGGGTACGGCCTCGGCTGCCGACTATTCGCCGATCGACTGCGCCAAGGCGACGACCCCGGCGGACCGCACGGTCTGCAGTCATTACGCCCTCGGCCAGAACGAGGCCCGGATGGCGACGCTCTACGGGGTCGCCACCTCGCTGGTCGCCATGGGCCAGCGCGGCGACATCCAGGACGCGCAGCGCGCCTTCATCCAGACCCGCGAGGCGTGCGGCAGCGATGTCGGCTGCCTCACCGGCGTCTATGCGGCACGCATCCGGCAACTCGACGGCGTCATCGCCGGCATCGCCTCGCGCGGCCCGTTCTGATCGCGTCAGCGGCGTCGGGCCGGAGGACCGGCCCGCTCGTGCATGACGGCCCGGCGGCGACCGGCAGGATCGCCGCCGCCGGATGACCTATACTGGGCGGCCGGCCGGAGTGGCCGGTCCGCCTGCACGGGCAGGCCAGAGAGGGAGCAGCATGGCAGGCAGGTCGGGAGCAGATCACACCGTCACCACCATCGAAGCGCTGGAGGCGCTCTACGACACGCCGCTCCCGAATGCGGTCCTGAAGGAAATCGACCACGTCAACGCCCCCTACCGGGCCCTGATCGAGGCCGCGCCCTTCGTGGTGATCGCCACCGGCGGCGCCGACGGGCTCGATTGCTCGCCGCGCGGCGACCCGGCCGGCTTCGTGCGGGTCGCCGACGAGAAGACGCTGCTGATCCCCGACCGGCGCGGCAACAATCGCATCGACTCCTTGCGCAACCTGATCGTCGATCCGCGCATCGCGCTGCTGTTCCTGATCCCGGGTTGCGACGAGACCCTGCGGGTCAACGGCCGCGCCGTCATCTCGACCGACCCGGCCCTGACCGAGAGCTTTCGCCTGGAGAACAAGACGCCCCGGACCGTCATCGTCGTCACGGTCGAGCGGGTCTATTTCCAGTGCCCGAAGGCGCTGGTGCGCTCGCATCTGTGGGATCCGGCGCGGCGGGTCGACCGCAAGAGCCTGCCGAGCTCCGGCGCCATCCTGGCCGCCGCGTCGTCCGGGCGGATCGATGCCGCCGAGCACGACCGCACCTATCCGGAACGGCAGAAAGCCACCCTGTACTGAGCGCCCGTGAGCCCATGCGCGTCGATCCGACGGAAAAGTTCTCGACCACGCTCCATGTGAGCTTTGCCGACGCCAGCGCCTTCGCGGCGCTCGCCGGCGACAGGAACCCGCTGCACCACGATCCCGATTTCGCCGCCGGCACGCGCTACAAGGTGCCGATCATCTCGGGCCCGCAGATGGCGGCGCAGCTCATGGGATTTCTCGCCAGCCACTATGCGGCGCGCGGCGCCGTGATCGGCCACGACATCTCGTTCCGCTTCCACGTGCCGATCCCGGCCGACCAGGAGATCACGCTGGAATGGTCGGTCGACAGCGTGACCGAAGCCCCGCACCTCAAGAGCGACGTCGTCATCCTGCGCGGCCGCATCCTCACCGCCGCCGGCAAGGTCGCCACCACGGCCAAGGCGCGGATTCTGGTGGGGGGGAGCTTTTGAGACGACGATTTCCGGTGGATTCCGCGCCACGCCGTCGCCCTTCGAGGCTCGGGCTTCGCCCGAGCTGCTCGGGGTGACGGTCGAATGTATTTGGCCCTGAAAGCCTTTGCCTTTGGCGCTCATTCCTCCCCGGCCCACCCGCAGGCCGCCAGCACCGGCCGCAGGTGCTCCGGCACGGGCGCGACGATCCGCACGGGCGGCTTGTTCTTCGACAGCGGCACGACGATCTCGCGGGCGTGCAGGTGCAGGCGCGGGCCGCCGAAGCGGGGCGCGCGGCCGTAGATGTTGTCGCCGAGAATGGGAAAACCCATGGCCGAGCAGTGCACCCGGAGCTGGTGGGTGCGGCCGGTCAGCGGCGAAAGGGCCAGCCAGGTCAGCCGTGGGCTGTCGCCGTCTCGGCCGGCTTCGTCGGGCGCGGCACCGCGTCCCAGCACCTGCCAGGTGGTGACGGCGGGCTGGCCCTTGGGGTCGGGCTGCATCCACCAGCCGCGGGTCTCGTCGAGGCGGCCGAGCGGCATGTCGATGGTCCCGGTGTCGGCCTCGGGCCCACCCTCGACCACGGCCCAGTAGGTCTTCTTCACCTCGCCGTGCTTGAACAGGAGGCCCAGATGGGCGAGCGCCTTGCGGTGGCGCCCCAGCACCAGGCAGCCGGAGGTCTCGCGGTCGAGCCGGTGGGCCAGCGAGGGCGCGCGCGGCAGCCCGAAGCGCAGCGCCTCGAAGGATTCCTCCAGGCTCTCGCCGCCCTTCGGCCCGCGATGCACCGGCAGCCCGGCCGGCTTGTCGATCACGATCATCAGCCCGTCCCGGTAGAGGACGCGCGCAAGCATCTCTTCCTGTGTCATGGCGAAAGCGCTATCACGGCCCCCGACATGACCGATAGCACCGAAGACCATGACACCACCGGCCGGCCGAGCTGGTGGCGCCGGCTCTCCAGCGGCCTCAAGCGCACCTCCGCCTCGCTCGGCGGGGCGATCGCCGACCTCGTCACCAAGCGCAAGCTCGACGCCGGCGTCATCGAGGAGCTCGAGGAGGCGCTGATCCGCGCCGATCTCGGCGTCGAGACCGCGGTCTCGATCGCCGCCAAGGTCGGCGAGGGCCGCTACGACAAGCAGGTCTCGGCCGACGAGGTGCGGGCGGTCCTGGCCACCGAGGTGGAGAAGATCCTCCTGCCCGTCGCCCGGCCGCTGGTGATCGACGCGGCCCAAAAGCCCTTCGTGGTGCTGGTGGTCGGGGTCAACGGCTCCGGCAAGACGACGACCATCGGCAAGCTCGCGGCGCGCCTTTCGGCCGAGGGCCGCAAGGTGGTGCTGGCCGCCGGCGACACCTTCCGGGCCGCCGCCATCGAGCAGATCAAGATCTGGGGGGAGCGCACCAAGAGTCCGGTGATCGCCGGCGCCCAGGGGAGCGATGCCGCCAGCCTCGCCTACGAGGCGCTGGAGGCCGCCCGGGCCCAGAACGCCGACGTGCTGGTGGTCGACACCGCCGGCCGGCTGCAGAACAAGACCGCCCTGATGGGCGAGCTCGAGAAGATCGTCCGGGTGATGCGCAAGGTCGACGCCACCGCGCCGCATGCCGTGCTGCTGGTGCTCGACGCCACCGTCGGCCAGAACGCGCTGTCGCAGGTCGAGGTGTTCACCAAGATCGCCGGCGTCACCGGCCTGGTGATGACCAAGCTCGACGGCACCGCACGGGGCGGCATCCTGGTCGCCGTCTCGGCCAAGTTCGGCCTGCCCGTGCATTTCATCGGGGTCGGCGAGGGGATCGACGACCTCGCCCCCTTCGAGGCGAAGGATTTTGCCAAGGCGGTCGCGGGGATCGAGGGGTAGTGTGCCGTCGTTCCGGGTTCGCGCTTTCAGCGCGCCCCGGAATGACCGCCGCGGAAAATCTCGCCCTATCCCGCCAAAATCGCCTTGTAGCCGGCCTCGTCCAGCAGCGAGTCGAGCTGGGTCTTGTCGGCGACCCTCATCTTGAACAGCCAGCCCTGGCCGGTCGGATCGGAATTGACCAGGCCGGGCTCCTGGACGACGGCGTCGTTGACCTCGGTCACCTCGCCCGACACCGGCGCGTAGATGTCGGAGGCCGCCTTGACGGACTCGACCACGGCCGCCGCCGACCCCTGCAAGAAGCCGGCGCCGATGCCCGGCAACTCGACGAAGACCAGGTCGCCGAGCTGCTCCTGGGCGTGGTCGGTGATGCCCACCACGGCGACGTCGCCGTCGAGCCGCAGCCACTCGTGGTCCTTGGTGAATTTCAGCATCGGGCTCTCCGGATCCGTCAGGGGCGCTTGTAGCGGTTGGGCCAGAACGGCAGCGCCGCCACCCGCACGGGCAGGCGCTTGCCGCGCACGTCGGCGAACAGGAGGGTCCCGACGCCGGCGTCCGCGACCGGCACATAGCCCATCGCGACCGGCGCGCCAATGCTCGGCCCGAAGCCGCCGGAGGTGACCTCGCCGGCTGGCTCGCCAGCGGCTGGCTCGCCAGCGACCGGCTCGCCGCCCTGCTGGTCGCGGTAGAGCGCCGTGTGCCCGCGCACCGGGGCGCGGCCCTCGGGCGCGAGGCCGACGCGGCGACGGGCCGCGCCTTCGGAAAGCTGGCGCAGCACGGTGTCGGCGCCCGGGAAGCCGCCGGCCCGCGCACCGCCGCGGCGGCGGGATTTCTGGATGCTCCACTCCAGCGCCGCCTCGACCGGCGTCGTCCGGGTGTCGAGATCGCTGCCGTAGAGGCAGAGGCCCGCCTCGAGCCGCAGCGAGTCGCGGGCGCCGAGCCCGATCGGCGCCACGGCCGGGCTCTCGAGCAGCGTTTCGCAAAGCTCTTCGACACGGCCGGCCGGCACGCTGATTTCAAAGCCGTCCTCGCCCGTGTAGCCGGTGCGGGAGACCAGGCAGGCGGCGCCCATCAGGGTCACCGGCCTGGCGTCCATGAAGCGCATCGCGGCAACCTCGGGGGCGAGCGCCGCCAGCACGGCCTCGGCCTGCGGCCCCTGCAGGGCGACGAGCGCCCGGTCGGCAAGCGGCTCGACTGTGCACAGGCCGGCCAGCCGGTCGCGCAGATGCGCCTCGTCGGCCGCCTTGCAGGCGGCGTTGACGACGATAAAGAGATGGTCGCCCTGGTTCGACACCATCAGGTCGTCGAGGACGCCGCCGGTGTCGTTGGTGAACACCGTGTAGCGCTGGCGGCCCAGCGCCAGCGCGACGATGTCGGCCGGCACCAGCGACTCCAGCGCCCGCGCCGCGTCCTCGGCCTTGCCCGAGGGCGCACGCAACACGATCTGGCCCATGTGGGAGACGTCGAACAGACCGGCGGCGCTGCGGGTGTGCAGGTGCTCCTGCAGGATCCCCATGGGGTACTGCACCGGCATCTCGTAACCGGCGAACGGCACCATGCGGGCGCCGCGGCGGCGATGCAGCGCGTCGAGCGGCGTGCGGGCGAGGTAGTGGGAGGTGATGGTCTCGGTCATGGCGGTCCTGGCGCGCCGCGGCTGTCGGGCGACGGCGCGGATCGGCGGCGCAATCTGCAAAAGCGAGCCGCCCGAGGCAAGGGCAGGCCGCCAAGCGTCGAATGCCGTCATGCGCGGGCTCGACCCGCGCATTCAACTAAAGGACGGAAGATTCTTTATTTTCAATAGGATGAATCGCCGGGTCGCCGGGTCGAGCCCGGCGATGACGCAAGAATTTCTTGCGGGTGAGACTCAGAAATGCCCGAGATCGTAATCGTCGCAGGAGCAGCCGAACTGCTCCAGCGCGTCCTGCAGGTGGTCGGGCAGCATCGGCTTGGACAGCAGGTAGTCGGCGGTGCGCTTGTTGTGGGCACGGGCGGCCTCGGCCCGAATGTCGTCCCACTCGTCGATGGTGGCGTCGCCGCGGCCGAGCCAAGTGAGCGCCACGAGATCGACCTGTTCGTCCTGGTTGAGGCCTCGGATGAAGGACTTCAGCTCGCGGAAGGTGGGGTCGTCGCGGCGGGCGTCCATCGCCGACCAGCTACCCTCGTCGTCCTCGGCACCGGCGTCGTCGTTGGCGACGTCCAGAACCTCGAACTCGCGCGCCTTCATGATGACGTAGCAGACCTTTTCCGGGGAGATCGTCAGAGTCGGCGCGGTGATCATGGCTGGCGTCCTTCCGCGGCCCAGCCCATGTCGACGTCGAAACCGGCCCTCACCCTCCGTCTGCTTCGCCGACAGGCACCTGACCGCATGCAACCACGCGAAGACTATGGGGCGGCTGCGCGCCAGCCTTGATTTGGGTCAACCGCAGGAACCCGTGCTCCATTTACCGCGCGCCGGGTCTGCTGCGGTCGGGGATTGACGGCATCGAACATCTCCCCTCAACCTCGGTCGCGCTCGACGATCGACTTTCCCGACAGCAGACAGTGCAGGCGGCGCACAGGCAGCCGGAGGCGAGGCATGACACGGACCTATCGAGTGGCGGTGATCCCCGGCGACGGCATCGGCAAGGAAGTGGTGCCGGAGGGCGTCCGCGTCCTGGAGAAGGTCGCCAAGAAGCACGGCTTCGAGCTGACGCTCGATTGGTACGATTTCTCCTCCTGCGACTATTACCTCAAGCACGGCCGCATGATGCCGGAGGACTGGAAGCAGCAGATCGGCGGCCACGACGCCATCTTCTTCGGCGCGGTCGGCTGGCCCGAAAAGGTGCCGGACCACGTCTCGCTGTGGGGCTCGCTGCTGCTGTTCCGGCGCGACTTCGATCAGTACGTCAATCTGCGCCCCGTGAAGCTGCTGCCCGGCGTGCCCTGCCCGCTCGCCGGCCGCAAGCCGGGCGACATCGACTTCTTCGTCGTGCGCGAGAATACCGAGGGCGAATACTCCTCGGTCGGCGGCCGCATGTTCGCCGGCACCGAGCGCGAGTTCGTCGTGCAGGAGACCGTGATGACGCGGATCGGCATCGACCGGGTGCTGAAATACGCCTTCGACCTCGCCCAGAAGCGGCCGAAGAAGCATCTCACCTCGGCGACCAAGTCGAACGGCATCTCGATCACCATGCCGTACTGGGACGAGCGCGTGGTCGAGATGGCGAAGGCCTATCCGGACGTGCGCTGGGACAAGTTCCACATCGACATTCTGACGGCGAACTTCGTGCTGCATCCGGACTGGTTCGACGTGGTGGTCGGCTCCAACCTGTTCGGCGACATCCTGTCGGATCTCGGGCCCGCCTGCGCCGGCACCATCGGCATCGCGGCGGCCGCCAACATCAACCCGGAGCGGATTTTCCCGTCGGTGTTCGAGCCGGTGCACGGCTCGGCGCCGGACATCGCCGGGCAGGGTATCGCCAATCCGATCGGCCAGATCTGGTCCGGTGCCATGATGCTCGACCATCTCGGCGAGCACGAGGCCGCCGGCGCCATCGTCACGGCGATCGAGCGGGTGCTGGCCGAGAAGACGCTGCGCACCCGCGACCTCGGCGGCAATGCCGACACGACCGCCTGCGGCAAGGCGATCGCCGACGCGATCTGATTTCTGGCGTCACACGAGCCGGACGGCCTGTCCGGCTCACGCCGGCGCCGGACGGTTTCGGCGCGATCCCGTCCGACTCGTCGTCGCGCCGTCCCCGGCGGCGACGCCCGGCGCAACGGCCGGGGCCGGGCCGCAACTGGCGCGCGGCTCGAACCAGGTCGGCAGCACCTCGGGCTCGGTCGGATGCGGCCGCTCGATCTGCTCCAGCAGGATGGCGGCGGCGCGCTGGCCGAGCAGCGCGGTGTCGCGCAGCACCGCGGCGATCGGCGGGTCGTGGAACCGGCTGAGCGGACTGTCGTCGCAGCACACCAGCGAGAGCTGGTCGCCGAGCCGCAGGCCGCGCCGGCGCACCACCCGCAGAGCGCCTTCGAGAAGCTGGATGCCGCCGAGCACCACGGCAGTCGGCGGCACAGGGTCGGCGAGGAACCGCTCCATCGCGCTCTCGCCGTGCTCGCCCGACAGCGTGCCCCAGTCGACGATCAGATCGGGCACCAGCCCACGGGCCCGAAAGCCGTACTCGACCGCGCGAATGCGCTCGCGCGACGGCCGCACGTCGCGGCCGACCGCGACGCCGATGCGGCGGTGCCCGAGATCGAGCAGATGCCGCGTCGCCTCGCCGAGGCCGGCGTGGTGATCCGACAGCACCGAGTGGGCGCCGAGATCGGCCGGCATGGTGCGGTCGATCACCACCATGGGGGCTTCGGAACTGCGCAGCGCGGCGAGCGTCGCGGGATCGTCCTCGAGCGCCGGCAGCAGGATCAGGCCATCCACCTGGCGCTGCAGCAGGACGGCGATGCGCTTGGCGTCGACGTCCGGGATGCCGCCCGAATTGGTCAGCAGGACCGAGTAGCCGGCGGCGCTGAGAACGCTCTCGGCGCCGCCGACGATCGAGGCGAGCAGCGGATTGGTGATGTCCGATCCGACGAAGCCGATCGACTGGGTGGTGCGCCGCCTGAGGTTCTGGGCGAGCAGGTTCGGGGTGTAGCCGAGCTGCCGGGCGGCTTCCAGCACGCGCTCGGTGAGCTGCGGGCTGGACCCCGGCTGGCCGGACAGCACCCGCGACACCGAGGCGATGCCGACCCCCGCCCGCTCGGCGACCTGACGGATGCCGGGGCGACTCGATCCTGATCCGGTCGATCTCGTGCTCACGACTTTTTCTACGCCGCCGCTTGACAAACGCAAGCCGTCGCCCGACAGTTGGAAACGTTTCCGGAACCGTTTCCAACACAAACGTGTCCGGGACACTGCAGTACAGTCTGGCCGATATACGTCATTGTACAGATAAACCGGCTCGACAGAAATCCGCACGTCCGGCCTGGGACGATGATCGACATCGAATCCTCGATCTCCACTTGACCTTCGACCTCACCACTACTGCGTCCGCGGCTGCGGCGCGCCCGATACACCACCGACCAAATCCCCCGAACCCAGCCGTGGCGGCACATCAACATTGGGGAGACTGCTGTGGAGCAGCTATCGAGTCAGGATCCCGAGGTCCGCCGGGCGGTCCGTAACGCCACCCTGAGCGCCATCATCGGCACCGCGGTCGAATGGTACGACTATTATCTCTACGCGACCGCCGCGGCGACCATCTTCAACAAGCTTTTCTTCCCCTCCTACGACCAGCTCACCGGCACCCTGCTTGCCTTCGCGACCTTCGCGATCGGCTTCTTCGTGCGGCCGTTCGGCAGCGTCATCTTCGGCCATCTCGGCGACCGCCTGGGCCGCAAGTTCGTGCTGATCACCACGCTGCTGCTGATGGGCGGCTCGACCACGGCCATGGGCCTGCTGCCGAGCTACGCCAGCATCGGCATCGTCGCGCCGATCCTGCTGTGCATCCTGCGCGCCCTGCAGGGACTGGGGTCCGGCGCCGAATACGCCGGCGCGGTGCTGATGGTGGTCGAGTACGCGCCGCCGAACCGCCGCGGCCTCTATGGCGCCGCCCCCTATATGGGCGTCGCGCTCGGCCTGCTGCTGTCGCTCGTCACCTTCCGGCTGTCCTCGCTCCTGTCGCACGAGCAGTTCGAGGACTGGGGCTGGCGCATCCCGTTCCTGCTCAGCGCCATCGTGGTCGCGATCGGCATGGTGTTCCGCGCCACCCTGAAGGAGACGCCGATCTTCGAGGAGCTGAAGGCGCGCAACAAGCGCTCGCGCGCGCCGATCAAGGAGGTGTTCCGCACCTCGCTGAAGCCGCTGCTGTGCGCCTGGGGCGCCCGGCTCGGCGACAACTCGCTCGCCTATGTCTACGAGTCCTTCGTCATCGTCTACGTCACCAAGCAGCTCGGCATGTCGCGCGACATGATCGTGACGGCGCTGATGTTCTCGACCACGGCGCAGTTCGTCACCGTGCCGGGCTTCGGCTGGCTGTCCGACCAGATCGGCCGCAAGCCGGTCTACATCGCCGGCGCGCTGTTGTCGGGCCTCTCGGTGTTCCCGTTCTTCTACCTGCTGCAGACCAAGAACGAGCTGCTGATCTATCTCGGCCTGTTCCTGGTCTCGTCGATCGCCAAGACCATGATGACGTCGGCGCAGAGCCCGTGGCTCGCCGAGATGTTCCCGGCCCGCGTCCGCTACTCGGGCTTCGCGCTCGCCCGCGAGGTCACCTCGCCGATCGCCGGCGGCCTCGCGCCGATGATCGCCATCGCCCTGCTGGCCGCCGGCGACGGCTCGCCGCATCTCGTCGCCTGGTACGTGGTGGCGCTCGCGGTGATCACCGCCGTCTCGGTCTTCCTCGGCCCGGAGACGCGTGGCGTGCCGCTGCACTACACGACCGAGGACGCCGACGACGAGTCGGCGCCCGAGACGAGTGCGCCGGGCGCGGCAGCACCCGCCACGGCGCGGTGACGCGCATCGGCTCGCGGCCACCGACAAGACCATCAAGGGGAATCACGATGAAGATCACCAAGGTCGAACCGCTCCATGTCGGGCAGTTCATGTTCGCCCGCGTCGAGACCGACGACGGCATCGTCGGCGTCGGCGAGGGCGGCTCCTGGGGCCAGCTCGAGGCGTCGAGCGCCGCCATCACCCGCTTCGCCGAATACCTGGTCGGCAAGGACCCGTTCGCGATCGAGCACCACTGGAACGTGATGCACCGCTTCGGCTACTTCCAGGGCATCGCCATCAATTCCGGCATCGCGGCGATCGACATCGCCCTGTGGGACATCAAGGGCAAGGCCCTGAACGTGCCGATCTACCAGCTTCTCGGCGGGCCGGTGCGCACCAAGGCCCGCATCTACGGGCACATCTACGAGAGCAACATCGAGAAGATCCTCGACGAGTGCCATCGCAAGATGGAGGCGGGCTTCACCGCCTTCGGCCACCTCAACCCGTTCCTCGACGAGGGCAACGACAAGGTCTGGTTCAAGACCCACATCAAGAAGATGCGGGACGCGATCGACAATGTCCGCCGCATGCGCGAGGTGGTGGGCGACCGCGTCGACCTGCTGATCGAGCTGCACCGCCGGCTCACCCCGGCCGAGGCGATCGTGTTCGCCCGCGGCATCGAGCAGTACCACCCGATGTTCATCGAGGATCCGGTGCGCCCCGAAAGCCCGGACCAGATGGCGCGGGTCGCCGAGAAGATCCAGGTGCCGATCGCCACCGGCGAGCGCTTCACCACGATCTACGAGTTCCAGGCGATCATGTCCCGCAACAGCGCCGAGTACGCCCGGGTCGACCCCTGCGTGTGCGGCGGCATCACGGGCGCCCGCAAGGTCGCCGCGATGGCGGAGGCGCACAACGTGCAGATCGTGCCGCACAACCCGCTGTCGCCGATCGGCCTCGCGGCCTGCCTGCAGCTCGACGCCGCGATCCCGAACTTCGCCATCCAGGAGTACTCGACCGGCTTCGAGGCCGGCACCTTCGAGTCGCTGCCGATCCATCTCGGCAGCAACATCGTCGACACGGTGCCGCTGCCGAAGAACGGCTTCGTCGACATTCCGTCGACGCCGGGCCTGGGCATGAACCTGCTGCCGGACGCCCAGAAGATCCGGCCGCCGCTGTCCAAGCCGATCTCGATGCGGCCGCACTTCGACGGCTTCGTCATCGATCAGTGAAGCCTGCAGGCCGAAGGGGCTGAAACCTTGCCCCGGACGGCGCCGAGCGCCGGTCCGGGCGCTCGGCGTCGGCGGGACGCAGACGCCGTCACACGCCGTTCGGCTCGCCGCCCGGCTCGTCGGGCGGCTCGCGCCAGCGCCGCACCGTGCCGGTGTCGATGCCGAACAGGTCGAGCGCCCGGCCGACCGTGTGGTCGATCATCTCGTCGATCGAGACGGGCTTGGCATACATGGCCGGCACCGGCGGATAGACGATGGCGCCCATCTCGGTGACGGCCGCCATGTTGCGCAGGTGGCCGAGATGCAGCGGCGTCTCGCGGGCGACCAGCACCAGCCGGCGGCGTTCCTTCAGCACCACGTCGGCGGCGCGCGACAACAGCGAGGCGGTGATGCCGTTGGCGATCTCGGCCAGCGTGCGCATCGAGCACGGGCAGACGATCATGCCCTCGGTGCGGAACGAGCCCGAGGAGATCGCGGCGCCGATGTCGTTGGTCGGGTAGACCACGTCGGCGAGCGCCAGAAGATCGGGCAGCGTCAGCTCGGTCTCCAGCGACAGCGTCACCTTGGCGGCGCTGCTGACCACCAGATGGGTCTGGATGTCGGTCCGCCGCAGGATCTCGAGCAGCCGCACCCCGTAGACGATGCCGGAGGCGCCGCTGATCCCGACGATCAGGCGGCGCGGCGTCGCGGTCATGGGGCTCTCCTGGTGCGGATCATGCGGGCAGGACGGCAATCGGAGGTCGCCGCGCGGCCTGGTCGGGTGCCGGAGGTGGCGGGCCGGGACACGCGTCCCCGAAGGTCGGCGCGACAGCTAGCGCATATCGCGCCGCAATTCATCACCCGAATCGCGGCCGGAACGGTATGGTGCCGCCGCTCGCCGGCTCTCTCCTGGTACGGTGGCACCGCATTGAGGATGCGGGCGGTGTGGCGGTGCGGATTTGCTGTCCCTTTACCAAATTCTCAGGGTTGGGATGCAGTCTCGACAGGTCGCCGACGCCATTTTCCGCCTTGTTCCTGCCCTATCTTCTTCCCACAAGGCGAGCAAAATCGAGCTTGAATTCGAGGGGGATGAGTTTTTGCGCGCAACCTGTCTGGTCCTGCTGGCCGCCGGCTTCGCCGCGACGACGTTTGCCGCGTCGGCCGTGGACGCCACCGCCCAGTCCTATCCGCCCGGCTCGTATCGCTCGCCCGGTTCCTATGCGGTGCCCGGCCCGTATGGCGGCGCGCCCGTCATGGACGAGGACGACGACGATGTCCCGGCCGGCTATCCGGCGCCCGGCGGCGCCGACCTGAGCGGCCATCCGGCCGCCGCCCCGGTCCCCTACGAGAGCCAGCCGCTGCCGCCGCCCGGCGCGGTCGACTATTCGCGCAGCGCCCCGCCGCCCGCCTCGTCGCCTTATCGTGACACGCCGCCGTCCCTCTATCGCGAGCCGCCGCGCCTGCCGCAGTACCGCGACACCTATGCGGTTCCAGAGTCGGGCCCGCCCGGCCCGGCGCCCCGCTATGCCGCACCCGGCGCCGCCGAGGGGCCGATGCGGCCGCCCGGCGATATCGGCGGTGGCCTGCCGCAGCCCGGCTATGCGGCTCCGGCCCCCGGATACGGAGCGCCCGCGAGCCCGACCTATGCGGCTCCGCAGCCCGGCTACGGAACGCCCGCCCCCGGCTACGGAACCCAGCCCTACGGGGCCCGGCCCCAGGAGGCCGACCGCGCCCCGGTCGGCGCGATCCCGCCCGCCTCCGGTGGCGGCCAGGGCTATGCGGCGCTGCCGCCCGACTATCAGCCCGAGGTCGGCGAGCGGAAGGAGTTGCCGGCGCAGTTCAAGCGCCAAGTGGTGGACTTTCCCACCTCCGAGCCGGCCGGCACCCTGATCGTCGACACGCCCAACACCTACCTCTATCTCGTTCTCGGCAACGGCAAGGCGATGCGCTACGGCATCGGCGTCGGCCGCGAGGGCTTCACTTGGTCGGGCGTCGAGCGCGTCACCCGCATGGCGGAGTGGCCGGACTGGCACCCGCCGACCGAGATGATCGAGCGCCAGCCCTACCTGCCGCGCTTCATGGCCGGCGGCGAGAGCAACCCGATGGGGGCGCGCGCACTCTATCTCGGCAAGACCGTCTACCGCATTCACGGCACCAACCAGCCCTCGACCATCGGCACCTTCGTGTCGTCGGGCTGCATTCGCCTGGTGAACGAGGATATCGAGGATCTCTACCGCCGCGTCGGCGTCGGCACCCGCGTGGTGGTGAAGCCGAGCGGCAAGTCGTCGAGCGGCGCCCAGATGCCGAGCCGCGGACAGGTCCCGCACAGCGCCGGCCTGCCGCAGGTGCTTCGCTGACGTCGAGCCGCTGGGCGGCGGACTTGCACGCGATCTGGATCCACGGCCGGGCGTTTCGCCCGGCCGTTTTGTTTCCGCCGGACGACCCGCGCCGCGCGGTTGACCGGGGCA
This sequence comes from Rhodoplanes sp., assembly GCF_013377085.1. Classification (GTDB taxonomy): domain Bacteria; phylum Pseudomonadota; class Alphaproteobacteria; order Rhizobiales; family Xanthobacteraceae; genus Rhodoplanes. Next base: position 74,678 of record NZ_JACAAX010000004.1, on the reverse strand, counting down.
CGGGCCTGCCGCACGATCGTCGCGAGGGGGACGGCATCATGAGACGCGGGATCGTCGGTCTGGCTGGCGCGTTGGCCTGCGCGGCTTGGCTCGGCGGCTGCATGACGCCGCCGACCACGGCGCCCAACACGGTGCCGCTCGAGCTCGGCATGACGCCGGCCGCCGCATCCGCGGCGCTCGGCGTGCCGCTCCAACCCATCGCCGGGCGCCCCGGCTCCGAGGTCTTCGTCGCCCGGCTGCCGGCGGCGACGCCCGGCCTCACCCCGGTCGACGGGCTCGTCTATCTGCAGTTCCGCAAGGGCCGTCTCACCGGCTTCAAGCGCGACTGGCATATCGGCCCGGGTCCGACGCGACCGTTCTGACCGGGCCGGCCGCTGCCATCGACACCGATCGGACTCTTCAGCGCGGCGCGGACCCGCGTCAGGTCCGCACGCCGCCGTGGCGACGCAGCGCCACGACATCGGCGTCGACCATCTCCTCGACGAGCTGGTCGAAGCTGATGCGGTGGCGCCAGCCGAGCTGCTCGCGCGCCTTGGTCGGATCGCCGAGCAGGAGCTGCACCTCGGTGGGCCGGAAGTAGCGCGGATCGATCTCCACCACGACGCGACCGGTCGCCGTATCGACACCCTTCTCGTCGATGCCGCTGCCCTGCCAGACGATCGACAGGCCGGCGCGCGCGAAGGCCTTCTCGGTGAACTCCCGCACCATATGGGTCTCGCCGGTCGCCAGCACATAGTCGCCGGGCTCGTTCTGCTGCACGATCCGCCACATGCCCTCGACATAGTCGCGCGCATGGCCCCAGTCGCGCCGCGCGTCGAGATTGCCGAGAAAGAGCTTCTCCTGCACGCCGGCCGCGATCGCCGCCGCCGCGCGGGTGATCTTGCGGGTGACGAAGGTCTCGCCGCGGATCGGGCTCTCGTGATTGAACAGGATGCCGTTGGAGGCGTGGATGCCGTAGGCCTCGCGATAGTTCACCGTGATCCAGTAGGCATACAGCTTGGCGACCGCATAGGGCGAGCGCGGATAGAACGGCGTCGTCTCGCGCTGCGGCGTCTCCTGCACCAGGCCGTAGAACTCCGAGGTCGAGGCCTGATAGAAACGCACCTGCTTCTGCAGGCCGAGAATGCGGATCGCCTCGAGCAGGCGCAGCGTGCCGATGCCGTCGGCGTTCGCCGTGTATTCGGGGGTCTCGAACGAGACCGCGACGTGGCTCTGCGCCGCGAGATTGTAGATCTCGGTCGGCTGGGTCTCCTGCACGACGCGCAGCAGATTGGTCGAGTCCGTCAGGTCGCCGTAGTGCAGCGTCAGCGGCACGCCGTGCTCGTGCGGATCGTGCAGGACATGGTCGATCCGCCCGGTGTTGAACGACGACGATCGCCGCCGCAGCCCGTGCACCGTGTAGCCCTTGGCGAGCAGAAACTCGGCCAGATAGGCACCGTCCTGCCCGGTGATGCCGGTGATCAGTGCAACCCGTTCAGCCATGAGATGTCCGCTTGATCGCGCCGCCGCAGCAGCGGCACGGCGGCGTCCGTGAGGGGACGGCTTCGCAAACCCGAGCTGCCATTGCAAGCGATATCGGGCCTGAGCGGCGGGCCTTCAGGGCTGCCGCGGCGGCGGTGGGGGCGGCGGTTGCGGGGCCTCGGCGGCCGGCGGCGCGGCCTCGCCGGCGGCCTGCTCGGCGCGCGAATGGTGCGACAGCAGCCGTACCTGCAGCAGCGCGAATGCGAAGGTCAGCGGCACGAAGCCGAACAGCTTGAAGTTGACCCAGAAGTCGGTGCTCTGCGTGCGCCAGACCAGCTCGTTGACCACCGCCATCACGGCGAAGAACACGGCCCAGCGCAGCGTCAGTCGCCGCCAGCCCTCGTCGGTGAGATCGAGCACCGTGTCGAACACCAGCGCGAGCAGCGGCCGGTCGCGCCACAGGCCGACCGCCAGCACGGTGGCGAACAACAGGTAGATCAGCGTCGGCTTGAGCTTGATGAAGGTCTCGTCGTGCAGCACCAGAGTCAGCCCGCCGAAGACGACGACGATCACGGCCGACACCACCGGCATCAGGGGCAGGTGGCGGGTCAGGACCCAGGACACTGCGAGCGCCGCCAAAACGGCGACCATGAAGGTCGCGGTCGCGGCGAAGATGCCGAGCTTGGCGTTGGCGGCGAAGAACAGCACAAGCGGGCCGACGTCGAGAGCGACCTTGAGGCCGGGGTGCAGGCGGGTGTCGGGCATGCGAGGTTCCAAGCGTCGGCGCAGGCGGCTGCACCTAACACGCGGCTCCGGACGGCGCCACTCCCGACCCGCGGCGCCTTTGCCGCACCACACCATGGTCGCGACATTTCGGCGGCGTGGACCCCGTGGTGTCGTCCAGCCGACCGAGCCACGCGTCCTTGCGGTAGCCCGAAGCGACGCGTGTGACACGTCGGCCACAGCCGAGGGCTGTCCGCAGTTAACATCTTGTTAAAAGGGTGGTTCGAAATTGACCTGCCGCGAAAACGCCTCACACTGACGAATCAGGGAGCGAGGCAGGCCCATGTCGGATTTCAGGATCAAGGACTTTCTGGACCGGCTCGGCACGCTCGGGCTGATGTTCTCGGCGACCCGGTTGGCGGACGGCAGCATCCGGCTCAACCAATGGCGCAGCATCAATTACTACGAGAACGAAGCCGAGATCCGGACGATCTGGACGGACAGCATGAACGGCCGCGACAGCCGCGTGCAGGACATCGCGCGCTATGTCGAGCTGACGCAGAACCGCAGCCGCACGCTCGACGCCGCCTAATCCGATTAGCCCACCGATCTGACTTTCGAGCGCCCGCGCAGGAATGCGCCGCTCGTCTCTCGGCGTTGCGCCAAGACGCCGCGCCTGCGGCCCGTGGGACACGCGCGGGCCGGCCCTGATCGTGCCATCGAATCGGCACCTCCGCCCCACGAAACCGCCCCTCCGGTCTGGTCCTTGGACACCCGGGAAGAGGCCGCATGGACGCCCGGGACGGCGGCGCAGGCGGTCGGAGGGAGCGAGCATGAGATCACTGATCGCGGTCCTGACGGCGGGCGTGCTGCTCGCCTCGCCGCTGGCGGCGACGGCCGCCGAGGTGGCGACCGCATCGACCGGACCCTTAGGCTCGCCCGCATCCGTCGCGTCGAGCGCGGCCCCGGCATTCGGCTCGCCGGAGAGCGTGCTGCACTGGATTCACGCCTATCGCTCGCGGCCCGATCCGGGACGCCTGCCGGCCGCCTACCGGGCGGCGAGCGAGGCCGGCGCACTGGCGACGCCGGACGCCGCCGGCATCTATGTCGGCTTCCTGGCCGGCGTGATCGCCGCGCAGCCGACCCGCGCCGACCGGTTGATCGCCGCCATCCTGCCGTTCCCGCAGGCCGACTCCTGGGTGATCGTCCGCGCCATCGCCTATTCGGGCCATCCCGACTGGAAGGGCCTGCTCGCCCGCAATGCCGCCCGTCTGCCGCAGCACGCCGCCATGATCGAAGCTTATGTGAACGACCGCATGCCGACCCTGGCGCGGCTCGCGACCGAGGACGACCCCACGGTGTGGACCCGCATGCGCGGCTGGCTGCGGATCGGCGACGCGCCGACCAGGCCGGCGCGGCTCGCCGTCGGCCCCGACGTGCTCGACACGCTGTGGGGCGTCTATTTCGCCACCGGCGACGCGGGCCCGATCGGCCGCATCGTCGCACTGTTGCCGTGGTCGCAGGAGCAAGACGACCTCGAGCGGCTCACGGTCGGCAGCATGGCCAAGTTCACGCTGGTGGCCAATGCGTCGCGCGATCCCGCCTTGCTGGCGCTGCTGCGCGAGGAGGTCTCGCGCCAGCCGCCTGCGACCGCCGCCGTGCTGAAGGACGCGGTCGCGGCGGCCGAGACGGTCGATGTCGGGCGCGTCCGCAAGGAGGCGCTGGCGGCGATCCGGGCGCTGGAGAAGAACCGGCCGGACAGCCGGAAGGAGCTCACCTTCTGGGGCCATGTCGGCGAAGGCGCCATGTCGCTCGGCTGCGTCGCCGCGGCCGCCGTCGGGCAGGTCGCGCTCGGCCTGCCCTGCGTGGTCGGCGGCGCCCTCACCTCGGCGGCGCTGCACTACTTCGACAAGACCAACTGATCAGCGCGCCTCGTCGCCGCGCGGCGTCTCGCTGCGCGGCTCCTCGCCGACCGGCGGGGCCGTGTCGGGCGGCGTGGTCGTCGTCGCCGGCGCGGGCGTGTCCTCGGCGGGCGATGGTGCCGGCATCGGAGCTGGAGCCGCCGCCGCCGGCGCCGCTTCTGCCGGCGCAACCGCCTCGGCCGTCGCCACGGCGCGGCCGGGATTGCCGACGAAACCGGCGAGCAGCACCACGCCGGTGTCGCGGTCGCGCAGCGCGAACCAGAACGGCTTGTCGAAGGCGATCCGCTGGTTCTGCGACCGCACCGCGGAGCGAACCGTGAGGACGGCGGTCGCCGCCGCCGCCTCGGTGCCCGACTCGTCGATCTTCAGCACCGTCTTCTGGATCACGTCTGAGATGCGCTGACCCGGCGCGAAACCGTCGAGCGCGGTCGGCGACATGCGCCCCTCCTTCAGGCCGAGCGCATCCAGAACCGGCAACAGCTCGGTGCGCTCCTCCAGCTTGAGGCGCGGCAGCGACAGGTCGACGGTCGCGGGCGCAAACCCTTCTCCCGACAGCCACGCGGCGGCCGGCGCGAACTCGGCGGCGCGCAGCGGCTTGTCCTTGCTGGTCAGCAGCACCAGGGCGAAGCGCTCATGCGTGTAGCCGAGCTCGGCCGCGACGAAGCCGTCGTCGCTGCGCACCGGCACCGCCTCGATGGTCGCCGCCATCATGGGCACCTCGACCTTGCTGCCGTCCTGCAGGGTGAACGGCGCCGGCTTGGTGCGGGCCACGGCGAAGCTGGTCCGCCAGCGGTCCTTGAAATAGAGGGCGTTGAGTGCGACCAGCCCCGGATCCGCCGGCACCCGTTCGAGGATCGTCGGGATCATGCCGCGGGTCTTCTCGCTGACCCAGCCGTTGATCTTGGCCAGCGCCTCGGGCGTCGACAGGCTCTCGCGGAACACCTCGCCGCCGGCGGCGCCGACCGCCGCCAGCGTCGGCTCCTTGGTCTTCGCCGCCGGATCGACCCAGATGGCGTTAGCGACCGACAGCACCTCGGCGAGCGCCTTGTCGGACTGCAGCGCGGCCACCAGCTCGCGCACCGTCGCGAGATCGACCGCGGGCGGCGGCGGTGCCGGCTTGGCGGCGTCGACCCGGCCCTTGTCGCCCTTGCGCGGCTTGGCCTCCTTGCCGGGCTTGGCGGCCGGCTTCGTCTCGGCGCCCGGTGCGGCCGGTGCCGCCTCCTCGCCGAAGGCGAGCGTGCGGGCGAGCGCGGCTTTCAGCGTGGCGTCGGCGCCGAGGTCGATCAGCGTCATCACCATCGCGAGACTGCCGGGCGACACCACCAGATTGGCGGCGTCTGGCTTCTCTTTCTGCAGCGTCTCGACAAGGCGGAAGGCGAGCCGCGACTGTGCGGCCAACATGCCGGCGGCATCGACCGCGACCGGGGCTGGCTTTGCGGCGACAGGCTGCGGCCGCGGCGCCGGCACCGGCACGCCGGGCGGCCGTTCGGCTGCCTTCGGCTTGCGGGCGGGTGTCGTGCGACCGTCGGAGCGGTCGGCTGGCGCAGCATCGCTCGGCACGACGAAGCCCGGCCCGAGGAGCGTCAGCAACACGGCCGCGGCGGCCGCGGTGAGCACCGATGAGGACATCACAGTCTCCCTGGCCGGCCCGGCCGGCCTTCGCTCGAGTCCGGCGCAGCCGGCCCTTACGCGACCCCGGCGCAGCCGGATCCCCTCGACAAAGGTGTCGGCGGGCAGCCCGCGGGTTCACGCGACGAACGGCGCAACGGCGTGACCGCGATGTTATCGCGGCCGAGGCCGCCTGTCCCGATGGGCACGCGGTTTGGCGGGCGAGAATCGCCGCAGGCGCGATCAGGCGGCCGCGCGATCGGGCGACTTGGCGTCGAAGCGCTCCACCGCCTCCAGCAGGGCGACGGCGCCGGCCGCGATGGCGGCGGGCTCGGCCCACTCCTCGGGCGCATGGCTGCGGCCGTCGCGGCACGGCACGAACACCATGGCGGCCGGGGCGATGCGCGACAGGAAGGCGGCGTCGTGGCCAGCCCCGGAGGGCAGCGCCAGGCTCGACAGGCCGCACGCTGCAGCACCTTCGGCGAGCAGCCTTCTCAAGTCCGGATCACAGCTCGCCGGCGTCGCCCGCGACAGCACGGTGCAACGCTCGCGCACGGTGGCGGTCTCCTCGGCGATGCGGCGGCTTTCGGCCTCGATCTCGGCCACGAAGGCATCGAGCAGCGCCGCATCCTCGGCTCGCGTGTCGACCACGATGCGGGCACGCTGCGGCACCACGTTGATGGCGTTCGGCGCGATGTCGATGACGCCCGTGGTGCCGACGACGTAGCCGCGCCCGGCACCGGCGAGCGCCCGCGCCCGCTGCGAGACGAAGCCGACCAGCCGGGCGGCGGCGACGCCGGCGTCGCGGCGCATCGCCATCGGCATGGTGCCGGCATGCGCCGCCTCGCCCTCGAACACGATCTCCAGCCGGATGATGCCGACCAGTGCCGTGACGATGCCGATGTCGGTCTTGCTGCGCTCCAGCACGACGCCCTGCTCGATATGCAGCTCCAGGAAGGCCGCCACGTCCGACCGCCGCGCCTCGGCGAGCCGGGCCGGGTCGCCGCCGACCCGCACGATAGCGTCGCCGAGCCGCTCGCCGGCCGGATTGCGCAGGTCGAGCATCTCGGCCGAGAGCAGCCCCGCCATGGCGCGGCTGCCGACGCAGGACAGGCCGTAGTCGCTCGGCTCCTCGGCCAGGCAGTCGACCACCTCGACCGGATGGCGCAGCCGCCGCCCGTCGTCCTGCAGGGCCCGCACCACCTCGAGCGCCGCAATGACGCCGGCCGGCCCGTCGAAGCGCCCGCCGGACGGCACCGAGTCGGAATGGGAGCCGAGCATGATGGTCGGCAGGCCGGGCTCGCTGCCCTCCAGCCGGCCGAACAGGTTGGCGGCGGTGTCGAGCCGCACCGCGAGGCCGGCCTCGGCGAAGCGCCGGCGCAGCCAGTCGCGCCCGGCCTGGAACAGTGGCGTGAAGGAGCGGCGTGTGTACGGGCGGGCCGGATCCGTGATCTCGGCGAGCGCCATCAGGTCGGACCAGATGCGGCTCTCGTCGATGCCGAACACCCGCTCGCCCATGGCCCCCTCCGGTTCCGCCTCACGCCAGCCCTGCGGACCTCGGTACCACATTCGTCCCCGACCCGGATGGTCGCCCGACGCACGACGGCATCCCGCCGGTCGAAGAACCGGCGCGGCGGGGCGAGCGTTGGCGAAACGGGATAGCGGGGGTCGGCCGGACCGGCAGGCGGCCCGGATCAAGCGAATAGCGTCAGGCGGCTTGCTTGGGATCGAAGGAGCGGAAGCTGGTGCGGATCACTTCGGTGCCGCACTGGTCGCAGGCGAACACGGTGTCCTGGATACGAGGTTCGGCTTTGGTCGAGCTGGTCGATCGGTACGACATGCGCTTCGCGCAGCGCGGGCATGGAATGATCAGCGACGGAAGCGAACTAGCGGAGGCGACGGCGAGACGGCGCATGCGAACTCCTCGGCTTTTCCAGTCCGTGCAATTACGCAGGGGCTAGTCGACCCTGGGGAGGTATACGAGTCAATACAAATTTGTGCTATGCACAATAAATGCCAGGTATGCGCCATCCGCGTACGTTTCGTGGTACTTGCATACAATTGCGGCCATGAGCCTCAGGATTTCACCGAATGGACAGGCCCGGAACGACTATCGGTAGTGCCTGTGCCGCAGGGCATACCTGCGAGTCCGGGGCCAGCCTTCCGACCCTGGCGGGTGCCTATGTCCTCGCCATCCGGCTGGCTCGACCGGTGCGTGTGACCGTCGCTGGGCGCATGGCAAAAACGCTTCCAGCGGGGCGCTATCTCTACTGCGGTTCGGCCCGCGGACCCGGCGGCCTGCGGGCCCGCATCGCCCGCCACCTGCGCCGGCGCAAGACGCTGCGCTGGCATGTCGACCGGCTCACGACCCGCGGCACCGTGTTTGCCGTCTGGGCGATCCCGGGCGGCGACGAATGCGACCTCGTCGCTCGCCTCGCCGCCCTGCCGGTGCCGCTGCCCGGTTTCGGCAGCAGCGACTGCCGACGCTGCCGCAGTCACCTGCTGGCCTGGCCGGAGGGCGTCGAGCTCGGCCTCGGGCCGCCGGCCTGACCCGTGCGGGCCGGCGACCGCGCGGTCGACGGTCGGGGGATCGCGCCGGCTGCCGCCGCCCGATAGGGTCGCGCACTCGCAGGAGAGACCCAACCCATGCAGGCTTCGGTCGTGATACTCGCCGGCGCGCTCGCCGCCATCGCGGGCTTCGTCGACGCGGTCGGCTATCTCCAGTTCAGCCGGCTGTTCGTCTCCTTCATGAGCGGCAACACGACGGTGCTCGGCATTCATGCGGCCAATGCCGAATGGACGGCCGCTGTCGAACCGGCGCTGGCGATTGCCGGCTTCGTGCTCGGGGCCTTCGTCGGCGCGCTGATCACTGGGCCGGCGGGGCGCTGGGCCATGGCAGCAGTGTGCGGGCTGGAGGCGGCGTTGCTCGCTGCCGCCCTCGCCGCGCTCGCGAGCGGCGTGCCCCCCGCGCTGTCGCTCCTGCCCATCACCGTCGCCATGGGCATGCAGAACATCCCGTTGTCGCGCATCGGCGAGACGCGGGTGGCGATGACCTACGTCACCGGCGCGCTGGTCAATCTCGGGCGCATGCTGGGGCAAGTCGTGCAGCGGCGTGCCTCCTGGCGCCCCTCTCTCACCCATGCGCTGCTGTGGGGCGCGCTGCTGTGCGGCGCCGTCGCCGGCGGGCTCACGCACGGGCGGATCGGGTTTCTGGCGTTGGCGGTGCCGGCCGTGCTGCTCGCGCTGATCGGCGCCGTCATGGCTGCGGCGACCTGGCGGGATCGCTGACCCGCGCCCGTCACGTCTTCGGGGCGCCGTGGTCCTGCGGCTCGCCGGATTGCTCCGGCCCGATGCGGAACGGCCGCATCATCTCGTTGTCCTCGTGCTCGACGATGTGGCAGTGCCAGACGAACTGGCCGGGCTTCGAGAACGTCATTCGGACCCGCACCACCTCGCCCGGATAGGCGGTCACGGTGTCCTTCCAGCCGTCCTCCTCCGGGACCGGCGGCCGCGCCGGCCCGGTCGGCCGGCCGGTCGCCGGATCGAGGGCGCGGCGGTCGACCACCTGGAACAGCACGTCGTGGACATGCATCGGATGGGCGTCGGCGGTGAAATTGTGGAACGCCCAGGTCTCGGTGTCGCCGACCGCCGGGTTCTCGGTGACCGGATCGGCCCAATGGGCCACGGTGAGCCCGGCCGGGCGGCCAGCCGCCGGATCGAAGATGCCGAGCGCCGCCTCGTGCGGAACCTCGCCGCTCTTCGCCGGCGTCATCGCCTCGACCAGCGCAAGCGCGCGCTCGCGCCCCGCGGTCAGCGGCGCGATCGCCGGCATCACCAGCCGGGCCGGCGGCGTCGTCGGGTCGGGCCCTGACGCGCGCACGATCCGGAATTGCATCACCTGGCCGCTGCTGCGCGGATCGGCCGGCTCGGCGTCGGCGGCCCCCTGATAGGGACCGTCCGGCCCGAGATTGCGCAGCGTCACCCGGCTGCCGGCGGCGAGCCGCGAGAAGTCGACGACGAGATCGACGCGCTCGGCCGGCGCCAGTCGGATCTCGCGCAGCTTCACGGGCGCGCGCAGATAGCCGCCCTCGGTGCCGATCTGCCAGACCTCCACCTTGGGATCGCCGAAGCGCAGAATCAGAACACGGGAATTGCAGCCGTTGAGAACGCGCAGGCGATAGCGCCGCGGCTCGACATTGCAATGGGGCCAGGTGCGGCCGTTGACCACCATGACGTTGCCGAAGAACTCCGGCACCCAGATGGGCGGCACCGCCGAGGCCGGCACATAGGGGCCGGCATAGCCGTCGAACATCTGGCGGGCATCGGGATAAAACAGCGAGCCGTCGGCGTTGAACGAGCGGTCCTGGATGGCGAGCGGAATTTCGTATGGACCGTCCGGCAGCACGGCGGGCGCGTTGGTTCCGGCGACGGTCGGGTGGTCGGCGGGGTCGTCGCTGCGCAGCCGATAGAAGCCGGCGAGGCCCGCATAGACGTTCAGCCGGGTGAGGCCGAGCACGTGGTCGTGGAACCACAGCATGGTCGGCCGCTGGCTGTTGGGATACCGGAAGGTCGCGTGGCCAGGGCCCCAGTCGCGCCGGCCCGACTTGGTCCAGAAGAAGTCGAACCAGGTGCCGACCGGCGCGAAGCCCTCTGGAATGTCGGCCGCGTCGGGCAACACCCAGGCCTCGGGATAGCCGTCGCTCCAGTCGTCAACCTCGGCCATGCCGTGCACATGGGTGACCAGCGGCACCGGCCCGCGGTACGGCCCAGGCGTCGCCGCGAAGGTCGGACGGGTGTCGCGCCGGCCGCCCGGATTGGCCCAGTGCAGGGTCGGATCGACGGCGAACAGATGCGGCCGGAAGCGCCGCTCCGGCGTGACGAGTTCGTTGATCCAGGTGATCTCGACGGGCGTGCCGCGCGTCGCCTCGATCGTGAAGGCGGGCGAGGCGAAGCTGTCGTCGACGCCGCTCGCGCCGTAGCACCACACCCGGGTCGGCCCGAAGGGCGGCGGCAACATCTGCTGCGCCTGCTCGCGCGCCGCGATCCGCCAGGCGTTCCGGCCGGAGCGCGGCATCGCCGGCGGCACGGCCAGCGGCAGCGCGAACCTCTCGACCCGGGAGAGCCTCAGCGTGCCGCCCGTCACCGAGGCGGCGACCGCCTCGCGGCGCCCCGATGCACCTACCGCGAACAGGCCGAGCGACGCACTCGCCCCGTAGGCGAGGAAGACCCGGCGGTCGATCGGCATGGCGCGCTCCCGTGACGGTCGTCACGGGACACTAGGACACGGCCGGCCCGAACGGTATCCGGGCCTGCCCGATCACCGCGGCAGCCTAGGCGTGACTGGTCAGTCGTCGTCGAACAGGCCGCGCTCGGCGTCGTCGTGGCACGCCTTGCAGTCGCCCTTGAACTTGGCGCCCTTGCGCGCGAGCGTCGCCGGCGCGACGCGGTCCTTGCGCTCGTGCTTGCGCGTCCACCACGGCAGCTCGGTGATCCGCGCCGGCGTGACGTCGGCGGCGAGGCCCCGCATCATCTTGCGGTTCCGTGCGGCGGCATCGGCCGCATTGGCGGCCAGATAGGCCGCGATCCGCGCGGCGGTCGGGTCGTCCAGGGCGGCATTGTCGCCGAAGTGATCGGCGAGCGTCGAGGTCATGCCGCGCCACGAGCGCGCCGGCAACAGCCCGGCCGGATACAGCATGTGGCAGGCGCTGCACTCCTTCGCCACCACGGAATCCCGGACCGGCTCGAGCCGGACGCCGTCGGCGACCAGCGGGCTCGCGATCGCCACCAGGACGGCGAGCGGCGCACCCACCAGCACGGCACCACGCAGAAAGCGCATCGTTCGGTTCGTCGTGTCCATCGTGGCCCTCACAGACCGATCAGAAAGGCGAGCAGGTCCGCCTTCTCGGCCACGCTGCAGTCGCGCCCGAGCACGTCGGGACAATTGCGCCGGAACCATTTTTCGACTGTCGCGGAATCCGACAGCCGGGTCGGCACCACGGACGGCGCCATCGGCTCGATCGCCTTACCGGCGCGGCTCTGCCCGGCCCGGCTCAAATTCGTGGTGTGGCACGACGTGCAGGACGGCGTGTCGGGCTTGCCGGCCGCTGGGCTGCTCATGAACAACGTGCGGCCGCGTTCGGCGGAGGGCGCGAAGCCCGGGGCGACGGCGCGCGCCGCCTCGACCTGCTGGGCCAGCACGGCGCGCTGCGCCGGGCCGGGCTCGGCCTGCGCCGCGGAGACGAGGGCCGCGGCGAACAGCAGGGGCACGGCCGGCTGCGCGAGCCGGCTGACGACGAGGGCCATGATCGATCTCTCTTGCTTGCGGAAGGTCGTGCTTGCGGAAGGCCGCCGTGGCGGCCCGGCTCAACCGTGCCGCGGCTCGCCGAACGGCAGCATCCGGGCGATGGCGCCGTCCTTCAAGACGAGGTGGTGGACGATCGCTGCGGCCGCGTGCACGCCGGCCAGGATCATGATCAGATTGGCGGCGAAGGCGTGCACATCCTCCAGCGTCTCGGCCAGCCCGCGGTCCGGGCTGATCAGCGGCGGCAGGGTGAAGAAGCCGAAGAAGCCGACCGAGCGGCCCTTGGCCCACACCATCAGCATGCCGGCGACCGGCACGGCGACCAGCGCCGCATAGAGCGCGAGGTGCATGGCGCGGGCGGCGAGTTGCACCAGCGGCGAGCCTGGGATCGGCTCCGGCTGCGGCGTCACCAGCCGCCACGACAGGCGCAGCAGCGTGAGGGCGAGCACCAGCACGCCGAGCGACATGTGGAACGAGATGAGCTGAGCCTTGGCCGGCCCGCGGGCGACTTCCTCCATGATCTGCCCGCTGGCAATGGCGCCGGCGACGCCGATCAGGGTGAGCCAATGAATGATCTGGGTGAGAGGATCGTAACGAAGCTTGGTCATGGCGATGATCTCGGGTGCTCGAACCGGATTGTGAATCGATGCCGGTTTTTCGCACGCGGCCGCTGACGCGGATCTGACCACCGCCGTCAGGCTTTCGTCAGGGTGGCCGGGGGCCGGCTGAACACCCTCACGGCGCGCGGTGCAGATGGACGGCGGCCGTCATCCGGCCCGGCTCGGTCGGGCCGAGCCGCAGCGCGCCGTCCCAGGCCTCGGCGATGTCGCTGGCGATGGCGAGGCCGAGGCCGGTTCCCGGTCCGGTGTCGATGCGGCCACCGCGGCGGAGCGCCTGCGGCACCAGCTCGGGCGGAATGCCGGGACCGTCGTCGACCACCCGGATGATCACCTCGCGCCCGTCCACCTCGGCGCTGACGGCGACGCGCTCGCGGGCGTGGCGGGCGGCATTGTCGAGCAGGTTGCCGAGAATCTCGGCGAGATCATCCGGGGCGATGCGTACCTTGAGGCGCGCGTCGATCGCCATCTCCCAGTCGAGCGCATCGCCGGCCGGGGTACGGCCGACCACCTTGACGACCCGCCCCGCCACCTCGGCAATGGCGGCGGCGGCGCTCCCCGCCACGGCGTTGCGCCGGGCCCGTGCGAGCTCGCGCTCGACATGTCGTCGCATGGTCTCGCCGAGGCCGGCGAGATCGGCCGCGATCTCGGTCTCGCCCCTCTGCTTCAGCCGGTCGATGTCGCCGGAGAGCACCTGCAGGGGCGTCTTCAGCCCGTGCGCGAGATCGGAGGCGCGCGCCCGCGCCGTCTCGACCTGTCGGTCGCGCGAGGCGAGCAGAGCGTCGACCTCGGCGGCGAGCGGCTGCACCTCGTCCGGAAACGCCGTGCCGAGGCGCTCGGCTTCGCCGGAGCGGATGGCGGCGAGGCGGGCCCGCACGGCGGCGAGCGGCGCCAGGCCGACCCGCACCTGAACGGCCGAGGCGATCACCAGCAGGAAGGCGACCAGCCCGACAAAGGGCAGCAGCTCGCCGGTGAAGTCACGGGTCGCCGCGGTGATGTCGGAAAGATCGCGCGCCACCACCAGCCGAACCGGGCCGCCGCCGAGCCGGGCCGGCAGCACCACCCGCCGCTCGACCGCCAGCAGCGTCGAGCCGCCGGGCCCGTCGATGTGGTGCTGGTGCAGAGCCCCCTCGGACAGCTCGTCGTCGGGCAGCGCCAGCTCGGTGTCCCACAGCGAGCGCGAGCGGTCGACCAGGCCGCGCGGCTCGGTCGTCACCTGCCAGAAGAGGCCGGAGAGCGGCCGCTCGAACCGGGGGTCGTCGGGCGTGTCGGCGACGGTGAGCTTCCCCTCGGCGTCGCGGTCGAGCCCGGCCAGCAGGCGGTCGAGCACCACCACCAGGTCGTCCGCCATCCGCCGCTCGACATGACGCTCGAACAGCACCGAGAGCCCGAAGGCCGCGACCCCGAGCGCGATCAGGATCGACACCGCCCCGGCCAGCAGGAGGCGCAGCCGGAGCGAGCCGGCGATCACGGCTTCGGCTCCGCCACCCGGTAGCCGAAGCCGCGCCGCGTCTCGATCACGTCGGCGCCGAGCTTTCGGCGCAGCCGGGTCACCAGGGCTTCGAGCGCATTGGCGTCGCGGGCGTCGTCGGTGCCGTAGAGCTGATCGATCAGCTCGTGCGCCGGCACCACGCGATCCTTGTGGAGCGCCAGATAGGCGACCAGCCGGTACTCCAGCGGCGAGAGGCTGACGGGTACGCCGCGCAAAAGAACCCGCATGTCGCGCGGATCGACCGTCAGCGGCCCGGCCTCGATCGAGGCGGAGCCGATCCCAGCGGAGCGGCGGATCAGGGCGCGCACGCGGGCGACCAGCTCCTCCATGCGGAACGGCTTCGGCAGATAGTCGTCGGCGCCCGCGTCGATGCCCTCGACCCGCTCGGCCCAGGTGCCGCGGGCGGTGAGGACGAGGACCGGCATCTGGCGCGCGTTGTTGCGCCAGCGCTTGAGCACCGCGAGGCCGTCGAGCCCGGGCAGGCCGAGATCGAGCACGATGACGGCGTAGTCTTCGGTGTCGCCCTTGAACCACGCCTCCTCGCCGTCGCCGACCACGTCGACGACGCCGCCGGCGGCCGACAGCGCCGCGGCGACATCGCGGGCGATCCGCGGCTCGTCCTCGACCACCAGGATGCGCATCAGTCGCTGTCCTCGATGCGCTTGCCCGTCATGGCGTCGACCACGGCTTCGACCAGGCGGCCGTCGGGACGCAGCAGCTTGACCTCGTAGACGATGCGGCCCTGGCAGTGCTCCAGCTCGACGTCGATGGCCTGGCCGCCGAGATCCTTCTCGACGATGGGGAGAATCTCCGACAGCGGCTTGGCGCGGCCTTCCGCCAGAGCCCGCAGAGCGCAGTCGTGGTCGCCGCGGTGGCGTCGCCGCCAGCCGCGGCCTTCGCCGCGGCCACCCCCGCCCCCGGGCGGACCGGCCCATGGCGGCGGCCCGTCGCCCCGCTGAGCGAGAACCGGAAGCGCGCCGGCGAAAAGCGCCAGGCCGGCGAAAACCAGGGTTCGGCGGTGGATCGTCATCGTCGCATTCTCGTTGCGTCGCGCTGACGGACACCTGACGGATCCCGTCAGATCGAAATCAGGGGCCGTGTGCGACGCTGTCGGTCGATCGGGACGCTTTCCCCCGACAGACCGAAGGAGGTCGACATGGTACCCGCTCGTTCGCTCGTCGTCGCGATCGCCCTTTTGGCCGCCGGCACGATGACGGCCGGGGCACAAGGCTACGGCCCGGGATCCGGCCAGGGCCAGGGCTGCGGATGGGCCCAGGGCTGCGCCCGCGGCGGCGGCTATGGCCCGGGCTCCGGATGGGGCCGCGGCTCCGGATATGGCCCGGGCTACGGATACGGTCGGGGGCCGGGCTGGCGGCAGGCCGGCGGCCCGTGCGTGACCGGCCAGGGCGGCCCGTGCTGGCGTGTCCAGAATCCCGAGAAGCACGCCACCTGCTGGAAGGAGGCCGATGCCAAGGGGCTGCGGGCCTCGGCCCGACGCAGCTTCATGACGTCGTGCATGACGACGACGCCCTGATAGCCCGACCGACCAAACCGAAACCATCCCGGCGGGCCGACGCCTCGACGGCGGCCGCCCCGCAGGCGAGTCCGTTAACCACGACAAGCCGAGGCCACACGCACAGGCTGAGCCCTCACCGTGTCTTAACCGGGCTCCATTAGGACAGCCAGATCGGATTAGCCCATGACGGGACGAGGGACCGGGGTTCATGGGCCGGGATGCGACAAGCGACGCCACGCGCAATCGTCGAGCGCCTGTCCGTCGGGCGTGCCCGGCACCGCCCCCGTCATCGACACCGCCGTGAGCGGATCAGGATCGAGGGTCTGCGTCGATGGAGTCTGCCGCCGTCCCGCCCAACGAGGAAGAACGCCTCGCCGCGCTCCGGCGCTACGCCGTCCTCGACACCGCGCCGGAGGAGTGCTTCGACCGCATCACCCGCCTGGTGACGCTGATGACCGGCGTGCCCATCTCGGCGATCAGCTTCGTCGACCAGGACCGCCAGTGGTTCAAGTCGCGCGTCGGCCTAAGCACCGAGCAGACCACGCGCGACGTCGCCTTCTGCGCCCATGCGATCCTCGGCGACACTCCGCTGGTGATCGAGGACGCACTCGGCGACACGCGTTTCTGCGACAACCCGCTGGTCCTCGCCGAGAACGGCGTGCGCTTTTATGCCGGGGCGCCGATCCAGACTCCGGACGGGTTCAATGTCGGCGTGCTGTGCGCCATCGATCACGCGCCGCGCCGCTTCGACGACGCCCAGGTCGCGATCCTGCGCGAGCTCGCCGCCATGGTGGCGACCGAACTCAAACTGCGCAGCGCCAACCAGCGGCTCGCCCGCGAGCTGACCACCCGGGCCGTGCTGGAGACCGAGCGGGCCTGGATGCAGCGTCGCATGCAGGACCTGCTCGAGACCGCCACCGATTGGCTGTGGGAGACCGACCCCGAGCACCGATTCACCTATGTGTCGCTCGGCTCCCCGGCGGGCCTCGGCAGCGGCGCTTTCATCGGACGGACGCGGTGCGAGGCGGCCGAGGCCGATCCCGACGATCCGGCCTGGCAGGCGCATCTCGACGATCTCGCGGCGCGGCGACCGTTCCGCGGTTTCCGCTACGCGATGCGGCGACACGACGGCAGCCTCGGCCATCTCGAGACCAACGGAAAGCCGGTGTTCGACGACTACGGCCAATTCCGCGGTTATCGCGGCACCGGCCGCGACGTCACCGCAATGGTCTTGTCCGAGACGGCGATGCGCGAGATGAGCGCCAAGCTGCATGCCTTGCAGGATTCTGGGGTGATCGGCGTGATCACGTGCCGCGGCGACCTTGTCGTCGACGCCAACCGCGAGTTCCTGCGCATCGTCGGCTGGGAGCGCGCCGACCTGGAAGCCGGCGCGCTGACCTGGTCGCGGCTCGCCCCGCCCGATCCGCGCGAAGGCGGCCGCGGCACCCCCGCGCCGCCGGCCGAGCACGTCAAGCCGTTCCACCGCAACTGCCTGCGCCGGGACGGGACGCCCGTCCCGGTCTCGGTGAGCTCGGTCGCGATCGACCCGGCCGCACAGCACTGGATGGCGCTGGTGCAGGACGTCAGCGAGCAGAAGGCCAGGGAGGCGCAGATCCGCGACCTCGCCTATCGCGACACGCTGACCGGCCTGCTGAACCGCCGCTCCTTCAACGAGCAGCTCGCGCGCTGCCTGCGCCGGACCTCGGCCGGTCGGGCGCCGCGCGGCGCGCTGCTGCTGATCGATCTCGACCACTTCAAGGACGTCAACGACGCGATTGGCCACGACGCCGGCGACGCGCTGCTGCAGAAGGTCGGCCAGCGGCTGCGCCGTTGCGCCCGCGAGGGCGACGTGGTGGCGCGGCTCGGAGGCGACGAGTTCGCCGTCATCCTCGACGACATCGACGACAGCGCGGCGATCACCGGCTGCGCGCGCCGCATGCTCGAGACGCTGAGCCAACCGCTGCGGCATCGCGGCCATATGATCCACCCGAGCGGCAGCATCGGCGTGACGCAATTCCCTCGCGACGGCCGCGACGCCGCCCAGCTTCTCAAGAACGCCGACGTCGCCCTCTACCGGTCGAAGGCGGGCGGACGCCGCTCGATCTCGCTCTTCGACGCTGGCATGATGACCGACGCCATCGCGCGGCTGAAGCTCCTCGACGAGGTGCGGCAGGCGATGGCCGCACACCAGTTCCGCCTCGCCTACCAGCCCATCGTCGACATGCGGAGCAGGCGCCATGTCGGCTTCGAGGCGCTGATCCGCTGGGCGCATCCACATCGCGGCCTGGTTCCGCCGGCCGAGTTTCTCGACGCCCTGGAGGCCGCCGGGCTGCTGAGCTGGCTGGCGCGCTTCACCTTGGACACCGCGGCCCGCCAGGTGCGCACCTGGCTCGACGACGGGTTCGATCCCGGCTGGGTCGGCGTCAACATGTCGGGCAACCAGCTCAAGGCCGACAGCTTCGCCGACGACGTCGAGGCCTCGCTCGCCGGTGCCGCCATCGCGCCGTCGCGGCTCCTCGTCGAGGTGACCGAGCAGGTGGTGATCGAGGAGGATCCGCGTATCGAGGCGGCGCTCGGTCGGTTGCACCGCGCCGGCGCCCGCATCGCGCTCGACGATTTCGGCACCGGCTACTCGTCGCTCGCCCACCTGAAGCGATTTCCGGTCGACGTGCTCAAGATCGACCGCTCTTTCGTCGCCGACCTCGGCACCGAGACCGAGAACGCCGCGATCGCCCGCGCCATCATCAATCTCGCCCACAGTCTCGACATGGAGGTGGTCGGCGAGGGGATCGAGAGCGAGGTGCAGCTCCGCCGCCTGCAGATGCTCGGCTGCGACTTCGGCCAGGGCTATCTGATCGGCACGCCGGTGCCGGCCGATGCCGCGACCGCGTGGCTCGCCGCCGACACCAGGGACAACGGCATCGCCTCCTGCGGGGCCTCGAGCCCCGTCGGACGAACGGCGTAATCGATCGGCCGGTGGCAAGACCGGGAGATGATTAACCGTGGTGGCCGAGGGCCGCGCACGAGAAGGCGGTAACAGGGAACAGTTTTAGGATTGGCGCGTTAACCCGACATCCTGGCCAGGAGAACCACCATGCCGACCATGCCCGACACCGCCCCGGCGCCCACGCCGCCCTTCGCACGCCCCACCCTGCACATGCTCGCCGGCCGCTGGTGGCTGGTGCTGCTGCGCGGGATCGTCGCCATCCTGTTCGGCGTGGTCGCCTTCGCCTGGCCCGGCCTGACGCTGGTGACCCTCGTGGTGTTCTACGGCGCCTTCGCGTTTGCCGACGGCGTCCTCGCCATCGGGGGTGCGATCGCGGGCAAGGGCCCGACCTCGGCGCGCTGGTGGCTGGTGCTGTCCGGCGTGCTCGGTCTCGCGGTCGGCGCCATCGCCTTCGTGGCGCCCGGCGCCGTCGCGGTGGCGCTGCTGATCTTCATCGCCGCCTGGTCGATCGCGCTCGGCGTCATGCAGATCGTCGCCGCGATCCAGCTCCGCAAGGAGATCGAGCATGAGTGGCTGCTGATCCTCGCCGGCGTGGTGTCGGTGCTGTTCGGTGGCCTCCTGCTCTCCCAGCCGCTCGCCGGCGCCCTCGCCGTGGTGTGGATGATCGCCGCCTACGCGATCATCGAAGGCATCGTCTACATCGCCTGGGCGTTCCGCCTGAAGGCGTGGCGCGACAAGAAGGCGGCCGGCGCGGCGGTGGCGGCCTGAACAAGCCGCACGGATCCGGGTGACTATCCGGACCTTCGTCATTCCGGAAGCCGACCGCAGGTCGGCTGTCCGGAATCCATAACCCATGAATGCGTGTATGGATTCCGGGCTCGCGGGCTTTCAGCCCGCGCCCCGGAATGACCGGAATGGTTATGCTGTCGCGCCAACCATCCGCCGCGGCACCGCGCCGAGGCGCTCGCGGGCGACTAGGCATTGCGCTGCAACCGAGGCGGCGATCACGGCCGGCGTCTTGCCGCCGATGTCCGGGAGTCCGATGGGACAGACGAGGCGGGCGATCGCCTTCTCCGAAACGCCGAGCTGGCGCGCCTGCGAGGCGAATCGCGCCCGCTTGGTCGCCGAGCCGATCATGCCCACCAGATCGAAGTTTTCGCGCGCGAGCGCCCGGGTCGCGATGGCGTAGTCGATCGCATGGGCGTGCGTCATCACCAGCGCGAGCGCGCCGCTCGGCGCAGCGTCGATCTCCTGGTCCGGCGTGTCGCTGTGCACGGCGACCACGTTGGCCGGAACATGGGGCGGAAACTGATCGGCGCGGCTGTCGATCCAGCGCACCGAGAACGGCAGCGGCGCCAGCGCCAGCACCAGAGCGCGGCCGACATGCCCGGCGCCGAAGAGCAGCACCGGCGCCAGATCGTCGCCGTGGTGCTCGACGAAGGGCTGCCCGGGCGCGGGCCGTGCCGAGGGCGCGCCGAGCACCGCCGGATCGCTGGTGATCTCGCGGCGGACACGCCCGTCCTCACCGAGACACGCCAGAACAGCGAATGGCCCGCCGCGCTCGGCCGTCGCCAGCATCGTGACTGTCTCCAGGTCGGCCGCGTCGAAAATCTCGGTCAGCGTCGTGACGGCGCCGCCGCAGCACTGGGCGAGGTCGGGACCGAGCGTCCAGGTGCGCAAGCTCGCCGGCGCGCGCCCGGCCGCGAGCGCCGCGGCCGTCTCGGCCAGCACCTCATATTCGAGCCGGCCACCCCCGATGGTGCCGAAGAAGCCGCCGTCCGGCCGCGCCACCAGGCGGGCGCCGGCCTCGCGCGGGGCCGAGCCGGCGACCCGCACGACGCTCACCAGCGCGGCGGAGCCGTGCCGCGCGATGGTCTCGGCGATGCGGGCCCAGACGGCCATGGTGTCCTCGCGACCTGATCAGCTCGGCGGCGCCAGCACCGCCAGCGCCGCGGCAGCGTCGAACGGCCCGATCGCCTGAAGGATCGCCTCCGGAGTCGCCGGTGCATCGAGCTTCTGGCCGGCGCCCGGGCAGGCCGCCTCGACGGCGTCGGCGATGGCGCAGAACACCGAGATGGCCAGCATGAAGGGCGGCTCGCCCACCGCCTTGGAGCGATAGATCGTCTCCTCGCGATTGGCCCCGCCGAACAGCGCGACGCGGAAATCCGCCGGCACGTCGGAGGCGACCGGGATCTTGTAGGTCGACGGCGCATGCGTCAGCAGGCGGCCGGAGTCGTCGAACACCAGCTCCTCGGTGGTGAGCCAGCCCATGCCCTGGACGAAGCCGCCCTCGATCTGGCCGATGTCGATGGCCGGATTGAGCGAGCGCCCGACATCGTGGAGGATATCTGCGCGCAAAACCTTGTTCTCGCCGGTGGTCGCGTCGATCAGCACCTCGCTCACGGCGGCGCCCCAGGCGTAATAGAAGAACGGATGACCTATGCCGCGGGCGCGGTCCCAATGCAGCTTCGGCGTCTTGTAGTAGCCGGTCGACGACAGCGACACGCGGCCGCCATGCGCCGCCTTGGCGAGCTCGCCGAAGCCGATGCGCTGGTTGCCGATCAGCACATGGTCGTCCTGGAAGACGACCTGCTCCTCCGGCACCGACCAGTTGTCCGCCGCGAACGCCGTCATCCGCGCCTTGATGGTACGGGCGGCGGCCAGCACGGCCATGCCGTTGAGGTCGCTGCCCGAGGAGGCGGCGGTCGGCGAGGTATTGGGGACCTTTTCGGTCGAGGTCGGCGTGATGCGGACGCGGTCGAGCCCGATGCCGAACTCCTCCGCCGCGATCTGCGCCACCTTCTGGAACAGGCCCTGCCCCATCTCGGTGCCGCCGTGATTCAGATGCACGGACCCGTCCTGATAGACGTGCACCAGCGCGCCGGCCTGGTTCATCGAGGCGAGCGTGAACGAGATGCCGAATTTGAGCGGGGTGAGCGCGAGGCCGCGCTTGAGGATGGGCGACGTCTGGTTGAACGCGGCGATCTCGGCGCGACGCGCCCGGTAGTCGGACGTGCACTCGATCTGCTCGATCAGCGCCAGCCCGACATCGTGGTCCTCGATTACCTGGCCATAGGGCGTTCGGTCGCGGCCCGGTGCGTAGAAATTGGTCTTGCGGATGTCGAGCGGATCGCGACCGAGCTGCCAGGCGATGGCATCGATCATCCGCTCGGCGGCCAGCATGCCCTGCGGCCCGCCGAAGCCGCGAAACGCCGTGTTGGACACCGTGTTGGTGCGCACACGCCGCGAGTCGATGCGGAAGGCCGGCAGATGGTAGGTGTTGTCGGCGTGGAACATGGCGCGGTCGACGACGCCGGCGGAACAATCGGCCGACAGGCCGCAGCGCGCCGCCAGCAGCACGTCGAGGCCGGCGATGCGGCCGTCGTGGTCGAAGCCGACCGACCAGTCGACGCGGAAATCGTGGCGCTTGCCGGTCATGACGAAATCGTCGTCGCGGTCGAGCCGCAGCTTGCAGGGCCGCCTCGTGACGCGTGCCGCGACCGCCGCGATGGCGGCCCACTGCGAGCCCTGCGTCTCCTTGCCGCCGAAGGCGCCGCCCATGCGCCGCACCTCGCAGGTGACGAAGGCATCCGACACGCCGAGCGCCCGCGCCACGATATGCTGCACCTCGGTCGGATGCTGGGTCGAGGAATGGACCAGCATGGCGCCGTCCTCGCCCGGCACGGCGAGCGCGATCTGGCCTTCGAGATAGAAATGCTCCTGGCCGCCCATGCGCAGCGTGCCGCCAGCCTGCAGCGGCGCGGCCGCAATCGCCGCACTCACGTCGCCGCCGACGAAGGCGTAGTCGGGCAGCACGCGCTCGCCGGTCGCGAGTCCCTGATCGACCGTGACGGCGGGCGGCTCGGCCGCGACCTCGATGGTGGCGAGCGGCACGGCGCGGCGCGCGGCATCGCGGCTCGTCGCCGCCACGGCGAACACCGGCTGGCCGTGGAAATCCACTTGCGCCGCGGCAAAAATCGGCTCGTCGTCCATGTGGGCCGAAACGCAATTCTTGGCCGGAATGTCGGCTGCCGTGATCACGGCGACGACGCCGGGCGCTTTTCGCACGCGGTCGAGGTCTAGCTTCGTGAGGGTGCCGCGCGCCGCCGGCGCGCCGCCGACCGCGACATGCAGCGTGCCCTGCGGCTCCGGCAGGTCGTCGATATAGGGCGCTGCCCCCTGCACCTGCTTTATGGCGCTGTCGTGCGCCAGCGGTTTTCGAACGTGACGCAGCATAATGTCGGGTTTCTCAGGACGCGACACGGGCACGCTCCTGTCTCGGCCGCACGCGCGTCGCCGCACCGGGCACGCCGGCGATTTCGGCCAGCGCCTTGACGACCAGATTCTTGGCGACCTGCAGCCGGTAGGCGGCGCTGCCGCGCTGGTCGGTCAGCGGGGTGAAATCGTCACTGATCTTGTCCGCGGCGGCGTGCCAGGTCGCCGGATCGGCGATCTGCGCACCGGCGAGCGCCTGCTCGACCGCGCTCGCCCGCTTCGGCACGCCGGCCATGCCGCCGAAGGCGATGCGGGCCGCGGCGACGCGGCCGTCCGTCACCGTCACCGCGAAAGCGCCCATCACGGCCGAAATATCCTCGTCCATGCGCTTGGTGATCTTCATCACCCGCAACCGTGCGTCCGGAGCGGGTTTCGGAACGACGAGTCGGCGGACATATTCGCCCGCCTCGCGGTCCTGCTTTCCGTAGCTGACGAAGAACTTTTCCACCGGCAGCGTGCGGACGCGCTCGCCTTTGCGCAGCTCCACCGAGGCGCCGAGCGCTATCAGCACGGGTGCGAGATCGCCGATCGGCGAGCCGTTGGCGATGTTGCCACCGACCGTGCCAGACGTGCGCACCTGGACGGAGCCGAAGCGGCGCAACAGTTCTTCGATGTCTGGATCGAGCGAGCCCAGCCGCGGCGCGGCGCGGCCGAGCGGGAGCGAGGCGCCGAGCGTCAGCGTCGCGTCCGTCTCCTCGACACCGTCGAGCCCAAGAACACGGCCGAGATGGATGATCTTGGGCAGCGCGGCGAGCTTCTTGGTGACCCACAGGCCGACATCGGTCGCGCCCGCCACGATGGTGGCATCGGGATGCCTTTCCAGGAGCGCGGCAAGCGCGTCCTCGCTTTTCGGCGCGGCGAAGAACGACGTCTCGTCGCCGACGAAGACGTCCGCGCCGTCATCGAGGTCGCGCAGCATCGCGAGGCGCTGCGGCTCGGCCGCGGTGAAGCGGTCGGCGGCCGGCCCGGCGAGGCTTTCCAACGCCGCCTCGACGATCGGCCGGTAGCCGGTGCAGCGGCACAGATTGCCGGCCAGCACGTCGTTGATTGTTTCGCGCGACGGCGTGCCGGACACGCGATGGTAGTAGGCGAACAGGCTCATCACGATGCCGGGCGTGCAGAAGCCGCATTGCGAGCCGTGGCCGGCCGCGAGCGCCGCCTGCACGGGGTGGAGCGTGCCATCGCGGGCCAGATCCTCGATGGTGATCAGCTCGGTGCCGTCGATTTGACCCAGAAAGGCGATGCAGGAATTGACCGGCTCGTAGGCGATGCGGTCGCCGCAGCGGCGCGCCAGCACCACGGTGCAGGCGCCGCAATCGCCTTCGGCACAGGCCTCCTTGGTGCCGGTCGAACGTTCCTCCAGCCGCAGCCAGTCCAGCAGCGTGGTGCGTGGCGCAAAGCCGCGCAGCCGAAGAACCCGCCCCTGGCGGATGAACTGGATGCAGTCTCGCGACATGACTCCTCCGGGAAGCTGCGAATCATACGAAATCGCCGCCCGCGCCGGTAGGGTCAAGTTTACGGCAGCGGATGCCCGGTCGCGCAGCGTTCGGCCACGCCGTTGCGCCGCTTTCCGGATCGGGGTAAGGCTCGCGGCCGGTCCACGCGGCCGCCCGTTGCGAGCGCCGGCCGCGGTCCTCCCGCATCCGGAGTACTCCATGCCCGACTACGATCTTTCCATCCGCGGCGGCACTGTGGTGACGGCGAGCGACACGGTCCGGGCCGATGTCGGCATCCGGGGCGGGCGCATCGTCGCGGTCGCCGACCGCATCGAGGGGGCCGCGCGAAGCATCGACGCCTCCGGCCTGCTGGTGATGCCGGGCGGCATCGACAGCCACGTGCATCTCGCCCAGCCGACCTTCGGCGGGCCGAAGATGTCCGACGACTTCGTCTCCGGCACCCGCGCCGCGATCGCCGGCGGCACCACGACGGTGCTGCCCTTCGCCATGCAGCCGCGCGGCGCCAGCCTGCGGGCGATCGTCAACGAGTACCACAAGGAGGCCGACGGCAAGGCCTTCTGCGACTACGGCTTCCATCTGATCATCACCAACCCCTCGCCGTCCGTGCTCGGCCAGGAGCTGCCGGCGCTGGTCGACGACGGTTACACCTCGTTCAAGGTGTTCATGACCTACGACGACATGGTCCTGAACGACCGCGAGCTGCTGGAGGTGTTCGAGTGCGCGCGCGCCTGCCGCGCCCTGGTGATGGTCCACGCCGAGGGCTACGACGCCATCAAGTTCATGACCGAGCGGCTCGAGCAGGCCGGCAAGACGGCGCCCTATTATCACGGCGTGTCGCGCCCCGAGATCGTCGAGCGCGAGGCGGCGCACCGCGCCATCAGCCACGCCGAGCTCTTGGACGTGCCGATCATGATCGTCCACGTCTCCGGCCGCGAGGCGATGGAGCAGATCCGCTGGGCGCAGAACCGCGGCTTAAAAGTCTATGGCGAGACCTGCCCGCAATACATCGCGCTGACGGCCGACGACATGAAGGGCCTCAACATGGACGAGAGCGGCGGCAAGTATGTCTGCTCGCCGCCGCCGCGCGACCATGCCAGCCAGGAGGCGATCTGGCAGGGCATCCAGGCCGGCGTGTTCAAGACCTTCTCGTCCGACCACTGCCCGTTCATGGACGGGGTCGACGGCAAGCGCAGCCCGAAGGCGAAGACCTCGTTCAAATGGGTGCCGAACGGCATCCCGGGCGTCGAGACCCGCATGCAGGTGCTGTGGGGCCTGGGCGTCGACAAGGGCCGCATCGGCATGAACGAGTTCGTCGCGCTGACCTCGACCAACCACGCCAAGATGTACGGCCTCTATCCCCAAAAGGGCTCGATCGCGCCCGGCTTCGACGCCGACATCGTGCTGTGGGATCCGGCCCGCAAGGAGACGATCCGCCAGGAGCTGATGCACGGCGCCTGCGACTACACGCCCTACGAGGGCCTCGCCGTGACCGGCTGGCCGGTGATGACCATCCTCAAAGGCAAGCCGGCGTGCGAGGAGGGCAAGATCCTCGGCGCCCCCGGCGACGGCACGTTCTTGAGGCGCGGGATTTCGCCTTACGCGTCGCAGGGGTGAGCTGCGGTTCGGGCCTGCACTCCCCCGATGGATCGGACGAAGGTTTTGCGTTCGGGGCTTACCCCCCTCCCTGTCCCTCCCCCACAAGGGGGGAGGGAACGCTGGAACCGAAACGCAATCGACCTCGGATCTGCGACATCAACTGTATCAAACAGACTGCCAAGTCACCGCAGTCTGCTCCCTCCCCCCTTGTGGGGGAGGGTTGGGGAGAGGGGTGGCCGCACGTTCGTACATCTTGATAAACTGCCACTGCAGCCTCATCCCAAACCGCCCGTCTCCACCACGAACTTCTCCACCGTGTCGACGCCCTCGCCGGTCTTGAGATTGGTGAACACGAACGGCCGCGTTCCGCGCATGCGCCGGGCGTCGCGCTCCATGACCTCCAGCGAGGCGCCGACATAAGGCGCGAGGTCGATCTTGTTGATCACCAGAAGATCCGAGCGGGTGATGCCGGGGCCGCCCTTGGACGGGATTTTTTCCCCCGCCGCGACGTCGATGACATAGATCGTGAGGTCGGCCAGTTCAGGGGAAAAGGTGGCGGCCAGATTGTCTCCGCCCGACTCGACAAGCACCAGGTCGAGGTTCGGAAACTTCACCCGCATCTCGGCGATGGCGGCGAGGTTCATCGAGGCGTCCTCGCGGATCGCCGTGTGCGGGCAGCCGCCGGTCTCGACGCCGGCGATGCGCTCCGGCGCCAGCGCCCCCGAGCGCACCAGATATTCGGCATCCCACTTGGTGTAGATGTCGTTGGTGATGGCCGCGATGTCGAACCTTTCACGCAACCTCTTGCAGAGGATGTCCATCAGAGCCGTCTTGCCCGACCCGACCGGACCGCCGACTCCGACCCGCAGGGGACCGTTGGGACTTTGCTTCGACATGCCGAAACCTCCTGAAGGCGGCCTGGACCCGAGCGCGACGCTCCATCCGCGGCGTCATCGCCGGGCTCGACCCGGCGATCCATCCCTTCGAAACGACGCCGTTCTCTCCTTTGATGGATGCGCGGGTCAAGCCCGCGCATGACGCCTGTGTGCATGGCAATGCTTCGGCTGAGCACCTGTGGCATGCGAAGATCCGTCGCAAATCAGCTCCGGAACAGCCGCGTGTACTGGGTCTCGTGGCGCATCGCCGCGAGGTCGGCCCGGAAGGCGGCGCTGCCGATGGCGTCGAGCGGCGTCGCCTGCGCCCGCGCTGCGGCGGCGGCGATCGGATCCTCCAGCGCGGCCAGCACGCGCTGGCCGTCGGTTTGGCCGAGTGGCACCAGCCGTACCCCGGCCGAGATGAGATTCGCCACCAGCGCATGCATGAAGGCGTGCAGGGCCGGCGCGAGCGGAATGCCGTGGCCGGCCGCGGCCACCGCCACGGCGACCGGATAGGCGATCGCCCCGTCCGGACCGAGCGGCAGCCGGTCGAGCGCGGCGCACGGCCAGGCGGAGCGCACCGCCATGACGAAGGCCTTCCCCTGCGTCACCGTCTCGAGGAAGCGCTCGCGCGACGGCGCCAGCGCCAGCGCCAGCTCGGCCGTTTCGGCGACGTGGGCTGCATCGTCGCGAACGACCGCGCCGTGGGCGTGGACGAACAGCGCCGCGTCGCAAAACAGGCCGCCCTCCGCCACCATCACGGCGAGCCAGCCGCGCAAGCTGGCGGCGTCGCGTACGTCGCCCGCCTCGACGGCCCATTCGAGCCCGCTCGAATACGCGAACGACCCGACCGGAAAGGACGGCGACAGCCAGGCCATCAGCCGGTACAGCCCGGCGGCCGGCAGCGGCGCCGCCGAGGCCGGTTGCGGCTCAGCCGCCATGCGAATGGTCATGCCCATGCGGGTGCGCGTGGTCGCGATCGCGATTGTGGCCGCGATCGTGGCCGTGGTGGTGATCGTGGGCATGCCCATGGGCCGGCCCATGATCATAGGCGCCCGTCTCGGGATCGAACGGCGCCTCGACGGGCGCGAGCACGGCGCCGAGGCCGCGCAGCATGTCCTCCAGCACGTGGTCTCGGCGCAGGCGCAGACGGTCGCCGACGATCTGCACATCGGTGTGGCGATTGCCGATGTGCCAGGCCAGGCGGGCTAGATCGGCCGGGCTTTTGGCCGCCACCTCGACCAGGGCCTCGGGCTGCGCCGCGACAATCACGACCGAGCCGTTCTCCAGGAGCAGGCCGTCGCCGTCGCGCAGCCGCGTCGCCTCGGCGAGATCGAGCAGGAAGGTCGTTCCGCCCTCGCCGGTCATCACCAAGCGGCGGCGATGCCGCGCATCGGCGTCGAGCAGGACCCGGTCGACGACCGCGGACGGCGCCGCGGTTCCGCTCGGCAAGACAGTCGTGGCTCGCAACATCCTCGTCCTCGCTCCGCGCCGTTTCGTCGCACTCTTCATACCAAGGCCGCCGCACAGATCCGCGTTTTACCGGGATCGCCCAGCGGTTGAGCACCATGCTAGCGTTTCGGGCAGCGTCGCTCTCGACGTCTCGCCTGACGCTTCCCTGTTTTCAAAGCAACCCATAATCCATCGGGGAATGCCATGAACAGCCTCATCGGTTCGACCCGTCTTTCGCGCCGTGCCGTCCTGGCCGGGACCGCGGCGGCAGCCGTCATCGGCACGCGTGCCCGCGCCGCCGACATCACCTGGCGCCTCGGCCTCAGCCAGCCGCTCGACAGCCCGAACTACATCCGCCTGAAGGAGATGGCCGACGCCATCCGGGCCGAGACCAACGGCCGCCTGCAGATCGCGGTGCACGGCGCCGGCGCGCTCGGCTCCGACAGCAAGATGCTGGAGATGGTGCAGAGCGGCGAGCTCGAGCTCTACAACGCCGGCAACGTGCTCGGCCCCCTGGTGCCGGTCGCCGAGATTCCCGGCCTGCCCTTCACGTTCAAGTCGCCGGCCGAGGTGTTCAAGGCGCTCGACGGCGACCTCGGCGACTACATCCACGCCGAGCTCCTGGCCAAGGGCATCTACTCGTTCCGCTACTGGCTCGACAACGGCTTCCATCACCTCACCACCAGCACCAAGCCGATCAACTCGGTCGCGGATCTGGCCGGCATGACGATCCGCACGCCGGTGCAGAAGATGACGGTGGACTTCTTCGAGACGCTCGGCGCCAAGCCGAAGACCTTCACGCTGAACCGCCTCTACGAGGTGCTCAAGGACAAGACCTGCGACGGCCAGACCGACCCGCTCGGCCTGATCGTGCTGATGAAGCTCTACGAGGTGCAGACCTATCTCTCCCTCACCAACCATTGGTGGTCCGGCTTCACGTTCACGGCGAGCACCAAGGCGTGGAGCACGCTGCCGGACGACCTCAAGGCGGTGGTCGAGAAGCACGCCAAGACGATGGCGCTGGCCCAGCGCCAGGACGTGGCGAAGCTGACGGACGAGGCGGTCGGAGTCCTGAAGAGCAAGGGCATGATCGTCAACGACTGCGACACCGCCGGCTTCAAGACGCCGCTCGCCGGCTTCTATACGCGCTGGAAGGGCGTCTACGGCGACAAGGCCTGGGCGCTGCTGGAGAAGCACGTCGGCAAGCTGGTGTAGGGTCTTACCCTCTCCCAAAGAGGGCTTTGCGCAAACTGGTCATTCCGGGGCGGCGCGCAGCGCCGAACCCGGAATCCAGCCCGGAATGCCGAGTTCGGGGTTGGATTCCGGGTTCGCGCCTTCGGCGCGCCCCGGAATGACGGATCATGCAAAGCCCTCCACTGGGGAGAGGGGAAGGAAACGCGGCACCCTAACCTCACTCCCCCTTCGGTCTCTGCCCTGCCAGCAGGGCCGCGAGATCGACCTTCGGATAGACAATCTTGCTGTAGGCGCCGCGCAGCTCGGGGGCGAGCGTCGCGTCGATGATGGTCTTGGCGATCACGCCGGTGCGGTCCGCCGCCGGGTGCAGCTCGTTGCCGAGCGTGCCCGGGATCACCACCTGATCGCGCTCCCAACGCACCCGGGTCGACAGCGCCCAGAACACCTCGGTCGGATTGAATACGTCGACATCGGTGTCGACGATCACGACGGTGTTGATGTTGACGTGGGCGTTGAGCGCCGCGAGACCGACTGTGCGCGCCTCTCCGGGGCGCGGCTCCTGCATGGCGATCAAGGCGAGAAAACCCGAGGCGAAGGGCGGCAGATAGGCCTCGCGCACCCGCGGCGAGGCCTGCCGGCAAAGATGCTTCAGCTTCGGCTCGCGCGTCACCGCGGTGCCGAGCAGCAGATGCTCGAACGAGGCGCCGGCCGTGGTCTGAAAGATCGGGTCGCGCCGATGCGTGATCGCCTTGACGCGGCCGACCGGCTGCGGATGCACGCCCGAGTAGTGGCCCGTGTACTCGGCCATCGGCCCCTCGGCCTCGCGCTCGCCGGAGATGATCTCGCATTCCAGCACGATCTCGGCGGTCGCCGGCACCAGCACGTCGCAGGTTTTTGCACGCACCACGGGCGTCGGCTCCCCGCGCAGCGCGCCGGCGATCTCGTACTCGTCGCCGTCGTAGCGATAGGCCGCCGCGATCATCAGGGCCGGGTCGACCCCGATGGCGACGCAGAACGGCAGGTTTTGCCCTTGTCTCTCGGCCGCCTCGAAGAACTCCAGCAGATGGCGCCAGGTGTTGAGGTTGACGCCGATGCGGTCCCGTCCCTTCACCTGCAGGCGCACATAGGAGAGGTTGTGGCGGCCGCTGACCGGATCGCGCGCGATGACGACGCCGGCGTTGATGTAGGGCCCGCCGTCCTTGGGCGCGTGCGTCGGCACCGGCAGGGTGCCGAGATCGACCTCGGTCTCGACGATCTCCTGACACGGCGCCGGCCCGTCGATCGGGCGCGGCGGCACCGGGGCGCGGGTCGCCGCCTCCAGCACCTCGCCGAGGTTTTCGCGAGACGCCCCCACGGCGAGCGCGATGCGCTCGTGCGAGCCGAGTGCGCTGCCCAGCACCGGCACGGACGAGCCGGCCACCCGATGGAAGTAGGCCGCCTTCCCGTCCTGCTCGCAGGCGCGCAGGACAGCACCGAGCTCGTGCACCGGATCGACCGACGTGGTGATCTCGCACAGCAGGCCCTTTTTACGGAGCAGCACCATGAAGCTGCGGAGGTCGTCGATCCGGTCCGTCATCGGTTTTCTCGGCTCGCTGGTCGGCCACCGGGCAGGGGGCGGCGCGAAGACCGGCGACCTTAGGCAGCGGCCGCCCTCAGCGTCAAACTGCGCCGTGCCCTGCGACGCCGGCTTGCGCCGGCGCGGCGCGGTCGGCCATGATCGCCGCCGATGTGTTCAGGCGAGTCGCACGGCATGGACGTGAACGACGCGATCCACGACCAACTGCGCAAAGCGGGCGTCACGCTCGCGGCGACGCTGCCGGACGACTGGGTGGCGCCACTGATCGGGCGGATCGACAAGGACCCGGAGATCCGGCACGTGCCGGTGGCGCGCGAGGCCGAGGCGATCGCGATCTGCTCGGGCGCCTTCTTTGGCGGCGTGCGCGCCGCGGCCGTGATGGGCGCGACCGGGCTTTTGACCTGCACGGGCGAGCTCGCCACCCTCAATCTGCGCCACCAGATTCCGGTGTTCATCGTGGCGAGCCGTCGCGGCTCGATCGACGATCACCGCATCTATCAGGAGGTGCAGGGCCGCCGCACCTTGGCCGTGCTCGACGCCTACGACTTTCCATACCATGTGGTCGAGCGCGCCGAGGATCTCGACTGCATCCCCGACGCCTACGAGACCTGCCGGCTGCAGAAGCGGCCCTTCGTGCTGTTCCTGGCCCGCAAGCTGGTGAAGGGCCGCGCGCCATGAGGGCCAGCGAGGCGCTTTCGATCCTGGCGAAGCACCGCGGCGAGGCGGCCGTGGTGTGCGCGCTCGGGATGGCCGCCAACGAGTGGTGGGCGGCGACCGCGAGCGAGGACACGTTCTACATGCACGGCGCCATGGGCTTCGCGGCGAGCTTTGCCCTCGGGCTGGCGCTGGCGAAACCGGACCTGCCCGTCTGGGTGATCAACGCCGACGGGTCGTTGTGCATGAACCTCGGCTGCCTGCTCACCGAGGCGCAGCAGGCGCCGAAGAACCTGCGCCACTTTCTGGTCGACAACGGCGTCTACCAGACGGTCGGCGCCGTGCCGATGATCAATCGCGGCCGCACCGATTATGCCGCGATGGCGCAGGCGGCCGGGATCGGGCGGACCGCGACAGTGTCCGATACGGCGAGCCTGGAGGCCGCGCTGCCGTCGATCCTGGCCGGCGATGGTCCGGTATTTGCTAATCTACGGGTCGAGCCGGACCCGTCGCATCGCGCGATTCCGCCGATGCCGTACGAGGGCCCGGAAATGAAATACCGCTTCGGCCGGGCGCTGGAACGACGTCTCGGCATCACGGTGTTCGGTCCGCAGGGATATTGAGGCGCGGGCCGGCCCGCGCGTATTGGGACGTCGACCCGCCTGGAGCGGCTTTTACGGGGACCACGATGCGACCGATCCGACGCCTGATCTGTGCTGCCGCACTCGCGGCGCTGCTGCCGGCCTCTCTGCTGATCGGCGGCACCCCCGCCGCCGCGCAGACGGCGTCCGACAAGATCACGATCCGCTTCACCTGGAAGCTGAAGGGCGAGTACGCGCCGCTCTTCGTCGCCCTCGACAAGGGCTACTACAAGGCCGAGGGGCTCAACGTCGAGCTCGCCGAGGGCTCCGGCGCGCTCACGGTGATCAAGATGGTCGGCATCGGCCAGGAGCAGTTCGCCTATGGCCCCGCCGTGAACGCCGTGCAGGCGGTGAGCCAGGACCTGCCCGTCAAGCTGGTCGCGCTCTATCAAACCAGCACGCCGATGGGCGTGATCTCGTTCCCCGAGGTGGCGCTGAAGACGCCGAAGGATCTCGAGGGCAAGACGCTGGCGATCTCGGTCGGCGAGACGTTTTCGGACATGGTGCGGCCGTTCCTGAAGATCAACGGCGTCGACATCGACAAGGTGACCCGCGTCCAGATGGACAATTCCGCCCGCGCCGCCCAATTCCTCGCCCGCCGGATCGACGCCATGGCCGTGTTCCTCACCAACGATCTGCCCAAGATGGAGCATGTCACCGGCGTCAAGTTCAACGTGCTCGACGTCGGCGCCTTCGGCCTGAAGGTGCCGGGCGCGGCGCTGATCGCCAACGCTGCCTGGGCGGAACAGAACCCCGAGCTCGTCCGAAAAGTGCTGCGCGCCACCGCCAAGGGCTATGCCGACGCCATCGCGGATCCGGCCGGCGCCGCGCAGATCTTCCAAAAATACCTGACCCTGAAGGAGGACCCGGGCGTGCTCGAGCGTCAGGTGCGCGCCACCATGGCCTCGACCAACGCGCCCGCCGGCAAGCCGATCGGCTGGCAGGACGAGGCGACCTGGACGGCCTGCCTCGATCTCCTGGCCGAGACCGGCAACCTGAAGGTCCGCAAGGAGCCGGGCGCGTATTACACGAATGCGTATCTGCAGTGAGTCCGAATTGAATTGTCCGCTCGTCCCCGCGAAAGCGGGGACCCAGTGCCCCGCATCTGGATTCCCGCTTGCGCGGGAATGAGCGGAGATCGGGGCGGCTGCTTGAGTCTCAATAGGCGGGGTCCTAACCCTTCGTCCCCGTCTCCGGCGCAATGCCCGACAGCTCCTGGATGAGCGCGCCGACGGCGCCCCAGTCGAGGTCGGCGCGGCCGGTCTGCAGCAGCGCTTTCAGGAGCTGATGGATGCCGGCCGAGACCGGCGCGTAGACGAGGGTCCGGTTCATCGCCTCGACGGCGATGCGCAGATCCTTCTCCATCAGGGCGGCGCGGAAGCCCGGCTTGAAATCGCGCTCGATCAGGCGAAGCGCATGCCGCTCTAGCACCGTGCTCTTCGCCGCCCCGCCGAGCAGCGCCTCGCGCACCCGCCTGGGGTCGACGCCCATGCTCAGCGCCAGAGCGACCGCCTCGCTGGCGCCCAGCATGTTGGCGGCGACACAGATCTGGTTGCAGGCTTTTGCCACCTGTCCGGCGCCGGCGTCGCCGATATGGACGATGGTCGTCGCGATCGCCTCGAGGCAGGGCCGCACCTGCGCCAGCACGTCGGCCGGCCCGCCCACCATGCAGGAGAGGGTGCCGTCGGCGGCACCCTTCTGGCCGCCCGAAACCGGACTGTCCAGCATGGCGATGCTTTGCGCGGCGAGACGCGCCGCGAGCTCGCGGGTCGCCACCGGATCGATGGTGCTGGTGTCGATGACGACGGCGCCGGGATTCATCACGACGGCGATGCCGCCCTCGCCGAACAACACCGCGGCGACGTCCTCGGTCGCCGGCAGGCAGAGGAACACCACGTCGGCGCCGCGCGCCGCTTCGGCGGCGGAACCCACGAGCGTGGCGCCGAGCGCCACGACGGGTGTCGCCTTCTCGGGCGTACGATTGAACACGGCGAGCGGAAAGCCCTTGCGCGCCAGATTGGCGGCCATGCCGGCGCCCATCACGCCGAGCCCGATGAATGCGACCTGCGGTGCCGCCATGCCGTCACGTCCCCCTGTCGTTGGGCCTTTGAGTTCCGCACGGATCATCCATTGGTCATTCCGGGACGGCGCGGAGCGCCGGACCCGGAATCCAACCACACGCTCGGAATTCGTCTCTGGATTCCGGGCTCGCTGCTTCGCAGCGCCCCGGAATGACCCCCAAACGAAAACCCGGACCCCGTATCATCCGCGCCGGAGCGCCAGCACGGTGTTCGAGGTGTCGGCCATCGCCTTCATGAAGGCCGGGCCGTCGAGATAGCCGAGCTCGACATTCATGCGCCTGGCGAGCTCCGCCATCCGCTCGCTCTTCATCACCTTGTCGAACATCTCACGGTGCCAACGGATGATCGGCTCCGGCGTGCGCGACGAGATCAGCAGGCCCTTCATGTTGTCCATGGTCATGTCGTAGCCGAGCTCCGACATGCCCTTCACGTCGGGAATGATCGTGCTGCGGTCCGAGAACGTCGCCAGGATATAGGCGTTGCCGGCGTCGTATTGCGACTTCGCCTCGGCCGGAATCACCAGGGTCATCGCGATGCTGCCGCCGAGCACGTCCTTGAAGGCGTCGGCGCCGCCCCGGTAGGGCACGTGGTTCAGCTCGATGCCGGCCGCCTTCTCGAACGCCTGGAAGCCGGCATGCAGGATGCCGCCGACGCCGGACGAGCCGTAGGCGAGCCTGCCGGGGTTCGCCTTGGCGTACTTCACCAGCGCGTCGACGCTGTCGAGCTGCCCCTTGCGGCTGGTCACCAGCACCATGTGCTCGCGATTGACCCGGCCGATCGCGGCAAAGTCGTCGAGCTTGTAGTTGAGCTTGGTATAGTGCGGCAGCGTCGTGCTCTCGCTGCCGCCGCCGAGCAGCAGCGAGTAGCCGTCCGGCTCGAGATGCGCGACCACATCGGCCGCGATGGCGCCGGCGCCACCGGGGCGGTTTATCACGACGAACTTCACGGGCGCGAGCTCGTCCGCCGCCGCAGCATAGAGCCGGGCGATCACGTCGGTGCCGCCGCCGGCCTGGAAGCCGACGAAGATCTGCACCATCCGGGTCGGCTGCCACGCGGCCTGCGCGGCCGCAGGCGAGAGGGACGTGGAGAGCGCCTGCGGGAACGCCGCGGTGCCGAGCGCGGCAGTGAGGAAACGACGACGGTCCATCATGTGTCACCTCCCGGGATGACGTGCTTCTCTGATTTCGTACCGAGCACCGCACCTGTCCGACCGTGGATGCGATTCCGATCAGACCTTGGCTGCGACCTTTCCGTTGCCGGGCGCGCCCGGGATCGAGGCGGGCCAGGCGATGCCCTTGCCGGCGCCGAGCGCCGACAACTCCTCGATCAGGGCCGGCGGCAGGACGATGCCGTTGGCGCGGCGCGCCTGTGCCAAGCGGTGCTCGTGCTCGCCCGCATAGAGGATCTCGCTGAACCCGTCGGCCTTCGGCTCCGCCCGCAGCAGCGCCACGTAATCGGCGAGCCGCTCGGTGAACATCGCCAGTGGCAGGAAGCGGCTGATGTCGAGCACGAAGAAGAAGTGGCCGACGTTCTGCGGCTCGTTCCAGTCCTCGTACATGTTGCGGATGTGTGGGCCGTAGCCGGCACCGGTGAGCACGCCCGACAGGATGTCGATCGCCATCGACAGGCCGGACCCTTTGGCGCCCCCGACCGGCAGCACGGCGCCGTCGAGCGCCGCCTGGGCGTCGGTGGTCGGCCGCCCGGCCTTGTCGATCGCCCAGCCGAGCGGAATCGAATCCCCCTTCTTCGCTGCCGAGAGGATTTTTCCGCGCGCCACATGGCTGGTCGCCATGTCGAGCAGGAACGGCGCGCCCTCGCGGGTCGGGAAGGCGATGGCCAGCGGATTGGTGCCGATGAACGGCCGCAAGCCGCCGGTCGGCGGCATGGTCTGCGAGGCGTTCGACATCACCATCGCGGCGAGCCCGATCGCGGTCGCCTGCTCGGCGAAATAGGCCGCCGTGCCGAAATGATTGGAGGCCCGCACCCCGACGCAGGCGACGCCGTGCCGGCCGGCGCGGTCGAGCGCGACCTCGAGGGCCCGCTGACCGACATAGGCGCCGAAATTGTTGCCGCCGTCGATCCGGACCGTCGCCCCCTCGTCGCGCTCGATGCGCGGCTCGGCGGCGACGTCGATCATCTTCTCGGCGACGCGGCGCAGATAGATCGGCAGCCGCAGGACGCCGTGCGAGTCGACGCCGCGCAGGTCGGCGCAGACGAGCGAGTCGGCGACGATCCGGGCGACCTTGGCCGGCACGCCCGCCGCCTCGAACACCGCGGCGCAGAAGGCACCGAGATCGTCGGCGCGCACCGCGCCCGGCACGGGGCCGACGGCCCGGCTCACGGCTTGAAGCCCTTCGCCTTGAGGGTCTCGTCGATCCAGCGGCGGTCCACCGTGCCGTCGGCGATCGAGGCGAGGATCGCCTTCTCGCGCTCCATTTGGGCATGGCAGAGCTTGGCGATGGCGGGCGCCTCGTCGCGCGGGATGGCCAGCACGCCGTCGGCGTCGCCGATGATGATGTCGCCCGGCCGCACCGGCGTGCCGCCGATGCTGATCAGGCCGTTGATCTCGCCCGGACCGTCCTTGTAGGGGCCGCGATGGATGACGCCGAGGGCATAGACTGCGAACGGGGCCTTGGCGATGCTGTCGGTGTCGCGCACCGCGCCGTCGACCACGAAGCCGGCGATGCCCTTCTTGGCCGCCAGCGTCGTCATGATCTCGCCGAGGATCGCGTTGGTGAGATCGCCGCCGGCGTCGATGACGATGACATCGCCCGGCTCGGCGAGATCGATCGCCTTGTGGACCATCAGGTTGTCGCCCGGCCGGGTGCGCACCGTGAGGGCGACGCCGAGCAGCGGCGTGCCGTCGTGGTAGGGCCGCAGGCCGGCACCGCCCGAAAACATGCGGGACATGTTGTCGCTGGCGATCGGGGTGGGGACGCCGGCGAAAGCCGCAAGCAGGGCGGGATCGATGGCGGGGGCGCGCGGGGCGATGCTGAAGCCGATGGACATGGGACCTTCCGGGATCGTTGATGCTCGAGATCTAGGCGCAGCTTGAACAGACGTCCAATAACTTGCTAGGCTATGATTGATACTGAATTGGTCTCAATCCCGGCCGCCGTCCGATGGACCTGCTTCGCCTGAAAAGCTTCCTGGTGCTCGCCGATACGCTGCATTTCGGCCGCGCCGCGGCACGGCTCGGCATCGCCCAACCGCATCTCAGCCGGCGCATCCGCGACCTCGAGGCGGAGATCGGCGTGCGCCTGTTCACCCGCTCGCAGCGCCGGGTGGAACTGACGGCCGCCGGCGCCACCCTGCGGCTGCGCGCGACCCGCATCCTCGACGAGGTCGAGAAGGCCAAGGTCGAGGCCCGACAGGTCGGCACCGGCGCGGCCGGGCGGCTGCGCATCGGCTTCATCCACTCGTCGACCTACGGGATGCTGCCGGCGATCATCCGCTCGTTCCGCGCCATGCGGCCCGCCGTGATGCTCGACCTCGTCGAGATGACCATGGTCGAGCAGGTGCGGGCGCTGCGCGCCGGCGACATCGACATCGGCCTGCTGCGCTCGCTGCCCGACGTCACCGACATCGCCTTCGAGACGGTGATGCGCGAGCCGTTCCGGCTGGCCGTGCCGGCCGACCACGACTTCGCCCGCCGCAGATCGGTGAGCCTGCGCGAATTGTCCGGCCAGCCGCTGGTGATGTTCCCGCGCGAGGCGAGCCCGCTGTTCCACATGCGCATCACGGCGGCCTTCGAGCGGGCCGCCGTCACGCCGGTGATCGTCCAGGAGGCGACCCAGATCCACACCGTGATGGGGCTGGTCGCGGCCGGCATCGGCCTCGCGCTGGTGCCGTCCTCGGCCGAGCGGCTGCCGCGCGCCGGCGCCGTGCTGATCGACCTCACCGACCCGCCCGAGCCGGCCGACGTCAGCGTCGCCTGGCGCGGCGGGCAGCCGCCCTTGCTGGTGCCGCCGTTCCTCGCCGCGGCCCACGCGGCAGCCGCCGGCCTCGACGAGGCGGGCGAACGGCCGGCGTCAGCAGCAAAGCGGGCGGCGCGCCGGCCAGGACGTCAGAACAAGAAATAACGCTGCGCCATCGGCAACACCTCGGCCGGCGCGCAGGTCAGCAGCTCGCCGTCGGCCCGCACCTCGTAGGTCTCGGGATCGACCTCGATCAGCGGCGTCGCGTCGTTGTGGATCAGGCTCTTCTTGCCGATCTTCCTGGTCTTCTCGACCGCGACCAGCTCCTTCATGATGCCGAGCTTCTTGCCCAGGCCCGCGCGCACCGCGGCTTTCGAGGCGAACACCACCGAGGAGGCCGTGAGCGAACGGCCGAAGGCCGCGAACATCGGCCGGTAGTGCACCGGCTGCGGCGTCGGGATCGAGGCATTGGGATCGCCCATCGGTGCCGCGACGATCGAGCCGCCCTTGATGATGCAGTCCGGCTTGACGCCGAAGAAGGCCGGCGACCACAGCACCAGGTCGGCGAGCTTGCCCTTCTCGACCGAGCCGATGTGCTTCGATACGCCGTGCGCGATGGCCGGATTGATGGTGTACTTGGCGATGTAGCGCTTGGCGCGGAAATTGTCGTTGTCGCCCCGCTCCTCCTTCAGCCGGCCGCGTTGCTTCTTCATCTTGTCGGCGGTCTGCCAGGTGCGGATGATCACCTCGCCGATGCGGCCCATGGCCTGGCTGTCCGACGACATCATCGAGAGGGCGCCGAGATCGTGCAGGATGTCCTCGGCCGCGATGGTTTCTTTCCGGATGCGGCTCTCGGCGAAGGCGAGATCCTCGGCGATCGACGGGTCGAGATGGTGGCACACCATCAGCATGTCGAGATGCTCGTCGATGGTGTTCTTGGTGAACGGCCGCGTCGGGTTGGTCGACGAGGGCAGCACGTTGGGCAGGCCCGCCACCTTGATGATGTCGGGTGCGTGCCCACCGCCGGCACCCTCGGTATGGAAGGCGTGGATGGTGCGGCCCTTGAAGGCCGCGATCGTGTCCTCGACGAAGCCCGACTCGTTGAGCGTGTCGGTGTGAATCATCACCTGCACGTCGAACTCGTCGGCGACCGTGAGGCAGCAGTCGATCGCGGCCGGCGTGGTGCCCCAGTCCTCGTGCAGCTTCAGGGCGCAGGCGCCGGCCTTGATCATCTCCTCGAGCGCGGCGGGGCGCGACGCGTTGCCCTTGCCGGCGAAGCCGAGATTGACCGGGAAGGCGTCGGCCGCCTGGATCATGCGGGCGATGTGCCAGGGTCCCGGCGTGCAGGTGGTGGCGTTGGTGCCGGCCGCCGGCCCGGTGCCGCCGCCGAGCAGCGAGGTGACGCCGGACATCAGCGCGTCCTCGACCTGCTGCGGACAGATGAAATGGATGTGGGTGTCGAAGCCGCCGGCCGTGAGGATTTTTCCTTCGCCGGCGATGATCTCGGTACCCGGGCCGATCACGATCGTCACGTTCGGCTGGATGTCCGGATTGCCGGCCTTGCCGATCGCGGCGATGCGGCCCTCCTTGAGGCCGACATCGGCCTTCACGATGCCCCAGTGATCCAGGATCAGGGCGTTGGTGATCACGGTGTCGACGGCGCCCTGCCGGTTGGTGAGCTGGCTCTGGCCCATGCCGTCTCGGATCACCTTGCCGCCGCCGAACTTCACCTCCTCGCCATAGGTGGTGAAGTCCTTCTCCACCTCGATGAACAGGTCGGTGTCGGCGAGCCGCACCCGGTCGCCCGTGGTGGGCCCGAACATGCCGGCATAGGCGGCGCGGGAGAGCGTGACGGGCATGGTCGTCTCCGAGAGTCAGAGGCTGCGGCCGTCGACCGCCTGCGGCGACAGCGTCGCCGGGTCGACGCCGTCGAGGCAGCGGACATTGACGGCGACCATCTCGGTGCCGTCCGGCATGGCGCCGCGGGCGAAGGATTCGATCCCGCAGGTGGCGCAGAACAGGTGATGGATGATCTTCTTGTTGAACTGGTAGTCGGTCGTGGCGTTCTCGCCCGACGTCAGCGTGAACACGGATGCCGGCGCGAAAGCCAGGATGGCGCCGAGCTTGGCGCAGCGCGAGCAGTTGCACGAGATGGTGCGATCGAGATCGGCGTCGACCTCGAAACGCACCGCGCCGCATTGGCATCCGCCGGTGTAGTGTTTCGTCGGCATATCGGATCCTTGCTGCGAAGGCTCGTCACATCGGGTTCAGAAGATGTTCGGCAGTCCGGATCAAGGCGGCACCAGCGCGAAGACCGGGAATGCGGCGGCCGACCGGTCGAACGTGTAAGTCGGCGAGGCTCCGGCCTCGTCGTTCAGGGCCGCGATCAGATAGTCGGCGAAATCCGCATTGCCCTTGCCGAACCAGTGAATCGCCGTCATCAGGGCGCTCCGGTTCTCGAAGACGAACTCCTCGCGCTGGAGCATGAGTTCCAGGACATCGGCGATCTCGCGTTTGTCTCGCTTATAGGATCGCGACAGGGTCCACACGAATTCGGCCAGCACGATGTTGGTGAGCCGGATCGAGGCCGGGCCGCACCCGTCCAGAAGTCGCGCGACAGCCGCGCTCTGCTCCGGACTGTCGGCCGTGAACAGCCGCAGCAGAACGTTGGTGTCCCAGCCGTTCATTCGGCCGCCCTCGATTTCTTCCACTCTTGGAACTCGCGCCACTCGTTCCACTCGCGGCTGATCCGAGCGTGCTTCTCGGCGAGGTGATCGGCGATGCCCTGATCCATCTCCCCGAGAGTCACCGGAGGCCGATCCGGAATGCGGTCCTTCAGGATACCGAACAGGTCCGACGCCTTGGCGTTCCGGGCCAGGATGCTGACGGCGCGGCTGCGCGGATCCACATAGAAATCGACCTTGTCGCCGTCCTTCAGCATGAAGAAACTGCGGACCTCCGCCGGAATGGTGATCTGCCCCTTGGAGCTTACCTTGGCTTCGTAATGAGGCATCAAATCCTCCTTACTTTCTTCTATTCTCCTTACAATATAAGCGTTCTCCTTACGATCTACAACTTCCCCATCACGGCTTGCCGGAAGCCGTAGACGCTGCGCTTGCCGGCGAGCGGCACCAGCGTCACCTCGCGCGACTGGCCGGGCTCGAACCGCACCGCCGTGCCGGCGGCGATGTCGAGCCGCAGGCCGCGGGCCTTGCGACGCTCGAACTTCAGGGCCGGGTTGGTCTCGAAGAAATGGTAGTGCGAGCCGACCTGGATCGGCCGGTCGCCCGTGTTGGTCACGGTCAGGATCACGGTCTTGCGGCCGGCATTGAGGGTGATGTCGCCCTCGGCCGTGATGATCTCGCCGGGAATCATGGCTTCGTCTCCTGGGGTTTCGCCGGCTGCGCCGCGGCAACCGGC
Organism: Rhodoplanes sp.; assembly: GCF_013377085.1. Lineage (GTDB taxonomy): Bacteria > Pseudomonadota > Alphaproteobacteria > Rhizobiales > Xanthobacteraceae > Rhodoplanes. The sequence continues at coordinate 32,953 of NZ_JACAAX010000004.1, read as the reverse complement.
TCCTCGCGAACCGTCATCAGCTCGGCGGCCGGGATCGCCATCACGGCATTCCAGCGGGCCGTGCCGGTGGGTTCCTTGTTGATGTCGCGCAGCCGCGGCCAGATCGCAGCGGGCACGGCATACTCGAGAACCCGCCCGCTCGGCTTGTGGCGGATGGTCACGCGCCCGAACAGACCAGCCCCGGCCGGCGCGTCGGCGACTCGCAGGCTCGCCTGGCCGGGCGAGGCTCGCGTCGCGACCATGACGCCGTCGACGACGCAAGGGCACGGCGCCTCGGGGCTGGTGAAATAGGTGACGTCGAGCTCGCGCGGCGCCGCGCCGAGCTTCTGCCGCGCATCGTCGCCGATCCGGATGCCGACCGCGATCAGCGAGCCGAAACCGCCGTGAATACGGGCGCCGAGCGACACCCACAGGTCGCGCTCGTCCGGCGGCGTCTGCTCGATCGGCCCGTCATGGGCAGGCGTGGCGACCAGCCCGGCCGCAAGCAGGGCCGCGGCGAGCACGCCGATTGTCGCGATCCTCCCGGAGCGGACCATCAGCAAGGCCTCAGCGGATCGGATTGTGCACGGTGACGAGCTTGGAGCCGTCCGGAAAGGTCGCCTCGACCTGGACGTCGTGGATCATCTCGGGGATCCCGTCCATCACCTGGTCGCGGGTGAGGACCGTCGCGCCGGCCGCCATCAGCTCGGCGACGCTCCTGCCGTCGCGGGCGCCCTCCAGGATGAAGTCGGAGATCAGCGCCACGGCCTCGGGGTGGTTGAGCTTGACGCCCCGCTCCAGGCGGCGGCGCGCCACCATGGCGGCGGTGGCGATCAGCAGCTTGTCTTTTTCACGCGGCGTCAGGTGCATCGGAGTCCATCTTGGTTCAGTTCAGCCACAGCGGCGGCAGCGGGCCGGCGAGCGCCACCGTCAGGGCCGTCATCAGATCGTAGCGCAGGCTTTCGCCGTCGGGGGCGCAGAAACGCACGGCCGTCATGCCGTTCCACGACGACGCCCCGACCTCGCCGCGCAGGCCCTCGCAGGCCCGCAGTGCGGCGACGAAGGCCTCGTCGGCCGGCATCAGCAGGATGATGGCGATGGCGACGCCGCCCTTCGCCACGGCCGGCTCGCGCAGCGTGTCGGCGATCGCCCCGTCGAGCCGGATCGTCTCGGCATAGACGAGCTTGCCGGCGCGGCGCACCCGCCAGCGGTCCGAGAACCAGCCCTCGGCGACCACCTCGTTCATGCCGGAGCGGCCGAACACCACGGCCTCGGCGAGCAGCAGCCGCGAATCCTCGGCGAGGTCGATGTCGATGGTGCGGTCGAGCCGGGCGCGGTCGAACAGGATCATCTCGCGCGGCATCCAGGCGAGGCTGGCGCCCCGCCCGACTTTCAGACGGACCGCCATCGAGGCGGCCGTGGCGGCCGACCGGTAGACCTTCTCGGCCGACGAGGTGGTGACCCGCAGCGACGCGCCGTCCTCCACCGCGATATCGACGTCGGCGGTGTCGCCGCCGGCGATTCCGCCCGCCGTATTGATGATCACGGCCTCGAGGTCGGTGTCGGCGGTCGTCGCGGTGGGAAACCGCACCCGCAGCGAGCCCTCCTCGAACACATGGGTGCGGCGGCTGACGCCCTCGCGCATGCCGACCCCGAAGCGGATCTTGCCCACCGCCCGGTTGGCCGCGAAGGTCTCGCCCGGCGGAACCGCCTGCTCGCTCACCGCTCCCCAGCCCCTGTTCACCGCCGTCGCGTCCGGCCGACGAGTCAAAGCGCCAGCGCGCGCCGCAGGGCCCCCTCGTCGAGATCGGCACGGCTCGCCGCATAGACGACGCTGCCGCGATCCATGACTGCAAAATGATCGCCGAGTTCGCGGGCGAAGTCGAGATATTGCTCGACCAGCACGATGGCCATGCCGCCGAGATCGCGCAGATAGGCGATGGCGCGGCCGATATCCTTGATGATCGACGGTTGGATGCCCTCGGTCGGCTCGTCGAGCAGGAGCAGGCGCGGGCGCATCACCATGGCGCGGCCGATGGCGAGCTGCTGCTGCTGGCCGCCAGAGAGATCGCCGCCGCGCCGGCGCAGCATGCCTGACAGCACTGGAAACAAAGTGAAAACATCGGGCGGCACCGTGCGGTCACGCCGCGGCAGCGCCGCGAAAGCCGTCTCCAGGTTCTCCTGCACGGTGAGCAGCGGGAAGATTTCGCGGCCCTGCGGCACATAGGCGATGCCGCGGCGGGCGCGCCGGTCGGGGGCGAGGCCCCTGATGTCCTCGCCGTCCCAGTCGATGGTGCCGGCCCGCACGGCGTGCTGGCCGACGATGGCGCGCAAGAGGCTGGTCTTGCCGACCCCGTTCCTGCCGAGCACGCACGTCACCTTGCCGGGCTCGGCGACGAGGCTGACGCCCCGCAGCGCCTGCGCCGCGCCGTAGTAGAGGTCGATGGATTGGACGTTCAGCATGGCACGTCCTTCACCCTCCCCTGGAGGGGGAGGGTCGGGGCGCGCGACAGCGCGCACCGGGGTGGGGTGAAGCCGCGCGCACCGGCGACGCTGTCACCCCCTCCCGCCGCGCTACGCGCGGCGACCTCCCCCCTCCAGGGGGAGGTGAAGAGATGGCGCCGCATGGCATCTCGTTCATCGTCATCGTCCCAGATACACCTCGACGACCCGCTCGTTCTCGGAAACCTGGTCGATCGAGCCCTCGGCCAGCACCCGGCCCTCGTGCAGCACCGTGACCTTGACGCCGAGCGCGCGCACGAAGGTCATGTCGTGCTCGACCACCACGACGGTCTTCTCGGCATTGATGGTGCGCAGCAGCTCCGCCGTCTGGTGCGTCTCGGCGTCCGTCATGCCGGCGACCGGCTCGTCGACCAGGAGAAGCTTCGGATCCTGGGCGAGCAGCATGCCGATCTCCAGCCACTGCTTTTGGCCGTGCGACAGACTGCCGGCGAGCTTTTGGCGCGCCCCCTTGAGGCGGACCGTGTCGAGAATTGCGCCGATGCGCTCGCGCGCCGCGGCGCTCTCGCGCCAGGCGACGGCCGTGCGGGCGCGTCGGTCGCCTGCGAGCGCGAGGCGCAGATTGTCCTCGACCGTGTGCGAGTCGAACACGGTCGGCTTCTGGAACTTTCGGCCGATGCCGAGCACGGCGATCGACGCCTCGTCGAGGGTCGTCAGATCGTGGCTGCCGTCGAACACCACCTCGCCCTCGTCGGGCCGGGTTTTTCCGGTGATCACATCCATCATGGTGGTCTTGCCGGCCCCGTTGGGGCCGATGATGGCGCGCATCTCGCCCGGCGCGATGGTGAGCGACAGCCCGTTGAGGGCCTTGAAGCCGTCGAACGAGACGCTCACGGCGTCGAGATAAAGGAGGGTTGGTGTGGTGCGGAGTTCCATCACGCCCTCACTCCGCCGCCAGCGGCTTGGCCGAAGCCGACGCGTCGGACGCGTCGGCTTCGGCCAATCGGCTGCGCCGAAACGCCCGCCAGTGCGCGATCGTCCCGAAAATCCCGCGCGGCAGCCACAGGGTGACGCCGACGAACAGGCCGCCGAGCAGAAAGAGCCAGTAGGGGGCAAGCGGCCCGCTGGTGAAGGTGGTCTTGGCGTAGTTGACCAGGATGGCGCCTGCCACCGCACCGACCAACGTGCCGCGGCCGCCGACCGCGACCCAGATCACCGCCTCGATCGAGTTCGCCGGCGAGAATTCCCCGGGATTGATGATGCCGACCTGCGGCACGTAGAGGGCGCCGGCAACCCCCGCCATGCAGGCCGAGATGGTGAAGACGGCGAGCTTGTAGGACTCGACCCGGTAGCCGAGAAAGCGGGCGCGCGACTCGGCATCGCGGATGGCGATCAGCACCATGCCGAACTTCGACGACACCAGCACGCGGCAGACGACATAGCCGAGCGCCAGCGCGACGCAGGAGATCGCGAACAGCGCGGCCCGCGTCGTGTCGGCCTGCACGTTGAAGCCCAGGATGTCCTTGAAATCGGTGAGACCGTTGTTGCCGCCGAAGCCGAAATCGTTGCGGAAGAAGGCGAGCAGCAGCGCGAAGGTCATGGCCTGGGTGATGATCGAGAAATGGACGCCGGTGACGCGGCTGCGGAACGCGAACCAGCCGAACACCAGCGCCAGCAGGCCGGGCACCAGGAGCACCATCAGCACGGCGTAGGGGAACGAGGACAATCCCCACCAAGCGAGCGGCAGCTCCTTCCAGTTGAGGAACACCATGAAGTCGGGCAGCAGCGGATTGCCGTAGACGCCGCGACCGCCGATCTGGCGCATCAGATACATGCCCATGGCGTAGCCGCCGAGCGCGAAGAACGCCCCGTGGCCGAGCGAGAGAATGCCGCAAAAGCCCCAGATCAGATCGATCGACAGCGCCAGCAGCGCGAAGCAGACATACTTGCCGAACAGCGCCATCAGATAGGTCGGCACATGGAGGGCCGAGGAGTCCTGCGTCGCCAGGTTGAGCAGCGGCACACCGATCGCGGCGACGGCGAGGATGATCAGAAACGCGATGGTGCCAGGATCGAGGACGCGGGGGGTCATGGACTGACCTCCGTCATTCCGGGGCGCGGGCTGCAAGCCCGCGAGCCCGGAATCCATAACCCCGGTCTGTGTGTATGGATTCCGGGCTCGCCGCTGCGCGGCGCCCCGGAATGACGAAGGTCGTCATGGTGGCGTTCATGCCTCCACGGCCCTTCCCTTCAGCGCGAAGAGGCCGCGCGGGCGGCGCTGGATGAACAGGATAATCAGCACCAGGATGGCGATCTTGCCCAGCACGGCGCCGGCGAAGGGCTCCAGGAACTTGTTGGCGATGCCGAGCGTGAAGGCGCCGACCAGCGTGCCCCACAGGTTCCCCACGCCGCCGAACACCACCACCATGAAACTGTCGATGATGTAGCTCTGGCCGAGATTGGGGCTGACATTGTCGATCTGCGACAGCGCCACGCCGGCGATGCCGGCGATGCCGGAGCCGAGCCCGAAGGTGAGTGCGTCGATGCGGGCCGTGCGGATGCCGACCGCGGCCGCCATGCTGCGGTTCTGCGTCACGGCACGCATCTCCAGGCCGAGCCGCGTCCAGCGCAGCATCGTCAGCAGCAGCGCGAAGGTGGCCAGGCTGAAGCAGAGGATCCACAGGCGGTTCCAGGTGATGGCGAGCTGGCCGATCTCGAAGGCGCCGCTCATCCAGGACGGATTGCTCACCTCCTTGTTGGTCGGCCCGAAACCGGTGCGCACCGCCTGCTGCAGGATCAGCGAAATGCCCCAGGTGGCGAGCAGGGTTTCGAGCGGACGCCCGTAGAGAAAGCGGATGACGCTCCTCTCGATGAGAATCCCGACCAGCCCCGTGACCACGAAAGCGAGCGGCACGGCGATCGGCAGCGACCAGTCGAGCGTCAGCGCCGCCGGCAGCGGCAGTATGACGCCGATGTCGGTGCCCGGCAGAGAGAGCACGATCGCCTTTTGGCGGATCGCCTCCTGCACCACGAAGGTCGTGTAGGCGCCGAGCATCACCATCTCGCCATGCGCCATGTTGATGACGCCCATGACGCCGAACGTGATGGCGAGCCCGATGGCGGCGAGCAGCAGCACCGAGCCGAGGGAGAGCCCGTACCAAGCGTTCTGCACCGCCTCCCACACCTGCAGGCGGCCGCGGATCGCACTCGCGGCGCTGTCGGCGGCGCGCTGTAAGATTGCGGGCGTGCCGGGCGGCAGCGAGCCGAGCAGCGCCAGCGCGCTCTGGTCGCCACGCTCGCGCAGCACCGCCACGGCCTCGATGCGGGCCGCCTCCGGTGCCTCGGCGCTGGTGATCAGGATCGCGGCGCGCGCGTCGGCCAGTGCCGCCTTGACGCGGGCGTCGGTTTCTTGCGCCAGCGCCGCGTCGACGGCGGCGAGCGCACCGGCGTCGCGCGACTTGAACACCGCCTGGGCGGCCTCGAGCCGGCGGGCCGGATCGGGGGCCCGCAGCGTCAGCGCGCCGAGGGCGGCATCGACGGCGCGGCGCAGCCGGTTGTTGAGGCGGACACGCTTGAGATCGGCAGGCGCGGGCGACATGGCGGCGCCGCTCGCGGCATCGCGCCAAGCCACGCCGTCTTCGATCAGCACGCGCCGGCTCGACGGGTCGACGGCGAGCTTGCCGTCCTGCAGGGCTTTCAGCACCGGAGCTGCGCGAAAATCGCCGGCGGCGGCGAGCGCGGTCACACCGACCTCGGTGTCGGCATAGGAGTTGGTGAAGAAATTTGCGAGTGCGTCGTCGAAGGCGTCGGCGAACGTCGGCGACGTCAAAACAAGCGTGAGAAGGACAGCGAAGGTCGCGACGAACAAGGCTCGCAGGCGCCGTCGCCCGGGGCTCACCCCTCTCCCTATCCCTCCCCCGCAAGGGGGGAGGGAACCGGGTGCGGCAGCGCCGTCCCAATCACAACGGCAATTGCTTGCGGCAAGTCCGGTCGAAATCAAATGCACAGGCCCTTCCGTAGGGGTTCCCTCCCCCCTTGTGGGGGAGAAACAGGGAGGGGGGTAGCCACACGGAACAACGCCCGTCGGTCCACCGGTCAGGTCAGAAGCAGCAAGCTCACCCGCCGCACTTTTGCGTCTTGGTGTTGTAGTTGCCGCATTTGAGCTTCACCCAGTCGGCGGTGAGGTCCTTGGAACCTTCGAGATATTTGGACCACGCCTCGCCGGGCACCAGGCCTTCGGTCTTCCACACCACGTCGAACTGGCCGTCGTCCTTGATCTCCCCGATGAACACCGGCTTGGTGATGTGATGGTTGGCCAGCATCTCCGAGGTGCCGCCGGTGAGGTTCGGCGCCGTGGTGCCCGGCAACGCGTCGATCACCTTGTCGGGATCCGTCGAGCCGGCCTTCTCGACCGCCTTCACCCACATGGCGAAGCCGACGACATGCGCCTCCATCGGATCGTTGGAGACGCGCTTCGGGTTTTTGGTGAAGGCCTTCCACTTCGCGATGAAGTCCTTGTTGACCGGCGTGTCGATCGACTGGAAGTAGTTCCACGCGGCGAGATGGCCGAGCAGCGGCTTGGTGTCGACGCCGGCGAGCTCCTCCTCGCCGACCGAGAAGGCGACGACCGGAATGTCGGTCGCCTTGACGCCCTGGTTGCCGAGCTCCTTATAGAACGGCACGTTGGCGTCGCCGTTGATGGTGGAGACGACCGCGGTCTTCTTGCCGGCGGAGCCGAAGCGCTTGATCTCGGCGACGCGAGTCTGCCAGTCGGAATGGCCGAACGGCGTGTAATTGATCGAGATGTCCTCGTCCTTGACGCCCTTGGATTTCAGATAGGCCTCGAGAATCTTGTTGGTGGTGCGCGGATAGACGTAGTCGGTGCCCTCGAGCACCCAGCGCTGCACCTTCTCCTCCTTGGCGAGATAATCGACCGCCGGGATCGCCTGCTGGTTCGGCGCCGCGCCCGTGTAGAAGACGTTGCGCTCGCTTTCCTCGCCCTCGTACTGGACCGGGTAGAACAGGATCGAGTTCAGCTCCTTGAACACCGGCAGCACGGATTTGCGCGACACCGAGGTCCAGCAACCGAATACCGCCGCGACCTTGTCCTTGGTGATCAGCTCGCGCGCCTTCTCGGCGAACAGCGGCCAGTTCGACGCCGGATCGACCACCACAGCTTCTAGCTTCTTGCCGAGCAGGCCACCCTTCTTGTTCTGCTCCTCGATCAGCATCAGCATCACGTCTTTCAGCGTGGTCTCGCTGATCGCCATGGTGCCGGACAGCGAATGCAGGATGCCGACCTTGATGGTCTCCTGCGCCTGCGCCTGCGCGGGCAGCGCGGCGGCAAGACTGATCGCGGCGCCGACCGTGGCGGCGAGCATCCGGCCGGCCAGGCGTCCGGCCCCCATCCGAAGAGATGCGTGCATCGTCACTCCTTGTTCGTTCCAGAACCCGGGCGCCAGAGTCGGGCGCCCCGAGAGCGCGGCCGGACGGCCGGCGGGGGAGCAAATCGCAAGGAGCATGCCAAGGTTGTCCGCAGGTCGGCCGATCAGTCGGACGACCGGAATCCCGTCATCCGGACAACTCCGTAGGCCAGGCCTCGCGGCTACCGCCCGCGTCGTGGGCGGCCTGCCCAAAAACTAGCCGGCGGCTACCGGTCGGCGCCGGCTTGAACTCGCCGGCTCGCCTCTGCCATGGTGCGCCGCCCTCGGAGCCCGACCGGGGATTCGAATGGAGGTCGCCCGACGGACCTCCCAGGCGGGCTCGCCACCCCCGACATCACGAGGTCTCGGCCTTGGATCTGATACTGACCGAATGGCTTTCCGCGCTGCTGCGCTGGCTGCACGTTGTCGCCGCGATGGCCTGGATCGGCAGCTCGTTCTACTTCATCCATCTCGACCTGAGCCTGCGCGGCCGCTCGGACGGCACACCGCTGCCCGACGGCGTCAAGGGCGAGGCCTGGCAGGTGCACGGCGGCGGCTTCTACCACATTCTCAAATACGTGGTGGCGCCGGCCCGGATGCCCGACGAGCTGACCTGGTTCAAATGGGAATCCTACGCGACCTGGCTGTCCGGCTTCGCCCTGCTGGTCGTCGTCTACTATCTCAATGCCGACCTGTTCCTGATCGACCGCGCCGTGCTCGACCTCACGGCGCCGCAGGCGGCGGGCCTCGCCTTCGGCACGCTGGTGGTCGCCTGGCTCGGCTACGAGGGCCTGTGCCGCTCGCCGCTCGGCCGCTACGAGGTGGCCCTCGCGCTGGTCGGCTTCGCCTTCCTGGTGGCGCTGACCTGGGGCTTCACCCATGTGTTTTCCGGACGCGGCGCCTTGACCCAGATCGGCGCGCTGGTCGGCACCATCATGGTGGCCAACGTCTTCGTCATCATCATCCCGTACCAGAAGAAGACCGTGGCGGCGCTGGTCGATGGCCGCACCCCGGACCCGTATTGGGGCGACATCGGCAAGCAGCGCTCGGTGCACAACAACTACCTGACGCTGCCGGTCGTCTTCCTGATGCTGAGCAACCACTATCCGCTGGTGTTCGCGACACGTTTCAACTGGCTGATCGTCGCGATCGTTCTGCTGATCGGCCCGGTGATCCGTCACTTCTACAACACGCGGCACGCCGGCAAGGGCGATCCGTGGTGGACCTGGGGCCTGGCGGCGGCCGGCATCGCCGCGATCGTCTGGCTGTCGATGGCGGGCCCGCGCGAGGGTCGCAGCGGCGCGCTGCCGCCGACGCCGAAATTCGCCGAGGTCGGCGACATCGTGATGTCCCGTTGCAGCATGTGCCATGCGCAGGAGCCGGTGTGGGCCGGCATCCCGCATGCGCCGAGGGATCTGCGGCTCGACGACCCCGAAAGCATCCGGCGCCATGCGCGGCTGATCGACCTGCAGGCGGTGCGCACCCACGCGATGCCGCCCGGCAACGTCACCGAGATGACGCTGGACGAGCGCGCCCAGCTCGCCGCTTGGCTCGCCGCCGGCGCGCCGGGGGAGTGAGGCTTTATTCACCTCCCCCTGGAGGGGGGAGGTCGACCGGCCGCAGGCTGGTCGGGAGGGGGTGATCGGCGAAGCCGGCGCTCGGGGCTTCACCCCACCCCGGACGCGCGCTGACGCGCGCGCCCGACCCTCCCCCTCCAGGGGAGGGTGACGAACACGCTCGGCGATTCCTCGTCTTTCATCGGAACGAGTTGCTCATGACCACACTCACCCTCGACGGCCTCGACGCCACGGACCACGCCACCTTCGTCACCGCGCTGGGCGACATTTTCGAGCATTCGCCCTGGGTCGCGGAGGCGGCCGTCGCGGCACGACCGTTCGGCTCGCTCGCCGCTCTCCACGAGGCCATGGTCGCGGCCGTCCGGGCCGCGCCGGCGGATCGGCAGCGGGCGCTGCTCGTGGCGCATCCCGATCTCGCCGGCAAGGCGGCGCGGGCCGGCAGCCTGACGGCCTCCTCGACCGCCGAGCAGGCGAGCGCCGGCCTCGACCGGCTGAGCGAGGAGGAGCTCGCCGCCTTCCACCGCCTCAACGATGCCTATCGGGAAAAATTCGGCATCCCCTTCATCGTCTGCGTGCGCCGGCACACCAAGGGCTCGATCCTGCGGCTGTTCGAGCGTCGGCTCGCCAACGACGCCGCGGCCGAGCACGCGACCGCGCTCGACGAGGTGTTCCGCATCGCCGCACTGCGGCTCGACCAGCGCGTCCAGGCCGCCGACCGGCTGCCGCTCGCCGGGCGGCTGTCGACCCATGTGCTCGACACCCACGGCGGCAGCCCGGCCAAGGACATCCCGGTCGCCCTCTACGAGCTCGGCCCCGGGGACGCGCGCCGCCTGGTGGTGGAGACCCGGACCAACCGCGACGGCCGCACCGACCAGCCCCTGATCGGCGGCCGGCCGGTACCGATCGGAACCTACGAGCTCGTCTTCGAGGTCGGCGCCTACTTTGCCAAACGCGGCGTGCCGCTCGCCGATCCGCCGTTTCTCGACGTGGTGCCGATCCGTTTCGCCGTGGCCGAGGCCGAGGGCCATTACCACGTGCCGCTTCTGGTGACGCCGTGGAGCTTTTCAACCTACCGCGGGAGCTGACGCGGCGCGACAACCTGACCGGGGACGACGTTCCGATCGCTCTTCAGGGCCAGCGGCCACGGCGGTATCGTGAGCAGGACCGGGCCGGCTGCTGTTTTTCTAGGCAGGGTTTTGCGAGCCAAAGCCGCGGATTTGCGGGCCTACGTGGCGAAACGGGTGGCATGCGGCTTGCTGACCTGAGCAGCGGAGCCCGGCCTTTGGCCAAGGGGAGTTTTCGAGATGATCAAATCGCTTGCGTTCGGGGTGCTGGCGGCGGGCCTCGCGGCCGTGGCCCAGCCGGCGCACGCCGACACCGACGTGAAGTTCGCCCTCGACTGGAAGTTCGAGGGACCGTCGGCACCCTATTTCGTCGCCCTCGACAAGGGCTACTACAAGGCCGAAGGCCTCAACGTCACCATCGACACCGGTCCCGGCTCGGTGGCCGGCATCGGCCGGGTCGCGGCCGGCACGTATCCGCTCGGGTTTTTCGACATCAACTCGCTGGTCAAGTTCCGCGACCAGAACCCCGACAAGGCCGTCAAGGCCGTGCTGATGGTCTACGACAACCCGCCCTTCGCGATCGCCACCACGACCAAGACCGGCATCAGCAAGCCGAAGGATTTGGAAGGCAAGATCCTGGGCGCCCCGGCGGCCGACGGCGCCTTCGCCCAGTGGAAGGCGTTCGTGAAAGAGAACGCCATCGACGACTCCAAGGTGAAGATCGACAATATCGGCTTCCCGGTGCGCGAGCCGATGCTGGCCGACGGCAAGGTCGACGCCATCACGGGCTTCTCGTTCTCGATGTATTTCAACCTGCTGCAGCGCAACCTCAAGCCTGACGACATCAAGATGATGCTGATGTCCGATTACGGGCTGGTGCTGTATGGCAATGCCGTGATGGTCAATCCCGACTTCGCCAAGGCCAACCCGAAGATCGTCGCCGGCTTCGTGCGGGCCACCATCAAGGGCATCCAGGACACCGTGAAGGACCCGGACGCCGCCATCAAGTCGGTGATGAAGCGCAACGAGACGGCCGACGAGAAGACCGAGCTGGAGCGCCTGAAGATGTCGCTGCGCGACAACTTCGTCACCCCCTGGGTCAAGGCCAACGGGCTCGGCGACGTCGACATGGCGCGGCTGTCCAAGTCGATCGAGCAGATCGGCATCACCTACGAGTTCAAGGCCAAGCCGAAGGCCGAGGACGTCTTCACCAGCGAGTTCCTGCCTCCCGCCGCCGACCGCAAGCTGTGATCGAAGACCACGTCATTCCGGGACGACGCGACAGCGTCGGACCCGGAATCCAGCCCCAAACTCCGAGTCCGCCGCTGGATTCCGGGTTCGCGGGCTTCGCCCGCGCCCCGGAATGACGGCGCAACACGAGTACGCCATGCGTTTCTTCTCTTCCTCCCACCGCGCCTGCGGCCCGATGCCGACGGACGCCGCATCATGACGGCCTTCGTCGACATCGATGACGTGACCCTCGTCTACAAGGGCGCCAATGGCGGCGTGCATGCGCTCGACCGCTTCAGCGTCAGCCTGCAGAAAGGCGAGTTCGCCGCCGTGGTCGGTCCGTCCGGTTGCGGCAAATCCTCGCTGATGAAGCTGGTCACCGGCCTCGTGCCGCCCGACTTCGGCAAGATCCAGATCGGCGGCGAGACGGTGCGCGGCCCGGTCAAGATGGCCGGCATGGCGTTCCAGAACCCCAACCTCTTGCCGTGGCGCAAGGTGATCGACAACGTGCTGCTGCCGCTCGAGATCGTGCAGCCGCACCGCTCGCGCTTCCGGCGCGAGAAGGAGCGCTACCGCGAGGAGGCGCGCGCCTTGCTCGCCACCGTCGGCCTCGACGGCTTTGCCGAGCGCTTCCCGTGGGAGCTCTCCGGCGGCATGCAGCAGCGCGTCTCGCTGTGCCGCGCGTTGATCCACTCGCCGGCGCTGCTGATGCTCGACGAGCCCTTCGCGGCCCTCGACGCCTTCACGCGCGAAGAGCTCTGGTGTGTCCTGCGCGACCTCTGGGAAAAGATCGGCTTCACCGTGATCCTGGTGACGCACGACCTGCGCGAGGCGACCTTTCTGGCCGACCGGATTCACATGATGAGCGCCCGGCCGGGACGCCTGGTGATGACCAAGGAGATTCCATTTCCTCGCCCGCGGCCGATCGAGGTCTGCTTCGAGCCGGCCTTCACGGACATCGTGCACGAGCTGCGCGCCAAAATCGGGGAGGTGCGCAAGGGATGAGTACCAACGCAATGGAACGACTGTCGCCCTGGCTGTTCACGCTGGGCATGTTCCTGATCTGGGAGATCGTCTGCCGCGCTTTCAAGGTCGACCCGTTCATCCTGCCGGCACCCTCGCAGATCTTCGTCGCGATGGGGCAGTACTGGTGGCCGCTGGCCAAGAACTCGTTCGTCACGCTGTGGACGACGCTCGCCGGCTTCGCGCTCGCGGTGGCGTTCGGGATCGTGCTCGGCATCGTCGTCGGCTGGTCGCGGGCGATCTATCGCGGGCTCTACCCGGTGATGATCGGCTTCAACTCGGTGCCCAAGGTCGCCGTGGTGCCGATCCTGGTGATCTGGTTCGGCATCGGCGAGATCCCGGCGATCCTGACCGCCTTCCTGATCTCGTTCTTCCCGATCGTCGTCAATGTCGCGACCGGCCTGTCGACCATCGAGCCGGAGCTCGAGGACGTTCTTCGCGCACTCGGGGCGAAAAAGCTCGACATCATGCTGAAGATCGGGATTCCGCGCACCCAGCCCTATCTGTTCGGCTCGCTGAAGGTGGCCATCACGCTCGCCTTCGTCGGCACCGTGGTGTCGGAGACGATCGCGGCCAATGCCGGCCTCGGCTTCCTGATGGTGCAGGCGGGCTCGAACTTCCAGATGCCGCTGGTCTTCGCCGGGCTCTTGCTGCTCGCGGCGGAAGGCATCGTGATGTACGCGATCTTCGCCTATGTGGAATCGTACTTCGTCGGCTGGGCGTTCCGCTCGTCGATGAGCGCGGGCGGGTGACCGGACCTGCCTTCACCGACTCCGACGCGTCATGCGCGGGCTCGACCCGCGCATCCATCGCTGGAAAAGAGCGTCTTTCGAAGCTCGATGGATTGCCGGGTCAAGCCCGGCAACGACGACGAAGGTCGAAGCCGACGAGGCTGGTGTCAGGCCGGAACGCAGGTGTTCGGCACCGGGCACACGGCCGCGCATTGCGGCTCGTCGAAGCTGCCCTCGCATTCCTGGCATTTCGCCGGATCGATGATGTAGATGTCGCCCTTCATCTTGATGGCGGTGTTCGGGCATTCGAATTCGCAGGCGCCACAGGCGGTGCATTGCGAGGCGACGATCTTGTAGGCCATGACGCAAGTCTCCTTCTCGGAATCCGGCGTATCAGGCCGGCGCCTCGCGCGCCATTTGGGGGAAATCCGGATTGGAATCGCTCGAAAGAGCGCGGTGCCTCGGCGCTACCGCTCCACCCCGGAGAAAATCACCGTGACCGGACCGGCCGGAACCGGCGCGGCGACGAGCCCGGCGAGTCCGGCCGTGCCGGTCGCCGAGGCGTCGACGTCCGTGTGTTCGTGGGCGAGCGCATGGGCCCGCGCCACCGCAGCCTCGTCGACGACGACCACGCTGCCGCCGCTGCCGCGGACGCCCTTGACGATCTCCAGCCAGTCGTAGGTCTCGTCGTCGAGAATACCGTGGGCGAGGCTGTGCGGCGTCGTCTCCCAGGCCCACATGAAATTTGCGCGATGCCGGGCCGCCTCGGCGAGGTCGACGCCGGCCGTCTTGCCGAAGGCCCGGGCCAGCGGCGCGCAGCCGGCGGTCTGGACCGCGATCAGGTGCGGCATCCGGGCGAGCCGCCCGGCCGCCGTCGCGATGGAAAGCCCTTGCGCCAGCGCGGACGCCAGCGCACCGCCGCCGACCTGCACCATGAGCGTGCCGGGATCACCGCCGGCGTGCGCCAAGACCTCGGCGATCTCGAAGGCGAGCGTGCGGCCGCCCTCGATCGCCAGGCCGTTGTCCGGTCCCTGCACGCCGAACGGCAACGCGCCGTCGCGCACCGCGGCGCGGAACGCGGTGACGCAGGGGTCGCCGGTCTCGCCGGGACGGCGATCGCAGATCGTGGCGGTGGCGCCGAGGTCGACGAGCCGCGCCACCACGGCGGGGCTGGCATCGGGGGGAATGAACACGTCGAGCGGCCAGTCGGCCGCCCGCGCCACCACGGCGGCAGCGAGCGCCGCATTGCCACAGGACGCGATCGCCAGTTTTCGCCCACGCAGGCCATCGGCGGCCGGAAGGCGGGCCGCTTCCAAGACCCGCAGATACAGCAGCACGCCCATCAGGTGGCGCGCCTTGTGCGAGCCCGAGACGTTGTGGGTCTCGTCCTTCACCCAGAGCGGTGCGTCGCGCCCGAGCGCCCGGGCGAGCGCCGGCTGTGCCGTCATCGGCGTGACGCGAAAGCCGCGCCCGTCGACCGCGACGAGCTTTTGGTCGAGCGCATCGACGAGATCGTCCCAGGCCGCGTCGGAGAGCCCCGCCGCGCGGGCGAGCCGATACGGCGACAGCAGCGCGCGATAGCGCAGGAACGGATTTGTCTCCGCGCCCGGCGCAAACGCCGGTGGGCCGTCCTCGGGCACCAGCAGATGATCGATATCGTCGCCGTCGCGGGTGTTCGGACAGGCGAACGGCAAGGCTGCATCGATGGCGACGCGCGCGCCGCAGCCGTGGCAGACGAAGTTGGGAACGGAATTGGTCATCGGAAACCGGAGTGGATCAAAGAGGCCTGGCCTCTGCCTCGTCATGGCCGGGCTCGTCCCGGCCATCCACGACTTTGCGGTATCGGCCCGGAGGCGTGGATGCCCGGGACAAGCCCGGGCATGACGGCTCTGAGCTTTGCGGCTGGGCACCTAGGCCGCCCCGCCCTTCGAGACGGCCGCTTCGCGGCCTCCTCAGGGTGAGGGCGGTTGGACCGATTACCTGCCGGCGCCGCTCTTGGCGTTGAAGGTGCGGATCATCTCGTCCCAGGCCGGCACCATGTCGAGCAGGCCGTCCCAGAACGACTGCCTGGCCCGCACCGTGAACTCCTCGAGCGAGACGCCCTGCTGCTCCACCCAGGTGAAGTAGCCGAGGTTGAAGATGCGCTTGCGGTCCACATGGGTGAGCTCGATCAGGTGATCGGTGCCGATCCCGGCGAGCGAGCGGCCCCAGGTCTCGCCGGCCGCCACGGCATCGAAGCGGTTGCCGAAATACTTCGGCATCGCCTTGACGATCTCGCTGCCGTACATGGCCGAGCCGTCGGTCGCCACCGTCATGATCACGTCGTCGGGGCCGAGGTCCCAGTACTTCGCGGCCTTGATGGCGGCCAGCATATTGCACAGACCCGACAGGCCGAAATGCGGAAGCTGCGCCACCACGGAAGGATCGAGGCCGCGACGCTCGATCAGATACTTGCGGCCCTCGTCGGTGTTGAACAGCACGAACAGCGTGTCGGTCGAATGATCGCTGACGCCGACCACCATGTCGGTGTTCATCACGTTGTGGATGAACGGCACGTGCTTGTCGCCGATGCCCTGGATGTTGTGCTCGCCGAAGCCGTTGTACAGCAGCGTCGGGCACTCCTCCGCCTCGACCGCGACGATCTTGGTGCCGAACTTGCTCTTGAGGTGATCGCCGGCCGCGAGAGTGCCGGCCGAGCCGGTCGCCGAGACATAGGCCGCGAGCGTCGCACCCTTCTTGCCCTTGGTGATGGTCTCATACACCTTGGCGAGCGCTGCGCCCGTGCAAGTGCGGTGGACGACGTAGTTCCCGAACTCGCAGAACTGGTTGAAGATGATGTTGTCGGGATCGCGATCGAGCGCCGCGCAGGTGTCGTAGATTTCCTTGACGTTGCTCTCCGAGCCCGGCGTCCGGATGATGTCGGAGGGATCCGTCACCCAGCGGTCGAGCCAGTCGAAGCGCTCCTTGCTCATGTTCTCGGGCAGCACGGCGACGCCGCGGCAGCCGAGGATGCGCGAGATGGCGACGCCGCCGCGGCAGTAGTTGCCGGTGGACGGCCAGATGGCGCGATGATGCGTCGGGTCGAACTGGCCGGTTACGACGCGCGGCACCAGGCAGCCATAGGCGGCCAGGACCTTGTGGGCGGCGATCATCGGGAAGCGGTCGCCGAGCGCCAGCACGATGCGGGCCTTGACGCCGGTCAGCTCGCTCGGCAGCTCGACGAAGCCGGGCACGTCGACGAGACCGCGACGCGCCGCGTCGTTCCACCAGTGCACCCGGAACAGATTCAGCGGGTGTGGCGAGTCGGGATCGACCTCGCTCAGCTTTCCCCGAATCGTCGGATCGATGGTGGTCGGGTTCGCCAGCTCGGCCAGCGTCGGAAGCACCACGTTCGCCTCGCCGAAGCGGGCGTTCGTCCGTGCATAGACATCGGTGTCGACCACCGTACGCTCGAGTCCAAGCCGCGCCATGATGTCCTTCCGTTCGTGATGATCAGTTCGTTTGCGTCAGTCGAGCGCCGGGCGCGCTCCCCTCCCGGGCGGGAGAGCTGGTTCCTTCTCCCTCTCCCCGCTTGCGGGGAGAGGGTCGGGGTGAGGGGGCGCCTCGTGGATACGGGAGCGCCCCCTCACCCGGAGTCCGCGCCGCGGGCGCGGACTCCGACCTCTCCCCGCGCGCGGGGAGTGGTGAAATGCACCGACGCGAGCCGTAGGGTCCTATCATACATTCTTCATCCGATCCCACAGGCGGGTCGCCTCGGCGCGGGCCGCCGTCTCGAACGCGCCTGCATCGCCGCCGACCAGCCGTCCGTCCGCCACCACGTGGCGTCCGGCGACGACGACATCGACGACGGCGCCCCCCCTGCGTACCACCAAGTCACCGGCCGCGCCGGGCGCCAGCGGATCGGACTGCAGATCGAAACGCTCCGCCATCAGGGCGTGTCCCTTGGCGAGACGGCCGGCCGCCCGTGGTCCGGAGACCGCGTCGTCACCGTTCTGCGCCGCGAGACGCGAAAGCGCCGAGAGTTCCTCGCCCATGTCGGGGTTCCAGCCGTCGACGCCGAGCGCCACGGTCGGCACCTGCGAGAGGTTGCGGGCGTAGCCCACCTGGTTGCCTTCGTTGGAGCGCGGATTCTGCACGAACCAGGCACCGTGCTCCGCCGCGAGGCGCACCTGCGCGGCATCGAGATGCACGCCGTGCGCGAGGATCGACCCCGGCACGAGAGCGCCCAGCGCGATCAGCCGCTCCAGCGGGCCCACATAGCCGCGCTGCTTGGCATCCGCGACGTCGGCCAGATCCTCGGCGACATGGACGTGCACGGTGGTGCCGAGGGCGCGGGCGAGATCGCCGGCCTCGCCGATCGTCTGGTCCGACACCGTGAAGCTCGCATGCAGGCCGACCAGGACGCGCAGCAGCGGCGACGGCTTGATGTTGCGGTTCTCGGCGAGCCCGCGCACCGCCTCGTCGCGGCCGAAATTGCGCTCGGTCGCGCCGAAGCACAGCATCGCCCGGATGCCGAGCTCGTCGCACACGTCGGCGAGAACCTTCAGCGACCCCTCGATCAGATTGGGTGACTCGTGGTGGTCGATCAGCGTCGTGGTGCCGGCGAGCAGGGCCTTGGCGACATAGTCGCGCGCGCCGGCCCGCAGCGTCTCGGCGTCGATGGCGCGGTCGAGGCGCCACCACACCCGCTCGAGGATCTGGATGAAGTTTTCCGGCGCCGGCTCGGCCTTCGGCATGCCATAGGGCGCCAGCGCGCTGTAGATGTGGGTGTGGGCGCAGACGGCGCCTGGAAAAATCTCGCCGTCCGGACAGGCCAGCACCGGCGTGCCGGCCGGCGCCGTCGCGGCGACGATGCCGTCGACGATGGCGACGCTGCGGCCGTGCTTGTCGGGACCGACGAGGAGGGTTGCGGAAGCCATGGTTTCAGCTCCAGTCATTCCGGGGCGCCGCCACCGGGTCCGGCCTTTGGCCGGCCCGATGACAGGCTCCGCGGCGAGCCCGGAATCCATACACACAGACCGGGGTTATGGATTCCGGACAGCCGACCTTCGGTCGGCTTCCGGAATGACGAAAGGTGATGCTCGGTCGCATCATATCCTCAATGCCACTCGCTGCGGTCGCCGGGAATTTTTCCGACATTGATGGCGCGGGCGGCGGGCGACTCCTTCATGGGCAGGCGTCGGTGCCGCGTGCCGTCGAACATGGCGAGCGCACCGGCGACCGCGCCGGCCGTCGGCACCAGGCCGATCTCGCCGACGCCCTTGGCGCCGAACGGCCCTTCCGGCTCCGGCACCTCGACCAGCTTCACCTCGACCAGCGGCATGTGCTGGGCGCGCAGCACGCCGATCTCGCGCAGCTTCGACGTCACCGGCATGCCGTCCTTGCAGGGAAGCTCCTCGGTCAGGGCGTAGCCAAGGCCCATATGCACGGCGCCCTCGATCTGGGCGGCGCATTGCTGCGGATTGAGGGCGCGTCCGACGTCGTGCGCCGCGATCACCTTGGCGACCGCGCCGGTGTCGTCGAGCACCACCACCTGGGTGGCCCATCCGAACGTGGTGTGAGTCTTGATCTTGCCGTTCTTGGTCTCGCCCGGCGCCGTGGTGTCGTCGATCACGGTCTCGCCCACATAGACGCGGCCGGCGAGATCGTCGAGCGACAGGCCCTTGTGCAGATCGGCCTTGAGCTTCTCGGCGGCGTCGATGATGGCGCGGCCGGCCAGCAGCGTCGCACGCGATCCGGTGGTTTGGCCGGCGCCGAGCTCGAAGCGCGTGTTGACCTGCGGGCGGAAGATCTCGGCCGGCAGATGCGTCACCTCGACGGCGCACTGCGTCAGGATGGTCAAGAGCCCCTGCCCCATCTCGGTGAAGCCGGTGTGAAGATCGACGGTGCCGTCCGGCTGCACGACGAGCCGCGCATGGCCGCGCTCGATGGCGCCGTTGCCGAGCCCGGAGTTCTTCAGGGCGCAGGCGATGCCGACCGCGTGGCCGTCGCGCTTGGCGGCGTAATAGGCGTCCTTCACGGCGGCGAGCGTCGTCTCGACCCCGACCGCCTTGTCGAGAATCTGGCCGGTCGTGTAGGTGTCGCCGTTGCGCAGCACGTTGCGCCAGCGCATCTCGAAGCCGTCGAGCCCGACCTTCTCGGCGAGCAGATCCAGGCAGCCCTCGATGGCGAAGCTGGTCTGGTTGACGCCGAAGCCGCGCATCGCACCGCAGGGCGGATTGTTGGTGTAGGCGGCGGTCGACTCGATCTCGATCGCCTGCACCCTGTAGGGCCCGCAGGCGTGGCCCGCCGCGCGCTCCAGCACCTTGCCACCGACCGAGGCATAGGCGCCCGAATCGCCCATGATGGAGACCTTGGCGGCGGTGAGCCGGCCCTCGGCATCACACCCGACCGTGTAGGTCATGGTGAGCGGATGGCGCTTCGGGTGCATGCGGACCGATTCTTCGCGCGTCAGCGTCAGGCGCACCGGGCGGCCGGTGAGACGGGCGAGCAGCGCCGTCTGCGCCTGGATGGTCATGTCCTCGCGGCCCCCGAAGGCGCCGCCGTTCGGCATCAGCTCGACGAACAGGCGATCCTCGGGCTCGCCGAGCACGGAGGCGACCTGGCGGCGGTCGTCGAAGATGCCCTGGCCCTGGCTGTAGAGATGCAGGCGCCCGTCCGGCAGCGGCACGGCGAGCACCGCCTCGGTCTCCAGGAACAGATGCTCGATGCGCTGCGTCTGCCAGGTGCCGGTGACGACGTGAGCGGACGCCGCGAGCGCCGCCTCGGCGTCGCCCTTGACGATGCGCGTGACCGACAGCGTGTTGGCGTGATGTGGGTTGACCTGCGGGGCACCGGGCTTGACGGCCTCGAACGGATCGAGCACCGCCGGCAGCACCTCGTACTCGACCTCGACCAGCTTGGCCGCCTCGCGGGCGATGCGCGCCGTGTCGGCGGCCACCGCCGCGACCACGTCGCCGACGTAACGCACCTCCTCGCCCTCGGCGACGAAGCACGGCCAGTCGTTGTAGATGAGACCGACCCAGCGGTTGCCGGGCACGTCCTTGGCGGTCGCGACCGCGGCGACGCCGGGCAGCGCCAGCGCCTTCGAGGTGTCGATCCGCTTCACGCGGGCACGCGCATGCGGCGACAGCACGACGACGCCGTACAGCATCCCGGGCGCGTCGATATCGGCGACGAAGGGGCGCCGGCCGAGCGCGAGATCGGCGCCCTGCCAGCGCTGCAGCGGCTCGCCGACGCCGCCGTTCTCGACCACGGGCGGCAGCGCGCCGCCGCGCTTCGCCTTGTGGATCAGCTCGACGGCGTCGATGATCTTCACATAGCCGGTGCAGCGGCACAGGTGCCCGTCGATCGCCTTGGCGATGTCGGCGCGGCTGAGCTCGCGGTCCTGGTCGGTCAGGTATTTGATGCGCAGCACCAGGCCCGGCGTGCAGTAGCCGCATTGCAGGCCGGCGGCGGCCTGGAAGGCGGCGGCATAGAGCTGGCGCTCGTTGTCGGAGACGCCCTCGAGCGTCAGGATTGAGCGCCCTTCCACCTGCGACACCTTGATGGAGCAGGTGACCTTGGGCTGGCCCTCGATCAGCACCAGGCAGCAACCGCATTCCTTTTGCGGGCCGCAGCCGGGCTTGATCGACTTGATCTTGAAATGCTCGCGCAGCACGTCGAGCAATGGCTCGTCGGGGAGCGTGTCTATCTCGCGGGGAACACCATTCAGCTTGAAGCGGACGGTTTTCATTGTGGCGCCCCTCCTCAGAATCCGAAGTCGCCGAAGGCCTCGTGCAACTGCTCGCTGCGTCGAAGCTTCGCTTGCGCCGCCTCGCCGAGCGCGAGAGCGACCTCTGCACACAGGTAGTTCAGAAGGCTCATCGGAGCCACGTAGGAATCGAACAGGCTCGCGCCGCGGCCGAGGCAGCGGAACGTCACGGCAGCCTCGTCGCCGAGATCACCGAGCGAAGGGTCAGCCAGCAGCACCACCTCGGCGCCAGCCTGGTTGGCGGCGCGGACGATCTTGGCGAGTACCGGCGGCCGCCGACGGAAACCGATGGTCAGCACGGCGTCGCGCCGCTTGAGGGCGGACAGATCCTCGGCGAGCGTCTGGCCCGGCAGCGGCAGCAGCCGCACGTCCGGCTTCACCTGCACGAGCAGCTCGCGGGCATAGAGAGCGAGGGCGTGGCTGTTGCGGAACCCGACCACCCACACGGTGCCGGCGCCGGCCAGAATGTCGACGGCGCGGCCGGCCTGGCCGGCCGCCACCCCCTCGAGGGTCCGGGCCAGGCAGGTGAGGTCGTGCTCGAGATGGCGGCCGAGCGAACCGGGCAAGGCGGCGCCGTGCAGCTCGGCGAGCGGCGAGCCCGCCGCCTGGCTGGCGCGCGTGCGCTGGCGGAGCTCCTGATAGTCGGCGAAGCCGAGGCGGCGCACCAGCCGGGTCGCCGTGGCCTTCGACACCCCGGCGCGGCCGGCCAGCTCGGTCGCCGAATAGGCCGGGAGATCGTCGCCGATATCCAACAGCACATCGGCGATCTTCCGCTCGCCGGCGGGCAGCCGTTCATAATGGGCGCGGATCGCTTGTTCCAACGGCTGCACCATGAGGAGAAAAGAAACACAAATTTCATCTAGACGCAAATACGAAATTCGTGTTTCATGGAGAGCGAACCGGCCGGGTATACGCCGCGTCCGCCCGCCGCGGCATCCGGACCGTCACGAGGTTCGCGTCCCGTACGAAGTCCTGCGGATCGGTGGCGACGGCCTGGGTGGGCGTTGTCGGCGTGCGGCCCGAGGGGGCGGTTCGTCGCGGAGTGCGGACCCCGCATTCCGGTCAACTGGAGAAAATCATGTCGAAACTCGATGGGCGCGTGGCCGAGCTCGCCGCCAAGTATCATCCCCTGGCGATCGAGATCCTGAAGGAAGCCATTCGCATCCCCGCCGACTACGTGGACCGCCCGGCCGACCAGGGCGGCGACCCGCGTTGCGGCACCTCCAACCACGAGTTTCCGCGGCTCGACTATCTCCGCAAGCGCATCATCGAGATCGGCGCCGTCCGCGATCCGAAGGACGTCAACTTCGACGCCTTCGGCAATCTCGTCTGGGTCGTGAGCGATCCGAGCGACGGCATTCCGGCCGACAGCAAGAAGGTCATCTATCTCGACGGCCACACCGACACGGTGAAGCCGCTGCGGCCCGTGTGGCTGGAGAAGACCAACGGCGGCGTCGACGTCTATGACGGCCTGCTCGACCGCTCCAAGATCGACAAGGCCATGCTGGAGAAGGAGCTCGGCTGGGTGCCGCCGGAAACCGAGTGGGAGCACCTGCTGTTCGGGCGCGGCTCGGCCGACCAGCTCGGCGGCGTCATCTCGCAGATCGTCGCCTCGAAGATTCTCCTGGAGCTGGCGCCGGAGGGCGCGCTCAAGGGCGTGATCGTGCGCTCCTACGCGACGGTGTGCGAGGAGGACAACGACGGCGCCGGCCCTATGTATGTGATGCGCAACGTGCTGCCGGGCGCCAAAGCCGAGCTGATCCCGGACGTCGTCATCCTCACCGACTCCACCGGCGACGCCAAGAAGGGCGCGCTCGGCATTTATCGCGGCCAGCGCGGCCGCATGCAGATCGAGGTGACGGTGACGGGCCGCTCCTCGCACGGCTCGATGCCGTGGATGGGCCTCAACCCGCTCGAATACGGCGCCGCCATCCTGAAAGAAGCCGCCGAGAAGTACGAGAAGCGCGAGGGCTTCCTGGACAACGCCTTCCTGGGCCACGGTACCCGCACGGCCTCGTGGTCGACCCTCGACACGCCGAGCGACTGCGCCGTGCCGGCCCGCTTCGTGTTCCGCTTCGACCGTCGCCTCACCATCGGCGAGACGCCGGAGCAGTCGGTGAAGGACGTCGAGGCCCTGTCCTCGGTCGCGGCGGCGCGCGCCGCCGGCCTCCAGGTCGAGGTCGCCGTGCCGGTCTATCCGGACGCGAGCTGGAAGGGCTACGTGCTCAACAACAAGCAGATCTATCTCGGCTGGGTGACGCCTGAGGAGCATCCCGCCATCGCGGCGGCCGTGACGGCCTACAAGGGCGTCATCAGCCCGCATGTGAACGGCAAGAGCGGCACCGGCGGCAGCATCCCGAAGGAGCCGCGCGTCGACCGCTGGATCTTCTCGACTGACGGCGTCGGCTATCCGGTGCCGAAGGACGACACCTCGATCCCGGTCGGCGAGAGCAAGAAGTGGGTCGTCTCCGGCGCCTACAAGCACCCGGCCATGTTCGGCTTCGCGCCCGGCATCGAGCAGAACACCCACAAGATCGCCGAGTGCGTCGACGTGCGCGAGCTGCGGCACTGCATCGCGTTCCTGGCGCGCTTCCCCAGCGTGTTCGCGACCGGCCACTGACCTTCCCGGCTCGAGAGGCGAAGACAACCCACGGGTGCTCCATGGACAAGCCGTTCCGTCCCGCTCCGATCGAGCTGCTGGCTCGCTGGATCTTCGGCGAGCTGGAATCGCGCGACTCGGTCATGGGGATTCCGCAGGCCAACTTCGCCGTTCCCGGGCCGCGGGTCGCCGCGCGCATGTTCGGGCACACGGTGGCCGCGCCGCTCGGCGTCGCCGCCGGTCCGCACACGCAGCTCGCCCAGAACATCGTGGCGAGCTGGCTGTGCGGCGCACGCTTCATCGAGCTGAAGACGGTCCAGATTCTAGACGAGATCGCCGTCAGCCGACCCTGCATCGACTCGGCCGACGAGACCTACAACTGCGAATGGTCGCAGGAGCTGAAGCTCGAGCAGTCCTACGACGAATACCTCAACGCCTGGGTGCTGGTGCACGCGCTGGCGCACCGGATGGGCCTCGCCGATCCCGGCACCCATTTCGCGATGAGCGTCGGCTACGACCTCGCCGGCATCCAGACGCCGCGCGTGCAGCGATTCATCGCCTCGCTGCGCGACGCGAGCGAGGCGCTGCCGGCGGCCGTCGAGGCGGTCGCGAAGGTCTATCCGGCGGTGCGCGACATCGAGATCCCGCTTCGGATCTCGGACCACATCACGCTGTCGACCATGCACGGCTGCCCGCCGGCCGAGATCGAGCGCATCGCGCGCTACCTGCTGACGGAGCTGGGCGTCCACACCTGGGTGAAGCTCAATCCGACGCTGCTCGGCCCCGACCGGTTGCGCAGCATCCTCAACCGGACGCTCGGCTTCGACATCGAGGTTCCGGACGCGGCGTTCGAGCACGACCCGCGCTTCGAAGACGCCATGACGATGGTGAAGAACCTCGCCGAGATCGCCGCCGGCCGCCCGCAGAGCTTCGGGCTCAAGCTGTCGAACACGCTGGAGGTGGTCAACCGGCGTCCCGTCTTCCCGGCCGCCGAGAAGATGATGTACATGTCCGGCCGCTCGCTGCATCCGCTGACCCTGACCCTGGCGGGCCTGGTGACGGACGAGCTGGACGGGCGGGTTCCGATCAGCTTCTGCGGCGGCGCCGACGCCCGGAACTTCGCCGACCTGGTGGCCGACGGGCTCGGGCCCGTCACGGTCTGCACCGATCTGCTGAAGCCCGGCGGCTACGCGCGGCTGCAGCAGTATCTCGTCAACCTGGACGCCGCCATGGCGGACGCCGGGGCCGACAGCATCGAGGCGTTCGTGCAGGCGAGGTCCGGCGGGCGCGGCGCCCGCTTCAATCTGGCCCGCCATGCCGAGTCGGTCGCACGGGACGAACGCTACGCCAGCCGCGAGCGCCCGCTGGTCTTCAAGGGGCCGCGTGCGCTCGGCCGCTTCGACTGCATCGCCGCGCCCTGCCAGGAGGCGTGCCCGGCGCACCAGAACATCGCCGACTATCTGTGGCTGGTGGGACACGGGCGCCCCTCCGACGCGCTCGACGTCATCCTGCGCACCAACCCGCAGCCCGGCATGACCGGCAGCATCTGCGACCACCCCTGCACCGAGCGCTGCGTCCGCAATTTCTACGACGCGCCCCTCGCCATCCGCGAGGTGAAGCGCTTCGCCTTCGAGCACGGCGAGGCGTCGCCGGAACGCGCCGGGCCGCCCAACGGCATCAAGGTCGCCATCGTCGGCGCCGGGCCGGCCGGGCTCGCCGCCGCATACTATCTCGCCAAGTCGGGTTTCGAGCCGGCGCTGTTCGACGCCAGGGCGGCGGCGGGCGGCACGGTGAACGGCGTCGTCCCGGGCTACCGGCTCGCCGGCGACGCGATCGAGCAGGACGTCGACCGGCTCCGGACGCTCGGCGTGCCCATCGCATTCGGCAAGGCGCTCGGCCGCGACATGACGCTCGACCAGTTGCGCCGGGACTATCCTTACGTCTTCCTCGCCATCGGCGCGCAGCGCGGCAAGCGGCTCGCGATCGACGGCGAGACCGCCGCCGGCGTGGTCGACGCGCTGGAGTTCCTGAATGCGGTGCGCGCCAAACGGCCGCCCGCGCTCGGTCGCCGCATCCTGGTCGTCGGCGGCGGCAACTCGGCGATGGACGCCGCCCGCACGGCGCGTCGCCTCGCCCCGGACGGCGAGGTGTCGATCATCTATCGCCGCACCCGCGCCGAGATGCCGGCCGACGCCGAGGAGGTGCTGCAGTGCATCGAGGAGGGCGCCGTCATCCGCGACCTCCTGGCGCCTGCCCGCATCGTGACCGAAGGCGGCCGGGTCGTCGGCCTCGCCTGCACCCGGATGATCCTGGGACCGCCCGACGATTCGGGTCGGCCGCGGCCGGTGCCCGCCGGCGGCGACGAGGTGCTGCTGCCCGCCGACGCCGTGATCCCGGCCATCGGCCAGGAGCCGGTGCTGGACTTCCTCGAGGGCCTCGAGGTCGCGCGCCGGCGCGACGGCACGCTGGTCGTCGACGCCACCACCTGCGAGACCAGTGTCGCCGGGCTGTTCGCCGGCGGCGACGTGTCGCGCGGCGCGGCGTCGGTCATCAAGGCCATCGCCGACGGCCATGCGGTCGCGGCCGAGATCGCACGCCGCCACGGCATCGCCCCGGAGGCGGAACCGGCGCTCGACAAGCAGGCTAAGCCGGCGGCGCTCCTCGACAAGAAGGCGCGGAGCGTGCCCCCGCAGACCGTGCCGGTGCTCCCCGTCGCGGAGCGGACCGGCTTCGCGGAGGTCGTCGGAGGCTTCGGCCCCGAGGCGGCCGTGCGCGAAGCAAGCCGTTGCCTCGACTGCGACGACCTGTGCAGCCTGTGCGTCACCGTCTGCCCGAACCGCGCCAACCTCGCCTACACGGTCTCGCCGTTCAGCGTCACCTGGCCTTCGCTGGTCGCGCGCGGCGGCGCGCTGGTCGACGCCGGTGCAAAGCCGCACGCCGTGGGCCAGCGCGTGCAGATCGTCAATATCGGCGACTACTGCAACGAGTGCGGAAACTGCACCACGTTCTGCCCGACCGCCGGCGCGCCCTACCAGGAGAAGCCGCGGTTCTGGATCGACGGTGACGGCTGGCGCGAGGCCCACGGCGACGCGTTCCGCCTGGTGCGCAGCGCCGACGCGACCGTCGTCGAGGCACGGCTCGGAGGTCGCCTCCACAGCCTGGAGCGCCGCGACGGTGCGGCCGTGTACCGCTCGGAGAAGCTCGTCGCCCGCCTCCAGCCACGCACATGGGAATGGCTCTCGTCGGAGCCGACCAGCGCTCTCGCCGAAGGCGAAGCCATCGACCTCACCCCCTGCGCCACCCTCATCGCCCTGCTCGACGCCGAGCCGGTGCTGCCGGGGCACTGACCGACACCTCCACCCCGGACCCACCAAGCCGATCCCTGCCCTACTCCATCCCGCAAGGAACCCGCCATGAGCGCCGCCGTCGAGAAAGAGCTCGCCGCCTTCCAGGCCCTGAAGACCAACCTCTTCCAGAAGGACTTCCTGATCACCTGGGAGCACCCGACCGAAGAGATCAAGGCGATCCTGACGCTCGCCGAGACGCTCAAGCAGCTTCACAAGGAGGGCATCTCCTACCGGGCCTTCGACGCGGGTCTCGCCATCTCGATCTTCCGCGACAACTCGACCCGCACCCGGTTCTCCTTCGCGGCCGCCGCGAGCGCGCTCGGCTTCACGCTGTCGGAGCTCGACGAGGAGAAGAGCCAGATCGCGCATGGCGAGACGGTGCGCGAGACCGCCAACATGATCAGCTTCATGGCGGAGGCGATCGGCATCCGCGACGACATGTTCCTGGGCGAAGGCAACAAGTACATGCGCGAGGTCGGTGACGCGCTCACCGAAGGCACGCAGAAGGGCGTGCTGCATCGGCGCCCCAGCATCATCAACCTGCAGTGCGACGTCGACCACCCGACCCAGGCGCTCGCCGACCTCGCCTGGCTGAAGAAGCATTTCGGCGGATTGGAAAACCTGCGCGGCAAGAAGATCGCCATGACCTGGGCCTACAGCCCGAGCTACGGCAAGCCGCTGTCGGTGCCGCAGGGCGTCATCGGCCTGATGAGCCGCTTCGGCATGCAGGTGAGCCTGGCGCACCCGGAGGGCTACGGCCTGATCCCCGAGGTGATCGAGGTCGCCCGCAAGAACGCGACCGAGAGCGGCGGCTCGTTCGAGGTGGTCAACAGCATGGAGCAGGCCTTCACGGGCGCCGATATCGTCTATCCGAAGTCGTGGGCGCCCTATCAGGTCATGCAGCGCCGCACCGAGCTCCTGAAGGTTTCCGACAAGGACGGGCTCAAGGCGCTGGAGAAGGAGTGCCTCGCCAACAACGCCAAGTTCCAGAATTGGGAATGCGACCGGGCCAAGATGAACCTGACCCGCGACAAGTCGGCGCTCTACATGCACTGCCTGCCGGCCGACATCACCGACGTGAGCTGCAAGGCGGGCGAGGTGAGCGCCGAGGTGTTCGAGCAGTACCGCATCCCGACCTACAACGAGGCGAGCTACAAGCCGTTCGTCATCAGCGCCCTGATGTTCCTGACGCGCCTCTCCGATCCGGGCGCCAAGCTGGAGCAGATCGTCCGTCGCGCCAAGGCATTGAGCATCTGATTGCCGGCGGTCTCCGCCGGAAGGAGGCTGGCATGAAGAAGACGGTTGTCGTCGCGCTCGGCGGGAACTCGTTCATCTCGGAC
Organism: Rhodoplanes sp.; assembly: GCF_013377085.1. Lineage (GTDB taxonomy): Bacteria > Pseudomonadota > Alphaproteobacteria > Rhizobiales > Xanthobacteraceae > Rhodoplanes. The sequence continues at coordinate 4,427 of NZ_JACAAX010000004.1, read as the reverse complement.
GAGACGCACCAGTCGGTGCCCGACCAGTACCGGGCCGCGGAGCGCGCCTGCGGGGAGATCGTGTCCCTGCTGCGCGATCCCGAGCTGCGGCTGGTGGTGACGCACGGGAACGGCCCGCAGGTCGGGTTCATCCTGCGCCGCTCCGAGCTCGCCGCACCGACCATGCACCAGGTGCCGCTCGATTCCTGCGTCGCCGACACCCAGGGCGCGCTCGGCTATCAGCTCGAGCTCGCCTTGCGCAACGCGCTGCGCCGGGCCGGCCTCGCCCGCTCGCCGGCCGCGCTGGTGACGCTGGTGCTGGTCGACCCGGACGATCCGGCGTTCCGCAACCCGACCAAGCCGATCGGCTCGTTCCTCGCCAGGGAGAAGGCCGAGGAGCACCGGCGCAACGACGGCTGGGCCATCGTCGAGGACGCCGGCCGCGGCTGGCGCCGCGTCGTCGCCTCGCCCGACCCGAAGGCCATTCTCGACATCGACGCGGTGAAGACCCTGCTCGATGCGGGCTTCGTCGTGGTGGCGGCGGGCGGCGGCGGCATCGCCGTGGTCCAGGAGCCGAACGGCGACATCAGCGGCGCCTCCGCCGTGGTCGACAAGGATCTCGCCTCCAGCCTGCTGGCGCGCCAGCTCGGCGCCGAGGTGCTGGTCATCACCACCGGGGTCGAGAAGGTGTGCCTCGATTTCGGCACGCCGAAGCAGCGGACGCTCGACACCATCACGGTGGCCGACGCGAAGCGCCACATGGCCGAGGGGCACTTCAAGCCCGGCAGCATGCTGCCCAAGGTGCAGGCCGTGGTCGAGTTCCTGGAAGGCGGTGGCCGCGAGGCCATCATCACCGACCAGGAGCACCTCGCCGCGGCGCTCGCCGGCCGCGGCGGCACGCGCATCACGCCGTAAGCCGGCGGCCGGGACGACCGACAATCCGTTCAAATCGGCGAGATCGCTGACGGGCGATCAATGTCGCGCCGTCAGCGTTATGCTCCATTGCGAAACGGGCACAGCGGGTTCCGGCGATTTCGGGTACACGGGATCGCCCGAACACGCGTTTTCGGCTGGACGGTCCGTCGCGAACGAGGAGACCCCGATGCCACACCCCGCTTTTGCGCCCGGAGCCGTCGCCGTGGTCACGGGCGGCGCGTCGGGGATCGGGCGCGCCGCGGCGACGCGCTTCGCGCGGCTCGGCCTGACCGTGTGCCTCGCCGACCTCGGCGAGGAACGGCTGGCGGCGGCCGCCCAGGCCATCAAGACAGCGGTGCCGGATGCTGCCGTGATGACCATGGCGACCGATGTGAGCCGGCTGGACGACCTCCAGAAGCTGGAAGCGACGGTGCGCGAAGAGTTCGGCGGCACCGACGTGCTGATGAACAATGCCGGCGTGCAGCCGGGCAGCCACATGTTCGGTCCCGAAGCGAGCTGGCAGCGGGTGCTCGAGGTCAATCTGTGGGGCGTGATCCACGGCTGCCAGGTGTTTGTTCCCGGCATGATGGCGCGCGGCCGACCGGGCCTCGTGATCAACACCGGGTCGAAGCAGGGCATCACCACGCCGCCGGGCGACCCGGCCTACAACGTCTCGAAGGCGGGCGTGAAGACTTTTACGGAGCTGTTGGCCTACGAGCTGCGCACCACCGAGGGCTGCGCCGTCTCGGCCCATCTGCTGATCCCCGGCTTCGTGTTCACGGCGCTGACGGCGCGCGGACGCACCGAGAAGCCGGCCGGCGCCTGGACGCCGGAGCAGACCATCGAGTCGATGATGGAGCGGCTGGAGCACGGCGACTTCTACATCCTGTGCCCGGACAACGAGGTGTCGCACGCCCTCGACGCGCGCCGCATCCTGTGGGCGGCCGGCGACATCGTCGAGAACCGGCCGCCGCTGTCGCGCTGGCATCCGGATTACGCCGAGGCCTTCGCGGCCTTCGTCAAGGCGGGCGACAAGCCGTAGGGCGCAATGAGCGCAGCGAATTGCGCCGAAGAAACCGTAGGCCCGGTCGAGCGAAGCGAAACACGGCGATCATGATCGGCGCAATTCGCTGCGCTCATTGCGCCCTACGGGGCCGAAAGGCTCACGCCCAGGGGCGGTCTTCCTTCAGCTTGCTCTCGAAGCCGGCGATCTTGCTGCTCTTCTCCAGCGTCAGGCCGATATCGTCGAGGCCGTTCAGCAGGCAATGCTTGCGGTGCGAATCGATCTCGAACCTCACGGTGCCGCCGTCGGGGCCGCGGATTTCCTGCTTCTCGAGATCGATCGACAGCGTCGCGTTGGCGCCGCGCTCGGCATCGTCGAACAGCTTTTCCAGATCCTCGGGCGACACCCGGATGGGCAGCACGCCGTTCTTGAAGCAGTTGTTGTAGAAAATGTCGCCGAACGAGGTCGAGATCACGGCGCGGATGCCGTAGTCGAGCAGCGCCCAGGGCGCGTGCTCGCGCGACGAGCCGCAGCCGAAATTGTCCCCCGCGACGATGATCTTCGCCTTGCGGTAGGCCGGCTTGTTGAGGACGAAGTCCGGGTTCTCCGAGCCGTCGTCGCGGAAGCGCTTCTCGGCGAACAGGCCGGTGCCCAGCCCGGTGCGCTTGATGGTCTTGAGATACTGCTTCGGGATGATCGCGTCGGTGTCGACGTTGATGGTCCGCAGCGGTGCGGCGATGCCTTCGAGGGTGGTGAACTTGTCCATGTCGGTCGGTCCTGCGCGGGTCGGTCCTGCGATCTTGCGCGTTCGAGCGCGTTGCGTGTGATGAACGCTGGCGGCGCCGCGGTCAAGGCGGCTGGTGGTTGCCTCCCTTGTCCCGAGGGTCCACGACGCGGAGGCGCTGCCTGGCCTGCATGCCGGGGCACCCTGGCGGCTTAGGTGTGACGCTACGTTCACGGATCCGGTGGTAGAAAGCCGCATGAGTGCCGACCTCCTGTCGCTCCCGCCGGCCGTCCAGGCCGCGGTTTGCAACGAAGTGCAGCCGCGCGAGCGGATCGTCTATGCCGGGCAGCCGAGCCCCCGCTCCGCGCTGCTGCCGACGCTGCCGATCTTCATCTTCGGGATCGCCTGGATGACGTTCGTCATCGTGTGGGAGGGATCGGCCATCGGCTTGTCGCTCGGCTTGTGGGGACGCGACCAGGCTGGCGGCGACATGCCGACCTTGTTCGGGCTCGGCTTCACCCTGTTCGGCCTGCCCTTCGTGCTGATCGGCCTCGGGATGCTGGCCGCACCGCTGGTGGCGGCCGTCAAGGCCGCCCGTTCCGTCCATGTCGTGACCGACCAGCGCATGTTCACGCTGAGGGCGCGGCCGTGGCGCACGGTGGTCAGCCACTTCGGACAAGAGATCACCGCGATCGAGCGTACCGACGGCGACGGCGGACGCGGACACCTGAAGCTCAGCCGCGGCAGCGCCCGCGACTCCGACGGCGATCTCCAGGAGGTCTACGATTGGTGGCGCGGCATTCCCGAGGTGAGGCGGGCCGAGACGGCGGTGCGCGATCTCGTCAAGGCCCGGAGCACCGCCGGGTGATCTCAGTCGGCGCCCTTCTCGATCGTTTCCATGTCGTCGTCCGACAGGCCGAAATGGTGGCCGATCTCGTGCACCAGCACATGGGTGACGACGGCGCCCAGGGTCTCGTCGTGCTCGGCCCAATAGTCGAGGATCGGGCGTCGATAGAGCCAGATCATGTTGGGCATCTGGCCGGGCGCGCTGTCGGAGCGGAACGGCAGGCCGACACCCTGGAAGAGGCCGAGGAGGTCGAACTCGCTCTCCAGGTCCATGTGGTCCAGGACTTCCTCGGTCGGAAAGTCGTCGACCTGGATGACCAGCCCCTCGCACATGCCGCGGAACCGCGCCGGCAGCCGGCGAAACGCCGCGGTCGCCAGGACCTCGAACGCGATCAGCGACGGCGCCTTGACGGTGCGCCAGGCGAGCGGATCGGACAGCGGATATTGGGGCATGGCAGGACCGTCGGACGCAGTTGAGACCCGGAAGGCACAATGACCGGGCATCATGGACGGCCGAGATTGACACGAACGGTGGCGATGCGCGAGCGTGCCGAAGGGGCACAGGAGGACGGATCATGCGGGGGTTTTGGCGCGTCGCGACCGCGGGGCTCATGCTCGCAGTCTCTGCCGGGCTCGGCGTGGCGCATGCGCAAGCCGGTCCGGGCTACACGGTGCCATCGGCGGAAGAGCGCGCGCAAGCGCGCCGCGCCGCGCGGGGTCCGACGCGGATCCAGGTGACGCCGAACCGGCAACTCTACCGCGAATGCGTCGACTGGCTGGCGATCGAGCGCCGGCCGAGCGGCGACGTGATCACGCCGCAGATGCGCTGCCGCTGGGCCTATCGGTGACGTTGCGCCGCTGATCCGGTGCCGCCGCCGAGCCTATTTCGCTGCGCCCGGGCGGGTGTCCGCCGGCTGTTTCATCGTTTTTCGTCGCCGACGAGACACGCCTCGGCTTGCG
>NZ_JACAAX010000039.1 GCF_013377085.1 Rhodoplanes sp. | reverse complement strand
ACAAGGGCTGCCGGCTGATCACCCTGTTCCCGGCCGAGGAGCTGCCGATCGCCGGAAAATGGTGAGGCGGCGACGGTCCGGCCTGCGTCTCGGCTCCGGCCGGGGCGCGCGCCGCGACGTCCGCGCCGCCTTGTGCACGAGGCCGGCGCCGATCGCCGCGCGGCGCGAGCCGCCTGGTCAGGCCCCGGATTCCCGCGTTTCCGCGCAGGCCATGGCCAGGACCCGCAGGGCCCGGTGCAGCGCGACGCGAACGGCCCCTTCCGTCATGTTCAGCCGTTGCGCGGTCTCCCGCACGCTGGAGCCGTCAATCGTCACCGCGCGAACGATTTCCCGTTGGGAGTCGCGCAGCCGGCCGATCAGGCGCCCGACATCGTAGGCCGGCAGGCATTCCGTTTCTTCCGGTGCCGGCAGTCTCTCCATCACGTCCTCCAGCGGAATGATGACGTGGCGGCCGCGCCGGCGCAGCGTGTCGATCAGCTTGTTGCGGACGATGGTCGAGAGCCACGGCCCGAGCGGACGCGACTGGTCCCAGGTGCCGCCCTTGAGATGGATGGTGAGCAGCACGTCCTGGACGATGTCCTCGACATCGCAGACGCGGGCGCCGAAGCCCTGACAGTCGTGACGAACCATCGAGCGCAGCGTCGGGGTCACGGCGGCGAGAAACGAACGATAGGCGAGGGCGTCGCCGGCCAATGCGGCCTTCATCCATGTCGCCCACTGCTGATCCGCCCGCGGGGCGCGTGCCCCGGCACGGCGTCCGCGATCGTCGGGGCGCGGGTTTGATCCTTGCAGCATCGAAACGGTCGGCTCCCTCCGTCGACAGGCTCTGTCTGTAACGGCGCCGGACCGCGACCGGAAATACCGCCGCGCTATGGATTCGATAGCGAACCGGTATTTCAAAGACCGTGCTGCTGCGACCTAGGTTGGCGGGTCCATCCGATCCACGGAACAACGCTTCACGGAGAATCGCCATGTCCTTCGCCAAGATTGCCCTTGTGACTTTGGCTCTGAGCGCCGCCCCGACCATCGCGGCGCATGCCCAATCGTTCTCGTCCGAACTGGGGTCCGGCAACCTCGTCATGATCGACTCCGCCGGCCAGCTCAAGACCATGCAGCTCACCGAGGCCGGCATGACCATGGTGATGAAGGGAGCCAGGAAGCTCCCGGCCGGCACGCTGATCGTCCGCAGCGGCAGCAGCTTCTACGCGATCAAGGACAAGCGCATGGGCGACGGCCGGATGATGTCGAGCGTGCTGACCGATCCGGCGAAGGGCTACATCCGGTAAGGTGTCGCGCGGCACCGGCTCCGCGTCACCACCGGCCGACCCGACGGGCCGGCCGGTGGTGACGATGGATCATCTGTGCCGTGGTGCCCAGGCCGGCGCTGCTCACCGGCACTGCTCACCCGCACCGCCTACCGGCACTCCTGGGCGACGCGGTCGAGCGCCTGGGCGAGGCCCTTCAGGACATAGACGTCGGTCGAGCCGGTGCCGCGCGCCGACACGCCCTTGATGACGGCGTCGCCGGCGCGGCGCAGCGACTCGATCAGGCGCGGCTCCTCGGCGGCGTTCTTGATCCAGCCGCCGTCGGCCTGGGTGTACATGGCGAAGCTGGCGCCGCCGACCTCCAGCGAGGCGTCGGCGTTCGGCTTGAAGCCGTAGCCGAAGATCACCGAGATCTCGTCCTTGACCCGCTCGGACGGGCGCGACGACACGAACAGGAAGGTCGGGTCGCGCGGCCGGTTGGGCGGGTCGGTGTCGGCCTTGCTCGGCTTGGCGAGCGCGAAGCACACTTTTCGGCCGCCCGGGCTCGCCGTGTAGGCGCCCCATCCGCCGAACTGGCCGAGCAGTTGCGGCTGCACGCCGCCCGTCATCGAAGCCGGCGGCTGAGCCGGGGCCGGCGCGGTCGCGGCGGGCCGCGGCGCCGGCTTCGGCTTGGGTGGCTGGGCCGGACGCGGCGCCGCCGGCGCGCTCGGCGCGGCGGGCTGCTGGGCGGCGGCGGGCGAGAAGGCCGCGAATGTCAGCGCCAGCGCGGTCGCCAGCGGAAGAGTGAGGAGAGCAGTGAGCCGGCGAACGGTCGTGCCCCGGACGGTCGTCATCGGTCCTCGCTCGGACAAGCCTGGCTCCGAAACGTCTGCACCCGCCCCCGCGGACGGGCCGCTGCGAACATCGTATCCCATTATCAGCCCACCACAATCCCGTGCGGCCGGCATGCTACTCCAAGCCGCGACGGGCGCCTAGGGCGCCGTCGGCGATTGGCGAGCCGCATGTGTCGAACGCCCCGGCGCCCCCGCGCCGTCATGCCCCGATTCGGGCCTCTCTAGCGCCCCATTTCGTCGAGGGCGTGGCGGGCGGCGGCGCGATGGTCGGGCGACAGATGGGTGAAGAACAGCCGCACCACGGTCGCCAGCACGACGGCATCGTCGGTGAACCCGAGCGCCGGCACGACGTCGGGCACCAGATCGGTGGGCAGCACGAAATAGGCGAGCGCGCCGAACAGCGCCACCCGCACATGATGCGGCGTGGCGCGGTCGAAGGCGCAGTAATAGGCGGCCAGCAGGTCCTCGGCGAACGGCACCTTGGCGACCACCCGCCGGATTTTCGGCCAGAAGCCGCGCCGCACCGTCTCCTCGTCGCGCTTTTCACGCGAATCGGCGGCGGCCGTATCGAGGCCGAATTCCGGATTCCCGAATCCCGCACCGCTGTGGCTCATCGCTTCGTCCTCGACCGGCGGCCCTGCGCGCCGTCCCTTGAAGGTTGCCCCTAGAGTTGGGTACACGGCGCCCGAACGCAAGCCGCCCGACCGGGGGTCAGCCGCCGCTGCCACCGGCGATCTTGTCCATCGCGGTCGCCAGCGCGATGTCGCGCTCGGTGACGCCGCCGGCGTCGTGGGTCGACAGCGTCACGGCGACGGTCTTGTAGACGTTCGACCATTCGGGGTGATGGTCGAGCTTCTCGGCGGTGAGCGCGGCCCGGGTCATGAACCCGAACGCGGCGTTGAAGTCGGCGAACGTGAAGGTCTTGGCGATGGCGTCGCGCCCGGCCACCTCCTGCCAGCCTGGCAGGCCGGCGAGCGCCTGCCGGCGCCGCTCCTCGGTCAGTCGTTCCGTCATTCTGTCCTCCCGTTCCTCTTCTCCGGCGCATCCGCCGCCGGCCCCGCGTCTGGTGGGCAGGGCTCGGCCATCATATCTGCATCGGAGTCGCCGCGTGCCAGACCGGGCCGGCGACCATCCGGGGAGACGCCCATGCCGTGGTCCGTCAATATCGGGTCGATCGCCGGAACGGCGGTGCGGATCCACGTCACCTTCGTCCTGTTCCTGGTGTGGATCTTCGCAGCGAGCTGGGCGCAGGGCGGCGCCGAGGCGGCGTGGAGCGGCCTCGTCTTCATGGTGGCCCTGTTCGCCTGCGTGCTCGCCCACGAGTTCGGCCACATCCTCGCGGCCCGCGTCTTCGGGGTGGCGACGCCGGACGTGACGCTGCTGCCGATCGGCGGCGTCGCCCGGCTGGAGCGCATCCCCGAGGAGCCCGGCGAGGAGTTCCTGGTCGCCATCGCCGGACCGATGGTCAATGTGGTCATCGCGGCGGCGCTGATGGTGCTGTTCGGCGCCGATCCGTCGATCGGCAACCTCGCCGCGGTGGAGAGCACGACGACCTCGCTCGCCGACAAGCTCGCCGCCGTGAACATCTTTCTGGTGCTGTTCAACATGATCCCGGCCTTCCCGATGGACGGCGGCCGGGTGCTGCGCGCGTTGCTCTCCATCAAGCTCGGCCATGTGCGGGCGACCGAGATCGCCGCGGCGATCGGCCAGGCGGCCGCCTTCGCGTTCGGCTTCATCGGCCTGTTCACCAACCCGATGCTGATCTTCATCGCCATCTTCGTCTATCTGGCCGCCACCTCCGAGGCGCAGCTCGTCGCCATCAGGGCGATGTCGCGCGACGTGCCGGTCTCGGCCGCCATGATCACCGAGTTCGCGACCCTGACGCCGGACGAACCGATCGAGGCGGCGATCGAGACGCTGCTGCGCACCAGCCAGCAGGAGTTTCCGGTGGTCGACGAGGCGCGGCGCCTCGCCGGCGTGCTCAGCCGCGCCGACATGATCCGTGCCCTCAAGGAGGTCGGGCCGCAAGCGCCGGTGGCGACCGTGATGACCACCGAGATCCCGGTGATGAGCCATCGCGGCCGGCTCGAGCAGGCCTTCGCCATCCTGCAGGAGAAACAGAAGCCGGCCGTCGGCATCGTCGACCCGACCGGCCGGCTGGTCGGCCTGGTCACCTCGGAGACGGTCGGCGAGATGCTGATGGTGAGCGAGGCGCTGCCCAAGGGCACGCGCTTCGGACCTTGGGGCCCGGCCGCAGGCGTGTGAGGCAGCGGCTTCCGCGCGGCCGAGCCGAAAACGATACGGGTTCGGCCAACGAAACGCCACGCGCCGTCGCCGCCACGCCGGGTTGACGGCGCTGCCGTGGTCCTGCGAGCCTTGCGCCCGACAAAAAGACCGGGAGCGAGACGCCGATGGCCCTGACCCTCTTCAACGCGCCGCAATCCACCTGCAGCCAGCGGGTGCGGTTCGTGCTCGCCGCCAAGCGGCTCGCCTTCGAGGAGCACCGGCTCGACCTGTTCGCCGGCGACCAGTTGAAGCCGAGCTATCTCGCGCTCAATCCGAACGGCGTCGTGCCGACCCTCGTGCATGACGGCGCCGTGGTGATCGATTCCTCGGTCATCATGGAATATCTCGGCGAGGTGTTTGCCGAAGGGCCGCGCTTCGTGCCGGCCGACCCGGTGGTGCGGGCCCGCATGCGCTCGCTGATGCGCTTCATCGACGAGGTGCCGGCGCCGGCGATCCGGGTGCCGAGCTACAACCTCGCCTTCCTGCCGCACTTCCAGGCGATGAGCGAGGAGGCGTTCCGCGCCATGGCGGACTCCAAGCCGCTGCGCCGCGAGTTCCTGCTCGCCATGGGCCGCACCGGCTTTCCCGAGGCCGAGATGACTCTCGCGGTGAAAAGGCTCGAGCAGACGGTGGTGCGCATGGACGAGGCGATCGCGGCGAGCGGCGGCCCGTTCCTGCTCGGTCGCGATCCGAGCCTCGCCGACATCTCGCTGATGCCCGTGATCGTCCGCATGGACGACATCCGCCTCGCCCGACTGTGGGCCTCGCGGCCGGCGGTCGCGGCCTGGCTCGACGCCATCCGGGCGCAGCCGGCGTTCGGGCCGACCTACTATGCGGGATCGCTGCTCACCGAAAAGTACCCGCATCTGCGCGAGCAGCTCGCCGCCTGCTGAGCCGGCGGGGCGAGGCTGCGGCAGCCGTCCGTTTCACGGTCCGCGGCCCATCAGCTCGCGGTCGGGCTCGCCGAGGTCGCGCTTGTGGAACGGCCGCTCCAGGCCGTAGACGCTGTAGGTGTCGCGGCAGCCCCAGGCCGACGGGTCGACCTCGCCCGGTGCGCCCGCATTGGCAGCCATGATGCGCGCCTTGCAGGCTTCGGTCTCGGCCGCATAGGCGATGGCGTCGAGGCTGTTGCGGCCGTGGCGGAGCGCCTCGTTGAGATGCGTCGCGCCGGCGAGCAGGGCGACGAGCGCCGCGGCGGCCAGGGCCGGTCTCGACCATCGCGGCTCGCCGGATGCGGACGCGGCGACGCGGGCCTGTGCCCAGTATGTCGCGATCAGCACGACCGGTACGATCGATCCCCGCATTGCGAGATTGTTGGCGCCCGAGAAGCTCACCACCACGGTGGCGGCAAGCCAGATCGTGGCGGCGACGGCGCAGCGGCCGAGCGGGCTCTCGAGCGGCGAGGGCGGTGGGCGCAGCGCCAGCCAGGCGAGCCAGCCGACCTCCGCCATCACGAAGGCGGCGGCGAGGCCGAGGCCCGCAAAGCCTGCAGCCGCGCTGCCGAACTGCCCCCGCCATCGCGTGAAGATCAGGAAGAGCCGGAAGCCGCCGGACGAATCCGCGTTGAGATACAGATAAGCGAGCGGCGCCGCGACCACGGCCGCCGCCGCGATCGCGGTCAGGCTCGCGAGAAACGTTCGTCGTCGCACGACGAAGCGCGCGAACAGCGGCGACAGCGCGAAGAGTCCGCCCATGCAGGCGAACACCGACGAGAAGGCCGAGAAGCCGACCAGCAGTCCGGCCGCCGCCATGGCGACCAGCGAGGCGCGCGGCGCCAGCGTTCGCGGCTCGGTCGCGACCACGACGGCGAGCAACAGCGCCATGCCGGAGATCAGATGATGCGGCACCCAGATCAGCAGGGTGGTCAGCGATGAAATCTGGTTGGGGATGCCAAATTCGAGCTGCCACCATTCGGCATGGGCGAGCCAGTCGGCCGGCGTTGCGGCGAGGCCGCCGATCCAGCGGGCCAGCACGGCGATGCCGTCCGGCACGGCGCCGGCGAGAAGGAGCGCGGTGAGCGCCGGGCCGCGCTGCCGTTGCTCGAGCGCATGGCGCAGGAACACGATCAGGATCACGGCGGCGGCGACGCCGAGCAGCAAGGTTCCGGCCCCGTAGGCGATCTTCAGCCACGACACGCCGGCGAGCCCGAACAGCTCGCCCAATGCGGCGGCCGGCATCCAGGCGACGTAATAGAAGTGGAGATGGGTGTCGGGCTGATAGTTCAGCAGCGGCGGAAACCGCGCGCCGTGGACCAGGCTGGCGAGTTCCTGAAAATGCCAGTTGTCGTCGTAGTTGACGGCCGCGCCGAGATGTCCTGTGACATACTGGGCCGTGTAGGGCACCAGGCGGACGAGCTGGATCAGCGCCGCCCAGCCGATCAGTGCGCCCTCGAACCAGCGCGGGCCGCTCGCATCGGCGACCAGCGGCAGCCGGCTGAACGCGACGGCGCCGGCGACGAGCAGCAGCGCGAAAACCGGCGGCAGCAGTCCCGTCGGCAGCCGCAGCGCGGTCATGACCGCGGCCGTGCATACGCTGGCGGCGAGAAGCGCAAGGGCGGCGAGGGCGCTGCGGGCGAGCATCACGGGTCCGCGGGATCGGGTCTCGGGCGCAGGCTACAAGGCGCCGCTTAACGAATCGGGTAGGGCGGTAAGGCACCTCAACCGTCGTGCCCCGCGCAGGCGGGGCACCCAGTACGCCGCAGCTTCCCGATTGGAACATCGACGTCAGTGGATACTGGGTCGCCCGCCTGCGCGGGCGACGACGATGGGGAGTCCTGTCGCTGAAAACCCGCGCCTCACCCCTCAGGCGGTGGCGTGGCCGGCGCTTCAGCGTCGCTCTCGGGTGGCTTGAGCGGCAGGATCAGCGTGAAGGTGGTGCCCAGCCCTTCGCCGGCGCTCTCGGCCATGATGGTGCCGCCGTGCAGGTCGACGATGCGCTTGACGATGGAGAGGCCGAGCCCGATCGAGCTCTCGCCGCCGGTCGGCTTGGCCGAGAGGCGCTGGAAGCGCCCGTAGAGGCGCTTGAGATCCTCCGGCGTCATGCCGGGCCCGGCATCCTTGACGCTGATGCGCGCACCGTCCGGCAGATGGGCGAGGCCGACCTCGATGCGGCCGCCGATGGCGCTGTACTTCACGGCGTTGCTGACCAGATTGTCGACCGCCTCGCGGATGCGGTCGACGTCGCAGACCACCGGCGCGCCGGTCTCGGCCGTGACGGCGATCACCTGCTCCTTCTTGGCGGCGAGCGGCTGGTTCGCCTCGGCGACCTCCTCGAGGACGCTGGCGAGATCGGCCTGGTCCCGCCGGATCGTGATGTCGAGCGCGTCCGTCATGGCGTCGGCGATCAGGCTCTCCACCATGTCGGCGACCCGGTCGGCCGCGTTGTGGATGTGCTTGATCTGCGTCTTGGCGGCCTCCGGATTGACGGCCGGCCCCGTCACCATCCGCTCGAGGATCTCGGCACGGCCGATGATCACCGACAGCGGGTTCCTGAGGTCGTGCGCGACCGTGCCGAGGATCTCGGTCTTGAAGGCGTTGGCGCGCTGCAGCCGTGCCCATTGCGAGGCGAGCCGGCGGTTCGCCGAGGTCAGCTCGCGGGTGCGCTGGTTGACGCGGTCCTCGAGCCGGCTGTTGGCCTCCTGGAGCTGCTCGTAGAGAATGACGTTGTCGAAGGCGATCGACAGCTTGCTGGTGAAGATCTCGACCAGCGTGCGGTCGGTGTCGGACAGCGGCCGGCAGACATGCAGCACCACCACCACCTCGCGGCCGCTGCCGGTGCGGATGTAGAGCGCCGACCAGCGCGGCATGAACTGGTGGGCGCGGCGGCGGAATGCCTCCTCGACCACCTCGCGCAGCTCGGGGGCGAGCGCAGAGACGCCGTCGGCGCCGACGAGCTTGGTGTAGCAGCCGGCGGCGGCGAGCACCGAGACGGGGCGCTCGCGGCCGCCGTCGTGGAACACCAGGATGCCGTCGCAGTCGACATTGAGCAGCGAGGCGAGCTGCACCAGCACGCCCTCTGCGAGGCGCTGAATCGACTGGAAGTCGTAGAGCGTCGAGGCCGCGTCGACGATGATCTCGAGGCCGCGGCGCGTCTCCACCATGCGCTCGAGCTGCTGATAGCTGCGCAGCGCCGCGGTGAGCGAGGTGAACAGCTTGTCGGCGGTCAGCTCGGTCTTGGCCTTGTAGTCGTTGATGTCGTAGTCGACGATGATGCGCCGCTCCGGCGCCTGCCCGGGCTGGCCGGTGCGCAGGATGATGCGGACCGTCTCGTTGGCGAGCTCGGTGCGGATGAAGCCGACCAGGTCGAGGCCGGCGGTGTCGCTCTCCATGATGACGTCGAGCAGCACCACGGCCGTGTCCGGATGGGCGCACAAGAGCGCGCGGCCCTCCGCGGCCGAGTAGGCCGAGACGATCTCCAGGCCCTGGCCGTTGAGCGAGTAGTCGGCGAGCGCGAAGCGGGTGCCGTCGTGCACGGCCGGCTCGTCGTCGATCACCAGGATCTTCCACCGCGGCCCGGTTTCGACCGGCACATCGTCGCTGTCGTCGACGATGTCGACGATGTCGTCGGGGTCAACCATGGGTTCGGTCCGTGATCTGGAGAACGGGGACGTCGGCGCTCGCGCGCGACACGCGGCGCGGCAGCACCATGCGGAAGGTCGTCCCGTGGCCGAGCGCGGTGTCGAGCGTCAGCTTGCCGCCGAGGCTCTGGGTCACCAGGCTGTGGATGATGTGCAGACCGAGGCCGGTGCCGCCCTGGCCGCGCCGCGTGGTGAAGAAAGGATCGAAGGCGCGACGGCGCACGTCCTCGGTCATGCCGACGCCGTCGTCCGACACGATGACCTCCGCATGGTTGGCGCCGAGCTGGCGGGCGCGGACTTCGATCATGCCTGCCTGGCCGTCCGGGAAGGCATGGGCGACGGAGTTGAGGAACAGGTTGGTCAGCACCTGGCCGTAGGAGCCAGGAAAGCTGTCCATGACGATGCCGTCCGGCACCTCGACGGCGAGCGTGATCTGCGCCTTGCGCAGCACCGGGCGGACGCTGGCGGCGATCTGCTCGGTCGCCTCGTGCAGGTCGAAGTCGCGCAGCTCGGCATGGCTGCGGTCGACCGCCACCTGCTTGAACGACTGGATCAGCTCGCCGGCGCGGTGCAGGTTGGCGACGAGCTGCTGGGCCGCGTCGTTCGTGCCGGAGACGAAGTCGTCGAGCTTGGAGCGCCGCAGCGGCCCCTTCGCGATCTCTTCGGCGAACACCTCGGAGCGCCGCACCAGGCTCGACGCCACCGTCAGGCTGATGCCGACCGGATTGTTGACCTCGTGGGCGACGCCGGCGACGAGCCCGCCGAGCGCGGCGAGCTTCTCGGCGTCGATCAGGCTCTTCTGAGCCTCGCGCAGCTCGGTGAGCGCCGTCTCGGCGTTTTCCTTCGCGGCGCGAAGATCGTTCTCGGCCTGGCGTTTGGCGATGGCGTTCTCGCGGAACACCTCGACGGCGCGCGCCATGGCGCCGATCTCGTCGCGCTCGCGGGTCGAGCGGATCACCTGCCCGTAATGGCCGGCCACGATGGCGTGCATGGCCGACATCAGCTCTTTCAGCGGATTGCGGATGCTGCGCGTCACGATGGCGGCGCCGACCAGGATGGCGAGCAGGAAGCCGGTCGCGACCAGCAGGACCTGGCGAAAGATGGCCGCCAATGTCCGCTCCAGCGTCGCCTGGGCGCGGTTCTCGCGGCGGCGCATCTCGCTCTGCAGCTCGTCGATGGTGGAGATCATCGAGGCCTGGTTGCCGTCGATGGCGGTCCGCAGGATATGGGTTCGCGCCGCGAACCGCTCGCCGAGCGCGGTGAGCCCCTTGCGGAAGGCGCTGGCGCGCTGCCCGAGCGCCTCCAGGGCGGCGCGCTGCATGTCGTCCTCGGCGAGATCCGACAGCACCGGGATGGTGCGCTCGATGGTCTCGAGATTGCGCCGAGCCTCGTCGGCGGCCGACGAGGCGAGCGAGAGATAATAGGCATTGGCGGCGACGAGGCTCGCCGTGAAGGCCTCGCGGGACTTGGAGAGCGCCGGCCAGATCAGCGCCTCGCGGCGGCCGGCCGCCCCCTCGACGATCGAGTAGAGGCCGGCCATCTCGCGGGCGGGCCGCAGCACCTCGTTCTCGTAGACGCCGGTGATGGCGGCCTGCACGGCGCGCAGATCGCCGAAGCCGTCGAGGAAGCGCTCGGTGACGCCGGCGAGCCCTTCCATGGCGTCGGCCAGCATCGGATCGGCCGGCTTGCGGGTCCGCAGCGTGCCGAGCACGGCCTCGCGCACCAGCAGGATCTCGGCGAAGATCTCCGGGCTCGGCTCGTTGATGTAGCGGTGGATGAGGTTCTGCAGCCGCCCGGCCTCGCCTTCGAGCAGCACCAGCACGATGTCGGATTCGCGGACCTCGCGCACCTCGTCCCAGGCGCGGCCGAGGGCCATGGCGCCGTTCCAGATCAGCCCGGCCAGGATGATCACGACGGCCGAGTTCAGCACCGCGATCGACAGGATCCGCCAACGGATCGGCAGCGCCCGGACGAGGCGTTCGAGATCGAAGCGCCGTCCCGGCGCGGCTGCGCCGGACGCCTGGTCGACGGCGTGGTTGACGACCTGGGTCGGCGGCTCGCTCGGCACCGTCGGGGAGAACGACACGGTCACTCGCTCTCGCGGATGCGCTCGACCAGCCGGCGCAGCAGCGGGTTCGCCATGACGCCGGCATAGACGCCGCTCATCGCCTCGACGAAGGGGGCGCGGTCGTAGGTCGCGATGATCGTGGTGCCGGCCGCCCGGGCCTGCTGGCGCGAGCGCTCCTCGAGGGCGTTCCACTGCTCGCGCATGATCCGGTTGGAGGCCCGCGCGGCGCTGCGGAAGGTCGCCTTGTCCTCGTCCGACAGGCTCTGCCAGGCGCGCAGCGACATCACCAGAACCTCCGGGCTCATGGTTTGCTCGGTCAGCGTGTAGTAGGGCGCCACCTTGTAATGGCCGGTGGTGACATAGGACGGCCAGTTGTTCTCGGCGCCGTCGATCAGCCCGGTGGTGAGGCCGGTCTCCACCTGCCCGTAGGGAAGCTGCACGGGTGTGGCGCCGAGCGCCTTGATCATCGCGACCATGAGGTCCGACTGCTGGACCCGGATGCGCAGGCCCTTCAGGTCGGCGAGGCTGCGGACCTCGCGGTTGCGCGTGTAGATCGACCGCGCCCCGGAATCGTAGAAGGTCAGGCCGATGAAGCCGTAGGGCTCGAAGCTCGCCAGGATCTCGTCGCCGATCGGTCCGTCCAGCACGGTGTGCAGATGCGCCGTCGAGCGGAACAGGAACGGCAGCGCCAGCACGTTGGCGGCCGGCACGATGGCCCCGATCGGCGCCACATTGGTGCGGTTGAGGTCGATGGCGCCGACACGGGTCTGCTCGATGGTGTCCTGCTCCTCGCCGAGCTGGCGCGAATGGAACACCCGCAGGCGATGGCGGCCGCCGGTCTGCTCCTCGATCAGGCGGCCCATATGGTTCACCGCCTGCACGGTCGGATAGTCCTCGACCTGGGTGTCGGCGACCCGGAACTCGCGCGCCACGCCCGGCCCGACAGCGGCGCCGAGCATCGCGGCGAGGGCTGCGGCGAGGACCGCGACGGCCCGAACCGGCAGGCCCGGAGCGCGGACGCGGAGGCTCCATGCTGGCGACAAATTTGCACCGCCTTGTGGTCGGACCATCGGGGCTCGTCGTCGTGAATCTCGAAATTTTAGCGAAACCATGGTCGGATGGCCATCCTGATCGGCCGGGCCGCAGTCCGCGGGCCGCATGTGAGTTGCGAATCTGGTGGCCTTCCCGATGTCCATGCCGGTGTTCCGTGGTGATCCTGTGGCGGCCCGTCCGGGACGGGCCCCGTGGGGCCGGCGCCTCCACGGGCCGGACCGGCGCGCCGTGCTGGCCGGGCTCGGCGCGGCCCTGATCGCGCGTCCGGCGCAGGCCGCCACCGAGATCCAGCTCTGGCACGCCATGGCGGGCGAGCTCGGCCGGCAGATCGAGAGCATCGTCGCCGCGTTCAATGCCGAGCAGAGCGAGCTCCGGGTCGTCCCGGTGTTCAAGGGCAGCTACACCGAGACCGTGACGGCGGCGATCTTCGCGGTGCGCACCCGAACCCACCCGGCGATCGTCCAGGTCAACGAGATCGGCACCGCCACCATGATGGCGGCGAAGGGCGCCATCTATCCGGTCCACGAGCTGATGGCGGCGGCCGGCGAGCGCTTCGACGCCGGCGCGATCCTGCCGGCGGTATCCGGCTTCTACTCGGACACGGCGGGCAATCTGCTGTCCTACCCGTTCAACGCCTCGACCCCGATCCTCTACTACAACCGCACTCTGTTCCGCGCCGTCGGGCTCGACGACAAGGCGCCGCGGACCTGGCCGGAGGTCGAGGAGGCGGCGCGGCGGCTGCGCCAGGCCGGCGTGCCCTGCGGGTTCTCGACGCATTGGCCGTCCTGGGTGAACGTCGAGAACTTCTCGGCTTTCCACAACCTGCCGATCGCCACGCGCGCCAACGGCCTCTTGGGGCCCGACGCCGAGCTGACGCTGAACAATCCCGTGCTGGTGCGCCATGTCGCGGCGCTCGCCGAGTGGCAGAAGACGCGGCTCTTCGCTTATGGCGGACGCGGCACCAAGGCCGAGCCGATGCTGCATGCCGGCGAGTGCGGCATCTTTCTCGGCTCGTCCGGGCTGGTCGCCGACATCCGCGCCAAGGCGAGGTTCGAGGTCGGCTACGGCATGCTGCCCTACTGGCCGGACGTGCCCGGCGCGCCGCAGAACTCGATGATCGGCGGCGCCAGCCTGTGGGTGCTGCGAAACCGGCCGGAGGCGGAGTATCGCGGCGCGGCGCGGCTCTTCGCCTATCTGGCGAGGCCCGAGGTGCAGGCGCGCTGGCACCAGGCCACCGGCTATCTGCCGCTCACCCGGGCCGCCTGGGAGCACAGCCGGGCGCAGGGCTTCTACGAGCGCAATCCGGGTGCCGCGATCGCCATCGAGCAGATCACGCTGCATCCGCCGACCGACAATTCGCGTGCGGTGCGGCTCGGCTCCTTCATCCTGGTCCGCGACGTCATCGAGGAGGAGCTCGAGCTCGCCTTCGCCGGCAAGGCGACGGCGGGCGAGGCGCTCGACGCCGCGGTGCGCCGCGGCAACGATCTGTTGCGGCAGTTCGAGCGCGCCAGCCGGTGAGCCGTCCTGGGTCCCCGCCTTCGCGGACGAGCGGACTGGCGGGTCCCGACGACACTGCTTTTACCGTCCGGAGCGAAGATCCCGCCGCGACGGCGTTATGCCTTGGCGCCGCCGCACCGGCGTGCCCACATACAACCGAGACTGCCCCCGTCCGGAGACGCTCCCGCATGCCCTCGCCGCTTCGCCGCATCGCTGCCACCATGGTGGCCCGCGACCGGCTGACAGGGACCCGTTCGGGCCGCACCCGCCGCCGGCTGCGCCTGATGCTGCGGCAGACGCCCCTGATCCTGCTGCTCGGCGTCTTCATCGTCACCGGCCTGGCCGGCGCGGTCTTCTATTTCAACGACCGGCCCAGCACCCTGCGGATCGCCGTCGGGCCGCCGGGCAGCGAGGACGCGCGGCTCGTCCACGCCATCGCCCAGCAATTCGGCCGCGAGCGCGGCAGCAGCGTTCGGCTAACGCCCGTGATCAAGGAGGGACCGGGGGCGGCGGCCCGCGCCCTGCAGGCCCGCGAGGTCGACCTCGCGGTGGTGCGGCGCGACGTCGGCTATCCGGTCTCCGGCCAGGCCGTGGTGGTGCTGCACGACAATATCGCCGTGCTGGTGGTGCCGGCCGAGGGCTCGATCGCGGCCGGCGGCCCTAAGCCCGCCCCGCCGCCCGCCGCGACGGCCCAGCGCCGCAAGCGCGGCGGCAAGGCCCCGCCTGCCCCGCCTCCGCCGCCCGCCCCCGAGAAGATCGACAGCATCGAGGATCTGGCCGGCCGCCGGATCGGCCTGGTCGGCCCCGGCATGGGCGACCGCGAGGTGCTCGACGCGATCCTGCGCCAGTACCAGGTGCTGCCCGACAAGGTGACGGTGGTGCCGCTCGATCCGCGCGACGTCGCCACCTCGCTGCGCAACGCCCCGGTCGACGCCATCCTGGCGCTCGGCCCGGTGGCGAGCCCGCATGTCGCCGCCGTGATCGCGGCATCGAGCAACGGCCGCACCGGCCCGACCTTCCTGGAGATCGGCGCCTCCGAGGCGATCGCGGCGCGCTCGCCGGTCTACGAGGAGGCCGAGCTGAAGGCCGGCGTGTTCGGCGGCCAGACCCCGCAGCCGCCCGAGACTGTCGAGACGATCGCGTTCAAGCACTACATCGTCGCCCGCCGCAGCGTGCCCGAGGACACCATCGCCGACCTCACCCGGCAGCTCTTCGCGGTGCGACAGACGCTCTCCGGCGAGTTCCCGATGGCGGCCCGCATCGAGAAGCCCGACACCGACCGCGACGCCGCCGTGCCGGCCCATCCGGGCGCCGCCGCCTATATCGACGACGAGCAGAAAACCTTCTTCGACCGCTACAGTGATCTCATCTATCTCGGCGTGATGGCGGTGTCGGGCATCGGCTCCGGCCTCGCCTGGCTGGCCGGCCATTTCCGCGCCGACACGCGGGTGCGGCGCCTCAAGCTGCTGGAGCGGCTGGTCGGGATCCTGAGGAGCGCCCGCGAGGCGGTGAGCCGCGACGACCTCGCCCAGCTCGACCAGGAGATCGACGGGATCCTGTCCGAAATCCTGCTGCTCGGCGACCGCAACGCCCTCGACCAGACGTCGCTCGCCGCCTACGGGCTCGCCCTCGATCAGGCCCGCGCCGCAGTCGCGGCCCGCCGTGCCGCGCTGGCGTCCGGCGAGGACGCGCCCGAGACGGCCACCGTGGCGGGTCCGCCCGCCCGTCCCGATCCGGCCGCGGGCGGCACCGCGAGCGGCGTGACGCGGCTGCGCATCGCCACCACGGGCCCCGAGGGGGCGTGACAAAGAGCATGCTCTCGGTCATTCCGGGGCGCGCCACCGACGCGATCCCGGAATCCATACGCCCAGCCGGGGTTATGGGTTCCGGGCTCGCGGGCTGACGCCCGCGCCCCGGAACGACGGAAGCGAGGCGATGTCCGGACTTGTCCTCCACACCGTCTTCGACGTTTTCGCCTGGATGGCCGCGGGGCTCGCCGCCCTGTGGCTGACACGCGTGCAAAAGATCGCCTTTCCGGCCGCGACCACCGACCTGCCCTACATCGCCGCCGTCGTGCTGGGCGCCGGCCTCGGCGCCGTGCTGTTCGGCACGCTCAACATGACGGTCTCGGGCATGCCGGGCGCCGGCCGCTCGATCGAGGGCGCGATCGCCGGCGGCATTGTCGCGGTCGAGCTCTACAAATACGCCACCGGCCTGCGCTTGCGCACCGGCGCACGCTTCGCCCTGCCGCTCGCCGTCGGCGTCGCGGTCGGCCGCATCGGCTGCCACCTCGCCGGCATCGAGGATTTCACCCACGGCACGCCGACGACGCTGCCGTGGGGCCACGATTTCGGCGACGGTGTTCTTCGCCATCCCGTGCAGCTCTATGAGAGCGCCGCCATGACGACGTTCGCGCTCCTCTACGTGGTCAAGGTGATGAACCGCGACACCGCCTGGATCGACCGAGGGTTCTATGCGGCGGTCGGGTTCTACGGGGCGCAGCGCTTCGCCTGGGAATTCCTCAAGCCCTATGGCACGCTGGTCGGCCCGTTCACGGTGTTCCACCTGCTCTCCGCCGCGCTCGTCGTCTGGGCCGTCGTCATGCTGGCGACCGCGCCCGAACCGGGAGACCCGAATGACCGCACCGTCGCGTAGATCGCGGCCCTATGTGTTCTGGGGCCAGACCACGTCGCTGTGCGAGACCTGCCTGGCGCTGGTGCCGGCCAAGATTCAGATCTTTGGGGACGAGGTCTGGTACGAGAAGCGTTGCGACAGGCACGGCGTGCAGTCGACCCTGATCTCGACCGACGCCGCCTACTGGAAGCGCTGCAAGGATTACATCAAGCCGGGCGACAAGCCGCTCGTGTTCCAGGGCCGCACCGAGCACGGCTGCCCGTACGACTGCGGCCTGTGCCCCGACCACGAGCAGCACTCGTGCCTCGCCCTCATCGAGATCAACGACCACTGCAATCTCACCTGCCCGGTGTGCTTCGCCGGCTCGTCGCCGCAGCACACGACGCATCTGCCGCTGGCGACGATCGAGCGCATGCTCGACGCGCTGGTCGCGAGCGAAGGCGAGCCGGATCTGCTGCAGATCTCCGGCGGCGAGCCGACCCTGCATCCGGACTTTTTCGCCATCCTGGACGCGGCGCGAAAGCGGCCGATCCGCCACGTGATGGTCAACACCAACGGGCTTTTGCTGGCGCGCGACCCGGATTTTTGTGCCCGGCTTGCCGAGAGGAAGCGCGGGCTGGAAATCTATCTGCAGTTCGATTCGCTGACGCGCGACGCCCTGATGGATCTGCGCGGCGCCGATCTGCGGCGTGTGCGCCGGGAGGCGTTGGAGAATCTGGAGCGGCACGGTCTCTCGACCACCCTGGTCGTCACGGTGAAGCGCGGCGTCAACGATCACGAGGTCGGCGCCATCGTGAAGCATGCGCTGACCTGGCGCTGCGTGCGCGGCGTGACGTTCCAGCCCGTCCAGGACGCCGGCCGCAACGAGAGCTTCGACTCGAAACGAAACCGCATCGTGCTGTCCGAGATCAGGCGCCGCGTGATCGAGGACTCCGGCGTGTTCGGCGACGCCGACATGATCCCGCTGCCGTGCAATCCGGAGACGATCTCGATCGGCTATGGCTTGCGCAACGGCGAGCGCGTGCTGCCCGTGACCGCGATGCTGTCGCGCGAGGATCTGGTCGCCGTGATGCCGAACACCATCAATTTCGAGAAGCAGCCGGCCCTGCAGCAGAAGTTCATCGAGCTGTTCTCGCTGTCGTCGGGCGCGCTCAACGCGCCCGAGCGGCTGGCCGAGTTCCTGTGCTGCCTGCCGAAGGCGACGGTGCCGGCCGGCCTGTCCTACGAGAACGTCTTCCGGGTGGCGATCGTGCAGTTCATGGACCGCTTCAACTTCTGTCTCGGCGGCGTCAAGCGTTCCTGCATCCACTTCGTCACGCCGGCCGGGCAAATCATCCCGTTCGACACCTACAACCTGCTCTATCGCGACGGCGCGATCGACGGCATCCGGGCGCGGCTCGCCGCGACCGCCCGCGCCGAAGCGCCCGCATGACCGAGACCGGCCGAAAGGTCGTGCTCACCGTGCTGATCGGCCTCTTGGCGCTGCCATCCGGCCTGTGCTCGGCGTTTTTCACCATTTCGGGCGGCGCGCTGCTGTTCGACAAGGATCCCCTCGCGCAGAGCGTATCGGTCGTCATGCTGATCGGGTCGGCGATCGGCTGGATCTTCTGTATCGTGGTGCTGCTGGGCGCCCGCCGGTTGCGCCGGAGCCCGGTGGAGGCTGATCGGGCGCCGCCGGGCGATGCGTCATGATACCGTCGCACAAACGGGGGAGCCCCGAATGCTGGCCGTCCTTCTGATCATCGTCGGGGCCATCCTGGTGCTGCCCGGGGTGTGCGCGGTCGCCTTCGCGGTCGGCATCGGGATCAGCGACCCGAAGAGCTTCGCCGAGCCGGCGCTGATGCTGCTGTGGGTCGTCTGCGTGGCCATCGCGGCCGGCGGCGTGGCGACCATCCGGGCCGGCTGGCGGCGGCGCCGCATGCCGATCGAGGGTGCCGGCGGCGGTCCGTGACCCTCCGCAGGGCTGCTGCGCCAGCCAGATTCACGTTTCGTCCCAGCCGGGCCATTGCCTCTCGCCCGCCCTCGACTATATTCCGCCCAAAGTTTCGCGGGCCCCGGGGGCCCGCTTTCCGTTTCTCAAGGGACCCCCATGAAGCTCCGCAACGTCGCCATCATCGCCCACGTCGACCACGGGAAAACCACCTTGGTCGACCGGCTGTTGCAGCAATCGGGCTCCTTCCGCGAGAACCAGCGGGTCGCCGAGCGCGCCATGGACTCCAACGACCTGGAGCGCGAGCGCGGCATCACCATCCTGGCCAAGGCGACCTCGATCGTCTGGAAGGGCGTCCGCATCAACATCGTCGACACCCCGGGCCATGCCGATTTCGGCGGCGAGGTCGAGCGCATCCTCAACATGGTGGACGGCGCCATCGTGCTGGTCGACGCCGCCGAGGGCCCGCTGCCACAGACCAAGTTCGTGGTCTCCAAGGCGCTGAAGATCGGCCTTCGGCCGATCGTCGCCATCAACAAGGTCGACCGCAGCGACGCGCGGCCCGACGTGGTGGCGAGCGAGGTGTTCGACCTGTTCGCGGCGCTCGACGCCTCGGACGAACAGCTCGACTTCCCGGTGCTCTACGGCTCCGCCAAGGAAGGCTGGATGGCGGCGAACATCGACGGCCCGAAGGAGACGATGACGCCGCTGCTCGATCTCGTGCTCAAGCACGTGCCGGAGCCGACCATCGAGCACGGCCCGTTCCGCATGCTCGGCACCATCCTGGAGGCGAACCCGTATCTAGGCCGCGTCGTCACCGGCCGCATCACGTCCGGCACCATCAAGCCGAACCAGCCCGCCAAGGTGCTCGACCACAACGGCAAGACCATCGAGACCGGCCGCATCTCCAAGGTGCTGGCCTTCCGCGGGCTGGAGCGCGTGCCGGTCGACGAGGGCGTCGCCGGCGACATCGTCTCGGTCGCCGGTCTGCCGGAGGCGACCGTCGCCCACACGATCTGCGCCCTCGAGGTCTCCGAGCCGCTGCCGGCCCAGCCGATCGACCCGCCGACCCTGTCGATGACGTTCCGGGTCAACGACTCGCCGCTCGCCGGCACCGAGGGCGACAAGGTGACGGGCCGCATGATCCGCGACCGCCTGCTTCGCGAGGCGGAAGGGAACGTGGCGCTCAAGGTCAGCGAGTCGGACGAGAAGGATTCGATGGAGGTCGCCGGGCGCGGCGAGCTGCAGCTCGGCATTCTGATCGAGACCATGCGGCGCGAGGGCTACGAGCTCTCGGTGTCGCGCCCGCGCGTGCTGATGCAGCGCGACGAGGCGACGGGCGAGATCAACGAGCCGATCGAGGAGGTGGTGATCGACGTCGACGAGCAGTACTCGGGCGTCGTCGTGCAGAAGATGTCGGAGCGCAAGGCCGAGATGATCGAGATGCGCCCCTCCGGCGGCGGCCGCACCCGGCTGGTGTTCTACGCGCCGACCCGCGGCCTGATCGGCTACCAGGGCGAGCTTCTGACCGACAGCCGCGGCACCGCGGTGATGAACCGGCTGTTCCACCAGTACGCGCCCTACAAGGGGGAGGTGCAGGGCCGGCGCACCGGCGTGCTGATCTCCACCGATGCCGGCGAGGCCGTCGCCTACGCATTGTGGAACCTGGAGGACCGCGGCCCGATGATGATCGAGCCGGGCTGGAAGGTCTATCAGGGCATGATCGTCGGCGAGCACACCCGCGACAACGACCTCGAGGTCAACGTCCTCAAGGGCAAGAAGCTCACCAACATCCGCACCACGTCGAAGGACGAGGCCGTGCGCCTCACCCCGCCGATCCGGATGAGCCTGGAGAAGGCGCTCGCCTACATCCAGAACGACGAGCTGGTCGAGGTGACGCCGAAGTCGATCCGCCTGCGCAAGCGCATCCTCGACCCCAACGACCGCAAGAAGGAAGAGCGCCGCAAGGTCGCCGAGGGCGTGTGAGGCTGGGCGCACTTTTCACGCCCGGCGGCGAACCACCTCGCTCCGTCGTGCTCCGCGAAGGCGGAGCACCCAGTAATCCCGGCGCTGCGTCGTAACACCTGGGATACTGGGATTGCTGGGTCGTCCGCCTGCGCGGACGACGACAGTGACGGGCGTCGATGGAATCCCGAACCCGCCGCACCTACCGCCGCGCGGTTGCGGATGCTAGTCTTTGCCCCATGAACATCCCGCTGCGCACGATGATGACCGTGGACGCGTTTCTCGCCTGGGCCGCGTCCCAGGAGGAGCCGCAGCGCGCCGAGCTGATCAACGGGCAGATCGTCATGATGGCGTCCGAGCGCCTGGTCCATACCAGAATCAAGGCCTCGGCTTACGTCGCCTTGCGCGAGGCCCTGGCGAAGGCCGCCGTGATCGGCGAGGTCTTTCCGGACGGTCCGACCGTGCCGATCGACAGCTTCACGGCCTACGAGCCCGATGCGCTGGTCCGCTGCGGCACGCCGCTGCCAGGCGACGGCATGATCGTGGCCGACCCGGTGATCGTCGTCGAGGTGATCTCGCCGTCGTCGGCGCACAGCGACACCTCGGCGAAGCTGATCGGCTATTTCAAGCTGCCGAGCGTGCGGCACTATCTGGTGATCGATCCGGACACCCGTACGGTGATGCACCATGCCCGCAGCGCCGACGGCAGCATCGCGGCGCGAACGCTCTCGGCGGGTCGCTTGCTGCTCGATCCGCCCGGACTGGCGGTCGAGGTGGCCGATCTCCTGGCCTGACACCGGCCTCGGCCGGGCCGAGCGTCCCAGCCAATGAATCCGATATCCGCCGGCCCCTACCGCTCCACGGTTTTGGGTGCTATTCGCGGTCCATGACCGCGACGACACCCCGCCCCATCACGGTGTCGGCCTTCCTGGCCTGGGCCGAAGCCCATGCCGAACCGCCGCATGTCGAACTGATCGACGGGCAGATCGTTGCGGTCGCCCCGGAGGGATCGGCGCACAATCGCACCAAGTTCAAGACCGCGCGGGTGCTGCAGCACGCGCTCGACGCAGCCGGGCTCGCCGGCGAGACCTTCACCAACGGCATGCTGGTGCCGATCGATGCCGGCACGGCCTACGAGCCCGACGCGATGGTCCGCTGCGGCGCGCCGCTGCCCGGCGCCGGCATGATCGTGACGGACCCGGTGATCGTCGCCGAGGTGGTCTCGCCGCGCTCGGCGCAGCGCGACACCGGCGCCAAGCTGATCGGCTATTTCAAGCTCGCCAGCGTGCGGCATTATCTGGTCATCGACCCGGACGGGAGGATCGTGACCCACCACGCTCGCGCCGCCGACAGCATCATCGTGGCGAGCACGCTCACCGCCGGCGCGTTACGGCTCGATCCGCCCGGTCTCGTGGTCGAGGTCGCCGACCTCTTCGGGTAGGCGAGCCGGCGGATATCCCGCCGCGATGCGCCGTATTGCCGCACCCTCCGCGATTGCGCTGCAGTGCGACGGCCCCCTAGGCTTGTCTCCCGGCCGCGCATTCAGCGCAGGGGCCGCCTTTTCGGCAGATTTCGCAGATCCCGACGTCGTTTTCCGACGCCGACGCACCCATCCGCCGTTCCGTCCGAGGGTTTCGCGTGCTGCAGAGGTCCGTGCCCGACACGCTCGCCTGTCCCGCCTGCGGCGGGCTCACGCGCCAGCGCCTGCTCTACCGCAAGCACGGCTGCGCCATCCTGCGCTGCGAGGGCTGCGGCCTCGGCCGCACCGAGACCGCCGGCTTCGATCCCGCCACGTACTATACCGACGGCTATTTCTCGGGCGAGCATGCCGACGGCTATGCCGACTATCGCGGCGCCGAGCCGGTGCTGCGGCGCGAGTTCGCCCGCACGGTCGATTTCATCCGCCGCTTCCGTAACCACGGCCGGCTGATCGAGGCCGGCTGCGCCTACGGCTTCTTTCTGGCCGAGGCGGCGCACCATTACGACGTCGCCGGGATCGAGATCGCCGAGGACGCCGCCGCCTTCTGCCGCAGCCGCGGCCTCGACGTGGTCACCGGCGTGGTCGAGCCGGCGACCCTCGACCGGCTCGGGACGCCGGACGCCGTGGTGATGCTCGACGTGATCGAGCACCTGCCGGCGCCGGACGACACGCTGTCGCTGATCGCGGAGCGGCTCGCCCCGGGCGGGATCGTCGTGCTCACCACCGGCGACTTCGGCTCGGCCGTCGCGCGGCTCGCCGGCGGCGGCTGGCGCCTGATGACTCCGCCGCAGCACCTGTGGTTCTTCACGGTGGAGAGCCTGCACCGCCTCGCCGCCGCGCACGGGCTCGTGGTCGCGCATGTCGACCATCCCTGGAAGATCGTGCCGGCGTCGCTGATCCTGCACCAGCTCGGCCGGATGACCGGGCTCGGCGCCCGGACCGTGCCGGCGGCGAGCCGGCTCGGCCTCCCCGTCAACCTGTTCGACGCCATTCGCGTCGTGCTGCGCAAGCCCTGAGGGCCCCATGAAGGAGACGCTCGGCACCTTTCAGATCCTCGTCCTGGTCGGCTACGCGCTCGGCATGGTGGCCGGCCAGATGCTGTTCAAGCTCGCGGCCCTGCGGGTTCCCGCAGACGCGGGAACGGGCGCGCGCCTCGCCGGACTCGCGCAGAACGGCTGGTTCATCGCCGCGCTGCTGCTCTACGGCGTGCTCTCGGTGATGTGGGTGTGGGTCCTCACCTTCACGCCGCTCGCCCGCGCCTATCCGTTCGTCGCGCTCGCCTTCGCGGTGACGCCGCTTGTCGCCGGCCTGGTCTTCGCCGAGCCGCTGTCGCTGCGGCTTCTCGTCGGCATCGCCGTGATCGCCGGCGGGCTGGTGCTGGTGGCGGGGTAGACGCCATGCCGACATCCGCTCCCTCCGTCTGCGTCGTGATCGCCGCCTTCAACGAGGCGTCCGTGATCGCCGGCGTCGTCGCCGGCGTCGTGCAGGCCGGCTGGCGGGTCGTCGTGGTGGACGACGGCTCGGCCGACGGCACCGGCGCGCTGGCGCGCGCCGCCGGCGCCATGGTCGTCGTCCATCCGATCAATCTCGGCCAGGGCGCCGCGCTGCAGACCGGCTTCGACTGGGCGATGGCGCAGGACGCCGATATCGTCGTGACGTTCGACGCCGACGGCCAGCACCGCGTCGCCGACATCGCCCGCCTGGTCGATGCGCTGCAGGCGAGCGGGGCCGACTACGCGCTCGGCAGCCGTTTCCTCGGCGACACCATTGCCCTGCCGGCGGCGCGGCGCCTGCTGCTCGCCGCCGCCACCGCCTTCACGCGGATCACCACCGGGCTCGCCGTCACCGACACCCACAACGGCCTGCGCGCGATGACGCGCCGTGGCGTGTCGCGGCTGCGGCTGCGGCAGAACCGGATGGCGCACGCCTCCGAGATCCTGCACCAGATCGCCAAGAGCGGCCTCGCCTGGATCGAGACGCCGATCACCATCGAGTACAGCGCCTACTCGCTCGCCAAGGGCCAGCGCATGGGCGACGCCTTCACCATCCTGGTCGATCTGTTCGCGCACCGGATGCACCGATGATCGCGCAACTCTTCCTCACCGTGCTGCTGTCGCTGGTCGTGCTGTACGCCTGGAGCGCGCACCGCAAGGCGCCCGTGGTCGGCTTCCTGGCCGTCGCCGCCGCGCTCGCGGGCCTCTATCTGGTCTGGTTGCCGGGCCACGCGACCTGGCTGGCGCATGCCGCCGGCATCGGCCGCGGCAGCGACCTCGTCGTCTACACCTGGGTGGTGATCAGCCTGCTGATGCTGCTGAACCTGCACCTCAAGCTGCGCGCCCAGATGGAGGAGATCACCCGGCTGGCCCGCTCGATCGCGCTCGCCGAGGCGGCCCGCACGCTCACCGCGCCGGGCGAGCCCCGGTCCGCCGCGCAGCCGCGTCCATGACGAGCCACGCGGCCGCGACCGCCATCGGGCCGACCAAGCCGAGATTGTAGCGGGGATAGTGGTTGGCGAGCAGGCCGTGCACGCCGACCAGCAGCAGCGCCGGCACCGCATAGGCGATCACCAGCGGCCGGCCGCGGCGCGCGGCGCGGACCAGCCCGGCGGCGGCGAGCGGCAGCACGAGCAGGCTGAAGGCGCCGCCGACCCACAGGCCGCACCAGGCGAGCGGCACCGACGTCGCCAGATGCCGCCACCCGTCGCGCGCGAGCTCCTCGCGGGTGAGCGCCCCCATGATCGGATCGAGCCGTCCGTGCTCGGCGACCAGCGCGTTGCGGCGCGCCCGCCCGCGCTCGAAGAAGCTGCCGGGCGAATCCCAGGCAAAGCGCGCGATCGCGTCGGGGCCGGCGAGCCGCGCCACCACGGCCGGGCCGACCAGCGGGACGCAGGCCGGAAACGCCCAGACGTATTCGCGCAGCGTCATGTCGTTGAAGGCGAAGCGCTCGATCACCGCGACGCTGCCGTACTCCTCGGTGAACCCGAGCTTGCCGACCGAGACGGCGTTGCGGGCGAGCCACGGCGCCAGCATCACGGCGAGCGCGGCACAAAGCGTCGCCGCCGGGCGGAAGAACGGGCGGCGCTCCGGCCCGGAGAACCAGCGCCCGACCACGGCGACGATCATCAGCGTCACCGGCGCGAGGATCAGATAGGTCGGCCGCGTCAGGCAGGCGAGGCCGAGCGCGAGGCCGCACAGCGCGAAGGTCGCGGTGCGCCAGCGTGCCAGCGCCGCGACCAGCGCGAGGCCGAACAGGCTGAAGCCCGCGACGCTCAGGCTCTCGGTCATCACGTAGGAGAAGAGCTCGGCCTCGGCGGCGAAGCCCGCCGTCGCGATGGCCCCGGCGGCGTAGAGCACGCGAGGCTCGCCGGTCGCGATCTCGCCGGCGCGGCCGATCGCGATCACGCCGATCGCCAGCAGCAGCGCATGCAGGAGCAGCATCGGAGTCGCGTAGATCTCGCAGGTGGAGAGATCGCGGTGCTTCTCGTTCGCCTCGACGGCGCAGTCCAGTGCCCGGGCGAAGCGCGGGTCGACCGCCGTGACGGCGGCCACGGCCCACGGATAGAGCGGCGCGAAGAACATGCCGGGCGGCGGCGCCGCGCGGGTGCCGTCGACGGCATCGAAGATGCCGTTGCTGAACACCCCGTGGTGGACGAGGTCGTAGGCGATGGCGAGATAGAACGTCTGATCGAAGTCGATCAGACGTTTCGCCGGCCGCGTCGTGATCGCCGCCGCGAGGACGGCGATCACGATCAGTCCGAACCCCAACCGAGCAGCCGCGGACCGCCACCGCATCGGCATCGGCTGCCGATCAGCGGAAGAACGGGCGCCGTTCCGGCTTGGCTGAAGCGGCCTTTTTCTCGGCTTCGACCTCGCCGGCCGGCTTCGATCCCGACGCTGCGACGTCGGGCGGCTGCGGCAGCGGGATCACGTTCTCGGCCGTCTCCGACTCGGTGCCGGCCGTTGCGTCACGCCGGCTGGAACGGCCGGCGCGCGGGACCGGCGTCTCCACCACCGGCGGTGGCGACGAGGCGTCGATGACGGGCGGGGGCGCCGGCGGGGCGGGGGGCGGTGGAACCGGACGCCCCGACGCCTTGCTGGGCGGCGGCGGCAGCGGGATCGGTTTCTCGGCCACCGGCGGCGGCGACACCGGCTTGGCGGCGGCAGCCCGATCGAGCGGAGCCGCAGGCGGGGCCGGCGGTTCGGCCGCCTTGGCGGGCGGGGCCGGCGACGGCTTCGGCGCCGCAGCCGGGGCCGGAGCCGGGGCCGGGGCCGGTGCGATCTGCCCGCGGCGGGGCTTGTCGTGCTCGATCACCGGCCCGGCGAGATCGGCGAGCGGAATCCGCCATTCGAAGGCATCGATGCGGCCCGAGATCGGCGAGGCCGGCATCCACTTGGCGGAAACCATCCCGTCCGCCGTCCAGGTCGGATCGCGGGTCGCCTGCAGGGCGCGCCGCATCCACTCGCGGGCCCGTCCGACGTCGCCGCCTTCCTTCTCCTCCAGCTCGGCCATCAGGGCCGCCATGCGCTGGGTCGGCATCGCCAGCATCGGGGTGAGGCTGGTGCGCGCGGTCGCGAACTCCTGGGCGTCCATGGCGGCGCGGGCCATCGTCACGGCGCTTTCCGGATGGTTCGGCGCCAGCTTGGCGAGCGCGCGGATGCGGCCGAGCCGCTCGCGGTTCGACTCGTTGGGGAAGATGTCGGCGTAGGTCTCGGCGAGGTCGGGATGCGGGTTGATGGTCCACGCCGCCTCGACCACCTTGGCCGCCTTGCGGGTCTGGCCGCTCTCGGTGAGCAGCCGCCCGGCCAGCGACGCCGCCGGCACCAGGCCGGGCGACAGCTTCAGGGCCTCCATCACCAGCGCCTTGGAGCCCTCGGGATCGACCTCGCCCGACAGGGCGCGGCCGGTCAGCAGCACGGCGCGCTGGCGCTTGTAGGTGTCCTTGCCGACCAGACCGCTGCGCATGTTGCGCTCGAGCGCGGCGAGCGCGCCGGTCCAGTCGCCGGCGGCGCAGCGATACTGCAGCACCGCCTCTGCCGCCCAGGCGAGCGACGGCGACGCCCGCGCGGCATCCTCCGCATAGGTGCGGGCGGCGGCCCCGTTGTCGCTGCGCTGGGCCTCGATGAACAGCCCGTGCAGGCCCAGGAGCTTGGTGTCCTCGCGGGCCGCCATGGCCCGGAAGGTGCGCTCGGCCTCGGCCGGATTGCCGCCGAGCTGGGCCGCCTGGGCGCCGAGCAGCAGCGCCAGCGGCTCCTTGGGGGCGAGCCGCTGCGCCTCGTTGGCGAAGCGCCGGGCCGACATCGCGTCGCCCGCCCCGATCGCCACGATGCCGTTGGAGATCGCCTTGTAGGCCTTCCGCGACCGCTTATCGAGCCGATGGGCCGACCAAGCCGCGGGCGCGCGCACGATGGCCCGCAGGATCGACCACACCAGGATGACGGCGACCACCAGCGCGGCGAGCGCGGCGAGCGCCACCATGATGGAGGTTTCGAGCTGATAACCGAGCCAGGTGATGGCGACGTCACCGGGCCGGTCGGCGAGCCAGACGGCGCCGAACGACAGCGCGGTGACCGCGACAAGGAATAAAAGAACACGGATCATCGGATGCGGTCCTATGGCGTGGCGAGGGCGGCGAGGGCGGCGGAAGCCACACGCTGGGCGGCGGCGACGGCGGCCTGACGGGCCTCGGCCTTCTTGATCCACGGCTCCGCCGGCGCGCGGACCGGCGCCGGCAGCTTGGCGAGCTCGGCCAGCGCCCCGGCGAGATCGGCCTGGCGGGCCTTCGCCTCGGCCCGGCCGATCAGAGCGGCGAGGTCGTCTCCGGGCGCGTCCTTGACGGGCCGCACCCGCACCAGCCTTTCGGCCCGGGACTGCAGGCGCTCGAGATAGTCGTCGGGAGCCGGGAGGTCGCCGGCCTTCAGCATCGCCGGGCCGATGTCGCCGAGCTCGCGGCCGAGCACCAGGGCGCTGGGCACGCCCGACGCCGCGAACGGCTCCAGCGGCCCGAAGGTCTGCGGATCGCTGACGAGCTGCTTGGCGGCGGCCAGCTCGCCCGCATAGGGCGCGCCACGCTCGACCAGCATGCGCAGGCCCGAGGTCAGCACGGCGAGGCGGACCCCTTTGTCGGAGACCGGCGCATTGGCGCGCTGGGTCACCTGCTGCTGCAGGGCCGTGAGGGTGCGCTCGAGCGCGGTGACGCGGCCGGCGACGGCGTCGAGCTCGGCCGGCTGCACGCCCGGCGCGGCGGGCGCCGGAGCGGCTCCGCCGACGCCGCTCTTGGCGGTCTCGTCGATCCGCTTGTCGGCACGGGCGAGCTGCTCGTTCAGCTTGGCGATCGCCGCATCGAGCGCGGCGACGCGGCCGGTCAGTCCCGGATCTCCGCCCGTCTGGCGCGCCGCGGCGGCGACCGCCGCCTCGACGCGGCCGAGGCGGCCGGCGAGTTCGGCCGGCACCTGC
This sequence comes from Rhodoplanes sp., assembly GCF_013377085.1. Lineage (GTDB taxonomy): Bacteria > Pseudomonadota > Alphaproteobacteria > Rhizobiales > Xanthobacteraceae > Rhodoplanes. The sequence goes on along the minus strand of NZ_JACAAX010000039.1, from coordinate 34,649 downwards.
GCCGGGCCGGAGGCGACCGGACGGGCGGCGAGCTCGCCGAGGCGCAGCTCCAGCGCGGCCAGCTTGGCGTTCGCCTCGCTGACGGCACCCTCGTCGCCGGGCTTCAGGGTGATCCAGGCGAAGCCGGCGGCGAGCGCAACCACGGCGCCCCCGACCACGCCGGCCGTCAGCGCAGATCCCCAGTTCGATTGCGTGCGCGTCGACCGCGCCATCGTGGTGTCCTCTCGGCTTGGACCCGGCGGTGGGCTGGTGCGGCCCGCCGGTTCGGCGGGGCGCGCCGCCAAGGCGCTGTCCGGCTTGTCTGCGGGCTTGGGACCCGTACCGGCCTTCGCTGCAGTGGCGTCGAGCGACGACGCACCCTGCGGAGGCGGCGGAGCTTGATTGTCTGGCTTGTCGTTCGGTGGCGTCTTGTCGTCGGCCATCCACCCCTCCCGCTGCAATTGCGGACCATTCCGCGGCAATGCGGATCACACCGGCATACTGCGCCGGTTTGGTGACGGCAACAACGCCATCCCCCGGTTCGCTGCCGGATCGCTAAAGAAGTCCGAACAGGCTCGGCTGATCCGGCCTCGCCGCCGCGACCACGTCGGTGGCGCCGGCGGCGAGAAGCGGCGCCGCAACCTGGGCCGACAGGCAGAGATGGCGGACATTTCGGACGGCCGAGTCGAGGCCATCGACGGCGCAGGCGGCCAGAAAAGCCTCGGCGGTGCGGCGCGAGTAGTGCAGCACGGCATCGACCGCGCCCGACGCGAGGGCGGCGCTGACGTCCACGGGAAAGCGGGCTTCCGCCACGGCGCGATAGACCACGACGGTGCGGACCACCAGCCCGTGCGCCGCCAGCAGCCCCTCGAGGTCGCCGGCCCGGTCCTCGCCGGCCAGATAGAGCACCGGATCGGTCGCACCGGCGAGCGTCGCCGCGATCAGGCCGGCTAGCGATTCGACGTCGCCGTCGGCCGAGTGCACGTCGGCGAGCCCGGCCTCGCGCACCGCCCGCGCCGTCTTGCCGCCGACCGCGAAGACCGGCACGGCCGCGAGCGCCCCGCCGGCCCGATGCGACACTATGGCACTGACCGCGTTCGTGCTGGTGACCGCGACGGCGGCGAACGGACCCTCGCCGATCGGCGGCTCGTCGATCGATTCGATTCGCAGCAGCGGCGCCGCCAGCACGGCATGGCCGCGCTCGCGCAAGGCCGCCGCCGTGCGGGCGCCGTCCGGATCCGGCCTGGTGACCAGAAGCCGCAACGGCTCTCCTCCGTTCAGGCGGCGAAGAAGTCCGGCCCGCCGCGGACTTTGAGCTCGCGCCCGGCGTCGGCGCCGAGCGCCGCGGCATCGGCCGCAGCCCCCTCGCGCGAGGTCTCGTGGGCGACGCTGCCATCGGTCTTGACGATCAGGCCGCGCAGAAACAGGCGGTCGCCCGACAGGGTCGCGTGGCCGGCGATCGGGGTGCGGCAGGAGCCGTCGAGCGCGCCCAGGAAAGCCCGCTCGGCCGTCAGCGCCGTGCGGGTGACGCCGTCGTCGATGGCAGCGAGCAGCTCGCGGGTGCGGGTGTCGTTCTCGCGGCACTCGATCGCCACGGCACCCTGGCCGACGGCGGGGAGGAACTGTTCGGGGTCGAACAGCGAGGTCGCATGGTCGGCGAGGCCGAGCCGCTTGAGCCCGGCGAGCGCCAGCAGGGTCGCGTCGACCTCGCCGGATTCGACCTTGCGGATGCGGGTGTCGACATTGCCGCGGATCGACACCACCGTGATGTCGGGCCGCAGCCGCTTGACCATGGCGCCGCGCCGCAGCGACGCGGTGCCGACCACGGCGCCGGCCGGCAGCTCGGCGAGCGTCCTCACCTTCTTGCAGATGAAGGCATCGCGAACATCCTCGCGCGGCAGGCAGGCGGTGAGGACGAGGCCGTCCGGCAGCGCCGTCTCCATGTCCTTGGCCGAATGGACCGCGAGGTCGACCGTCTCGTCGAACAGCGCCTGCTCGATCTCCTTGGTGAACAGGCCCTTGCCGCCCACCTCGGAGAGCGGGCGATCCTGGATGATGTCGCCCGAGGTCTTGATGATGGTGATGGCGATCGCGTCGAGCGGCACCCCATGGGCGGCGGCGAGGCGCTTCTGCGTCTCATGGGCCTGCCAGAGGGCGAGCGGGCTGCCGCGTGTGCCGATACGGACGAACGGCGGGGACGAGGATTGCGCCATGGGACCTCACAATGCTACGCCGAAACCCTAATGGAAGCGGGTCCGCGCACGACGCCGTTATAAGAGCGGGCTCCGCGCGAGGGAAGGGGACGGAGGCGAAGTGAGTAGTCGCCGGTATCCATGATCGTTCTCGGGCTGGAGACGACCTGCGACGAAACTGCCGCCGCCGTGGTCGAGCGCGACGACGACGGGCGCGGCCGCATTCTCTCCAACGTGGTGTTCTCCCAGATCGACGAGCACGCGGCCTTCGGCGGCGTGGTGCCGGAGATCGCCGCCCGCGCCCATGTGGAGATTCTCGACGGCCTGATCGCCCAGGCCATGCAGGAGGCCGGGAAGAGCTTCGCCAGCCTCGACGGCGTCGCCGCGGCGGCCGGGCCCGGGCTGATCGGCGGCCTGATCGTCGGCCTCACCACCGCCAAGGCGATCGCCCTCGTGCACGAGAAGCCGCTGATCGCCGTCAACCATCTCGAAGCGCACGCCCTGACGGCGCGGCTGACCAACGACCTGCCGTTCCCCTATTGCCTGTTCCTCGCCTCCGGCGGCCACACCCAGATCGTCGCGATCCTGGGCGTGGGCGACTATGTCCGGCTGGGCACCACGCTCGACGACGCCATCGGCGAGGCCTTCGACAAGACCGCCAAGATCCTGGGCCTCGCCTATCCGGGCGGACCGGCGGTGGAGCGCGCCGCCCGCGATGGCGACCCGGCCCGCTTCGCGCTGCCACGCCCGATGGTCGGCCGCCCCGACGCCAATTTCTCGTTGTCCGGCCTGAAGACCGCGCTGCGGCTCGAGGCCGAGAAATGCGCGCCGCTGTCCGACCAGGACGTCAGCGATCTGTGCGCCTCGTTCCAGCAGGCTGTGGCCGATATGGTGAAGGACCGGCTGCGGGCCGGCCTGAAGCTTTTTCGCGAAAAATTCGGCCCGCCGATGGCGCTGGTCGCGGCCGGCGGCGTCGCCTCCAACCAGGCGATCCGCAAGCTCCTCAACGCCTGCGCACTCGACGGCGGCACCGTGCTGGTGCTGCCGCGCCCGGATCTGTGCACCGACAACGGCGCCATGATCGCCTGGGCCGGGGCCGAGCGGCTCGCCTACGGGCTCACCGACACGCTCGACACCGCCCCGAAGCCGCGCTGGCCGCTCGACCAGGTGAGCAAGCCGGCCGATGAGCCGCGTCTCGATCCGACCTTCGACCCCACCCCTGCGTGACCTCTCCCATGACGTACGAGCGGATTGCCGTGGTCGGAGCCGGCGCCTGGGGCGCGGCGCTCGCCAATGTGGCGGCGCGGGCCGGGCGCCGCACCGTGCTGATCGCCCGTGACGACACGGCCGCTGCCGCACTGCGCGCGGCCGGCGCCTCGCCGCACCTGCCCGACGTGGCGCTCGACGCCACGATCGAGATCGCGGCCGGCCCGGCGGCCGTCGCCGACGCCGACGCGGTGCTGCTGGTGGTGCCGGCGCAGGCGCATGGCGCCGTTGCCGCGACGCTCGCGGGCGTGCTGCGGCCAGGCGTGCCGGTGGTCGCCTGCGCCAAGGGGATCGAGCGCGGCACCCGCCGCTTCATGACCGAGGTGATCGCCGCGGCGCTGCCCGGCGCGACGCCGGCGATCCTGTCGGGGCCGAGCTTCGCGGCCGACGTGGCGCGCGGCCTGCCGACCGCCGTGACGCTGGCGGCCGCCGACGAGCAGGTCGCGACCGCGCTCGCCCATTCGCTCGGCACCACCACGTTCCGGCCCTATCACGCGATCGACACGCGCGGCGTCGAGATCGGCGGCGCCGCCAAGAACGTGCTCGCCATCGCGGTCGGCATCGTGCGCGGCCGCCGGCTCGGCGTCAGCGCCGCGGCGGCGCTGACCACGCGCGGCTTCGCCGAGCTGGTGCGGTTCGGCCGCGCCTACGGCGCCCGCACGGAGACGCTCACCGGCCTGTCCGGCCTCGGCGACCTGATCCTCACCTGCTCGAGCCGCCAGTCGCGCAATTTTTCGCTCGGCATCGCGCTCGGCGAAGGAGTGTCGCCCGACGAGGCGCGGCGCGGCGGCCTATTGGCCGAGGGCGCCTTCACGGCGCCCGTGCTGGTCGAGATGGCGCGCGAGCGCGACGTCGACATGCCGATCGCCGGCGCGGTCGCCGCCGTGCTGGACGGCCATCTCAGCGTCGACCAGGCGATCGAGGCGCTGATGACCCGGCCGTTCCGGGCGGAGCATTGAGTGTTCATCGTCATTCCGGGGCGCGGACCTTCAGGTCCGCGAGCCCGGAATCCATACGCCCTGCTTCGGTGACTCACGAAAGACAGGGGTTATGGGTTCCGGGCTCGGCCCTTCGGGCCGCCCCGGAACGACAGAAGAAGGCACGAAGGTGGAGCAACCGATGGCGTACTGGCTGGTGAAGTCCGAGCCCTCGACCTGGTCATGGGACGACCAGGTGAAGCGCGGCGCCAAGGGCGAGCCGTGGACCGGGGTGCGCAATCACACGGCCAAGCTCAACCTGATGAAGATGAAGGCCGGCGACCGCGCTTTCTTCTACCACTCGGTCGACGAGAAGCGGATCGTCGGCGTCGTGGACATCATCCGCGAGCACTATCCGGACCCGACCGCACAGCCGGGCGACCCGTGGGTGGTGGTGGATCTGAAGGCCGTCGAGCCGCTGAAGACGCCGGTGACGCTCGCCGCCATCAAGGCGGAGAAGAGCCTGGCCGAGATGGCGCTGCTGAAGCAGTCACGTCTGTCCGTGCAGCCCGTGACGGCGGCCGAGTGGAAGACGATCTGCAGGATGGGCGGCGTGAAGGCCTGATCGGCGGGACGCGCGCCTCACCGCCCCATGAAGCGCGCCCACGCCGCCTTCAGGTAGCTGGAGAACACCAGCACGGCGATGGTGATCACCACCACGGGCACCCAGAACAGCACCATGCCGAGGGCGACCAGAAGAATGGCGCCGACGATGACGCCCAGCACGATCAGGCCCATGGCGACGGCGAACGGGCCGGGCGGCTCGATCTTGGTGTAGTGGGTGCGGCCGTCCTGATCGACCGTGATGAACACGGTGCCGGAAAAGTCCTCCGGCCCGGCATTGTGCCCGGGTTGGGCGCCCGGGCGGCGCGGATCGGGCGCGCCCGGCGGGATGATCTCGGGCTCGGCGCGGGGACGCTCTGACCGGTTTTGGCGAAACTCGTCGGTTGGATGATCGCTCATGGCGTAAAAATGTGGTTGGCGCCCTGCGTCGCGCCAGTGGCGAAACGCCGCGCAACGGCAAAATACGGATACATCATCGCCCGATCCGTCGCTCACCACCAGCCATGACCTTCGTTATGCCCGATCAGTCGACACCCCGGACGGCCGCCCCGACAGCCGTCTGGCGCCCCATGGCCGAGGCCGACCTCGCCGCGGTCCTGGCCGTCGCGGCCGTGGTGCATCCCGATTTCCCCGAGGACGCCTGCGTGTTCGCCGAGCGGCTGCGGCTGTGGCCGGCCGGATGCTTCGTGCTGGCCGCGGCCGACGCGCCGACGCCGCTCGCCGGCTATGTGGTGAGCCATCCCTGGCGGGCCGGATCGCCGCCCGCCCTGAACAGTCTTTTGGGCACGCTGCCGGACGGCGCCGACACGGTCTACCTGCACGACCTCGCACTCATGCCCGCCGCGCGACAGAACGGCACCGGCGCCGCGATGGTCGACACGCTGGCGCGGCACGCCGGCGACGCCGGTTTCAAGACGATGTCGCTGGTCGCGGTCGGCAACTCGGCCGGCTTCTGGGGACGGCAGGGATTTTTGGCTATCGACGATCCGGCGCTGGCGGAGAAGCTGGCGAGCTATGGCGCAGCGGCGCGGTTCATGGTGCGGATGCTGTAGCGTTGTAGGGTGGGCAAAGGCGCGCAGCGCCGTGCCCACGCGACTATTCACCGAAGCATCCCGGGAGATCTGCGACGTCGCCGCCCCAGTCGAGAGGAAGGAGACCTTGATCGACCCAGCGATGAAAGCTGCTGTACGGCCAGTCGGCAACGGCGGAGACGTGGCCGTGCTTGACCGGGTTATAGTGGATGTAGTCGACATGCCGCGCGAAATCGGAGTCGTCGCGGATCGCGTGCTCCCAGAAGCGTCGCTGCCACAAGCCCTTCTCGCGTCTGGCGACCTTGCTGGCCGACCGACCGACCGCCGGCGAAAGCCCGCGCGAAAAGCCGATCTTGATCATCGCCCAGCGGGACGCGAAGTCGGCATCCCCTTCGGGAAGCGACCAGAGCGCATGCAGGTGGTCAGGCAGGATGCAAATCGCAATGGTCCCGAACGGCCGTCGCTCCTGGACCACGCGATAGGCTCGGCGTAACCGGTCGATGTGGCGCACAAGAAGGTCGGTCGAGCGATCCGCAAGCGCGACCGTGAAGAAGAACAAGCCGCCTTCGATCCTTGCGCGGCGATAGCGCGACATGGAGGACGCCCTGCATTGTCGTCCGCGTGGGCACGGCGCTGCGCGCCTTTGCCCACCCTACAATGGTTCTCCGCGCGACCCAGGGGGAGGCTAAAACGCGCCCGCTACTCCTCCGCCTCCGCCTTCGCCTCGACCCCGTACAGCACCTCGGGGCCGATGGTGCGGAGATCCGTCACGCCGGTGAGCATCATGGTGATCTCCAGCTCGCGGCGGATGATGTCGAGCGCCATGGTGCAGCCGCGCTCGCCGAAGGCCGCGAGCCCGTACAGCCAGGCGCGGCCGATGAGCACGCCGCGGGCGCCGAGCGCCAGCGCCTTCATCACGTCCTGCCCGGAGCGGATGCCGCCGTCGAACAGCACCTCCAGCCGGTCGCCGACGGCGCGGACGATCTCGGGCAGCACCGTGATGGTGGCCGGTGCGCCGTCGAGCTGGCGGCCGCCGTGATTGGAGACGACGATGGCGTCGGCCCCGATCTCCACCGCCTTTCGGGCGTCCTCGACATCGAGAATGCCCTTGAGCACCAGCTTGCCGGGCCATAGGTCGCGGATCCACGCCATGTCGGTCCAGGTCAGCGTCTGGTCGAAATGATTGGACGACCATTCGCCGGCGCCCATCAGGCCGACCCGGCCCTTCAGATAGGCCTCGATATTGCCGAAGGTCCGGCGCTTGCCGCGCAGCACGCCGAGCGCCCAGCGCGGCTTGGTGGCGACATCGAAGACGTTCCGCAGCGTGACGCGCGGCGGCACCGTCAGGCCGTTCTTCAAATCGGCGTGGCGTTGGCCGCGCAGCGGCAGGTCGACGGTGACGACCAGCACGGGGCATTCGGCCGCCCGCGCCCGCTCGATCATCGACCGGCTGAAGTCGCGGTCGCGCAGCACATAGAGCTGGAACCAGAACGGCGCCTGGGTGGCGGCCCGGACGTCCTCGATGGTGGCGATCGACATGGTCGACAGGCAGAACGGGATGCCGGCCTTTTCGGCGGCGCGGGCGCCGAGAATCTCGCCGTCGCCGTGCAGCAGGCCGGTGAGGCCGGTCGGCGCGATCGCCATCGGCATGGCGACGGGCCGGCCCAGAATCTCGCCCGCCATCGAGCGGCCCGAAGTGTCGACCAGCACGCGCTGGCGGAAGCGCAGCCGTGCCAGCTCGGCCGCATTGGCCTCTTTGGTGATCTCGTCGTAGGAGCCGCTGTCGACATAGCCGAACAGGGCGCGCGGAATTTTTCGCGACGCGACGGCGCGCAGATCGGCGATGCTGGTGATCGGCGTCATTGCCGGGCCCCCGCCCCCTCGGTCCGGCGGAGCCGGATCAGGCGAGGCTGCGGCGGTTCTTGAACTGGCCGGTCTTGCGGTAGCGCCACAGATAGGACGGCACGATCGCCGCCATGGTGCGCGCCTCGATGCCGAGCCCCGCGAGCGTGCGGTTTTCGCGCAAGGCGGACTCCGAGACCACGTTGTCGCTCTTCAGAAGCTCGGCCTGGTCGGGCGTCAGCGGCGGGTTGGGCAGGAACTTCAGGACGCCGCCCAACAGCCTGGCGGCCCAGAACGGCACCGGCAGCAAGAGGCGCCGACGCTGGGTGATGTCGAGCACCAGCCGCATCAGCTCCCTGAAGGTGGCGACGTCGGGTCCGCCGAGCTCGTAGACGGTGCCGCCCGGAACGTCGCCGGCGACCGCCTTGTGGACCGCGTCGGCGACGTCGCCGGCGAACACCGGCTGGAAACGGGTGTGGCCGCCGCCGATCAGCGGCAGGGCCGGGGCGATGCGGGCCATGGCGGCGAACTTGTTGAAGAAGGCGTCGTCGGGTCCAAAGATCACCGAGGGGCGCAGGATCACGGCGTCGGGCGCCGCATCGAGCACGGCCTGCTCGGCCCGGCCCTTGGTGCGGGCATAGAGGGCGGCGGCGTTCGGATCGGCCCCGATCGCCGAGACATGGATCAGCCGGGCGCCCTGCGCCGCGGCCGCGCGGGCGACATTGGCGGCGCCCTCGACATGCACGGCCTCGAAGGACTGCTTGCCGCGCTCGAACAGGACGCCGACCAGGTTGATCACCACGGCCGAGTCGCGCACCGCGGCGGCGACCGATTCGGCGTTGCGCAGGTTCGCCTGGACGGCGTGGATCTGCCCGACCCGGCCGAGCGGCTGCAGGTGGCCGGCGAGGTCCGGCCGGCGCACCGCGATGCGCATGCGGGCGATGTCGGGCGCCAGCGCCCGGACCACATGCCGGCCGAGAAAGCCGGAGCCGCCGAAAAGGGTGACGAGGGTGTCGGAGCTGGTCATCGCCATGGCCACGGGGTCCTGCGATTCGCGCGAAAAACCGCGCCGGGGCGGCGCGAACGGGCGTTCCGGCGGAATACAGGATGGCGGCGCGGCTGTACAGGGGAGGCGGCGCCTGACTCCCTCCGACGCCACCCGCCGGAGCCGGGATGCGCGCCGGCCCGGCGGCATCCGAGCCCGATCCGGGACCGTCGGAACCGGCCCGCCGCGGCCCGCCCGCATGACGCGATTGCGACGGCCGCGGCGCTCCCGGCGCCTGCGCCGTTGACAAGACAGAATCCGGACCCTTATGTGTGCGCCCTTGGGCCCAGGTGGCGGAATTGGTAGACGCGCTGGCTTCAGGTGCCAGTGGCTTAACGGCCGTGAAGGTTCGAGTCCTTTCCTGGGCACCAAGCCCAGCCCAAGCCCCTGATTTTCCCGACAGACGAGACGATTGCTGGCGCCCTGACGGGACGCGCGGAGCGCGGTCCGACGGATTCGGATGGTGGGCCGAGCCGGCCGCGGGTTTCTTTTCCGTCGTGTGTTTCGCCGCGACGCGCGTTGTCCTGCAGGAAAGCCGGGCGCGTCACGTCAAGGCGGATCACGGCCGCCCCGGCTGCGGCACGCAATTGAGTGCACTGTCACCGTAATTCCGTCGCCCCCGTCCGCGCCCCGCCGGGGGCGGCCGCAAGGCAAAGCGGCCGCGCCTTCCGACGCGGCCGCCTTCGCATTCGGCGCAGTCCCGGCTGCGGCTACATGTTCGCCGAGCGCCACCAGCTCGGGTGATCGCGCTGCAGCTCGGCGACGGTTGGCATCGGGTAGTGCGCGATGTCGCGCCCGTTGCCGATGTAAAAGCCGCCCTTGACCATCCGGTACGGGAACTCGAGCGAGTGCACGCGGTGGACGAGCTTGCTCTCCTTCGCGCCGGGCTCCAGCGTCAGCAGCGCTTCGCGCAAGTGGTGCATGAACGAGTACGGCAGGTCGCCCACGGCGCCGCCCTCGGGGTCGGTCGCGAGCGCGCCCAGCTGCAGCTCGACGAAGCACAGGCCCGGGAAGCGGATGAACTTCGGCGCCTTGCTCGTCACGCCCTCGTAGTAGCCGACCGGATCCTGGTTGCTGACGACGAGGCTGTTGACGGGCGCCAGATCCTGGTAAAAGTGCAGGCACCGCGGCCACTCGGTCGGGAGCGTGCCGCGGTCGAGGCCGATGGTCGCACCGTACGCGGTAGTGAGGTAGATCTTGCCGATGGCGCTCACAGGAATGTGTTCAAGCACGCGGTAGACCGACACGTAGACCGAGTTCTTCGGCGCACCGTCCGGATGCGGGACGCAGCGCGAGACTGCGGTGTCGATCTCGAAAAACGGATGCCGGAACGCGGGGTCGATCTCGAAGAAGATCTCCTGGCCCTTCGACTTGTACTTGTGGCCGGTCGCGTAGTACTGCCCGAACTTTTCCGGCGGGAGCATCGACGCGATCAGCGCTTCGGGAATCAAAGAGAAATAGAGATGCACCGCCATGACTGCCAATCCTCCCCGTTCATGAGGGCCGACGAACCGAGCGCGCACACGACGCGCCACGCCGGCAAGTGATCTGGATAATGCCACGACTGCGGACGAAGGCCGAACCTCTTGTGTCGATGGTAAATTCGGTTGTCAATCGGCGTTCAAATGGAGTGCGCCCCTCGAGCCGGACATTGTGACGGCGGACGATTGACCGGGGCGCCGGGCTTTCCAAGGATGGAAGCCCATGGCCAGACACCGTTCGCACAGCACCGCGTTCAAGCGCTACATCAACGGCGACGCATCGTTGGCGGGCGTTCGTCGCAGCGGCGGAACCTCTGGGTCCGTAACCGTCGGGAACCGGAGGTTTTGTTAAGACCGGGGCGGAACGGGTGCGGGTGCGCGGATTGAACCAGGACCCCTCGCGCTGCGGCACTCGACCGGTCCGAAAGAGTTGCTCCTTGTTAAGCCCTCAACTGCCGCCGAAGAGCATGTCCAGCAAGGCGTGCCTCAGGCAATTCCAACGTCCGGATCAGCTCGCGGTCGACCCCGAGAAGCTCGCCGGCGAGCGGGACCAGATCATCGGTTGGCAGGCCGCAGAATTACGGAATTACGGGAATTACGGGGAATTACGGTGACAGTGCACTAAATTTACGACGGCACGGAGTTCGCGACGTAGAGCGCATCGGAGTTAAGTGCACTGTCACTGTAATCTGTCACCGTAATTCCCGCAATTGAGTGCACTGTCACCGTAATTCCGGCAGGGCGGATTAGTTCAAGAAATCAGTGGCCTCGGCAGGTGCCCGCCCAGTCCTTTCCTGGGCACCAAGCCCAGCCCAAGCCCCTGATTTTCCCGACAGACGAGACGATTGCTGGCGCCCGACACCGGGGCCTCCACACGCGGCCAGACGGATTCGGATGGTGGGCTGAGCCGGCCGCGGGTTTCATTTTCGTCGTGTGTTTCGCCGCAACGTACGTTGTCCTGCAGGAAAGCCGGGCGCGGCTCACGTCAAGGCGGATCATGGCCGCCCCGGCTGAGGCACTCCACCCACATCGCGCCCGCCCAGGCATGTCGAACGTCCGCCGCAGACCATCGCACCGGCCATGGCGAGGCCGCCTGACGCCACGCGCGATCACGTCGTGCTGATCCGTCGATTTACTGTCGGGAAACGACGGCCGGGACGGTATCATGGATGGGCTTGCGGTCCATTATGACCGGCCACACCCCTTGCGAGACTGACCATGCCATACAACGCCGAGATCAGCCGGAACAATCCGGCCGCATTTATTTTCCTGCTCGACCAGTCGTCGTCGATGCGCGAGACCCTGCACGGGACCCGAAAGACATTGGCGAGCTTCCTGGCGAGCTGCGTCAACGAGGCTCTTCGCGAGCTCGTGAACCAGTGCACCCGCGGCGACGAGTCCGTTCGCGATTACTTCCATGTCGCCGCTCTCTGTTATTCCGACGGCGAGGTGAAGAGCGTCTGGAAAAACACGAGCGCCTGTTTCCAGCCGATCTCGCAGATCGCCGACGCGCCCGCCCGGCTGGAGGTCGTGACCTTCAAGTATCCGGACGAGTTCGGCATCACCCGGATCGAGCAGGTCGAATCCGAGGTCTGGTTCGAAGCGTCCGCCGTCGGCGACACCCCGATGGTGAAGGCCCTGGAGAAGACCCGCGACATCGTCGCGGCGTGGGTGAAGGATCATCCGGCGTCGTTTCCGCCGATCATCTTCCACGTGACCGACGGCGAGCCGACCGACGGCGATCCCGAGCCGGCCGCGATGGAGATCAAGCAGATCACGACCCGGGACGGCGCCTGCCTGCTGTTCAACCTCCATGTCAGCCGCGAGCCCGGCGAGGAGGTCGTCTTCCCGTCGGCCGAGGATCAGCTCCCGGGCGACTACGCCAAGAAGCTGTTCCGGATGTCGAGCGTGATCCCCGAGCCGCTGCGGCCGGCCGCGCAGGAGTCCTATCCGATCACGCCCGCCTCGCGGTTCTTCGGCTTCAAGGCGGGTGCGGAGACGATCACCAAGTTCTTCCAGATCGGCACGAGGCCGGCCAATGCGCCGGTGTTCCAGCCGCCGGCGGAGGCGACCTCGCCGGCACCGGTACCGGCCCCTGCTCCGGCAGCGGCACCGGTGGAGACCGCGCCGGCCTGATCGCGTGTTGCGCGACGATGCGGCGGCTTCGCGCCTGGAGCGTCCCGAAGCGGTTTGACGCGCCCTCGGAGAACGAGGACGCGTTCGCCGTCAATGCGGAGGCCACGTGTTTCGCCGTGTGCGACGGCGCGACCGAATCCTTCGCCTCGGGCCGATGGGCGCGCGGGCTCGCCACTTCGTTCGTCGGACATCCGCCTCTCGACGACGCCTTGCTGGCCGGCGCGCGGCACGATTACGAGCGATCCTTCGACCAGCGGAAGTGGCCGCCCTATCGCCGCAACGCCTATCGACGGGGAAGCTACGCCGCCTTCGCCGGACTGATGATCTGGCCCAGGGAACGCCTGTACGCCGTCCAGGCGATCGGCGATTCGATCTGCGTCCTTGCCGACGGACCGGACGTGGTGAGCTCGTTTCCGCTCGCCGACCCGCATCAGTTCAATCGACACCCCGTCCTGCTGTCGACCAACGACCACGCCAACGTCGTCGACGGGCTTCATCTCCTCCGGGGAGCGTCTGTCTGGAGCCTCGGCCGCTACGGGTTCCACCGGCGCGCGGCCTTCTATCTCATGACCGATGCGCTGGGCGCCTGGTTCCTGGCCGACCCGGCCGCCGCCATCGGCCGTCTGCAGGCGATCGAGACCGAGGCGACGTTCGCGGCGCTGGTGACCGAGCAGCGGGCGGCCGGACGTCTGCACCGGGACGACACCACGGTCATGATCGTCGACGTCGGATCGTGGCGATGAGCACCTGGCCGACCGCTAACGACTACTCGCTCGCCGTCGCGCGCCGAGCCTTCGTCGATCGGCACCTCGACGGCCTGAACTACCGGCGGATGAAGCGGGTCGCCCGGCCGGTGCTGTTCACCGGGAATTTCTCGGCGACCTTCGCACTCGAAGACCAGCACGGTGAGCCGAAGGCCCTGAAGCTGTTCACCCGCCACATCGCCGACCGCGGCCTGCGGTACGGCGCCATCGCCGAATTCCTCGGCCGGCTGGGACCGCGGAGCTTCGTCGGCTTCGCCTATCTCGAGACGGCCGTGGAGATCGAGCACGTCCGCTATCCGGGCCTGCTGATGGACTGGGCCCATGGCGCGACGCTCGACGCCTTCATCGTCCACAATCTCGAGACGCCGGAGGCGCTCCGCAAGGTCGCGCTGGAGCTGCTGGCCTTCGCGGATCTGACCGAGCAGCACGGCTTCGCCCATGGCGATCTCCAGCACGAGAACATCCGGATCTCGGATCGCCTGAGGCTCATCGACTACGATGGCATGTATGTCCCGGCGCTGGCGGGGCGCCCCGCGGCGGAGCACGGCCACCTGAACTATCAGCACCCGGGCCGGCGGCAGCAGGCCTTCGGGCCGACGATCGACCGCTTCCCGGCGATCGCCATCTATCTCTGCCTCTACACGGCGATCGTGGCGCCGCACCTGTACAGGTCCAATGTCGTCGAGAACGGCCTGCTGTTCAGCAAGGCGGATTTCGAGAACCCGACGCGCTCGGCGATCCTGTCGGCGCTGCGCCGGACCCGCGGGCTCGAGCGGGCCGCGCGGGCGTTTTCCGCCCTCTGCCAGGGCAGCGTCGACGCGATGCCGTCGCTGTCGGATTTCGCCGCGCGGACCGGCATCGACCTGCGCCGGCGGACGTCGCGGATCGGCGACCTCGCCCGGGCCCTGAGCGGGCTGTTCCGGTCGACGGCCTCGCCGGCGCGGACCGGACTCGCCGGCGAGGCCGCGGCGCCGCAGGGCATTCGGGTGCGGCGTCTCGACCCCTGGCGGCCGTTGGTGTGGGCCGCCGTCGTCGTCGCGCTCTATGCCGGCGTCGTCCATCTGCGGCCGGACGAGCCTGTGGCCCGGACGCCGGCGCCGGTTCCAGGACCCATCGCAATACCCGTGCCGGTGCCCGTGCCCGTGCCGGAACCGGTGCCGACCGTCGCCGCGCCCCGCGCGCCCGAGGGCCCGGTGGCGACCGATCCGGATCCGATGCACGCGGGTTCGGCGGATCGCGCCGAGCCGGCGCTGCGGATGTCGGAGCACGAGGCCGCCTGCGGCCGGTCGCCCGGCCTGTCCGGTCCCGACCCGGAGGGCGGGGGGGACCCGGGCTGCGGGTGCGCCGACATCGTCGCGCCGAGCTGGACGCCGCAATCCCGCCAGCCGGCCGAGGAAGGGCCGGCCCCGCGGGCGGCCGGGCGCTGCGCGGCGCCGGAGACCCGGGGAGCCGACAGATCGGGCACCGCGCCGCGCACCGAGCCGGCCGTTCCCCTGTCGAACGTCCCGATGCCGCGCCGCCGCCCGCTGCCGTAGGGCGCGCCGCATACCGATCGCAGCGGACAGAAATCGCAGCGGACTCAAAAAAAGACCCCCGTGGCCGATCATCAGATCGGCACGGGGGTCGGTCGGGGGGCATCCCGTCCGGTGCGACAGTCGTCGCACGTCGTCTTCGCATGTCCGCTGGAGCGGACCGGCCGCGGTGGCGGCCGGTCGTCGACCGCGCGACCGCGACTCAGGCTCTGGCGCGGACCGCTGACTCGCGGCCGCGGACGCCCTGAACCGGGGTCGTGACGGTGCGGGTCGACGGGACGCTGCGGGTTTCGCTGCGGGCCGCCTCGCTGCGGGTCGGCTCGGCTCGGCTCGGGCTCGCAGTCGGCGCGACCGTGCGAGCGGCGAAGCGGTCCGTGGGCTGGCGCCCTCGCACCGGGCTGACGACCGGGGTGACCGGGGCGCTGCGGGCGGCCACAGGGGCGGCGACGGTGCTGCGCGGGGCGACCGGGCTGACGACCGCACTGCGCGGCTCGAC
The DNA here is from genome assembly GCF_013377085.1 of Rhodoplanes sp. Classification (GTDB taxonomy): domain Bacteria; phylum Pseudomonadota; class Alphaproteobacteria; order Rhizobiales; family Xanthobacteraceae; genus Rhodoplanes. Next base: position 19,344 of record NZ_JACAAX010000039.1, on the reverse strand, counting down.
CCGGCTGGTGACGGCGCTGCGCGGTTCCACCCGGCTGCGCGGCTCGGCGCGGCTCGGCTCCGACGACCGCATGAACAGGCCCTGGACGGGTTGCGGCTCCGGGATGGTCGGGGCGACCCGGATCGGACGGGCGTAGCGGTCCTCGTTTGTGCGGGCGCGCACCGGGCTCACGACCGGGCTGACGACAGGCGCGACGGCGCGCACCGGCTCGGCGGTGCGGCGGGCCGGGGTCGCCGGGACGTCGTCGTTCGCCGGCTCGGCGATCGCGACCTCGTCGTGGTGGGTCAGCGATTCGACATAGTCGCCGGCGATCCGATAACCGACGAACCCGATCGCGGCAAAGACGAGAACGCTCGCGATCAGCAGCCGCTGCGATCCCTCGACCAAGGACGCATCAGCCGGCGTCGCCGCCATGGCGGCCGTGCTGCCGACCGCGATGGACACCAGGAGGACCGCACCGAGGGCGCGTGTCCAGAACGTCCGATCGAACCCGCGGATTGCCGACTCTGAGGGCATGGATCTGTCTCCATCTGTAAAACAATGACTACGGTACGGGCGACACCCGGATCATGAAAAGCTTTGATCGGGCGTGTGAACTTCTGACGAATCACATCAGAGATGATGACTAACACATTCCGCTGACATACTAAAATTCCAATGGTTAATGGATTATTAAAGCACGCCTCAGGGTGGTGGACGGCATGCCGCGCCGCAGCAAGGTGTGCGGCGCGTCGTCAGGCGAACTTGACGAGGCAAGTCAAGCGATAGCGACGGGACGTGTCGCCCGCATCCGTCACCCCCGCGTGCGGCGCAGCACTCGCCGCGACGTCGGGTCGCGGCTCAGCCGCGGATCAGGCGGGGCAGCAGCATCTGGTGGCGCGGGCAGAGCGAGCCCGGATTCTGGTGGGCGGCACCGGCGAAGGCCGTCAGATAGCTGCGCAGGCTGCCGAGATCGACGATCTCGTCGACCAGCCCGTGCTTGGCACACCAGGCCGGGCGCGAGGTGTCGTGGTACTTCTTGGCCATCTCGTTCATCTTGTCGGCGATCGGCTGCAGCGGCTTGCCGGCGTCCTTGTCCTTGACGGCGCGGCGCGCGTAGCTCGCCACCGCCGCGGTTTCCCCGTGCATCACGTAGATCTCGGTCGCCGCGGTGCCGAGCGTGAAGGCGTTGTGCCGGTTCGCGGTCGGGCCGCCCATGATGTAGTGCGCGGCGGCCGAGCCCTTGCGCAGCACGACGAGCATCATCGGCAGGTCGGTCGACTGGATCGAGTAGATCAGCGACTGACCGAGCCCCAAGAGCTCGGCGCGCTCGGCGACGTCGCCGACATCGATGCCGGTGGTGTCCTGGAACCAGATGACGGGCACGCGATCGCGTCCGCAATGGGTGACGAACTCGCTCATCTTGATCAGGCCCTGGCGGTAGAGCTTGCCGCCGATGCCGGGGTAGTCGGCGTATTCGGGATAGCCGCGTGGCAGCAGGCCCTGACGGTTGCCGATCACGCCGATCGGAAAACCGTCGATCTTGACCAGCCCGGTGAACACCTCGGGGCCGTAGCCGGGGCGGAACTCCATCGCCTCGCTGCCGTCGACGAGACGCGACAGCACGTCGTCGAACGAATAGGTCTCGCCCTGGTCGAAGGGCAGCAGGTGATAGAGGTCGGACGCCTGATAGACCGGCTCGGCCGGCGCCGCGACGCGGAAGAACATCGGGTCGTAGGCGGGCAGCGCCCGCATGTACTCCTTGATGCCGTCGAGCACGCCGGTCTCCTCGTCGTAGACGCGGGTGAAGAAGCCGGTGTGCTCGAAATGGGTGGCGATGTTGCCGGGCGGATTGGTGCGCATGTCGCGCGTCTTGGCGATCAGCTCCTCCAGCACGGCGACGTCGAAGCCGCCCTTGGGCGCCATGCCGGAGACGATGCCGACGCCGCCGACCGCGATGTTGGCGTCCTTGTGGGCGATCAGGATGGTCGGGCTGATGGCCTGGTAGCCGCCGCCGGCCGGATTGGTGCCGTAGACGCCGGCGAGAATCGGGATGCCGAGCTGCTCCAGCTCGGCGTGGCGGTAGAACGGCGTGCCGCTGCCGCGCCGCCCGCCGTAGAAGTGCTCCTGCTCGGGCATCTTCACGCCGCTGCAGTTGACCAGCCAGACGAGCGGAACGCGCAGCCGCTTGGCGATGTCCGTGACCTTGAGGATGTTCTCCGACTGGCCGGGAATCCAGGCGCCGGCCAAGACCTTGTTGTCGAAGCCGATCACCACGGCCCAGCGGCCGGCGATTTTTGCCAGCCCGTCGACGACGTTGGTGGTGCCTTCGACGTTCTCCTCCGGATCATAGAGGCTGTGCAGCGGATGCCAGGTGCCGGGATCGACCAGATAGCCGAGGCGCTGCCACACCGTCAGGGCACCGCGCTTGTTGATCTCCGCGGTCGGGATGCCGACCTCGCGGCGCGCCTCGCGCAGCTTGCCGATCTCGGCCTCGACGCCCTCGAGGCTGTGCCGGCTCTCCGTCGTGCGGGCGATGCGGTTTTCCTTGAGAACCTTGCCGAACCCGGGCATCCGCTCGAAATAGGGTCGCATGCTGCACTCCTGACCTGATCCAAACCGTCCGGCGCGCCACGGCGGGTCGCCGACCTGACGAGCAATCGACCGCCGCCGAACCACCGTCAAGAGAACGGCGGCGGGGCGGCTTGTTCGACGTTACTCCGCCGCATCTGAGAGGTTGTCGGGCGGCGGCTGGTGGTGCGGCTGGTTGAAGTGCGGCGGCCGCTTTTCCAAAAAGGCGGTCATGCCCTCACGCTGGCCGTCGGTGCCGAACAGCGCGTGAAACGCGCGGCGCTCAAACCGCAGCCCTTCCGCGAGCGGCAGCTCGTGGGCGCGCTGCACCAGCTCCTTCGCCGTCATCACGGCCGGCAGCGACATCGACGCGATGGTCTCGGCCGCCTTCATGGCGACGTCCATCAGCTCGGCGAGCGGCACGACCCGCGAGACCAGCCCGCAACGCTCCGCCTCGACGGCGTCCATCATCCGGCCGGTCAGCACCAGGTCCATCGCCTTCGCCTTGCCGACCGCCCGGGTCAGCCGCTGCGTGCCGCCGAGCCCGGGCACGATGCCGAGCGTGATCTCCGGCTGGCCGAACTTGGCATTGTCGGCCGCGATGATCAGGTCGCACTGCATCGCCAGCTCGCAACCACCGCCGAGCGCAAAACCCGCCACCGCCGCCACCGTCGGCTTGCGCGAGCGCGCCGGGCTGTCCCAGTTCGCCATGTAGTTCTTGGTGAAGGTGTCGATGAACGACTTCGGCTGCATCTCCTTGATGTCGGCCCCGGCCGCGAAGGCGCGGTCCGTGCCGGTGATCACCACGCAGCCGATCTCGTCGTTCTGGTCGAAGTTCGCGAACGCCACCCGCAGCTCTTCCGCCAACGTCGAGTTCAGCGCGTTCAGCGCCTTCGGCCGGTTCAGCCGGATGACGCCCACGCGCCCCACGGTCTCGATGAGCAGGGTCTCGTAGGCCATTTCCGATATCCTCGTTGGATCGGGTGGCCGGCCGCCCGGCCACCCGAGATGACAGTCGTGACTACAGTTTCGCGGTCGAGGCCACGTAGTCGGACGTGATCTTTCCGACCGTCCCGACACCGGCGAGCTGCATGGTCATCGCGAGCTCGGCGCGAAGCCGATCGAAAACCGCCTGGACGCCCTGGGCGCCGCCCAGCGCGAGCCCGTAGAGCAGCGGACGACCGATGCCGACCACCGACGCGCCCAGCGCGATCGCCCGGAACACGTCCTGGCCGCGCCGGATGCCGCTGTCGACGATGATCGGGGCCTTGCCGCCGACCGCGTCGGCGATCCGCGGCAGCACCGAGATGGTCGCCGGCGAATGGTCGAGCTGACGGCCGCCGTGGTTGGACACCCAGACGCCGGCGCAGCCGTGCTTCACGCAGTCGGCCGCGAGGCCCGGCGTGAGGACCCCCTTCACGATGACGGGCAGCCCGGATTCCTTCTGACAGAAGGCGACGTCGTCGAAGGTGAGATCCTTCTTCTGCAGGTCGGGATTCTGGCCGACCAGCGCGGGCGACTTGGGCATGTTGCCGAAGCCGAGATGGGGCGGCGGCTTGAGGCCGAGCCTGGCGGCGCGCTCGCGGTTGCCGAACGAGGTCGCGTCGACGGTCAGCACGATCGCCGTGTAGCCGGCCGCCTTGGCGCGCTGGAGCTGCTCGCGCGCATAGCCCGGGTCTTCGGGAAAATAGATCTGGAACCACTTGGCACCGGCGCCGGCCGCCGCCGCGATGTCTTCCATCGACAAGTTGGAGACCGACGGAGTCACATACAGGGCCCCGGCCGCGGCCGTGCCCTTGACGGTTCCGGCCTCCTTCCCGGCATGGGCGAAGCCGTGCATGCCCATCGGCGAGGCGACGACCGGCATCGACAGCTTCGAGCCCAGGATGGTGGTCGTCAGATCCGGCGCCTTCACGCCCGACAGGAATCTCGGCTCGATCACCAGCCGATCGAACGCCGCCTCGTTCTCGCGCAGCGTCCATTCGTCGCCGCTGCCGCCGGCGATGAAGTGAAACCCGAACGGCGGAAGGACCTTCTCGGCCTGGGCCGCGATGTCGCGCAGATTGATGACGTTGATCTTCTGTTCGGAGGACGGCGCCACATAGGGGACCGCGGCCGCATCGGCCTGGGCGGACGGTCGGGCCGAGGTGTCGACCTGGGCGACCGACGTGGTCGCGTGCGCCGCGACCGCGGTCGCCGCCAGGGTCCCGGTAAGCAGCAGGTCTCGTCTGTGAATAGTCAAGGAGTGTTCCTCGTCAGCATGTCCGAGACAATCCGAAAGGCCCGAATCCGCGGGTGCCGACCCGGCCCTCCGCCACGATGTCGGACGGCACCGTGACCGTCGATCCTGCGAAAGAGCGGCCGAGGTCGCCCCATGCTCTCGTTCGGGGGTGACGCGCCGTCACGGCGGTGATCCGCGATAGGATCGCCGCGACGGCTCGATGCGCCCACCCGCGGGCGGGCGCAGTCCGGCGGGCCGGCGGGTGCCGGGCGAGGCCCGCATCAGCACGAGATAGAGCGAGGTCGTGCCGTCGGTCGCGGGACGGGGCGCGACGCGCTCCGCGCGCGGCCACATCACGCCGGGGGTGAGACGTTTCATGAGGCCTGGATCACTCCGGCGGCAGCGGGCGGACGCGCCCGTCGATGCCGAGATAGCCCTGTGCGTCGTAGAAGCTCTTCGCTCCGGCCTTCTCCAGCACCGCGAGCATATGAGGGACCGGGCGGCCCTCCTGGCGCAGCCGCGCGATCAGCCGGGCCGGGCCGATGCTGTCGATCAGCTCGAACGGACCCTTGCCCCAGGCGAAGCCCCAGCGCATGGCGCGATCGACATTGACGATGTCGTCGGAGATGTCGGGCACCAGATCGGCGGCGTAGACCAGCGTCCCGCCGAGCACGTCGCGCAGCAGCGCGCCGTCGGGCGTGTCGGCGAAGAACAGCGTGGCGAGATCGGCCGAGTCGGGCCCGAGCGCGACCTTGCGGGCGGCATTCCAGGTCTCGGCCTCGGGATCGAAAATCTCCTTCAGCTTGCTGCCGTCGGCCGCCTTCTGCATGCGATAGAAGCCGCCGCCGCTCTTGCGGCCGTGCTGGCCGCGCTCCGCCATGCGACGCTCCGCCGCCGGCAGCGAGGCGACGGCGCGCCCCGGGTCGCCCTCGGGCAGCGTCGCGGCGAGGTTCCTGGCGATCGAGTCGATGACGTCGAGGCCGATCAGGTCGACGAGGCCGTAGAGCGCCGTGCCGGGAAATCCGACCGGCGCACCGAGCAGCGCGTCGATGCGGGCGATGTCGACGCCCGCGGCGCGATGGCCGGCGCCGGCATGCAGGCCCGACAGGATGAAGTAGAGGCCGATGCGGTTGCCGATGAAGTTCGGCGTGTCCTTGGCCGTCACCAGGCCCTTGCCGAGCTTGCCGCGCAGGAAGGCCGAAAGCGTCTCGCACGCGTCGGGGCGGGTGTCCGGCCCGGTGACGATCTCCAGGAGACGCATCACCCGCACCGGATTGAAGAAGTGAGTTACCAGCATGTCGCGCTTGAGCCGCGCCGGTGCGTCCTCGACGATCGCCCGCAGCGGAATGCCCGACGTGTTGGTGGAGACGATCGAGCCGTCGCGTCGCACCGGCTCGATGGCGCTCAGCACGGCGCGCTTCGCCTCGAGCGTCTCGATCACGGCCTCGCAGATCCAATCGCAGGCGGACAGCCGCGGCAGGTCGCGCTCCATGGTGCCGACCGCGATCTTGTCGCGGAACAGCGACCGCTCGGCGTCGTTCGCCGCCAGCGCATCGACCCGCACCTTCGCCTTGTCGGCGAGCGCGTCGCTCGCCTCCAGCAGCAGCACGTCGCGGCCGGCCGCCGCGCAGGCCGCGGCGATGCCGCTCCCCATGGTGCCGCCGCCGATCACGGCCACCGATCGAATATCGGCCGGTCGAATGTCTTGGCTCATCGTTGTCGTCCGGGTTCGCCGGCCGCATCGCGTTGCGGCCGGGAGTCTCTGGGATAAAGGAGCCGGGGCGCGAATCCCCGGCTCCGCGGCGCGTGGTGCGCCCGTTCGCCGTTTCAGTCCAGGACCTTCTTGGAGTTCTCCGGGGCGAGCAGCATGCCGACGAAGGCGAGCACGGCGATGACCTCGAAATAGACGATCACCGGGACGGTGCTGCCGCCCCACATGCCCATCAGCCAGGTGGCGATCAGCGGCGCCATGCCGCCGCCGAAGATGATGCCGAACTGCTTGCCCAGCGACGAGCCGGAGACGCGGACCTCGGTCGGGAACAGCTCGGCCGTGAAGGCCGCCTCGGGAGCAAACATCAGGCCGTGGATCAGGCCGATCGAGACCACCAGGCCGCCGATCAGCAGGAGCGGATCCTTGAGCGCCAGGATCTGGAAGAAGATCGGGAACCAGATCATCGCCAGCACGATGCCGAGGATCATGAACGGCTTGCGGCCGAAGCGGTCGCTGTAGTGGGCGATGATCGGCACCATGATCATCTCGGCGATGTTGGCGAACATCGGACCCGAGGTGACGCTGCCCTGCGACATGCCGAGCGTCCGCACCGCGTAGCCGATGACGAACACGGTCGACAGATACTGGAACGAGGAGTGGACCATGTTGGCGAGACAGCCGAGCACGATCGACTTCTTCCACGACTTCAACGCCGTGAGGATCGGGGCCTTCTCGGTACCCGACGACTCCTGCTTCTTCTTGAGCAGCAGCGACTCGTCCACCGAGTGGCGGATATAGGTGCCGAGCACGACCAGGATGAAGCTGAACAGGAACGGGATGCGCCACACCCAGTTGATGAACTCGTCGCGGCCGTAGGAGCTGCTGAGCAGGGCGATCAGGCCGGAGGCGACGATGATGCCGATCGGGCCGGAGGCGTTGACCCAGGAGGCGAAGAAGCCGCGCTTGGCCTGCGGCGCGTTCTCCAGCGTCAACGACACGGCATTCATGTACTCGCCGCCGAAGGCGAAGCCCTGCATGAAACGCAGGAACACCAGGCCGAGCGGGGCGAGCAGGCCGACCGAGTCGTAGCTCGGCAGGCAGCCGATCAGGAAGCTGGCGACGCCCATGATCAGGAACGTCATCATCAGCATCGCCTTGCGGCCGATCTTGTCACCGAAGTGGCCGAACACCATGCCGCCCAGCGGCCGCGCCACGAAGCCGACCGCGAAGGTGGCGTAGACGGCCATCATGCTGGCGACCGAGTCCATCTTCGGGAAGAAGAAGTGGTCGAACACCAGCGGGGCCGTGAAGGCGTAGATGAAGAAGTCGTAGTGCTCGATCGCCGAGCCCAGCGACGAGGCCACCACCAGCTTCCGGAAGGCCGGCGTCGTCTTGCTGCTGGCGGCCGGTCCGGGCATAGCTCCGCCGCCCGCGGTCGCGGTTGTTTCAGACATGTCATCCTCTCCGAATAGGGGGTCCGGTTATCGATCGTCCAGCGGGTGAACCCTCCTGAACCTGCACCCGTCGTTCCGTTCGTCCGTGTCGCATGTCCTCGCGGCGAACCGGTTTCCGCTTCGTCGGGACATGCTCCGCCTCATCGCCGCGGGCTCCTCTTGCGATCGAGAAAGGCCCGCATGCGCTCTGTCTTGTCGCGCGTGTCGAACATGAGCTGGAACGCCGAGCGCTCGCTGCGCAGTCCGGCGGCGAGCGGCACGTTCATGCTTTCGATCACCAGCTCCTTGGTCTTTCGCACCGCCAGCGGCGCGGCGCCGGCGATCAGGCCGGCGAGCCGCAGCGCCTCCGGCATCACGGCGGCGTCGTCGACCAGCCGGCTGACCAGCCCGGCCGAGCGCGCCTCCTCGGCGTCGATGATCTCGCCCGTCAGCATCAGCCGCATGGCGACGAACTTGCCGACCGCACGGGTCAGGCGCTGGGTCGCGCCGCCGCCCGGCGTGATGCCGATCAGCACCTCGGGCTGGCCGAACCTGGCCGATCGTCCGGCGACGATGATGTCGGCATGCATGGCGAGCTCGCAGCCGCCGCCGAGCGCGAAGCCGTTGACGGCCGCGATCACGGGCTTCGGGCAGTCGGCGATGGCATCCCACAGCCGGCCCATGTCGCGTTCGAGAATATCGACCGGCGAGGCGTCGACATATTCGGAGAGATCGGCGCCGGCGCAGAACGCCTTGTCGTCGCCCGTGATGACGATGCAGCGTACGGCCGGATCGGTGCCGAGATCCTGGAACGTCGCTGCGAGCGCGCGGCGCAGCGCGAGATTGAGAGCGTTGCGCACCTCCGGCCGGTTGATGCGGACGACTGCGATCCCGTCGGTGGGCTTTTCGACCAGGAGCAGGGGGTTTTCGGTGTCGGTGGTCATGCGGCAGGTCCCCCCGGCGTCATCGCCGGGCTCGACCCGGCGATCCATTTCTCTGCGAAACAAGCGTTGTTGCGACATGGGATGGATGCGCGGGTCGAGCCCGCGCATGACAGCTCATGTGTGTCGCGCCCGATATGCGCATGCCCGAGCGATTGCGTGGGGACGAGCGCAGAGAAGAGTCGCATCGGTTTCATCGAAGCCTCTAGCGTCCCTTGAACACCGGGCGTCGCTTTTCCAAAAGCGCCGTCACGGCTTCGGCATGGTCCTCGGTGGTGTGGGTGAGCGCCTGGTAGGCGGCCGCCATCTCCAGCACGGTGTCGAGCCGGGCGGTCTGGGATTCGCGCAGCAGCCGCTTGCTCCAGCGCAGCGCGTGCGGCGGATTGGCAGCGATGCGGCCGGCGAGCTCGAAGGCGACCGTCATGAGCTGGTCGTGCGGCACGACCCGGGAGACGAGGCCGATCTCGCGCGCCTCGTCGGCGTCGATCGGATCACCCGTGAACGCCATCTCGGCGGCGCGCGCATAGCCGATGGCGCGCGGCAGCAGCCAGGAGCCGCCGTCGCCCGGGACGATGCCGACCTTGACGAAGCTCTCGGCGAACACGGCGCGGTCGGAGGCGATGCGGATGTCGCACATGCAGGCGAGGTCGCAGCCGGCCCCGATGGCCGGGCCGTTGACGGCCGCGATGGCCGGCACGTCGAGCTTCCAGAACGCCATCGGAATGCGCTGGATGCCGGTGCGGTACTGCTCGGCGATCTGCTCGGGGGTGCCGCCGAACATGCCCTTGCGGCCGTGCATGTCGCGCACGTTGCCGCCCGACGAGAACGCCTTGCCGTCGCCCGTGACGATCACGGCGCGAATGTCCATGTCGGCGTTGGCGACCCGGACCGCCTCCTCGATCGCCCGGTAGAACTTCTCGCCCGACAGGGCGTTGCGGGTGCCGGGGTCGACGATCTTCAGGAGCATCACATGGTTGCTCCGGGAGACCTCGAGGCTCGCAGTGCTTGCAGTCATGATCGCGCCTTTCTGTGGATGCGGGTCCATAGGATCATACCGGGTCCGCATCCGCGCGTCGCAAGTCGGCCGGGGGCGGCGGGCCGCCGTGGGAGGAATTCGGCGGCCCGCCTCCGGCGCGTCAGCCCCGCTCAGGCACCGACCATCGCCAGCCCGCCGTTCGCGAGCAGGAACTGGCCGGTCATGTGCTTGGAGTCGTCGCTCGCCAGGAACATGACCGGTCCGACCATGTCCTCGGGGGTGGCGATGCGAGCCAGCGGGGTCTGCCGCAGCACTTCCTCGCGGCGGCCGTGCTGCCAGTCATAGCGGTTCTTGAGCGCCTCGGTCTCCATGAAGGCGGCGCCGAGCGTGTTGACCCGCACCAGGGGCGCGAGCGCGCGGGCATAGGACTTGGTGAGGCCGATGACACCGTATTTCGCCGCCGCATATTGGGGGGCGCGCGGCGAGCCGGCGATCACCACCTGCGAGCCGATATTGACGATCGCGCCGCCGCGCCCTGAGTCGAGCATGCGCGAGCCGATCTCGTGGATCATGAACATCGTGCCCTTGATGTCGACCGCGAGCGTGTGGTCGATCACCTTCTCGTCGAACTCGCGCCAGGACTTCTGGTCCAGCGCCATGTCGCCGACATTGTTGACCAGCACGTCGCAGCCGCCGAACTCGCCGAAGCAGGTCTCGGCGATCTTCAGCACGTCGGCGTGCGAGGCGATGTCGCCCTTCACCGTGATGGCCTTGCGGCCGAGCTTGCGGATCTGGTTCGCGACCTCCTCGGCGCCCTTGGCGGAGGAGTTGTAGTGGACGACGACGTCGGCGCCCTCGTCCGCGAAAGCGAGCGCCAGCACGGCGCCGAAGCCGCGACCCGAACCGGTCACGAGCACCTTCTTGTCCTGGAAACGACCCATCTCAGTCTTCCTTCTTGAGGCGTGAGCGCGTTCTTCGCCGAGTTTGACCCACATTCCGCTCATGCCCGCGAAAGCGGGCATCCAGGGGCGCCCCATCGGGTGGCGCCTGGGTCCCCGCCTTCGCGGGGACGAGCGGAAACGGAGTCGTCTCAGCCGAGGCGCTTCACGAGTTCGACGAATTCCTCGTTGGTCACGAGGCCGCGCTTCTGCAACGCCAGCTTCTTGACCTCGGCGAGCAGCACCGGGATCTTGTTGTCCCCGGCCTTCAGCCCGAGCTCCTCGCATTTCAGCGTGATCGAGGCGGCGCCGCTCTTCTTGCCGAGCACGATGCCGCGCGGCGTGTCGAGCAGCGAGGCGGCGTAGGGCTCGATCGCCTGCGGGATGTGGAACTGCGCCGCGACGGCGCCGGTCTCGCGCACGAACAGGTTCTCGCCGACCACCGGCTTCCACGGCTCGAGCCCGTAGTGGGCGATCTGCCGCAGCCGCTCGGAGGCTTTTCGCACGAGATCGAGGCGGAGCCCGGTATCGATCCCGTAGAGCAGCTCGAGGGCGAGCGCGATTTCCGGGATGTTGGCGTTGCCGCCGCGCTCGCCGATCCCGTCGACCGTGCCGTGAATCCACGACGCGCCGGCATAGATCGCCGCCACCGCGCTCGCCGTGGCGAGCCCGAAGTCGTTGTGGCCGTGATAGTGGATCGGCACGTTCGGTCCGACCCACTCGTGCGCCTTGCCGATCAGGAACGACACCGCCTCGGGGGTGGCGATGCCGAGCGTGTCGACGACCGCGATCTCCTTGGCGCCGACGTCGAGCGCCGTCTTGTAGACATGCTCGAAGAAGCCGAGGTCGGCACGGGTCGAGTCGACCCCGAAGAAGCAGACGTGGATGCCGTTCTCGGTTCCGAACGAGACGGCCTTCTTGATGCGCTCCAGCACGGCCTCGCGGGTGACGCCGAGCGCCGCCAGCTTGGGATCGGAGATCGGCGCCTCGATGACGCAGTACTTCAGGCCGAGCTCGACCACGGCCGCGACGTCGTCGACCAGGGCGCGGGAGAAGCCCCACACCTCGGCCTTCAGGCCGGCCTTGGCGATCGCTCCGATCGCCTCCTTGTCCTCGTCGGAGACGCGCGGGAAGCCGGCCTCGATGCGGCCGACGCCGAGCCCGTCGACGAGCTTGGCGATCTCGAGCTTCTGTTCGGGATCGAAGGCGGCGCCGACCGCCTGCTCGCCGTCACGCAACGTGGTGTCGTAGAAACGAGCCGTGCGCTTCGGACGGCCGGCGAGGGCGACGTCGTTGATGGTGCCGGACCAGACTTTGGAACGATCGATCATGTCGACCTCTCAGAACGGCTGGAATTCGGGGGCGTCGACGCCGTAGGCGTCCTTCCAGGAGATCACCTTGTTGCGCAGCACGCCGATCTTCTCGATCTCGGCCTCCATCACGTCGCCCGGCTTGAGATACCAGGCCTCCGGATCCTTGCTGAAGGCGGCCACGCCCGACACCGTGCCGGTGGTGAGGATGTCGCCGGCGTTGTAGCCGAGCGGCGAGAACTTCGAGAGAAGCTGCGGGATCGTCACCGACATGTGACTCGAATTGGAGATCTGGCGCTTCTCGCCGTTCACCCGCAGCTCGAGATGGAGATTGTACGGGTCCGGAATCTCGTCCGGCGTGACGATCCACGGACCGAACGGGCAGAAGGTGTCGATCGACTTGGAGAAGCAGAAGTTCGCCGATTCCATCTCGCGGCGCTGGATGTCGCGCGCCGTGATGTCGTTGAAGATCACGTAGCCGCCGATGTAGTCCGGGGCTTCCTTCTCGGTGAAGAACTTGCCCGGCTTGGCGAGGACGACGCACAGCTCGAGCTCGTAGTCGAGGCACTTGGTGAGGTGCTGCGGATAGACGACCGGGTCGTCCGGCCCGATGACGGCGTCGACGTTCTGGAAGAACACGATCCACGGCTTGATCGCCGCGACCCAGTTGGAACGGTCGCCCTCGTGGGCGTGCTCGGCATAGTTGCCGGCCGTGTGGAAGATCTTCTTCGGCTGGATCGGGGCGCACAGCTTCACGTCGGCGAGCTTGAACCGGCGGTTGGTCATGCGCTTCTCGGCCTGCGCCTTCACGGGGGTGCCGAGGGCGAACAGCGTGCGCATGTCCGGCACGTCGATCGCGACGATCTCGTTGCCGTCGACGGCGCCGACGAGCTCTTCGGACCCGACCTTGAATGTGGCTAGCTTCATGCTCTCTTCTCCTCGAATGCAGGCGTTTCCGGTGACTTTCCCCGACCTCCGGCGACCGCGGGAGCGGTCGTCACGGTCGCTGCGGGGCGACCGTCGTCGGTGGTTCGCCGACTGCTCGAAATGGCTTGTCGATGTCGACCTTTCGGGGGTTGAAGGTCGTCGTCGGGGCGGACATTAAGAGCGTTGTGCGACGAAGGTCCAATACGGATTTTTGGCAAGGCTATCGGCCCGGATTATAGTGGCGCGCAACGGACGCGACCGCCGACCAGGATGACCCCCCGATGAAGATCGAACCACGCCGGCTCCTGGAGTTGCTGGCGGTGGCGCGGCACGGCTCCATCAGCGGGGCGGCCGAGGCCGTCAACATGTCGCAGCCGGCGCTCTCCCAGAGCATCGCCCTCCTGGAGCGGGAGGTCGGCGTGAAGGTGCTGGAGCGCGGCCGCCAGGGCGCCCGGCTCAACGATTTCGGCAATGCACTCGTCTTCTACGCCCAGGCGCTGGAATCGCTGCTCGGCCGCGCCGGCGAGGAAATCCGCATGCGGTCGCTGGGGCTCGAAGGCACGCTCGCCATCGGGATCACCCCGGTCACGGCCGTCGACCTGGTGCCGCGCTGCATCGAGATCCTGACCCGCGAGACGCCCGCCATCGCCATCTCGGTGGTGGACGGGCTCGACCAGGAGATCACCGAGATGCTGCGCACCCGCCAGCTCGACCTCCTGGTGCGGCGTCTCGGCATAGCAGCCCGGCATTCCGACATCGAGGAAGAGCCGCTGTTCGACGTCGACTGGTCGCTGATCACGGCGCCCGACCACCCGCTCGCGGGGCGCGCCTCGGTGCGGTTGAGCGACCTCGCGGACGTGCAATGGGTGCTGCCGGCGGGCGGCAGCGCATTCCGCCAGCAGATGGAGCTGGTATTCGCGTCCGCCGGCCTCGACTGGCCGGCCCGCGGCATCAGCACCAACTCGATCCTGGCGATCAAGTCGATCGTGATGAAGTCCGGCTACGTCTCGGTGATCTCGCCGCGGCTGGTCGAGGTCGAGGCGGCGGCCGGCCGGCTGAAGGTGATCCGGCTGGACGATGTCGGGCCGCTGCGCCCGGTCGGCCTGGTGTGGCGGCGCGGCGAGAAGCTGTCGCCGATCGCGGCGCGCTTCGCCAAGATCATCCGCACTCTGGCCCAGGAAGATGCCGAGCTGCCGGGCACGACGGCGCCGTGATCCGGCGCGGGATCGCGCCGGCAAGCGCCAGCGCCACGAGGGCGAGCAGCCCGGCCGCGTAGACGTCGGTCGCCGGGACGAGGCCGATCGAGCGCGCCAAGACGCCGGCCAAGATCGCCGGCACGCTCATGGCGAGGTAGCTCTGCACGAAATAGGCGGACATCAGCCCGGCGCGCTCGGCCGGCGCCGCCAGCGGCAGCAGCACCCGCAGCACGCCGAGGAACGCCCCGCCCCAGCCGAACCCCGCCACCATCGTACCGATGAACAGCAGGGCGAGGTGGTGCGCGTGGACGCCGAGCAGGATCGTCGCCACGCCCGCGGCCAGCACGGCCGCGCCGGCCGTCAGGACCGCATGCGCCGGCCGGCCGCGCAGGACCAGGATGGCCAGCGCGCCGCTCGCCGTCAGGGTGGCGACCAGACTGCCGCCGGCGAGCGCCGAGGTGACGTCGGTCGCGGCCCGCAGCAGCGACGGGGCGAGCGACAGGTAGAAGCCGCCGAGCCCCCACACCGCGACATTGACGGGCGTGATCCGGGCGAGCGTCTCGCGCGCTCTCGGCGGGACGGCGATCTTCGGGCGCAGCGAGGCCAGCGCGCCGGGACGGGACGACGGAGATTCGGACGCAAGTGTCTCCGGCACCAGCCAGACGAGGCCGGCCTGGACCACGAAGGCCGCCAGCAGCACCCCGTAGACGAGCCGCATGGGCCACGGCGCGTAGTCGACCAGGACGCTGGCGCCGAGCGCGCCCAGCGCCATGCCGACCGGGTTGATCAGGCTGTTGATCAGCGGCCCGCGGTCCCGGTCGGCATCGAGCAGGGCGGCGGCCAGTGCCCCGGTCGCGGCGCCGGTGGCAAAACCCTGCACGGCGCGGGCGACCATCAGGGCGGCGGTCGAGTCGGCCGCGATGAACAGCGCGATGGCGGCGGCCTGCAGCAGCAGGGCCGCGAAGATCACCGGGCGGCGCCCGAGATGGTCGGACAGCCCCCCGACGGTGAGCAGGGCCGCTAGGAGGCCGAGCGCATAGATGCCGAACACCACGGTCAGCACGGCCGGCGAGAACGACCACTCGGCCTGGTAGAGCCGGTAGAGCGGCGTCGGTGCGCTCGACGCAGCCATGAAGGTGGCGAGCGTGGCGGCGAAGAACAGGGCGGCGCCCGGCCGGGGCGTTTCCGCATCGCGACGGAGATCATCGGGCCGCACGGGGCCGGCATCGGGGCGTGGCAGGGTGGACATGAGGGCTCCTGCGGCTTAAAGCAAAGTCTTTGCGTTCGCCGGATGTAGGACACTCCGCCTACAAAAGCAAATATTTTGCGTTAGCGACCCCAAACGCACTGACGCCAGCACGGAGCCGGGCGCGCCAGACACCGCGAAGACATGCGCCCGGATCTGCTGGGAGTAAAAAATATGGCGATCAAAGAAAGCCTTAGACCGGGCGGACGCAGCGCCCGGGTGCAGACCTCGGTGCACCAGGCCGTCAAGGATCTGCTGGGCGAGGTGGAGCGGTCCGAGCTGACCATTCCGGCCGTGGCGGCGCGGGCGGGCGTCACGCCGTCGACCATCTATCGCCGCTGGGGCACGCTCCAGGACCTGCTCGCCGACGTCGCGGTCGAGCGGCTGCGGCCGGACGGCGAGCCCGCCGACACCGGCTCGGCGCGCGGCGACCTCGACGCCTGGCTGGAGCAGTTCGTCGACGAGATGGCCTCGGCGCCGGGTCGGGCGATGACGCGCGACGTGCTGGCCTGCACGGCCGGGGCGGCGCCGCAGTGCTCGGCCTTCACGCGCCGGCAGATCGAGACCATCGCGGCGCGCGCCGCCGCGCGCGGCGAGCCGGCGGTCGATATCGACGCCGTCATGGACCACGTGGTGGCGCCGATCGTGTACCGGATCATGTTCGACGAATCGCCGCCCGGCGACGCCTACCGGCGGGCACTACTCGACCGCGTCAGGCCGGCCGGCCGCTGACCGCGGGGGGCAGTCTCGCCGTCACAGCAGGCAGACCGTGCCGGTGCCCTGGAGGCCGATGGCCCGCGCCGCCCCGCGGCTGATGTCGATGTGCAGGCCGGCCGTGTAGGGGCCGCGGTCGTTGACCACCACCTCGACGGAGCGGCCGGTGCGCGGATTGGTCACTTTGAGCTTGGTGCCGAACGGCAGGGTCCGGTGCGCCGCCGTGAACCCGTCCGGGTTGAAGCGCTGGCCGCTCGCCGTGTGGGAGCCCTGCCAGTAATAGGCCGAGCGGACCAGCCGGCCATTGGGGCCGCAGCGAGAGGTTTCCGCCGGCCCCGGCATCGGCGCCGTGGCGCCGGCCGGGCGAGCACGCGGCAGCGGAATGGACGGCGGAACCAGGGAGGCGGTTCGGGCGACGGGTACGGGCTCTGTCGCCGGCCGCGCGGCGGCGGCGGCCGGCCGGGGCCGCGGCATCGGAACCGCCGCGACGTCGTCGCCGGTCTCGGCTGCGGAGAGCTGCTCGGCCGCGGCCAGCCGTTGCACGGGAGCCTGGGCCGGCCGGATCTCCGACGCTGTGGCGTCGGGCAGCACCAGCCCGCCGGACAAGCCGACCGAGGCGGCCGAAGCCGCCGCACACAGCAAAAGCGCACGTCTGATCGATGCACGCGCCGACAAGGCTGCCATGCCGATGTCCCCCGACGGCCGTGCGCCCGTCCGACGTCAACGTCGTCGGCGCGGCAGCCGTTCCTCGTGCGGCCCGAAGGCCGTTGCCCCCATGGCGTCGGCGCACCGTTGGAACCCGCGCCGTTGACCACGTTTCCCTGTGTGCTACACAGGTGGCCGAATTGAGGCAAAAGCGCTTGTCGATCAGATGATTGGAGCTACGGCGCGGGTCCCGCGGCCGCCGCTCCGGTGTTCGGCGGCCGACCACGAAGCGAGCCCATGACGATCCGTCTCCACCGCGGCGACCTGCCCGACCTGGCGCGCTATCAGGGCGCCGTCGCCATCGACACCGAGACCATGGGCCTCGTCCCCGGACGTGACCGGCTGTGTGTCGTGCAGCTCTCGCCCGGCGACGGCTCTGCCGACGTCGTGCAGATTCCGCGCGAGAACCCGCGCGCGCCCAACCTGGAGGCGCTGCTCGCCGATCCGCGAAAGCTGAAGATCTTCCACTTCGCCCGCTTCGACCTGGCGATCCTGTACAAGACCTTCGGCGTGATGCCGGCGCCGGTCTACTGCACCAAGATCGCCTCGCGGCTCACCCGCACCTACACGGACAAGCACGGCCTCAAGGACCTCACCAAGGAGGTTCTGGGCGTCGACGTGTCGAAGCAGCAGCAGCTCTCCGACTGGGGCGCCAGCGAGCTGACCGACGCCCAGGTGGCCTATGCGGCCTCCGACGTGCTGCATCTGCATGCCCTGAAGACGCGCCTCGACGAGATGCTGGCGCGCGAGGGGCGGACCGATTACGCGGCGGCCTGCTTCGAGTTTCTCCCCACCCGGGCGAAGCTCGATCTCGCCGGCTGGGCGAGCGAGGACATCTTCGCCCATTCGTGAGATCCGCAGCCGCCGCGGGACGGCCATATTCAAAGGCGACCTTGTCGGGCCGTATTCGGCCGGGCGAGAGATGCGCGGTTCCGGATCGAGACGCTGGGGATGAACCACCTGACCGCCGTGGCCGCAACGGACCGAGACTTCGCCCGCGCGCGGTTCCTGCCGGCGGACGACAGCGATCGCCGGTTCCGCCGCGCCGCCCGGCACAGCCGGTTCATCCGGGTCATGCGGGTCACCATCCCGGTCGCCATCGTGGCCGGCTTCGCGGTGCTGGTGGTGGCCGTGTTCTTCAACCCGTTCAAGAAAATGGACACGGCGATCGATCCCGGCAAGCTGGTCGTCAGCGGCACCAAGATCACCATGGAGCTGCCGCGGCTCGCCGGCTTCACCAACGACCAGAAGCCCTACGAGCTGACCGCCCAGGCGGCCGCCCAGGATCTCGCGAATCCCAGCCTGCTCGAGCTCAAGGAGCTCCGCGCCCAGGTGCAGACCGACGACCAGGGCGCCATCACGATCACGGCCGTCAACGGCCTCTACGACTCCAAGAAGGACAATCTGAAGCTGACCGAGAACATCGTGGTGCGGACCGGCAAGGGCTTCGAGGCGCGCCTGGAGGAGGCCGTGCTCGACGTCAAGAAAGGGACGATCGTGTCGGAGGCGCCCGTCACCGTGAAGCTGCCGAACGGAACCGTCGATGCCAACCGGCTCGACATCTCCGAGGGCGGTGCGGTGGTGCGATTCAGCAAAGGCGTGCTCACCCGTCTCTACTTGGAGGCTCCGAAGGATTCCGCCGGGTTGACCGCGTCCACGCCAGCGCCGGCACCGGTGCCGGCGCCGGTCGCGGTGCCGACACCCGCGGTGACCCGGACGCCGACAGCCAGCGCCGCGGCGCGGGCGATTGCCCGATGATGTCCTCGCCACCCCGAACCCCGTATCGCGGGACCCTCGCGGCCGCCGCCATCGCCGGCCTGCTCGCGGTGAGCCCGCTGGTGGTCGCACCGCTGGCGGTCGGCGCGACCATCGGGCCGGCGGCGGCCCAGCCGGCCAACAACACACCGAACGCCTTGCAGGGCTTCTCGCAGAACCGCGACAAGCCGGTGAAGATCGAGTCGGCCTCGCTCGAGGTGCGCGACAAGGAGAAGATGGCGACCTTTGCGGGCGACGTGCATCTGGTGCAGGGCGACGTCACCCTGAAATGCCGCAGCCTCGTCGTGTTCTACGAGCCCGACGCCAAAACCCCCGATCCCAAAGCCGCCGACCCGAAGGCCACCCAGACGGCGAGCGCCAAGCCGGCCGCCGGCGCAGCCGCCGGGCCGGCCGGCTCGCAGCAGATCCGCCGCATCGAGGCGCGCGGCGACGTCGTCGTCACCCAGAAGGATCAGACCGCGATCGGCGACAACGGCATTTTCGACATGAAGACCAACACGGTGACGCTGATCGGCAATGTCGTCATCTCGCAGGGCCCCAACGCCGTGAAGGGCGACCGGCTGGTGGTCGACATGACGACGGGCGTGTCGCGGGTGGAGTGCGGCAAGGGCAACACCCAGTGCCGCGTGTCCGCCACGCTGCAGCCGGGCAGCCAGACCCGCCCCGAGGGCGGCGGCGCGCCGGCGCCGGCGGCCGGCGG